>CAVRCR010000034.1:0-30121 GCA_963719615.1 uncultured Acidobacteriaceae bacterium | reverse complement strand
TGCAGCGCTCCACCCACCACCAGGAAAATCAGGATGGCGCCGATCTTGATAGCGACCATGATGTTGTTCGCCTCGGCGGATTCCTTGATTCCCCGCACGAGCAGCACGGTGAGAATGAAAATGATGAGGAATGCGGGAATGTTGAAGTAAGCTCCCGTCCAGTGACCGGATTCCCAGACGGGCGTTGACCATCGGTCGGACAAATTGATGCCGAATGAGGCAAGTTGCGCCTTGGTGTAGGCGCTGAAGCCGATGGCCACGACGACGTTGCTGACAACGTATTCTAGGATGAGATCCCAGCCGATGATCCAGGCAAAAATCTCGCCGAGGGTCGCGTAGGAATACGTGTAAGCGCTCCCCGCGATCGGGATCATCGATGCCAGTTCCGCGTAGCAGAGCCCGGCAAAGCTGCAGGCAATCGCAACCAGAAAGAATGAAATCGCGATCGATGGTCCAGCCGGCGGGCGTCCGTGCATCAGCACGGCCGCTGTGCCGCCGCCGCGCAAGAAGTTCACGATGATGTCGAGCACCTGCGCGTGCAGGATGGACGGCGCCTGGAAGTATTCTCCAGCGGCCGCGGTGCCGGTAAGCACGAAGATGCCCGAGCCGATGATTGCGCCAATGCCCAACGCCGTGAGCGACCAGGGTCCAAGTGTCTTTTGCAGGCGCTGGCCCGGAGATTCGGCTTCGGAGATCAGCTTGTCAATCGACTTGCAGCAGAAAAGCTGGTTGTCAGAAGTACGGATGACGGCTGCGGGTTCCGTGGTTGGTTGTGACAAGCGGTTGTGGTCTCCTGAAAAACCGAGCCTCTAGCCATTCGCACTTGGCATTTAGCCAGCAAACATTCTTGCCGCCATCAGAACATCGCCGCGAAATGCCAAGTGCTTCGAATATGTGGGGACGGCCGCCCCCGGCCGTCCGCCGAGCGTAGCTCGGCTCTTGCCTGACTACCGCTTCGCCTGGCCGCGAGCCAGTTTCTTGACCTTGGGCTTCTTGGATCCGCGAGGGTAATCGCGGGGCTTGAGCGGCTTTTCCGCTTTGCGCTTCTTGCGGGCGGTGCGTTTGGCTTTCTTGCGTTCTTCCTTGCTGAGTGTCGATGTGTTTGCCATGAATGCTGTGGATGTCCTCTTCGTCGTACGGATTAGCCGGGCGGATTGCGCCTCGGTTTTCTTTCGGCCCTTCGGGGCTGAGATTTCTTGTGGCATGACCCACGGCTTACGCCGTGGGCTCTATTCTCGCGCCGCTTCGCGGCTGTTTTTTTCCTTTTCTTACGGAAACCAGCGATCAGTTAGCTGGAGCAGATCGCGCTCAGGCTCTCTCCAGTTGGGCGTACTTCTCCACCAGCTTCTTCAAGCCGAAGCGAGGGAATTGTACCGTAATCTTGGCTTCTTCGCCTTCTCCTTCGCGCTGGTAGACCGTTCCTTCGCCATATTTTGGGTGGCGCACCTTTTGGCCGGGGCGAAATCCTCGCTTGCCGGTGGGCTCTTCGACCGGTGTTTTCGTGACGCTGAACTTCTTGCCGCGGCTGGCGAAGAACTCCGCGATGTTCTCGATAGAGTTGTAAAGCCGGCCCGGCGCGGCGGGCTTCGCAGCGCGCGACGGGGCTCGGGTACTCTGCTGTGCGTGCCAGGCTGCGCTCTGATCTTCGTCTTCGTAGGAGTAATGGGCGCTCTCGGCATCGTAGGCCGCAGGGCTTCGTCCCGCCGGACGGCCGACGGCAGCCGTCCCCACACGAGCCCTCCTGGTCCCCAGTTCCTCGATCAGCGGGGCTGGGACTTCATCCAGGAACCGCGACGGCACGCTCGCTTCCGGAAGATCGGTGCCATAACGGCGGCGGTAAACCGCACGCGTGAGAATAAGCTGGTCCATGGCACGCGTCATGCCCACATAGCACAGGCGTCGCTCTTCTTCGATATCGTCGGGGACGAGCATGGTGCGCGAGTGCGGGAATAGTCCTTCTTCCAGGCCGCTGAGGAAGACCAACGGAAACTCCAGGCCCTTGGCGGCGTGCAGGCTCATCAGCGTGATCTGGGCGCGCTCGTCGTAGTCGTCGGCGTCACTCACGAGAGCCGCGTGGTCGAGGAACTGGTCGAGCGTCTCGGCGCGGTCGCGTGAGTCCATAGCGGCGTTGACCAGTTCATGCAGGTTCTCGATGCGGGAGTAGGCCTCAGGGGTGTCCTCGTCTTCGAGCAGCTTGATGTAGCCAGTGCGGTCGATCAGGAATTTGAGGATGTCGGCGGTACTGACCGTCGGAGCAGGGAATGAATCCGCGGGTTCGTGTTTCGTAGCGCCGGCATCCTGCCGGCCGTCGTGGAGAGCCTGCCCTGAGCCTGCCGAAGGGCCTCCCGCCTCCACATCGGAGTCGAGCTCGAAAGCCTCACCTTCTGAATCCGCGGCGCCGAAATCGAACGAAAAATTGCCGAACTCCGCGGGATCGAAGGCCGTGGCGTCGGCAGCGGAGTCAGTGCCGTCCCTGGCGGGACTCGCTTCGTCCTCGTCTCCTTCCCAGGACTTCCGTCCTGGGCTAACGAATCCCGCCCCTTCGGGGCTTGGCACGTGCTGGTTTTCGCTGTCTCCTACCCCATCTGAAGTTCGGGCTCCCGCACTCTGGCTTAGTTGCTCCGCGAAGGTTCCGGCCAGCATGGCCCGGGCGTCTTCGATCAGTTGCTGAAAGTTCTTCAGCGACGAGAGGGCGCGCAGCGGCAACAGCTGTCGCCGGATCGCCTCGCCGATCGCGCCCCACAGCGACAATCCAGTTTCGAGGGCAAGGTTTTCCAGCGTGTCGATCGTGCCTTTGCCGATGCCGCGGGTGGGAGTGTTGACCACGCGCAGCAGCGAGATCGAGTCGTCCGGGTTCTGGATGACTTTCAGGTACGAGATCATGTCTTTGATCTCGGCCCGCTCGTAGAAGGAGAATCCGCCGACCACGTGATACTTCAATCCGTAGCGGCGCATGGCTTCTTCAAACAGCCGCGACTGCGAGTTGGTGCGGTAGAGAACAGCAGCGCGCGACGCCTCACCTCGCTCGTTCGCCTCGCGCAGATACCGGGCGATGTGGTCGGCGGCGAAGAGCGCTTCGTTCTCTCCGTCCGGCGCCTCGTAGTAGCCGATCTTGGTGCCGCCCTGACGCGAAGTCCACAGGTTCTTGCCCTTGCGGCGAAGGTTATTGGCGACCACAGCCGACGCAGCCTGCAGAATATTCTGCGTGGAGCGGTAGTTCTGCTCGAGGCGAATGATCTTCGCTTCGGGAAAGTCCTGTTCAAATTCGAGGATGTTGCGGATGTCGGCCCCGCGCCAGGAATAGATCGACTGGTCCTCGTCGCCCACGGCGCAAACATTGTGTCGCTCTCCGGCCAGCATGCGCATGAGTTCGTACTGGGGGCGGTTCGTATCCTGATATTCGTCGATGAGCAGATACTGAAAACGTCGGTTGTAATAGTCGCGCACCGGTGCCGACGACTTCAGCAGCCGCACGGCTTCGAGCAGCAGGTCGTCGAAGTCGAGCGCGTTGGCTTTCCGCAGCTCTTTCCGATATTCCTCGTACAGATGGGCAATACGCTCGGTCTTGGGATCGGCCGATTGCAGGTAGAGTTCCTGCGGGTCGAGCATGTGACTCTTGGCCCACGAGATGCGTGAGAGGACGGTGCGCGGCGTGAGCTGCTTGTCGTCGAGGCCCAGCCGCTTCATGATCGACTTCACCACCGACTGCATGTCGCTTTCGTCATAGATGACGAAGTTCTTCGTGTGTCCGATAGGCGGCTGGCCAGGCGTAGTGGACGGAATCCGCAAAGCTTCAATATCGCGGCGCAGAACCCGCACGCAGAAAGAGTGAAAAGTCGAGATGACCGGCTTGGCGATGCTCAACCCGCCCACGAGTTTTTGGACGCGCTCACCCATCTCGGCGGCGGCTTTATTGGTGAAGGTCATCGCCAGAATGGATTCGGGCATCACGCCCTTATGCTCGATCAGGTACGCGATGCGGTAAGTGATGACCCGCGTCTTCCCGCTCCCCGCGCCGGCAAGAATCAGTACCGACCCCTCGGTGGTTTCGACGGCCTCACGCTGCTGCGGGTTGAGTTGATCGAGAAAAGACAATGCGGAAGTGGCTCCGAGTTGCTGATTTGATTTTACAGGGGAATGTCAGAGCACAGGATTGAGGATTTCAAGTTGGGAAAAGGGATTGCTACGCGACCTAAAGCCGCGAAGCGGCGGAATGTGCCTGCGGCACTGGACCCTTGGTCCGGCAAGGGCGTTGCTCAAATTTAGTTTCGCGACCATCGGTCCGACAGTCTGTGATGGATGTCACCGTCGTCTCTTGAGTGTTTCAAATCGGGAACGGGGCACACTCGTTGGCGCTCGCCGCGGTCTATCCCACAGCTCTTGCGGCTTTGCACTCCTCGCAAGGGCAGACTTCGCGCAGGAACCTCCACGAATAAATGCCCAGATCGTGGCTGTCGTTCCAGGAGAACTTGATGGCGTACTTGCCTACGCCTTCGGCCGAGAGTGGCTTGGCGGTAGGCTTGAACATGGGGAGCACCCCGGGCGCGAGTTTCGGGGGATCGCCAGGCCGGCGTCCGGCCTTGGCGCGCTCTTCTTCGCACATGGCGCAGGGGCAGGCGTCGCGCAGGTAGACGAAGCCGTAGTGCGAGACGTGGCCATCGTTCCACTCGATGTCAACGCCCGTGCCCGTGGTAAGGTTCACCTTCACGGACTTCGGATCGGTAGCCGCAGTCGGTGACTGGAGTGGGGACTGCATGCATTCAGTATGGCACAACACAAGGGATGGGGTTCTTCGACGATCCGCGTCGCAGTTCAGCCAGTCGTCTGAAGGCTTTCAAAGATTAGCGAGCCGTGCTCAAAGAAGGGGAACTAGGCTTGCGGCCGGTCACAACTCCGACGGCCAGGCCGCCGAGCGCTCCCGCCAGGATGCCTATTAACACCAACATCGCGACGCTATCGAAGATTGAGCTGCCGCGGCTCATGGATTCTCCTTGCCGGTGACATGTCGATTATAACCTGCACCGCCAGGCCGTAGGCCTTCTGGCGAGGGTCTGACGCCACTGTACGGGTTGGCGAAAGCGCATTCGTCCTGTAAAATAGAAGTTTCGCGTAGAGCCCCATAAAGAATCTGGAGCAGTCATGGCACAACAATGTGATATCTGCGGCAAGAAGCCGCAAGCGGGAAACCGCATCAGCCACGCCCACAACGTCACCAAGCGGCGCTGGAACATCAACTTGCGCCCGGTGCACGCCAAGGTCAACGGCCAGGGCAAGCGCATTCGCGTTTGCACCTCCTGCCTGCGCAGCGGCAAAGTCGTCAAGGCTTAAGAGCCTCACCGCGGGGGCGAGACCGCGAGCAGCTGCACGTCGAAAATCAATGTCGCGTTCTGCGGAATCTGGGGCGGATGACCCGCCTCGCCATAGGCCAGTTCCGGCGGGATGCGCAATTGCCGCTTGCCGCCGACTTTCATTCCGGCAACGCCCTCGTCCCATCCCTTAATGACTTCGCCTTTTCCTAGACTGAACTCGTAGGGCTGATTGGCATCGACGGAGCTGTCGAATTTCTTGCCCGAGGTGAGCCAGCCGGTATAGTGCACCTTCACGTGGTCCCCGTCTTTGGCAACGTCGCCGGTGCCGCCCTTGATATCCCAGTACTGCAGGCCAGACTCGGTCTTGACGCCGTCGCCGGTGACCTTGGTGGGGGCATTCGTGTTGGGGCGAACGACCTGAACTCTGTGGGCGGGCGTCTGGGCGCGCAGGGAGATCGCTAATACGAGGAGGGCGGTCGCCGTCGCTAAAGGCCGGGGGATATTCATATCAACACATTTTTTGCACCCTGCAGATAAAATGCTTGGTTTGTTAAAGTTACGCAGATCCGATCTGAATCTTCCTCGCAAAATGTAGAGAATGCAGGGCTTGCTCGTAAAATATTACGGAATAAAATAATGAGTTAGCGACTAGCTTGCGGCTGGCTACGATCGACTTCTGGCCATTGAACATGCTTAAAATACGATTTTAACAAGTTAAGAGGGTGATTTGCCTGGAGGGAAAGAGGTTTATGGGCTTTATGTTGGTGGAGTTAGGAGCGGCCGCGCAGTTTGTGCTTGACAGGCGTACGCTGTGGAAAATATTTCCGATTTGGGAAGCGCCCTCCGTCGCGGCCGGAATGCGATTATTCGAATTAGCGGATCTTTCTTTCCGTTTTCGAGTGTGCGTGAGAACTCCTCTTTCGCCCTGCTGAGTGTGCGTGAGAACCAGTGTCGTCCCTACGGGACTCGCGTACCTTTCCCCCTCTTAACCCGGCACTTCCGTGCCGGGCTTTCATATGCCGCCGCTAGCGCAGCTGGATCTTGAAGGTTTTTGCCCACCGTTCTCCACGGAAATTCAGTTCTAACGCACGCTCGCTGGGGGGTTCAATCATTGAACGCGCTTACCCATGGCTTGGCGCCTGGGCTTTATTCTTGCGCTGCTGCGCAGCTTGCGGCCGGCACGGTGCGCTATTCAAGGGCGATCACGTCGATTTCGACCAGCACATCTTTTGGCAGACGCGCGACTTCGACGGTGGATCGCGCGGGTGGTGCTGTACTGAAATACTTGCCGTAGACGCCATTCATGGCGGCGAAGTCGTTCATGTTCTTGAGAAACACCGTCGAGCGCACGACCTTACCCAGACCACTGCCCGCGGCTTCCAGAATCTCCGACAGGTTGCGCAGAACTCGGTCGGTCTGGGCGGCAACGTCTCCGGCGATGACTAGCTGCGTGGCAGGGTCACTGGCAACTTGGCCGGACACAAATACAAATCCGTTGGCTTTGATGGCCTGCGAGTAAGGGCCAATGGCTTGCGGGGCGTCTTTGGTCGAAATGATTTCACGCATAAGGCAGATCTCAGGACTCACCAGTCAGGGCAAAGCACACCCACCGAGGGCACAGGGTAACACAGTGGGGAGATGCGCGGCCATGTGGTTCCCCGGGCGTCTTTTGCCAACCCAGTGGCGGCAAGCGCTGGCTTGACGGCATCGTCAGGGCTGAACACTTGTCGCGGTGCGTTCTGGATCCCTAGCCGGGCCGGCGTCGGCAATGGCTTTCAAATCGGCTTCAAAATAACGCGAGACATCGGGAACGGACCCCAGGTGCTCAATTCGCACGAAGCCCTTTTCGTCGATGATGAACGTATCGGGCACGCCTCCTTTGCAGAATTTCTCCCGGAGTTCTGACGCCGCCTTGGAAATTCGCAGGCTTGTCAGCTCCCTGTTGCGGATTACGGGTTCGAGCTGCTTGGTATCGGTCTCCGCGTCGACGACGGTTGCGACTACGAGTTCCGGATGTTTTTCCTGGAAATCCTGAAGTGCTTTCAACTCCCACAGGCACGGGCCACACCAGACGGACCAGAAGTCTAAGATGACTTTCTTGCCGCGCAACTGAGAACTCGATACGCGCTCCCCGCGGAGGGTGGTCAGGTCGAAATCGGGGGCGGGGTGTGCCAGGACGCGCGGCACATAGTCTGCAGTGGTGAAGTTCTGGACGAGCCTGGCCTCAATGCGATGCTGCAATTCCTGCTCGCTGCCGAGTTTTTCGCTGGTCCAGAGGGCTTCCAGTCGAGCATTCGCCAGTTGTTGGTCCTTGGAGGGGCGGACAACGGATTCCAGGTAGGCATCGATCGCCGCGCGCTTGTCTCCGGTAGCTCCGAATGCCTGGCCCAGGAGGTAATAGGGGGAACCGGAGGTGAACTGCGGCTTCAGCGGATGCAACACCGAGAGCGCATCGCCGGGCTTGCCCAATCGGATCAAAATCTCGGCGCGCGTGATGGCGATTTTGAGCTTAATTTCTTTTAAGGTGGGCTCGGAGTAGTGAATTTTGGCCTGCTTATTCCGACTGGCCTCGAATAGCTTGTCGGCCAGGTCAAGCAAAGCGAGAGCCTCTGGTAATTTCTGGTTCGCCCGGACATAAATGCTGGCCATGTTCCAAGGATGAAATGGGTTGTCGGGATCATTCGCCCGGAGCGGTTGATAGAGCTTCTCGCACTGGGCAAGATCGGTGACCTCGAGCAGCAGTTGACTGCGGGCGAAGTTGGCTTCCCGGCCGGTGGGGTATTTGTCCACAAGTTCCCACAGCAGAGCAATGCGTTTCTGCTTGTCTTTCGCCCTTGAGGCACGAGCCTGAAGGATAAATCGGCGCGGGTTGTCATCGGGGTATTTGCTCTCGATTGCCTTGGCCAGGGTCTCCATGGTCACCGGAGGAATCCAGTCCTCATAAGCTGCGAAATTAAGGGCATCGATGAGGCCGAATCCGTCGGCGGAATGGTCGGCAACGAACTTGTTGATTTCTGCCAGCAGCGTAGAACGAGCCTCTGGCGTATCGTCATGGAGCTTGAGCTTATATCTCCAAAGGCTGGAGATCAGGTTCTCGCCCCGCGATGGCGGGTGAATGTACTCATCAAGAACTTCTACGGCTTTAGCGTAGTCGGCAGCACGCTCTATGCCATGCGATTCGAGTTGGCCGGTATACGACTCAGCCTCATACCGCAGGCTCCATTCGGCGCGCCGGCCTTCGAGATCACAAAATGGGACTTCGAAATACCTGCCTCGATTGGTGTCCAGTTGCTTGGTTTCGCGGTCTTCTATCCAATAGACGGCGTATTTGGGGAACCGGTCTTTCAGTGGGACCGTGGCGAGCCATATGCCGTCTTCTCGTTTCGTGAAGGGGAGGGTTCGGTCGTTATCAGGTCCAAATCCGTTGTCAAAAACCAAGTGCAGGACGGGCGACTTCGGTCCCTTAATGGTTGCACCCTGTCCCATAGGGAAATAGAGCACGTGGATCTCGTTGGTGACGGGAGCGGGAGGCGTGAAGCCGGACACCGGGCAGGCAGGATCTGTTAATGCAACATAGTAGAACGGTTCGGGAGCAGCCCGCGGCGCCTGCTGTGCGGTAACAGACGGTGTGCAGGCAACCAGGAAGAAAATGAAGGCGGAATACCCGTAAACTAGCATCCTGGGGTCCTCCCCGTCACGAGACGCTACAAGTAGCGGCCGTAGGATGGTACCAACCCGACTGTCGGTTGTCCTTTTGTGCTAGAAGGGAAAGGTGCTGGGCGCTCGCTGATGTAGCAGCACTCAATCTATCACAGCGTGGGACCCGGAGACGTGTGCCTACGGCGCGATTCGCTTAGAAACTCCAAGTGCGGTTAGATCTTCTGCAGTCTCTGCACTTCGTGGACGCCGGGAATCTTGCGCAGGCCGCCGATGATCAGTTCGAGATGCTTGAGATCAGCGATATCGAGGACGACTTCCACGCTGGCCTGGCTGTTGGCGGTATGCGCGGCGATGTTGCGGATGTTGCTCTTGGCATCGCCAATCACGCCCGTGATGTTCTTTAGCATGCCGAAGCGGTCGTCGCAAAAGACGGTCAACTTTACGGGATAGGCGGTGGGAGTGCTCTCGTCACGGGCCCACTCTACGTCAATGCGGCGCTCCGGTTCGTATAGAAGATTCGTTACGTTGGGGCAGTGCACCGAGTGCACGGCTACGCCCTTGCCGCGGGTGATATAGCCGACGATGCCTTCGCCGCGGATGGGATTACAGCATCGGGCGCGGTAGACCAGCATGTCGCCCTGGCCTTTGACCGTGATGGCGTTGTGGTCGCCGAAGACGCGGCGAACAACGCTGGCGATGCCACCGGGTTGGGAAGTTAGGCCCTCGGCCTCGATGTCCCCTGAAATCGACGGCGTGGCGCCAGCCGGAAGCAAGCGAGCCAGCACCTGGCGCGCAGAATATTTTCCGTAGCCGATTCCGGACATGAGGTCGTCGGCCTTGCCCAGTCCGTAGCCGGACGCGACCTTCTGCAAGTCTTCGTCTTTGATTTCCTTCAGCGCGATACGGTACTTGCGCGCTTCCTTTTCAATCAACTTGCGGCCGATTTCAATCGCGCGCTCGCGTTGGTGGACGTTGAGCCAGTGCTTGATTTTGTTCCGCGAGCGCGAGGATTTGACCAGGCCGAGCCAGTCGCGGCTGGGCTTGTGGCCGGGCTGAGTCAGAATTTCTACGATGTCGCCCGAATGCAGCTTGTGGCGTAGCGGCACCATGCGTCCGTTGACCTTGGCGCCGACGCAGGTGTGGCCGACCTCGGTGTGGATAGTGTAGGCGAAGTCGACCGGCGTGGCATCGCGGGGCAGCACCACGACTTTGCCCTTGGGCGTGAAGGTGTAAACCTCTTCGGGATAGAGATCGACCTTGAGCGTGGAAAGAAATTCGTTGGGATCGCTGACGTCGCGCTGCCACTCCACTACCTGCCGCAACCAGGCCAGGCGCTGCTCGTCCTGCGCCGACACCGGGCCGTCTTTGTATTTCCAGTGGGCGGCGATGCCTTCCTCCGCCATCTTGTGCATGTCCTCGGTGCGGATCTGAATTTCAAACGGTGTGCCGTCTTCGGTGATGACCGAGGTGTGCAGCGATTGATAGAAGTTCGGCCGCGGCATGGCAATGAAATCCTTGATGCGCCCCGGCACCGGCCGCCACAAATTGTGGATGATGCCGAGCACGGCGTAGCAGTCCTGCAGGGACCGCGTGATCACGCGCATGGCGCAGAGGTCGTAGACCTGGTCCACCGAGATGCGTTGCTTCTGGAGTTTCTTGTGGATGCTGAACAGGCGCTTGATGCGGCTTTCGACACGCGCCTGGATGCCCGCCTCTTTCAGCTTGTCGGTGATGATCTGCTGCATTTTGGCGAGGAAGGCCTCGCCCTGCTTGCGCCGGGCGTTGACGGATTTCTCGACCTGCTCGTAGCCACCGGGATCGAGGAAGCGGAAGCCCAGATCCTCCAACTCGCCGCGGATTTTGCCCATGCCGAGGCGATGGGCGATGGGGGCGTAGATTTCCAGTGTCTCTTCGGCGATCTTCTGCTGGCGTTCGGGAGGCAGATGCTCCAGTGTCCGCATGTTATGCAGGCGGTCCGCGAGTTTGATCAAGACCACGCGGATGTCGTCGACCATGGCCAGCATCATCTTGCGCAAGTTTTCGGCCTGCTGCTCCTCACGGGTGGCGAAGTCGATCTTGCTGATCTTGGTGACACCCTCGACGATGTGGGCGACCTGGTCGCCAAATTCCTTGCGGATGTCGACGATTGTGACCGAGGTGTCTTCCACGGAATCGTGCAGCAAGCCGGCAGCGATGGCGGCCGGGTCCATTTTCATTTCGGCCAGGACGAGCGCCACTTCCAGGGGATGCACGAGGTACGGCTCGCCGGACGCGCGGGTCTGGCCTTCGTGGTGCTTCAGGGAGTAGTCGTAGGCCTTCTTGACGATGGTCAGATCGTCTTGCGGACGGTTCTCCTGCATCCGCTTCATCAGATCGCGGAACTTGGTCAGAGTGAGAGCGGTGGTAGCGATCTGTTGGCGCAAGCTCGCCATGATGGATTATACCCGCGGAGAAAGGGGCTCCGTAGCGGAGTGCACATTGGGATTCCTCCATTATAGCGTTCGCAGGCTGATCGAGGCAGGCAGATGCCCCGTTTCAATCGGGTTGAACCTTGCGAATTTCACACCGTTTTGGCGTGCAGCCATGCAAGCTGGTAGAGTGACATCACGTAAAACCATGATTTCTCGAGTTCTCGTCAGCGGTGCGTCCGGGCCCATCGGGGCCGCTCTCCTTCCCTCCCTCGGCACTCGCGGATACGACGTGGTGCGGCTGGCGCGCAACGGCGCCGCCGGAGGAGCGCAGATTCCGTGGAATCCTGCGCAGCCCATTGCTCCCGAGTCGGTCTCCGGATTCGACGCGGTCATTCATCTGGCGGGCGAGAGCATCGTGGGACGCTGGAGCGAGGCGAAGAAGGCCAAAATTCGTGATAGCCGGATCATCGGTACCCGCAATCTGGCTCAGGCTCTTGCGCAGGCGAAGATTAAGCCGCACGTGTTCGTGTGCAGTTCGGCCATCGGATACTACGGCAACCGGGGCGACGAATGGCTGCGCGAAGACAGTGCAGCCGGCGAGGGTTTCCTGGCGGACGTGTGCCGCGAGTGGGAGGCCGCCACAAAACCTGCGATCGATGCCGGAATCCGGACTGCTCAGATTCGTACTGGCGTTGTGCTTAGCCCCAAGGGTGGCGCACTCGGGAAGATGCTGACTCCGTTCAAGCTGGGCCTGGGAGGCCGGCTTGGCGATGGGCGGCAGTGGATGAGTTGGATTGACGTCCAGGATATGATCGGCGCCATTCACCACATTCTGAAGACGGATCTTGTGCAAGGCCCGGTGAACATGGTCGCGCCCAAGCCGGTGACCAACGCGGAATTCACCCGGACGCTGGCCAGCGCGCTGTCTCGCCCGGCAATCTTCCCGGTGCCTGCGTTTGCGGTCAAGGCGGCCTTCGGTGAAATGGGAGAGTCAGTCTTGTTGGGCAGCCAGCGAGTGGAACCCGCGCGACTGGTGGCGAGCGGATATCCGTTCCGCTACAGTGAGTTGCGAGCGTCTTTGGAAAATACCCTCAGGGGCTAGCTGGCGACGCACACTACGATGTGACGCCGATCACAGATAGCCTGTCCCGCCCGTGTCAGTCTCAACTCGATAACTGCAATGTTCAGGAGATTTATCGCCGGGACTGTACTGGCGTTGCTCTGTTGCTGGAGTATTCCAGTGGCTCGGGCATCGGTCCTGCAGTCTGAGGACTTAACCGCGCAAAAGCCGCATTCTTCCAGCCGACCTAACCACTCTTGCTGCCCAAGTTTGCATTCCCGATTCGCGTCGCCGGTTTTTGTGACATTAGCGCCTTCCAAAATGCCGTGTGGCGATCAGCATCCTTGCTGCGCCAGGCAGGCGCCGGACAGTCCGCCATTGCTTTCCGCGGTCAGCAGGATGCCTCGACCGGACTCGCGCGGATTGCTGATGGCCCTCCCCGGCCAGGCTTGCCGGAGCGGTGGCCGCACTACTGCAGCGACGCTGGACAATGGTCTCTTCCCGTCCTGTTCCATTCGAAGCACAGTCCTTCGCGTCTGAGTTCTCGTCTCGCGCCAGAGGCGCGCAGTCCTTCTCAACCAGCAGGCTGGGGAGCATTGGCCCTGCCTGCTTCCCACGGGCGCGAGCCCGCCAACGAAACTCAGCCGAATTTATATGGAGACTCGCATGATGAAGCACAAGATGATCGCCCTGATCCTGGCCCTGACCGTCGTGTCCTGGGCCCAAGCCGTCACCCAAACCACAGCGTCCACGCCACAGCAGAGCTCCGCGCCGGCCGAGAAGGGGAAGTGCTGTGACAAGATGGCGGCCGACTCGAAAGATGCAGCCGCCTCCTGTGCCGATCATATGAAGCATATGAAGCACGCTGGCGACGGCAAGGAAATGGCTGGCTGCTGCTCAGGCAAGGACAAGGGCGCCAAGTCGTGCTGCGCGAGCAGCGACGCCAAGTCCTGCATGAAGGGGGACAAGGATAAATCCGCATGCTGCGGTGAGAGCTGCGGCAAAGACAAAACTGCGGCTACGTGCTGCGCCAGCAAAGACTGCGAGAAGGGCTGCTGCTCGAAGAAAACGGAGAAAGCGGTCAGCAGTTGCTCGCGCCGTGGGATGCACAGCTAAGTGGAGGCGAGCGGCCCGATACACCTGGGCCGCCGGACAGCCGAGGGCGGCTGTCCCCACATGCATCAGGGACAGCCGGCGGTGTATTTCCCTTTGTTTAAAGCCTCAGTCGTTCCGGCTGGGGCTTTTTTGATCGCCGCAACAACTTCACTCGTTTACTGCTTGCCGTGGTTCTTGTATGCGAACTGATAAGGCGCACACGGTGCCTTCCGTGAAATTCTCCGCTTCAATACCGAAGGCATGATCGAAGCGGGCACGGTAGTTCTCCCAGGCAATTGCTGACGTCAGTTCGACCAGTTGGCTGTCGCTGAATCTCCCGCGCAGGCGGGCGAAGAGCGCGTCTGAGACTTCGACCGGCGTTTGGGTCATAGCATCGGCGTATTCCAGCGCCAGACGCTCGAGTTCGGAGAAGTTGAAGTCTGAGCGGTAATGGCTCAGGTTGGCGATCTGTTCGGCGGAGATGCCGTTGTCTCTGCCTACGGCAGAGCCGATGTCAATTCAAAACGGGCATCCAACCAGCGTCGCAACCCGCAGCTCCGCCAATCCCTTGAGCTTGGCATCGACCAGTTTGCTGCCCATCTGCGATTGCTCCATCTGCACATATCCCCAGAACAGCTTGGAGTGGTGGGCGGTGACTTGAACCGGCATGATGACGTGGCCGAGCCTGTGCCGGGTCAACAAATAGAAGAGTCCCACGAACAGCCGGCGGAGCAGTCCGCCCTGGTTGCTGGCAGCCCCGGAAATACGCGCCATGAGGCCTCCTTCGCTCGAAAACAATCTACTAAATCTGATTCACTGGGGATTGGGACGGTTCATTTCTTGGTGCAGCTTCTCGAGGAGTTGCGCGCGCTGCTCGGTGGTCAGTTCGCGCTGGAGTTCCTCCAGGGCGAGAGCCACGATGTGGTAGTGATGCGCCCCGGAATACTTGGGATCCGCGGTGATGTCGAGCCAGAGCTTGTGCATGAGTTCGACATCCTGCGGGCGCATGCGGGGTGCGTGAGGGCCAAGGGCGTATTCGCGAACGCCGCCGTCCGGCGCGCACACTTCCAGGTTCAGCCGCGGGCGCGGCTCAGGCAGGCGCTCCCAGGCGTCGCCGGTGAGTTTGGCTTGCTCGTCTGCCGTGAGCTTGTTGGATAGACCGCAGACCACGCGTGTGGAATCAAGCCGCTGCGCCGTCACCATGATGGCTTCGAAGACGTCTGTGGCGGGCACAACCAGCAGGTGGATCGGCTTGCCTTCCTTTTCGGCAACGGCCACAGCGGCGGTGAACAGTTCTTGCTCGTAGTGATCGAAGACCTGAGTAGCATCGAAGACCGTGCTGCCGCTGAAACTATGCTCACGATGATAGAGGCGGGCGCTCATGACCACGACGTCCTGCTTGCCCGTATGGGTATGACTGAGGATGTGCCGTAAATAGTAAAGATTGCGGGGATCGCGCACCGCGACCAGGACATTTCCGGGCCGCACGCCCATGGCGCCGCTGCCCAGTTCCTGATTGCCATACACGCGAAACTGGTCCAGTTGCTCCGGTTTGCCGTGGCGCTCCTTGGCAACGTGGCGCTCGGAGAGGGTGAAGATCGTAAAGAACGCGCCACTGAAAATCAGTCCCGCAATTGTGGCTTCATACTTCGTGAACAGATTAACGACCGCCGTGATGAACAACACCGCGGAGATCGCGATCAACCCAACAGGGACTTCCGTCTTGCCGATGTGCAGGTTGCCGGGAACTTTCCATTCCCGATTTCCGGGCTCGGTGAAGCGCAGCACCAGCACTGCCAGCGATTTCGTGGCAAAGCTCCAGATCACGCCGAAGGCGTAGAGCGCGGCCAGGACGTAGACGTTGCCCAAGCTCAGGAAGATGGTGACCAACTGCATGCCGACGATGAGATTGATGATGCGATAACTGGTGCCGTAACGATGATGTGGTTTCTGGAACCAGCTCGTGAGCACACCATCTTCGGCCACGCGATTCAGCACGCCATTCGCGCCCACGATGGAAGTGTTCTGCGCGCCGGCGAGAATCAGCACCCCCACCAGCACCACGAATCCATGGAAGGCCAGCTTCAGGCTGGTCGGCCCAACCAAGTACATGGCGATGCCGCCAATCAGGTTGGCGAAAAAGTTTGGCCTCACGTTGTCGGGAATGATCATCACCGCAAAGAACGAAACCAGCGACGTGAACAGCAGGCTGTAGATAAAAATCACCAGCCCGGTCCTTTCCAGGTTCTTCAGCTTGGGATGCTCGATCTCGCGGTTGACCTGGGCCAGCGTCTCTTCTCCACTCATCGCCAGCACAGAGTGCCCGAAGCCAACGAAGAGGAGTATCCACGTCAGATGGGCGAACCAGGTGCCATTGAGCCAGCCCAGCGACTCTTTGTTCAGAGTAATCGCACCCGCGGTGCTGAATGGACCGGGCGGCAACTGGACGGGAGTGCGCAGAACCGTGATCGTGCACCACACGATTAAGATCACCACCATCACCGTGGTGATCACCATGATCTGTACTGCCTTCCCGCTGGATTCGTGGATGCCCTGTGTGTTCTTCCACCAGAAGTAGAGCACGACGATGACCGCCAGCCCGGCCGCGAAATGGTCGTCGGAGAAGTTCAACGGGCGGTGCAGGGCGATGCCGATGTCCTTGATGAAGCCCGCCAAGTATTGCCCGGCGGAGACTGCGCTGATCGGACCGGTGAGGACATAGTCGAACAACAGGGCCGAGACTGAGAACTTGGCCAGGGTTCCACCCATCGCCTCTTTGACGACGCGGTAGACGCCGCCGCGCACAAACATGCTGCTCGATTCGATATAGAGCGCGCGTACGGCATAACTGAACAGCATGACCGCCAGGATGAACCAGGGAGCGCTTTTGCCAATAACTTTCTCCGCGTCACCACCGGCGTAGTAGGCGGAGGAGGCCAGGTCGGACAAAACGATCGCAGACGCGCGCCAGAACGAGATGAAGGTCAGCATCACCGTGGTGGCGACGAAGACCTTTACTGCCGGTTTGGATCCTTCAGCCGAGGTGGCCATTCTTGAGAATGAATGCGTTCGAGCGTTATGAGATAAACCTAGAAGATAGCACAGGGCCGAGGTCGACAGCTTGACAGTTCCGCGGCGCCGAAGCCGTTTGCTCCTCTCATGTTCCGGGCGGCATCATCGAAGCGGGTCCGAGACGAATCGTTATCCTCAGAAGGTTCGTTCTCGATAGAATGCGGCGCGAAATCGCTGCTGTCCATTACAATAGCGGGTTTGGCCGAGGTAATTGGACGCGGCTGTCGGCCCGACCCCACGCTGTCTCATGTTCAAGAAGATTCTCATCGCGAACCGGGGCGAGATTGCCGTGCGCGTGATCCGCGCCTGCCACGAGATGGGAATTGCCGCGGTGGCTGTCTACTCCGACGTCGATCGGGCCGCCCTGCACGTTCGCAAGGCCGATGAGGCTTATCCGATCGGTGCGCCGGCGGCCAGCGAGTCTTATCTCAATATCGATAAGATTCTGGATGTCGCGGCG
The DNA here is from genome assembly GCA_963719615.1 of uncultured Acidobacteriaceae bacterium. GTDB lineage: Bacteria > Acidobacteriota > Terriglobia > Terriglobales > Acidobacteriaceae > Sulfotelmatobacter. The sequence continues at coordinate 13,054 of CAVRCR010000034.1, read as the reverse complement.
CGCTCCGGCGCGGACGCGATCCATCCCGGCTACGGATTTCTGTCCGAGAATGCGAAGTTCGCCAGGGCCTGTGTAGATGCAAGAGTGAAGTTCATCGGCCCGACCGCGGCGGCGATGGACTCCATGGGATCGAAAACGCGCGCACGGCAGGCCATGGAGCGCGCCGGTGTTCCTTTCGTGCCCGGCACCTCGCGCGGTCTGGAATCGTTCGAGCAAGCGCAGGAGGTCGCCGCACACATCGGCTATCCGGTGATGCTCAAGGCCGCGGCCGGCGGCGGTGGAAAGGGTATGCGGCTGGTGCACACGTCGAAGGATCTGAGATCCGCTCTCGACGGCGCCCGCAGTGAGGCAGAACGGTCGTTTGGCGACAGCGAAGTCTACATCGAGAAGGCCATCCTCAATCCCCGGCACATCGAGATGCAGGTGCTGGCCGACGAGCACGGAAACACTTTATATCTCGGCGAGCGTGAATGTTCCCTGCAGCGCCGGCATCAGAAGGTCGTGGAGGAAGCCCCTTCGCCGATTGTGGATGCCGAAATGCGCCGACAGATGGGCGAAGTGGCCGTCCGCGTGGCCCATGCCGCCGGTTACACGAACGCCGGTACGGTTGAGTTTCTCGTCGATCAGCAGAAGAATTTCTATTTCCTCGAGATGAACACTCGTTTGCAGGTGGAGCATCCGGTCACCGAGCTGATCACCGGTCTGGATCTGGTACATCTGCAGATTCGCATTGCCGCTGGCGAGCGACTGCCGTTCACGCAGGATGATGTGACGATTCGCGGCCATGCCATCGAGTGCCGCATCTACGCGGAGGACCCCGACAACAATTACTTCCCCAGCCCGGGCAAGATCACCTTGCTGCTGGCGCCTTCGGGGCCCGGAATTCGTCGTGACAGCGGCATGTACGAAGGGTGGACCGTGCCCATGGACTACGATCCGCTGCTGGCCAAGCTGATCGGATACGGCACGGATCGCGATCAGGCGATCGGACGGCTGACGCGTGCCCTGAACGAATACTTTGTGGGTGGGATCAAGACCAATATTTCCCTGTTCCGCCGAATTCTGCGCCATCCGGATTTTCTTTCGGCCAAGCTCGATACCGGCTTCCTCGATCGCATGTTGAAGCAGAAGGATGATGTGCAGTTGGATTCAGGAACAGATCCAGCGGCGGTCGAGGTTGCGGTGATCGCGGCCGGTATGTTCGCCGTACTGGGACCGGCCGCGGCCGGGCCAGGCGAGCGTGTTCCGGCAGACGGAACAACGGGCAGGGATTCAAAGGCGGCTTCCCAGTGGAAGAGCGCCGCTCATCGAGAGGCGATGAGGTAAGGTGAGTGACTTACGACGTCCACATCAACGGCAAGAATTACCGGCTCGAGCTTAATCGCGCCGAAGGGCTCTGGCTTTGCCGCCTCGACGGCCGCGAGATCGAAGTGGACGCCGTGCTGGCGCGGCCGGACGTGCTGTCCCTGCGCATCGGCAATAAAGCCTACGAGGTGAAGTGCGAACGCGTTGGGAACGACCGGCATTTCTGGGTTGGAAGCGCGCGCTTTGCGGCGGAAGTTCGCGATCCGCGATCCCTGCGTGGCCGCGTTCGGGCGGTCGACGATCATGGTCCCCGGAAACTGACGGCGCCCATGCCAGGCAAGATCGTCCGCGTGCTGGTGAGTCAGGGAGCCGAGGTCGAGGCCGGAGCAGGGGTGCTAGTGGTCGAAGCGATGAAAATGCAGAACGAGATCAAATCCCCCAAGAAGGGAACGATCCAGAAGGTTCTCGTTGCCGAAGGCGCCGCGGTAAATGCCGGCGATGTACTGGCAATCGTGGACTGACCTGCTCTAACTACTTCTCCATACCGTTGCTGTCGATCACTTTCTTCGCGTAGTAGTTCTCAACCTTCGCGGAGTCCCGCAGAACCTCATAATAAGCGGCTTTGAGCAACTGTTCGCGGCGGTCGTGAAGCTGCGAACGAATGGCCTGCTGCACCCGCGGGTCGCCTAACTCGCGCTGTCCGGCAGGTTCTTTCGAAACCAGCTTTACGATGCGGTATCCCACTTTCTTCGTGTTGGGATCGACCACACTGACGATGGGGCTGTATTGCCCCGGCTTGAGTTTCATGACCGCGTCACGCGTGAAGGCATCGGCGCCGCGCAGCGAGGATTCGGGCACGGTTCCCAGATCGCCACCATTGCCTGAAGTTTCAGGCTCTTCCGAGTATTTCATGGCCAAGGTGGCGAAGTCGTCGCCGCTATCGAGGCGGTTGGCGATCATCTGGATCTTCTTGCGGGCATCGGCGTCGTTTTGCGCTTTTTCATTCTGATTCTGGGAGTGCGGGTTGGGTACCGGAGTGACGATGATCTGCGCCAGGTGATACTGCGGTTCGATCAGGTTGAACTCACCTTTGTGCGCATTGTAGTAATCGGTGATGTCCTGGTCGGTGACGTTGATCTTGGAAGACACCTCCTTGTTCATCACCTTATCGAGGGTGATCGAACGGCGGATGTCGCGCTTGAAATCGGCGATGGTGATCTTCTTGTCGGCGAGGCGCTTGTCGAACTCTTCCTGGGTAAATGGCGACTTGATTTCGTTGTACCTGCGGTCCACTTCTTCGTCGGTCGCTAGCAAACCGAGCTTCTCGGCGCGCCTCATTACGATTTCGTCGTCGATCATCTGGTGCAGAATCTGGAGGCGCAAAGCGGTGGCCTGTTCCCCACTAGGAGCCTGTTGCGTGGAGGCAGCCTGATAGTTGTTGTAGTACTTGTCGACGTCGGAACTGAAAATTTTCCGGCCATCCACCGTGGCCATGACGTCGCCACCCACCTTCGAATTGCATCCGATCAGCGCTGCCAGCAGGATCGCTGCTAAAAATGGGGCAGAAACCTGGCCGAAGAACCCGTTTTTTCTCAAGAGCATGTCTCCCGTCTGACCAACAACTTCGCCACAAGCGACAATCTAAGCCGAGGGAGCGGCCCGGCACAGTGCATCTTTGGGTAAGCCGTTACTTGGAAGCCGGAACCGGTGCCGGGGCTGAGGATGCGTGTACCGGCACGGGTTGTCCTGCTTCTTTCAGAGCGCTGTCGAGCGCGGCGCGGACCTCGCTGATGGGAACTGCACCGTCGATCTTCTGGCCATTAATGAACAGAGTCGGCGTCGCGCTCACTCCAAGGTCGTCCGCTTCTTTCATTGAGGCCTTGACGGCATCCTCGTTCTGCGCCCTGACGCAGGCTAGCAATTTCACGATGTCAACGCTGTGCCTTTGCCCCTGAAGCTGCGCCATCCTGTCGATGACGTCCAGGCGCGCGCTCGACGTCTTCTCGTTATCGACTTCCCGCTTGTTAGCGTGGATGTAGTCAGCGAAATCCCAGTAGGCATCAGGGTTGAGCGCAGCCAGGCAGTTTGCATCCACGGCGGCATGAATCGCCCAAGGGTGAATCTCGGCCAGGGGATAGTCTTTGTAGACGAAACTGACGCGGTCGCCGTATTCCTTGAAAATTTCCGGAAACAACGTTTGGTGCATTCGTGAGCAGAACGGGCATTCGAAGTCGTCGAAATTGACCACAACGACCTTCGCGCCCTTCGCACCGCGCGAGGGGCGGCCGGTCACATCAATCTTGCTCATGAGTTCGGTGAAGGGGTCCTTGGTCAAGTCAAACTTGGTTAGCCGCACCATGCTGTTGCGGTCCTTGGAAATCAAGAACTTCAAGTCCTTTGGCCTGCCTTCGCCCTGGTCGATGGTCACAGACACCGCGTCATAGCCAGCTAAATCGCTGCTGGGAGTGATGGCGCCGACCGTGATTTTCACTCCAGCCGGGATGCTATAGAACGAGCGCACCTGACGTTCGATTTTGTGCGCCAGTTCGGGAGGCGCAGATTGGGCGACACAGCCCAGGCAAATCAGGAGCAAGATCAGGATGGAACGTCGGATCGTGGTCACCAGAAACCGCCTCAGCATTGCGAATGAACACTCGATTATCTCATAGCCGATGGGTGCAAAAGGCAGCGCTGGGAGGAGGTGCGTCCTAACCGGCACGGCGAACTTGTGCGGCGGGAAGCAGGGAATTCATCGATCCGGAGCGGAAACCCTCCAGATCGAGGGTCACAAACTGAAAGCCGAGCGACTTGAAGATCGCGGTGAACTGGGCCGCCATGGTGGGATTCAGGGCGCGATCCATTTCCTCACGGGCGATTTCGATGCGGACAATTTCGCCGTGATGCCGCACGCGAAACTGCCGAAAGCCCAGAGCGCGAATCGCATCTTCGCCCCGCTCAATCACTTCGAGCGCCTCGCGCGTCACGGGGCGCCCGTACTCAATGCGTGACGACAAACATGCCGACGCCGGCTTGTCCCAGATGCGTAGGCCAGCCTGGCTCGCCAGTTCGCGAATCTCAAGCTTGGTAAGGCCCGCTGTCAGCAGGGGAGCAGCGACGTGGTGTTGCCGGGCGGCTTGCTGGCCGGGGCGGAAGTCGCCCTGATCATCCAGGTTCACTCCATAAACGATCGTATCGAAAGCGCGCGCCGATCGGAGTTCCTCCATCACGGCAAAAAGTTCGTCCTTGCAATGAAAACAGCGTTGGCCGTCATTGCGGGCATATTCGGGACGATCGAGCTCCGAAGTGGAGATCACTTCCACCGGGATTCCCTGTTCATTGGCAAAGGCGAGGGCGTCGGCAAGATGCGTGCGGGCCAGACTGGGGGAGTCCGCGATCACTGCTAGCATATCGTTGCCGAGCACGCGGTGGGCAGCCCAGGCCAGGTATGCGGAATCGACGCCGCCCGAGTAGGCAACGAGGATCCGGCCAAGCTGGGCCAGATTGGCCCGGAGCTGGGAATCCTTCGAAAGGGTGCCGTCGTCCATCTGTCGATTCTAATACAGCCGCTCCTGCCGTCTCAGGTTTCCGAACGATCCGATGTTCGCCAGCGTGAAGGTGAAGCGGAAGAGATTTTCGTTGCGCACGTTGGCGATGGCGTAGCGGCGATATTCCAGGGTCACGCCGCAGCAATCCCAGTTATAGCTGGTTTGTGCCGTGGCGAACTGCAGTTGTTTGATTTCAGAATCGAAGCCCAAGCTGGCGGCGGCGCTAAACCCGCGCCGGTTGAGTCCGCCGTAGCCGAGGGCCACACGGAATTGCTGGAACTTGCAGGTCACCTGAGTGGTGGCCGAGGCCGACCCGCAGTGGCCAAAACTGGCAGAGGAGCCCGAAGCCGATGGCGCGTTGGTTTGCGGGATCTGCAGAAAGGCGTCGCCACCACCCACCGTGAAAGGCCCGGCGTTGTAGTTGACCAGCAGGGTGCTGGCATTCACGCGGTCCAGCTGAAAATCGTAATCGAGGTCCCATTCGGTGTTGGTGCGGCTGCTGTTCGCGACCCGCAGACGAGACACCACCGGGGAGAGATGCCGCGGTTGAGTGATAAATGCGATCCCCGTCAAGTCCTCGGTGGTGGTGAAGACGTTGCGCTGCCCCGCGACCAGGGCCCCGCCGAAGGTGGGATCCAGGAAATATTTTTGGGCGATCTCCCAGCTGAGGACCTCCTGCACGTCGGGGCCCTGGGGACACGACTGCTTGTCGAGGTTAGCGGCACGCAGCCAAGGGACCGTCTGCTCTGGGGCTGCCGCGCCGACCGCGATGCCGCTCATATTGGTCTCGCAGTCTTCGATTTGCTTCGTCGTTCGCTTGGCGTAGAGCCGAGTCGTGAATCCGTATTCGACTTCGTGGGTATTGCTCAGGATGTCGCGATCGTCGAAATGTAGAACGTTGGCGAAGTCGTTCACCCCGGTAACCAGGCGATAGACGGCCCGCGGTTCGATAACGTGCTTCCATTTCCGTCCCAAAAACTCCTTGTCGAAGATCTTCTCCAGCACCGGCGGCCGCAACTCCGCGGTTGCTTCGAGAGCTTGGCGGTTGGTGGGATCGGGAATGGCAAGCCCGCCGACGAAGCGTTCCGTGTAATAGGTCTCGTGCAGAGTCAGCCCGGGACGCAGCGACCAACCGTGGAATTGCAAAGGCGCGGAAATCTCCGGAGAAATATTGACCCGCCCCAGCAGGTTGGCGGTGTGAAAACCGGGCTCGCTGCGCGAGAGTCCACTCACAGACGCGTCGAACGACCAGAAGAATGGCGTGTGGCTTAGTGGACGGTCCACGCTGGACGCGTCGACGCTAGGCGCGTGCCAGATCTGGATGGCGTCGAAGATGGGAGGGTTCGTGAGCGTGCCGTTGGAAGCCAACTGAAAGAAGTTCTGGTAGCGCTCGAGCACGCCGCTTAGAAAGTATCCATTCGACGCCTTGGTAAGAAACATCTGCGACTTTACTTCCGAATTGATCGCCTGGCTGAAAGTCTCGTTGAAGGCGAGCCGGAACAGGAAGGAGCTCAGGTAATCGGTGTCAGATACCGCACGAATGCCGTGAAAGTTGCCCTCTGCCGCCAAATGAGCTTCCTGGCCGCCTTCGCGCAATACATGCGGCCCGGTGCTTGTATTAATCACGATGCCGCGATCGAGCACGCCGAAATAATTCAGGTCGACATAAGTCGCGTCCGTGGGACGCGCGCGAAACTCCCCCCTTTGGGACCATCCCCGCTTCGAGAAATATTCCGCGCCCACCGTGGCATCCATGCTGCGATTGATATTCCAATAGAAAGAATCGCCGACGATGTAGCCCTTGGTAGAAGACTTGCCGGCTGTGGGCACGAGGAATCCAGTTTGTCGTGCCTCGCGGTTCACCGGATGGGTGGCATAGGGAAAGAAGAAAACTGGGAAACCGTGCAGGAAGAATGCACTGTTGGTAATGCTGGCATTGCCGCCAACATCGACGACTACTTTGTGGGCGCGGAACTGCCACTTGGGACTGGGGAGTTCACAGGTGGTGATGGAACCGTCAAAGACGAGGTAATGATCAGGCGTGGTCTTTTCCACAACTTTGCCGTTGAAGGCGAAGGGCGCGGTGGAAGTTAGCACCACGCGATTCCCGTGAAAGCGCATTCCGGTGGTCCCGGTGACCTCGAAGAAGCGCCCGGTCTCGGCGGTCAGGTTGTAAGCGCCATGTGTGGCCCGGATGTGGTCGTCATTGGGACCTCCGTCGAGCGTGAAGTGACCCGAGGCTGTGGCCTCGCCGCTGTCGGAGTTGTAGGTGACTTCATCGGCGCGCAGAACATAACCGCGGTAGTGAATCTCGGCGTCGCCGTGCAGTTGGTACAGATCGCCTTGTTTCTCCTGCTTGACCGCGCAGATGACCGTGCCGTCGTTCAGTTGCGTCGCCGCCCGGTTGGCACACGGTGTACTGGAAACGGGCGCGGTCGTGTCCGCCGGTTGCGCGGGCTCTTGCCCGGAGGGGGCCGTATCCTGATCGGAATTTCCGGCAAGCAACTGGCTGGTTACTAGCGCAGACGCGAGAAGCTGGTGACAAAGGAAGATCGCCGTGATAAGCAATTTAGTGTGAAAGGTCATCGGAAAGAAGACCATCGGAAGAAAATCAGCGGCGGATGAACGCTCATCGGAAGCGGACCTGTCCCCTTCGGCTCGATGGTGGCGGCTTCGTGAAGTTAGCACGCGAAAGGCCGCGCGGGAAAGTGGCGAACAAGGCTAGGATTCCCGTTGCTCCGCTTCCGTTGCCCGCTTCGCCTCGGCTGGCGCGATTTTCGCAAGACTGGCTTTCATGGATTGTGTGCGGTGTGGTGCGGTTTGCCGTTGCCATTCGGAGCCCCTTCCCGCTGCCTCCCCTAGGTGGCAGCCTGACGCGAGGAACTTCTCTGCGTCTGCGTTGGCGTATGCCCCGATTCCGGATGCGACATTGGAGGCCGGATATGTCGATCCGGAGCCTGCGGATCTGGCGGAAATGAATCTTGCAGCCGGCCGGCAAAGCGGAGCCGAGAGTATGGGGGAAATTCCAGCCACTCTGGAGGCGGCGACGTCACCTGCTAGCGGGACTTTGATTCCCGAGGCGGAGGCGACGCCTCATTCGCTAGACCGAGCCGCGCCAACTGGAAGCATGGCCGAAGAAGTCGATCCCTCCGGCTGGCGCGACGAACTTTCGGCTCGCCTCACCCGATATCGTGCCCGCCGCAAGATGCGCCCACCGCGCTACCCATCGCTGCGCCTGCGATTTGACCCCGTCGATTACTCGGCTGACCCCCAAACGCAGTTTGAGGCTTCGGCAGGGTCGAGCCTCGATCCGGTGGCAGATCATGCATTCGCGGAGGACGGACTGGACAAGTATCGACGGATCGATGGGTTGACCACGACTCGTGAACGTGAAGAAGTCAGCGAGTCTCATCCCCGGGAGGCGCCCCCCGATCAACTGCAGCAAGTCGCTCCGCCCAGGCCACACTCTGGCGCAAAGATTATCGAGTTTCCCAGGTTAGGCAGCGAAAGGTTTGAGGTCGAAAGATTCAACTTTGAGCCGCCTCCGCCTCCCCCGGACCAGCTGGCTGAACCCGTGGGAGAGCGCATCCGGATTCTCGAGGTGCCGGAGGTAGAGGCTCCACCTCCGGCCCTGGGCGGAATCACGATTGCGCCCGCCCAGCGGCAGGATGCCGAAAAGCGCCCCGGCATTGACGTGCCGCTGCAGAGCGCTTCACTGGCACGACGCATCTTGGCCAGCCTCCTCGACGGACTCATCATCTTTGCCGCATCTGCGTTATCGGGCTTCATTTTCTGGAAAGTCGCAGCGATTCGGCCGCCTCTCGCACAGGTGCTGGGATTCGCCGCCGGCGTTCCCTGTTTGTTCTGGGCTGTCTTTCAGTACCTGCTGATCGTCTACGCGGGCCGCACTCCCGGATTGCGCGCCTTCGGCCTCGAACTCGCCCGCTTTGACGGCAGGCCAGCCAGCCGCTCCCTGCGCCGCTGGCGCGTGCTGGCGTCTTACCTTTCGGCAGCTTCCCTGGGGATGGGCTACGCGTGGGTTTTTCTGGACGAGGACGCCCTCTGCTGGCACGATCGCATCACGCACACTTATCTTGCGCCTGGGAAACGCCAGCCCAAACCCGATGGGCTCCCGAAGACCTGAGGCTTTCGCCAACTGGCCGATGAAATCGCACTCGATCGACATCAACGAAATTGGGAGCAATCCTAATGACGTGGATAAAAGCCTCTGCGTTCGTCTTGGCGCTTCGTCTGATCCTGATGTGACGCCTGCCCAAACTCAGTGTCGCGTCTTCCCAGTGTTGAATGTCGTCAGCGTCCTGAAACGGAAATCGAATGTAATGCACCATCCAGATGAAGATAAGTAACCCGGCCGTTCGCGTTTGAGTGCCGGGAATTCGGATTCGTGCTCCAAGTTTCCTGCTCCAGGCGTTCCCTCCTCACCTGACGCGACGAACCCATGCTGTTGAGCGCTAGACAACCGCACCGTCCGGCGAAGCCGGGGTGAAGAGGAGAATGCTGTGAAACTGTTTCGAAATGCTTTTTATGCCGCGCTAGTGTTGGCGGCTTCCGCTTGCATCGCTCAGACCAAGGGAGACGTAGTGGCGGAGATCCCGTTTCCATTTGTCGTAGCAGAGCATACGCTGCCAGCTGGACGCTACATTGTCTCGCCGGTGAACGGGAATACCTTGAGAATCCACGAATCCATGGGCCCGGGCATGTTGGTGCTGACAAATGCTTCCCAGCGCTCTGAGTCCGACAATAGCTCGAAGCTGGTTTTCCACCGCTACGAGGGCACGTATTTTCTCTCGCAGGTGTGGATCACGGGCAATGACCGGGGAAAAGAGATACTTCGTTCGCGTGCAGAACGCGAATTAGCGGCAAGGACAATGCAGAAGAGCAACACTGTGGTAGTCGCCGTTCGGTGACTTCGTATACCACGCCTGGCCCCGGCAGCCAAAACGCCGGGGCGTACTTTTCTCATGCCACCGAGCGCCAAGAAGTGCCGCCAGAGCACGCGAAGATTACGCTGCCATCGTGATTAGGAAAAAAGGGACTTCCGGAACCAAGTCAATGAATGCAATTGATGTTACGCCAATTGTGTGTTAGTCACCGGTAACGAAACCTGGCTGCCGACCCGCTTAAACCCGAAGAGATGAAAGCGTACGACGTTCTCGTTGGCCAGCCTGTGGAATGCCGACGTTCTAGCAAAATCTCATTTCAGCGCATCCAGACCGTCAGTGGCCTTCTTAAACTTAGGATCGATCTCCAAGGCCTGGTTGAAATGTAAGCGCGCATTCTCTAAATCACCGGCCGCTTTATAGGCTCGCCCTAATCCGAACTGTGCACTTGCCGAGTGCGGATAGTCCGTGGCGTTGGCGGTCAACAAATCCAATGCAGAGTTGAAATCGCGCATTTTCGCCATTTGGTAGCCGATGAACTCCACTCCTTCCCGGGTATCCATCTTGGGATGGGCAGCTCTGAATCCTCGATAGGTCCAGATTACGCACACCGGATCAGTGCGCTCCATATAGAGCTGCTCTAGCATTTGCTGGAGTGGCGTTCGTTCAAACTGCGGAGGCGCAAAGAAGCTCGGCTCCATCGGTGTATTCACCTCGAGCGACTTCACCGTACTTGAGTTCAGCTCTTTCCCGGTCGCAATCTCGGTTTCAGTAATCTTGAAAGGAAATAGAACTCCATTCACCCTCCGGTAATCACTTATCCGATTTTCGGATCGCACTTCCGATCCAAATGCGTGCACCGGAGCGGAGCGCCGGTCCCCCACGACTAAATACGATTCTGCATCGAGAAACGCTTCCTTCTCGAATCCATCCGCCAGCACGACATGCAAGTGATAGGCCGGCTTGCCGCCGAATGATTTGGTTCCGATCAGTTCGATATGCGTGCCCGCCGCTTCATAGTCCACCAGCGAATCGATGATTTCCGTGCCGTGTCGAGCCGCAGCGGCGGCTGCTCCCACGGTCCGAATCACCACTCCAGGATCAGCGTAGTACTCCCAGGCGCTGCCGTCATAGCCTTCGTTAATCTCAATGTTCTTGTCGCGGGGATCGCCAATCGTCTTATAGTAAGGCCGCATGCGGGCAATAAACGCATCAGGAATCACAAACGATCCCTCGCGATACTCGAGATGCTGCACGACTGACCGAACCGCCTCGATATCGTCATGCCCTCCCAGTGCCTGTACGTGCCGTTGCAATATTTCGTCGAGCTTCGGCAAGCTTTCCTGCCCAAAGACGTGGACCACCGATCCCAGAGCGGCCAAGAACAGGACACAAGCGGTAATAATCTGTTTCATCTACCCTCCCCGAGCTGCTATGGAATGGACTGGTAACCCGCGAGTTTGTTAGCTAACAGCGATTGCCCTCATCGAGATACGGGGGCTGTCGCCAAAATAGCTCGGACGTTCCCACCCTCGGCACGAAGATGCCATTTACACGGTGTTCCACTAAGTCTAGGCTGTCGCCTGGACACCTATCGGCCCAGACAGTTTCCAGAAATCCATGGCAGCACAAGGAAACGACCGTCATGGCATCCCAACCTTGCCCCGAATTTCCGGGCAGTTTCCGGTTTGAGTTCGACGCAGTGAATCGGATTCTGCTGCTCCGACTGAAAGGAAGGATGACCGAGGAAACACTGCGGGAAATCTACACCTTTGGGGGCAGGTATTGGACGGCCACCATGCCGAATGCGGCGATTGTGGACTGCTCGTCCGTTACCGAGACTACCATTTCCTCCGACCATATCCGGGGCCTGGCAAGGAGGAAACCTATGCCGGGCACCGTCGGTCGGCCGCGCGTTGTCGTCGCCCCGACAACACTCCAATACGGGTTGGCCCGCATGTTTCAGCTGGGCAGCGAGCATGAGCGCCCTCTTACGGTGGTACACACAATGGATGAAGCGCTCGCGGAACTCGGCATTCAGTCCCCTCACTTCGAGCCGCTGGAGTAACCATCAGTTGGCGTAACCACGCCATAGCACTCTAAGCTGCCTTCAAGAGTCATTGAGCGGCATGGGGATGTTATGTCAACAAGACCACAGTTTCCGAATTCTCGTGAGTATGGTGACGAGCAGTTTGATTGCGAAATTCCGGCGCAACAACAATCGTCAGCGCACGCCGAGACCCAGGTCAGTAGTCGCGCACCTTATCGAACAACTGCGGCACAATCTCGAATTCCGCTTCTCGCATACAAACGACCAGGGCAGCTCGTCTGAAGAGAGCCCTGTGCCAACGTCGCATGTGTATGATATGCGCGGCCTCTTCGCTTTCTACCGCATCCTTCCCTTCACCCAAACGCAATTCAACCCGTGGATTCGGCATCGGGATCGCTAACCGTTCGCCCACCGTCCGGCAGCTCGCAATCAGAATCGATTCCGCCTCTCTCGGATGAGCATCGTCGTGCGCGGTGAGTTGTTGTGAGTAAGAACAGCCCGTCAGCAGCAAAACCCAGATCAGAGTCCGCATCTGCCTCTCCTCATCAAGACTTTCAGGTTGAGGCGAACGTGGCCCCAGGGCACAGAATTCGTGACTGAACAATTCGTGACTCAACAAAGAGACGCACTCACATGTCGTTAGTCAACCGGCTTTGCACCTGTAACAACAATTTTCGGCGTGACATGAGAAGCGTCGCGCAGCAAATCATCTAAATACAGTACGGACGCGGCGTCTTGTCAGTTCCCAGAAGTTGTCCCACCTGAACGCACTTGTCCGAGGAGCGAGGGCGGAGCATTTCACTGTGCAGGTGTTGCCCGACCTGCCCGGGCGAACTGGCCAACGGTCGTAGCAGTTGTTAAAAGGCCATACCACTCCTGTTGTTGCAACGAGAAAATGTCGTATTAACTGCAACGAGAGTTTGTCACCCCCGTTGTGGTTTAGGTAACGGCCGCCAAAGCGGGGCGGCCGGAAAGGTTGTAGATGCGGGGCATCGGGGTTTTACTTTTCTGCGCCGATGTAATCGGCGCAGGGCGGGGTTGGGCGTGTTCTTCGAGCGACAAGGGCAGAGTGCGCAGTAAGGCGTCTCCGCGATAGATGCAGAGGGTGCCGTCGAAGTGATGGGAGAGTTGGATGGTTTCTCCGGCGTAGCCGCGCGGACCGGGCAGCGGGGGCAGAGCGATCGAGTGCGGACCCAGAGTGACGGTGTGATCGGGGTTGACCACGCGCTGATAGTGCAGGCTGAGGCAGCGGT
>CAVRCR010000033.1:0-16595 GCA_963719615.1 uncultured Acidobacteriaceae bacterium | reverse complement strand
CCTCTACCGGTGTGCGGGAGAGTAATCACGGGATGTTCCGGCTCGGGCGCCTTTTTCTCCAACCCCACGCTGCATAACTTTGAGCCGCGAGTCGGTTTTGCCTGGGATCCCCGGCGTGACGGTAAGACTGCACTACGAGGAGGCGCTGGCCTGTTTGATGTTCAGCCGTTGCCCTACCAGTTCGTCCTCATGACGACACAAGCAGCGCCTTTCTTCTCGTACACCGCAATCAACGCGAGTGATCCAACTCTAAAAGTGCCTTTGAGCTTCTTTAAAGTGGACCCGCAGGACATATCCGCAAACTCGCTGCGCTCCACCTACGTTGAGCCTCATCCCAAGCGCAACTACATCGCGCAGTGGAACCTGAATGTGCAGCAGCAGATCACCCCGAGCTTGGCGGCGATGGTGGCTTATGTCGGTTCGCGCGGCGTGCACCAGCCCTTCAAGGTTGATGAAGCCGACCTGGTGATTCCTGCCAAGACGCCATACGGGTATCTCTGGCCGCAGGTAGACGTAAACGGCAACCTTATTTCGGGACCTAACGCGGGGAATCCTCCCAATACCATCAACCCGAACTTCGGATCAGTGCGCGGAATTTTTTACGAGGGACATTCTTACTACAACGCTTTGGAGGCGCAGCTGGCCAAGCGCATGAGCCATGGATTTCAATTGCAAGGCACCTTCACCTGGGCCAAGAGCATGGATACCAGCTCGGCGTCTGTGGCTGGAGACACTTTTGGCAACTCGATCTCCAGCCTGCACTGGTTCGACATGAGTCTGAGCCGCGGCCTATCGGATTTCAATGTCGGCCGCACACTGGTGGTGAATGGGACTTGGGAGGTGCCCACGCCTAAGTCGTTCGCGGGTCCGGCACAGTGGGCCTTGGGGGGATGGGAACTGGGGCTTATCTTTACGGCCAGTGATGGTGTGCCCTTCTCGGCGACCTGGGGAACGGGTTCGGATCCCGCCAATACGCTGAGCAGCGATGATTGGGCTTTTCCCACCCGTTTGGGTGGTTCTGGCTGCAAAACCCTTACGAATCCTGGGAATCGCACCGCGTACGTTAAGACCGATTGCTTCCAGGTCCCGACAGCACCGAACCTGGCGTGGTGGAATGCAAACTGCGACCCTGCGCCAGTGAGTCTGGGATATGGATTCGATCCGATGAATCCAGCGAACCCCGTGGCTGCCAACAGTGGCAACCCGCCTCCCGCCTGGCTTCCGCCACTGGCCTGTTTCAATCTGCGCGGCAACTCCGGGCGCAACGTCTTGATCGGCCCGGGCGTCGCTTCGCTGGATTTTTCCCTGTTTAAGAACAACTACATCAAGAGCATCTCGGAGAAGTTTAACATGCAGTTCCGAGCCGAGATTTTCAACATTATTAATCACCCCAACTTTGGTCCGCCCGTCACGCCCGATAACACCGACGTCTTCGACGGGACTGGTGCTTTTACCGGTGTTACCGGCTTGCTCTCGAAGACAACTACAACGGCGAGGGAAATCCAGTTTGCAATCAAGGTCATCTTCTAATCTGAGGTGAAAACATACACCAGTCTTTGCCCAACACGCGATCGTTGATTTTGGGCAGTTGCCGAGTCCGCATCCGTTGCTGTTTGTCGGCGCAATTTTGATTTGTCTCATCGACTCATGAATACTCTCGCCGCCACCCCGATCGCTTCGGCTCCGCCCGCGGCCCAGGTCGCGCAGCGTGCCCGGCATCGCATCGCGCGCAGGCTCCTGCCGTTTTTATTCCTCCTCTACGTGATTGCATTCCTGGATCGCATGAACATTGGCGCCGCGGCGCTGCAAATGCCACACGACCTGGGATTCAGCGAAGGCGTGGTTGGGATGGGAGCCGGTATTTTCTTTCTGGGTTATTTCCTGCTGGAGATTCCAGGTGCGTTGATCGTAGAGCGATGGAGTGCTCGCCGGTGGATTGCGCGCATCATGATTTCTTGGGGAGTGGTGACCGTGCTGATGGCGTTCATCCACTCGGCCCGACAGTTCTATGTGGTGCGCTTTCTGGTCGGAGCGGCCGAGGCCGGGTTCCTGCCGGGCGTGATCGTCTATCTGACACACTGGTTCCGCTACGAAGATCGAGCTAAGGCCGTTGCGTTCTTTTACGCTGCGAATCCGCTCTCCTATGTGATTGGTTCGCCTCTGGCAGGACTGCTGCTCGGGCTTTCCTGGCTGGGTATGCGAGGCTGGCGATGGCTCTTCATTATTGAAGGCTTTCCCGCCGTCGTCTTCGGATTTATCACGATCTGGTACTTGACGGACTGGCCGAGAGAGGCACGGTGGCTTCCGGAAGAGGAGAAATCCTGGATTGCGAAGGAACTGAAGCATGAAAAGGAAGCCAAGAAGCGGTCGTACGGAATCTGGGAGGCTCTACGTCAGCGAGACGTGATTTTGCTGACCCTGTGCTACTTCTGCGCCATGACTGGGAGTTATGGTATTGCCTTCTGGCTGCCTACGATTCTGAAGCGCCTTTCGGGACAGAGCGATCTCCGGGTAACGCTGCTGGCTGCCTTGCCCTATGTGGCCGCGTTCATCACACAGCAGGTCAACGGCTGGCATTCTGACCGCACGCGCGAGCGCAGGTGGCATGCGGCCATACCTGTGTTTGTGTGTGGTTTGGCTCTCGCGTTAGCAGTTCTCTACCGCACCAGTCTAGGCGTGTCGATCGGAATGTTTATTGCGGCGGGCGGAGCCTTCTATGGCTTTCAACCAGTATTTTGGGCAGTGCCCACGCGGTTTTTAAGTGAGTCGGCCGCGGCGGCATCCATCGGGCTCATCAATTCTGTGGGGAACCTGGGTGGCTTTGCTGGTCCAATGGTGATGGGCTATCTGGCTAACCGGACTCGTTCCTTTTCGGCGGGGTTGCTCTATCTGGTCGCGAGTTTGTTCGCTTCTGGCATCTTAATGCTTGCTGTGGGAAGGCAACCGGGCGTGGCCGCGGCCCGCACACAAATCTGAAAAGGGGAACGGGATGGCGCGACGCAACATTTACTTAGAGATATTGCTCACTTGCATCCTGCTGTGGTGCGCGGAAACGGCCGGCGCCCAGGATTTGCGGCTTTATGTTGGCAACAGCCGAGGGGACGATATCAGTGTGGTGGACTTAGCATCCCTTAAGGTCGTGGGAGACATCAAGCTTGGAGACCGCATCCACGGGGTTGCAGTCCAGTCAGACGGCAAGCGGCTGTTCGTAACCGTGGAGTCTGACCGTACCCTTAGGATTGTTGACACTGCGACCCAGCGAGAAGTGGGAAGCGTGAAGGTCAGCGGCCGTCCAAACCAGGTCGCTGTGACGCCGGATGGGAAATACGCAGTGGTCCCGATCCGCGACGGTGACAAGGTCGACATTGTGGATGTGGCCAAACAGAAGGTCGTCAAGAGCCTTCCGATCAAAGAGCCGCACAATGCGCTAAATACCGGAAGCAATCGCTACATCTTTGTTAGTTCGATGGGCTCTCACGAGATCAATGTCATCGATCTGGAGAAGATGGAATTCTCCGCCGTCATCCCGGCTGGCGGCCGGCCACGGCCTTACGCGGTCAGCCCAGACGGGAGGACGATGTTTGCCGCCGTGGCAGATCTCCATGGATTTGTCATCGTCGATGTTCCGGACAAGAGAGTGATCGAGAGAGTGGAGATGCCCGCCCAGCACCCCACTCCTCACCCGCTGGAGTATGAAACTGCCGATACGCGCACGCACGGGCTCGCGGTTACGCCCGACGGCACAGAACTCTGGGTAACGAGCCTCCTCGATGACTGCGTCTACGTCTATGACGTCAGAGCCAAGAAAATTGTAGGCAAAGTGGCGACTGGGCCCAGTCCGAACTGGCTGGCCTTCACACCCGACGGCAAGTATCTGTGCGTGAGCAACGCTGATTCCAACGATGTTTCCGTCATCGACGTCAAGAACCGCCGCGAAGTAACGCGAGTCAAGGTCGGCAAGGTGCCGAAGCGATTGGCCGTCGCCATCGCCCCGCCTGCCCATGTGAAACGGTGAACTGTTTTAATGTTTCTTTAAGGCCAGCTTCAGATAGATCTGGGTCTAATAGTTGTGGACTTGTTGCACTTGGTTTCGAATGTCTTTCTAAAACTGGAGGTACTAGTGAATAAATCGCGTGCCGTCTTCGTGCCAGCCGTCGTCCTGGCGTTCGTACTCGGAGTTTCCGCGCAGCAAAAGGCTCCACTCAAGCTCTCGCACACAACACCGCTACCCGCACTCCATGACGGCGACTTCGATCACCTACTGGCAGATGTCGAAGGGAACCGGTTGTTTGCCACAGCCGAAGAGAACTCCAAAGTTTTGGTCTTTGATCTAAAGACGGACAAACTCGTCCACACGATCGCAGACCTCAAGGCGCCGCACTCGTTGCTTTACCGCGCGGACCTGAAGAAGCTTTTCGTCGTCGACGGGGACCTCGGCGAGGTCAAGATCTACGAGACGGAGTCGTACCAGCCGGTTGGGAGCATCAAGCTGCGGGAAGGTGCGGATGCGAGCGCTTATGACGCCTCCACTAAATCTTTGTATGTCGTGAACGGTGGTAAGGATGCCAAACTCCCCAATGCGTACATCAGTGTTATCGATGTCGATGCCGGCAAGACGGTGGGCGAAATCAAGGTGGACTCAGACGATGTGGAGGGTATGGTTTTCGAAAAGTCAGGCCCCCGCATGTTCGTCAATGTTCGCGGCAATGCAGCGGTCGAGGTGTTCGACCGCACGAATCGATCTTTGCTTGCGACTTGGCCGCTCTCACAAGTGGCAAAGAAACCAACCGCGATCGCGTTGGACGATGCCTCCCATCGGCTTTTTATCGGCACCCGGGACCCTGCGAAGCTGATTGTGCTGGACACCAATTCAGGCAAGGACGTGAGCAGTTACCCAGCGGCCGCGATGGTCGATGACATGGCATTCGATGGCCAGCGGAAGCGGATTTACTACGCGGGGACGGAATTCCTCGACGTCTTTCAACAGACCGATGCGGACCACTACGACCGCATGGGGCACATCCCAACTTCGTTTCGCGCGAAGACCGGCGTCTTAGTCCCGGAACTGAACAAGT
This sequence comes from uncultured Acidobacteriaceae bacterium, assembly GCA_963719615.1. Taxonomy (GTDB): domain Bacteria; phylum Acidobacteriota; class Terriglobia; order Terriglobales; family Acidobacteriaceae; genus Sulfotelmatobacter. The sequence continues at coordinate 11,520 of CAVRCR010000033.1, read as the reverse complement.
TTTACCTGGCGGTTCCGCATCACGAAAAACAGGTTGCGGAGTTGCGGGTATACGACGTCCTCCCCTAGTGCGTAAGCGCGAAAAGGTCCCACCGAGTCGTGCGGTGGGACCTTCCCCCAATTCGTCGTAGTGAATTAACTGATGGGCTTTGGTGCTCCTGCCGAAACTTCTGCTGCAATCACCTCTCCCAAGTCCCTGGTGCTGGCGTTGCCGCCGATGTCGCGAGTCCGGACATTGGAATGAGCGAGAACTTTGAAGATCGCCTGTTCAACGGCGTACGCGGCCTCCCTCTCGCCGAGATGCTCGAGCATCATCGCACCCGACCAGATTTGTGCGACGGGGTTTGCGATTCCCTTCCCCGCAATATCCGGGGCCGATCCATGGACGGGTTCGAACAGTGACGGATATTCGCGTTCCGGATTCAGGTTCGCCGAAGGTGCGAGTCCCATCGAACCTACGACCGCCGCGCCCAGGTCAGACAGAATGTCACCAAACAGATTCGAGCCCACCACAACATCGAACCAGTCCGGGTGAGCCACAAAATGTGCCGTCAGGATGTCGATATGGAACTGGTCCACTTTCACATCCGGATATTGCTTTGAAATCGCGGCGAAGCGTTCATCCCAAAAAGGCATAGAGTACACGATGCCATTCGACTTGGTCGCTGACGTCACATGCTTCTTTCGGGTGCGAGCCAGTTCGAACGCGTAAGTAATGATGCGGTCGCAGGCACGACGGGTGAAGATGACCTCCTGGATGGCCATGTCGGACTCGGTGTTGCGGTTCACTCGGCCACCCACTTCGGAATACTCCCCTTCACTGTTCTCCCGAACGATGACGAAGTCGATCTCTCCCGCCTTACGCCCGCTGAGCGGACTTGTAATTCCCTCAAGGAGTCGGGCTGGGCGCAGGTTGACGTACTCTTTAAACCCGCGGCGGATGGGAATCAGCAATCCCCATAGCGAAACGTGGTCGGGCACCCCGGGATAGCCGATGGCACCGAGGTAGATGGCATCATGCGGACGTAGTTGCTCCAAACCGTCTTCCGGCATCATGCGGCCGGTCTGCAGATAGGTCTGGCAACTCCAATCAAAATGCTGCCAGGAAAACGACAGATCAAAACGACGCGCGGCAGCCTCCAGCACGCGGATGCCTTCGGGGACGACTTCGCGCCCAATCCCATCTCCCTCGATCACCGCTATCTTGTAGGCTTTTCAATTTTCCTCTTTCCTTGCATTCCAACAAGTCAGATTTCTCCGAGATCATTTGCTGCACAGCGCCGTCAAATTTCTCACATCGGACACGTCTTCAAGCTTTCGTACAATCTCAATCACCTGGCGCGCCTTCGCCGTGGGCCACTCCGCGAACGCGGCACAAGCCAGAAACTTCTCGGCGACCTCGTCATAGCTCATCGGATTTGTGGGACTGCCTTTGCCGAAATCCGCGCGCCCGGTGATGCTACGGCCATCCTTAAGAGTGATCTTGAGGATGGTCGTCATCTTGTCATAGCCGGCTTTCTCAGCCTCGGCGTCCGTATAAAAACGCACTCGACTGATCATTGCCTGCACGTCAGGACGGTTGGCCACAGCGTCGGTGAATTTCGTCTGGTCGGCCTTGCCATCGAGGAGAAGGATGGCCATGCAAAACTCCATGCTGAATTTTGCCTGCAGCCCCGTCGTTGGCCGATGATGAATCAGGGTGTTCAGCATGTTGTGATTAGTGCCGACTTCGACCTGCGCAACGTCAGCAGCTCGAATTGAATTCGTGCGAATCAGGCGCAACAGCTCGGTCATCCCCGGATGAGTCAAAGATCCCGAGGGAAAGGGTTTGATCGAGACTCCAGGGTTCTCGAAGGTCCACGGCTTGCCAAGACGGTCCGTAATTACGGATGGATCGTAGGTTCCACCATAAGCGTGGAAGAATCCGCGTTCTGCCTCCAGAATCTGTTCGGCACCAGTCCAGCCAAGAGCCGCCAAATCGGCGGCTACGACGCCGCTCTCGGTCGCATGACCGGCCTGAAAGGGCTTCATCATCGTGCCGAAGTTTTCGCGCAATCCCGCGGCTTGACTCGCCGCGATCGCGAAGGCGCGAGCGGTGTGAACCCCATCCAACCCTTTAAGCCTGGAGCATGCCGATGTGCCACCAAAGACACCGCAAGTGCCGGTCGAGTGAAAACCGTCTTCATAGTGGCGGGGTGAGATGGCTTCGGCAATCTTGCATTCCACTTCCACGCCGACCTGGTAGGCCACCAGTAACTCTTTCCCACTCTTACCGGAAGCTTCCGCCGTAGCGAGCGCGGCCGGCAAAACGCAAACCGTGGGATGCACCAGCAGTCCATAGACGCGATCCTTGGCTGACGCCAGCTGCGTATCATCGTAGTCATCCACGTGAATCGCGATTCCGTTGGCTAAGGCTGCGAAACGGGGAGGAAGCTTTGCAGCAGATCCCAGCATAGTGGCGCTGCCGGACGTGCAACCCAGAGACTGGACATACTTCTCGATCAACCCCGCGGTCTCGGCTTTGGAGCCGCTGAGGGCGAGTCCCAAGCCGTCGAGGATCGACTTTTTGCCGAGTTCGATGGTCTCCTCGGGGACCTCGGACAGTTGAGTATTTACAACGAAATCCGCCACACGAGCCGTGAGTTTCTCAACCTTGGGAAAGGTTGCTTCTTTACACGCCTGGTCGGAACTCGCACTGCCTGTCGCCGAAGAGCCTGGGAGGCCAAAGGTAACCGCTAGGCCGGCAGTGTTCTTCATAAAATCTCTTCGTTTCATGGGCCTCGCTTGTTTCAACTAGTAGGTCTGCGACCGATTCTGCCCTTGAATACCGCTGGATCATTTCACTTCATTCTTTAATACATGGCCGCCCTTCATCACGAACTTCACCCGCTCTAATTCCGAGATATCGGCGATTGGATCCCCCTCCACCGCCACCAGGTCGGCGAACTTGCCAGCCTCGATCGAACCGATGCGGTCCTGCCCTCCCATCAGCTGAGCAGCCTCCAGCGTAGCAGCGCGCTTGCGAGGACACAGACCAGGAACAATGGGGTGAACAATCTTCCAATCATGGCGGGACACTGATGCTGGCTGGTCAACATTAACACCCCATGAAATTGCGATGAAATGTTATTCAGGATTGGTACCTGCACTGGGGATTGGCCTGGGATCGCGGTTGTTCGCGGCCTAAGCCCCGCCATTCTGAACGATTTTTCATGTGCAGTTTTCGCACGCTTCAGTAGGAATCGCAATATACTGATCCGGCGGAAAACCCATGCGGATCCTCCTTGTCGAGGACGAAAAGAAGGTTTCGAGCTTTGTCGCTCGCGGACTGGCGGAAGAGAGGTTCGCGGTCGACGTCGCTGCGGACGGCCAGTCCGGATTGGACCTGGCGACGACTTACCACTACGACCTAGTGATTCTCGACCTGATGCTGCCCAAGCTCGACGGCAGCGAGGTGCTTCGGCGCATTCGAACGCAGAATGTCCATGTTCCTGTCCTGATCCTCACCGCGCGCGACACAGTTGCCGACAAAGTCGGCAATTTCGAAGCTGGGGCCGACGACTACCTGACCAAGCCGTTCGCGTTTGCCGAGTTGCTGGTTCGCCTGAAAGCCCTGCTCCGGCGTGGCCCAGTAAGCCGCAGCAGCGTAGTTCGCGTTTGCGATTTGGAGTTGGATCGCCTCTCTCAGCAGGTGAGGCGTTCGGGCAAACGCATCGACCTGACCTCGAAGGAATACTCATTACTGGAATATCTCATCTCCAACGCCGGGCGAGTTCTTTCACGGACCATGATCGTCGAACACGTGTGGGACCAGAGTTTTAACGGGGTCACCAACATCGTTGACGTCTACGTTCGCCACTTGCGCGTCAAGATCGATGACCCCTTTGAGCAAAAATTGATCCGTACCGTGCGCGGTGTGGGTTATAGCATCACCCAGGGAGCCCCCGCGTGAACTTCCGCTCGCTGCGCTTCCGTATGACCGCATGGTACGCCGGGTTGCTGGTCGGCGCCTTGCTGGTATTTGGCCTATCGGTTTATCTGGGCCTGGAACGGTATCTGGACTGGACTTTGCAGGGCATGCTCGCGTCCGAGTGTCGCACTATCGGAACCGAACTGCTCGCGCAGCTTCCCGGTAAGAAAGCGCATTGGCTCGAGACCGAGATTAACGAAGCCTATGCTCCGGAAGTAAACGCTCGCTTCATCCGTGTGTATCGGGAAGGAACTGGCGTGATCTACCTGTCGGGCGCGCCCAAGGACGGCACATTCGACCCCTCGCGGATCCCCTTCCCACCCAGTGAGATGAAAGATGGCGTGCGCCGGACTCGCCTCGCGAGCGGACAGCCGCTGCTCATCGTCACCATGAGTTTCACAACGCCTGACGCAAGCCGCTTCATGGTGGAGAGCGGGATGCCCGACCAGCAAATACAAGTCGTCCTTCACGGACTGCTGTTGACTCTCGCTATCTATACGCCGTTCATCGTTTTTCTGGCGATCGGTGGCGGCTATTTATTGATGAGGCGGTCGTTGCAACCGGTGGACGAGATCACCGAAAGAGCCGAGGGCATTACCTCCACCAATCTCAGCGAACGCCTCCCCGTGATTCGCACTGGGGACGAACTGGAGCGCCTGTCAGTCGCGCTGAACCGGATGATTGCGCGCCTCGAGGATGCCTTCCAGCACATCAATCGATTTTCCGCCGATGCCTCCCATGAGTTGCGCACGCCCTTGACTATTCTTCAATTGGAACTGGAAGGCATTGTCCATAATCATCCTCTGAGCGAATCGCTCGAGGACCAGATAGGAAGCGCCCTGGAAGAAACGCATCGCATGTACCGGATCGTTGAGAGTCTGCTCACGATCTCGCGCCTGGATGCCGGAGATGCAAAGCTCGATCGATTACACCTGGACCTGAGCGCTCTGGTAATTGCCACTGCCTCTGAAATGAGAGTGCTGGCTCAAGAGAAAGCGATCACCTTGCGTAGGACCACCGAGGAAGGCGTCTATGTGGAGGGCGACCGCACTCGTCTACAGCAAGTCGTGGTCAATCTAGTCGACAACGCGATCAAGTACACGCAGGAGTGCGGCACGGTAGAGGTCAGCGTCCACAGAGAAAGCGGCAAAGCCATTCTACAGGTGTCCGACAACGGCGGTGGAATTCCCGCCGAGGCCGTTCCCCACGTATTTGAACGCTTCTATCGCGTCGACAAGGCGCGCTCGCGGGCCTCCGGCGGGGCTGGGCTGGGACTGTCCATTGCAAAGGCGATCTGCGCCGCTCATGGCGCGGAGATAAGCGTTTCCAGCCAGGAAGGGCGTGGCAGCTGTTTCCGCGTTGAGTTCCCCCCGGTTCCTGCAGTCGAGAACAGTGACGCCAACGAGCTTCGGAAAGTATCTTTCTGAGACTAATCCCCGCTCCGGCGTGCGTTGAAGCTTTGTGCAAATGGGATATTGCTGCAACCGTTGCGGAGATCCTGCAACTTCGGGATGCCACCGCTTCGCGTTGGAGGCGTCAGGAACTCTGCTAGAAAGGCCGGAAGACGAGCAGGCCGACCAAGACAACGACGCACAGAATCAATATGAGGAGCGACAGTTTCTCGACTTTTAAGTTGTCCTTGCGCGCGGTTGATTCGGCTGCCATGTGTTCCAGTTTCCAACAGGAGAGCCGCTTTGTTAATGGCCCCGTCGTGGTGGCACGGTGGTAATGTGTCTAAAGTTTTCTCGGGCACGGGCCACTGGCGAAGGTGTGTTCCTGTGCCCGCGCGGGCAAGGCACGCCGCCGGATACAGGCCATCCCTCGTGCATCAATTTTCACTCACCCGTTTTCGTGATTACGCTACCAGCCCAGAGGGCCACAAAGATGATTGCGACAACAAAAAGTAAACTCATATCCCTGAGTGTATTGGCTCGGGCCGATAACTCGAATCACCAGAGGGACTAAAACCCATGAGGGCGCGTACTAACGTCGGCAGTAGCGCCTCAGCGGAAGGAGCCGTTCAACGAACTGCTGGCTCGATCGACGATTACCTTGTCCTCGCGTGCAACGATTCACTGGTTGGACGCGACGTCCTTGTGCGTTTCCATGGCGCCCTGCGACCACTTACTTCGCTGGCGCATTAGACTTTTTATTTGATGGGGGCTGCTGCGTCGTTCGCGCGGCGTCGTCTGCGGCTCGACGAGCGCGGATCTTCTGAGTGACTTGTTTTTTTTGATCGGGCGAAAGCACCTTATAAATCTGACCATACTCGATGCGCGTGTATCCCAGGAGCATGGCATCTTTTTGGTCTGCTGATAACTTTTCGTCTTTTGCTACCGCCTCCCTTCGTTTCCTCGTATCCAGACGGATCTTCTCAATTTCTGCTTTCTGTTCATCGGTGTAGTTCAAGCCGGCAAAATCGTCCGGTGGGACAGAAGCTTTCTTCGACTGAGCCAGAGGCGAGGCCATCTTCGGAGCCTGCGCCGGACCGGGCGAAGCCATTTGGGCGCGCGTCAGCCCTGGTGCCGCACAGAGCAGAATGAACCCAGCTGCAACGGTCAATTGTTTCGGACATCGTTTCTTTTTCATGAGCAGCTCCTTGTTCAACCCAGAATGCTATTCGACCAGTAATCCGCGCGTGGAAATCCCCAATCACGATATCTGGGCGGTCCCCGCGCTTCAACAGCCGGCCGCTGTTCGAGAACGCCATCCACTAGGACTTACCCGCCTCAGGGTGCTGCTGTAGCGCGACTTCCGATCCTTTCTATTTGCATCATCGAGCAAAGCCACCCGAGAAATGAAGTTCTCGCTTGGTCCTCGCGTGAAGATCTTTCCCCATTCCGATGTTAGGAGGGCGACCACAGCCCCTCGAAGGGGTGTCCTTCCCCAAATCTCCGTTATAGGGGAAACTTAGTTGGTTGTCGTCGGAGCTGCGCGTTGGTTTTGCTGGGCCTGGATCTGGCGCCGCTGTTCGAACATGTTCAGCATGTTTTGCACTTTCTGGGAAGCCTCAGACGGCTCGCCAGAGCTGTCGCTGGAAGAGGAAGCAGCTGCGGTGCTGGGTGGCGGGATATCGCTGACCGAGACTGTGCTGCCGTCGGCGGATGAAGTGGCGGCGGGCACGGACTTGGGGTCAGTGTTAGTGGGTGAAGGGCCCGCCGCAGCCGATTCCGAACTGGAGGCCGCAGCACCTTCCCCTCGGGTTGGCACGTCAGAGTCGGTAGCGGCTGCAGATTCGGCGGTAACAGCGGACTCGGCTTCGGCCTCCTTCTTGGCCGCAAGAGCGGCCTCCGCTTCAGCCTGGAAAGCGGGCTTGCCGGGCGCAGCCCACCCATGCATCAACCGCATCCCTCGCGTTTTGGCAGCGTCAGCTGCAACCTGTTCGGCGTCGGCCCCGACCAAGTCGTCACCCTTACCACCGCGCAGCGTTACGACCACGCTCCGAAGTCCATCTTCATCCTCGTCGGTGGATTGGATCACATAATCAAAATCAGTGCCGTACAAGAGCGAGGAAAGAACTTCGCGCACTGGCGCCGGACCGAGATGCACCGCCACCCGTTCTGAGGTAGCGCCCCCGGGGAAGTCGACCGAAGCCCCCGTCTTGGCACGGATGGCCAGCAGAATATCCGATAACTTCGAGTTCTCGGCATCGATGGTCAGCTGTTTGCCGTCCCAAGCTATTTCCGGTGGTTGAGGAAGAGTCTGTTCCGGAGCAGCCGCCCCATAGACCGGCACCACCGGATGCGGCGGTTGCTGAGCCGGGGCGACCACTACGGGAGGCTTCTCTTTTCTTTCCTGGATGCGGGAGGGGCCTGGAGTTGCCTGAGCCGATGCCAAGGAAGCGAAAACCCAGATCGCCATCCCCATCAGAATTTCAAAGGACCAGGCAAGATGCTGCATTCGGCCGGACCTGCGAAATGGGTGCCTCGCGAACCCTAGGAGGATTAGCGTCACGCCCTTACCCCTTTCCCTCATGTGCAGCGGACAAGGTGCCCGCGTCAATGCAACCCAGATGAAACGTTGCCGTGTCCGTCAGCGTGGGGAAGAATACCGCGGAAACCGCTCGAGCACAAACGGAGAAATACGCAAATTCTGTACTTCGCCTCGGCTCTTACTCTTTATAGCACCAGCTTTGAGGGCGAGTGTTTGCTCCAGATCAATGTGCGCAGAAACTCGGCTGAGTTCTGAACTGTATCGTCGAAATCCTTGACCGTCTTTGCTGTACTGCAAACCTCTCCCTACCGGCCCGATATGAGTGCACAACCCAGCTTGTCTGCTTGATCAATCATGTTGGCAAACAGACAGACGGCCATATTGAGATCGCACTATCCCGCCGGGAACTGGCACAATTGACCGGTACGACACTGTTCACGGTCAGCCGCCTGCTCTGGCCAGTGGGAAACGCAGGGCAGTGTCAGCGCGAAGAGAGAAGCGGCGGAAAGATCTATGAGCTTCAATCACTTGCGGGCAAAATCTTGCTATCAAAGAACTTAGCTGGCGGAATCCGGCTTTGCCCAACAACTCGCTCCTGCCCATAAACTTCCAATCCTGCCCAAGAAGTGACTTGCGTTTGAGCAACCGCACTCAGAAGCTTTGACAGCGATTACCGCCTTGCGGCAAAAGAGTGCTTTGCCGCCTTGAACTCATTGTTAATTCGGCGAGGTTGCGGGGCTTGCCGGCGCCGGAGTCGCAGTTGGGCTAGTCGGTGTCAACGCAGCCGGAGTGGGTGTGGCTGGAGTTGCAGGCCTTGCTTGCCCTGCTGTCGCTGCTGCCGTCGACTGGCCGGCTAACTTTCCAGCCATTGCCGCCCGTGCTTCCGCTTGCGCTTTCGCATCCGCTTGCTTGTAGAGCGCGGCGCGACGAACCTCCATGTCTTCCCGTTGTGCCAATTCCAGGCGATTCTGTTCGAGTTCCTGGTCCAGATGACCAATCATTAACTCCCACATATCAAGGTTGGCTTTAGTGAGCGGATCGGTAGTCTTGCTTTTGGTGGACTTAGCCTGCATTTGCTTCAGCGTCACATGCATCTGGGACAGCACACCTTCCATATCCTCGACCTGTTGACGCAAGGCGATCAGACCCTGAAGGTTGTTGTTCTGTAAGCGTCAGGCGAAACCCATGGTCGACGGTGTCGACGCTGACTAATGCGACTGTTAGTGCTGGGCCGCCCAAGCCGCGGGGGTTAGGTTAGAGAGTCGCTGTATTTGCGTGTTAGCCAGGCCGGGTAGTACGGCGGACAGATATTCGCGCACGGGTAGCTTGATCCGTCGACAGGTCTCGATGATTGAAAGAATGGCCGCCACCTTTGGTCCAGCTTGTGGGCTGCCGACATGGATCCAGTTCTTCCGACCCACCGCGATTGGCCGGATCGAGTTTTCCGCCAAGTTCGTACTCAACTCCAACTCCGGGTGGTCCAAAAAGCGGATCAACTTCGGCCACTGGCCGAGAGCGTACTCGCAAGCTTTGCCCAATGTGCTGCCCGGTAGTGCGCTGGCACGTGCGGCCTGGACCGCTGCCTTAATCGCTTCCAGGACAGCCGGTGCTTGCTCGCGGCGTAAGGCATGGCGGGCTTCGATATTCAAACCTTGCTCGCGAGCTGCGGCATCGATGGCAAACAGGGCATTGATCTTCTGCACAATGGGCGTAGCCACAGGATCGCCGGGATTCAACTTCGCCACATTCGCGAAACCACGTCGGCAATGAGCCCAGCATCCGGCATGGACCAGTCCCGGCCCGCCCACTTTTTCGTAGGCCACATATCCATCCGTTTGCAAAATCCCGCCATATTTCCCAAGGAACTGTTTCGGCCCTTCTCGCCCTCGTCCCAATCGAAAGTCGAACACCACCGCTCCCCCCGGGCGACTGTACTGCCAAAGGTAAGCCTGATGATTGTGTCCCCGCCGGTCATGCATTTGCACGTCCACCGGTGTTTCATCGGCTTGCAGGTAACTTCCTCCCAACAACTCCTTCTTCATGGCCCCCACCACCGGCATCAGCATCTGCCCCACCTGCATCACCCAGCCATCCATCGTTGCCCGGCTCAACTCCAGACCGGTTTCTTGCTTCAGCCTCAGGCTTTGCCGGTACAGAGGAAGATGACTGCAGTACTTGTTGACCAGCGTCTCAATCACCACGCGATCGCTAACCAGTCCCTTTTCGATGATCCGCTTCGCGGCGGGCGCCGTCATCACACCGCCTCGTCCACAAGAACAAGCTCGCTTCTCTCGCTTGGTCACCTGTACGAAGTACTTGGCTGGCTCTACCTCCAACTGCTCACTGATCTCGTAACCGATAATCGTTTTCTCTTGGCCACAAACTCCGCACCTACACTGTTCTGTCGGACAAGCGATCACCTGTTCGACCCGTGGCAGGTGCGCTGGTAATGTCTGACGACCAGGATGTTTCTTGGGTTTCCCTTTCCGCTGAATCACCACGTCGCTGCTCTCGCCGTTCAGCGGGGGACGTTCACTCTCCGCTTCTACCTCCGCCTGGCTGACGCCGGGTTCTTCCTCCAACAACTCCAACTGCAAGTTCGAGAGTTTCTCACTGCCCGCCCCATACTTCTCGATTCGCCTCAGCCGCAGCTGTTCTTCCAATGCCGAGCGCTGCAGTTCCGACCACTGCAACTTCTGTTGCAGTTGCGTAATCAGCGCCTGCGCTTGCTCGAGCGTCGTTGGGAGCGAACTATAAGGATGGAACTCAGCACTCACGATGAGTGCTTAGTAACAGAAAACGTTTGTGGAAAGCAATGGTTTTATGCAGGATTCATGCGGGGCGCACTCACTTCATCAATTTCTTTCCGATACCACGGTCGTGGCTTGGCGGCTTCGAGATCCATGCCTCCGATCAACATCGTGAACTCTTCCGGCGTGAGGCTCACCTTGACTTCTCCCGGGCTCAGCTGCGGCCAACGAAAACACCCGCGCTGTAATCGCTTGCCACATACCCATAGTCCACTTCCGTCCCAGTAGATCAGTTTCAGCCGATTCCGCCGCGCATTACAAAACAAGAAAATATGCCCACTGAGCGGCTCGCACTGCAATCGATCGCGCACCAATCCGTATAAACCCTCAAATCCTTTTCGCATGTCGGTCGCACCCGGCGCCAGGTAGATGCGGGTCCCCCGCCCAATCCCAAACACCCTACATCCTCTCCAACACTTGCACTAGGCGCTGCAAGCTGGCCGCATCAAAGCCCGCTTCCACTACAATCCGTCGCCCACTCGCCACCATCACGCTCAGACCACAACCTCCACACGTTTTCGCACCACCCCTCTTGGCTGCCAACTCCACCGCCACCAGTCCATGGTTGCTCGCCGCGCTCCAGCCACGCCCCCGGCTCAGATAACGACCGAGTGTACTCAGTGTCAGACCTTGGCGTCGGCAAAACTCCTTTTGTGTCAGCTCGCCGCTCTTGAACTCGCTAACGATTTGCTGGATCTCGGCAGGCGTACGCCGGCGTCTCCTCCGCCGTACCTCTTGTTCTTCGCTCATGAAACTACTTCACCACACAACCGCCGTACTGACTAGAATGCGGTTGCTGTGACGTTTA
>CAVRCR010000032.1:0-27059 GCA_963719615.1 uncultured Acidobacteriaceae bacterium | reverse complement strand
GCGCGGGCAGGTGCTGGCTTCGCATCCCGGTTACGGCATGGGCGTCGCATTCGAACTCAAGACTAAGGAAGAGCTTGAGGCCGTTAAGAAGCTCACCGACTACGTCGCGGCGACCACTGAACCGTCGAATTAGATCAGCGACCAACTAAGTTCCGCATATCGCTACAAGCAATCTCCCGTCGATGACAACGGGGTAAGAGGCGCAGAGTCTTTCAACCAGCGCGTAAGTCGGAATCCCATTTGTAACGTTTTCATAAATGTGAATAGGGTGAATAAAGTAGGAGAATCAATTCCTTTTTCGTGACCATCTGCTCTTGCTCACACGAAGGCGCAGAAAATAAGATTATCAGCGCGCCTCGGGAGAGGGATCAGCTTATGTGTTCCAGAATCTTCGCCTTGTTTACTGCCGGATTGTTCACTCTCTGCGGCAGCGCCTTCGGACAGTTTCTTCCAAACCTTCCTCAGTTCGACAATGGAGTGAATCTAGGAGTCCGTCCGAGAATTGCATTTTGAAAGCTGCTTCAGCAGCCGAGAACCGAATTGTGAGCACAGCCCGTCAGAGTTCACCCCATGAAGCTCGGAGCAAATGCTTGGAGAAGGGCTTCCCGATCGCACTTCTCACCTTTGTGAGTGGCCTTTCTTGGTCGTTTCTAGCTCGATCCATAGCAGAGCCGATGTAACTTCAGAATGTTGTGCGTCAGACAAACCAGGGCCCACTCGCCTTGCACCTTCTGCAAACCACGCAAGAGAAATTGCCGGAAGCCGCGCGCTTGTTTGATCTGTCCAAACACTGGCTCCACCACTGTTTTACGCTTGGAGTAGATCGCCGCTCCCACCTTGGTCTGCAGTTTCCGTCGCATGCGGTCCACCCGCGTCGCTCCCTGCGGTAGCGGTCCCCGCGGGCCCGGCTGCTGACGGTCACGATAAGACTCCTTGTCGGTTGCAATGAAGCCTTCGATCTTTTTCTTCTCCAGATACTTAAGATTGGCCTCCGAGCAATACCCGCTGTCGGTCATGACTTCCTGCGGCTTCTGTCTCGCTTGCTCCTCAATCGCTTTCACTGTGGGCGCCAGCTGTTGCTTATCATTGGTGGCCTGGGTCACCCTCTGCCCCACAATCCACTGCAAATTCGGTTCCACTGCAATTTGCGTGTTGTAGGCTTGCACAAATCCGTCTGCCCCGGGCATGATGCGCGACTCCGGATCGGTGAAGTTATATTGCATCTTGGCTTTGGGCTTGGCCTTCTCCTCCGGCTTGCCCTTGCTCTTGGCTTCCTCTTTCGCGCGCTCTTCCAGGGCCCGCTTGGCTTCCTGGATCCGCTTCAATCTCGTCTCCCGTCGCCCCAACTCCGCTGGTAGTTCATCTCCTGTCTGATCCCGTCCGTAGCGCCTATCCTCTTCTGCATCCGTGGCCTCGGCCTGCTCCAGTAACCGTTTCACCTCTTCTTTTAATCGCTTCTCTTCGTCCTTCATCCGCCCGTAACTCATCGCCTGGTGTTTGCTCGCGTTGGCTTTCACTTTGCTCCCATCCAACACCACCCGTCCCAGCTTCATCGTTCCCGCCTGCAACGCGATCTGCAACACTTGATCAAACAACCCTTGCAGCGCCGCCAGATGCTGCTTCCGAAAGTCCGAGATCGTTCGGAAATCCGGTTGGTTCCCCGCTGCCAACACCCGAAACCCGATATCCTCGCTCAGTTTCTTCTGTATCCGCCGCGAGGAAAACACCCCCACACAGTACCCATAGATCAAGATCTTGGTCATCATCCGCGGATGGTACGGTGGTTGACCGCGTTCTTCTTCCTCGTATACCGACTCGATTGCGTTCAGATCCAGTTGCTCCACCACGTCGGAGACGAAATACGCCAAATGATCTTCCGGCAGCCAGTCGCCCAGGCTCGGCGGTAACAGAAAATCTTGCTCTGGCAGATAGGCGCGGTAGGTTTTTCCCATGCTCTGAAACTTGGCATATCGAACCTGTGAGTTTCAATCTAAATCAGCCGTCCACGGTTGAATACTCGGACACACTCCTAGGCACATTTGTACAGGCCGACGTCAACAATGACGGAAAGACGGATGTCATTGGGACTCGCTCTCTGGTGGCGCCTAAACCAAATTTTCAAATCGTGGTTCAGTTGGGTAATGGTACGGGCGGCTTTGGCGCTCCCGTGGTTACTGCTATCACTGGGGTTGATCAGAGTTCATCCTTCGTAGCAATCCAGCCCTTTGTGGCCGGTGACTTTAATGGGGACGGGCGGGTTGACGTCGCGGTGTTCGGTACAGACCACGTCACGGGTCAGTTCGCGATTGCGGTTCTGTTAGGAAATGGAAACGGCACGTTCCAGGTCGGGAAAGAAACGATTATTGGCACGATGGGTGGGACGCCGTCGACGCAAGAGTGCGCCTCTGCGGCAGGAGATTACAACGGAGACGACAAACTTGACTTCGCGTACACATCGAGCAGCGGGATCGTTGTGCTGCCGGGCAAAGGGGATGGTACTTTCTCTGCCCCTGTAGTCACGGCGCAGACCGGTGGATGTTTTGCGGCTGGAGATTTCAACGGTGACTAGAAGCTTGACTTAGCGGTTTCGTCGCCAACGGGGACCTCGCCCGGTAGTGTCTCCTTGCTGTTGGGCAACGGAAATGGGGCCTTCCATGCTCCTGTAGCAATCGGCGCTGGATCGGGCACTCTCGTCGCGGCAGATTTAAATGAGGACGGTCACCTCGACCTGGTGACAAGTAGTGGGTCCATATACCTCGGCGATGGTGGGGGACACTTTCCCACCAGGCACACGATCTCGACAAATGATGGCCGGACGATTATCGTGCGCGATGTGAACGGCGACGGTCACCCTGACATTGTGGTGCAGGACGGCGAGGGTGCTTTCGACATTTTCTTGAACAATGGAAGCGGCTCCTTTCCGGCAGGGAAGAGATACGTCAACGACGGAGGCTTCGTCCCGGGTTTGGTGGCAGCTGATCTCAATGGAGATGGGAAGACAGATTTGGCGTTCGCTAATTCGGCGCTAGGCATCACCGTTTTGTCAGGAAAGGGCAACGGGACTTTCAATGCGAACATCGCCACCACCGGGTTCACCCTTGCGCCGAAGGTCGCGGTATTCAGCCCCGGCCAGAAACTTAGCATCCTGGACTCGAACTTCACAGAGAAATTCATGCTCGGGAACGGTGATGGAACGTTCACGGTGAAGAATACCAACTGTACCGTCCGCTTTGCCGCAATCGGGGACTTCAACCATGACGGCAAGATAGATTACGCGGGCATGAATAGTGTTGGTAGTACTCCCTATGTCGAGGTCTGCTTGAACAACGGCGACGGAACGTTCACGTCCACCGGCCAGCAGTTCGACGTGGGAGTTGGGCACGGGTTGCTGTTGGCAGGTGATTTCAACAACGACGACAAGCTCGACCTGATAGCCTCCGATGCTAACGGATTCAGCATACTTCTGGGGAACGGCGATGGGACATTCCAGAATGGCATCCCGACGGCCAGCCCTGCGGGAGGCAGCACGCTCTACGCTTTGGCTGATTTCAACCACGACGGCAAGCTGGACGTTGCTGTCGTCTTATCGCCATCGACATGCTACGTCTTCCTGGGCAAGGGCGATGGAACTTTTGAAGCGCCGATCACCTCGTCCGCTGCCGGGACCGGGTCTTTGTCTGCAACCGACATAAACGGCGATGGCAAACCCGACCTGGTTCTCGCGAACGGCAACTACGTTGCCATAATGCTGGGCAAGGGCGATGGAACGTTTCAGACACCCATGCGGTATACCGTCACTAAGGGGGTATTTGGCAACCCCGTGGTTGCGGACTTCAACCTGGACGGTCATTTGGACGTTGCAATCGGAAGCTCATCCGGCGAGCTGACCATTCTTTTTAACGACGGCACCGGCAAATTGACGACGCAAACCTCGTTTCGGATCCCGAGTATCTACAAGAACTCATTAGCTGTGGGCGACTTCAACGGCGACCGCAAACCTGATCTTGTGTTTCTCATAAGCCCGCTCAACGGTATCGTAGGCACTGTAGAGACCATGCTGCACCAGTAAGTCGCTAGGCGGAAAACCTGGTGTCCGCCGACTCGTAGCCTGGCGATTGTCCCGGGTCATGCAGGCTCGGGTGAGCAGGATCAGTCAAGCTTGACCGACACCTCTTCAGCAACCGCCGCCTTGAAGTAGTCGAGCGAGAGACGCAGGCCGGTTTCGAGGTCGACTTTCGGTTCCCAACCGAGCAATTGGCGCGCCTTGGTGATATCGGGTTGGCGCTGTTTGGGATCATCCTGCGGGAGCGGTTCGTAACGGATCTTGCTCTTCGACCCCGTCACTTTTAACACCATCTGCGCGCACTCCAGGATGGTGAACTCGTTTGGGTTTCCTATGTTCACCGGTAGATGCTCGTCGGACCTCGAAAGGCGCAGGAAGCCGTCGATTTCATCGCTCACGTAGCAGAAGCTGCGGGTCTGATGGCCGTCACCATAAACGGTGAGGTCTTCGCCGCGCAGGGCCTGCTTCATGAAGTTGGAAACGACGCGGCCGTCATTCAATTGCAAACGCGGGCCGTAGGTATTGAAGATGCGCACGATGCGGGTGTCCACGCGGTGATAGCGGCGGTAGGCCATGGTTACGGCCTCGGTGAAGCGCTTGGCTTCGTCGTAGACCGAACGGGGACCGATGGGATTGACGTGGCCCCAATACGTTTCCTTCTGCGGATGCTCGAGCGGATCGCCGTAGCATTCGGAGGTGGATGATACCAGATACTTCGTGCCGTACTTGCGGGCGAGATCGAGCGCGTGAAAAGTGCCGAGCGATCCAACCTGCAGGGTGGCGATGCCGTGAGTGCTGTAGTCGACGGGGCTGGCCGGACTGGCGAAGTGGAAGACATAATCCACCTTGCCGACGTCGAAGGGCTCGCAGATGTCTTTTTCTACAAACTCGAAACCCGATTCATTTTTCAAATGCGCAAGGTTGGCCAGGCGGCCAGTGAGCAGGTTGTCGACGGCGACCACGCTCCAACCCTCGGCCAGCAAGGCATCGCAGAGATGAGAGCCTAGAAATCCGGCGCCACCGGTGACGAGTGCGCGTTGCAGTGGACTCATGCCGTGTTGCCGTTCCTCAATCCGTTTTTCAGCATTGCGGCCGGCACGCCGTCCGGATACGAGGCGGCGCGGCCGACGCTGTAGTAAGTGAAGCCCTGAGCCGCCATTACGTCGGGATCATAAAGGTTGCGGCCGTCGATTACGATGGGATACTTGAGTTCGCGGCGCAGGCGGTTGAGATCGAGATTCGCGAACTCTTCCCACTCGGTGAGGATCAGCAGGGCGTCCGCCTGGTGTGCCGCTTCGTAGGCGGAGTTGACAAAGGTGATGCCGGAGCTGATCAGTTCTTGCGCGCGCTCCATGGCGGCGGGATCGTAGGCCCGGATCTTGCTGCCTTCCTGCATGAGGGCCTGTACCAGGAAAATCGCAGGCGATTCGCGGATGTCGTCGGTGCCGCCCTTGAAGGCGAGTCCGAGTACGCCTAGATTCTTGCCGCGCAAGGTCCACAAGGCGCTGCGGACTTTGCGGAGAAAGCGTTGGCGCTGTTCGTCGTTGATGCGCATGACTTCGTCGAGGAGACGGAAATCGTAGCCGGATTCGCGGGCTACAGCGCGAAACGCCATCACATCCTTGGGGAAGCAGGAGCCGCCGTAGCCGATGCCGGGATTCAGGAAGCGCGGGCCGATGCGGGTGTCCGTGCCGATGCCGTGCACCACCTGATTGACGTCGGCGCCAACGGATTCACAGACGGATGCGACCGCATTGATGAAAGAAATCTTCAGCGCGAGAAATGCATTGGAAGCGTGCTTGATCAATTCCGCGCTCTTGGTGCTGGTCACGATGATGGGCGCGGGAACAGAGGTGCGATCGGGTTGCGGAATGGCGTCGGCGCGCTCGTAGTAGGTGCCATCGGTGAGCGCAGCGTAGATCTGGCGCAGCACCTCGGCCGACCGCTCGCTATCGCAGCCGATCACGATGCGATCGGGGAACAGGAAGTCGGTGACCGCGGTGCCTTCACGCAGAAACTCGGGATTCGATGCCACGTCGAACAGATCCGCGTCGGTTCCATTGCGCAGGATGATCTTGCGCACCCATTCGCTGGTGTAGACCGGAACCGTGCTTTTTTCGACGACAACTTTGTATTCGTTGATGCCGCTGGAGATCTCGCGGGCTACCGATTCCACGTACGACAAGTCCGCTTCGCCGCTCTGCGTCGGCGGTGTACCGACGGCCACGAAGATGGCGGCACTTAGGCGAACGGCCTCCTGCAGGTTATCGGAAAAAGTCAGACGACGGCCGCGGTGGCGGCTCAACAGTTCGGGCATGAATTTTTCGTGAATCGGCACTTCACCATTGCGCAGAGCAGCCAGTTTCTCGCGGTCATTGTCTACCAGAATGACTTCATGACCGAGGTCGGCAAAGCACGCCCCTGCTACCAAACCCACGTATCCGGAACCGACGACAGCGATGCGCATGATTCAAACTCCCGTGATGCAATGTCCGGAAACAGCTTTAGTTTGAGATGTATGCTACAGACAAGCCTACCATTGCAAGAGATGAAAAGACTCCACCTCTGTGGTTCTAATGTTTTTTTTCCGCCGTTTTGGGACCTGCGGCCTGCGCAGTGGCTCGATCGGCTGACCATGATCGGAATCGGCGATCAATCTGGCGAGCCGTTTTTGGCGCGTTTCTTCCTGTTTCGCGCTGACGACCCAGAAGGTTGCCGTTCTCCGGTACCACGGAGGCTGGGCTTGGAAGAAGTGCCAGGCCTTGCGGTTCGACCGAAAACGGCGCTCCTGTTCACCGGAGAGGCTCGCTTGGTTTCGTTGTTCGTAAGAATATTTGCGGGGTTGGTGGCGTGCGCCGGCGAACGCTTCGAGGCCGGCGGGGCGCATGCGTCCGGCGCCGGAAAGTCTTTCGCCTTTCCTGATGTTCACCGCGCTCCACTGGCTCTTTGGGTTGCGGGGCGTGAAGCGAACGGTATAGGTGTCGTCGTTCCCTTTCTTGCGGAGGCCGTCGATCCAGCCGAAACAGAGGGCTTCGTCGACCGCCTCGGGATAGGTGATGCTCGGCTTGTCGGAAGACTTCTTGTGGAACCCAACCCAAAGTTCCTCGCATCGCTGATGCGACTCTTCGAGCCAATGCTGAAACCCTCCCGGGGTTGGGAAGAAGACGACTTTCATCGCCCTGATTTTAGCTGACTGCGGGTGAAGTCGAGCTTCAGCGGGGCATGATTACCGAAGAACGAATGGCACTAAAGCAGCATTGACATCGCCCCGCCTTGCGGGGGACACTCCGTTCAAGGCCAACTCCATTGCGTTGTCGGGCTTGTCGGTAATGCCGGAGCACTCGATGTCGGGACCCGAGTCGTCGAAACCTCTTCTATCCGCCACTGGACTGCTCCGGGTGGTGCCGGACGAAAGCAATTTCGAAACCAATCTTGCCGATCTGGCGGCGCGCTTTTCTGCGCAGAGCGGAGGCGCGTTGCCGCCGGAGTTGTCGGCCGATCTGGCGCTCGAGATTGTGCTCAACGAAATTGTGGAGCAAGCGTGTCTGGCGACGGGTGCAACTGGCGCCGCAGTGGTGCTGGAGCGCGACGGGGAAATGATTTGTCGGGCCAGCAGCGGTCCGACCGCGCCCGAGTTGGGATCGCGGCTGGACACGGAGTTGGGCCTTTCCGGGGCCTGCTTCAAAACCCGCCGAACCCAGTGGTGCGACGACGTCCTGTTGGACTCGCGAGTGGATATCGACGGGTCGGCCCGCCTGGGCGTGCGCTCGGTGGTGGTCATGCCGTTGCTCCGCGGGGCAGATTTGGTGGGAGTGATCGAATTGTTTTCCGCCCGGCCGTACGCCTTTGGAGTGCGCGACGAGCGCACTCTCGAGGTTCTCGCCGACCGCACGTTGAACAACCTGGAGCATGCCGCGCACCCGCTGGATTTGTGCAGCGAGTCTGGGGCATCCTCAAGCGCTGTCGAAGATCAACCAGAGGAAGAGCGTCCGTTGGATTACGCACCAGCGAGCCACTCCTTGGATGTTTCTGAGGTGGAAGGTGCGCCAGTCGAAGCTGCGCCAAGGGATGCAGAGGACGCACCGGGCCGTCGACTCTATGCGACCCGGTGGTTGCCGGCCGCGTCGGCTTTGGTTTGCGCCGTTCTGATTGGCTTGCTCTTGGGCAGACAGTGGGGATCGCCCCACGCGAACTCGCAACCTCAGCAGGCATTGAATGCGTCGGGTGCCGGAGCGAAAACGGCCGAGCCAACCTCGGTGGCCAATGCAGGAAACCTTAACAAAGGTGGCGCACCGAAAGCCGTGGAGGCCTCTCCCGCTCAACCGAGCAAGAGGCGAGTTCCTCCGGGAGGTTTGCTGGTGGTGCTGCGAAACGGAGCGGAAGTATTTCGTCTGCCGCCGAATGAGAGTCCAGGGAAGAGCCCCGAAAAGGGGATGCAGAGCCCTTCTTCGTCGCAAGCGGAAGGCACAGGAGAGAGGTCTGCCGCCAGCGCCGACGGCAGCCTAGTGCACCGAGTCGAACCTGAATATCCGGAAGCTGCGCGTCAACAAAATATCCAGGGCTCGGTGATACTGGATGTTCACATCGGAGTCGACGGAGCGGTGCAGGAAGTTCGGGTTGCAAGCGGGCCGCCGCTGCTGGCCCAAGCCGCTTCCGACGCTGTGAAACAGTGGAAATTCAAGCCCCGACTCATCAACGGGAGACCTGTGGAGATGCAGACCAGGGTGACGCTGAACTTCCGATTGGCTGAGTAGGAGAACACGCGGCCCAAGGTTAATTCTGCGGGGTGGTCTTGCGGACCGCGGCTGGAGCGGCGCCGGCGGACTTGCGAGCAGCTGCCGATTGCGACCTGCGACCGTTCTGGTGAGCGATCGTGCGGGCCTCGCCATTGAGAGCATAGAGCACGACTTCCACTCGGCTGGAAACGCCCAGCTTATCGAAGATCCGGAACAGATAATTCTTGACCGTGTGCTCGGTGAGCTTCAAACGCCGCGCAATTTCGCGATTGGTGAGTCCCTCGGCGACGCATCGAACTACGTCCGCCTCGCGGGCGGAGAGTGGAGAATTGGCCAAGTGGTTGAAGTTGGGGTGATTGGCTTGTGCCAGGGCTTCGAGCAAGAAATGTAATTCGCTGCTGTTGGCCCACACTTGCCCCGAATGAACGCATTCGATGCACTTGGCCAGCAAGCGGAGCGGTTGCGTGCGGCAGAAAATCCCGTGGGCTCCAGCGCGAAATGCCTCCACGACTAGGACGGGCTCGGAGTGGTCGAGCAGTACCACCACGCGCGAATCGGGCAGTTCGGAACGAATGTTGCGGACGAGTTCGAAAACTTCCCGGCCGTCGTGGCCCAACCTGGTGCCGATGAGCAGGACGTCGGGACGTTCGTTCCTCACCAGGCCAAGAATCTCGGCCCCAGACGAAGGTGCTTCGATGACATGGAACTGAGCATTCTTAGCCAACGCTTCGACCAGCAACTGAGTGCTCATGGAGGTGCTGTCGGCAGCGAGAATCCGCAGCCTCTCCTGATTGGCCTGATTGGGCAGGTTGCTTAATTGCGCCATAAGAGCAGGTATGGAGACCAAAACTGATAATTACGGAACAGCCACGACCTCCAGCGACCAAATCGCACACTGGAGAATGATCCGACGGGGAGCACACCTTGACCGAGCGAAGCTATGTGCCATCAGCTTCGTTGATCCACTGGATCTACTGTAGGAGAAGTTTGGCTAGGAGTAAATAGCACTAAAGGGCTCATCTTAAAGTTTTTGAGATCATTCCACCTCGAGTTGGAGGAGGCCGGTCACCATACATTTCATTGCCCGGGGGTGGTTTGCACTGCTAAACTCCACCCACGGAGGACGCTTACCCGAAGCGGAGCTGCGATGGCTGCTGTGAAGATAGTCTCGCGGGTTAAAAGACATGCCCGTACGCCCTCTTGCTAAGGACGACATCCCGCAGGTTGCTGACCTTTACTGGACGGTCCTGCGTGAGCGCAAGGGCCCTCCTCCTCCGGCAGTGCAGTCCTTCCTCCAAGAGCTCTACTTTACCAACCCGTGGATCGACGATTCGCTCCCCTCGCTGGTTTATGAGGAGAAAGGAACGATTGCGGGATTTCTGGGGGTGGTTCCACGGAAGATGTCGTTCAAAGGCGAGCCGGTTCGAATTGCCTATGGAGGGAATTTCGTGGTGCGTCCGGATTTTCGGACCACGCTGGCGGGCCTGCATTTGCTGCGAACTTATATGGCGGGGGGACAGGATCTGTCGCAGACTGATTCAGCGAACGACACATCGCGAGCGCTGCTGGAGCGGCTTGGCTTTACGACAATTATGCCCCTCAGCCTGCATTGGATGCGCCTGTTGCGGCCGGCCCAGTGTCTGACGTACGCAGTGACGCACTTATCCGAGTCCAACCTCGCGGCTGCCCTGGCCTTTGCTGCCAAGCCTTTTTGTAGTGCCGTGGACAGCCTGGCGATGAAGCTCGCAGTCCAATCCATTCCGGACCGCCAAGTCTCCTCTTGCAGGCCTCCGAACTGGACGTCGATACGCTGCTGAACTGCGCGGCGGAGTTTCGTGGCGGACATTCCCTGTGGCCGGAGTATGACGCCCCTTCGCTCCATTGGCTTCTGAGTTTTATGGAACGAATGAAAGGGCACGGGGATGGGCTTCGAAAATTAGTCCTGCGCGACCCCAGCGGCAAGATTGTCGGCTGGTACCTCTACTATCGAAGCGAGGGCGGCCTTGCCGATGTGGCGCAAATCGGCGGCGCGCGGCGCCACGTCAGGGAAATTCTCGATCACCTTTTCTATGACGCCTGGAGCCACGGAGCCATTGCAGTACATGGCATCGCAGATCGCCGGTGGATGGACGATTTTTCGGAGAAGAACTGCTTCTTCACTTGTCGCGGGGGTTGGACGGTAGCCCATTCGCGCAAACCCAATTTCCTGGAACTGCTCAATAGTGGGGACGCCTTCCTTTCGCGTCTCGATGGCGAGTGGTGC
Source organism: uncultured Acidobacteriaceae bacterium (assembly GCA_963719615.1). GTDB lineage: Bacteria > Acidobacteriota > Terriglobia > Terriglobales > Acidobacteriaceae > Sulfotelmatobacter. The sequence goes on along the minus strand of CAVRCR010000032.1, from coordinate 15,997 downwards.
CTGGCTTTTGGAGGATAATCGCTTGGCTGAGGGCGAAGCATAGCATCCGGAAATTCGGCGCCGAATTGGATCCGATCCTGAATATGTTGGGTGAGAAAGAGCAATGGGAAACTACAACGAAGAATTACTAGGGAAGGTGCGCGCTGCGTTCAAGTCCGCATTCGATATTGACCCGCAAACCATCACCATCGACACGGTGCCGAGCGATATTTCGGCTTGGGATTCCATGGGGCACGTAACTCTGGCCAGCAGCCTGGAGCAGGCCTTTGGACTGACCTTCGACGTGGATGACCTGATGGCGATGGAGAATGTGAAGGAAATCTGCCGCATCGTGCAATCCAAGCTGGGTCAGGTTCAAGGTGCCTAACTGTAGTGAAATGAACTTCGCGGGCCGCCTGGTCCAGCGTCTGGGGGAAGCCTCGTGCCTGATCGACGCCGCGAAGGCGCAAACGATTACCGGGCGTGAATTGCCCGGGCTCGTGGTTGGCTTTGCAGCCGGCTTCCTTTCGGCTGGACTGCTGCCGGGAGATCGGATTTTGTTGGGCTGTGGTCTGAGCCCGGCGAGCACGCTCGCCTACCTTGGCGCAATGTATGCCGGTGTGGTGCCGGTTCCGGTCGAGGAACGGCTGCTGACCAGCTCCGGCGACTCGCTGTTGGCCACGTCGCAGGCGAAAGCGGTTTGGACCGCGAGAGGCGTGAGCTGCGATTGGGTCCGAGGGAATCGCATTCTGGTGCTCGATGGGAACTTCCCGGCTCAACCGCCCGAATCGCTGCCAGCAAATCCTTGTGCGGAAGACGATGTGGCCGCGTTGATGCCGACGTCCGGCTCCACGGGCGTGCCGCGGCTGGTGATCGTGAGCCATGGCAATTTGACCTCAAACACCCAAGCCATTATTCGCAGCCAGCATTTAGGGACGAATGAAAGGGCGATGCTGGTCATGCCCATCAGTTACTGCTTCGGCGCGAGCGTGATGCACACGCACCTGTATCAAGGCGGAGGAGTGGTTTTTGATTCGCGATTCATGTTTCCCGACAGGGTGCTGCATGCGATCAACACCTACGGGTGCACGACTTTTGCGGGTGTTCCGATCATTTATAACGTTCTGTTACGACGCTCGAATCTGAGGAACATTCCCTTGCCGGGGCTGCGGCGATTTCTTCAGGCTGGTGGCGCTCTTGCTGCCGAGAACATACAGGAGATGCGCGATGTCGTGCCCGCGGCCGAATTCTTTGTGATGTACGGCCAGACCGAAGCCACGGCCCGAATTTCCTGCCTGCCGTCGGCGCGCTTAGCCGACAAACTGGGCAGTGCGGGCCTTCCGCTCGACAATGTCGAAGTCCGCATTGTCGATGAAGAGGGAAGGGAACTGCCGCTGGGGGAGACTGGCGAAATTCAGGTGCGCGGGCCATCGGTGTGCTTGGGATATCTGGATGATCCGGAATCGACCGAACGCAAGTTCGGCGGCGGATGGCTCAAGACGGGCGATTTCGCCTGTCTGGACCAGGACGGCTACCTGTGGATCAAAGGGCGCACGGATGATTTCATCAAGATTCGTGGGGTCCGCGTCAGCGTGGGGGAAGTCGAGGCCAAGGTCGGAGCGATGGCAGGCGTGAGCGAATGTGCGGCGGTCGGAGTGAAACATCCGGAAGCCGGAGAGGCGGTGGCGCTGCTGGTGGTTGCGGATCAGGGTGTGACCAACGGCGTGACTGCGGACAGTCGCGTCGACGACTTCGGCGACAGAGTGCGGCGCGCGCTGCCTTCGCATTGGACCTGCGTCGCAGTGAAGGTCGTCCCAGCATTGCCGCGGACCGCCAACGGCAAGATCGCCCGTTCCCAGTTGGCGACGTTGTTGACGACATAGTTGACGACAAATGATATGAGTCAGTTGGCAGACCTTCACGTCCAGTTAGCGGAGCTGGAGCAGTCCATCGGGACGCTGCTGGATACGCGGCCCTATGCAATCGCTCCGGGGCAGCGGACCGATGCTCTGCTGGCGCTATTCAAGCGCGAACTGGAGTACGCGTGCGAGCGCAGTTCGGAGTTCTCGAATTACGTGCGGCACTGGCCGGTAAGCCTGGCCGCGGCCGACAAGATAGCCGATCTCCCCTATTTGCCGGTCAGCGTGTTCAAGGCGAATCCGCCGCTGAGCCTGGTGCCGGCCAGCGAAGTGAAGCGCACCCTCACGTCGAGTTCGACTAGCGGGCAAGTGCCGAGTCGGGTCGTGCTGGATGCGGCGACGTCCCGGCGGATGACGAAGGGTGTCATCGCGATCATCCGTGATTTCGTCGGAGCGGCTCGCCGGCCTTATCTGGTCATCGATAGCCAGGAGAATCTCGGGCGCCAGTCCGAACTGGGAGCGCGGGGCGCCGCCATTCAGGCGCTGGGATCATTCGCCACCGAAATCGTGTCGTGCTTGCGTCTTGATTCGCAGGGTGAACTTGGCCTCGACTTAGAGAAGCTGCTGGCGTGTGCGGCCAAATGGAAAGAGGCTGAGGTCCTGGTGTACGGGTTCACGTACGTGATCTGGACGCAACTCGTGGGGCCTCTGAAGCGCGCGGGAATCACGCTGAATCTGCCCAATGTCCACGTGCTGCATAGCGGTGGGTGGAAGCGGCTGGAGCAGCAAGCGGTCACCAAGGATCAATTTGCCCGTGACGTGGCGTCTGTGTTTGGTTGCCCGACCGTGCGAATCATCGACTACTACGGCATGGTGGAGAACGTGGGCGTCGTTTATCCGGACTGTGCGCGTGGTTACAAACATGTGCCTGCATTTGCCGAGGTGATCATCCGGGATCCTCTGACGCTGGCGCCGGTCGAGGCCGGGCAGCAAGGGCTGGTTCAGGTGTGCAGCGTCCTGCCGACGAGCTTTCCGGGATTTCTGCTGCTGACCGACGACATGGGCGAAATCATCGGCCACGATGGCTGCGACTGCGGGCGGCGAGGCGCTCATTTCCGATTCCTGCGGCGTGTGCCCAAGGTGGAGGTACGAGGCTGCGGCAACCTGGAGACTACGCGCCAGCGGCGGGGCGGCGGGGCATGAGGGAGTTGATCCATAGGATCGTTTCTGCCGAGGAGATCACGGGCGCGGCGCAACACCTGCGCAAGACTGCGCTCGAAGAAGATCTCACGCCGGGAGTGGTGCTTGAGGTTTTTGAGCAATGGGCGGCGGCGCTGGACGTTCCCGGAGTACGCGAAATCCCGGGCGTCGCGTTTCTAAGACTGTGGCTCCGACGCGGCACGCTGGAGCCGATCTTGCTCCGCGAGTTGGGCCCGCAATCTCTCGAATGTGGGTGGCGCGAGGACGGACGCGCGAGGCTGCGGGCGTTTCCGCTGGGAGTGGTGGGGCACTGGCCGGCAGGGAACATCGAGATCCAGCCCGTCTTGTCGCTGACCTGTGCGTTACTTGGAGGCAACAGTTGCGTGGTGCGGGTGCCGAGCGGGTTGATGGATCCGACGCGGCTTGTGATGGAGAGATTGCAGGCAGTGGATCGCGACGGCGTGTTGACGGAGCGAATCTTTCTGGCCAGCTTTGACCATTCCCGCACCGATTTACAGCAAGCCATGGCGAATTCGGTGGATGGCGCAATGATCTGGGGCGGCGAAGAGGCCGTTTCGCAGGTACGAGCGTTACCTTTTCCGCACTGGGCACGAGTGTTAGTTTTTGGCCCACGGCTCTCCGTTGCAGCCATTGACGCGGGTGTGTGGGGGGAGCGGAGGGAACGTGCATCGTGGTGCCGGCGCATGACACGCGACGTTTGGCAGTTTGAGCAACAAGCATGCTCATCGCCGCAAACTTTGTTTCTCGAACATGGCGACGGGTGTGATGCGGCTGAGTTCGTCGAAGATTTGAAGGCCGCTTTTCAGGAAGAGAACCGTGTGCATCCGCGGCTCGAAATCGAGCCCGCATTGACCTCGGCCATCTGCCAGGCACGCGCCTCGTGGCTTTTGGACGACGTGGCGAACCGCGCGTGCTTTCCTCAGTCGACTGATTGGACCATCCTGCAGGGGAAAGGCACTGATATACCCGAGCCGACGCAAGGCCGGACGCTCAGCGTTCTGGTGGCCGATGACCTGTTGGAAGTGATCTCGAAGTTCGATGGAACCGTGCAGACTCTGGGGCTGGCGGTGAAGGACTCGCGCAGGGAAGAGATTCTGGCCGAGGCTGCCGGGCGTCACGGAGTGGATCGAGTGGTGCGCCTTGGGCAGATGCATGTTTTCGGTTCACCGTGGGATGGAACAGACCTGGTGCGTCCGATGGTCCGGATGGTGCGGCATGTGCGTTCTCAGGACTGAGTGGGTCTGGATTGATAAAAGAGAGTGTGGAGATGAAGACTGCGGAAGCGTTTCTGGAAGCGATGGATCGCAAGGCGAAGATGTTTGCTCCGAGTGCGCGGGCGACGTTTGAAGCCAATCGGGAAGTATGCGCGTGGTTGTTGAATCCGCTGGCGCGCTGGGCCGAAGCGGCGTACGGGGACACGGTGTTTGACGCGGCGGCGCGCGGATATGCCGAATACTGCGTGGGAGTGGCTAAGGCAAAGGCGATTTACGAGCGTGAGGGCCGCTACACTCCGGAACGCATGCCGGAAATCATGTCAGGGGTATACGAGCACGAAGGCTACATGATCCCATATATGTGGGCGGCGATTCTGATCTATCCTTTCTGGCCGTCGATGATCAGCCACATCGCGATGTTTCGAGACGAGTTCGTGCGGCGGCTGCCTAAGGGCGCGACTGTTCTTGAGTTGGCCGCCGGTCACGGAGTGTTGAGCCTGCTGGCGGCGGAGGCGCGGCCTGATCTGCGGATCGAGGGCTCCGACATCAGTCCGCCAGCGGTGGCGGTGGCCAATCGGTTGCTGGCCGTTTCCGGGCATGCCGATCGCGTGCGTTTTGAAGTGAAGGATGCGCTGAAAGTGGACACGGTGGGTAAGGGCGAACGATACCAGGGAGTAATTTCGGGAATGCTCGCCGAGCACCTGACGGATCCAACGCCGCTTTTTGCGACGATGGCCCGAAGAGTCACTCCGGATGGGCTGGTGTTTTTCAGCACGGCGCTAGAGTCGCCGCAGCGGGATCATGTTTTTGAATACAACTGGGAAAGCCGGCCGCTGCAGATGGCCGAGGCTGCCGGGCTGCGGGCGTCGCGGCTAGCTTCCGATGCGGCCGCGATTCCGAAGGGATCACGATTCTTGCCGCGCGCTACAGCCATGATTCTGCGGTCACGTTGAACGTGACCGGCTACGATCCAGCGTCTGCGCTGGAAGAGAATCGATGGGGAAACGGGTGATTTATAGATGACCACACCAGTGATGACATTTGAGGAAGTGCGAGCCGCTCTCAAGCAGCGGTTTCCCATGATCATGGTCGATAGCGTGATTTTGCTGGAGCCGGGGAAGAGGATTCAGGCGATCAAGAATGTCACGGGGAATGAGATCCAGTTTCTGGGGCATTTTCCCGAGTACGCCGTGATGCCGGGAACTTTGATCGTCGAGGCGGTGGGACAGGCGGCCTCGATTCTATTCTCCAAAACGATGGGAACCGGAACGCGGCCAGGGGAGTTTCTGGTGCTGGGTTCGATTAATGAGATGAGGTTCCTGAAGCCGGTCGTTCCCGGCGACAGGATGGAAATGGATGTGAAGGTTTTGAAGTTCGTCGACGATTTTGCGGTGGTGGAAGTTGTTGCGACCGTGGAAGGCACCGATGTTGCGCGGGGGAAGATGGGTTTCGCCAGACGAAGCCTCGAAGCACGCCCTCCGAGGTCGTGATCAACCCAATCGCCCATGACCCGGCGTTTCTTGTGTTGTGACGCGAGCCCTGTCAGAATTCGCTGAGCTGAGAAAATCGGCGAGCAAAACAGAAGGGAATATATACTATTGTCACTCCGGGATTCAGCAAAACAGAGTCCCTGCTTATCCGAATGTACCCCTGCTCCTGTACTAAAGGCTCCGGACTCGTCTGAGCGCGTCCGGGGGCTACGACTGAGGCGCGGTACCCAAGACGGCTAAGGGAAGGGCTTGCAAAGCCCTAATCGGAGGTTCAATTCCTTCCCGCGCCTCCAAACCCTACTCCAAGCTGACGTGGCCCCCGAAAACCGAACCACGACTATATCAACAGCTATGTCAACGTGGCAATCCGTATGCCCGTTCGAATTCGAGGTGGCCTTCGTGGGAACAGACCGTTCCGGCAGGTTCTACACGAGGATCAGGACGTTGCGCTGCGATCCCCTATTTCGAACAGCGGTGTCGGCTCGGTAGCGGCGGCCTGGCTTACGACATGGTATGCGCCCAGCTCAATAACAGAGGCTCGCGTGTTTGCCAGAAACTCGGACACTCCAGGGAAGTGGTGTCCTACGAGAAGGAGTTCGGCATCAGCCAACTCGTCGAGCGAGCGAACCAGTAAACGGGAGAGATGTGGGATGACCCTGTCGATGTATTCCTTATTCGCACCGGTCAATCGCGCTGTTATGACGTTGGGGTCATAAATGCGCAGTTCGTAGCCTTTACCGAGCAATCGCTCGGCCAATTCGACAAACGGACTTTCGCGTAGGTCATCGGTGTTTGACTTGAAGCTAAGGCCGATCAGCCCGATGCGCCGCTCGCCCGTGGATCGGACCTTCTGGAACGCCCGTTCGATGACCTGCTCGTTACTCGGCAGTATTCCTGCAATCAGGGGTAAGCGCAGGTCAAGAGCGTTGCCGGCGTGAAGGATGGCGCGCACATCTTTCGGCAGGCATGATCCGCCAAAAGCGAAGCCGGGCATAAGATAATGGCGCGAGAGGTTGAGCTTGGTATCGTTGCAGAAGACGTTCATTACTGCTTCTGCATTTACAGCGGCGTGCTGGCAGAGCGTAGCGATCTCATTCGAGAATGCGACCTTCAACGCATGGAAGGCATTGCTGGCATACTTCACCATGAGAGCCTCCCTCGGCGTAAGCACGAAGATGGGAGCCGATTGATCGGAATAGAGCGATCGGAGGGAAGCTTCGGCAGCGGCAGTGTCGGTTCCCAGAATCGTGAACGGCGGTTCCTCGAAGTCAAGGATTGCGCTGCCTTCCCTTAGGAACTCTGGATTCGTACACAAATCCACCAGTCCGGGAGCGATCGACTCGAATACTTTGCCGCAGTCATCGAAAATGGACGGCAGGACGCTACTTCGGATTACTACGATCTGCTTCCGGCCGAGTTTCGAGAGGGCGAGCGCAATCTGATTACAGGCGCGGAGCAGGTCTGAGGGATCGATTTGGCCATTGAGTCGACTGGGAGTGGCGACCCCGACGAAGCACAACTCGGTTTCGCTTAATGCCACCTCGATGTCGATAGTGGCGAACAGGCGGTGGGCATGCCGTCCCTGGGCAATTTTTTCAGCAAGACCGATCTCGACAATCGGCGAGCGGCCCTCGTTAATGATGCGAACTTTGTCGGTGTTTATGTCAACGCCCCAGACGCGGTGTCCGGAGTTGGCTAGGCAAGCGGCCGATACTGCGCCGACGTAACCCAGACCGACAACGCTGATGTTCATGCTTGACCCTCAGTCGAGTGCAGGCTGTGCTTGAACCGTCGATCGGCACGCGAATGCGAAGAGTGGCGCCGGGTTGTTTTTGATTGAGCAGTGACAGCTGCAGCCTCGTTTGGCGTTAATCGGAATCCGTAACGGTCTCGCTCCAGCAATGCGGCGAAGAAAGTACGACGTGTCCACCGCGCCAGACACCTGCGCCTCGCCGTCTCTGCCGAATGAGAGATCAGTCTCTACCAGAAAGACCAGAGTCATCGAGATCCACAACCCGCCAGGCGATACTATACCTGCAAAGCTCGATGTCTCGGTAATCTTTCGCTGCTGGCGATCAGTGGTGATACACTCACCGAAAATCTGCTGTACATCTAGTTGATACATCCAGGAGGAAGAGGAATGACTAAGAGAAATTCGCTCTCTGTCGCCGTGGCGAGCGTTATGTTTTTGTGCAGCATAACCCTGGCGCAGGATCCGGTGGTGAACATTGACAAGGGACGCCATCCGAACCTGGCCGAGGCCCAGCGCCTGGTGGCGGAAGCTAACCGCTACATCCACGAGGCCCAAAAAAGATAACCACTATGATATGAAAGGCCACGCAGAGAAGGCGCGGCAGTTATTGGTGGAGGCCAATGAGGAACTGAAGGCTGGGGCAGAGGCAGCCAATGCTGCAATGCGGCACTAGTGTTCTAAAGGAAACAGAAAAATCCCCCGCTCGGTTCGGTTTTATCTCCAGCAGGTAGAGACCAGACGTTCGGCCGGGGGGCTGTCGTCAGTTAGCCGGGCACGAGCGGTTTCGCGCCCGCAGATGCTTGCCCGTGCGTTCAATCGTTATCCGGACCCTCCGGAGGACGATGGTCATTCAGAAAGTACTCCGCGTTTAACGGTGCCGAGATGGTCTGAAACTCCAGCGGCGTCTGGGTGAAATCGAAACAATCGGATAGGTCATCGGCCGGAGTGTCGGCATACCCGAGGGCGGGCAGCCCGTAGAGGTTCTCAATAAATTTCAGAATACTGCCGAAATCATGCGGGACGTGTGAAATGTGGGCTGCCTTGGCATATGGAGAAACCGCGATCAGCGGCACCCGGAAACCGTATTCGTAGGAATTGACGATCTTGGGCGGCACATGATCGTAGAAGCCGCCCCAATCGTCCCAGGAGATTAAGATAACAGTACTAGACCAATAGGCACTGTTGCCGATGGCATTAACAATCGCTGCTACCCATGATGGTCCAGATCCTTCCGTCTCCAAAGCGTGGTCGGAATTCTTCCCTGAGGGAATGACCCAACTTACGGCCGGAAGGTTGTTGTTGCTGATGTCGCTGAGGATTGGCGCCGGGTTCTGTGGATTTTGGAGGACAACGTTGTTGACCCAGTCGGAGCCTTCGCATTTGGTTCCGTTAGGGGCAGGAGCGTTAGGTCCGCATATGTGTTGAATGGCATTAGGACCAGTCCAGATGGAGCCAGGCGACGGCGCGTAGTATTTCCAACTGATGCCCTTGGCATTGAGCAAACAAATCCGTCAAGGTGGGGTGCTCGTAGCAGGGATACGATGACGACGATTCGTTGCCGGATGGATCAATGAGATTGAGGGTAATGTTCGGAGCTGCGATGCACCCGCATGATCCGACACTAAATTAAGATTCTCCGCGGCGAACAAATCGCTGGAGGCGCTTGGCGCCGAGGTGCCGGAAATGATGAACTGGTGGGCCGGAAAGCTAGGTCCCTGGTTTGTCTGGAACATGCGGTCGGCGAAGGTATACTGCTCCGCGAGTTGGAAATACGGTTGCACTTCTGAAGGATTCACGTACATAAATTGGGAATTTGCCGCAGCACAATTGGTCGTTCCTGTCGGACACTGCAGCGGAATCAGATCGGCGCCGTCCCTCTTGCCTGCGTCATACATCAGCACGAATGACTTGTGGGTGTGACTGAGGTCGTAGCCCGCGGTCAGGCTCACCGGACCGAGAGGGATCGTCTGGCCCAGGGAATTCAGACCGGAGTTGGCGATGTCCGCGCCCCGCGACATCAGGCTGGTGTCGTGGAAGAGGCTATCGGTGGAGCGACTCTCCTGAAAAATGATCACAACGTGCTGAATTTTCGGGCCAGCAGCATTACTCCCGGCACCGCACCCGTTTAGATTCAGCAGCACGCTGCCGAGGGTAACCAGCGAGAAAAGCAGAAATACGAGACAAAAGCGAGTCATGAGAAATGTCCGAGTATGGATGCATAAAAAGCTTCGTTTGTTTCCGTTCTGGGACACCCCTTCCGCAATCCTTCAGGCGCGTCTATTGTGGAAAGTCTTTCTCTCTAACCCCAACCCTTGTCTTTCTACTCGGCAAAGAAAATATTTCTCATCCAGCGAAGTCGGAATGCCTGGTGGTCAAGATTTCTTGAGAAGCCGACCTACGAAGCAACTGCCGCCGCTTACCCGGTGCTGGCGCCGGCTCTGCCGATACCACTCTACCGTGCGCTGAAGGCCCTCTTCGAAACCTACTGTAGGTTTGTAGCCGGGGCCTGCTTCTGCTTTCTAAACGTCGGCGACCGAATGCTTGATGTCACCGCCGCGCTCCGGGCCATGGACGAATGGTCGACTATAGTGAGTCAGTCCCCGCAGAAGCTGGTATGTTTCATTAAGCGTTACCGAGCGGCGAAGGGCCAGGGCCAGCGACGATCCAATGAATCCAACTATGCCCGTAATGAGATAAAGAGTAATGCCCCTTGATCATAACGAAAGGTCGAGATCGGCGGGGCGGAACGGAGAGTATCGAGCGAGATACTCCGAATCGGCTACCAGGGTATGCGCCCTACATTTCGGATCCGGCCTTTTCCGCTTTTTCGCGAGCAGCCCAAAAAACGAATTCGAGCCACCTCTTCTAGAAGATGTGCCTATACCACAGGACTTAGTCCTTCCGGGATAGCGTGGATTTACTTCCAAGGAGGCATACTAAACCATGCCGCTTTCGAAACCGGCGCGCAATGCATTTCATGAGAACGAGCATCCGCGAATGAAAGAAACTACGTCTTGGGCGTGTTCTGTGACTTTTCTGGCTCTGTGCGTTTATAGCATGGCTAACGTGGGATGTGGGGCTTACTCAGTGCCGAGGAGTGCTGCAACCGTTGCCGAATCTCAGCATTTCTGGAAGTATCAGTCCCGCTACGAATGGGGCCGGCGTGATGGTTACGCTGGGCGGCGATGCAAACGCCACTACAAACACCGACAGTTCGGGAAACTACCGCTTTAACGGTTTGCCGGCGGGTTCCTACACGTTGACCCCAAGCAAGACGGGATTGAGCTTCACGCCTTCGAGCTGTCAAGTGACGGTTGACACCTCTATCGCGGATAATTATTTCTACTTCCAGTTCGACGATTCAGCAGTCTGCTCCCGTTGTGATCAGTGGCCAAAACAATACCGTAATCCAAGGATTGAAAGTTTCCTCGACCCACGGCGACTGTGTGAAGATTTCTAACTCTACGAATATTACTATCCAAAACTCAGAAATTGGCCCTTGTGCAGGAAATGGAATCAAAATAGTGGGTGGGAGCGGGATTAAAATTCTCGACAGTTACATTCACCCCGAGACGATGTCCTCTGTTTGTTGCGATCTGAATGACGGGATTCTCGCGATCCAGGGGACGCAGAGCCTGTGGATTCAAGGCAACGTGATTGCTTATGGCGAGTCGAACGTTGAAATCCAAGGCGGCATCAGTGTGACAGTGATTGGGAATTTCCTGTTGAACCCGCGAGGTCCAAGTCCACGGGGACAAGATTTTCAATGCTGGAGCAATTGCAGCTACGTCACGGTGCAGAACAACTACGCTTATCGAGCCCAGATGCGACGAAATATTTATATCCAGAGGCTACGGTGGACTCAATCAGCTTTGGCGCTAGCAACGGATTCATTGTGCAAGACAACTTCGTCACCGGAGGACATAGCATTTCAGGCTGCGGCATCCTGGCGGACAGCTTTTCTAACGGTGGGCAAATCTTAAACAATCTTATATTGGATACCGGCCAATGCGGTATCGGCATTGTGGACGGAAGTCACGTCGTGCAGCAGAACAAAGTCTACAACCAAACACCGGTATCGGGAAGTGGCAATACGGCAATGTATGCAGCTCACTACGGTCACAGTAGTGCTTGTGGCCCGATCACCGTTACTGACAATGTTGCTGATGAGGTGAAACCGGGTGGAATTCACTCGGGCTGGTGGGACCCTGGAACCTGCGGGCCGATTGACACCAGTTCGGACAAGTTTGGCTTGTCCGCAGACTCCATATTAGGAGCGCCTGCGACATTTTCTACTCCCTTGATTCCCCCACAGCCGAAAAATTGTGTCGTCACCTCCCCGTACTCGACGCAGACTAGTGCGGTTCCGTGCACGCCATAACAGGCTATCCGAAGCAGCATACGTTCGATCGAACCGAATATTTAATCTGCCGGACTTGTCGCGATTTTCATTTTCGTTGCGAGAGGCTCTCGACGGTGTTCTGGGCAGCGAGCACATCGCGTGACAAGACAGCTCCTGCCTCGCATGATCAGCCCGTGAGCATAAAAAAGCGCTCCGCGGTCAGCGGGGCGCTTAGATTTTCGCTCTACTGCACCGTCAACTTGAACGTCGTCGATCCCGTTACCGGGACCGCGCCGCCAGTGGTGCCGGTAACCGTGACGCTGTAAATGGCTTTCGGGGTGCCCACGGTCGCCGTGCTGCTGTTATTGCTCCCGCCGCAGGATCCCAGCCACATTGTAGAGACTCCAAGCACCATGATCATGCCGAGCATAGGAATGCCACGTAGCGAGCGTTTGCGTGAGCCTATCGTGAAAATGATTCCCAACAACCCCGGAAGCAGCACTGCGTAGTAGATTGGCGATCCTCGATCGACAGCCCGGTCCAACGCGAAGCTCGGAGCCACGGTGTTGATCTGGAAGCTCACCGACGTCGCGGCTGTCGCGCCCGACGGCCCCGTGCAGGTTGCTCCCGTCGCCGCCGTCGGGACTGAACAGGTGTAGGTCAAGGGAGTCTTGAAACCATTTTGTGCCGTGAGATTGATTGTCGCGGTCACACTGCTGCCTTGCGCCACGCTGTACGTTGCGACCGCGGGGGCCAGCGTGAAGCTCGGTTGAATGACCGTCACCGTGGCAGCCGCCGACATGGGTGAAGGAGCGTTGGAAGCATCTCCGTCATACATGGCCGTTACGTTGTCTGTCCCCGCCGGAAGAGATGTGGTCGAAAACGTGACGACGCCGTTGCCCGTGCTTGACAGGGCTGCCGTGCCAAGAGAGGTTGTAGACCCATTATTAAAGAAGCTCACGTTCCCCAGGGCGCTAGCCGAGGAGAGCGTGGCTGTGAACGTCACGTTTTGCCTCCGGTTGATTTGCGTAGCTGAGGGTACGAGCGATACGACCGTAGTTGCACTTCGCGTGCCCGCCCAGGCAACGGCAAGCTTATTCAAGTCTACTGAGCCAAGACCGCTGACCAGGTTGTAGCCGGTGGTCGGGTCGAAGTTCCCGGCACCTGAGGCACTGAAACCAAAGATCCCGGAAGTCGGACAGATGATCGCGGCGGGCTGGGGTGGGTTGGTGAGAGGTTGACCAGGCGAACAATAGACTCTGTTGTCGCCGCTCGAGACCTGATTGAAAGCGTGATTCGTCTGGGTAGCGGCGGCCAGGCGGTACAGCATCGGGTTGATCAGACCCAGCCCCGGCGATGCTGGCCCAGCCAAGTATTGGTTGAGCAGCGCGACCATGCCCGCGAAGACCGGAGCGGACGCTGACGTACCTCCAATTACGGAGTTGAACCCTTCCAACGCCCCCGTGGCACCGGAAATTCCGTTGACGCAAGTACTGGTGTAGACAGGGGTCGTAGCGTCGGGATTCTGGGGAGTACAGAAGATGTAGCCCGGGAAGTTGGCGGACGCCAGCAAGGAAACGTCAGGGACCCAGCGCACGCCGCTCGGAGCGTTGGTGACCACCAGGCTTTGTTGATACGTGGGCTGAGGGAGACCGCCTGTGCATACGGATTGTGTGCTCTTGGAAAAGCAGTTGCTGGGCCCGCCGCCACCGGATCCTATCCAAAGATCTTGTTGCGCAGTCTGGGCCGAGTTGATCGCAACCCAACCGGTCGTACCACCGCCGGTACTGCAGAACGTATCGCCTGAGGCGGGGGCCGCACAGTACGCCGCCCATGCCTGGTTGTCGTTCCAGGGAAGCTCAGGGATGTAGCTGGTTGCGCTTCCACCACTGGCTCCGTTCGAGGTCGTCCAAAACGAGGATGGATTGGGGTACGAATCGTCGGCGAGAGAGATCGCTGTTCCACCCACCCCCGTGACCCACGGACTGCTTGCCGGGTAGCCCACGGACAAACCGCCTACCGCGGGAGTGAAGGGAGGAGCGGTTGCATTGTTTGGCGGATTCGCATCGCAGGCCGCGGCACCTGAGTCACCGGTGGAGTTCACAATCGTGATTCCCTCGGAGGCGCCCTGCTGAAGCTCTGTTTCCAGCGACGTGGCGAAAGCCTCGCATAGCGAAAAGCTCAAACTGACCACAGGCGCAGGGATGGACGTGCCAGTCGGAGGGTTGAGGGCATAGCTGAGGGAGTCGAAGACGTCGTTGCCGGCCGGGCTGGGAGCGTTGATGTACACGATTTGGGCATTGGGAGCAACGGCGCCGGACCACTCCACATCCAGATCAGCCTCCGTTACGTCACCTGCGCCAATCGAATCGGGCACTCCCGGATCCGTCTGTCCGCTGGGCAGAAGCAGCAGATACGAAAAGCGAGGATCGTTGCAGGCGGTGATGATGCCAATTGAGTTCAAGGTGCAGGTGATTGGCGTCAGGCTAAACGCCTTGCCGAAGTCGTTGATGTCGTCGAGAAAGATGTCGCTTCGGCCTATGATGGCGATCTTTTCCCCGGTGCCGTCCAAAGTCGCGGGGATGTCGTAAATAGTGGCAACATCAGCTGGCGCAAGGAAATTTGGAAAGAGCAAGGTTCCATCATAGTAGTTGGTGCTTGCCGTCGATCCGGGTCCCAGGCGAGGCCGACTGGCTGGGTGCATGCGGAAATCGTGGACACCGAAAATGCCGCTCACTACTCTTTTGAGCGCAGCCGGCAGCATCAGCGGGGTCGCGTTCGCGAAGTGCTCTTCGCCATCGACGTTGTAACGGTGAATTTCTGCTTGGAACGCGCTCTGCACCTGGGCCGCCGTGCCCCTGAATTTCACCATGTTGCGGCCACCGCCAACGCCTTGCACCACAAAACCCTGCACTTTGAGCCAGGCCGTGATTCGATTGACGTCGTTCTGGCTCAGGCCGAATTGGTCGGCGTACTGTGAAGGCGTTAACCACTTGTGATAGTTGGGCGAAGTGCGGTCCTGCTGCTGCGCAAGAAGCAGGTTCAGAGCTTTCTGCTGCGCCGCCGAAGGTGCCGTCATCAGAGTGACGGAGGCGAGTTTGAAGGAGGGATCGACCGGCCCCCGATCATATTTCGGCTGTGCTTTCGGATGGAGGCTCTTCTGCAGCGCAATCGCGCTACTGGAATCGATGACACCACTGATGCGGTCAGGTGTGACGGCATGACTCAAAGTGGAAAAGACGAGGGCGATGAAAAGGGCAGACTCAAAGGCGCGCAAAACCGCCTCACTCCGATCGGACATAAACGCTCCCAGAGAAGATCGATCTCAAGTTCTTAAGATTTATTTATACGGCTTATCCCCTCTCTGATCGAGGAAGTTTGCGGCGGGTTGTATCCAGAAAACAAACTTGGTTACCGGCCGGCGAATCGACCACCATCGCCGGTTGAAGGTCTGGGAGAATTCAAGGAAGACCGCCATTGCCCACGTGATCGGCATCAAAACCAGAAAAGAATGGCGGGTTAGAAAGGCCTTACGCGGCACCCTGCGTCCGCGCTCAACCACCGCCGAGGTGGCGAAGACGAAGCGGGCCCGCGAAACGCAATCACCAAGACTTTCGGAGAGCATGCTCTTTCACGATCCGCGTGACCTATCCTAAGCTCTGCGCTTCCGTCAACGAAAGGGCCGGCAGGGCCCAGAGCGCTGGCTGCGGGAGCAAATAAACACTTGCGTTCACTTTGGCATCAGATTGGCGAAATGCAAGGGGTTGATGGTGGTGGACTCCGCCCCTGGTGGTATTAGGACATGGGGTTGCAAGGCACGGGAAAATACATCTTCCGGCCAGAATGAGGAGGGCGCGAATAGGGCTCGTGGCACCCGGCGGGGCCGCCCAGTGCCGCTACTGGCGCGGCTTTTCCCGCCGGTAGGGACTTTAGTAAGCAGGACTTTTAACCACTTGCACAATTTTGCGATAGTCGATAGTCTAAGCCAACTTTTGTTGTTCCTTGCGGCGCCAATGGCCGATGCTACGAAGTAACTCCTCCCCCCGAACAAAAAGTGCGAGCTCTGGTGGCCCAAAGGCCCAGAAAAGAGAGCGCACAGCCATCTGCGGAACGCGAGGATATTTTCCCGGAGTCGGGTT
>CAVRCR010000031.1:0-66783 GCA_963719615.1 uncultured Acidobacteriaceae bacterium | reverse complement strand
GCATAGCCATGTCGGCGATCACCAGGTCGATATCTCCCTTGGCGAAGCGCTCCAACGCCTCTTCTCCGCGGGAGAAGCTGGCGACGCGGTACCCGCGAGTCTCCAGCATAATCTTGCGATGGGACAGAGACTGTTCGTTATCGTCTACACACAGAATCGTGCGTTTTGGTTTCATCAGCCTTCCGCAATCTGCCGGGCAGCGATCACGCCTGGGGATCACAAGCCTGCAGAGGCTTTCACTCGAAACGAATATTTAGGAGCGAGTTGCATGCTATCGGGAAGCGACACTGCTGTAAAGTGCCACCGATGCCAATGGGACTTTCTAGCCATTGCATTTTTTGGCATGCGTGAGTAGCGCGGTGTTTTCTGCGTTTTGTAGAGTTAATTCAATTGAAAAGTTCAGCACGCATGATCTCGTTGAAATCGCCGTTGGTGTGAAACGTTAACTACCCGGTTATCGCGCTTGCCGCGCGAGCGCAGATCGGGGCGACGAAGTCAAAAATCTTGTACGGGGAACGGCACTCTCCGCACTTCAAGTCTTCACGACCGTTGCGCCAAGCCACTGGTCAAACTCCAGGAGAGCTTTCTCACACTGCATTCGATGTCGCTCTTTCCTGTCCCGAATCTTCCTCTCCAGCGGAGGCAACAAATCGAAGGTGATATTGGCCGGCTGGAAGTTTCCCGCGTCCGCGTGAGTGATGTAATGGGTCAGGGACCCGAAGGCTGTGGCCCGCGGCGGCGGTACGGGATCGCTTCCCGCCACCAGCGCCGCAGCGTGGACGCCCGCCATCAGTCCGGTTGCAATCGACTCGACGTAGCCCTCGACACCGCAGATCTGCCCCGCGAAGAACACGCGCGGTTGGGCCTTCATCTGTAGCGTGTCCCTCAACAGCGCCGGCGCGTTGATATAGGTGTTGCGGTGAATCTGCCCATAGCGCAGGAAGCGTGCATTCTCCAATCCGGGGATCAACCGCAAGACCTGCGCCTGCTCGCCGAATTTCAAATGATTCTGAAATCCGACCAGATTGTAAGAATCGGCTCGGAGATTTTCCTGGCGCAGCTGCACCACGGCATAGGGCATTTTGCCTGTCCGCGGATCCTTCAGACCCACCGGCTTCATCGGTCCAAAGCGCAGCGTGTCACGGCCACGCCGCGCAATCTCCTCGATCGGCAGGCAGCTCTCGAAATAATTCAGTTTCTCCCAGTCGCGTTCTTCGACCGATTGCGCCGCCACGAGCGCATCGTAGAACCGGTCATATTCCTCCCGGCTCATGGGGCAGTTGATGTAATCGGCAGAGCCCTTGTCGTACCGCGCCGCCATGTACACCCGCGAGATATCGATCGAGTCCGCCTCCACAATTGGGCTGATCGAGTCATAGAAGTAGAGGTGGTTTTTGTGTGGCGCGGGCGCCCCTGCCCGCGAAATGTAGGGACCGGCAGAAACGTCGCTCAACCGAAAAATCTCGGAAGCCAATCCCTCAGAAGTCAGTGGCCCCGTTGCGATGATGGACACCGATCCAGCCTCGTCGACCACCGTCACTTCCTCGCGACGAATCACAATCCGCCGCTCTCGCGAGATGGCCTCGGTCACCCGTTCCGCAAATGTGACCCGATCTACCGCCAGCGCGTGTCCGGCTGGAACCGCGCACTCCCGGGCAATCTCCATCAGCAACGAACCCGCCCGTCGCATCTCTTCTTTCAACAGCCAAGGTGCCGTATTCTCGCTGTCGGACTTCAAAGAGTTCGAGCACACCAGTTCGGCAAAGTCTGCAGTTTGATGCGCGGGAGTCTGCCGCACCGGGCGCATCTCGTACAACTCCACCGCCACACCGCGCCGGGCACACTGCCACGCCGCTTCCGACCCCGCCAGCCCTGCTCCAATGATTCGTACCAGTTCGATCACCCGCTCTTCTTCGCCAGTCGCATCAGGGCTTCACCGGTCAGCAGCACCGGCCGCCACTGATCGCGGAATTCCGCTCCCAGAGTCTTGTACAGATCAATCGCCTTCTCATTCCAGTCGAGCACTTCCCAGTGTATGCCGTAACAATCCTCCTCGACCGCGATGCGCGCGACCGCGGCCAGAAGAGCCGTTCCGATCCCACGTCCACGAAATGGTTCGCGCACAAACAGATCTTCCAAAAACAGTCCCCGCCCCACCCACGTCGAATAGTATCCGAACATCAGGGCGTATCCGGCAGCCTGTCCGTCCCACTCGGCGATGAGCGCCCGAAACCGCGGCTTCTCTCCGAAACCATCACGCCCTAACTCTTCCTCGGTGATAGTGACGAGTTCAAGCTGGTGCTCAAACTCCGCCAGTTCGCGGATCATGGTCCGGAGCAGAGCTACGTCATCGATGATTGCGGAACGAATGTGAAGCATCTCTCTGGTGAACACTCTGGGCAGGATCTCGCTTCTAATGCTGGACAGGCGTAGCGTTCGTGCCGACGCAGACCCAGCCTCCACCCTTCTTCAGCCAGGTGTCGACGAACCGCTCTCGCCGGCTATAAGACTTGCCGTTCTCTGTGCCCTTCACCCTCATAACTCCGGTTGCTATCGCCACATTTCCGAACACATGGACGGCCAGCGATTCCGGCGCTACCTGCTGTTGCTGCGCATTGGGCTGCGACATGGACGACTTGACGCTGGCCAGAAACTCTGCCTTGGTCTGCACGGAGCCATCGTCGTTCACCAGCACAATCGCGTCGTCAAGGATGGAATTCAGGGCTTTCGTGTCGCCCGATTTGTAGGCCTGGTTCCACAATTGCTCCAAGGCGACGATTCTTGACTGGACCGCCGCATCACCTGATTGCGCGTGAACTGAGCCCGTGATTGCAGCGACCAAAATTATTACGATTCCACTCAACTTCATTGGCTCCTCCTGACTCCTGACTACGGTTCTCGGCGCGAACCGACTGCCTGCTACGGGTTGCAAGCCGTGCTCCCATCTGAGGGTTGCGCAGGCGAACTGACAAGGACGCCGCGCAAGCTAGAATAAACACAATGCTCACGATTCGCATAAGTGAATCTGCAATTCGCATCGACCATCTGCGTAAGAACCGGAACGCGTGGGTGCTCTTCGGCATAGGACAACACAATCTGCGATCATGAACAAGAGACTCGACCACTTTCCATTCTGGAGAATCCGATGGCGCGCATCAGTCTGATCAGTCCGGAGTCAGCGATTGCCGAAGTGAAGGAAATCTATGAAAAGACGCTTCGCGGTAAGCCTGGTAACTCGCAAAAGGCGCTCGCCCACCGTCCCGAGATGCTCAAGAATTTTCTTCCCTTCTACGCCAGCGTCGGCCGCTCGCTCGACCGCAAGCTGTACGAACTGATCTACATCCGCGTTTCTCTGATCAACGGATGCCACTATTGCACGCAGCACCACGTCGTGTCGTCGAAGCGCGTGGGACTGACGGCAGAAGACTGGTCCGCGCTCAAAGCCGGAGACTACTCGCGCTATAGCGAGAAGGAACGTTTAGCGCTCGTATATGTCGAAAAGCTTACGCGAACCCCGCACGACGTGAACGATGCCGACTTCGTCCCCTTGAAGAAGGTATTTTCTGATCCCGAGATCGTCGACATCCACCTGCTCACGGGCCTTGCCAACCTCACCAACCGCTTCACCGATCCACTCGGTCTGGAGGTCGAGTTCCCCGAGGAGAAGATTTAACCGCGCCACGGATCACACGGATGGGCCACAATGCTCTTGTCTTATCCCTGCCAATCCATGTAAATCCGTGGCTAAAGAATTTCCCGGACATCCCCGACACGCCGTGTGACCCGTTCCCGATCCAGATACTCCAACAGCGGGATGGCATATTTGCGGCTGACGCCGGTCAACTCTTTAAACTGAGCCACGTCCATCTTCGGCGACTTGGCCTTCTGCCCGGCAATCTGCCGTCGCAACTGCTCGAGTGCGCTCTGGTGAAACACGAGTTCTTCGGAAATTTTGACCAGCACCTTGTCTCGCAGCAAAAGCGTCACAATCTTCTGCGCTCGCGCCTTGTCCACCTTCAGCCCGGCAATCACCTCGTGCAGCGCCGGGACCTTCAATCCCGCCGACGCAAACGCGTCTTCAATCTTCTTTTTCGACTCCGCTTCCTCATCCTTCATCACCACGCCGTGGCCCGGCAAGCGAATCAGATCGCCGGATACTTCGATCTTCTTCTCGCGCACCAGAGAATCGGTCACTGCCGCAAAAACCTCCGGACTCAAACCGAATTTCTCCCGCAGCCCTTCCTTGCCCATGCCCGCGACCAGCGGATTCTTTTTGTGGAACGCGGAGACCGTCTCTGGCGACAGCCTGGTTAACGCCGACATGGCCGCTGAATCCAGCAACAGGTCGCCGAACCGCAGCACGGTCTTCCCCGCGAGTGGGCCCTCCAGGTAAGACACAATCATCTCCTTGCGCC
Organism: uncultured Acidobacteriaceae bacterium; assembly: GCA_963719615.1. Taxonomy (GTDB): domain Bacteria; phylum Acidobacteriota; class Terriglobia; order Terriglobales; family Acidobacteriaceae; genus Sulfotelmatobacter. Next base: position 62,368 of record CAVRCR010000031.1, on the reverse strand, counting down.
ACCCCGTCTCGGTCACCGCCTGGGCCATGGTCAGCCCGCCGTATCCGCGCCGGGCGACCCTTGTCGTCAGCATCGCCACCGGATCGTCTGCAGCGGACGCCTGCAACAGGGCGTCAACGGCCGCATGCCTAAATCCTGGAAGCGGCGCCGCGTCCAGAACCACGCCGCCGCCGATTGTCACCACGGGAGAAAACTGGCGGATGATGAATCGATCGCGCGGCAACAGCAGCGCGGGCCCAGGAAACTTGACACGCGCGAATGCCTCTGAGCCCGGCGCCAATTGCGGCGCCTCCGCCTTGCCGCTCTTTGCCAACGTCGGATTCAGTTGTGCGGAACGATGAAAAACAATCTCCGCCACCGCCTCCATCGAGTTGGAATGGAAATGCACTCGCGCCCGGCTTCGCAGCGCCCGAGGCGCAGAAGAGAGCAACCGCAACTGCACGTCAACGGCCCGCGTGGCTGAAAATATCGCCGGCGGGGCCAGCGTCATCCCTCGAGTCACATCGTCGGTGCTAGCTACCGTCAGATTGAGCGCGGTGCGTTGCCCGGCCGCGGCAGCGTCGGCCGTCTGCCCGTGCACCTGTACTCCGCGCGCCCGCACCCGCTGCCCTGTGGGAAAGATCTCCAACTCGTCATCGCGCCGGATCGTCCCCGAAATCAGAGTTCCGGTCACCACTGTGCCGAATCCCTTCATGGTGAACACGCGGTCGACGGGCAACCGTGCCAAGGCCCGGGAATCCCGTGGCTTGACCTCCGCCGCAACCGCGATGATCGCCTTCTTCAGTTCGTCGAGCCCCGCGCCAGTCAGAGAACTCACGGCGACAATGGAAGATTTCGGGGTTCCCAAAAATGTACCGCGCAGAAACTCTTCCACCTCCAACCGCACCACATCCAGCGTTTCCGCATCGACGGCGTCCGACTTGGTGAGCACCGTAATCCCCCGCTCCACGCCGATTAGCTGCAGGATGTCGAAATGCTCCCTCGTCTGCGGTTTGATCGACTCGTCGGCAGCGATCACCAGCAGCACCAGATCAATGCCACCCACACCAGCCAGCATGTTGCGTACAAAACGTTCGTGCCCGGGAACGTCTACGAACCCGAGCCGCAGCGTCTCGCCGTCGGCCCCGGCCAGGTCCATATGCGCAAAGCCCAAGTCAATGGTGATACCGCGCCGTTTCTCCTCCATCAGCCGGTCCGCATCGATCCCGGTCAACGCTTTCACCAGCGCCGTCTTCCCGTGATCGATGTGCCCAGCCGTCCCGACAATGATCGATTTCATGTGCCCCGAGATCTTACCGGATGCGATCTTACCGGAAACAATCCGCGAATCCTCTCATTTTGAGGATCGCCGTCGACTTGCGTCCGATCCGGCGCTGCCTCTAATCTTCCTAGCATGCCCGCAGCTGCCGCGCTCGGATTCAGGCTGCACACCGGTTGGGCCGCTCTGGTTGCAGTCTCAGGAGTGCCCGGCAGGTTTAAGGTGTTGCTCCGTCGCCGCATCGAACTTTTGCCGCCCGGCAATTCTCTTCCCCGCTTCGTCTACCACGAAGCTGCGGAACTCCCTCCATCTCAAGCCGCGGAGTTAGTCCGCCGAGTCGAGGACGCATCTCAAGAAATGGCCCGAATCTCCGTCATAGAGATTCTCCAGCATCTCCGCTCCATCGACGCTGCGGTCAAAGCTGCAGGAATCCCGTCCGGTTCGAGGTTGATCCCCGAGGACCTCGCGGCAGTGCTGCGCTCCCATCCTCTAATTCACACCGCGGAAGGAGCTCTGTTCCGGCAGGCGCTGGCTTCCGCCTGCGAGGATCGCAGAGTGACGGTAATCTCCGTTCGTGAGCGCGAGGTCTGGCTCAGCGCCGCCGACGCTTGGGAATTGAAAGAGTCGGAACTGCGGAAGCAAGTCGATGGGTTGCGGAAATCAATGGGCCCTCCCTGGGGCAGCGACCAAAAGACAGCCATGGCCATGGCATTGCTTGCACTACGGCCGAGGCACTAACCCACACTTTGGGCGAGAAATTCCGGGCAAGAAAATGGGAGTGATTGTCCTACCCATGCGCGCCCTCAAATGCGACAATAGAAGTTCCTCCCATGGCTACCTCTTTGACTTCTGCCTTTCCTCCGGAGACCCTCCGGCAGCACGGACTCACGCTCGACGAGTACGACAAGATCAAGCAACTTCTGGGCGGACGCGAGCCCACGCTCACCGAACTGGGCATCTTCAGCGTGATGTGGAGCGAGCATTGCTCCTACAAGTCCTCGCGCGTGCATCTGAAGCGTCTGCCGACGCGCAGCAAGCGAGTTTTGCAGGGCCCGGGCGAAAACGCCGGGATCATCGACATCGGCGATGGCTGGGCCTGCGCCTTCAAGATCGAGTCGCATAATCACCCTTCGTTCATTGAGCCGTTTCAGGGAGCGACCACCGGCGTGGGCGGGATTCTGCGTGACATCTTCACCATGGGCGCAAGGCCGGTCGCGGTGATGGATTCGCTGCGCTTCGGCCCGATTACAAGCCAAGCAAGTGTGGAGCGGGCACTCCTGCCCGCTAATGCCAGCGGTGTACCTAAGCTTGTCGAAGGGAGTGCCCGCTCGACACAGCCTTCTTCCACGCAAACCGAAATTCACCGCAATCATTCCATCCTCGATGGTGTCGTCAGCGGCGTCGCCTCCTACGGCAACTGCTTCGGGGTGCCCAACCTCGGCGGTGAGACAAAATTCGAGCCTTGCTATTCCGGCAACCCACTCGTCAACGCATTTGCGCTGGGCTTGGTGCGCAAAGATCAGATTTTCTACGCGCGTGCCGCCGGGCAGGGCAACCCGGTGATTTATGTCGGCGCCAAGACGGGCCGCGATGGCATCCACGGTGCCACCATGGCCAGTGAAGAATTCAGCGAGGCGTCGGAAGCCAAACGTCCGAACGTCCAGGTCGGCGACCCCTTCCTTGAAAAACTTCTGCTCGAAGCATGTCTCGAGGCCATGCAAACCGGCGCGATTGTCGGCATTCAAGACATGGGCGCGGCCGGCCTAACTTGCTCCACCTGCGAGATGGGCGGGCGTGGCGGAGTCGGCATCGAAATCGAACTCGATCGCGTGCCGCAGCGCGAAACCGGCATGACCCCTTACGAGATCATGCTCAGCGAGTCGCAGGAGCGCATGCTGCTCGTGGCACAAAAAGGCCGCGAACAAGAGGTCTTCCGCGTATTCGAAAAGTGGGGACTCGATGCTGTCGAAGTCGGGCAGGTTACCGCCGACAACAAGCTGCGTGTTCTCGAGCACGGCAAAGTCGTGGCCGAGATCCCGAATCAAGCGCTCACCGACGATGCGCCAGTCTACAAGCGTCCGCTCGCTCGATGGGAACCTTCAGTGTCGCGCGAAATGCCGGAGCAAGTCGGACTTGGCGAAATCAACGACTACACCCCGAATCTGACGCGTCTGCTCGCCAGCCCAAATATTTGCAGCAAGCGCTGGGTCTGGCAGCAATACGACCACATGGTGCAGACCAACACGGTCGAGGCGCCGGGCGCGGGCGATGCGGGCGTGATCCGCATCAAAGGCTCACAGCGTGGGCTCGCGATGGCGCTCGACGGCAACGGCCGCTGGTGCTATCTGGATCCGCGTCTGGGTGCGATGCACGCCGTCGCTGAGGCGGCGCGCAAGGTGGCGTGCTCGGGCGCAACGCCCGTCGGCGCCACCAACTGCCTCAACTTCGGCAATCCTGAGAAGCCACACATCATGTGGCAGTTCTCGCAAACCATCGATGGCATCACGAAAGCCTGCGAAGAATTGGAAATCCCCATCACCGGCGGCAATGTCAGCTTTTACAACGAGACGCTCGGCGAGGGCATTTATCCCACGCCGGTGCTGGGCGTCGTGGGCATTCTTGACGACGTTCACAAGACTGCGAAAATGCACTTCGCCGCGCCCGGACACACGATCGTGCTATTGCGCGCCGGCGAGCCAGGCGATATCACCGACGCACAGAGTGAGTTCGGTTCTTCCGAGTACGCCAAAGAAATTCTGGGAACGCTATGGGGATATCCGCCTGAACTTGATCTGGAGAACGAAGCGGCGTTGCAGAAAGCAGTCATCGATCTGATTCAGCAGGGATTGGTCGATTCCGCGCACGATTGCTCCGATGGCGGGTTGGCGGTTGCGCTGGCCGAAAGTGCGTTTCCGAAGGGTGTGGGCGCCAGGGTGAATGTGGCTTCCAGCGGGCTGCCCGCGGAGTTTGCGCTGTTTGGGGAAGACGCCAGCCGGATCGTCGTCTCCTGCGACCCAGCTCAGCTGTCGCGACTCAAAGGAGTAGCGGGGAAGCATGGGGTCGCGGCGGATGTGATCGGAGAGACGACTCCGGACCGACTGGAAGTCTCCCTTGATGGCAAGCCAGTGATTTCAGCGGTGATTTCCGAGCTGAACGAGGTGTACGAATCAGCCCTGGAATCGGCGCTGCGGACCGATCCAGAGCTGGTCGCGGTGAATTAATGCAACGAGAATGGGTCAGGGTTCCGCTTTATTCAGCAGCGATAGCTCTATGTTTCGCTGGCATACCAGAGATCGCTCTGCGATACTTTAGCGGCGAATCGCGATTCTGGTTCGTTGCCGGAGTTTGGACGTTGCCAGGCTCGTTTTTAGGTTGGATCGCCGCCGGCGGGAACCTTCACGAGATTGATCCCGTCGTGATCGGGTTGACCGATTTTGCGTTCTATTTCGGAATGGCCTACTTGGTCTTGTCTGTCCGACAAAGGTGGAAAAGGAAGGGCGCCGCAGGCTACTAAATGCATTGTTCTGATAAATTTCATGATGAGTGCGGCGTGGTGGCGATCTTCGCCCACCCAGAGGCCGAGAAGCTTGCTTACCTGGGGCTGCACGCATTGCAGCATCGCGGGCAGGAGTCGGCCGGGATTGTAAGTTCGGACGGCCTGACCTTGCGCCAGCACAAGGCGATGGGCCTGGTCGCCGACATCTTTACCGAAGAGGTACTCTCGCCGCTGCGCGGCTCGCTCGCGATCGGACACACGCGTTACTCGACTGCTGGCGATTCAGCGTTGCTGAACGCTCAGCCGATACTGGTGCAATCCAACAAGGGCGCCATCGCCCTGGCGCACAACGGCAATCTGGTCAATGCGCATCTGGTTCGCTCGCGCCTCGAAGCCCAGGGATCGATCTTCCAGACCAACAGCGATACCGAGGTCATCGTTCACCTTATCGCGCTTTCCCGCGAGCACACCCTGCCCGAAGCCATGGCCGACGCTCTGCGGCGCGTGGAAGGAGCATTTTCGCTGGTGATGATGAGCGCCGACCGAGTCTTCGCCGCTCGCGATCCCCGCGGCTTCCGCCCGCTGGCCATGGGCCGCATTCCAGCCACCGATGGTCATGCCCGCGACACGATCGTTTTCGCCTCCGAAACCTGCGCCTTCGACCTGATCGGGGCCGAATACGTGCGCGACGTCAAGCCGGGAGAGCTGATTGTGGTTGGCCCTGAGGAAACTACCTCGCGTTTCTATTCCACCAGCGCGCCGCATTCCAGCTGCATCTTCGAGCACGTCTACTTCTCGCGTCCCGACAGCGTGGTGTTTGGCCGCGCCGTACAGACGAGCCGCGAAAACCTCGGACGCCAACTGGCCAAGGAATCTCCCGTAGAAGCCGACCTGGTAGTGCCCGTGCCTGATTCGGGCGTAACCGCTGCCGTGGGATACGCAGCCGAAAGCGGCATCCCGTTCCGCTTCGCGCTGATTCGCAACCATTACGTCGGCCGCACCTTCATCGAGCCCAGTCAGAGTGTGCGCGACTTCGGTGTCAAGTTGAAGCTGAATCCGGTGCGCTCGCTTCTAAAAGGCAAGCGCATCGTACTGATTGATGATTCCATCGTCCGGGGCACGACCAGCCGCAAGATTGTTCGCATGATCCGCAGCGCCGGCGCCACCGAAGTGCACATGCGCATCTCCTGCCCGCCGACGATTTCTCCCTGTTACTACGGCGTGGACACGCCCTCGAGGAAGCAACTCATCGCCGCCAACAAGTCGGTGAACGAGATTCGCGACTACATCGGCGCCGACTCTCTTGCCTACCTGTCACTCGACGGCTTGAAGAAGGCCTGCGGCGAAGGGGACCAGACGTCCTACTGCTCAGCCTGCTACACCGGCAACTACCCCACGGACATCATCGATGTCGAGGAAATTCTGCCGGCCGCCGTTCGGCGCTGACGGCGCCTCGCGAGTCCATCTCGCGACCCCATCGAATCCAGAAGGATAAGAGAAATGGGGCGGCTGCAGGCCGCCCCAAGGTTTTTCGCATCCGCAAATGGCTAGGGCAGCTTGACAGCCACGGCGTCCGGGTTGCCCCGGATCCCCTCCTGAGACTCGAATGCGTCCGATGAAGCCGGAGTGCACGTTCAGGAAGTCGCTGGTCATCTGGTCATAGTCCCCCATGTAAATGGGGTTGATGAACCCGTCGGTGCCGTGCAACCCCGCGAAGGTCGGCATCCCCACGTCAGCATCGCTAAAGCTGAACCCGTTGATTGATTCGCCACAGTGCCGCCGAATCGTAAAATTCTCCGGGTCCGCCCGCCGGTCATACCAGCAGATCCCCACGTAGCCACGATTGTCGACCGCGATTCCGGATTGGTAGTGGTCGTGACCACTGGCAAACCGGGCCTGGAAGTCGCTGTTCACTTTAGCCGGGAAGCTCCAGGTTTTTCCACCATCGCTGGAAGAACGAACGAGAACGTCATCATAGGCATACGCGCCCTGAATACCCGCCGGATCGGGAACGATCTTGTCGCGACCATCCGCCCAGGTGACGTAGAGAGTTCCATCTTTCGTACCCCCCGAATGGTCGATCGCCATCGCCATATCCAGGAAGTCGCGGAATTCGCCTTGCAGGTAATAGGAATCGCCGCCAGGCTGAACCGAGGCGTCGATCACGTTAGGCGCAGACAACGTGCCGCCCGAATAGCTGGAGATCTGGAAAACACGCGGTCCCAGCGGAAAGTTGATACCCAGGTTCACCCATGAAATGTACATGGTGCCCTTCGAACTAACCGCCATCTGCGATCCCTGGACCCCAGCATTACCGCAGACTTCGATGGCCACGGTGGGAGTCGTCGACCAGGTGACGCCGCCGTCATCGGACTCTACAAACTCGATCGCGGTTCGGAAATCGTTGGGGCAGGCGGTACTGTTAAAGGTGTAGTCGAAATCCGTGTACGACACGAAGATCCGCTTGTGGTTGGAAGGATCGACGGTCGACCACGGTTTATCGAGCAGATGATAGAAGCCGCTCTTGGAAACCGCCGCCACCGGGTCACCCCAGCTCTTGCCTCCGTCGGTCGAGGTGTTGAGGGCAATCGCCGCCCACGGGTTGAGCGCCGCGTCGTAATAGTCGAAAATCTGGCTGTAGAAGAAGGTGCTGGCGTCGGCGCAGTTGACCACCGGGTCGCCGCCCAGGAAGTTATAGATGTTCGGTCCAGGGTTCACCGGGCCAATATCGGTGAACGACACTCCACCGTTGGTGGAGTACGCCGAACCACTAAAGGCCTGGCCGCCCGTGCCTGTGAAGTAGAACGGAGTTTCAAACACGCTGCCAGAATCGTTAAACCCAACCACTACCGTGTTGCCACAGCGCGCCGCGGAGGTCTCGCTCTGGGTAAATCCGGCCATGGAGGAGTAAATGAGATCTGCGGTCGGGTCTGAAACCCGCACCACGCCGCCGATGGGTGGCAGCGCGCGCGGCATCGGATGGTGCGCTAGCCTGGCACGCGTGAGGAACGAGGGGTCAGCCAGTCGCATGCCGTAAGCTTGCCACGCATTCGCGAGATGCTCGATGTTTGCGTATCCATCCAGCATTTTTCGCTGTCGAGGGGAAAGCTTGGCGATGCTGGCCTTGACGTGCTGCAGAGTCTTATTGGTTGCGGCCACCCTTTCTGCAGACAATTGCGCCGCCGCAACCGAGGAAGCAAGCACGGTCGTGGCGAACAGACCGGTTACCACACGTTGGAACCTGGGTAAATTCATCAACGAGTCTCCTTATCTCCAGTCAACTGATTGTGATTGGCAACAACTGTTAGGCGTGATTAGTGGATGGTTTGGCGAGTGGCCCAAAGGTCTTAGTACTAATAGGGATAGTAGTAAGCCACTGTTCAGGGGCAGGCGTCAAGTCAAAACGTATTCCGGCGGCTTGTTATCCACAAAAGTTTTCATGGCGGGAACACCTTGCTGGATGCCGCTTTTCGGCTGGCCCAATTTTGGCTGCCCTAGCCCCGGGGCTTCCGCGCCTGCACCACCCTTGGAATCGACTGAAGGTCAGAGATGACGCGAACTTCCTCCCACGACTGGAGCAGTAGCTGCACCGGACTCACGATGGTGCCGCTGATTTCGAGGACCAGCCAGCCTCCGGGTCGCAGCGCCAGGAAAGCCTCCGGAATCAGCCGTGCGATGACCTCGGCCCCCGACCGTCCCGCAAACACGGCGCTCCGAGGCTCGTATCTGCGGACCTCCAGCTGGACCTGATCCTCCTCAGATTCACCCACATATGGCGGATTGGAGACGATCAAATCGAAATCGGAAGGGAGTCCAGTCAACAGATCCGTTTGGTGAAACACAATTCGCTCGCCCAGCCCGTGGCGGGCGGCGTTGGCACGGGCGATTTCCAGCGCAGCACCGGAAACATCGGTGGCATAGATCTCCGCTCCCGGCAGTTCTTTCGCCAGCGCCAACGCGATACAGCCGGAACCGGTCCCGATGTCCACAATGCGAAGCGGAATAGTGCGGGGCGGGCACTCCTGCCCGCCAGCCCCCTCCACGACAGCTTGCCTCAGATCAACGGCCTTGGGAAGGGCACGGCTTCCAGACGTGCCGCTGTCGTCCGGTAAGAGTGAGGGCTTTAGCGTCTGAGGGCCACTGGCGCCAGGAGCATCCTTGTAGCCGGTTCTCGCAAGACCCAGGACCGTCTCGATGACGTGCTCGGTTTCCGGCCGCGGGATCAGAACCGCTGGAGTCACGATGAGATCCATGCCCCAGAATTCCTGATGCCCGGTGATGTACTGCGCCGGAACGCCCCGCACCCGCTCGGCCAGAGCCGCCTCGTAGCGGCCCAGTTCCTCGGCGGTAAGATCGCGCTCGGGATGCGCGTAGAGATAGGCGCGGTCGCAGTCGAGTGTGAACATCAGCAGCAACTCGGCGTTCCTCCGCGGGGAAGGAACCTGCTCCGCGGTAAGGCGCCCGATGGCCGAAGTGAGGACAGCTTTCAATTGCACGAACCTATTTCACCACGGAGACGCTGCGGCACGGGAGAGAAAGAAGAGGATTTGATTTGAAAGGGCGCGGCTTCAAGCCGCGCCGTAGATTCCGCAAAATCGATAGCGCCTTTAGGCGCTGAGGAAAGGCCAGGGTCGAATCGTTACTTTCGGGTGCCTCTCCACTCGTAAGCGAGGTAAATCATCTGCCCGATGTGGTGCTGCATGTGCCCGTCGCACTGCATGATCATGGCAAGGCGATTGGGAGCCTTCGTGCCGACGGCAAAATATTCTTTCGCCCATTCTTCCGCAGACTGCGCGCCAATCGTCCGCACCACCATGCTGACCGCATCATCGAAACGCTTAAGCGCCTCCTCCTTCGACGGAGGATTCGGGTCGTTGAACTCACGTGGCCGATCGCGCACATATCCCGTCTGGGCGATCTGCGCCCCGACGTAGTAGTTCAAATTGCCGGTGAGGTGCAGCACAAGATGTCCAAAGCTGTTGCCGAAGGCAAAAGGCTTCTGCCAGAACTGGCCTTCGCCAATTGGCGCTGCCAATTCATGTACCCGGGCGACGTTCGTGGTGTAGCGGTCGGCTAGAACGGATGAGAGAGTCGAGCGCAGATCAGCCATCTTATTCCTTCCCTGGAGTCAGTCCGAGGTTGCCAGGAACAGTATAACCAGTGGGCGTTATGAAACCTGCGCATCCAGCTCTGGTCGCGGCTTTGCTGCTCAGTCCCAATCTGTTCGGGCAGGCCGCTGCAGGGCAACCGTTGGCTTTTCATGTCCAAGGGACAATGACGGATGCAAGTGAAGCAGTCTTCCCCTTTGTTGAGGTCAAATTCGAGGGCGAGCAATTGAAGAAGACGGTGATTACCAACGGAATAGGCGTCTACGAGTCTGATCTGCCGCTAGGTCTTTACACCATGGAGGTGATCTCCGACTTCAGACGCTACCATCGACCGGTGTTTAGCGTAACTTCGTCGTCTAACCTTACGTTGGACGTCATGCTACCCGCCGCTCCAATTTGCGACACGCGGGTGGTCGGAGATTCTGGCTCCCTCGCGACCGGCGAGGAACCGACAGCCCCCATCACAGAGCCTTGCACTCGCGAGGAGTTGTTCACGGTCCCATCGAAGCGGGGTGTCCCATTCCAGCTATATATTCGTTATCGAAAGCGCACCCAAAAGAGCAACACCTTGGACTATTTTGGCGAAACGACGCCGGCCGAAGATCCTGTCTTCGTGGCGTACAACCTGTTCTCACTGCAGGCGGACCATGTTACCTACAACGTGATGACGCGAACCCTCGAGGCGCGCGACAACGTTGTCGAGGGTGAATCGGGCAAGAAGTATGGCGACTGGATGAACTTCAGGCTCGAAAACGGTGAAGCTTCGCAGACGGGATGCCTCTGCCGAGAGGTGCCGCGGCGGAAGCCGAGGGCGACCGCGCACGCGTTGCCTTCTACACTACGCTGGCCGTTTCCTGCTTCAGCTTCTCCGCCTGGTAGTGCGTCACCAGAGCCTCGATCAGAGGCTGGATCTTGCCGTCCATGACAGCGTCAAGCTGGTGGATGGTGAAGCCGATGCGGTGATCCGTGAGCCGGTTTTGCGGGAAGTTGTAGGTACGAATTTTCTCGCTGCGATCGCCGGAGCCGACCATGGCCTTGCGCTCTTTGGCCAGCGCCTGCTGCTGCTTCTCCATTTCGATTTCGTAGAGGCGGGAGCGCAGCACACGCATCCCTTTCTCGCGGTTCTTGATCTGTGATTTTTCGTCCTGGCAACTCACGACCGTATTGGTCGGGATGTGCGTGATGCGCACCGCCGAGTACGTCGTGTTCACCGACTGCCCGCCCGGACCGGACGAGCAGAAGGTGTCGATGCGCAGATCTTTGGCCTCAATTTTGACGTCCACATCCTCGGCCTCCGGCAGCACCGCCACAGTAACGGCCGACGTATGCACGCGCCCCTGCTGCTCGGTCGCCGGTACGCGCTGCACCCGGTGTACGCCGCTCTCGTATTTGAGCTGCGAGTACACGCGGTTGCCCTCGATAATCGCAATTACTTCTTTCAGTCCCCCGACCGAAGATTCCGACGTCGAGAGCACCTCTACCTTCCAGCGCTGCGTCTCGGCATATCGCGTGTACATGCGGAAAATTTCCGCTGCGAACAGCGTCGCTTCGTCGCCGCCCGTGCCTGCGCGAATTTCGAGAATCACGTTCTTCTCGTCATTTGGATCTTTGGGCAGAAGCAGAACTTTCAGGTCCTCTTCGACCGCTCCGACGCGCGACTCCAATTGGTTGAGTTCTTCCTGAGCGTAAGCCCGCATGTCAGGATCTTTCTCGTCGGCCAGCAGCGCCTTGCTCTCCGCGATGCCCTTGGTCAGGTCCTTGTACTCGCGATATTTCTCAACGATAGGGGCCACTTCCGCGTGCGCCTTAGCAGTCTTCTGGTATTTCGCCGAGTCATTCATGATCTCTGGCGACGCCAGCGTCCGAGTCAGCTCATCGTACCGAGCCTCGATTTGGTCCAGTCGTTCAAACATAGTCAGCCTTCGTAGAGGCGTAGCTTGCTACGTCTCGGGCAGCCGCATGAGCCCGTGGTCGTTTACGGGCAAGACGTAACCAGTTACATCTCCACGGCAATTGTAGTGATATGAGGATAGAGAGAGGAAGTATTCGCGGCGGAGCCGCTAGGCAATGACCAGTTCGCCACCGCGCTCTTTTTCGAGCGACATGGCCTGGTTCAGAGCCACAATGGCGCACTCGGCCTCATCGTCCGACGGCGGCTTGGTCGTAATCCGTTGCAGCCAGAGCCCGGGAGCGGTCATCAGCGCGAACAAGGACCCGCGGTGTTTGGCCGCGAAGCGAATGATTTCGTACGATACTCCTGCAATCACCGGCAATAGCACAATGCGCGACGCAAACCGCGCCCAGAACGTCGTGAACGGTACCAGCATATAAAAGCCGATCGAGATCAGCATGACCGTCATCAGAAAACTGGTGCCGCATCGGGGATGGAACGTCGAATACTTCTGCACCGAGGCGGTGGTCAATGGATCCCCGTTCTCAAAAGCAAATACCGTCTTGTGCTCGGCCCCGTGATACTCATACACGCGGCGAATGTCCTTCCACAGCGAAACGCCCCAAATAAACAAAAGAAACAGCCCCAGGCGGATCGCGCCGTCGACCAGGTTGAAAACAATTCGTCCGCCCAGCGCGGGATCGATCTTTTTCAGTTCAGTCGCGGCCAGCAGTGGGATGTACTTGTACATGAAGATGAAAAAGGCCAGCGAGATCACAATATTCACGGCAGCCAGCCAGTTGCTGAGAGTGGCCGCTTTTTCGCGGGTCTGAGAACTGGGGGGCGCCGCCAGACTTGGCCCTGACGCGACGGCCGGGGCGGCTGTTTGCACACTCGCCTCGCCCTGCATCACATCTTCAATCGCCACATTCGCCGAGAACCGCAACGCGCGGTAGCCCAGATTCATTGCGTAGCCCAGCGTCATCACGCCGCGTACAATCGGCCATGCCATCCATTTATGCTTCTCCGATGGACGCTCCAGCGATTCGCTCATGGTGACGACTTCGCCCGAAGGCTTTCGGCAGGCAATAGCCCACGCGTGCGGAGAGCGCATCATGACGCCCTCGAGCACAGCCTGTCCGCCAACCAGAGTCTCTTCCCCGCTCTCAAGCGCAGGCAGAAGCTGCACGGCGGCCAAAAATCGCAGGTAATTTCGCAGAAAACGCACGTTTATTAGATGATCCTTCCGGGGGACAGGAACCAAGTAATAGGGTATCACACGTGTTGGCTGACACCGAGACCGGTTACCCTTTCAAACGTATGTCGTGAAGGGGTTTAGCCCTGGTCATTGAGGACAGTATGCGGCACCTGGCCGAAGCCTGCGAAGCCGTTGCAAGTACGACCAAGAAACTGGTTAAGACCGGCATCGTCGCCGACTATCTCAAGTCGCGCTCGACCGACAAGGCCGCAGTGTCCGCAGTCTTCCTATCGGGACGGCCCTTTCCCGCCTGGGAAGAAACCACGCTACAAGTCGGCGGCCGGTCGCTTTGGCAGATCGTGGCGGAATTGTCCGGAAAGGATGAAGCCGAACTGACCGCCGCCTACCGCCGTCGTGGCGACCTTGGAGCCGTCGCCGGCGACGTGCTCCCCCCACGCGACGGTCAAGGTCTGAGCCTGCTGGAAGTCGAACGCGTGTTCCGTGAGATTGCTAAGGCGCGCGGTCCTGCGGCCAAGGCCGCGCTCGCGCGTGATCTGCTCGCACGTGCGACTCCGCTCGAAGCCAAGTACATCATCAAGATCATGACTGGTGATCTTCGCATTGGCCTGAAAGAAAGCCTGGTCGAAGAGGCGATTGCCAGTGCCTTTGGAGTGCCATCGAGTGAAGTGCAGCGGGCCAACATGCTCGTGGGCGACATCGGCGAGACCGTGCGCCTCGCCGCCGAAGGCAAGCTGTCCGAAGCCAAGATGCGCCTGTTCCATCCCCTGGGATTCATGCTCGCCAGCCCGATCGAGTCGCCCGAAGAGGGATTGAGCTACTTCCCCGAAGCCGCCGTCGAAGACAAATACGACGGCATCCGCGCGCAGGCTCACGTTTCCGGCGGCGAAGTGAAGTTTTTCTCCCGCACCCGCGACGAAATCACCGAATCATTCCCCGAACTTCCAGACGCACTTGCCGGCCTGCCGCGAGACGCCATTCTCGACGGAGAGATCGTGGCCTGGGAGTCTGGTCATCCTGAAAATATGGAGCCCGCTCATGTGGAACATGATCATGTGGAGCGGGCACTCCTGCCCGCTACGGCAGCGCAAGCTGCCGGCCTTCCTGGCCAGAGTTCCGAACCGGCTGTTCCCGCGCAGATACCTCACGCTCCGACGGCCGGTCGTGCCCGCCCCTTCAGCGTTCTGCAACAGCGCCTCGGGCGAAAGAAAGTTAGCGACAAAATGCTGCGCGAGATTCCCGTTGCCTTCCTGGTATTCGACGTCCTATATGCGGCCGGTGAGCTAGTCATCAACCGTCCGTTGCGGGAGCGCGCGCGGATTCTGGATGAATTGCTGGCGGCAGAGCGGGTCCATCACCACAGAGGCACAGAGTCACAGAGAAAACCCGGACAAGGGCAGTTGCTCTTTGGAGAAGAAGAGGAAGTCGCCGCAGCCAGCGTCATCCGCGCGCCCGTGTTTCGCACCGCATCGCCTGAGGAACTGGAAGAACTGTTCGCCGCCGCTCAAGCGCGGGGCAACGAGGGCCTGATGATCAAGGATCTCAACTCGCCCTATTCCCCCGGTAAGCGCGGCAAGTCATGGCTGAAGATGAAGCGCGAACTGGCCACGCTCGACGTCGTCGTCACCGCCGCCGAGTACGGCCATGGCAAACGGATCGGCGTGCTCAGCGACTATACCTTCGCCGTGTGGGATACGAATCAAGACCGCCTCGTCAATATCGGCAAAGCCTATTCCGGACTGACCGACGCCGAGATCGCCAAGATGACCGAGTGGTTCCTAGCCCACACGGTGGAAGATCAAGGATTCCGCCGGGTCGTCGAGCCGAAGATCGTGCTTGAAGTGGCCTTCAACAACATGATGAAGTCAGACCGCCACGAAAGCGGCTACGCCCTACGCTTCCCCAGAATCGTGAGACTCCGGCCGGACAAGGCGCCGAAGGAGGCCGATACGATTGAGCAGGCAAAGGAAATCTACGACAAACAGAAGTGACGATTCACCGGGTCATGCTCGCTGGAGGAGTCCGCATTCTCTGATTGACATGACACTCCACAACCCCTCGCCTTCTGGGTATGGAAGTACCGTTGAATCCCGATTTGCAGGAAAAACTCACTCGTCTCGCTGCCCAGCAAGGGCGTGCTTCGAAAGCGTTGGTGGTCGAGGCGGTCGAGCGCATGGTGAACTACGACGAGTGGTTTTTGCGCGAGGTTGGCAAGGGCCTTGAAGCGGCCCAGCGCGGAGAAATGCACGAGCACGTCGAGATCAGGAAGATGATTGACCGGCGATATCCCGGCTGATGCGAATTCGCTGGACCGACTCCGCCCTTCGCGACTTCACCCAAATCTGCGACTACATCAACCAGCGCAGCAGCGGAGCGATCGCACGGCGCGTCGCGCTGTCGATCCCTGCTGAAACCGACCAGTTGGCAGATTTCCCCGAGCACGGGCGAACCGGCCGCAAGCCAGACACTCGTGAACTCGTGTTCAGCAACCTACCTTACATTGCTATTTATCGTATTCGAGAATATGCAATCGAGGTACTGCGCATACTGCACGGAGCGCAGATCTGGCCCTAAACGCCTCGCCCGTGCGGGCAGGGGTCTCTTCTTCCACTCAGTGGCTGTGGTGGTGATGATGCTCTTCGCTCTCCACCACCGGAATCACACACCCGTGCGCCACTTCGCACACCAGGTGCTCAAACTGGATCGTGGTGTGGTCGATGCGGAAGTCGTGCAGCAAGCACTCCTTCACGTCGCGCAGAATGCGCTCGCTAACCGATGGCGGAATGTCGGCAATCGAGATGTGGCACGACAGCGCATGCGTTTCCGAGCCGATACTCCACACATGCAGATCGTGCACGTCATTGACGCCCTCGATGGCGCGCATCGCTGCCTCGATCTTCTCCAGCTTCATCCCGCGCGGCGTGCCTTCGAGCAGAATGTTGAGCGTCTCGCGCACAATGCCAAACCCAGACCACAGGATCAGGGCGCCAATTCCGAACGAGAGTGCCGAGTCGATCCAGTAGTTGCCCGTGACCAGGATGGCCCAGCCTCCGGCGATGACGGCCGCGGTCGAAAGCGTGTCCCCCACTTCGTGCAGCAGGGCGCTGCGAATATTAACGTCGCTGCCCGACCGGTAAAGCAGCAGCGCAATCGCGCCGTTCATCGCCACGCCAGCCGCCGCCACCCACATCATGACGCTGGCCTGCACGTGCTCGGGATGCTGCAGCCGCCGGAAGGCCTCATAGAAAATGAAGAATGAGACCGCTACCAGAGAACCTGCATTCGCCAGCGCGGCCAGTACCCCGGCGCGCTGATACCCGTAAGTCTTGCTGGCATTGGCCGGACGTGACTGAAAATACACTGCGACCAGCGAGAGCAGCAACGCGAGAAAATCCGAGAGATTGTGCCCCGCCTCCGACAGCAACGCCAGAGAATGCGCCCGCACCCCGGCCACCACCAGCAGCACAATGTAAGCCAGGGTCACCGCCAGCGAAATCTTCAACACCCGCGTGGGACCGCCCGCGCCATGAGCGTGCACATGCATCCTTCAAGTTTACGGGCGGCGGAGAAGGGCTTCAAGCGCGGCGAATCCGCCTTCTCGAAGGTTCATTCGGCCGGCCGAGAAACGAAGAGTGGGTGCCCCATCCTAGCCGCGTTCTTTGCGGCTAGAGCCTGCCCTGAGCGAAGTCGAAGGGGTGGGGTATTGATGGAGTAAATTCAAGGCAGTCCGCGCACCTGTTCCTGCGTCCGCCCCAACTCGCGGAGCTTGCGGATGCTCAACCCATCGTGTCGTTTCGCCAGCCGCACTCCGGCCTCGTCACGCACCAGGTCGCAGTGGTAGTAGTCCGGCACGGCAAGTCCCAGTGCCCGGAACAAAAGAATCTGCCGCGCCGTCGACTTTAGCAAGTCCGCCCCCCGCACCACTTCGCTGATTTGCATCGCTGCGTCGTCCACCACAACCGCCAGTTGATAAGCGGGCACATCATCGCGCCTCCACACGATGAAATCCCCGAAATCGCGCCCCGCAACCATCCGCTGCGGCCCAAGGTGCAGGTCGGTGAAGCAGACCTCCTCGCCGTCCGCCACCCGAAACCGCCAATTCACCCCCATAGGATCAGTGTGTTGCAGTGAAACTGCAGTGCCAGTCGCCTCCACTGCACGTGTGGAGACGGGCGGCTCGCCCGTCCGGCGAAGGCGAAGCCGAGCGCCACCCGACACACCAAGCCGGCAAGTTCCTGGATACACCGGCTCATCATCGCCCTCATTCGGCGCCCCCGCCGCCTGCGCCACATCCTTCCGCGAGCAAGTACACGGATAAATCGCCCCGCAATCCCTCAGTTTCCTCCACGCCCACAGATAACCCGCCCGCCGCTCGCTCTGCGCATAGGGACCAAAGGCCCCACCGCAGTCCGGCCCCTCGCTCCATTCGATTCCCAGCCAGTGCAAATCCTCGATCATCGCCTCGACAAACTCCGCCCGGCAGCGCGGTTGGTCCAGATCTTCATTCCGCAGAACTAGCTGCCCGCCGCGCTCGGCCGCGCGCCGCGCCGCAATCCAAAACGTCCGCGCATGTCCAACATGCAGCAGTCCGGTAGGGGAAGGAGCAAGCCGCCCGCGGTAGGATTTGGGGTGGGTCTCGGGTGACATAACCGTGACGACTAACTCAAGGAACGTTTGCAGTACCGTGGAAGAGCGGCGCTTTCAGCGCCGCGTAAAGCGAGTGGTATGAATATGGGCTTTAGCCCCCGTGGCCGTCGTTATCGTCCCGCACTGCGCGGAACCGGAACGACCACGACTTTCTCTGGCGTAATCTGCAGCATCGACCGTCCGCTGACATGCACGAAGCTCAATTCCCGCGCCGCCAACAGCGCGTTGACGGCGTCTTTCACCTTCGAGCGCGCGATGAAGTTCCCGAAAAACGTCTCCAGTTCCGCTGGTTCCACCGCGATCACGCAATCCAGATACTTCGACAGCAGCGCCGTGAGCGCCTCCGGCACCGACAGTCCCACACCCTCTTTCACCGCCTCGGGCGCCCACCGATACAGCAGGTCCCACACCGAGCCCTCGCTCGCCCGGTAGTCCACGCGCGTAATGCGCAGCTTCGACCACAACTCCGCCAGAGCCTTGTCCAGCGCGGCGATCGAGAGGCCGCCTCCCAACCGCTCCAGCAGCTTTTGCTTTGAGATCGGCCCTTCCTGCTGAATTACCGCAAACCCGTCGCAAGCCAGTTGAGAATAGGGCGACCGCGTTCCCGCATTGGGCGCCTGCTTGGGATTTCGCTCTCCCATGAGCGCGTAAAAATAAGGAAACACCGACGCCGCGACCAGAAACCCGTTGTTCTCTTCAAACAGATTGGCCTCAAACGCGGACCGATCGCGCAACAGGCGCACCATCAACTCCGTCGCCTCGGCCGCCCGCGGATCGGCAAACGCGTGCTGCCACCCCGGCAACCGGTCATCCGCCCCCACAAACGCGCCAATGAACGTCGGGACCAGCAGCGACGGACGATGCGGATACATCAGGCAAAACCCGACATCCTCTAGAAACGCGCGCGCCTGCTCAATCGTCCGGATGGGCTTGCCATCCAGCCGCCATCTCTCGCGCCGCAGTTGCTGCAGTTCCTGCTCGGTCATACCTGCTCGGTCATACCTGCTCAGCCGTACGAAGATTAGATCACAACTGCTCTGGAGCTACGATCGGCATCCGGCGATATACTGCAGTTTCTATGAGCCAAATTCTCAAACTTACGTGCGTAGCACTGCTAACGGCCTTCGCCTTCCCCCAAGTAGACGAACGCTCGCCGAAGGAAGAGGAGGTTAGGAATACACTGGTGGCGTTCATTCAAGCCTTCGACAATCTCGACTGGGAAACTTTCCGCGCTTCGTTCGCCGACGATGCGACCGTCTTTTATCCTCGGGCTTTTCCCCAGCGGGCCGACGGCCGATTGGAGTACGAGCGCAACTTCCGGCAGGTATTCGAGCAGATTCGTGCCGGAAGAACTAAAGGACCATACATGGACTTGCAACCGAGGAACCTCAAGATTGAGATCGCCGGGGACGTTGCAATTGTCACCTTTCATCTCGACGATAGACCCGGATTCGTCAACCGCCGCACTGTCATCCTGAGAAAGTTCACCGAAAGCTGGAAGATCATTCACCTGCACGCATCCGAGGTCTCGATACCGGCACGGTGATCCCGCTAGATCCTCTTAAACGCCTTCTGAATGTCCTTCACAGAATACCGCAGCACCACCGGCCTGCCGTGAGGGCAAGACATTGGATGATCTGTTTTTGCTAACTCCGCCAGCAGCCATTCCATTTTGTTCTGCTCGAGCGGCATGTTCACCTTTATTGCGGCGTGGCAGGCAATCGACGCGGCAATCCGGGCGCGAACCTTTTCCAGGTTGAGCGACTGCTCCTCGCGCGAGAACTGGTCGAGCAACTCGTGTAGCATGTGCTCGACCGCCGCTGCATCCACTCCGGCGGGCGCCACCTTGACGGCCACGCTGCGCGCGCCAAACGGCTCGGCTTCGAACCCGTTGTGCTGCAGTTCGTCGGAAATCTCGGCGAACACCGCCTGCTGCGCGGGAGACAGCTCCAGCACAATTGGCATCAGCAATCGCTGGCTCTCGACCTTCTGCTCGGCCCGCTGCTTCAGCACGCGCTCGAACAGCACGCGCTCGTGGGCCACATGCTGATCGACAATCCACAGCCCATCCTCATTCACCGCCAGGATGAACGAATTTCGGATCTGGCCCAACGGCTTCAGCGTGCCGAGCGACGACAGCGTCGGCTCTTCTCCGCTCACATCCAGCGCCGGAGCGCAGCCGTTGTCAGGAATGGCGTCGACCGGGCGCGCCAACGAAACAGCCGCATTGGCCTCCACGGCGATTCCACCTTCAAACTGAAATCGTTGGGAAACCGGTGGCAGAATGGGCGCCTGCAACAAAAATCCGCCGTCGAACCCAGGATTGGGTACCCCATTTCTCGCGTTTTCCGCGAGAAGTGGGGCTTTTGAGACGTCTTCCGGAACTGCCGCTCCGGACGACGGGTCCCACGCCGCGCCCGGCGTGAGCGCCTGGCTCGCCGTCGCATGCGCCCGCATCTCCGCCACGAACTGCGGCACCGGGCGCGCCTTCATCAGCGCCGCCCGCACCGAGTCACGCACGAAATCGTGCATCACCGACTGCTGGCGGAATCGCACCTCGGTCTTCGACGGATGCACATTCACATCCACCTCGCCCGCGGGCAACTCCAGAAACAGCAGCACCACCGGATACACCGTCGGCGGAATAATATTCCGGTAAGCCTCGGTCAGCCCATGCTGCACCAGCCGGTCGCGAATCAGGCGTCCGTTCACGAAAACGAAAATCGAATTCCGGTTCAGCTTCTGAATCTCCGGCTTCGAGACGAACCCGTGAACCCGCATCTCGCCGGGATCGGCGGGCGAAACCTCCTCCCCGTCTTCCTCGATTTCCTTACGTCGCCACGGCGGAGGTTGCGGCAGCCCCACGTGCTCCAGCGCCTGCCGCGCCGCCACCGGGATCAACTGATCGAGCGTCTCCTTGCCAAACACCTGGTACACCCGCTCGCTGTATCCCGCCACCGGAGGCGCAACCAGCATGGCATTCGTCGCCGAGTGCAGCTCGAAATGCTTCTCCGGATGCGCCAGCGCATAGTGCGTGACCAACGACGCAATGTGCGACAACTCGGTCGACTCCGACTTCAGAAACTTTTTCCGCGCGGGGGTATTGAAGAAGAGATCGCGCACCGTGATCGAGGTCCCCAGCGGCAGCCCGGCCTCTTCGACACGGGCGATCTTTCCGCCGTTGATTTCGATGACGGTACCGGCCGCTTCGTCTTCCGCGCGGGTTTCCAGCCGCAACCGCGACACTGAAGCGATCGAGGGCAGCGCCTCCCCGCGAAATCCAAGCGTAGCCACGCTCAGCAGATCTTCCTCGTCTTTGATCTTTGAAGTGGCGTGGCGCTCAAAAGCCAGCATTGCGTCGTCGCGCACCATGCCACATCCGTTGTCGACGATCTGGATGAGCTTTTTCCCGCCCGCCTCCACGCTGATCTTGATCCGAGTCGCGCCGGCGTCGAGCGAGTTTTCAAGCATCTCCTTCACCACGGAAGCAGGGCGCTCCACCACTTCGCCGGCGGCGATCTTGTTGGCAACTTGCTCGGAAAGGACGTGGATGCGGCCCATGAGGAGTTCTCGGTTCGGTGTGGATCAGTGGTCAGTCTCGCAGATGGGGTTGAAAAAGCAAAGGAGGGACACGTCGGCGACGTTTTCACCGGAACGTGATTTCGGGGACTGACAAATCGGGTAGGGCACGAGTTCCACTCGTGCCGCTAGGAGTCAGCAGGCGAAGCGGCTTTGAGCCGCTGGGGTGCGCCCTCCGAAGTAACCCTCAAGGGCTAAAGCCCGCATGATTTGCCGGCTCGGTGTGGCACGCCTGGAAGTCGTGCCCTTCCCGATTTGACGGGAGATCGCCGCTAGGCATTTGCAAGCGTGAGATCCCTCGCTCCGCCTGAAGAACGGCTTCGCTCGGGATGACGCCGATGAGATTTTGACCAGATTACAACGCTCGCCGCTATCAACTCGTTTTGGTTAACGACCGTAGAGGCTTTACTTCACATCTTGTACCTGCTCGCGCGATTCGTTGTACACCCCAAATTTTTTCGCCACCGGCTTCAGCGTGGGATAGAACTGCACGAAACTATGCTCCACCGCCGCATGGGCATCGTGGCAGGCGAAACATCCGTTCCCTTTCGGCATCGCGTCAGCGGTTTTTCCATCGGCATCGTACGCGTAGTAAGCCCACTTGTCCGGGTTGTGCGCGGAATCCTTTACCTCGACGGCCAACCCCATCAGGTCCGTCTGGAAGTGGCCGGTCTTGTTGATCGAACCCTTGCTCTCGGCACCGCGCTCGTCGATCACGAACATGGTTAGCTCGGGCCACTTTCCAGAACTCACGAACTCCTGGTACGCCCAGCGCTGCACAAAGACGTTGGTGAACATTTCGTGGCTGCCGGGCGCGGGGCTGTAGTTCATGCCATAGCCGGCGGATAGGAACATCCATTCGCGGTAGTCAGCCGGCCGGGCCAGCTGACCTTTCTCGTCATACTGCGGCTTCGGCGTCTTTTCGTCAGGAGCGGCGGCCAGCAGCGCAAAGCTCGCGGCCAGAACCGCTACTGACGCGACAATCGTTTTCATAAGGCCTCCCCATGGTTTCGGACAGCTTAGACGCGCTCGCCGGCGCTGTCTTGAACAAAGTAAACATCCCAGATAAATATCGCCGATCGAAACATAGCCGCTGACGCTGGTGACGATTCCCGCCGGCCGCCGTCTGACCATTCGTGCCTGCGGCCACAGATCCGGGAAAAGTTCTGCGCGGAGGAGAATTCTACTCCCCCATCCAGGCACGCCTGCAAACCGGCGACGTTCTGCTCTCCGAACTGCGACAGCCCTGCCCGCGTTCCGTGCCTCGCCACGAGCACGAACTGGCTTACGTCACCGTGGTTCTTGACGGCGACTACCACGAAGGCGATCGCGGCAGGCTCGACGAAATGCGGCCGCTGACGGCGGTTTTCAACCCGGCAGGTGTGACTCACTCGACGGTGATCGGACCGGCAGGAGCATCCTTCTTCACCATTGAATTTCGCGACGAGGCGATCCGGGCTCTCGACCTGCGCCTGCCCGATCGCACCACCTTCGACCGCGGTGCCGGCTGGATGCTATGGCCCGGCCTGAGCCTGTACTCCGGGTTCAAGACGCAGGCCGCGGACCCGATGCTGCTTGAGGCCCATATCTTCGAAATGCTGGGAGCGATTACGGCCCTTCGACCTTCCGCGAAGCACTCATCGGAAAAGGCCGTCCCTGGCTGGTTTGGCCGCGTCAAGGAGCGCCTGCACGAAGGATTTCGGGACCGCCTTCGCATACGCGATCTGGCCCGCGAAGCGGGAGTTCATCCCGTTCACCTGGCCCGGGTCTTCCGCCAGATCGAGAAACGAACTCCGGGCGATTACCAGCATCGCCTTCAGGTGCGTGCTGCGTGTGAGCTGTTGCGCGATCCGGAGTGGCCGCTCGCGGCCATCGCCGCCGAGTGCGGCTTCGCCGATCAAAGCCACTTCACGCGCGTTTTCCGGCGCATGGCAGGCACCACTCCTGCCCGCTTTCGGCAGGTCGTCGCTCCTCGTGCGAGTGCAGCCTGATCTTCGTCCTGGCCTTTGTGGGCAAGCAACCCGCCGCCCTCTCCGCTCCTGACGCTGGCAGGCGTAAGGGGACTCTCGCTCTTGAACAAAGCCGGAGCATGGAAAAACCCTGAAAGAGCGTTTTCGTGCTGCCGTATACTGCCGGTGCTGTGTCCGATCCCATGCCGGTCCGACCGATCCCAGTCCAATCGGTGCGTCCGCACGACGCCGCGAAATCCCGCCTCGCCTACATCGACTGGATGCGCGGGCTGGCCTGCATCCTGATGTTCCAGACGCACTGCTACGACTCGTGGCTGGGCGCCGCGGCGCGCCGGAGCCGCTTCTTCATGTACTCGCAGCTAGGCGGAACGTTCCCGGCGCCGCTATTTCTCTTCCTGGCGGGAGTTTCTTTTGCTTTGGTCACCGAAAAACTGTTGCGAAAGAATCTGCTGCCAGCCGAGATCGCGCGCACGACCATCCGGCGCGGCGCAGAAATTTTCGCCTTCGGCCTGCTGTTGCGCGTGCAAGAGTACCTCGTCGCCTGGGGATGGGCGCCCAAAAGCGATCTGCTGCGCGTCGACATCCTTAATACCATTGGCCTCTCGATGATGCTGATGGGGGTCGTGTGCTGGATGGTCTTGAGGAAGAACGTGTGGGAACAGCCGCCCCCGGCTGTCCGGCCGGGTGCAGCCCGGCTGCATTCTGTGCGGCAAGAGCCCTCCCTAAGTGAGAGCGACGAGCCGACGGGGCGACAGGTAGCGCCACGTGACCTCGCCTTGATCTTCACTGCCTCAGTCACCGCGCTCTTGATTTCTCTCCTCACACCCTTGCTGTGGACTACGTTGCGCCCGCGTTGGCTTCCATGGCCGCTCGAGTCCTACATCAACGGCGTGCACAATCTGGGCACGCCGCAAGCCTGGCTGTTCCCGATCTTCCCGTGGAGCGCTTTCGCCTTTGCCGGGCTGGCGGTAGGATTTCTGTTGCAGAGCCAGTGGACGCGAGTTCGCGAAGCGCGGGTTTTCTTCTCTCTGGGCGCAGCGGGTGTGGGATTGGTCGAACTCGCCCGGTGGCTCGACGCACGACCGCGGCAGATTTATCCCGTCTACGATTACTGGCATACCAGTCCGAACTTTTTCCTGATCCGCCTGGGTATGTTGCTGGTGATTGTGACCGCCAGCTATGCGTGGTGCCGCTGGGGCGCGGCGCAGTGGGGATTCAGCCCGGTCATCGAGTTGGGTCAGGCATCGCTCTTGGTGTATTGGGTGCATATTGAGTTCGTGTATGGGCGCGTCTCAATCCTTCCCAAGCACCGCGTCGGCATCGGCACCGCTTCTGCGGGACTGCTGGTGATCACGCTGGCCATGCTCGCTCTCGCCTACGTCCGTACTCGGATGAAGGGCCGCAGGGCCGAAGTCCTGTCTTTTTGGCGGACGAAGAAGGGCCTAGAAGGATCTGCACCAATAACGGTGAAATAGCCTGGAACTGTCAAGTTTTCAGATACATACGGGACACGTTCCCTGCGCAAAAAAAGGATTTAACTCCCTGAAAACAGTATACTTAGCCGTGCAAGTTAAATTGATTGGCAATTATCCCGTCACCGCACGTAGTAGACTAAAAGGGCCGTGACAGGGCTGAAACTTTCCACAGTCTAGCTGGTTCTAACTGAAGTATGGGCACGAAAATGCCGTTGGAGAATGGGGGATGAAGGGAAAAATTAACGGGAAATTGACGTTCCGGTGTTACGGAGTCTTGGACGCTTTCACTAATCTGTAGAGCGTGCCATTTAGGAAGACACGTTTGGGGTCTGGTTTCCCGCTGGCACCGATAGTGCCATCGGGCCTGAGGTACTGATGTACCCTAGCCACCTCGTTGTCGGATGCGTCTCGATATGAGATCATTTGGCTATAGGTGCAAAAGGGTTCGTTGGCAACGGTCAGGGCAGGATGACGATCTTCCAGCGTAACCATAGACAGTTCGCCGGATTTGGTCTTCTCCCAAAGCCCTCCCTCGTTGAACATTTTCTGCATCTCAGTTGCTGGTATTCGCTTCATATGTCATAATTCCGCGCCAACGGCGGGGAGGTTAGTAATGATCGCTGAATCAAAAATCCGCGAACATCTTGGACGCTACCTACGTCAGGAACTGTCTTTGGATCAGCTTGAGGATTGGATCGCGCAGCAAAGTTGGAACATGCACAAAGACAGTGATGAGGCCGCGCAGAAGCTCGCGTCTGCAATTGAGCTGCGTTTGGCCGAACACTCAAGCGGTCACCTCGATGAGCCAAGTTTGCGAGAAGAATTGCGTCGATTTGCGAATCCGCCCGTTGTTCGAATTTTATTCGGCGAAGCGGCGCGGCAATCTCTCGTGGTTGCGGAACAGTCGAACAATGTAACCATTAGCGCAAGTACTCTCGTAGTGTCGTTTACATCCCGAGTGGCCCCGCCCCTGGCGGGAGAACCATTCCTGGCGGGAGTTGTATCTTCTGGTAGAGAACAGTTAGTGGCACGCGAGTGAGAAGCGTACCCTCCAGCAATACGTCGAACCAGTACGTCCCCGGTTCGGTGGCAATCATAGCCATCGGGATAATGACTTGAAATCCGCGATCCCCACCCTCAAACAGAAACATGATTTCTTGGCCTAATGTTTCCTGCCCTTGAGGCGATCTGACACGAATCTGGACGTTGTATTGCCCCACCATATCGCCGGATCTAAGCAGTATCGCCATTGTGAGTTGGAGCGGCTGTGGCTGCATCTGAGGTGTCATACCAGCAACCGTAATCCTGTCGATTATCCTAATGACACTCATTTGCCCGGTGTTCTCGGTCAATGCCGTGTGACAGATGGTTGCTACTTGCACCCACGGACGAGGGACGGTAACGTCGTCGGGAACAGCGTGTGGCTCTGGCATAACCTACACCTCTCTCAGAAATCGGCGCACAATCATACACGATGCAGGGGTATGATGGAGTCATGAAACAGGACGCAAAAAGTGGAGACACGTGCGCCACGCCTAAGACTTTGAAGCCATCACCAGAGGTTGAAGCGAAGATGCAGCCACTGACGCGGGATGATTTTAACAACCTCTTACGGAAGGCAGTTAGTTCGCCCGCTCAGAAACCCGCTGTAAAACGTCGTTGAAAATCAGGTTCCCGCGATCTCTCCGGTTGTAGCGGAAAGAATACTCATCCAAGTAGGTCTGCAAATATTTCCGGCTGACGTTGTGATAGACGCCCGCGATCCCGCGCTTTACCAGGCTCCAAAATCCCTCGATGGTGTTGGTGTGAACATTGCCGAGCACATAGACGCCCGCGCTGTGATTGATGCGCTGGTGTGTATATCCCATCTGCCCAAGTCCAGTATAGGAATGATGTTCATCGGTGAAAATCACAGACTCAGGCAGAATGCGCTCTTTTGCGATTCCGTGAAAAGTGGCTTTAGTTGCGGCATCCGCAACGGCAGCAATTACGCGGCCTTTTCTTTCAACTGCACCAACCACGCAAGTTTTACTGGGATCGTCTGGAGACGGACGCCCGCGACGCGCCTGATATTTTCTGTGACGCCGACCGCCTACATAGGTTTCATCCATCTCAACCGTTGATCCCTCCAGTTGCATGTCAGGTTCGGACAGCAACGAGCGAATCTGGCGGAACATGCGCCATGCGGTTTTGTAGGTTACTCCAGTCTCGCGTTGAATTTGTTTTGCACTGATCCCGCAGCGAGTGGACGCCATGAGGTACATCGCATAGAACCATAGGCGCAGGGACGTAGTGCTCTTCTCGAAGATCGTTCCCGCCATGGGCGAAATTTGAGTGCCACAATACGCGCAACTGTAGACCGGACGGCCTTCGATCCGGTAGTGCTTGCGCTCCTGCTGGCATTTTTCGCAATAGGTAACGCCGCCGGGATAGCGCATCTCTTTTAGCGCTTCGAGACAGGCTTCATCGTTCGGAAAGCGTTCATTGAAATCGGTGATTGTCAGCCTGAGTTCTTTGGGAATTGTTTGTCGGCGATCCATGGCATAATCACTATGCCATTTCATCTACGTGATGTCAAGGGATAATTGCCAATTGATTTAACTTTGCCCGTAGAGCCCGGTTCAGGTGGCGCCACCCTCTCCTGGCTAGCCTCACCTTTCCGCACACAGCAGCGGCGGTTAGAAGAACCGTGAGAGGTACTCCCTGGAGCGAGCAGGCCGGCCGGGTGAAGCTCGGAGTTTGGCTTTCCTTCTACAGCCTCAAGGGTTCCGGATTCAAGGCGAACTATCGCAGCCCGGAGACCGGAGAACAATACTGGATCTCTGGTCCACGCCGCGATGGCCGGGATCGCCTTTACGTTGAGCAATATGCCGGTGGAAATCGACGAAGACGTCCGCGAAGAGTACTGGACTGAAATTCGCAAGCAGCCAGATCTCAAGAAGAGATCCAGAACTTAATCGTTCGCGCGCTACCTCTCTTGGTTCCGTCTGAAAGACAAGTCCACCGCATACACCACCGGCCCGACGACGATCGCAATCGCACCGCCGATCAGGCCGAACCGATCACTTCCGAGTAGCGCCACTAGGGCCATCACGAGCGGCGCGCCCACCACGTAGAGCAATCCCGCGCGACCGCCGGGAACCTTGAACGCCCGTTTCAATTGCGGTTGCGTGCGCCGCAGTTTCCACGCCGATAGCACCGTCAGCACGGTCGTTGCTGAGCGCAGCCAGATGTAGACCGAAATCAGCTGCGCCAGGCTTTGCCACGCCACCAGGCTGTAGATCACCGCCGACGCCACAATCGCCAGCCATGGCGTTCCGTAGCGCGCATGCTTGCGGGTCAGCGCGTCGGGAAGATATCCATCTTCGGCCATGGCGAAGGGCATGCGCGTGGTGGTCAAGATCGTGCTGTTGAGCAGCGCGACGTTGCCGACCATCGCGGCGAGCGTCATCCAGGTGCCGAGCCACGGCCCTCCGATCATGCGGGCCGCGTCGGAAAAGAACCCTGTATGCCACTGCTCCCAGTGGCCTGCCGACGCGAGACCTGCCATCGTGGGCAAGAAGTAAGCTGCCATCGACAGCGGCACCACTAGCGCCAGCGCCCGCGGATAGGCGCGTTGCGGATTTTCCACTTCTTCGGCAACGGTGGAAAGCTGCTCGTAGCCCGAGTAAAGCCACAGGCCCAGCGCTAGCCCGACTCCGAAAATCTTGAAGGTCGCCTGATGCGGCACCACCCACGGCGTGAACGGATTGTGATGCCAGTGCGCCAGCGCGATGACGATCATCGTCATCACGGGCACGAAGATGAAAATCTCGAGCGCGGTCGCGACCTGCCCCACCATCTGAATACCGCGCACGTTCACCCAGGTCAGCACCACGATCAGCGCCACCGAGATGAGGTAGTGCTCCCACCACGTCATCTTGGGGAAGTAGTACACCAGGTAATCGGTGAACAGCACGGCATACGCCCCGCCCAGCAAAAACGACGCAGACCAGTTCCACCATCCGGCGAGAAATCCCCAGAAGTCGCCGAAGGCCGCGCGAGTCCAGCGGTAGAAGCCGCCTTCGACGGGCATGGCGGTGGTCAGCTCCGCCGACACCAGCGATACCGGGATGCACCAGAAAAACGGCAGGATCAGAAGGTAGAGCAGCGTCATCCCCGGCCCCGAGGTAGTGACCATGTCTTCGAGTCCGAAAGGGCCGCCCGTGGTGTAGGAGAACATCACGAAGACGAGATAGAACAGGCTCGCCTTGCGCAACGTGGAGGATTTGGTTGGAGTGGTCAACGATTTGGGGCTTGATGAGAATGCATATTCGTAGGGACGTTGCTTGCAACGTCTCTCCCGCCACTTCGGGAATGCCGCCGGCAGAGAGCGTAGCAAGCTACGTCTCTACAAGACTTGCTTACGCTGCCAGGGTTCCGCTCAGCGCGCCTTCAAGTTCCAACAGCTTGCGCTTCACGTCGAGTCCGCCGCCGTAGCCGCACAGCGTGCCGTCAGAAGCGATCACGCGATGGCATGGGACTACGATCGCCACCGGGTTGCGATTGTTCGCCATGCCGACGGCGCGAAATCCGGTGGGTTTGCCAACCGCGCGGGCGATGTCGGCATAGGTGCGGGTTTCCCCGTAGGGTATCTCGCGCAGCGCGCGCCAGCAGGCGAGTTGAAATTCCGTTCCGCGCAGATCGAGCGGGAAGCTGAATTGGCGGCGCTGGCCGGCGAAGTATTCTTCCAGTTCGCCAGCGTAGGGCCGCACAGCACGCTGAGACTCCTCGAAGCGTATGGCTTTGTTGCGAGGCCGGTCGCTGGTCGAGCGCTCGCTTTCCGAACCTCTCTCCGAACGAAGATCGCGCGGGTTGGGGCGAATCGTCTGCTGCCCGGGCAGGCGCGCGTCGAACTCCAGTGCCACCAAGCCCTGGCTGGAGGCGGCCAGAAAGAGCGGCCCCACAGGTGACGTAAACGTCGTGCAATGAAGTATTTCCATAAGAATTCACCACGCCCAAGTCATCGGGGCGCGCCCATAACCATAGCATGGGCAGTCCCTAGCCGAATCTTAAGATTGACAGAATCGTTTTTTTGCCCCAGAGTGTGTGCTGTCCATTGCTTGGGACGCTCGGCGTTGAAAAAAGCCCTCCTCATTCTTGCCGCGGTCGTGCTGGCGCCAATGCTTGTGGTCGGCCTGGCAGTTTTGGCCGCCGGGGATTGGCGTGCCATCGGTCAGACCGAAGCCGGCGACAAAGTCTCGGTCAGTTCCGTTCATGTCCTGAAGGGGAATCAGCGGCTCGCACTGGTTCGAGTGGAGTATAAGGAAGCGGCGCAACTTCCTCAGGGTGGCCCGTTCGTCGAGATGCGCGCTCGCGTGCGGTTCAACTGCACGACCGGCGCTGTCACTCCCACCACCGAATGGTTCTACACGCGAGACCGCAGCGGGCGCTCGGTCGTAGGCAAGAAGGCCTCGCACGACGACAAATTCGGCGGCGGCGCGGAAGGCGCTTTCGCCGATATGGTCAGCAAGAGCGTCTGCAGCCAAACCAAGTAGCGGGTTATTTCTTCAGGGCAAACGCTACATATACTCCGCCCGACTTCGACTTCGGATCCTTCCCCCCGCCCGCCGCGATCACTACGAACTGCCGTCCTTTCAGCTCGTACGTAGCAGGAGTCGCATTTCCTGAGAATGGCAGCATCGTCTCCCACAGTAAAGCGCCGGTCGACTTGTCGAAGGCGCGGAATTTCTTGTCGAAGTTGGTGGCGCCGATGAAGATGAGGCCTCCGGCGGTCACCAGTGGCCCGCCATAGTTCTCGGTGCCGGTAGTCTTCAGGCCCTTTGCCGCCAGCTCGGGATACTCTCCCAGAGGAATCGTCCACACGTATTCGCCGGTGTTCAGATTGATGGCGCTCAATGTTCCCCACGGCGGAGCCACCGCCGGATATCCTTCGGGATCCAGAAGTTTGTGATAGCCGGTGAAGTGATATTTCATCGCTGGCAGCGGAGGACCCGCGCTGGCCAATTCTTTTTTGTCGTTTTCCCCGCCACCGCTCATCACGTACGACAACAAGGCAAACATCTGATCGTCGCTCAAATTCGCAAAACCCGGCATGCGGCCTTTGCCGTTCTTGATCATGGCCGCGACGTCTCCCCAGGACATACGGTCGCCCAAGCCCACCAGCGTGGGAATCGCCGGCGGCGAGCCTGTCATCTTCTCGCCGTGGCAGACCGCGCACTGACTCATGTAGACGCCTTTCGGGCTGTTCTCTTCCGTGTTCTCGGCCAGCGCCCCGGTCCACGCTACGTCGTTCGCATTGACGTAGAGAATACTCGTCTCCGGATCGGCCGCCGCTCCGCCCCACTCGGCCCCGCCGTCGAATCCGGGAAATATGACGGTGTCTTTACCCACGCTGAAGGGAACGAACTGTCCCTCGCTGCGAAAGCTCCGGAACTTCGCGATCGCCCACTGATGCACATCGGGTGTTCGCTGGCTAAGAAGATTCTCGGTGAGCAACTGGCGTGCGAAAGGGGCCGGGTTTGCGGGCAGACACTGTTGCGGCCCGGTCTGCTCTCCCGGCACATCGCTCGGCGGATAATTCCGGCACTCGATGGGAAATAGCGGCTTCCCGTTCGTGCGATCGAAGAGAAAGACGAAGCCCTGTTTGGACGTTTGGGCCACGGCGTCGACTTTCTTTCCTTCACGGTCGACGGTCACGAGCACTGGAGGCGCGGGAAAATCGCGATCCCAAATGTCGTGCCGCACTCCCTGAAAATGCCAGAGGCGCTCTCCGGTCTCTGCCTTCAACGCGATCAGGCAGTTGGCGAACAGATCGTCGCCGAGGCGGTCCGCTCCATAAAAATCGAACGCCGCTGAACCGGTCGGAACATAGACAATGCCGCGATCAACATCGACCGTCATTCCCGCCCAGTTGTTGGCTGCTCCGCTGTTCTTCCACGCATCTTTCGGCCAGGTATCGTATCCAGGCTCACCGGGATGCGGAATGGTGTGGAAGGTCCAGCGCAGCTTGCCGCCGCGCACGTCGTAGGCTCGTACGTCGCCGGGAGACGCGGGCAGAGTTTCGGATTCGCGGCCGCCGACGATCATCAGGTCCTTGTAAATGACTGCTGGGCTGGTCATGTAAATGGACTGCGCCGCCGGGTCGCGCCCAAGGTTTTCTCGTAAATCAATTCGCCCGTCTTTGCCGAAGGTTGCAATGCGCTCTCCGGTGGCGGCATCAAGCGCGTAGACGAGGTTCATCACGCCGACAATAACTCTGTGTTCCGTGCCATCGCTCCAATAGGCGAGCCCACGATCGGGCTGGCTTCCCTTGATTCCTGAGTCGAACTTCCACAGCAGTTTGCCCGTCGCCGCGTTCAGCGCGAAGACTTTCTGAGTCGGCGTCAGGCCGTAGAGCACGCCATCGACTTCGATGGGGCTAGTTTGCAGGCCACCAGGTTCGCCGGTGTCGAACGTCCAGGTGACTTTGAGCTTCTTTACATTTTTGCGATTGATCTGGGCGAGAGGGGAGAAGTGATTGTTCTCCGTGGTGCCACCGTAGAGGGGCCAATCGTGGCTGGCCTTCTTCTCAGGCAGCTTTGCCAGGGGTGAGGCCGCCCATCCGTCGCTCGCGCCAGCTGCCAGCGCTACGGCCAGCACCAACGAAGAGCTTCTCGCGAATCTCATTTTGCCGCCCTACTTTCGTATCATGAGTATTGCTGCCGGTTGATTCTAGAACACGGCCTCATGCAGCCGTTCCTTTTCAGGAATTGAAGAAAGAAATCCGAACAACCGTTTTTGAGAGCCAGTCATTACAATCAGGACCCGTCACTGGTCAGGAGTGCACATGTGCGTTTGGATCGCGATCGGATTTTTGGTACTAACCTCGCTGGCTCGGGCGCAGTCGTTTGAAACCACCGTTGCCCTACTGCCGAATGAGACGTTTGCAAGCCCATGCCACTATGACCTAACCCTGCCCGCAGGGCGACATCCGGTTAGAGCTGTTTGGGTCAGCTTCGACCGGGGACGAGACGTCATGCAGTTCTACTCCGATCACGATGTCGTTGCGTTTGCCCGGCGGCACGATCTTGCGCTTCTGATGCCGCACCAGTGCCCAGCCAGAAATGCTCCCGGCGGACCCGAAGAAATGGACATGGATCCGTCGCACGGCGTCGGACGAGCCCTCTTCACTGCACTGGTGCAGTTCGCCCGACAGACTCGCCATTCCGAACTATCGAGCGCGAAGCTCATTCTCCTTGGATTCTCCGGGACTGGCGCCCTCTTCGCCCATTTCGTCGGCTACGCCCCTGAACGCGTCGTAGCGTCAATTCTCACCGACCCGGGCCATTACGATCCGGTCGGAATTGACAACGTGCGCCTTCCGCCTCCGGCACTGGCCGTCCCTGAGCTGATCATGGCGGGTGGCGCCGACAAGGTGTCTGGCAGGGAACGACCGTACAACTATTTCCGTTTATATCGGGAACGAGGTGCCCCGTGGGCGTTCCTCGTGCAGAACAAGACACCTCACTGCTGCATCATCAATGCACGGTCTCTGATATTCGGCTGGCTTGATCAGATCATCATGCTGCGTCAGCCGTCGCCAACGAAGCCGCTTCAACCCATCGATAACCTCCGCGAATGGGTGGGATACATTCGCACCTGTCCTTCTGATGTGCTTGACGGCTGGGGCAGCCGAACTTGGCTTGTGTGTGATGCGAGTACTCAGCAGATCGGACGTGCGGCTCGAACCGATAGACTTCCGGCGGGCTGGTTTCCCTCTCAACATGTGGCCGCCGAATGGCTCGCATTCATCAAGCAGCCCACACACGTCATCATTTCGCTGCCTTGAGTCACGGGAAACACGATTTACACAGGTTACGGCACCTCCGTAACCTTGGAACCACTTCCACGCGCCAGGCTTTCCGCTTATCCTGATAAAGAAGTTTAGGCAATAAGGATTTCAGCCACCTGTATGGATTCACTTCGACTTTATGGGCTGGTAACCGCAGGCAGCGTGGCTCTGATGGGAGCCTATGCACTGCTGCGACGCAAACCGAAAAATGCTGACGATCTGGAGCGCGAGCGCCGCGCCTGGCTGGAGGGGATGGGCCGCATCACGGACGGCACGGTGATTGACGTCCAGGAACTTTCCGCCGAGGAGTCTCACCACGCCGCTGTGATGCTGATCTATAAGTACGACGTCGCGGGCGTCTCGTACGAATGCTCCCAAGACGTTACCTATCTGCGTCATTGGATCAACCTGCACTCCTGCCGACTGGGGCTGCAGACGTCGGTGAAGTATGACCCGCAGAATCCGGGCAACTCGCTAGTGGTCTCAGAAAACTGGATGGGATTGCGGCAGTAGGCCTGCGGGACGGTCCGGATCTCTACTCCCACTCGTTGAAATTTCGATTGATCTACTGCCAGTCGAGCAGCATGGAAGTGTTGTGCTTGTCGAAGGTGATGGCGAGCGTCTTGTCGCCGCCGCCGACGAGGTCCGCCGAAATCGTCTTCGAGAGATTGACCGTCTGATCGGCGGTCTGCGCGCAGAAGCGGAGTATGTGCTTGCCCGCCGGAACTTGCAGGGTTTCGGATTCGCTGCCCCGCACCCCGCCGAAGACGACCAGCCGCTTTTGAACGCCACCGTGGAGTTCGTGGGTCAAAGCTAATTTGCCGTCCACCCAGATGGAGAGTGTGGCGTCCTTGAACTGGTGTCGTACCCTCAGTTCCACGGTGGACAGCGGTACGACGACTTCTTTCGGAGGTGAGATCGGAGTTCTGCTTTTTTTCGAGGGCGCTTTTGGCGATGCCGTTACCACTGCACGTTTAGCCACATTGGGAGGGGTTGCGGGTGAGGGCTCTTCAAGAAGCACTGGTGTCTCGCCTATTGCGGCCTTCGTGGCGATAGGAACTGGAGGGGGGAGAGTTAGAATCGCGGTCGCTGTGCTCGCGGCTTCCTTGTGCGAGAACACCAGCAACTTGGTCTGCGCCCCAACGACTGCGAGCATGATGATCGTGGCCACTCCTAGGACGAGGTCTCGGACCGGCGCCTTCAAAATCGCGCTGCGGACCAGTTTCATCGCGTAGGTAAGCCCGACTGCAGGCCGCCGGCTCAGGGCCCGGGGGCGCGCGACCGTTCCCGTTCGGGTACCGGTGCGAGTGGGGTTCGACTGCGGCACCAGGCGCGCATGCAATTCAGCGACAGCCTCGGCGAAGTCCGACCCGCGCTGGTAGCGGCGTTTGGGATCCTTCGCCATGGCACGCGTAATCACGGCGTCAAGTTCGCGCGGCAGGTTCAGATCGAGTGCGCTGGCAGGCAAAGGCTCGCGGTTCGCGACCTTGAAACACACCGTGGTCGCGCTGTCCCCTTGAAACGGCGAGTGGCCGGTGACCATGGCATAGAGAATCACGCCCAACGAGAACAGATCGGAGCGGCCATCGGCGGCGGAACCGCTGAGTTGCTCGGGCGCCATATACGCCGGAGTTCCCATTAACCTGCCGGGAATTGTGAGGTGCGCCAGATTCAGCTTGGCGATGCCGAAGTCGGCAATTTTGGGATGGCCGTCTTGCGTGACCAGAATGTTGCCCGGCTTGATGTCGCGGTGGGTCACGCCCTGCTCGTGGGCGTAATCGAGAGCGGCAGCCACCTCTTCGGCGAGTTGTAAGGCGGGCTCCAAAGACAGCTTCCTCTCGCGCGCCAGGATGCGGTTCAGGGCCTCTCCGTCCACATATTCAAGGACGATGTAAGGATCGTGGGTCTCGGCATCCTCACCGACGTCGAAGACGGCGACGATGCCGGGATGATGGAGCCGTCCTGCGGCCTGCGCCTCGTTCAGAAAGCGCATGCGGAATTCTTGTTCAGCTTCCAGATCCTGCCCGCGCAGAGCAATTGTCTTAAGGGCAACCAGACGATTGATTTGCGGATCGCGCGCCTTGTACACCACTCCCATGGCCCCGCGCCCCAATTCGCCCAGAATCTCGTAGCGGCCGAACCGTTTTATGTTGGGATTTTCCATGGCGTTCACTCTTACCTGCCGCGGACCAGCCACACACATCCACCAAGGAGGGAGCCTCACTATGTTAGCTCCGCGCCCGGCACGTTCCGAACAACTACCCGGATCTCTCCATTACCCAGGTAACGTAGGATCAGGTCTTGACAGGTATGGGTGCCCAATCTAACGTCGCCTTCATTTTGCGACGTTAAAGCTTGCCCTGAGCTTGTCGAAGGGGTGGGGATTTTGACCTGGGATTCGTGAATCTAGGAAAGTCAAAGTCCCCACCCTAGCCGCAAAGAGCGCGGCTAGGATGGGGCACCGCTCCATCTCTACGGAGCAACAGATACCGAGTGAGAGCCGAAGGCTGGGTTTCTAGCTTCCCGCAGCGAAGCCGCCGCTGTGCGCGACGCTGATGCGGAGGTACTTGTAGGGATTCACCGGGGTATCGTTGATGCGGACTTCGTAGTGAAGGTGAGGACCGGTGGATCGTCCGCTTTCGCCAACGAATCCGATGATATCGCCGCGATGCACGGCCTGCCCGGAGGTGACTGCGAAGCCGGAAAGGTGTCCGTAGCGAGTGCTGATGCCGTTACCGTGATCGATCACGATGGCCTTGCCGTAGCCGCCCATCGAATCGGTAAACGTCACCACACCGTCAGCCGGGGCAACGATCCGATTGCCGTACGCGCTACTGATGTCCACGCCGCTATGGAATGCGCCCTCCCCGTTGAATGGGTCAATGCGCTCACCAAAGCTGCCGGTGACCTGACCTTCCACCGGCCAGAGATTCGGCGCCGAGTTGGCTTTGATCCAGTCGGCGGTGGTGGCGTTGCGGGTCAGGCCCATGGTCAGACCGACCATGGTCGCGCCCGACAGCGCGGAACTTCGCAGGGCATGGAGTTGGTCCAGCGAAGAACTGACTTCGGTGGCTTGAATCTGATCGGCGGAAGCGGTCACCAGTGTGGGTTGCGACTTCAACCCGTAGAGCGCGGAAACTTCTCCAGCGATCGATCCCAGCGATGCCACCTGCACATCACGCTCTTTGGCCACTTGTTCGAGGCGCGAATAGTTGTCTTTGAGCTGGTCTTTTTCCGTCCGCAGTTCGTTGTAACGGGAAACCTTCAGCAGCATGCGGGTATAAGAGCTGGCAATTCCGGTCAGACTGAGGAATCCGATAGCAGCGCCCACGACGAACAGGTACAGGTAATGAACTGGGATCGAGATCTTGCGCAACTGGCCGTCATCCCCGCGGGCCACAAAAAGAATGTAAAAGCGCTTCTGCAAAATCACTCCCCTGTCTAAACCAGCTTATCAATCAGGTCCGGAATTCCAGGCCAAGTTCTGAGGTTGCAGAGGCCTGTTCGGACCACCTGATTTTTTCGGGCCACGTCCCATCTTGGGAATGGAAACTCGTTCGTGCCCTACACCTACCGCGCCTGGGCTTTGGTGCTTGTCTGCAACGCCAATCATTTGCAGATCTTAGCTTCTGCCAAAGGTGCTGTGAAAGTCTGGTTAACGGTAACAAACTGGATTCCCCCTGTCAACGACGCACAAGGGCCTTTTTGGGTTACCGAAGGGGGGTAACCGGGGGCCACGATGGGACGATTACCGTGATCGCATTTTCGCGACCGGAAAATGGAGATTGTCGTGCTGGCCGTCCCGGAAGTGCATTCTGAATCCTGCCGTATCTGTCAGCATCTTTCCCGTCTGCGTCGCTTATATTGGTGACGCCGTGCCGCTTCCTGAAAAAGCGCTGATCGCCGAGATTCGTCGGATAGCGAAGTCTTACGAGCGAGGGCGCGCTCGCGGCTCCAAGGTAATCAAAACAATCGGAGACGACTGTGCCGTACTGCGCCTGCTGACGGGACAAGACACGCTGGTCACGACCGACTTCACGCTGGAAGGCATTCACTTCCGCCGCGAGTGGCATCCGGCGGAGGCTGTGGGCCACCGTTGCCTGGCGCGGGGGCTGAGCGACATTGCGGCCATGGGCGGCGAACCGGTGGCGGCTTTTCTTTCGCTCGCCTTGCCGCGGGACTTGCCGCAATCCTGGGTGGGACGCTTCGCCCGCAGCCTGATCAGCCTTGCGAAAAGATACGGCGCCACCCTCGCCGGAGGTGACACGGCGGAATCGCCAAATGGGATTCTGGCCGACATCATCGTGATCGGCACGGTTAGTAAGGGCAACGCTATTTTGCGCTCGGGGGCGCGGCCGGGAGATCGCATCTACGTGAGTGGCAAGTTGGGCGGGTCGGCGGCGGCGATTGAGCAGATGCGGGCGCAACCCGGAGTGAAGCTACAACCACGAGATTATCCGCGGCATTTCTATCCCGAGCCGCGGATCGAGTTGGGCCGAGTGCTGCGCGAGAAGGGCGTGGCTTCAGCGATGATTGACTTGAGCGACGGGCTCTCGACGGATCTCGCCCACATCTGCGAAGAAAGCGGCGTGGGGGCGGAAGTGGAAGCGGAGCGCATTCCGCGCGCGCGGGTTGGAAAGCCGGCGCGCGCCGTCGACCTGGATCTCGCCCTTCACGGCGGCGAGGACTACGAACTTCTGTTCACCGCACCGGCGGGCAAACGCGTTCCCCCACAGATTGTGGGAGTAGCCTTGACTTGCATCGGCCGCATCACGCGCAGGCGCAAGATTATTCTGCGCAATGCGAAAGGCGTGGGCTATGAGTTGGTCGCACGCGGATGGGAACACTTTCGCCGATGACGCGCGTGAAGCGGAGCGTGCTACCCGTCGTACGCCAGTTCGACGGCAAGCCCCCAACGATTACCTTCGTCACTACTCTGTCTCTACCCGCTCGCCGAAAACCGGACTAGAGTAGGACCATGTCGTCCAGTAAATTTCTGCTCCCAGTGTTCGCGGCGTTGATGATCGCAGCTGGCGCGTCCGCGCAAAGCAAGAAGGAACCGCCTCCGCCGCCGGCACATGCCAAGGCGCCTTCGCCAGCGGTGACCAACGAATTTATTCACGAGCAATTCGGCGAGAATTGTTCGCTGATCGCAGGGCCATCCCAGTTCGCTGCCGACCTCGACGATGATGGCATCGAGGACCTTGTGGTCGCGGCCAAGTGCAAGAATCCCATGGCGGACAAAGACGAATACAGCTTTGTAGTCGCCGATCCGTATGACAGCTTTCTCGGTTTTAGTGACGTCAAAGTGACGTCGACGTTCGCCTCCGATGAACCGGAACGCCGCGGATTGAGTCTGCTGATTATTCACGGCGAGGAAAAAGACGACTGGCGCGCGGAGAAGCCGAAGGCGAAGTATCTGCTGATCAACCTTCCCTTCAAAACTCTCGCGGTGAAGCGGTTGGCCCTCAAGAAGAAGACGATCCTCGGCATTTACATGGAAGAGCACGGCGAGGGTGAAGATAGGTCGTCGGTGGTGTACTGGGACGGGAAGAAATACAAGTATCAGCAGCTGGGATCGACGCTGGAATAGCGCAACCAAAACTTAGCAATCATCAATTTCTTCGGTAGGGAAATTCTCTCATCCCCACTCTGCGCACGTTGGCTTCCGCAAATTCACATACGCGATCGAGCGCGCTCTGCAGTTCCCCGTTATAACGCTCGACCTCCTCGTCACTGGCATCCGCCGGGACGGGGATCAGCTTGCCGAAACGCAGCAGCACGCGCGAGAACGGCATTGGAATCATCAGCCGGTCCCAGGTATTGAGCACCCACGCCTTGTCAACCGCCGCGTGGAACATCGTCAAGGGCACACCCGATGAGCGCGCCAGCGCCACCGGGCCAGGCTTGACTTGGTGACGGGGACCGCGCGGGCCATCCAGAGTAAACGCGACGGCCCATCCGTCTGCGAGGGCGCGGCGCAGGCCGAGCAGCGCGCGCACGGCGTTGCGACTGGACGACCCTTTCACCGCGACGAAGCCGAATCTGTGAATAATGCGGCCCATATATTCGCCGTCGTAACTGTTGCTGCTCATCACCCGCACGCCCAGGTTCCTGCAGATGTACGTGGCGGGAATGAGGCACGAATGCCAGAAGGACGCGATCAGCGGGCGGTGCTCAAGCGTCGGCTGCGCGCCGTCTTCAAAGGAGATCGAGACGCGCAGCGTTGGGCCGATGAGACGAATGAACCAGTATCCCGCCCAGATGATGATGCGCAGGACGATGCGCTGACGAAGCGTGAAGCGGCGGGCGCCGGGAGGGAGCGTCGGGGCGGGCGCTTCGGGGGTGCTGACCGGGGGCACGAGGACATTGTAATGGCACCAGGTCCCGTCAAGGTCGAGCGCTTCGCTGAGCTCAACAAAGTCCATTTTCAGGAATACTATGGACTCAACCAAAAGGTCACCCCGAGCAAAGCGAGGGATGACAGTCGATCTGAGACACGGCAACTGTAAAGCTCGGCTATCAGTTTTCGAGGTAGGAATCGATCCAGCGCTTAACTTTCTGTCGGCGATCGTCGGCGGCGTCGAAGCGGACGCCGAACGACTTGGGCTTGCGCCAACTCACGACGCCGCGCACGTTGACCCGGGGCAGCGTCATCAGCGAGAACGACAGTTCGACCGGCACACCGATGGAGAAGTCTTCCGGGCTCTTGACCGACATGCCTCCGGAACTCATTTCGATGCTGGAGGCGGAGACGCGGCGCCCGTCACCAACGACGGCGACTTCGGTCATGACTGGGATACGAACGTAGCGGCGAAATTCGTGCAGTACCAGCAGGCGCGTGGCGCGGATCAGCTTCAGTGTTGTCGGCCGTTCCAGCGGTTCCTGGAACATGGCGTTGATGCCGTATTTCGAATAGCGCATGGCTTCCTGGGCGTTGCCTCCAACACCATAGAGAATGCAACGGCTGTTGGAGGGCGAAGTGCGAGCCGCTTCCATCAGGGTATCCGCGCCTTCGCCCAAACCGAGCACGCAGGCTTCAAATTTCTCCTTGCGCAGGCGCTCGGCGGCATCGGACGAAATCACTACCGTTTCAATCGCGAACTGGCGGAAACAGTCCGCGAGCAAGGCGCGCCGCGCGTCGTCCAGGCCAACCAGGGCGGTGCGGGCAGCGGCTTTGCGGGTGAAGGGGGCGAAGGACAGAGTCGAGGTGGCGGCGGCGAAAGAGTTGTCCATGTTTCCGGGGAAGACTCCACTTTCCGAGATCCATTCTGTCGGCAAGAGAGCGAGCCGCAAAGTCACAGAGGACCAAGCGAGTGCAGTGTTCCAAGGGCCATGCCTTGACGCAGAGGCATGCGAGAAAGGACATTACGTAGCGAACCGGCGTGGAATTAGGGGGTTGCAGAAGCCAGAACCGGCGCCGGACCCCACCCCAAACCACGCGTGCGTAAGTCCAAGACTTACGTCACGGTGGATTTGCACCACCTAATCTCTCCAGCGGCGGAACAACAGGGCGCCGTTGGTGCCGCCGAAGCCGAACGAGTTCGACATGGCGTATTCGAGTTCGGCTTTGCGGGAGTGGTTGGGGACCAGGTCCATGCCGGCGGTGTCGGGGTCATGATTGTCCAGATTGATGGTCGGAGGCAAGATCTGGTTCCGCAGCGCGAGCACGGTGATGCCGGCTTCGAGGCCTCCAGCGCCGCCGAGCAGGTGTCCGGTCATCGACTTGGTGGAGCTCACGGCGAGTTTGTGGTCGCCAAAGAAGTTGCGGATGGCGTGGGCTTCGAGAGTGTCGCCGATGGGCGTGGACGTGCCGTGGGCGTTGACGTATCCGACAACGTTGGGCGTGACTCCGGCGTCGCGCACGGCGTTGCGCATGACA
The DNA here is from genome assembly GCA_963719615.1 of uncultured Acidobacteriaceae bacterium. Classification (GTDB taxonomy): domain Bacteria; phylum Acidobacteriota; class Terriglobia; order Terriglobales; family Acidobacteriaceae; genus Sulfotelmatobacter. The sequence continues at coordinate 21,013 of CAVRCR010000031.1, read as the reverse complement.
CGGAATCCGCCTTCGTGCTCGGGCGCGGGTTGGGTCATGTGGTAGGCGTCGCCCGACATGCCGTAGCCGGCGACCTCGGCGAGAATGGGAGCACCGCGCTTGCGGGCAAATTCCAACTCTTCCAGGATCATGATGCCAGCGCCTTCGCCGATCACGAAGCCGTCACGATCCTTGTCCCAGGGGCGGCTGGCTTTTTCGGGCGCGTCGTTGCGCGTGGAGAGAGCGCGCATGGCGGCGAATCCGCCCACCCCCATGGGAGTGATGGCGGCCTCGGAGCCGCCGGCGATCATGACGTCGGCATCATTGTGCTGGATGATGCGAAACGAATCGCCGATGGAATGTGCGCTGGTGGTGCAGGCGGTGGCGGTGGCCTCGTTCGGCCCCTTGGCGCCGTAGCGCATAGAGACTTGTCCAGCGGCGAGATTCACGATGGCAGCCGGAATGAAAAACGGCGAGATCTTGCGCGGACCGCCATTCAGCAGTGCGAGGTGCTCGCGCTCGATGATGTCGAATCCGCCGATGCCGGAACCGATGTGCACGCCGACGCGCTCGTCGTTTTCGGGTGTGATCTTCAGGCCCGACATTTTCATGGCTTCATCCGACGCGGCAATGGCGAGGTGGATGAAGCGGCCCATCTTCTTCAGTTCTTTCTTCTCGATGTAATTCAGCGGGTCGAAGTTCTGGACCTCGGCGGCGATCTGGCAGGCGAAGTTGGTGGCATCGAAAGCGGTGATGCGTGCGACGCCGCTCTTGCCGGCGAGCACACCCTTCCAGACTTCGTCGGTGGAATTGCCCACGCCGCAGATGAGGCCAAGCCCCGTGACTACGACCCTGCGAGTCAATTTAGATCCCCGTCTTTCTTGCGCCTGACGTAGTCAATCGCGTCCTGTACGGTGCAGAACTTCTTGGCGTCTTCGTCCGGGATCTCGACGTCGAAGGACCCTTCGAGAGCCATAATCAACTCGACCCTGTCGAGGGAGTTTCCGGGCAGATTGTCGAAGAATCTGGGTTCCAAAATCTATTTCCCCGCCTTGGCGTGCTTGCCGATGTAATCCACGGCATCCTGCACGGTGCGGATCTTCTCGGCGTCCTCGTCGGGGATCTCGATGTCGAAGGCCTCTTCGAAGGCCATCACCAGTTCAACGGTGTCCAGCGAGTCTGCGCCCAGGTCGTCGACAAACGACGCGCTGGCGGTGACTTCGCCCTCATCGACTCCCAACTGCTCCACAATAATCTGCTTTACCTTCTCGTCTACGGCTGCCATGTGTCTCCTCGTTTGCCTAATTAGATTTGAATTCGGTGGTTCGGTTACGCATTCGCAGTTTTTGTCGGTGCCGGCTCGGAACCGAGCCCTCGACGTCTATGCATGTCTCACTCCGCACGTCTGCGCACTGCAACTAAAAGAAAAAAGGCGAGTGTGTAGTGTAATGGTCCGGGTGAATGAGTGTAAAGGAAGGGCAGTCCCGCTTCCGGCAACGTCTTGGTCGCCTTGCGATTGCACTCATGAATCCTAACGGCTTGCTGTTGGCGGGGTCAAACGGCGGAGAGAGGTATGATGGATAGTTTTGTGGATTGAGTCGGCCTTCGTAGTTGCGACCACCGCGCCCGTCAAAGAAGCAGCCCGATACAACTGGGCCGCCGGACAGCCGAGGCGGCTGTCCCCACACGAACTCGGGAATTGAGAATCGTATGCGTGCCGTCGTGCAACGCGTGAGCCGCGCCAGAGTCACGGTCAACCAATGGGTGAGCGGCGAAATCGGGCACGGACTACTGGTCCTGCTGGGTGTGGGGCATGGGGACACGGAAGCGGATGCCATTTATCTGGCGGGGAAGATCGCGGGCCTGCGAGTTTTCGAGGACCAGGATGGCAAAATGAACCGCAACGTGCAGGACGCATGCGGCAGCGTGCTGGCGGTTTCGCAGTTCACGCTGTATGGCGATGTGCGGCGGGGGAAGCGCCCGTCATTCGACGGCGCGGCGCCGCCGGACGAGGCGCGGCGATTGTATGAATTTTTCGTGGAGCGCATTCAGGCGCTGGGGCTGCGCTGCGAGACCGGGCGCTTTCAGGAAATGATGCAGGTGGAACTGGTGAATGAGGGACCGGTGACCATTCTGCTGGACTCGGGGAAAGCGTTTTGAGTGGGCGCAGCAACCATCGCGACGGTCGCCCCCACTCCTCGCAAAGAACGCGAGAAATGGGGCACGCGGGCGCCTAGCGCGCCTGCAGAATCGCATCCGCGACCCTAGCGGCTTCAACCGCTGCTTTGACGTCGTGGGTGCGAATGATGTGCGCGCCTTTCAGGATCAATGCGACCTGAGTGGCCAGGGTTCCGTAGAGGCGGGCTTCGGGCGGGGCATCTTTGCCATCTCGCGCCAGGGTACGGCCAATGAAGGATTTGCGCGAAGCGCCCGCCAGCAGCGGAAATCCGGCGGATTGCAGTTCACTGAAACGGCCGATCAGGGGATAGTTCTCGTCAAAACTCTTGCCGAAGCCGAGGCCAGGATCGAGCACCATGCGTTCGCGGCGAACCCCGGCGAGGACGGCCTTCTCGGCCCAGTCTTTCAATTCGCGTTTCACCAGCAAGACGATATCGCCGGGCGGCGGCAGCGTGCGCCACTCCTCGGGACGTCCGCGCGTGTGCATCAGGACCGCGCCGCATTTGAGATCGGCGACGGTCTTGGCCATCTGTTTGTCCCAGCGGAAGCCGCTGACGTCGTTCACAATCTCAGCGCCGGCGCCTATGGCGGCGCGGGCCACGCAGGCTTTGTAGGTGTCGACGGAGAGAAACGCGGCGGGAACCTTTTTCTTCAGTTCAGCGATGACGGGGAGGACACGCCTGAGTTCTTCCTCCGCGCTCACCGCGGGAGCGCCGGTTGCGAGTTTCGCACGCTGCGTCTCATCTGCAGGCTGGGGCGGGTTGGGGCTGACTCTGGCACCAGGGCGTGTCGATTCACCGCCGACGTCGATGATATCGGCGCCTTCCTCGAGCAGACGCTGTGCTTGGGCGATGGCCGGATCGCGGTCGAGGAACTGGCCACCATCGGAAAAAGAGTCGGGGGTGACGTTCACGACGCCCATGATCAGGGTGCGCTTGCCGAGTTCGAGCGCGCGCGCACCGAGACTCCACTGGAAGACGGACCGCATGGCGATTGATTCTAAATGACGAGTAAGGAGTCAGCAGTCACGAATAAATCCTAAGCATTCCGGCTCCTGACTCCTGCTACCTTCGTTTCGCAGAAGCCTGCCGGCGACGCATCACACCAACAGCGGCGGGGCCGGTGCCCGTCGGAGGCTTCCGGGATCCTTCCAGCAATTCTTTGAGGACGACGGCGTTGTTGTGCGTTTCGTTCTTGGAAGCAAAGAGGAGGGTCAGGCGCTTTCGCTTGTGTGCCAGCAGGTAGAGGCGTCGCAGCGCGCCTTCGGCCTCCGGATGTGCGAGCTCTTTCAAATATTTTCTGCGAAAAGTCTGCCACTGGCTGGGGCGGGCGTGATACCAGCGGCGCAGTTCGTCGGAAGGGGAGAGTTCGCGCAGCCATTCGTCCACGCCGGCGCTCTCTTTCGTGAGGCCGCGAGGCCAAAGCCGGTCGACGAGCACGCGCTCGCCATCGGCACGAGATGGCGGTTCGTACACGCGTTTGACCGACACCGACATAGGCGGCGCTTGCTCTATTATTGTAAAGCGGTTTGAGGCCATCTTGGGCTTGTTGATAGTTCGTCGCGGAGGAAGACAGCTTGATAAAGCAGGGGAAGAGTCGTAGCCGTGGTGACTGGACGTTGGCCGCAGCGCTGGTCGCCTTGCTGGCGGTGACTGTGATGTCTGGTTGCGACGTGGAGCGGCGCAAGTCGGACGAGGAGCTCAGTCTGAACCCGCAGCAAGCCGCAGGGCGCAAGATTTACGATTCCAGTTGCGCGCGATGCCACGAGCCATATTCCAAGCGCGGCAAGAAGGGACCGGGCCTGAAGGGAATTTTTCAGAATAAATATCTTCCGTTGAGCGGGCTGCCGGCAAACGACGAACGGGTCAGCGATATTGTTCGCCTGGGGCGCAATGAAATGCCTGGCTATAGCCAGACCCTGAACGCACAGGAGGTGCAGGATCTTCTGGCGTATTTGCACACGTTGTAAAACGAGGCAGCACATCCCCACCCTTCGGCTTCGCTCAGGGCAGGCTTTCTCGCAGAAGGCACGAGAAATGGGGCACCCAGCTTAATATTGGGCGCAGGTATGAAAACTTCGACGAAGTCAGAGCTGTATCGCGAACTTCCTTCCGTCGATGAACTGTTGCGGACGCCCGGCATTGCGGCGCTGGCGGCAGAGCACGGTAGTGCGGCAATCACGGACGCGGCGCGTGCGGTGTTGGCACGCTTGCGCAACGAAATAGCTTCCGGCGTGCTGGACGCGGCCGCGTTGCCACTGGCGCTGGGCGGGTTGTGCGGCGCAATCGAAGAACGGCTTCGGCAGGAGTTGGGACACTCGCTGCGAATTGTCATCAACGCTACCGGGGTGATTCTGCACACCAATCTGGCGCGGGCACCGCTCCCGAAAGCCGCCATCGAGCATATCCGCGAGACGGCGGGGCGGTATTCCAATCTCGAGTATGACGTCGAAGCTGGGGCCCGCGGCAAGCGGGATAGGCACGTGGAAAGGCTGTTTCGCGCCGTGCTCGCAGCTGACTCTCCATCTGCAGGCGTCTCGACGATCGTTGTGAACAACAATGCCGCGGCGGTCTTGCTGGCGCTCAACTCGCTGGCCGAGGGCAGCGAAGTGATCGTTTCGCGGGGCGAACTGGTCGAGATTGGCGGATCGTTTCGCATTCCGGATGTGATGGCGAAGTCGGGTGCGATTCTGCGCGAGGTCGGAACAACGAACCGCACGCGCGTTGCCGACTACGAAAAAGCCATCAACGATCGCACGCGGTTGCTGTTGCGAGTGCACCGGTCAAATTTTGAAATCAGCGGGTTCACCGAGCAACCTTCGATTGCTGAGCTGTGCGAACTGGCGCAGCGGCGCGCCTTGCCGCTGATGGAAGACCTGGGGAGTGGTTCGCTCGTCGATCTGGAAAGCTTCGGCGTTCAGGGCGAGGCCAGCGTGCTCGACAGCCTGCATGCGGGCGTGGATGTGCTGACCTACAGCGGCGACAAATTACTGGGTGGGCCGCAAGCGGGGCTCATCAGTGGACGCCCCGATCTGGTGGCGCGTATGCGCTCGAATTCTCTGTTTCGTGCGCTGCGTGTCGACAAACTGACGTACGCGGCGCTGGAGGCGACGCTGCTCGCGTATGTGCAGCGCGACCACGATGCTATTCCGGCGATGAAGATGATGCGGTTGACGCAAGGAGAGATCGGCACGCGGGCCGAGGCTCTGGCCGCGCAGGCGCGGTCGTCAAAATTGATGATTGAAGTCATTGATGGCGAGTCGGTGATTGGCGGGGGCGCAGCTCCGACCGCGGTTTTGCCGACTCGGCTCCTGGCCCTGAATTGCGCCGGTTTGAGTGCTGATGAGTTGGCTGTTCGCCTGCGCGGGTGCGACCCGCCGATCATCGCGCGGGTGGAGGAAGGACGTGTGCTGTTGGATTTGAGGACGGTGTTCACGGAGCAGGATGGCCTGATTGCAGCTTCTCTCGCCGGAATCGCACCTTAGCCTTTCCGCATCGAAAGCCTGTTGGCCGTCCTCTACACAATCGGACATTCGACCCGCAGCATCGCAGAACTGCTCGCGGCGTTGCGAGCGCACCAGATTCAGATTCTTGTCGATATCCGCGCCTTCCCGATGTCGCGGCGGCTGCCGCAGTTCAATCGGGAAGCGCTGGAAAAGAGTTTGCCCGAAGCAGAGATTCGTTACCTGTGGATGAAGGCGCTGGGCGGATACCGCAAGAAGGTTCTTGAGGAGTCGCCGAACATCGCGCTACGCAACCATAGCTTCCGCAACTATGCCGACTACATGCTGACCGCGGAGTTCGAGCAGGCAATCGGCGAACTCGTATGTCTGGCAGAACATTCTCGCACCGCCTACATGTGCGCCGAGCGCGTGTATTTCCGTTGCCACCGCATGCTGGTGTCGGACTGGCTGGTGGCGCACGGGCACGAAGTGCTGCACATTGATGACGCGGGTCCGGTAAAGGAGCATCGAATGACCGCCGAAGCGCGGATGATTGACGGGCGCATGATCTATCGCGGCGACCGGTTGCTGTAAGATGCGGGGACGAGGCGACTTCTGAACCATGATCGTGGGCACGGGTATTGACATCGCCGAAGTTCCCCGCATCGGTCAGGCGATCGAGCGGTTCGGGGAGCGGTTTCTGCAGCGCATTTTTACTGCGGGAGAAATTCGATACTGCGATTCGAAGGCCAATCGCGTCGAGCGTTACGCGGCGCGGTTCGCCGCCAAGGAAGCGGCGATGAAGGCGCTGGGCACGGGCTGGAATCACGGTGTACGCTGGCGTGACTGCGAGGTGGTGCGCGCACCGGGCGGGCGTCCGACCATGACGTTCCACGGGAAGGCGGGGGAGTTCGCGGCAAAGATGGGCGTGAAGAACATCGCACTGTCTCTCACGCATACCACTGAGCAGGCGATCGCGCAGTTGATTCTGGAGAGCTAGACTTTCCTTGGGTAGCGACAGTAAAGCAGTCGAGCTTCGCTCGACATGACCGGGTCGAAGACCCGGTCCCACACAATCGTCATGCTATAATTCTTTATTCTCAGTCGCTTAGAGCACGGAGGACGGTATCGACAAGCGTTTTATCCGCACAAACGATCGCATTCGGGCGCGCGAGATTCGCGTTATTGACGACGAAGGCGGGCAGTTGGGCATTATGCCGCCTTACGAAGCGCTCAAGAAAGCCCGCGAGAAAAATCTGGATCTGGTTGAGATTTCGCCCACCGCGCAGCCTCCCGTGTGCCGCATCATGGACTACGGGAAGTATCTCTACCAGCAGGAAAAGAAAGAGCGCGAGGCAAAGAAGCATCAGAAGACGATCACCGTAAAAGAGGTCAAGTTCCGCATCAATGTAGACGACCACGATTACGAGACCAAGAAGAATCACGTGCTGCGTTTTCTTGATGAGGGCGACAAGGTCAAGGCGACGATTTTCTTTCGCGGACGCGAAATGACCCGCACCAGTTTGGGCCGGCAGATTTTGGAGCGGCTGATCAAGGACGTGGAAGCGCACAGCATTGTGGAGTTCCGTCCGCGGCAGGAAGGCAATACGCTGCACGCGATTCTGGCGCCGAAGAAGGTAGAAGCGCCGAAGAAGGCGGAGAAGCCAAAGCCCTCCGCCCCGAGCGCGGCCAGTCAAAGCGCGCCACCGGCGCAGGTGGCCAAGCCCGCGTCGTAAGGAAAGCAGATTCCCTTCGACTTCGCTAAGGGCGGGCTCTCGCTACGCTCGGAATGAAGTTGTAACTACAAGTCTCGCCTGAAGGGTCATCTGACATCCTGCGAGAATGAACTGAAACTGATAGCTGAGGGCTGAAAGCTGACGGCTGTTTTTGAGGACCTTATGCCAAAACTGAAAACACACAAGGGCGCTGCCAAGCGCTTCAAGAAAACTGGGACCGGGAAAGTGAAGCGGGGGCATTCGAACCTGCGCCACATCCTGACGTCGAAGGATAAGAAACGGAAGCGGAAGCTGGGGAAGTCAGCTTTGGTGAGCGATGGCGATCTCGCCAAAGTCCTGCGGATGATTCCGTACTAGTTGGGGCATTGTTGATTTCAGATTTCAGATTTCAGATTTCAGATTGCAGATTTGAGATTAAACCCACTGCTGGTTTTCAATCTGCAATCAAAAATCTAAAATCTTCAATTGCTCCGGGCGTGTGAAGAGGCCAGAGATCGCCGCCATGGCGAATCGTCCTTGCCTCCAGCCGCCATAAACAGAAAGCAAAAAGGAGAAGAACATGCCTCGTGTAAAACGCGGAACCAAACGCCGCGCGAAACGGAAGAAGATACTCGAACGTGCAAGCGGATATTTCCTTACAAAATCGAAGCTGTACCGCTCGGCCAAAGAGGCGGTGGAGCGCGGACTGAAGTTCGCCTACTCCGGACGCAAGCAGCGCAAGCGGCAATACCGCTCGCTGTGGATCGTGCGCATCGGCGCCGCCGCCAAGCTGAACGGGATGAGCTACAACCAGTTCATCCATGGACTGAAGAAGGCGGGAGTCGAACTGGACCGCAAGATTCTGGCGGACCTGGCGGTGAAGGATCCGGCGGGCTTTGCCAGCCTGGCGACTCAGGCGAAGTCGGCGCTCGCCTAGCCGTCAGGATCAGTCCATGAGCATATACGGGAAGGGCACGGCCTCAGCCGTGCCGTCTCGCTTCTTAACCTACTCCTTGTCATTCTGAGCGAAGCGAAGAACCTGTGCAGTCCGCCGGGAGTGCATAGGTCCTTCGCGCAAAGAGCGCGCTCAGGATGACAGAGCACATTTGAGGAAGCAGCGTCAGCAACTCGTGGCATACACCGTTCCCAAGCTAACCGACTATTCGGCGGCAGCGCTGGAGAAGGCTGCGGATGAGTGCACGGCTGCGTGCACGGCAGAGGCAACTGAGGTACGCAGCGACACGGATCTTAAAGCGTTTCGCGATCGCTGGCTCGCGCGCAAGAGCGGAATTCTGACGCAGATCAACGACCATTGGCTGAAGGCTGCGCCGAAAGAAGCGAAGAGGGACGCCGGCCGCTCTGTGAACGAGATAAAGGCGTCGGTTGAGGCAACGATCGAGAAGGCGGAGGATCTTCTTCTTGAGTTGTCGACAGGAACTCCGCTTGCAACCGGCGCCGTCGACATCACGCTGCCCGGCGTGCGGCGTCCCATTGGCGCGGAGCATCCTGTTATCCGCACGATGCATGAGATTGTCGGCGTCTTTCAGAAGCTGGGGTACTCCGTCGCCGAAGGGCCCGTGGTCGAGACGGATTACTACAACTTCGAGGCGCTGAATTTTCCACCGAATCATCCGGCTCGGGATACCCAGGACACGCTGTTCATGGCGGGCCAGCAGTCGAAGCCGCAGCGCGAGCGACTTCTGCTGCGCACGCATACGTCTCCGGTGCAGATTCGCACGATGGAGAAGATGCGGCCGCCGATCCGCATTGTGATTCCGGGGACGGTGCACCGCAACGATCCTCCGGACGCGAGCCACTCGCCGATGTTCCATCAGATCGAAGGGCTGGCGGTCGATACCAACATTACGTTTGGCGATTTGAAAGGGACGCTCGATCACGCCATGAAAGCGCTTTTCGGATCGAGCGTAAAGACGCATTTCCGGCCGTCGTTTTTTCCGTTTACCGAGCCGAGCGCGGAGCTTTACGTCACCTGCTTCATCTGCGGAGGGAGCGGCAGGCGCGGGCCGGACCCGTGCCGTCCGTGCAAGCAGACGGGATGGATCGAGGTGCTCGGATGCGGCATGGTCGACCCCAACGTGTTTGAGTTCGTGAAGGACAACGGGTATGACCCGAAGAAGATTTCGGGATTCGCGTTTGGCATGGGCGTAGACCGGCTGGCCCTGCTGAAGTATGGCGTGGACGATCTGCAGTACTTCTTTCAGGGGGATGTAAGGTTCTTGCAGCAGTTTGGATAAGAAAGCTGCTAGCTCCTAGCTTCTAGCTCTTTCGAGAGTGGGGTGGCTAGAAGCGAGCAGCTAGGAGCTAGAAGCTTCTGATGAAACTTTCTCCACAATGGATTCGCGACTTTGTTGAGCTCGCGGTCGACGATCGCCGTCTTGCTGAAGACTTGACCAATGTTGGGATTTCGGTCGAGGGGACCAGCGGGAGCGGCGCCGATGCCGTGTTTGAGATGGAGATTGGGACAAATCGGCCCGATGCGATGAATCATTACGGCGTGGCGCGGGAAGCGGCGGCGATTTACGATCTGCCACTCAAACAACTTTCAGCTCACAGCTCTAAGTCCGCCAAACCCTCGAACGATGCATCCTTCCCGATTACCGTCGAAGAACCTTCGCTCTGTCCTCGATTCAGCGCGGGTGTGATACGCGGGACTCGCATCACGGCTTCGCCTGAGAAGATCGCGCACCGGCTGCAACTGCTCGATCAGCGGCCGATCTCGAACGCTGTCGACGCCACCAATTACGTCCTTTGGGAGATTGGCAAGCCTACCCATGTATTCGACATGGACCTGCTTGAGGGTGGCCGGATCATTGTGCGCAAGGCTCGCGACGGCGAAACGCTGAAGACGCTGGATGGCGTCGAGCGCAAGCTGACTTCCGAAGACCTTGTGGTCTGCGATGCCAAAAAGCCTGTGGGGCTGGCGGGCGTGATGGGTGGCTACGACACGATGATCACCGAGAAGACGAAAAACATCGTGATCGAGTCGGCGTGGTGGGATCCGGGGATGGTGCGCAAGATGTCGCGGCGGCATGGACTGCACACCGATGCTTCGCACCGGTTTGAGCGTGGCGCGGATTTTGAAACCACCGTGCTGTCGTGCGATCGCGTGGCGAAAATGATTTTGGAGTCGGGCGGCGGCGAGGTGCTCGGCGATGTGGTCGACGTGATGTCGACCAATATGGAGCAGGCTCCGGTCGTGCTGCACATGGCCGAGGTGCGGCGTATTCTCGGCGACCATCTCGACTCGGGACAGATTTTCCGGCTGCTGAAGAGGCTTGGCTTCGACCTGATCCCCAAGGGGCAGGAGGACACGCAGTTTCAGGTACGCATCCCAAGCTGGCGGCTCGACGTGGAGCGCGAGATCGACGTGATCGAGGAGATCGCACGGTTACACGGCTACGACAAGTTTGAGAATACTCTGCCCGCGTATAGCGGTGCCGTGGTCGAGTTGCCTCACGCGCCGATGGATGCGGCTTTCCGGCGGCGGGCGCTGGCGCTCGGGTACAACGAGGGGCTTTCGCTGACTTTTATCTCCCATGCGGATGCGGAGAAGTTTTCTCCCTCCTCGGCGGGGACGGTACTGGAGCTGGAGAATCCGCTAAGCGAAGAAGCGTCGGTGATGCGCACGTCGCTGGTGCCGGGCATGCTCGACATGCTGGCGTGGAACTTGAATCGGGATGTGCCCGACGCTCGGTTGTTTGAAATTGGCAGCGTATATGAGCTATCGGGCGGCGAGCGCGTCGAACCGAAGCGCGCCTGCTTGGGAGCGACGGCGACCGCGGTGAGAAGTTCGTTGCCGGCGAGCGGCGCGCTGGATGTGAGCAAGGGGGAACATGCGGCCGCGGCAGAGGCGTTTCGCGGATTCAAAGGCGACGTGGAGAATCTGCTGGCGGCATTTGGTTGGGGCCATGCGAGTTACGACCGGAAGACAGCCGATTATTTTCATCCTGGACGATCGGCGCGTGCGGTGATGGATGCCATCGTGGTGGCGCAGTTTGGGCAGATTCATCCGGAGGTGGCGGCGGAGCGTAAGTTGCGGCAGGAGGTGTATCTGGCCGAATTCGACGTGGAACAGTTGCATGAGCTTGGATTGCGGCGGGTGCGGTTTCGCGCACTGGGGAAATATCCGGCGGTCGAGCGGGATTTTTCGTTTGTGTTCCCGGATGATATTCCTTTTATCGAAATGCGAAAAACCGCGGCTGACTTGGGGATTCGCGAGGTGAAGGATTTCCATCCGGTGGAGATTTTCCGCGGCAGTTCAATTGGAGCAGGGAAATATTCGATCCTGCTGCGGGTCCGGTTTCAGTCCGCCGACCGGACACTTCGCGAGGATGAGGTGGCGCAGTGGTCGGCGAAAATCGTCGCGGCACTGACTGCGCTGGGTGGAGTGCAGAGGGTCTAAGTCAAAATCTCCACCCTCTTGCACAAAACGCGAAAAGGGTGGGGCATCCGTCATCATGCCTAGGTCTTTGCGAGTGATACCTGGCTTCACTTCCTGCTTGCTTTTCGCCTTCCATTCGCCAATAATTGCGCCATGGCGATCACACGCAGACAGCGGCAGGTTTACGACTTCATCTCTCGATTCGTGGCGGAGCACGGATATTCCCCGTCGTTTGACGAGATCGGTAAGGGGCTGGAGTTGTCTTCGCTAGCAACGGTACACAAGCACGTCACGAATCTCGAGAAAAAGGGACTGCTCACTCGCGACTATAACCGCAGCCGCTCGATTGATCTGTTGCCCCCCAAGGGGCGGCTGAAACAAGCCATGAGCGTCAACACCGCGGTCGTGCTGCCGCTGGTGGGGCGGATTGCGGCCGGGCAGCCGATCGAGGCGGTCGAGAATCCGGAGACTATTTCCCTGGCCGATTTCGTGCGGTCGAAAGAAGTGTTTGTGCTGGAAGTACGTGGCGAATCGATGCAGGACGAGCATATTGTCGATGGCGATTACGTGCTGGTGGAAAAGGCCAAGACTGCGCACAACGGCGACATCGTGGTGGCACTGGTCGATTCCAGCGATGCGACCCTGAAGCGCTTTTACCGCGAGGGCGACAACATCCGGCTGCAGCCTTCGAATGTGGCCATGAAGCCGATCATCGTGCCGGCTGCGACGGTGGATATCCAGGGGCGGGTGATTGGGGTGCTGCGGAAGTACTAGAAGTTCTGGGTTCTTACGAGCAAACGCCCGGGAGTTCTCCCGGGCGTTCGATTTTGCTGACGATTCTGGGAATACTCAGCCGATGTGCTTGTTCAGGGCCTGGGCGATGGCTTCTTTGGGCTTGTAGCCAACCAGTTGCTCAACGACCTGGCCGCCCTTGAAGACCAGCAAGGTCGGGATGCCGGTGACCCGGTAGCGCATGGGGGTGGCGCTGTTGGCGTCGACGTCCATCTTGCCGATTTTGATTTTGCCCTGATAGTCCTTCGCCAATTCCTCGACGATGGGAGCGATGGCGCGGCAGGGGCCGCACCAGGTCGCCCAAAAGTCTACGAGCACGGGCTGTTCCGATTTCAAAACATCCTGGTCGAAGTTTGCATCCGTTACTTCGACGATTCCATTGCCTGCCATTTTCTTTCTCCTTAGTTGTGAAGCGTCGCGCTGTCGGCTGACGCTCCACGAGCGGCGTTGCCGGGCCGGACGATCTCTTATGAGTGCTTCCCGCGAGGGAATCCAACTGACTATTTTAGCACCTGTACTTTGATGCAGAAGCGGTGCAAAGGTCGCAAACCGGGAATTCGGCCGGCTGGAGAGGCGGGCGGCACCCTAAGGCAACGACTTCAGGAATGTAATGACTTGCCAGCGCTGGGCGTCGGGTAGGCGGCTCCAGGAAGGCATGCCATTTTTCTGGCTGCCGTTGGTGAGCAACCAAAACAGCTCTCCCGGCGTGGCTTGCTTGATACGGTCGGCGTGAAGGTTAGGGCGAAAGTGTTTGCCCTGGGTCTTGCCTTGGGCATCCTCCCCGTGGCATTCGGCGCAGTGCTCAGCGAAAATCTTGGCTCCGGCGGCAGGGGCGTCAGGATTGGCCGCGAACGGATTCGGGCGGAGGCGATCCTTCGCAGGAACTTTGTGCAGCCATTCGCCATCTCCAGCGACGGCGAACGCGAATCCGACCAATGCCAGAACAAAGATGAAAACAGCAGGGTGGCGCTGGGTCATCGCGGACTCCTGAGTTTCGAGAAGAATTGGTCGATCTCGTACGAAAGCATGAAGCGGAACAGAAATCCGTTGCTGTTTTGGTTCAGACCGAAGTTTGGCGACAGGCGAACGGTTGGACCGCGGGGAATATACCAAGTGACGACCGGGCCAAGATAGTGAGACGTGTCGTGCAGGCCAAAGCTGTAGCGTTCTCCCAGGCCGCCGTACATTTCCGCGCCAAGTGCGAAGTTCTCACGGCAGAATTTGCAGGGCTTGGCACTCGCTGCCAAGGCGAGCGCGCGGCTGGCACCGAGAGCATAGCCGAATTCCCAGGGGCTGTTGTTGAGATTCTTTTCCGCGATAACGTTTTCGGAAACATTCCATCCTTTGAAGTTGCTGGAGAGGATGAGTTTGAATTCGGCCTCGCGCTGCTTGTGGCTGCGGTCGTTGCGGCTCAGGAAGTCGGCGCGGCTGTCGTGGCCCACGACTTCGAGCAGGGCCTTGTCGGCTCCGTTGATGTCTTCGAACTCGAAATAGAGGATGGGATTGATCCAGTGTTCGCGCAGGAGCGGGCGAACGCGGTTCTCCAGCCGGAAACCGGTGAACAGCGTGCTCTCGCTGGCGGTGGTTTGACCGTCGAGGTAGAGTTCGGTGGTCCACCAGGTCTTGACGCCGTACTCGAATTCGAGCGCGGTCGCCACAAAAGGGTTGCCGCCCTTGGGGGCGCCAGTGAGGCTCTTGGCGGCGATTTCGAGGTTGCCGGGCTCCTCCAGTTCCTGGGAATAGGTGACGAAGTAGTTTTCCTGGGAGTGGAGTTGCGGGACGAGGGCGAGCATCGCGAGGCAAACGAGTGCGTACGCGGAAAGCGCCACGATTCGCCGATGACTTCGTAGAGAACGAGGATTCATTAGTTGCAACTGAGTCGCATCTAGAGATACCATCAAAAAGGATGCCGGATAGTGGGCACTTCTGTCCATGTCCGGAGGAAGATTTCGTCGCAATCCGATTGCGACCAGTTGCAACAGTTGAGGCTCCGAACGTATGCCACTTCCACAGACCGAAATGCCGGGCCGTTTGCAGGCCCATTTCGCCGAACGCGGAATTCGCATGACCCAGCAGCGGCGCGCCATCTTGCGCGTGATGGAGACAGCGAGCAAGCATCTGGATGCCAGCCAGATTCTGCGGAAGGCGCAACGCCTTGATGCCACGGTCGACCGCAGCACCGTCTACCGTACACTGCGGCTGTTGAAGCGCCAGGGCCTGATCGACGAACTCGACCTGATGCATATCAACGGCGAGGGGCATTACTACGAGCGCAAACTGGCGCGGGATCACATTCACATGGCATGCCTGCGCTGCGGCAAGATCGCGGAGTTTGTCAGCGACGGATTTGAACGACTCAAGCAGCAGGTCGAGAAAGACTGCCGGTTCCGCGTCCTGATTTCGCGCCTGGAGATTGGCGGGTACTGCGCGGCCTGCCGCGGAGCGCAATAGGTCGCGAGAAGGCGACGATGACAACGATGGCAGCCACGGAAATTCGGTATCTGACCGGGAACGACGCGAGCGAGTACTGGAGACTTCGCCTGGAAGCGCTGGAGGGTGATCCGGAGGCATTCAGCGCGTCGGCGCAGGAGCACCGAACTCTCAGCCTGGAGGAGGTGCGAAAGCGCCTGGGCTCCGAGGGCGGGGATCAGTTCGTCGTAGGTGCGGTGCAAGGGAGCCGTCTCATCGGTACGGCGGGGTTTTACCGCGAAACAAATCTGAAGACCCGTCACAAGGGGCGCATCTGGGGCGTCTATGTGACGCCGGCGCGAAGGGAAGCTGGGGTTGGCAAGAGGATGTTGCAAACGATTCTGAAGCGCGTGGCGGAAATGAAGGGCCTCGAGCAGGTATTACTTTCAGTTGCAGCGACGCAGACGGCAGCGTTTCGCTTGTACTGTGCGCTAGGATTCGAGCTCTTCGGTTGCGAACCGCGAGCGTTAAAGATCGGCGACCGGTTTATCGATGAGCAGTACCTTGTGCTGCGCCTGAAAAATGGTGGCTCAGCCGAAAAGGTCGGCTTTTAAAGGGCCAGAAAGAGAAAGCGCCCTCGACTTTTCAGTCCAGGACGCCTCGGCAGCCCTCCCCCAGAACTGCCGAACCACGAGATGGATAGTAGGGTCCGCCCCATTTTGTGTAAACGTCACTATGGTAATGGATTAGCGTAGAGCTAAGGCGATAAGCGCAGCCAAGTCCGAAACGGTTTATTGCTTTTGCCAAGCCTGACCTTGGTCGCTGGTGGTCCAGATTTCGCCGGTCGAAGTTGTAATTCTTCCGTGCTGAGCATCGGCAAACTCCAGGCCGACAATGTCGCCGGTCAGGGCGATGCCTGTGGATGAGGGAACAACCTGGGCCCACCGATTGCCGGCGTCGACGGAGTGGAAGAGTACGCCTTGGGATCCGCCCGCCCACACGTCGGTTCCGATTACAGCTACGGCACGAAACACGGGAGCCCCAGCAGGCGTCTTCAGTGCTTTCTTGTCCGCGGAATATTCTTTGGTGCGAGCCGTGTTGGCTGCTGTAAGGCCCTTGGCAGCGGAGAATGCGGCGGCGCCCGCGGTCACATCGACATCTTGCCACGTCTTGCCCTGATCGAAGGAACGCTGCAGGCCGCCCGTGGAGTTGATGGCCCAGCGGGGTGTGAGGGCGACCAATTGAATGATGTCTCGACCCGTGGAATTCAGCGCCGGCTTGGCCTTGCCAACGGCATCTTTGTCAAATAGCTGCTCCGTCGCGGGCGGGCTCGGTGGAGGCGAGGGCTGGTTCTGAACCCGCACCTCATCCTGGCGGGTTCCGACCTGAGGTGGAGCGGCCTCGACGTTCACCGTTTCCGACGCTGATGGAACCCTCAGACTCGCAGACGCGCCTGCACTTTGCTGCTTCGCCAAGGGCGCCGCAGGTGTAAAGGCCTGCAGTCGATCGTTTGCGGTTTGCTGCTGCTGCTGCATCGGCATGTGGGGACCGAAAGCAACCCGGCCCCCGATTGCACCGTTGGCTGCACCTCGACTCTGCGGCTCGGAAGCCGTGGCCGGGGCGACGCGAGACATAAGCTTTGCTTCCGGCAGTTTGGCTGGCGCGCTTCCGGCCACCGGCGCAGCAGAGGGTGGAAGCACGTCCTGAGCCTTCTGCGGCTCGCTCAAGGGCGCGGCATTCGGCAGCGTCGACTGGACTTTCGCAGTAACGCTTTCCTGGCGAGAATTCTTCGCGACGGTCATTGCCGGCTTTGAATGCTGGTATTCGAGAACTCCAAACGATGCGATCACCACGAGTCCGGCGGCAGCAAACCCCCAACGAAGGGCAGGCCACGTCAGCCATCCGCTGCGGGCGGGGATGGTGACGGCTTGGGCCGCATCAACCTCAGGCAGGGCGAGAGCAACGATGTCGCGGCAGTCGCCACAGCGGGCAAGATGCTCAAGCACGACGTCGCGCTCGCCGTCGGGCAGCGAGCGTTCGGCGAAGGCGGTCAACGCGTCCGCGTCAGGGTGATGGACGGCGGGCGCCATGGCTTCCAGCCTCTCGCGCACGATTTGGGGGACCTTTTGCATTTCAGCTTCTAGCTACTAGCTTCTCGCTAAACCCTGTTTCATCACCATTCGACGCGCCTCATCCCGGACCCTCACGGGCTCGAGCCTCTACTCCCTTCTCAGAGAACGCGGGAGATGAAGAATCTTGCGCCAGGCTTCTGCGAATATCCAGGTGCAGGTCGCGGACGTCCACTTCCAGGGCTTCTTCGGCCTGGCGGCGGGACATACCCCGGCGTCCCAATCCGGCCAGAATCTGCTTCCGCAAGGCCTTGGCCAGCTTGTCGAGCTTGCGGCTAATGGTGGACTCGTGCACGCCTAGCATGCGGGCGATCTCTGCCAGGGTCCGGCCATCGAGATAGTACGCGCTCAAGACCATGCGATCTTCAGGGGAAAGCACCGCGAGGGCCTCGTCCGTGGCTTGTGTCAGGCGCGGGTCGGCGGGAGGAACCGGTTCGGGATCGGGGGCGCGAAACTGCATGCCCTCTTCCGATTCCTCGTCGAGACTTACCAGGCGCTTGGTGCGGCGGTAGCGGTTGACGTATTCCTGCGCCAGCACCGTGCGCAGCCAGCCTTCGAGCGATCCGCGTCCGGTGTAGGAAGCGAGCTTCGAGACGCGCTGGCCGTCGCGAGTATTGGTGCCGTAAAGATCGGCGTAGAGAGTGTCGGCCAGTTCGCGCGCCGCAGAATCTTCCCGGGCGATACGCAACGCGGACTGGTACAGCTTCTCGCGGTAACGATTCAGAAAAACTTCCCAAGCGGAATTGTGTCCGGCGGCGCAGGCGCGCGCGAGAGCAAGTTCGTCGATGCGCAGGCTAAGAAAGAAGGTGCGGACCTCGGTCTCAGAAGAGGCTTCGCTGACGTTTTTCGCGCCCACCTCGCAGAGGATCGCCGCCCACGATTCGCGCGTCAGGCCAATTTTGTCGCAGCCCGCCCGAGCATGGAACTCCGCCAGCAGATCGTTCACGACGGAGTGCACGGCGGGAATTTGTTTTGTTGAATCCATGCGCGGCGTAAAGCGCTGCATCCGATGCTACCAAGTTCTTAGACGCTTGGAGTGTGAATTTTGGCCGCAAGATGCATGGGATATTTCGTTCTTCTGACGAAGGCGAGTTGGGCGGCGCGCCCCGGCAGTTGACCCTGGTTTTGCGGGGGAAGCGAAACCTGCGGTGCTGAATTGAGAGCCTGCAGGGGCGCGCCCGTCCGGCAGGGGAGGGACGTTATGAGTCCGAAGATCTTTTTGGCGGCGGTGGTGCTCGTAATTGTGGCCGGAACGGTGGCGGTCGATCAGCGACAAGCGCTCGCGGGAGAGATTGGCGGCGCATCCGGGTATAAGGTCCTGGAGCCGATTCGGCATGGGAATCTGACCGTGTTCCCCGTGGTGACAGGGAAGAGTTACTCCACAGGCGAATTTCTGACGCTGGATGAAGGTCTGAGGTCCGGCGATGTCGTGGTGACCGAGGCGGGGTCCGTGCAAGGGCTGGTCCGGAGACATCCTAGCCCAGCGGTTCGATACGATGGCGCGCAAGTGAACCGCCTGGTGCTGGTCAACAATTCGAAGCGCCCCCTGCTGCTGCTGGCGGGTGAGATCGTCACCGGAGGCAAGCAGGACCGCGTGATTGGCAAAGACCGAATCATTCCGGCGGAGAGCGATCCCGTGGATCTGAGCGTGTTTTGCGTCGAGCCGGGGAGGTGGGTCGCGACCAGCGAACACTTTGGGGCATCCGAGGCAATGTATGGTTCGGCCGCTGGCGGTCCAACGCACGCTCCCATGGCGATGATGGCGCAGCCCTCGGTTCGCGCCAAGGCTATGGGCGATAAGGATCAGGGCGAGGTGTGGGCGGAGGTGAGAAAGCAGAAGGCAGCCGTGGTCAGCGGAACGATGGCTGGCGTGCCAGCGCCACCGGCTGAGGTGGAACGGACCGATTCCTACGCCAGGCTGATGGAGAATCAAGAAGTGAAAAAGCAGGTCGACGCAGTAGCCAGGCCGATCGAAGAGAACTATCAAAGCCTGATCCGGCAACTGCGGGATCGCAACGCGGTTGGCGTCGTGGTTGCGGTGAACGGGCGCATCATCTGGGCCGATATCTTTGCCAGCACGGATCTGCTGGAGAAATACTGGCCCAAGCTGGTGCGCTCGTATGCATCTGAGGCGGTGGTGACGCGCGCGAAAGATGTTGATGTGAGTGTGAATCGGGCGCAGGCCTTCCTGGAAGACATGGAGGGTCGCCGGGAGACGATCGAGAGCGAGCCCGGAGTTTACCGGCACACAGAAGTGAATGGCGATGGATTCAAGGCCTTCGCGCTGACGTCGCTGCTGCCGAAGACCGGTTTCGATGTGCACGTGGCGAAAATGGCAGAGTAGAGACGTTGCTTGCAACGTCTCTGCCGGAAGCGTTGCGGACCCAGAGTTCCGAGGTGATGCATGCAGTGACGTAGCAAGCTACGTCTCTACGATTGGCTTCTGTTCTCGTACCAACTGCGCCAGGCGGCAGAGTCATTCGGCAGGCGTTGGCCGGTGATGTCGGTCAGCGCCTGGAACGCCCAGGTATGGGTCTGGGCATCGAGCGACGGATCGTCGGTGTAATTCAATAAATGTGGGACCGCGCTCAACCGCTGCTCGCGAGTGAACATGCCAGACTGAGCGAGGGCGCATGCGGCTTCCTCGCGGACCCGGGGGGAAGCGTCGTCGTGCATTGTGGTGAGCAGGAGTGGAATCGTCTCGTTGCTGCCGACCAAAGCGAGGCCTTCGACCGCCCAGTGCCGCGAATCTTCATCGGAGTCTTTCAAGTGCACCGTCAAAACCTCCATCACGTGGGTAGTTTCGACGCCGCGATTGCCCATCAGGCCAAGTGCCCACAGCGCCCAGATTTTTTGCGCGTGATCGGGGGACGCGGCACACCTCAGCAAATAGTCGAGACTGGCTGAGTTCTTCGATAGACCGTAAGCCGCCAGTTCCACCTCGACGCCGGACTCCCGCACGCGCATATCGTTGGAGTTCAGCGCTGCGCTCGTCAACGTGGCCATCTGCGAATCCCACTGGAGTTTTCCCTGCCAACCGTCGACGCGCGATGAAATCTGATCGATAGCTGCGTCAGAACGGCCGACCGCAAGCTCGAGCAGCGCCTCGGCCTGTTTCTGCGGTTTCAGGCGGTCGAGTTGGCTTGAACTAGTCGCAACAACGGGCGGGCGTGAGACTGCTTCTCCACGGAACAGATGAGCAAAACGCGGCCATGCAGAGCGAGTACTGCCTATGCTTGTAGTCAGGATTGCGAGCAGCACCCCGATGGCAACAGAAAAAAGTAGAGCGAAGCGGCTAGCCACCCGGGGACGCTGCCCTGTGCCCGTCCCCCCGGCAGCAATGTCCGAGCCCGGGCCGAGCGTGCCGTAGTCCGGCGTTGGCTGCAGGCGCGGATCTACCGTAGGCACGGTTTTCGTTGGCCCGGCTGGTTCCGGCAAAGAAGGCTCAGGGACATCCATATAATCAGAAGTCTAGGTTGACGCTCAAAATAGGGTAAAGTTACTTCGGTTTCGACCTGGCGGTTTATTGGTCGAGTGATGCGGTCCTCTCTCATGGGAAGGGGCCCCAGAGAAACCCGCAATTCCAACAGATGTACAAGGAGGAAGTCATGGGTAAGTCGAAGTGGCTGGTGTCCTTAATCAGCGTGTCCCTGGCGGCGGTGGCGCTGGCCGCGGCTGGCCCGGGATACCACGTGGTGACAACCTACAAAGTCGGCGGCGATGGAGGCTGGGATTATCTGACTACGGACTCCGACGCACGGCGGCTCTACATTTCTCGCGGCACTCACGTCATGGTCTTAGATGCGGATTCCGGCAAGAGCGTTGGCGACATCGCCGATACGCCGGGGGTGCATGGCATCGCGCTGGCTCCGGAGCTTGGAAAGGGCTTCACCAGCAACGGCCGCGAAGGAACTGTCAGTGTTTTCGATATCAAAACGCTGGCCACCAGCAATAAGGTGAAGGTGGG
>CAVRCR010000030.1:0-150799 GCA_963719615.1 uncultured Acidobacteriaceae bacterium | reverse complement strand
GTCGACGTGGTACATCTGGCCAATAGGGAACGTTGCGCGGTGAAAGCCGCGACCGTGAACGGTCGTGATGCTTAAGCCGCCGTCATCGGTAACCACAAAACGGTCGGGGTTGGTGGGGTCGATCCAGATGTCGTGAGTGTCTCCGCCCCAGGGGACCTCCTTGAAGTTCTCCCTCCGTCGAGTGACTCGTGGAAGGAACTATTGGCCACGTACACTTCATTGTCGCTTCCCGGCGAAACCGCAAGCCGGACGTAGTAGCCCGCGCGTCCAATCAAGGCGCGTTGATAGTTGATGGCCTTCCAGTGTTCTCCCGCATCGTCAGATCGCCAAAGCGAGCCCTGATCCTTGGTCTGAATCAGCCCGTAGACACGGTTTGAATTGGTGGGGGCGACCGCGACATCGATCTTCCCCAAAGGACTATGGGGAAGCCCATGCTCTTGACCGGAGTCCACTTTGTTCCGCCGTCATGAGAAACCCAGATTCCACTGCCCGTCCCGCCGCTGAACTCACCGTAGGTGTGCAGCTCTACTTGCCACATGCCAGCGACTAGCGTGCGCGGATTATGAGGATCCATCGACAGCCCCGAGCACCCCACATTTTCTGCCAAAGAGGACACGGTCCCAAAGCTGGCCGCCATCGGTGGTGCGGTAGACGCCACGGTCCTGCTGCGGTCCGGTCGCGCGTCCTAAAGCGCAGGCAAATACGATGTCTGGATTCGAGGGGTGGATGACGATGCGTCCGATCCGCCCCGTTTCCGGTAGGCCCATGTTCGTCCAGGTCTTGCCCGCATCGGTCGATTTGTAAATTCCGTTGCCCATCACGTCGCTGTCGCGGATCACCCACGCCTCTCCCGTTCCCGCCCACACAATGCTGCGGTCCAGGGGCGTCACGGCGAGCGCGCCGATGGCGGCGACGGGCTGCTTGTCGAAAATCGGCGCCCAATGATTTCCGCCGTCCGTCGATTTCCAGACTCCCCCAGGCTGCTCCTGCGTAGTAGGTGCTCGGATCTCCCGGCACTCCCGCAATAGCCGCGATGCGGTTCCCAACCCGTGGCCCGACGAAGCGGAATCGAAACGAGCCTCACTCCTCCGAGTTCGGCTGTTGCGCACTCGTCAACTCGCGCTGACGAAGATTGCAATGCAAGCAAAGTAGAACGTCAGCTTTCTGACGATGATTCCTCGAAGCCTCCGGTTGACAAGCGAATCGACAAGCGGGAATCTTACATGTACAGGGGCAGGGAGCCAGTCGAGTGCCGGCGGTAGGGTTGGACGTCGGCTGGAACTATCCGGGTGGGTGCCTCATTTCTGGCGCGTTTTTTGCGCGAGAAAGCCTGCCCTGAGCTTGTCGAAGGGTGGGGGTTTTCGCGAAGCCGGCCGGGGAGGAATCAGCGAACCCCGAGCAGGATGTCCACTGTTACCTGGTCAAGGAATTCATAAGGCAGCCGTTTTTTGAAGATCGCATCCTTGTCAAAAGCGTACGACAGCAACGCCGCCGACCCCTTCTTGGAATAGGCACGCGTCTCGGGAGTTCCCGATGGTGCCGCGGAGATCTGCTTTAGAATCGCCTGAATCTCGCGGTCGGCATTCCACTGAGCGGCTTTTTCTTTAAGAATCAGATAAGTGCGCATGCAGCCACGGGCAAAATCCTTGACGCCCGCGCAATCTTCGGTGCGGTAGGCGTGCGCATCGAAGTGCCGCGGACCGTCGTATCCCACGTCTTCCAAAAACTTCACCAGCCAGAATGCAGCCTTCGGGTTGGCCGAGCCAAAGCGCAGATCCTGGTCGTATCGTCCCGGCATCTGATCGTTCAAATCGATGTGAAACAACTTGCCCGCCTCCCATGCCTGCGCTACGCCATGCATGAAGTTGAGACCGGCCATCTGTTCGTGGGCGACTTCCGGATTGACGCCGACCATTTCTGGATGGTCAAGCGTGGGAATGAATCCCAGATAGTGCCCGGTGGTCGCCATATAGATATCGCCGCGAGGCTCGTTGGGCTTGGCTTCGAGGGCGAACTTGTATCCGTACTTGCAGGCGATGTTGTACTCGCAAAGATAATTGACGGCATCCCGCAGGCGCTTGACCGCCTCGTCGGCCCGGCGGCAGGCGTCGGTTTCGACGCCCTCGCGTCCGCCCCAAAGAACGAAAATCTTGGCGCCCAGTTCCGCGCCCAGGTCCATGGCGCGCATGGTTTTCTGCAAAGCGTAGGCACGTACCTCGGGATCGTTGGCCGTAAACGCGCCATCGCGAAACACGGGACGATAGAACAACGATACCGTCGCCATGGGCACGACGATCCCGCTCTCCAGGCATGCGTGGCGGAATTCCTTCACGATCTGGTCTCGTTCGGCAGGCGTCGCGTCGATCGGGACCAGGTCATTGTCGTGCAGGTTGACGCCCCACGCTCCCAGTTCGCCCAGCACCGAGACGATCTGCGTTGGCGGCATCGGGGGGCGCACGGCGTCGCCAAATGGATCGCGCCCGCGATTTCCCAGCGTCCACAATCCGAAAGTAAACTTGTGCTCCGGTTTTGCCTCGTAGTGTCCGTTCTTATGGCTCATATCTCCTCAATTATTGTTGGTCAGACGGATTTAATGCAGGAGGGGAAGACGAAATCTTCCCGACCAGGTTTTCTTCTGCTTTCTTGTGTAATTCCTGCACCCTGCGGAGTTCTTTCCCGGCGTCGGCGGTATCCCCGAGAGCCTGATACAGGCGTCCCAACTGATAGTGAGCATCGGGTTGCGCGGGATCGAGCGCGACCGCGCGCAGCAGCGCCGTCTTCGCATCCTTGTAGTTTTTCTGCTGCATGTGGATGGCGCCCAGGTCAACGTACGTGATGCGCAAGGTCGGATTGATTTTCTGGGCTTGGTTTAGAAACGGCAGTGCGGCCTCGGGATGGTTATTCTTCCATTCGATGTCGCCGAGGTACGCCAGCGCCTGGGCGTGGGTCGGATCGACAGCAAGCTCGCGTTCGAACTCCTGTTTGGCTTCGTCATAGTGCTGCGACTTCCAATGCAGGTAGCCGAGACCGAAGTGGACGTTGGGTTCGCTGGGAGAAATCTTGGTGGCCGCCTCAAACTCGGCGATCGCCTCGGGAGTTCTGCCCAATCCGTCGAGCGCCTCTCCGAACAGGACGTGAGCGGGCGCCGAATCCGGATTCTGCTCGAGGATCCGATGGAACTCCTCCTGCGCGCAGGAAAATTTCCGGGCCCACAAGCAGCTCTGCGCCAGTACCTGATGAAGCTCCACATTGGCCGGGTCCGCCTTGGCGGCTGGTTCCAGATACTGCGACGCGAGATCGAATTTCTTTGTCCCGTAGTAACTCAGCCCCAGCAATGTCCGCGCCTGAATGCTTGCAGGGTCCGCTGCGAGCGCCGCACGTAGAGCAATCGCCGCCGCCGGGAACTGTCCTTGCTTAAATTGCGCCAAGCCCAGGTTGAGTGCAACCCCGGGCAGCTTGGGGTTGAGTTTGAGCGCGTGCCTGTAGGCCGTTACGGCCTCGGGATACTTCTGCTGTTTCGACAGGACAACTCCCAGTCCCGCGAGCGCAGCCGCGTCGCTCGGATTGCGCTCGGTCACCGCCCTCCAG
This sequence comes from uncultured Acidobacteriaceae bacterium, assembly GCA_963719615.1. Classification (GTDB taxonomy): domain Bacteria; phylum Acidobacteriota; class Terriglobia; order Terriglobales; family Acidobacteriaceae; genus Sulfotelmatobacter. The sequence continues at coordinate 147,211 of CAVRCR010000030.1, read as the reverse complement.
GCTCGGGCGGCCTCGGGCAATTTCCCTTGTTGTTCGAGTGCGATCGCATCGGCGGGAGTCTGAGCCCGCGCCGACACCAAAAGCGTAAAAAAGGCGGTCAGCGCCAGGAGAACGAGTTTGGATCTCCAGTTCTTCATCTGCACTCGCGTACTTTTCTAGGCTGTCATTCTGAGCAAAGCGAAGAACCCCCAGCAATCCCGCGCAACCAGCGACCTCAATGGGAGTTTCGACCACAACTTCGGTCTTCGCGGCGCCGTGTAGTGACGAAGGACGTTCCGCCAGCGACTGAGGACATGGTCAGCCCGCAAATAATAAGCCCCGCTCACAGGATGCTAACTGCGAGCGGGGCCGATAAGCGAACCATGCTGGATCAGAAGTACAGTTTCAACCCCAGCTGAATTTCGCGTGGATCATGAGCTGACGTGATCGCACCGAAGTCACCGTTGGTAAAGGTGTTGCTGACGTTGTTAAACTCCGTGTGGTTGAAGGCATTGAAGAACTCCGCACGGAATTCGAGCTTGCTGCCACGAGTCTCGCTGAACACGAAGGACTTGAACAGCGCGAGGTTCCAGTTCTGGCGGCCAGGGCCACGAATGCTGTTGAACCCTAGGTTGCCAAAGGTTCCCGCCGCGGTTGGGGACAATGCGGACGCGTTGAACCAGCTCTTCACCGTCTTCGGGTAGCTGACGCTCCCGTTGACGTTGGGCCGATTATCGGCATTGGGAATGATGCTGGTGATATTTCCAGTGCCAATCAGCGAGCCAGTGCAGCCCGTCGGAAGCGTCGCCTGGGCGCAGTTCGTGATACCGCCTTCCGAGATGTGGATCGGCTCGCCCGAGGTCAACGTTACGATGCCCGATACCTGCCATCCACCTACCGTGGACTTCAACAGCCTGTTAGAGCTGTTTTTCAGGAACGGGATGTCGTAGATGAAGTTGACGAACGCGATGTTGGTGCGGTCCAAGCCGGAAGGGCCGCTATCGTAGTTCAAGTTGTAGGGGTTGTCATAATTGTTCAAGTCGCCCACCCCGTTATTGCCTGTCGCAGGATCGATTGCCCGAGACAAGGTGTAAGCTGCCTGAAGCTGAAGGTCGTGACGGATCTGACTGTGCAATTCTGCCTGGAAGCCATTGTAATGTGACTTCTGTTGGTCCCACGTCTGTCGGATGGAGTGGAATCCCAGGTACTTAACACGCTTGTTGTAGTCTGCGTTGTTGTTCGCGAAAAGCGCTGGGATCTGGGTGGTTAGATCCGGCAAGTTGGTTTCGAGGTATGCGTTCTGGTTCCGGTTCTGGTTGCCGACGTATTGGAAGGCCAGCACGGTGCGGGATGACAGCGCCCGCTGAACACCGAAGCTGTACTGATAACTCACCGGCAGCTGGTTGTTCACTTTGTCCAGGCCGGTGATGCTGGCCACCGTAATCGGCGCAACCAAGGGTAGTCCGCTGCTCAGTTGCGTGCCGGGGTTTTCCAGTTCCACGTTGCTGAAGTTAATGTTGGTGCTGAAGGGCACGTTAGGGCCGGCGTTATACATGTCATTGCCCTGAATGCGCTCGTACATGACGCCAAATCCACCGCGGACAACGGTTTTGCCCGATCCAGTCAGATCATAGGCAAAGCCAACGCGAGGACCAAAAGCTGCCCAGTGATTGTCGACCAGGCCCTTCGGAACTCCCGGCGTCTTGCCAGGAATACCGATACCATTCAGGTAGAACTGGGTACCGGCCAGGATGGGATTCGGACTGGTGCCCAGCCCCTGACTCGTGGGAGAAATGTTGTTCCCGGCTGCGTCGGCGAAGATCGGAGCCGCAGCCGCATTGTAGAGGTTGGGATAGAAGTTGCCCATGCGGTTGTTCGCTTCATAGGTGTGCGGCACACCGTCCCAACGAATTCCAAGGTTCAAGGTCAGGCGGTGATTGACGCGCCAGTTGTCCTGAACGTATGCGGCCCAGGAAACGTTGTTCCAGAAGCCGTGGTCCTGAACAGCCAGTTCGTTGTAGCCCGAAGCAGCTCCCAGCAGGAAGTCAGCAAAGTCGTTTGTTGTAAAGTTGTTGTTGAAGGTAAAGGAGCCCTGCGTGTTGCCGAACAGATCCTGAACCTTCTTGTAGATCGCCCAACTGCCGCCCATCTTGATCTGGTGCGCACCCTTTGTCCAGGATATGTCGTCACGGATTTGGTAATCATCCGCTTTGTTCGCCACGGCCAACTTGCGTTGGTGTAATCCGTGTTGGTCAAACCGGCAAGGTGAATTTCCGGGATACGGTCGTTATTGTTCGGTCCGCTGAAGATGCGGTTCGAAGTGAACCCGCTGGGACGGCCCAAAACGCCGGTGGGCAGAATGGCGATGCGGTTTCCGTTGTAATTGAAGGCCACCTCGTTCAGCAGCGTCGGGCTGATCACATACGTGGTGTGGATGACGCCGCTGTACGACGGATTGCCGAATGTGTTGCTGGCAGTGGGAACGTTGTCCCCGCTCCACATCGACGTGCCGAAGTTCTGCGCGATCTGCTCCGCCAGAAAGTGCCCGAAGACCGAGAACTTGCTGCTGAACTGGTGGTCGATGCGGACGATCTCTTCCTTTACGTTGGTCGGTACGTTATTTCCGCCTAGGAAAGCCGGCTTTCCGCTACTCACACCGTTATTGGCGGGAAAAATCCCCTTCTGCAGCAGAGCGGCTGAGTTTGGATCGATCATACAGCTCGGGATTGTATTGCCGGGGAACGGGCTACCCTGCACAATTCCGGCCGGAGTCCGCCCGGGCCGGGTCCATTACAGCTTTCGCAAGGAACGCAGCGGTGACGTTGGCGGCGCTGGGAACGGAAATTGGAATACTGGCCGGGAACGCCCCGTTGTACCACGCCGTGTCAGGTACCGTCTGGTCTAGTGTCTGGCCCTGAATCAGCCGGCGCCATTCCATGTTGTAGAAGAAGAATGTCTTGTGCTCCTTCGCCCAGAAATCCACCGGGCCGCCAGCGTTAAAGCCGAAGGTGTGGAAGCGGAGCTCGGCGACTTTTTGCGGAGATGGGTTAAAGTAGTTGCGGGCGTCCAGCGCGTCGTTGCGCAGGAACTCCCACGCGCTGGCGTGAAATTGCTTCGTGCCGGACTTGATTACCGCAGTCATGGTCGCAGCCGAAGACAAGCCAAACTCTGAGCTGTAGTTCGACGTCATTTGCCGGAACTCGGCGATGGCGTCCATGGAGGGCATCACGTCCGAACCGCCGGCGCCGCCACGGTCGCTGCTCTCGCTGCCGTCGAGCAAGTACAGATTGTGGCTTTCCCGCATTCCGTTGAAACTTACGTTGGCATCGCCGCCGACTGGCGTGGGAATCTGAAAATCGCCCTGGCCGCTAGAGGCTCCGGGCGTCAAGGAAATCAGCGAGTACATGCTACGTCCGTTGGTGGCCAGTTGGCTTAGCTGCTGTCCAGTGATGACGTCGCTGACTTCACCGGTGTCGGCTTGCACGGCGATTGCCGCTGCCTCTACCGTGACCTCTTCTTTGTTGCTGCCGACTTGAAGCTTCATGTCGACGCGGGCGCGATCGCCGACGGCCAACACGATGTTCGTCTGCTCGATGACCTTGAATCCCGCTACCTCAGCTCGGACCGAGTAGTGGCCGATGTGAAGGTCGGGGGCAACGTACTCGCCGCTACCGCTGGTGGTCAGGGTGCGACTCAGACCGGTATCGAGGTTAGTAATGGTAATGGATGCGTTCGGGACTGCGGCGCCCGTCGGGTCCGACACAGTGCCGACGATGGTCGCTTCCTGAGCGAACGCCGACGTGGCGAACACTGCCAGGAAGAAACATGTGAAGAGAGCGACGATCGCGAGACGCCTTACGTTGCGGCCTCTCACGAAAAGGCCCAGACTCCCGGCATACGTGGGCGAGAGAGATTTCATTTGCCTGCCTCCAAGAAAACCACTTTTTGGTTGATAGGCGTCCGTACAGGGGACGCCCCAAGCTCGTAAACGTTTACGGTTTACAGCCGTTGGTCGACCGTTGTCAAGTAGAAAATCGATTTTTGGGCCAAAACACGGTGGCCATCCGGATTCGTCCTGTTTTCGCTGCCAGTAGTGCACGAAACTGCAATTTTTCGGTAGGGTCACCTGACGCTGTAAGCCCGATCCTCACCCGGCCCGGGTCTGTCAAACCGGCCGACAAGCGTGCCATTCGCCTCGGTGTTGGACTTCGCCAGACCTCGCCCTACACCAGGTCCTCTCCCGCGGCGCGCTTGACGCAGGATTTCCCCTGTGCTAAAAGCGACGGTCAACCGTAAACGTTAACGAAGCGACAACTTACCGCACCGCATTCCGGCCCACACGGGTTCCAAGCGGGTCGCGGGGGAGGCTCTCATGCAGCGCCGTCAAACTCAAATTCAAACCATCCTGCAGTTGGCAGCACTACTCGCTTTCATGCTTCTGCGTTCCGCTGCGCAGTCCGGCAGCCCCGTTTATTTAGATCCTTCCCAACCCATCAACGTCCGCGTCGACGATCTGGTTGGCCGGATGACCCTGGAAGAGAAAGCCTCGCAGCTGGTGAATCAGGCGCGGGCCATCCCGCGACTGCAAGTCCCCGCCTACGACTGGTGGAGCGAAGCCCTGCATGGGGTTGCGCGAGCAGGAACGGCAACCGTGTTTCCGGAACCGATTGGGCTGGCCGCAACTTTCGATGATGCGCTGATTCATGAGATGGCGGTCGTCATCGGGACTGAGGCGCGAGCCAAACATGATCAGGCCGTTAAAGCTGGCCGTCGCGACATCTATGAAGGGTTGGACTTCTGGTCACCGAACATCAACATTTTTCGTGACCCGCGTTGGGGACGGGGACAGGAAACTTATGGCGAAGATCCTTTTCTGACGGCGCGGATGGGCGTGGCATTTATCACGGGACTTCAAGGGGACGATCCGAAATATTTTCGTGTGATTGCGACCGCCAAACATTTTGCAGTGCACAGCGGTCCCGAGACAACGCGGCATACGGTCGATGTGCTGGTATCGAAGCACGACGAGGAAGACACTTATCTGCCGGCATTCCGCGCAGCGATCACCGATGGCAAGGCCGAGTCGGTGATGTGCGCGTATAACCGCGTCAATGGGCAGCCGGCATGCGCCAATACGTTCTTGTTGCAGGACACGTTGCGCGGAGCGTGGAAGTTCAACGGCTACGTGGTTTCAGATTGCGATGCGGTAGTGGACATCTTTCAGGGGCATCACTTCGCGAAAAGCCAGGCCGAAGCTGCCGCGGACGCAATCAAGACAGGCATGGACAACGAGTGCGCCGACTACCTTACCATTGTCAAGGACGTTCATGATTACCAGCCATTCATCGACGCCGTGAAGCAAGGACTGCTCGCCGAGGCCGACATCGATGTGACATTGAAGCGGCTGTTCACCGCGCGCATGCGCCTGGGGATGTTCGATCCTCCGAGCACGGTACCGTATGGCAACACGCCGGAATCAGAAATTGACAGCGCTCCGCACCGGGCCCTGGCGCTCAAAACCGCGCAGGAATCGATGGTGTTGCTGAAGAACGATGGCGTGCTGCCTTTTGGAGCGGGCGTAAAGAAGATTCTGGTGGTTGGTCCACTCGCCGATTCTGCCGAAGTACTGTACGGGAACTACAGCGGGACTCCATCGCACGCGGTCACGGTCCTGGAAGGCGTGCGTAAGCAGTTCTCCGGAGCGCAGGTTTCGTATCAACCCGGCACGAGTTTTCTGAGTGAGAAGCCAGTTAACGGGGATCCGTTGATTGCAGCCGTATCCGCGGCGCGTCAGGCCGACGTCGTCGTCGCCGTAGTCGGCATCACCTCCAAACTCGAAGGCGAAGAGATGAAGGTCGACGTACCCGGATTCCGCGGCGGCGATCGCACCAGCCTCAACCTGCCTGCGGAAGAAGAAGCCCTGCTCGGAGCGCTGAAGGGAAGTGGCAAACCGCTCGTAGTTGTCCTGATGAACGGCAGTGCGCTGGCAGTCAATTGGGCCAACGATCACGCCAACGCCATCCTCGACGCCTGGTACTCCGGCGAAGAAGGTGGCACGGCCATCGCTCAAACGCTGGCCGGCGCCAACAATCCTGCCGGACGTCTCCCGGTGACCTTCTATAAAGGTGTCGAGCAGTTGCCGGAGTTCGAAGACTATGCGATGAAGAATCGCACCTACCGCTACTTCACCGGCGAGCCTCTGTACGGTTTTGGGCAAGGTTTGAGTTACACGACCTTCGAATACGGCGGGATGAAGCTGTCGAATCCCTCTCTGCGCGCAGGTGACCCGCTGGATGTCGAAGTGGATGTCAAGAACATCGGCAAGCGAGATGGCGACGAGGTGGCCGAGTTGTATATCACCTTCCCGAAATTACCGGGTGCGCCATTGCGGGCTCTGCGCGGATTCAGCCGCGTCCACCTGAAGGCCGGCGAGCAGAAACACGTCAAGCTCACACTGAGTCCCCGCGACCTGAGCTACGTAAACGAAGCCGGAGATCGTTTCGTTGCGACTGGCGACTACCTGATTACGATCGGCGGAGGACAGCCCGGAACGGCCGCCCCCCACGCCGAGTCTCATTTGATGATTCAGGGAGAGCAGAAGCTTCCTGAATAGGGTTCACGTAGGGACGGACGCATTCGTCCGTCCCCGCTTTGCCCTCATTGCTGCCGAACGGACCGCTTGCGCCAAAGACGCAATGTAAGGTCGGACCGGGGTTTTGAGCGCTGTCGTCTGTGAGCAACAATCATGAGGCAGAGACCACCTAGCATCGAGACCGAACGCTTGCTCCTCGTCGCACTCGTGCCCCTCGGTCGGCGTTGACAGACGTGTTTCTCTGAAGCAGAATGCGCCACATAGAAGGAGGCTTATGCCGAATAGCAGACTGTTGGTTTTTTCGTTTCCTAACTTCGGCGGTTTGCTCCGACTGCTTGGAGTAGCTGCGTTGCTGCTGGCTGCGTTCGATAGATCACCCTTATTAGCTCAGGGGCCGCCGTTCGATTTCAGCCCCTACCGCTTTCAGAATGTCGCCATTGGCGGTGGTGGCGGCTTCATTCCTGGAGTCGTCTTCAGCACAAACGAACCGGGTCTGGTGTACGCCCGGACGGATATCGGGGGCGCGTACCGATTTGACCAGCAATCAGGCCGCTGGATTCCTCTGCTGGACTGGATCGGGTACCCCGACTGGAACCTCAGCGGCGTCGAAAGCATTGCCATCGACCCGCGCGATCCCGAACGCGTGTATCTCGCGGTTGGAACCTACACGAATGAGTGGGCCAGCCAAAACGGCGCGATCCTCCGCTCTTTCAACCAGGGCCGGATGTTTCAGAGGTTTAACTTGCCCTTCAAGGTCGGCAGCAACATGCCCGGCCGCGGTATGGGTGAGCGGCTAGCCATTGATCCAAACAACAGTCACGTTCTTTACCTGGGAACGCGAAGCGGGCACGGGCTTTGGCGAAGTGTGAATTCGGGTGAGACATGGTCGCAGGTCGCCAGCTTTCCTGATACTGGCCCTTACCATGAGCCCTCGAGCGGTCCCACAGATACATATGACAATGACCCAATCGGCGTTGTCTGGGTCACGTTTGATCCGCGCACAACCGTGAGCATCGGCCACATGAAGGTCTCGCAGAACATTTATGTTGGCGTGGCCGACCCGGCAAACAGCCTGTGGCACAGCACCGATGGTGGCCAAGCGTGGTCGCCGGTCGCCGGGCAGCCGACGGGAGTGATGCCGCACCATGGCAAACTCGCGTCCACCGGCATTCTGTACCTCAGCTACAACAACAACGCCGGACCCTATGACGGCTCCAGCGGCAGTGTGCAGAAGTATGACACTGCTTCGGGAGCCTGGACCGACATCACGCCGCCCCAGTCACCACTCAACGGCGGGTATGGGTTTGGCGGCTTGAGCGTCGATGCGCTGAATCCAGACACGATTGTGGTAGCCGCGCTCAACCAGTGGTGGCCGGATACGAACTTTTTCCGCAGCCTCGATGGCGGACAAACGTGGAACCTGATCTGGAACGCAAACTTTGCTAACCCCTGGCCCAATATCGTGGCCCCGAACTACACACTCAGCTACGCCTCGGTCGCCCCGTGGCTCACCTTCGGCGCAACACCAGCAACATGCACCCAAGCAGGTCCCAGCAACTCACTGTGTCCGCAGCCTACGCCCAAGTTGGGTTGGATGGTTGAGTCACTCGAGATCGATCCGTTCAACTCCGACCACATGCTGTACGGTACGGGCGCTACCATGTACGGCGCCAACAACCTCACGGCCTGGGACACCAATGGCCCGGTCAACATCTCCGTGGCTGCGGTTGGGATTGAAGAAACAGCGGTGCAAGACCTGATCAGTCCTCCAGCAGGCACAGCTCACCTCATCAGTGCCGTCGCCGACAACGGTGGTTACACACACAACGACCTCACGGTACCGAGTTTGATGGATGCGAGCCCAGTATTCACCACCGGCACCAGCCTCGATTATGCAGAACTGAACCCGAGCTTCATCGTTCGTGTGGGAACGGGCGGCACGAACGGGATAAACATCGGTTTCGCTTCCGACGGTGGGCAGACGTGGACGCCTGCCACCAGCCAGCCGTCGGGAGCCTCAGGCGGAACAGTGGCAGCCGCGGCCGACGGCAGCCGGGTTGTGTGGAGTTCCGGACCCGGCGTGTTCTTCTCTGTCGACAAGGGCACTACCTGGACGGCAGCCACGGGCGCACCGGCGGGCGCAAGCGTGCGGTCTGACCGAGTGAATCCGCTCAAGATCTACGCATTTGCGAGCGGCGCGTTCTACATCAGCACTGATGGCGGCCAGACATTTGCTGCCACCGCAGCCAGCAATCTGCCGCCCGCGGGCACTTCCGCCCAGTTCAAGGCAACGCCGGGCCGCGAGGGTGATATATGGCTTGCGGGTGGGAGTACAACAACCGTGTACGGCATCTGGCATTCGCTCGATGGTGGCAATTCCTTCTTCAAGCTGTGGTACGTTGACGCGGCCACCACGATCGGCTTCGGCAAGCCCGCGCCTTTCCACAAATATCCGGCGTTATACAGCAGTGCGGAAGTGCGCGGCGTGTGGGGCATTTATCGCTCCGACGACGCCGGATTTACCTGGATGCGAATTAACGACAACCGGCACCAATACGCACTTACCAACACCACCATTACCGGCGATCCCCGCATCTATGGGCGCGTATATTTCGGTACGAACGGCCGGGGAATCATCTACGGAGACAGGCTTCACGAATAGTCCGCTAGGTGACGCCGAAACGTCGGGGCCTCCTGAAGATGGGGGCCCCTCCCTATTTTGGGTCAAGATTCGGGTTGAGACCCCCCGGTGGCTGGGGATCTATAACTGTTGTGCCTCCGCAGAGATCGCCGGCACACAAACTCCAACATGAGACTCTGTACTGCTTGTCCGATCTCTGCGGGCGGGTGGCCACCTTTCTCTTTTTTTGTGTGGATCGCACAACTGATGGGGGCCCTACCCTTGCGTTCTTTGCAAGCGTGGGAGCTACCGACATACAAGTTGGGAAAGAAGTAGGTAAGCCCGAAGTTCCGGGGCCACCGTCCACCCTTCGCGCAACACGAAAGGATGGAGCACCCGGCCGCGAGAAGAGATTGGCGAAAGAGCGGCTGTGCCTTTTGCCTGCGTGACAACATCGTGCGGCTGCAGTGCCAGAGGACGCGTGCTTTCGCGTCTAGGCCAGCTTCTTTATAAACCTGTGCGAGAAACTCTTCGATAAGCGGCATGGCGCTCTGCGGAACGCCGACTGCCATGCGCTTCAGCTCCATTCGTTGCCGCGGTCTTGAAAGCGACCTCGCTGAGTTCTCCGCCTGCCCATAATGGCTGCAACCATCTTTCCAACATCCAGAGCGTCGCGCACCGATAGCAAACGGCGGAAATGTCAGTCTCGGGTCCAAAAATCTGCTGCCAGACTCCCAGCTCGACAGCGTACTACTGCCCAGGATGCCTTGCATCCAGTTCCTGATGATAGGCCCGCATCTTCTTGATGTCGGCGACGGCTACGATGGGAACCGGCGCGCCGGGCTCGCCGATCATCTTCTTGAACGCTTCCGCTGCATCAGGGTCCATAAGTCCTCCGTAAGGCGAAAGGATTGTCCCAGCAGGCGCACTCGCGGGTCACTAGGTGTGAAATCGCCTCGATTTCACTCATCGTCCCCCCAGACCCCCGAGGGAAGACCGATGGTCGTTTGTCACGACCACGCGGGTTAAGATGAGAGCATGCCGCATCTGCCCGGTGAGATGAACATTCGCAGCGTTGCCGGCTCGCTGACACTATTGCTCACGGTATTGATGCCGCAACCGGCTCTGCATCAGCAGTCGCCGCCGAAAGCGCTTACATCCTCGGATAAGCCTGCCTCCGAGAGTCCCATCCGCTTCACCTACCAGCCGATCGACTTCAAGCTCGACAGCTCCGAAACCCCCGAGCGCCACGCTCCCGAAACCATGGCCGGCGGCGTGGCCGTCTTCGACTACAACAACGACGGCAAACTCGACATCTTCTTCACCAACGGCGCGGACATCAAAACGCTCAAGAAAGATTCCCCGAAGTACTCGAACCGCCTCTTCGAAAACGACGGCCACGGACACTTCACCGACGTCACCGAAAAAGCTGGCCTCGCCGGAACCGGCTACGACATCGGCGTTGCCATCGGCGACTACGACAACGACGGCTACGAAGACATTTTCGTAGCAGGCGTCTATCGCAACACGCTCTACCACAACAACGGCGACGGAACCTTCACCGACGTCACCGCCAAAGCCGGCCTGAACAAGCCCGACGCGGAGTACGGACCGCTCTGGTCGGTCGCCGCCGCCTGGGTCGACGTGAACAACGATGGCCTTCTCGACCTCATCGTCATCAACTACCTGAAGTGGGATTTCAACCACGAGCCCGTCTGCGAAGGCTACGGCCATCGCGACTACTGCCATCCCAAGATGTACAAGCCCACTCCCAACCAGTTATTCATCAACAACGGCGACGGCACTTTCCGCGATGCCTCGGTCGAAGCTGGTTTCCGCGCGCATCCCGGCAAAGGCATGGGAGTCGCCGCGGCCGACTCCGAACTCTCCGGCAAGATGGATCTCATCATCACCAACGACAAACTGATGAATTCCTTCTTCCGCGCCAAAGGAGGCGGAAAGTTCGAAGAAGCCGGCTTTGAAGAGAACGTTGCTCTGCGCGAAGACGGCGTCTACATCTCCGGCATGGGAGTGGATTTTCGCGACCTGGACAACGACGGATATCCCGACATTTTTCTGGTGGCGCTCGATGGCGAGACATTTCCCCTCTACCGCAATACGGGGAAGGGAAGCTTCGTGGAAGTGACGCGCGAGAGCGGCATGACCAAGCTGAGTCTGCCCATGGCCGGATATTCCCCCAACATCGCCGATTTTGACAACGACGGCTGGAAAGACATTTTCGTCTCCCGCGGACACGTGCAGTCGCTGCTGTCGGCGCCGAACCTGGCCATCGAACAGCCCAACACCGTCTTCCACAATCTCGGCGGCATGAAGTTTTCCGCCCTCACCGCGGAGGCAGGATTCACCGCGCAGCCTCCTTCCCGTCATCGCGGCGCCGCCGTCGGCGATCTCAACGGAGACGGCCGCCTCGATGTTGTCGTGAGTGCGATCAATGCTCCCGCGGAAATCTGGATCAACCAGAGTCCCGGCAACAATCATTGGCTGGAGTTCAAGCTGCGAGGCACCAAAAGCAACCGCGACGGCATCGGAGCAAGAATCAAGCTGGTCACGAAACCTGGCGCGCAGTACAACCACATGAACACCAGCGCCGGCTATGCGTCATCCAGTGCCGCGCCGGTCCATTTCGGCCTGGGCGCCAACTCTTCCGCGGATCTGGTCGAAATCCATTGGCCTTCAGGCGTCGTTCAGCAATTGCACGACGTGGCGGCTGACCGGATAGTCGCGGTGAAGGAACCGTCTCAATAGCGATTCAAGAGGTCTCCAGATGAGGCGGCCATCTTGGGGCACGTCGGGTTCCGGGACTGGTCTCACGAAATTGATTTGAAGCCATGCCCTACGAATCGCGCCTCAGGCCTCTGCGCGCAACTTCTCCCACACCTGCCTGACTTGCTCGCGGGTTTGATCGAGGGAGCCGGAGTTGTCGATCACGTAGTCGGCGGCTTTGACCTTTTCCTCATCCGGAAGCTGGGCGGCCATGCGGCGGGCGACTTCTTTGCGTGCGGTTTCGAGATCAATCTTCTGTCGAGCGGCAAAGCGGGCGGCGCGCTGATCGGCGTTGCAGGTCACGACGACCAGGCGGTCGAAGCGCTTGGCCGCGCCCGCCTCGAGGATGAGGGCCGCCTCGACGATGGCGACGGCCTGCCGGTCCTGGATGCCCATCTGCTGCATCCACTCGTCCTGGCTGCGAATGACCGCGGGATGCACGATGCGGTTCAGTTCTTCGACGCGCGAGGCGCGTTTGCTGGAGGCTTCCGTGGCCGGGCCGAAAGCAACCTCGGCCAGCTTGGCCCGGTTAACACTGCCGTCGGGATTGAGAATCTCGCGGCCGAAATGGCGCACCACTTCGTTGTAGACGGCCAGACCCGGCTGCATGAGCGAGTGCGCAATGTGGTCGGCTTCCACCAGATACGCGCCAAGGGCGACGAACATCTTTCCAACCACTGACTTACCGGTGGCAATGCCTCCGGTGAGGCCAACTTTCAGCATTCAGTCTCCCGACGAAAAGCGTTCACCACAGAAGCACAGAGAAAAACCAAGAAAGAAACAAGAGAGGGTTTCTCTGTGCCTCTGTGTCTCTGTGGTGAATTTTCGTGGGGGTCAGGCACGGGAGAGTTCCGGGATGCGGCTTCCCCGTCGCATCTTCGCGGCTTTGACCGTGTTGAACATCAACATTGCGATGGTGAGTGGGCCGACTCCGCCAGGGACGGGGGTGAGGGCTCCGGCAATCTCGGCGACCTCGGGATGGACGTCGCCGATCAGCGTCGAGCCTTTCTTGCGGAAAGTCTCTTCCCTCTTGGCGTTGCCGGCAAAAAAACGCTGGAACTCGACCGCATCGGTCACGGTGTTCATGCCGACGTCGATCACGGTGGCGCCCGGCTTGACGAAGTCGCGGGTGATCATTCCGGCGCGTCCAATGGCGGCCACGAGGATGTCGGCCCGACGGCACACTCCGGGCAAATCGTGGGTTTTCGAGTGGCACACGGTCACCGTGGCGTTGGCGTTGATCAGCAGCATAGCGGCGGGCTTGCCCACAATGTCGCTGCGACCGACGACCACGGCCTCACGTCCGGCGATGGGGATTTTGCTGCGCCTCAGGATTTCGATCACACCGGCGGGCGTACAGGGCACCAGCCCGGGCCGCTGGGTCGAAAGGAGGCCAACGTTCATGGGATGGAAGCCGTCGACATCCTTGGCCGGGTCGACAGCCAGCAACACTTTCTGGGCGTCCACGTGAGCAGGCAGGGGCAGTTGCACCAGGATGCCATCGATTTCTTCACGGCGGTTGAGATCTTCGATCAGCGCGAGTAGTTCACCCGTAGTGGCAGATTCCGGCGGGGTCAGCCTTTCGCTGTAGACACCTACCTCCTCGCAGGCTTTGACCTTGCCGCGCACGTAGATCTCAGACGCCGGGTTATGTCCCACGAGCATCACGACTAGACCTGGGCGGACTGCGGCGGCCGCGAGGGTTTTGGCTTCCGCTGCCACTTCGGCTCGGATGTCCTGGGCAATTTTGGTTCCGTCAAGAATGGTTGCTGGCATCGATTTGATTCTATCGCAGCACGGCGGAGAGTCGCGTCTGTCGTACAATGTCTCCGTCATGATCGAGAAGGATCTCCTGGAAATCTTAGTTTGTCCGGTGTGCAAGACAGCGCTCGAATACCGCCAAAACCCAGAGAGTTTGAAGTGCAAGCAATGTCATCGCGTCTATGCGGTGAAGGACGACATCCCCAACATGCTCATCGATGAGGCGACGATCGAGCCCTAGTCCCGTGGCCACCGGCAAGTTGAGTGGTCCTGCGCGTTACTGCACCCGCCAGGGAGAGAACTCTGCCCAACCCTTCATGGTGTCTTTCGCCCACGCGGTAGACTTGTCCGTGTGACAGGACGTGCATGGGTTGGGAATCTGATACTGGTCGGTCAATGCGGGCGAAATGAAGCGGAAGGTGTGGGCACGGACGAACGTGTCAGGAACTCCTTCAGTTTCGATCCTGGGCATATGGCAGGCCACACACTCGCTGCCCGCGCTGCCATCCTTGTGGTGAGTATGCTCTTCGAGCGTGGCCGTGTGGGGGCCGTTGGGCGACGTCGGGCCGTGACACTCCAAGCACAGCTGCTGCGCCGGTTTTCTTAATTGAGCATAGTTCGCCGTGCCATGCACGTCGTGGCAGGTGGAACATCTGATCCCATGCCGGTACATGACGCTCTGCACGAAGTCGTTGCCCTGCATACGGTTTTTGTGCGCGGTGCAGTCGGGGAAGTACAGGAAGTTCGTCTGCCCTAGAGTGCAATCCTCGAGTTTCCAGAAATCCTGCAATTTCAGTCCCACGTTGAAGCCGACCGGCCAGTCATAATACTTGCCTTCGATGGGGCTGGTGAGAGGCCGGCCCTGCGAATGGCACTGGATGCAGGTGTCGTTGGCGGCCACGGAATCCATCGCGGCGGGATTGAGAATGTTCCCTCGCTCAGGATGCACAACATGCTCGCTGCCCGGCCCATGACAGCGCTCACAACCTACGTTCCACTCGGCTACCTGTTTGGTGTGGATGTCGTAGCCGACCGAGTGGCAACCATCGCAGGTCGGTCCGGTCGGCCGCTGCAGGTTGTCGGGCGGATAAAACGCCGCCCACCAGTCTCCCGTCGGAGGAACCATGTACGGAAGCCACTGGCGTTTCGCGACGACCCACTGCGCCGATAGGGGGAAATAATCATCGCCAATCCTGGTGAAATACCGCTGCTTCCAGAGACTGCCGTAGACGAACGCCACCTGGTTCCTGTTGAACCTGGCGACCGTATTCGTAGCCAGATCGGGAATGATGGCATCGGGGTGGCTGTACGGATCGCGTACCACGTTTGCCATTGGCGTCTTTTGCCAGCGGTCGTAGATCTGCGCGTGGCACTTCTGGCAGGCTTGGGAACCAATGTAGTGCGCCGACGTGGCAAGTGCCGCCTGCTGTGAGAGTTCCTGCCGGGTAAGCGGCCGGAGGGTCCGCAGGAATAGCACGAGTTTCCAACTGTCCGCCGGCGATTCCAGATGCGGATTGCCCCAGGCCGGCATGCCAGTAAGTTGGACTCCGTTCTCAATGATGTAGTGCATCTCCCCGTCGGTCAAAGCCTGAGTGGCCGCAGTGCGCAGATCGGGGACTCTCGGATAGAGGTGACGGCCCACCGGCGTGGTGCCGCCGCCGTCGATTCCATGACAGGCTGCGCATTGAGTCACGAAGAGCTCCCGACCCTGATTGACGGCATCTGGGTTTGCATCGAAAGGATTCTTAAGGTTCCGATCCGGCTTGGGAATGGCGAGGTTCCTCACCTTCCGCGCCAGCATGGCTTCCCAACTGGGAGGTGTGGCGGTCGCGCGGAAACCGCGCCGAACCAGCATGATGCCGCACACCACGGCAGCGATAAGCACCAGCAACACGGCAAAAAGAAGGGCTTTCAGAAGTCTCACGCGGCGCTCACGCTCCCATTGGTCGGGGCCATTTTAGCGCCCTTTGCCTTTGTTTCGCGAACACTCCGGCATCAGCAAGATGCTTTGGTCAAGAAGCAGGCAGTGCCAGGCAGGCCCAGATTTTGTGGCTTGTCGTGCGAAACCGACACATTGTGTCAGTTTTGAGATTACCTGGCAGGTACGAAAGGAACCTCGGGAAGCGGAAAAGGCTCAGGAGGTTGCCCGCAACTTTCGATATACACAAGGGTTAATGAAACCAGTAGGGGTTAGGGGGCATATTGGCTCTAAGGGACGCATTGCGGCAATTGAATTGCATGCAACTTCCATAGCTGCCGATGAGTCTAATACGGCAAAGGTATAGAAAGGTCGGAATCGGAGGTGATGACGGCCATGAACGACAAGGTGATGAACGACAAAGAACGATTCACGCTAACCGAGTTGGCAGCACTCAGGAACGACTTGCTGCAGGGTGGGATGATTGATTCCTACGAAGCCGCCGAGTTGCTCCAGGTGTTCCTGATGGGCCGTGGGTATGGGGTTTCGCCCAAGGCAGCATTGGACGCGGCGGGCCGCGTCGAGATGGCAGGGTGCGCCCTGCCGGTCCTGCAGCATGAACTGGAGAACCTGGCGCTGGTGATGTAAGGCCCCGCGGGCCGGTGACCCCGCGCGGTACCAAAATAGGAAATCAGCTTGCGTGAGAAAGCGCGCGGTGCTGGGCTGAAAGACTCAGGGAAGCGAGCAACGGGAATTGAAATAGTTACACTCTGGACAGCCGATCACAACTAAGACCGACAACCAGTTTCATAAAGGAAAAGCCGGGCCAACCAGCCCGGCTTTCTCGTGTCCCCAGGTATTCGAAGTTGCCGGTTTGGATCCGCACTTGGCGCCCCTGAGCAAGTGGCCTAGACTAGTCTAGCTAGGGGCGTTTCTCACTCGTAGCGCAGGCTTTCGACGGGGTCGAGTTGCGATGCACGGGAGGCGGGCACGGTCCCGAAGATGATTCCGACGAGCGAAGAAACAATAATGGCGATGATCGCCGAGAGGCCCGAAATCGGGATGCGGTAGTCGGTCAGGAAGCGCACCGAGTAAGGGATGGCAAGGCCAACCACGATCCCCGCGATACCGCCCACAAACGAAATCAGCACCGCTTCGGCGAGAAACTGAAACCGGATCTCACGGTTGGTAGCGCCGATGGCTTTGCGAATCCCGATCTCGCGAATGCGCGAGGTTACCGTCGCCAGCATGATGTTCATGATGCCGATGCCGCTTACCAGCAGAGTCACGAAGGCGACCAGCATGCCCACCATCGTCAGGGCGTCGGCAATTCTCGCCGCAACTTCGAGCAGGTGGCTCAGGTTCTCCACGCTATAAACCGACTCAGCGCGATGCCGGGCTTGCAGCACGCGCTTGATGGCAGCAGTGGCGGGGACCACGTCCTGCGTGCTGGCCACGGAAAAATAGATTTGGCGAACTTCTCCTGTGGGAGTAAAGAACCGGCTGACCGAGTAGGGCATCAGCATGCAATCTTCCCCAATATCGGACTGGCCGAAGGTATCCACGCTTTCGCGGAAGACGCCGATGATGGTAAAGGGCAGGCCGCCGCTGAGCTTGATGACGCGGCCAACCGAATCCTGGGGCGTGCCGTAGAGTTTCTGCGCCAGAGGTTGAGTGATCAAGCCAACTTTGTTGCGTCCAGCCGAATCCGCAGCGTCGAAGAAGCGGCCAGCCAGCAGCACCAGATTGCGCACGCGCAGGTAATCGGGATCGACGCCAAGAATGAGAATGTCGCGCTGTTTGCCGCCTCCAACACTGATACGGTCGCCCAAAGCCACGGTGGGAGAGGCGGCCACCACGCTTGGGACCTGCTCCCGGACGGCAAGTACGTCGTCGACCGTCATGGGGTCTGGCGTGGAGTCGATGCGCTGCCCGCCGCCCTGGTAGTCGGCGTAGATCATGTTGGTGCCGATCGATTGCAATTGGCGGAGGATGTATTGTTTTCCGGTCAGGCCGATCGTGGCGACCATGATTACCGAGGCTGTGCCCACCGCCATCGCCAGTGCAGTGAGGGTGAATTGAAGCTTGTTGCTGCAAAACGCGTCGAAAGCGAAGTTCAGTATCTCGCTAAGCCCAGCCGTAAGCCGGCGCGGGGTTGTGACCGGGGAAGATGTCGCAGTCGGCATGTTGGGTGGTTAGATGCTAAACCCCGCTTAAAAGCGCCGCAAGTTGCACGCCGTTGTTGTACTCTTAACCCAGCAAGAAACTCTTGGGCGTGTTTCTAATCGAGTGACCGAAGTACATCTTGTGAAATACAGGACAGCACTCTTGCTGTCGCTGGTGACCGTGGCTGCTTTGTTGACGCACGGATATCATCCGTACGCCGAGGACGCGGAGATCTATCTTCCAGGCGTGGAACGAATCCTGAACCCGTCGCTGTTTCCCGTGGGCCAGGA
Organism: uncultured Acidobacteriaceae bacterium; assembly: GCA_963719615.1. Taxonomy (GTDB): domain Bacteria; phylum Acidobacteriota; class Terriglobia; order Terriglobales; family Acidobacteriaceae; genus Sulfotelmatobacter. Next base: position 129,101 of record CAVRCR010000030.1, on the reverse strand, counting down.
GTTCTTCCAATCACACGCCAACATGACGCTGTTTCCGAACCTGGTTGCGCTTTCGCTCCAGGCGACGCATCTGCCCTTCGAAACCGGATTGCTGGTGTGGCACGCTGCTTCGTTCTTCTTGTTGCTGCTGGCCTGCTGGCAGTTGGGCGGTATTCTCTTTCCGTCGGCGAAGGCGCGGTGGGGCGCGGTGTGTCTCGTGGCCGGGCTGCTGACGATTCCAGTGGCTGGGACCGCACTCTACCTGATGGACCAGTATTTGAATCCGCGGAACCTGGCGGCGTTTGCGGCGGTTTTCGCGATAGCGCGAATCCTGGAAAGGAAGTACCTTCGGGCGCTCGCGTGGGTAGCATTCACGGCGTGCATTCATCCTCTGATGTGGGTGTTTCCGTTTTCTTTCTGCGCGCTCTGGATCGTGATGGAGCAAATGGAGCGCCGCACCACTGCCGCGATAGAAGTGGGCAGGCGCGTTGCCATCACCGGAGCGATCGTCGTTCTTGGCATTCCCTTCGCAGGCCCTGTCTCGTCGGCCTACCACGAAGCTGCGAAGTTGCACGGCTATTTCTATATTCAGGATTGGAAATGGTATGAATGGCTCGGTATCTTTGCTCCGCTGGCTCTGCTTTGGTGGTTTGGGCGAATGGCGCGGGCGCAGCATCGGACCATGCTGGCACGCGCCTGCGGCGCATTTGTGATTTACGGTGCGATTTATTTCTTCGTGGCCCTGGTCATCGACCTTCCTCCAGCCTTGTTGAGCCTGGCCCGGCTGCAGCCTCTCCGCAGCCTTCATCTTCTGTACATGTTCCTGTTTGTGTGCATTGGCGGTTTTCTGGGGGAGTACATATTGAAGGACCGCGCGTGGCGCTGGCTGGCCCTATTTGCGATGCTGAGCGTGGGGATGTGTGCGGCGCAACGATCTCTTTTTCCCGCGAGCGCTCATGTCGAGTGGCCGGGCAGCACGGCCAGGGATCCATGGGCCCAGGCGTTTTCGTGGATCCGAGAGAACACTCCTCCCGAGGCGTTTTTTGCGCTGGACCCCGACTACATGCGCCTGCCTGACGAAGACGTCAACGGATTCCGTTGCCTGGCGCAGCGGAGCCGTCTGGCTGACTCTGTCAAGGACGGCGGAGTGGTCAGCATGTTTCCTCCCGTAGCGGAGAAGTGGTGGGAACAGGTGCAGGCGCAAACTCCGTGGAAGAATTTTCAGGCTGCGGATTTTGGCCGGCTGCGGGAGAAATACGGTGTCGGTTGGGTCGTCGTGCAACAACCGGGCGTGCCCGGACTTGAGTGCGCGTATCAGAATGCGGCAGTGCGCGTCTGCCAACTGCGTTAGCAGCTCTGCGGGCTGCTGTGTTGTCACCTCTTGCCGCTGCAACCCACCCGCCACAGTCACTGCCGCAAGAACCACAATGAGCGGATCCACCGGACGGAAATAGTAGGTCTCAGGATGAGAGATGTAGTACGTGAGTGGAAAGAAAAGAAGAACGATGGCAAAGCGCAGGCCCAGCGCGGAGTTGCGCCGAAAAACGCGCCGTAAGCCGAGCAGCCCGAGGATCGACATCATCGTATTTACGAAAATGTTGGGCGGATCGAGCGGTTCGTCCTTCAAATAGGCACGGTCGAAACTCCAGAAGCCGGTCCACATGTAGACGATGCGGCGAAGGGTCATCCCAGCAAACCACGCCGGATGACTGCGGATGAAATCCTTACCCTGTTGCAGCTTGTGGTCCATGTAGGCGATCTCACCGGCACGTTCGTATTCGGAAAGCTCGGCGTCGCTGTGATTCGGGTGCAGGCTGCTGTTGACCCAGCGCGTGGAATAACCGTTGTTGCCGATGTACAACTCCAGCCCGAAGCCACTGCGCACGGGAATGAAGCGGTGGAAGAGTTCGTAGTTGCGCACGAACCAGGGCGACATCACGGCAATTGCGCCGAGGGCCGCGGCCAGCAACGGCGCTCTCCAAGGCAGCTTCTGGCGATAGCGACGATAGAGTGTCCAAAGCCCAAGCAATGGAACGACAGACAGTACTACTGGCTCGGTGATAGCGGCGACGCCGCCAAATACTCCAAACAGCAGCCAGTCCCGAGGGCGCGAAGATTTTTCCAGACGCCACGCGATCAAAAACAGGCAGGCGAGCTCGAGCGTCACCAGCGGGGTGGACCAGGCCCAGTCTGCGCCATAGTAGACGCCGTAAGGTGAGAAAGCCCATCCCCAAGCGGCCCACTTTGCGACCCGTTCGCCGAATGCCTGCCGGGCAAAGAGAAAAACCGGTACGCAGGTGAGAGCCGAGAACAAGCTATTCAGCGAGAGAGCGGCGAGAACTGAGGCCCTGGTTTCAATTCCAAAGATCTTGAAGATACCCGCGAGCAGATATGAGTAGACGGGCGGCAATAGGGCGGAGAGTCCGGTCTCGGCGAAGGGACTGCCGAAGCCATGACCCAAAACGATGGAGCGAGCGATTCTTCCGAACGCCCAATGGTCGAGGACGAAGGGGTCCATCCAGTCCCGGTAGACAAATGGGATAACGGCGAGGCGGACCGCGAGGGCGATCACTACGATCAGGACACAGGGTGAATGGCGCGTTGAGAAAGTGGTTTTGAGTGGCATCAATGCGCCCAATTTGCAGGCGGGAGCGAAGTGGCCTCAGGGGCTAAAGCCCGCATAGACGTAGCTGTTAGCGGCACGGGTGAAGCCGTGCCCTTCCCGAACCACGTTCTGAGATTAGGTCGCCCTCAGTATAAACGGCACACCGTTACGTCCTGGTTCTGGTAAGGGCAGGTTATGTCGTCTGGATGGCTGACCGAGTATTGTGCGTCGGCGCGGGAGAGAACGACCCACTGCACTCCAAAGTCGTGCTTGAGGCGCTGAAAATCAGCCGGCTGAAAATTGCGCCAACCGCTCAGCGCCGTCACTTCTCTGAGCCACCGTGGGGCTAGGCGCGGCACACGGCAGGCCATGCCACCATCTTTCTCGTAGTCGGCGAGAACGCTGCGTTCGGCGAGGGCGCGGAAGCCGTGATAGTCCTCATCGGGTAGCGTTTCGTAGTGGGGATCAACTGCGAACACGGCGTCCACCGGGGTGTTTCGGCTGATCCAGGCCAAAGCCTGCAGCCAGCCGTTGCCGGTTGCGACCAACGGCAATTCCAGATGCGGAGATGCGGGAAGCATCCGGCATTGCGCATAGAACATACCAGCGCTCAAGGGTAGGAAAAGCAGCAGCCAGCGATAAAAGCGCCGGCTCAACACATAAGATCCGAGAAAGCCTCCGACGATCAGAAAGAAAAAGAGGTAGAGCAAGTGTAGATAACGCATCGGCTCGAAGGGCCGCAGGCGCTCAAGACTCGGCGGTAGCATTACGGCGAGTGCTACGACAGTCTGAAACACCCCATAACAAAGCAGAGCTGAAACCAGCGGCATCAGGGCGGTGCCGTCGGGTACATTTCTGCGAGATCGCAAGAATCGCCGATACGCGAAGAGAAGAACGAGCGGTGCGAAGACTCCCAACCACTCATACCACTGCCAGCGTGCAAGAAAATAAAAACTACGAGTGGAGGCAGCCTGGCGCCAGGAGTCGGAAGCGGGCTCAAACATCCAACTCAAAGGGATCGTCAGCGCTGCGGCAGCGGGCATGACTGGTAGCCGCCCCTGCCCGAGAGCGCGCAGGTTCCAGTACAGGAACGCACAAAAGGAGATCCCGAACACCGTCATGAGCGAATGAATCAGGAAGGCCACCGCCAGCAGGATTCCGGCAAGCCAGAGGCGGCGATCAATGACGGCGACTACGGCGGCCACGATTGCCGTCGTGGCCAGCGTGCGCGGATGTAAGTATTGATCGGCGAGATTGATCCCGGTGCCCGTCACAGGTAGCGTGAGCAGCGCGGCGATCATCGCCGTGGCGGCCCACTGCGCTTCCGGCTGGGCGAAACAGCGGCGATTGATTCGCCAGCAGCCATGCAGGAGCAGAAAGATGGCCGCGAACTGCCAAAGCAGGACCACCCACGCCAAGGGCAAGTGCGTCAGGCGAACCGAACCCGCCATCAGCTTGTCGAAGATGGTGGCTTGAAACTGCAACCTGAAAAAGTCAGCGTCGTGGGGAAACAGAGCCGGGTTCAGATTGCGCTTGATGGCCGCGAGGTAGAACGCGTCGTCCTCCAGCCCAGGATGGTAGCCCATCACGACGAAGGCGCACCCGGCGATCAGGGCGAGCAGCAGCATGGCGCTGGCGGACCAATCGGCTTTCCCCGACAGCAGCCGGGTCGAATTTTGTGGTGGCTCTTGCATTCAGTAGGGAACCGCGGCTGGCTCGCTAGACCGAGCGCACGGTTTCGGAGGGGCGGGCGTAATAGGCGTCGGGGCCGGCCTCGAGCTTGCGTCCCTTGTCACTAAAGCGGGGCAAATGGACCAGTCCGATTCTGTGCAGGGCAAACTGCAACGTCGTGGCCACCACGCCGAGACCGTAGGTCACGCTGCGGCGGAAATTAATCGATGATGCCTCTTCGAAATACTTGGTGGGGCAGGAGACTTCCCCGATGCGGAAGCCGAAGTGCACGCATTGCGCCAGCATCTGATTGTCGAAGACGAAATCGTCAGAGTTCTCCAGCAGAGGCAGTTCGGTGAGCACCTTGCGGCTGAAGGCGCGGTATCCGGTGTGATATTCAGAAAGCTTTACACGCAAAAATAGATTCTCGAACGCGGTCAGCAGCCGGTTTGAAATGTATTTGTAAATCGGCATGCCGCCGCGTAAAGCGCGGCCTCCGATGATGCGCGAACCCAGCACCACGTCGTACACATCGTAGGCCACCATGCTCGCCATGGCAGTGGCCAGCAGCGGCGTGTACTGATAGTCGGGGTGCAGCATGATGACCACGTCAGCGCCGGCGGCCAGCGCCTCGCGGTAGCAGGTCATCTGGTTGCGGCCGTAGCCGTAGTTGCGGTCGTGCTGGAAGACAAGCAGGCCGAGCTGGCGCGCCACGTCGACGGTGTTGTCTCGGCTGTGATCGTCGACCAGGATGCGAATGTCGATTAGTTCCGAGAGTTCTCCTACCGTGGCTGCCAGAGTCTTCTCCGCGTTGTATGCGGGCATGACGACCGCGATGCGCTTGCCGTTGATCATTCTGCGAGTCTCAGGAGAATCCTTTTAGTTTACCCGAGATGACGAGGGCTCGGAGCTTGGAGCCGTTTCCGAGTTGCTGGCCGCCCCAGGTTGACAAGACGTTGCCGTCGCAGACTTCCGGCGTACCCCTTTCAAACAATACACCTACCGCGCCCCCCCTCTAAAAGAAGGAATTCCCTCACGGATCAGTGCGCCGACTGATCTAAGATCTGCTTGAGATAGTCCTTCCACGCCACGGCCCAGGTGTGGGTACCGTGTCCGTGAGTCTTGTCGCTTATGGGAAGAAGTACGAAAGTGCCTTTGTTCAGGCGTTTGCTGTCTTTCTCGGCGATGCCGAGTTCCGGAGGATTAATGAAGTCGTCCGCGGAGTTGATCCACATCACCGGCGCGGTGATCGCTTCCAGATGCGGAGACGGGTCATAGTTGCGCGAGGCATTCACCTGGTAGAGCAGGTCGTTGGCGTCCAGGCTCGCGAAGCGGGACTCGACTGAATCGGCGACATACTTGTCTGCCGCCTGCTGCGTCGGAAAGTTCTTCTGCATTAATAAGGGGGCGCTCCCTGCTATAGCCAGTAAGTCTTGAGCTGTGCGTAGCGCCCGCTTTGGCTCTTCTGTGTATTCACCCTCTTTCCAGTCGGGATCACTGCGGATCGCGTCCATCAGCAGCTTGCGCCAGACGCGGTTTCGGCCCGCGATTTGCACCGGCAGGCAGGCCATCGGCATGAGGGCATCGATGAATTCTGGATAGGTCTCGCCCCACACAAAGGAGTGCATGCATCCCATCGAGGTGCCGAAAATCAGGCGCAAGTGTTGAACGCCGAGGCCATCTGTCAGGAGAAGATGTTGTGCCGACACCATGTCGTCATAATCGTATTGCGGGAAGTGGGCGTGCATGCCGTCGCTGGGCTTCGACGACTTCCCGTGTCCAATGCCGTCCGGCGCGATGATGAAGTATCGGGTGATATCAAGTGGGTGCCCCGTGCCGAAGAGTTCGTCGGCGAATTGCGGCACGAGAAACTGCGCTCCTGATCCGCCGGTGCCGTGCAGAAGCAACACCGCGTTCGTGACCTGCCCGTTGGCAGCGCGAACCGGCCGGCCCAGGGTTCGGTAGTGCAGGCGCAGGTCCGCGAGCTGCTCACCGGAGTGAAACTTGAAATTGTGTGTGACGAAGTCGCCTTCCGACGGCTTGTACTTCATGCCGTCTTGGCCGAGGGCGAACAACGGGAACATCAGTATGAGAGCAAGAGCTCGCGCGAAGATGCTCATGGAGGCGTCCCCTCATTTCATATTGTCGAGAATCGAGCCCACGATGCCGCCGACCACTCCGCCTTCTACAGTCTGGCGACGGACTTCATGGGGCATATAGCGCTCCAGGGCGTGGGCCAACCGGGCGATGGGCAGCGTCTGCAGCCAGACTCGCCCCGGGCCGGTTAGCGAGGCCAGAAAAATTCCGTCGCCGCCGAAAATCATGTTCTTGATGCCCGGGACAGTCGTGATCTGAAACGATACGCTGGACTGGAAGGCACCGACGTGTCCAGGATGAACGCGCAGATTTTCACCGGGCTGAAGGTCGCGCGTCACCAGTTCGCCGGAGAGTTCGAGCCAGGCAATGCCTTGTCCGCTGAGCCGCTGCAGAAGGAAGCCATCGCCCCCGAAAATGCCCGCGCCCAACGACTGCTGAAAACCCACCCCAATCTGAATTTGAGGAGTCGCGCAGAGGAAGCCGTGGCGATGGATCATGTATTCATGCCCGGGCGCGACTTCGACGGGAACGATGTGCCCGGGAAGTTTGGTGGCGAAGGCGAGTTCGCCGCCTGCGCCGATTGAGCGATATTCGGTCATGAAAATCGATCCGCCGCCGGCTACGCGCTTCAGCACGCCGAAAAAGCCGCCACCACCGGCGAACTGGGTGTGGGTCGTCATCTGGATCGAACTGCCCATCCATGACAGTTCCCCCGCTTCGGAGATAATTGCGTCGTTGGGTTCGAGGAGGAATTCCAGGACGGGCATGGTGGTGCCGGTGATGCGGCTCTGCATGAGGAGGATCTCCTGATGATTTCGAGGTGCAGTGTGACTTACGGCTGCGGACGGTGAGAGTATATCGCGGGTGTCAGGGCAGAGACGAGAGGCGCGCGAGGTGTTGAGTTCTTGGTGTTATAAGTATTTTTCCTGGGGGATATGAAATTTATTCGCTCCAACTGGTTCAGGAAGGTACTGCGGCGCAAATTCATGGCTGCGGTCTTGGTGGCTGTGGCGCCCGTTGTCGCCGCCGAAACGGGAGAGGAAGCATGGTTGCGGTACACCGCGCTGGATGCAAAGACGGCGAGGAACTACGAGCACTTGGCATCAACGACGGAGGTCCTTGGAGATTCCCCGTTGCTGAGGTCCGCGCAGGCGGAACTGGCGCGGGGAATCTCGAGGATGGTGGGCCGGACTTTACACGTAGACTCAAGGAACCCGCCCTCACGCCCGACGGAAAGCGCCCTCATCCTAGGGACGCTCTCGCAAATTCACGGGCTTGCTCCGGACCTGCTTCCGGCAGAACAATTGATAGCCGACGGGTATTGGCTGAAAACCACCCGCATCGGGAAGCAGGAATGCCTGGTCATTACCGCGGCGACCGACCGCGGCGTCCTGTATGGCGTGTTCGCGCTGCTCAGCAAGATCGCCCGGGGAGAAAACATCGCGGCGCTCGATGAAATACAGCAGCCGCATGCTCCTTTGCGCTGGGTGAACCAGTGGGATAACCTCGACGGACACATTGAGCGCGGATATGGCGGGCCTTCAATATTTTTTGCCGATGGCAAGGTTCGCGCCGACCTGACCCGCGCCGGGCAGTACGCGCGCCAGCTGGCCTCGATCGGAATCAACGGGTGTGCGATCAACAACGTGAACGCCGATGCGCGTGTCCTCGACCGCACATTTATCGAGCAGGCCAGCCGCATCGCAGATGTGTTCCGACCCTGGGGTGTACAACTTGCGCTCTCGGTTGACTTAAGCAGTCCCAAGGCTCTGGGCGATTTGGACACGTTCGATCCGCTCGACCCGCGAGTTGCTGAGTGGTGGCGCAAGAAGGTCGACGAGATCCATCGGCGGATCCCGGATTTCGGTGGCTTTGTGGTCAAGGCCGACTCGGAGGGACGCCTCGGGCCCTCGACCTACAACCGCACGCCGGCAGACGCGGCCAACGTGGTCGCGCGCGCGTTAAAACCTCATGGCGGCGTCGTATTTTATCGCGCCTTCGTCTACAACCACCATCTCGATTGGCGCGATCTGAAAAACGACCGCGCCAAGGCTGCCTACGATAATTTTCATCCGCTCGACGGCGCCTTCGACGACAACGCGATCGTTCAGATCAAGAACGGCCCAATCGATTTCCAAGTGCGGGAGCCGGTATCGCCGCTTTTCGCGGGCCTGCGCCGCACCAACGAAGCTATCGAACTGCAGATTACCCAGGAATACACCGGCCAACAGCGGCAAATATGTTTTCTTGTCCCCATGTGGAAGGAAGTGCTGGACTTCGATTTGCGAATTGAGGCCAACACCTCGCCGGTCAAAGATCTAGTGGCGGGCCGCGTTTTTCATAGGCCCCACGGCGGGGTCGTGGGCGTGGCCAACGTCGGGATGGATGCCAACTGGCTCGGGAATCCACTGGCCATGGCCAATCTCTACGGCTTTGGGCGCCTGGCGTGGCAGCCTGACTTGAGCGCCGAAACGATTATCGACGAATGGACGCGCCTGACTTTCGGCAACGATCCGTTGGTGGTTCAGACCATCTCGACGTTGCAGTTACGCTCGTGGCACGTCTATGAGAGTTACACCGGACCCCTGGGAGCAGGTACGCTCACCAATATTGTCGGCAACCATTACGATCCGGCGCCGGAGTCGTCGGAGAGAAATGGCTGGGGGCAGTGGCATCGCGCCGATCGTGATGGAATCGGCATGGACCGCACCGTGGCGACCGGCACGGGATACATCGGACAATATCCAACGGATATAGAGAGGCTGTACGAATCGCTGGCCACCTGCCCCGATGACCTGCTGCTGTTCTTTCACCACGTGCCCTATACCTACGTCTTGCATTCCGGAAAAACGGTCATCCAGCACATTTACGATGCGCATTTCGAGGGCGCAGAACGAGTTGGCGAGTTTGTCTCCCAGTGGAAAGCGCTCCGAGGGCATATCGATGAGGAGCGTTACAACGCGGTTCTTGCCCTGCTGCAGTACCAGGCGGGTGAGGCCGCTGTCTGGCGGGATACGATTTGCCAATGGGTCTACCATCTCTCAGGCATTCCCGATCAAAAACAGCGCTTTGGGCGTGAGCCTCGCCCTGATCTCCGTAGCGATTTGTTTTGTATGCCCAAGATTCTCTTCTGATGGACTTGCGCAACCGGGCCGTAAACGTTTACATTCAGCCTTGCAAGATCGTTTTTATAGCTGGGTAAACGCTTAACCCGAGAATTTGCGGTGCGAGCGCCAGCACCAGGCGACGAGTCAGAAATGGGCAAAGAGCCGACCACGTTGCTCGACATTGCCAACGCACTTGGTACCTCGATTGGTACCGTGCATCGCGCATTGCATGACAACCCGGGAGTGAGCCCGGTTACGAAAACCAAAGTCCTGGAGATGGCCCGAACCTTGGGCTATCGCCCCAACCTCGCAGCCCGGCTCCTGTCATCCAAGCGGAACTTTCGGGTTTCGATCCACACCTTGAAGGGCACCACTTCATTCTGGGACGAGGTGCGGGCCGGTATCCGGGAAGAAGCCGCATCGAACCCCTTGGAGAATATTGAGCTCGAATTCCGAACCTATCCTCAGCTGGGGGAAGGCGAGGAAGAGGCGTTCCGCGCTGCTCTTCGTAAGAAGGTAGACGGAATCATTATCTTCCCCGGAAATCCGAAAGGCCTGCAGCCGTGGATCCAGCGCGCCTCGCGCGCCGGAACTCCTGTCGTGTGCGTGACCACGGACGCTCCCCATAGCGGCCGGCGCGGCATCGTCGCCATCGATACTTTGGTCAGCGGTTCGATCGCGGCTGATCTGATGGGGCGGTTCCTTGTAGGGCGCAAGGGAGCTATCGCCATCACCGTATTCGACATGGCGATTACCGAGCACGCAGAAAAGTATGCCGCCTTTGCAGCCACGCTGCGGTCGCTCTATCCTCACCTCGAGGTTTTGAAACCGATCGAGGACCACGGCACCGAGGCCGATGCATACAGCAGATCGCGCAAGCTCTTTGAAGAACGCCGCGACCTGGCGGGTGTGTATGTGACGACGGAAGCTTCGATTCCGGTGCTCAAGGCCGCCCGAGACACAAACCTGCTGCCCGGTCTCACGATCATTACTACCGACCTGTTCCCCGACCTTGTTCCTCAGATACGATCCGGCGCGGTGTCGGCATCGATTTATCAGCGCCCGCGCGCCCAGGGTGAAATGGCGTTTCGCATGTTGCACAAGTTTCTGGTGGAGCGCGGCAATTCGACCGACCAACTTGCGCTGGCGCCGCACCTGGTGATGCGCGGGAATCTCGATTTCTTCCTGCGCCGCATGTCGCAAGAAGCCGTCAAAGAAAAAATCCCCCAGCTCCGGGAACGGCCGGGAGTCCTGGCTGAGGAAATGGCTTAGCCTCAGGCAGAAAAACAAGAAAAATCAGGAGGAACCATCGCATATCTAGGCATCGACGTGGGTACCGGAGGCACGCGAGCGCTCGTCATGGACGAGCAGGGCACCGTAGTCGCCTCGGCATCGGCTGACCATGAGCAGTTCGCCAGCCCACGTCCGGGCTGGGCGGAACAGGATCCACGCGACTGGTGGCAAGCCTGCGGCACGGCAGTGCGGAGGGCGTTGCAGTCCTCCAAGGTGCGCGCCGACAACATCGCGTGCGTCGGGTTCTCGGGACAGATGCATGGCGCGGTCTTGCTCGACGCCGCCGATGAGGTGGTGCGGAGCGCAATCATCTGGTGCGATCAGCGAAGCGAAGCCCAGAGCAACGAGCTTTCCGCGATGTTCGGGCGGGACGCGTTGATTCGTCTGACGTGCAATCCTCCGCTGACCAATTTCACCCTCACCAAGCTGCTCTGGGTGCGCGAAATCGAGCCCCGGAATTGGGAACGCGTGGCGCACGTGATGTTGCCGAAAGACTATGTGCGGTTCCGCCTCACGGGAGACAGAGCCATCGACATGGCAGACGCCTCGGGCACGCTGCTGCTGGACGTGGCCAACCGCCGTTGGTCGGCGGAGGTTCTGAGCAAAACCGCGATCGAGGAACGCATGCTGCCGGCGCTGTACGAATCGCCGCAGGTCTGCGGGCGAGTATCCGCCGCGGGAGCAGAGGTGACCGGACTGCGAGCCGGAACGCCGGTCGTGGCCGGCGCTGGCGATCAGGCGGCGGGCGCCGTTGGCATGGGCATCGCGCGGGCGGGCGCAGTCAGCGCCACGATCGGAACTTCCGGCGTCGTTTTTGCCGCGACGGATCGTCCGGCGCTCGATCCGCAGGGGCGGTTGCATACGTTTTGTCACGCGATCCCTGGACGGTGGCACGTAATGGGCGTGACGCAGGCCGCGGGATTGTCGTTGCGCTGGTTTCGTGATCGCTTCGGGGCGGTGTCCAAAGACGGGCGCGATCCTTACGATGTGCTGGCCGAAGAAGCCAGTGCGGCGCCTGCTGGGTCGGAGGGGGCTTTCTGGGTGCCTTATCTTATGGGCGAGCGCACACCGCACCTCGATCCGAACGCTCGAGCGGCCTTGTTGGGACTGACAGCTTCGCACACGCGCGGACACCTGATTCGGGCCGTGATGGAGGGCGTGGCTTTCAGCTTGAAAGATACGTTCACCATTTTTGAGGAGATGAAGATTCCGGTCACCTCGATCCGGCTGGGCGGCGGAGGAGCGCGATCACCATTGTGGCGACAGATTCAAGCTGACGTTTACAGGCATGAAGTGGAAATCGTCGCAGCGGAAGAGGGGGCCGCGTATGGCGCAGCGATTCTGGCAGGCACCGGCGCAGGGGCGTGGGCATCGGTCGATGAAGCCTGTGACAAGGTGGTTCGGGTGGCGGCGCGGATCGCGGTGGATCCACCGGGGTCAAGAACTATGCAGCACGCCTATACCACTTATCGCAGGATTTATCCTGCGCTGCATCAGGTATTCGCCTAAGCTTGCGGATCAAGATTCTCATAGGGCGGCGATTTTGCAAGAACCATGGGTTCTGAGCGACGTTGGGCCACTGTCTGAGTATCGCTGCCACTAGATCTCGGTCAGCGTCTGTCGTTTGTGTGATCCCCTCTCAAACTGAACCGCTCCCGTCGCGGTGAAGCGGTATCCTCCGGCACGAGCATTGTTTAGAATGAAATGAGGGACCTTTTCATTCCCACGCGTCGTACATAGCTCAGGTGGTTGGAATTATGAAACTCATACGGCCTTTGATCCTCACGCTGGCCATTGCCGGCGGGTTCTTCTACTTCACGACCTGGCGTTCCAACTCGCAGGCCGGAATCCACCCCTCGAACTGGTTGGCCCATCCCGAGCAGGTGGAGATCACCGAGGCCGCCCCGGGAGAGTCGCTCGACGGGGAAGAGCAGAACAACATCAGCGTTTACAAAAAGAATATTCCGTCGGTGGTGAACGTTACCTCGCGCGCCATGACGTTCGACTTCTTCTATGGCCTGGTGCCGCAAGAGGGACAGGGCTCTGGCTTCGTCATCGATAAAGAAGGCCACATCCTGACCAACTATCACGTCATAGCCGACGCCCGGCAGGTGGAAGTCACGATGCACAACCGCAAGAAGTACAAAGCGACCGTGGTCGGAAGCGATGCGCCGCACGATCTGGCGGTGATCCAGATCAAGGCGCCCGATCTGGTTCCGTCGGTGCTGGGTGACTCGCGCAACCTGCAGGTAGGGCAGAAAGTGTACGCCATCGGCAATCCCTTTGGCCTGGCGGGAACCATGACTCGCGGCATCGTGAGTTCGATTCGCCCGGTGCGCGAGCCCAACGGCGCCATGATCGACGAAGCCATCCAGACCGACGCGGCCATCAACCCGGGCAATTCGGGCGGGCCATTGATGAACGGACACGGAGAGGTCATCGGGATCAATACCATGATCCTGTCCAATGTCGGCCAGAACGCAGGCATTGGCTTCGCCATTCCCATCAACACGGCGAAGGCCGTGCTCAATGACCTGCTGACCCTGGGCCGGGTACGGCGTCCGGCTCTGGGCGTTCGTACGATTCCCATTGGTCCCGAACTCGCCGACGAAATGGGCTTGCCCGTGGATTACGGATTACTGATCATCCAGGTGACGCCGGGCGGTTCCGCCGATCTGGCCGGGCTGCACGGCGGCTCGGAGCGAGCCTACCTGGGCAACATTCCCATCATGCTGGGTGGCGACCTGATCGTGGCCATCGACGATCAGAAGATACAAGACGAGGACGACCTGGCGCAGATGATGAACAACCACCGCGCCGGCGATACGGTGAAGGTCACCATCTACCGCAACAAGAAGAAGATGGACGTCAGTATAGCGCTGGGCGAAGCGCGGCAGCAGGTATAGTGGATCGCGGCTCTCTGCCGTAAGTTTTGCCTGCGTTTCCCTAGAGCGATTTCAGCTCGACAAATTAGAGAGTATTCCGAGTTGCTCTGGCCGGCCTAGCTTGTATTGTCATCCTGAGGCGCCGTTCTTCGGCGGGCAAAAGACACCCGCCTCAGGATGACAGACCTTTGCCACGTCAGAACTCTGCGCGTGGCCTTTGAGAACTAGAAACATTCGCGGCTAATCTATTCCGCCGGCTGGATGCCGACCGCGGCGTACAGATCAGCGCTGTTGTAGAGCGTGCCGTCTTTCATCACCAGGCGGCAGCGGCGGATGTCGCTGATGTGTTCCGCCGGATTTCCCTCCACCAGCACGAAGTCGGCGCGCTTGCCGGCGGCGACCGACCCCAGTTCCTTTTCCTGTTTCAGCAGACGGGCCGCATTAAAGGTCGCAATCTGCAGCGATTTCGCAGGCGGAATGCCAGCCTGGACTTCCAGTTCCAATTCCCGATGCAGCATGATTCCGGCGGTGGCGTCCGTGCCGGCCAGGATGGGGACGCCTGCGTCGTACATCCGCTTGGTCATCGCGAGCATGGCTCGATAGGAATCCTTGTATAGCTGGTCGGTGTCGGCGGTGACCGGAAGTCCGCCGCCGTAGGCGCTGCGCTGGACTTGCGCGGGCAGCCGTTTCACAACCGGCGCGAAGTCTGGGGATACCTGCCCTGGACGCTCGGTGAACATGCCTTCAAAGGTGGCCAGGGTCACATCGACTGTGGTGTGATGGTCGAGCAGAAGTTGGATGAAATCCTGCACCGGCTTCGACTGCAGATCGAGTTTGGCGGCGTTGGTGCCGACGGCAGTGAAGCGTTCCGGGGTGCGGGTGTCTTTCACCTGCGATGCGAGAAAGTTCAGAAAGATGAAGTTGATGTGCTGAATCTCGTCCGCGCCGTCTTCGACGAATGTCGAGGCCGTGATTCCGTTGGGAATGTGGCCGCTCACCCTGAGTCCGCGAGAGTGGGCGACTTTGACGATGCCGGGCACGAATTCAGGATTAAGCGAGCTGTACAGCTTGATTTGAACGTAGCCCAGATCGGCGTAACGTTTGACCGCAGCCTCGGCCTCAGCCGCGGTATCGGCATACAATCCGGTGGGAGCCTGGAATGGGCCGTGGCCGTCGATGAATCCAGCTTTCCACATGCGCGGACCGATGGCGGTGCCGTTCTGCCACTGATTCTGCAGATGCTGGAGTTGCTCCATGTCGTTCCCCATGTCGCGAACGCCAGTTACACCGCTGGCAATGTGCAGGATGCCGTCCAGGGCCTGGTTGTGGGTGTGCATGTCGAACAGGCCCGGGAGTAAAGTCTTGCCGGTTCCATCGATGCGCTCGGCGTCCGCGGGCGGGTGCACAGCGCTTGACGGTCCGACCGCCAGGAAGTGGTCGCCAGACACGACCACCGTCTGATCTTCCCGCATGAGAGCCTGCTCGGAATCGAACAAGCGTACGTGTTCGACGGCAACAGGGTGCCCCGGATGCCTCGCCAGGTTTTTGGCCAGTTGTGCGTAGCGTGCGTCGACTTGTTTGACATCGATGGCATAGAGTTGGTCGTTCGTCTTCTCCCAGCCTTCCCGCATGAAAGCAAACCAGGGTCCGGGGATTCCAAAAAAATGGTGGTCGTCATCGAGCCACACCGTCTGGGGCTCGTAGGAGAGTCCGGTGATCGCGAAGTCAGTGACGTGGATTTTCTGGCCGTGGTCTTCCAAAGTCACATCGGTCAGGCGTTCGAGCCGCGCCTCTCCGGCAGGAAGCAGGTGGACCGCCGCACCATGGGCCTTCTCGAGAGCCGCGACCAGGAACGCAAGTTCGGCCGCAGCGCCGTTATTGCTGACGTAAAAGCTTCCCGCCGGGCCCTGTCCGTTCTCGGTGGTGCTTTTCCAGTGCCCGATGCTGTCTTTGACTTCAAAGTGCTCGTCGACCGGAGCTTTCAGGTAGTCGTTGCCGGTTTCGTCGACCTTCGAGGGCATCCCATTGGAATCCAGCACGTAGACGGCTGTCACCTTGGGGCCGCGCCCACGGTCGTTGAACTCGAACGCGCTCTCCACGCGGCCGCCGGGCAGGTAGTTGTCGACCTCGCTGCCGGCGAGCTTGCCGTTGGAAACAACCGTGTAGCGGAGAGTCTGGGACTCGGCTGCGGCGGCGTCGAGCGGCCGCAACACACATATCAACAGAGAGAGCAACGCCAGGCGAAGTGTAAACATGGGGACGTATTTTGCCACTAATTCGTGCCTCTACGGTAGAATTCTGTGCTGTCTATGACCGCCATCCTTTAATTCTGCTGGTTGCTTTCCTTTGCGAACGCGCAGGAGTGCGCGCGTCGCTCACCTGTGTCCTCTTACAACCAGAAAGGACCCTTGACATGCAATTCGTGGATAAGGCACTGGCTCGCCGCTTCGAGTCGGGCGAGGAGATGCCGCAAGTCGAGTACGCACGCGTATTCCAGAAGACCCGGCCTGAGATCGGGGCGGCGGTGGAAGAGATTTGTGGCGGGCATATGGTGTTCGCTGGCCTGGGATCGCCAATCGGGCGGGCGACTGGCGCAGGGCTGGATCGTCCGTTTACCGCCGAAGACTTGGAACGTGTCGAGCAGTTTTACGCCGCGCACAAAGCCCCGTCGCAGGTGGATTTGTGTCCCATGCACGGGCCGGAGGTGTTTGAGTTGTTCAAGGAGCGGGGCTATGCCATCGCGGAACTGAACAACGTGCTGTACCGCCAGCTCGATGTGGGAGAGAAGTTCCCTCCCGCTCCTGCAGGGTGTGAAGTGCGGCGCAGTCCCATTGAGGAGGCCCAGGTTACGGGGGCGATCGTGGAAAGTGCATTCTTTCCAGATGGCGCGCCCGAGCCGTTTCGGGGGCTTATCACTCCGCTCTACCAGATGAAACGGGCTCTGGCATTCGTCGCCTCCGTCGAGGGCAAACTGGTGGCCTGCGGCACGGGCCTGGTGATTCCCGAGCACAAAGTCTTTGCCCTCTGTGGGGTGGGAACCCTCGCCGAGTTCCGCGGCCGCGGGCTGCAGACGGCCCTGCTGCGGGCGCGCCTGGCGGCCGCAGTCGTGTCCGGATGCGAATATGCGGTCGTGGTCACGCAGGGCGGAACGACCTCGCAGCGCAACGCCGAGCGCCTGGCATTTCGCGTGGCCTACAGCAAGGTGACGGTGATCAAGAAGCTGGAATCGCAGGTGTCTTAGCGAACCAAGCGGCCAATCGAAGCGCGGCTAGGTTTAAAGAATGTGCTTGGGACCTAAGGTCTGGGAAAACAGTGCACCAGAACCTCCAGGATACAGCCGCGCAGCGGAGGGATGGGAAAGCCCGGTACGGCAGTGGCGGGAAAGAGTGGCGAAGATACGAGAGTCCCGTAGGGACGGCACGAATTCTCACGCAGTCTCTCAGGGTGTCGCAACTAAGCTCCGCCTCTTTTTTTTTCTTTCCTTTGCCTGTCCCGTGTGATAACAGGATAGCCAGCAGTATGTGTTTGCAGTCCTTGCGGCTTGCACCGAACGTCGTGCTATAATCACGCGCCGTTCCAGCAAAGTAGTTTCGGTGGTCTTTTAAATTCTCTCGTGCCCGCAGCCAGGGGGCGCTGTTCGGCACCCGGCCGCCACTGAAATCAGGAGGAGCAATGACGTTCTACGACCCCACGCTCTACGGACGTGATGAAGAGGAAGAATTCGGCGACAGCGGCGCTTACAGCGAGTCGCTGGAGGAAGATTTCGAAGAAGAGGAGGAGGAAGAGGAATCGGGGGTGCCGGAATCCGAAGCAGCGGAACCGGAGCCCATGTCCGCGCCCGCGCCTCCTGCGCCTAAGCCCGCACCACCCGCCCCTAGCGGCGGGGGCGGCAAACCCAAGCCCAAGCCCAAAGCGAAGAAGAAATCGGCGGCCAAGAAGCCGGCCAAGAAAGCGCCCAAAAAGCCTGCCAAGAAGAAGGCCGCCAAGAAGGCGCCCAAGAAGAAGCCCGCGAAGAAAGCGGCAAAAAAGAAAGGTAAGAAGCGCCGGTAAGAGTTACCGTGGCCGCGAGCACTTCCGCGGCCTCAGAATGAAGGTCCGAACCGCGCCCTCTCGGGCGCGGTTTTTCATTGCCTCGGCTTCGTCACCCCGAAGCTCGAATCAATCATCCGCTGAACGAATGCTGCAAGACCCCGGTCTGTCGAAACCGCCGTTGCAAGAACAAAGCGTCGCGAATTAACTACCAGCGGGTTTGCAAAAGTAGCCGGGCTCCGCTTGCTGCATATCAAGACATCCTTCTGAAGTCGCTGAGGTTAGCCATTGGCAAATCAAGTGCAACAGAAAAGGGGCAGTCGACGGCTCCCTGATACGGCCGACTCGTTTGCAGGAGGCTGACCAATGTCTGGCGCTCCCCCCAACCGCTGGAAGCAACTGGCCAGTGCCGCTCGCCAAGAGCGAGACCCCAGGGAATTCATGCACCTCGTCAAGCAGTTGTATGACTTGCTGAATAACAGCGAGGAGGACGGTCTCCCAGACGGTAAGTGCGAAGCGGGAGTAGATTGGATCCACGCAGCACTCGCGATACGCAAGGGCAAAGCCGCTTGACCGGGCCGCAGCTGAGGCGGCGATTCCGCGAAAAGAGACGGCCGCTGCATCTCTATCGGCGGACCGCCTCCGAATGGAGACCTGAACTGTGCCGAGAGGCGCCCTCATCGATAAGACAAGGGAGGGACCTACACTACTGGAATTGCTGACGCCGCGTCTATTCGAAGTCGTCGGTCTTGTGGCCACCGGTCACAAAAATAGCGAAATCGCGCGCGAGATGAGCATCAGCGAGCTCGTGGTTAAGAACTACTTGAAACAGATTTACGACCGGGCCGGCTGCTGGAACCGCCTCGAGTTGGCGTTGCGCTATACCTACGAATTTGAGATGGGTTTCTATCCCCGCACCACTCCACCGGGCGAATCCGGCGGCCCGGACACGTTGCATTAGGCGGGGAATTGCGGGCCTCGAAAAACCGATCGAACTGGTTCGGATTCAAACTTCTCCTTCGAGATCATTAGGAATTAGCGTGGCGGTTCGACATGGACGGTCGGCAAAAGCGGAACGGGCGCAGGAAGTTCACCAGGCTCGGGAGCGTTCGATTTGAGCGCTGGTACCGTGGTCGCTGTTCATCTGAATGACGGCTTTCAGCCGGGCTTGGTCGTCATCATTGAGGGCGACGAAGCGAAAGGGCTGCAGCGTCCAGGAGCGCGGGCTCAGCATCTCTGCCGCGCCGAGCACCATCCCCGACCCGGTCAGAAACATCAATTTCGCATTGCACCCGGTGTCGATCGGGTGAGCCAGGGCCAGCAATCCGCCGGTTAGGGAAACAACTTTCAACTTGGCCGCGATGCGGCGGCCGTCCTTGAACCGAAGGACCGCCGTCGTGGGCTCGGCAAAATGCGCTCTCGTCGCCCGCTGGCCGGGCAGTGATGAGGGGAGAGAATTCACTCCTTCAGTATCTGACGTTTCAGCTGCGGGAACACGTTACGGAAGAACCTGCACTTCACGGGTAACGGTCTGCGCTTGGATGAGGCTGGGGGATGGAGTACGTGGTACGGAGTTAGTGGCGCTCTGGAACCGGGTTGACCAGCGTCGCGACGCATGGGGTGGTGGGCTGGCAGTTAACGTCGAGCCTGAGCACGAGAATGGCTTCGCTGTCGGGCGGGAACTCAAGCGGATAATGGGCCTCCACCAGTTTGTCCGCGAGGGGTTCGAGCGTATCGTCGCCGCTCAAGTAGTGCGCCGAGTTTACTTTCCCCGGCTTGATTTCGACGATAAACTGCGCCTTGCCCGAGAGCTTCGCCTCGTTGCTGACTTTCACCTCGCGCGTGTGGCGAAGCTGCTCGGCTGGAGTCTGGGTCCACTGTCCATTGGGCAGGCGCCGGATTTCGCTGGGTGGAACTTCTTTTCCCGTCAATTTCTTATAGCGCGCTTTGATCTCGTCCGCATGGGTCTTGTAAGCCTTTTGCGCATCGGTCTGGGCCACAGGCGGCACCGACGACACCGCCAGTGCATCTTGATACGCGTGCGCCGCCTCCTGGCTCTTGCCTTCCTTCTCGTAAATTTCGCCCAGGTCTTCTGCCACCACGTCTCTTCTCCCAACAACCACGCCGCGCGAACCAGGCTTTCGGCACGCCTCGCATCTCCCTGCTGGAAGTAAACCCATCCCAACGTGTCCCAGATGAGCCCATATCGATAAGTCACGTCCTGGCCTACCTGCTCGGAAGACTCCGCGCCCCGCGACCGATCCTCGATTTCGTCGACGGCCTTCTCGGCGTACTGTTTGGCCAAATCCAGGTTTGTTTTATTGTCCGCGAGCAGGTAGGCCACGTTATTCAGCATGTCAGGATCGTCGTCCTTCTGCTCCACCGCCTGTTTCATGCGAGTCACCGCCTTATCGCTTTGTCCGCTCTTGAAGTACGCCTCCCCGAGTTGGTATTGCAGGCCTGAGTTGTCGGGCGCAGCCTTGGCCGCCACTTCCAGGACCTCCGCCGCGTCAGGATATTTCTCCTCTTGCATGAGCAACCCGGCAAGAGTCGTCGCTGCGGTGCGGTTTGCCGGGTCCACCTTCAACAGCTTGCGCCACTCTGCGATCGCACCGTTCGTGTTGCCCATATAGCTGGCCAGCGAGGCCGCAGCCTGATACGCACGTGGATCGTCAGGGGAAATCTCCTCTTCCTTTTGGAACTGCGCTAGGGCATCGAAAGTGTGACCCTGCGCTCCCTGCGCCAGCCCGAGATTCAGGTGTGCGAACTTGTGATTCGGGTCCTTGGCGATCACTTTCTCAAATACTTCCTGTGTTCCCTTAAAATCCCGGCGCTCTAACGCATCGGTCCCGTCACGAAAAGTTTGATCGATATCCCCCGTACTTTCCTCGTCCTCGTCCCCGACTTCCTCTCCCTTGGCCTCCACGGATGCGCCCGTGCGACGGAGACGCATAAAGTTGAATTCGTCGTCAGCCACAGCCCGACCGAATTTGTAATACCCATCCCAATCGCTCAGCAGAATTTCATTTTTCTTCACCACCATTTCGCGCGTGGTGGTCATCACGCCATTTTCGATGCGAGTGTCATCGGTATACTCCGCGTACGGCTCCGAGAGATGGCACTTTGCCGGCGCGGTCGCGGCATAGCCCCCCGGCAATTCGACTCGCGACCGGAATGTCGCTTTGCCCAACCCGCCGAGCGGTAGCGGTTCCGAGGGCTTCTTCTCCCTGGAACCTTTCACGATCTCCATACCGATCGGCGGCAACGGCGGGATGATGTGCCGATTTTCCCAGTCGCCGAAGTTTTTCCGTACATAGTCGTAGGAAAGTTGAAAGGGCTTGTCCAGTTCGTCGGGTGGAGTCATCTTCACGTTGCTGACATCGCCGCCAAAATTCAGCCCGTAGGAGAATCGCTGCACCGTCTCCTTCCACTGCGATTGCGAAACCTGCCGAAAAACGCTTCGCAGCAGGACTTCGGTGTCTCCCCGATACGATTGTTCGATGTGCCCCGTGAAGGTTCCGTCCGGCCCGAGCTTTCCTTTTGCGGAGAATTCGTGTTCCTCGGCAAACGGCGGATTCTGCGGAGTAGTCACCAGCGCGGGCGGCTTGCTGGTTGGGATAATCAACGCCTGCTTGTCGCGCAGATTTAGTAGCAGCAATCCGTACGGCGCGACCTCTGGCGTGGTATCGAGCCAGAGGAACTTATCTCCGCGGCGTACTGCGGTGATGACGTGGTTAAACTGCGCGGGCGATGGCACGTCCGGATCGAGCTTGCGGCGGCTATGGATCAGCACCGGCCATGCCTCGATTCCCGCCGCCTTCAGTAGAGACGCCAGGAGCGTGTGCTTGTCCTTGCAGTCGCCATAACCGTTGTCGAGGACATCGTCAGCCGCATGCGGCTGGTAGCGGCCAATGCCGAAGTCCAGCCCAATGTAGTGATACTTCAGCGATACAAAATTGTAGATGGCGTGGATCTTGTCGTCGTCCGTCGTGAGTCCCTTGGTCAATTCTGCGGCCTTCGCTTGAATGGGCGCGGTGACCTCGAGAGGATCCTTCTGCAGGCCTCCGTACCAGCGGCCAATGTCTTCCCAGGTGGCGAAGGTCGTCACCTGCACGTCCGGGTTCGGCGGAATTCGCCGCGGCACCTCGTTCGGATCCTTCTCTGTTACTTCCAGATTCGCGTGCTTCCAGCGATAAACGCGCCGCGTCCCTTCCTCCTTGATCTCCGGCTTGAAATCGGGACTGACGACCTTGACGTATTTTTCTCTGGGAATGCTGATCTCAAGCTCCTCGTCTTTGGCGATCGCACTCTTGACGAAAGAATACTCGTACCAGAAATGTCCAGGAACCAGCGGCTTCACAACGCGAAACCGGACTACATACTCCAGCACATCGCCCACACCCAACCCTTTCACAGCGATGTGTTTCTCGTGGATGTCGCTGTAGAGGGGAGCGGTGCGCGTCACCTCGCCCGGCATATCCTGGATGTTGTAGTCCGGAGTCTTGACTACGGTGCCGTCGGCCTTGCGGACGCGGACATAGTCGATGTCCACCACCTCGTTGGCGCTGGTGTAGGTGAAGCTGAGGACGGCAAAGGCCTTGACGCCGGCCTCGGCGAGCATCTCTACCTCCGCGGTTACTTCCCGCGAGCTGGTGCCATCGCTTTCCGTGGTGATCCGGCTAATGTGCCGCTCGATGGTGTAGGCTTCTTTGGAAAAATCAGACGCAGGAGAGGCCGCAGCAGGGCTTGGCTTCTCCGCCGCTTTTTCTTGGGCGGGAAGCAAGGAACTCGTGACCCCGGCAAGCAGCAAAAGAACCAGCGGCCGTTTCAAGAACATTCGGTAGCCACCCTTGTGGCAGAAGGCTCGGGTCTTACTTCTTCCCACCCACCGCGCTCAGGCACTTGCCGTACAACTCGAGCAGGCGCTCGGCGTAGTCTTCCGGCTTGGCGGCGGAGCCGGTGCCTTGAAATCCCACGCCCGTGGAAGTGGTCCTTCCGTAGCCCGTGGTCATGGCGACGAACTTCATCAGATCCAGTGCAATGTCTTCATTACGGCGCCCAGCGCCCGAGCCTGTGGCCGGAACTTCTTCCATGACTCCCTCTCCTCTTCCGGAAACAACGGGTATGTTGTCCTCTTCAAAATCGTCGTCGTCGAGATATTCCATGAGTACTGATGACTCCGTCAGCGATGATAGCAGAGGAAGCGATCCGGTTTTGTGATCCTGGGCGTCTCTCTGCATGCAGCTTCCGGTTGTGTTTCCCCAAAAGCAGCGCTATGGAATTCTCCTTTCGACTAGAATGAGCCGGCTCGCATATGCCGCATTGGAGCAGACACTTCCCACATTGGAGCTCACGAATGAAACGACTGGTCCTCTCCGTCGTCTGCACTCTTGCTTTCATCTCCACAACCGCAACCGCGCAAGCTCCGAAAGATGCGGCAGAACGCGCCGAAGCGCTCCGGGTGGTGGACGTCTGGCTGGACAGCGTGCAGGTATACCGGCACATTCCCGCGCTTTCGGCCGGTGTAGTCGTGGGCGACGACATGACCTGGTCCAAGGGCTTCGGGACCATCGACGCCAGCCACACCGTCGCCGCAACGCCGCAGACGATTTACTCCATCTGCTCGATCTCTAAGCTGTTCACTTCGATCTCCCTGATGCAACTCTACGAGGCGGGCAAAGTTCGCCTGGACGACCCGATCACCACTTATCTTCCCTGGGCCACCATCAGTCCCGCCAGCGATAGCGGCCCGATCACCCTGCGCGGCGTGCTCACTCACTCTTCTGGCATTCCCCGGGAGTCCGATTTTCCGTACTGGTCAGGACCCGATTTTCCTTTTCCCACGCGCGATGAGATTCGAGCCAAGATCGCAAGCCAGTCGGCGCTCTATCCCGCCGAACGTTATTTCCAGTACAGCAATCTCGGGCTCACCCTGGTCGGCGAGACGGTAGCCGCTGTCGCAGGGCAGCCGTATGAAGACTATGCCAAGGCCAACGTTCTCGCCCCACTCGGTCTGAACAATACCCGTACTTTTATGCCGATGGACCTATACGGAAAGAGCTTGGCCGTCGGCTATGGCGCCTTGAAGCGCGACGGTACCCGTGATCTGGTGAAGCCATTCAACACCCGCGGCGTCACCCCCGCCGCCGGCTACACCTCCACCGTGGACGACCTCGGCAAGTTCGCCTCCTGGCAATTCCGCCTGCTGCGCACCGGCCAGACGAACGTCCTGAAAGCTCCCACCTTGCGCGAGATGCAACGCGTCCAATTTATGGATCCGGACTGGAAGACCAGTTGGGGGCTGGGCTTCGCGGTCGAGCATAGAGACGACCACATCTATGTCGGACACGGAGGCTCCTGTCCCGGGTACCACACCATCCTGTCGATGCGGAACGATGATCAAACTGCCGTGATCGTGATGGACACCGGTGCAGACGGCCCTTCGCCGTTCGCCGAGGCCGTCTTCGCCATTCTGGACAAGCGCAAGGGCTACGAGTTCAAAGCGCCGCCTCCCGCTACCGGAGTCAAGCTTGAGGACTACGTTGGCCGCTACTCCGCGCAGCCCTGGGACTCGGAACTGGTGTTATTGCCGTGGGCCGGAGGACTGGTTTTTCTCAACTTGCCATCCACCGACCCCGTCGGCGACATGCGCTTTCTGAAGCCCAAAGGCGGTGACGTTTTCCGCCGCGTCCGCAAGGACGGCAGCGAAGCCGAAGAGATCAGATTTGTGCGCGATGCCTCCGGCAAGGTGACCAACTTCATTCACTTCAGCAACACGAGTCCTATGCAATCGCCTCTGCCCGACGCGAAGATCAACACCAAACAATAACGTCGTCCTACTTGGTGGCCTTCGTGTTCTGAGCGAACACGCTCCGCGGATTCAGCCGCAAAGCCTTGCCCAGAGCCTGGTTCGCGGTGTCGGTGTCACCCTTCTTGCGCTCGGCGACGGCTAGCCAGACGAATGTCTCGTCCGCCTGGGGGTCGCGTTCCGTCGATTTCTGCAAGTTGGCAATCGCCTTGTCGAGATCGCCGCCGAACATTTTCGGGGCCAGCAGGTACTGCCGGCCCACGCTGGCCAGCACTCTGGAATTATTAGGATCCAGTTCCAGCGCGCGCTTGTTTTCCGCACCGACCTTCGGTCCAAATCGCGCACCGGCCATGAATCCGCCCAGACCGATGCGCCGTCCATAGAGATCGGCGAGCAGGCTGTGTTCATCGGCGGAGGCCTCATTCAGCTTGATCGCCTCGAGCGCCTCGGAGATCGCCGACTCCATCGCGGCCATTGCGGCCTTGTTGTCCTTGCGCATGTCAGCTGCGTTGCAGCGATACTGATCGACGCGGGCCAACTCGTAACGGTAGATCGCGCTGCCCGTATTTTTCTGGGTGAGCTTGAGAAAATAATCGCGCGCCTCGTTCAGAGCTTTCTCCGC
Source organism: uncultured Acidobacteriaceae bacterium (assembly GCA_963719615.1). Lineage (GTDB taxonomy): Bacteria > Acidobacteriota > Terriglobia > Terriglobales > Acidobacteriaceae > Sulfotelmatobacter. The sequence goes on along the minus strand of CAVRCR010000030.1, from coordinate 104,005 downwards.
CAGCGTGGTCCGAGCTTCCTCGAGCAGGCGCAATCCGTCGGTCAGATCCGGGTCGCCTGTCTGCCCCCACGCGAAAGCACACAGCGCCATTCCTGTCGCTAGCGATTGCAATACTCGATTCCGATTCATACGAACGTTTGATGCCGCGCTCGCGTACGGCGGTTCCACTGAAGGGTATGGGCGATTTTGGAGGGCACGACTTTTCAGCGGTGCCGAGTCTCCTGCTTGAATGCGAAGCGGAGCAATTATTCTGGAATTCCTTTTTGTACCCGCAAGAAGTCGAGGGGACTAGTGTCCGAATCACGGTTCGTGTCAGGATAAACAATTTGTATACCGCGCCCTCCCGTCCCAGGAGTCGATGCTTCAGTTCGTAACAGCATCAACGCAGCGATCGCAATCGCGACGGCGAGTAGGCGGGATGTGTTGAAGTGAATTCCAGTTAAGGCAATTCAACATCCAGCGCGTAGATTTCCTGGGTGCTGATATCCCGCACGAAAACCCGGGAGTTATCCGGCGCCAGGCCGCCCCAGAATCCAAAGTTTCCGTTGTAGCGGCGCAGTCTGGTCAGGCTGAAAAGATCTTCGGGATGGTGCTCCCCTAGCTTGACGCGGCGGCACGCAGGATTGTCGGCAAGAAGGTTATCGTAGTACAGATACAGATAATGGCTGTCCGACGACCAGCTTTCATAACCGAGGTTGCCGGCATCCGTAAACCATCCCGACCATTTTTGGGTCTGGAAGTCGTAGAGCATGATTCGCTTCAAATCGACTGTCATCGCCGCGAGGTAGCGGCCATCGGGAGACCAGCGGGGACTGAACAGGCCATCCGAACCGGGCACGGCGGAGGTCTGGCGGGTCTTCACGTCAACCAGCTGAATATCGTGAACGCTGGTGGCGCGGCCAAGCCGCCCGAAGGCCAGCCGCTTGCCATCCGGAGACCACGTGGGGTCCATTTCGGCGGCATCTGTCGGCAACAACTCTTCGGGAGAGCCTCCCTGCGCCGGGACCAGAAAGATTTTGAAGGGCTTTCCTGGCTGAGCAGCGGCGTAGGCGATTTGGCTTCCGTCCGGCGACCAGCTCGGTAGGGCTGCCGTCCAGGGTGGATAGGTTAGCTGGAGGGCTTCGCTGCCGTCTACCCGGCTGCGCCACAGAGTGGCGTCCGGTATGGTGCTGTAAGTGACCCACCCGCCATTGCGCGAGAAGGCCAGGTCGCTGGCGGAAATGCCTTCCAGGAACGGGACAAATTGCTTGGCCGTGCTGTCGTAGCGAACTAGTTCTACGCGCCGTTGTCTGCCTTGAACGAACACCCTTTCGCAGTCGGAGTGGCGACCGTCACTTTTCCGGAGGTTGTGTCCCGCTTCAATTTTTTCAGGTCGGCGCACATCTCGGCGGCGCTCTGATAGCGAATGTCGCGATCTTTCTCGAGAGCTTTATGAATCAGGCGCTCCAACTCGGGAGGAAGATCGGCATTCAAACGCACCGCCGGGACCGGGTCACGATCCAGAATCTCACGGAAGATGACTGCAGAACTCTCGCCACGGAAAGGCAACTGCCGGGTAGCCATCTCGTATAGCATCGCTCCGAACGAGAACAAGTCCGTGCGCGCGTCCAGTTCCTTCGCCCTCGCCTGCTCCGGCGACATATATGCCACCGTGCCAAGCGTCGAGCCGGGACTGTCAGATGCGATTCGTCCACAGTCACGCCGCTCGAACGAAACCCTCGTGGACTTACCTTGGCCAGCCCAAAGTCCAGAATCTTGGCGTGTCCCCGCTTGGTGATGAAGACATTCCCCGGCTTGATGTCGCGATGAACAATGCCTTCGCTGTGGGCAGCATCCAGCCCGTCGGCAATCTCAATCGCCAAACCCAGCAACGTGTCGGTATCCAGGGGCCTTCCCGCGATGCGATGCATCAGGGTCACGCCGTCCAGAAATTCCATGACGATGAAGGGCCGCCCGTCGTGGTGCCCAATCTCATAGACGGTGCAAATATTGGGATGATTCAATGCGGAAGCTGCTTGCGCCTCCCGTTGGAACCGGGCAAGCGCTTGCGGGTCTCTGGCTAGGTCGTCCGGCAGAAACTTCAGAGCGACAAAGCGGCGCAGGGTCACGTCCTCGGCCTTGTACACCACTCCCATCCCGCCTCCGCCGAGTTTTTCGAGGATGCGGTAGTGCGAGATGGTCTGGCCGATCATTGGGCTGAAATGTTAGGGCCAGAGATAGGGCAAGTCAATGAAAGGGTGGAGGTAGGCTGTGCCACGAACGGGCCAGCTGACGTTGAATCGCTTTACGCTCAACCTATGAGTGAGCGATTTTGAACAGCAACCCCATCGCGGAGGCAGTAGTGTGCAAGCTGCGCTAACGGGACCCTGCGAGGACGGACGACCTTCCAGCGCAGGCATGGGTTAGTGTTCGGCCAACTTGGCGACGTTTGACCCTCACGCCCGCTCTTTTAAGAGGTTTCAGTTTCAACCAGCACCTTCGTCATTTGTCTCTCGTCCAAAACTCGGAAGTCCGTTCTGGCCAAGGGAGAAAAATGACAAAACCGATGTCTGCAGATCTAAAACGCTTACGCAAAGGCGGCTTCCCTGTCCTGAGGTTGATCCTCTTTCTTGGGCAATACTTTTGGGGATGACACGCCGTACGACATGAAGCAACATTTTATTCGCGCTCCTCATCCTATCGCGATGCCGCGCCTTGCCCTTCGTTGCATCATCAAAGTAGTTTTCTCCCCACTGGAGCACTGCGCACCCAATCTATTTCGGAGACACATCGACGCGAGCCCAACGCGGATCGGGAAAAATCAAACTATGAATTCTATTATTATCGGATGGAAAACAGCCTGCTTCGCTACCCTGTTTTGTGCCGCGACGGCGATTTCTTCGCCGGCGCAGACTTTCACAACTCTGGCCAGTTTCAACAACACTAACGGTGCTTTTTCCCAGGCGCCGCTGGTGCAAGGTTTCGACGGGAATTTGTACGGAACCACCGATAATGGCGGACTCAAGAAGAGCGGCACGATCTTCAAAATCACGCTGGCGGGCAAGCTCACATTGGTGCACTATTTTTGTTCGCGAACAAATTGTGCCGATGGCGAGGTTCCTGAATCAGGCCTGGTACCTGCCACCAACGGAGAACTGTACGGAATAACCTCCAGTGGAGGGAGCGGGTGCAGCTACTGCGGAACAGTGTTCCGGGTTTCCTCCCAGGGCACGCTCTTCACGCTGCATAGCTTCGATGGCTCCGATGGCCTGAACCCGCTAGGGCTGATTCAGGCCAGCAATGCAGATTTCTACGGCACAACCAGCGCTGGTGGCAGCGGAAGTGGCGGCACGATTTTCAGGATGACCCCGAACGGCACTCTGACGACACTCTATAACTTTGAAGACTTCAGCTTTCCCGTAGCAGGACTGGTGGAAGGCACCGACGGAAATCTCTACGGCACAACCATCACCTACGCGGACGGCCATGGCACGGTGTTCAAGATGACACCTGACGGCGCGATGACGACCCTGCGCAGTTTCAACGGTGCCGACGGATCGTGGCCTGTCGCCCCTTTGGTGGAAGCCTCCAACGGGCACTTCTACGGGACAACCGCCGAAGGTGGGCCAGCTAGCGCCACCTGCGTCAGCACGGGCTGCGGGACAGTGTTCGAGATTACTCCCGAAGGCGTTCTGACCACGATGCATTACTTCGCCGGCCCCGACGGCTTGAGCCCCAGCGGAGCCTTGGTCCAAGGCACCGACGGCAATCTTTATGGAACAACTTCAGCGGGTGGACCAGCCAATTCCAGTTGCTACTTCGGCTGCGGCACAATCTTCCAAATCACTCCCCAGGGCAAGTTCACCACGTTGCACACTTTCAAGGGCCTTGATGGCCGGTATCCCTATATCGGACTCGTGCAGGCCACGGACGGAAACTTTTACGGGACGACCTACGTCGGCGGAACTTCCCCCGCCTGTACGGGAGGCTGCGGCACGGTCTTCCGTCTGTCGATGGGACTTCGCCCGTTCGTTGCCACCGTACCAACCGCCAATGCTCCAGGCCGGCACGTGAGAATTCTCGGGACAGATCTGACTGGCGCCACCAAGGTCACTTTCAATGGCGTAGCGGCCACTTTTACCGTCCTGTCGCCCACCGAGATCACAACCACCGTTCCGGCTGGCGCAACCACGGGAAAGGTTAAAGTAGTGATTCCCAGGGGCACATTAACGACCAACGTGAGTTTCCGGGTGTTCTGACTGTGGGTCCGATAGCGGACGCCTAGAGCCGGCGCCGCCCGATCTACCGCTTCACTTCGCTCATCAGCGCCAACAGGTTGTCCTCTGTGTCGCGGAAGAACGTCATCCACAAGTCGTGGTCGGGCATGCGCGCGATCATGTGCGGCTCGTCTTCGAACTTCACGCTTTGTGCCTTCATCGTCGCGTGCGCGGCCTGAATGTCGGGCACGGCAAAATACAGGATCGAACTGGCATGGTCGAACTCCTGCTTGTCCGGACGGTCGAGCATCAACCGCACCCCGTCGCAGTCGAAGAACGCCAGTCCTGGAGGCGCTTTGAACAGCAGTTTCAGGCCAAGGATATTTTCGTAGAAGTTAGCGGCGCGCTCCACGTCATAGGTGCGGATCTGGATCTGGCCCAGGCGGGTAATCCCCACTCCAGTTGCAGTTGCGGTCATAGTCTTGATCTCCTCCGTAAAATTAGTTAGCATAGCTAACTATATTCGAAGCAGAAAGTCAAGCCCCATGCCAAGCGGACGTCCCATCCCCCATCCACATTCCAAAAGCAGCGCGGACGTCCTCATGGTCGCCGACCGCCTGCACTCCGCCGCCATCCACCTGCTGCGCCGTTTGCGCCAGCACGACGTCGCCACGGGCGAGGGCCCGGCACGCCTCTCCGCGCTATCGGTGCTCGTCTTCGGAGGCCCGAAAACGCTCGGCGAACTGGCCGCCGCCGAGCAGGTCAAGCCTCCCACCATGACCCGCATCGCAGCCGGCCTGGCTCGCAGCCGGCTGGCGGAGATCACGCCCGATCCCGACGACGCCCGCCGCATGCAGATTCGCGCCACTCCCAAAGGTACCCGCCTGCTTCAACAAGCACGCGAGCGGCGCATTGCCGACCTGGCTTCTCAACTCAACCAACTTCCTTCTGCTGAGCGTGCCACTCTCGTTGACGCTGTAGAAATCCTCAGAAGGATGCTCCAAAAATGGTGCTGATTTCATTATTTCGGTAACCAGATCGCGGGGTACCATGGTTAGGTGAAGGCGCACCCCGCCTTGCGCCATACTGGATGAGGTCTCAGGTGCAGCTATGCGGCCACAAGTTCGGGCGGGAAGCCGAGCTACCGGCGGCAGGTAGGTCCTCCCTGTAACACCATCGGTAAAATCGGTTGTCTCGCAAGCATGAGCGAAATTCCACACCGAAGTATGGTCGTGATCGTGGCCGCATCCTTGTGGCTGGCTCACGCTGGTGTCGTCGCCCTGGCCGGGAGCGCCGGCCGAGGGCCTTTACTTTCGGACTTGATTCAGCTGTCGCTGGGCGTGGTGCTCATCTACGCCGTTGTTCAGGCCTGCCGTCGCTCCGAAGGAATGGCGCGTTCGTTCTGGGGACTCGCCGCCGCCGCGTACTCTCTGTGGCTGGTGGCTCAGGGTCTCGGCGTCTACAACGATCTCGTGCGGTCCGCGTCCGTCTCGTGGACGGAGAACCTGATTTTTTGTTTCTGGTTCGTTCCGCTGGCCATGGCCATTGTCCTCGAACCGGAGCAGGAAGCCGGACACCTCGACACCTTGATTGTGCTGGACTTTGTGCAGGCGGTGCTGGTCTGCGTGGCCGCGTATCTGTATTTCTTTTATCTGCCGAAGGCGGATGCATCGGGAGAGATGGCGCACGAGGTTTGGTCGCCCTACTTCGTGGGCTACGGATTTGTCGCGATTGCGTTCGTCCTGCGCGCCGCCACTTCCCGCTCGCGTGATGCCCGGGCTCTGTTCGGACGCGTCGGAATCTTTCTCGCCCTCTCCGGTTGCGTGGATGCCCTCTACTTCTACGGCCCGGGCCGCGGCCTGAAAACCGGCGCCTGGTTCGACCTGCTGTGGAGCGCCCTGCTGGTGGTCCCCTTGGTAATTGCTGCCACCTGGAAACAGGCGGAGTCTCCGTCGTATCCCACCGAACCTCCACGGCGGGAAAAGACTATCTACACGGAAATCTTTTACCTGATTTATCCGCTGCTGGTGCTGTTCATGTCATTGCGTATTGCGCGCGAGCGCCTCGGGCTGGCGGCTGTCGTGGTTCTGTTGTCGTTTGTGTGTTCCAGCGGACGCCTGCTCGTAACCCAGCAGCGCATGCTGCGGGTGAAAGAAGAACTGCGCCGCGAAGCCGCTCACGACAGCCTGACCGGCCTGTGGAACCACAAATCGATACTTGAAATTCTGGATCGAGAATTGCTTCGCGCCGAGCGCGATGGCCAGCCCGTGGGCCTGATCATGGCGGACGTCGATCACTTCAAGGCCATCAACGACAGCCGCGGGCACGCCGCCGGAGATGTCGTGCTGCGCATCATCGCCAGTTCTATCTCCGCCGTGGTCCGCCCCTACGATTCGGTCGGACGCTACGGCGGCGAGGAATTCCTGATCGTCGCGCCCGGCTGCGGACTGACGGGAACCTGGGAACTGGCCGAGCGCGTGCGCAGCCACGTCGCCGCTTGCAGCATCGTCATCGGGGGATCAAAAGTGCAGGTCAGCATGAGCCTCGGAATTGCCACAGGAGTGTCGGCCGCCGACTCCGAGAAACTGCTGCGCGTCGCCGACGAAGCCCTGTACCTGGCCAAGAGCGCCGGACGCGACCGCGTCGAACCCCGCATGGGACGCGCCGCCGGCGTCGGTTCGGCCGCCTTACCCGTCGCCCCCAACAGTGACTTCTGGCTGTAAGCTCCCCCGGTCCAGCCCTCCTCGTGATAAGGTTCTGTGCTGAAGAAGGCTGATATGTTTCTGCGCGGGCGCCTCCTCTTTGTCTTTCTGCTCTGCTCTTCCGTCGTGTCCGTGTACTCCCAAACTGCGGCTCCTGACGCCCGCCAGGCCGTCCCTACGCTCAAAGCCAAGGCTCGCCTGGTCCTCGTAGATGTAGTCGTGACCAACGGTAAAGGAGAAGCCGTAACCGGCCTGCATAAAGGAGATTTCGAAATCGAGGAAGAGGGTAAACCGCAAACCATCTCCTCATTTGAAGAGCACCACGCCGCGCCGGTAACTCAGATAGCCTTGCCACCCATGCCGCGCAACGTCTATACCAACTTCCCGGTCACCCGGACCGCGGACTCGGTGAACGTGCTGCTACTTGATGCGCTGAATACGCCTTCACCGGACCAGTTTTATGTGCATTCACAGATGATCAAGTACCTGAAGACGATTCCCCCGGGCACACGCGTTGCCATCTTCACGCTCGCATCGCGATTGCGCATGCTGCAGGGGATCACGACAGATTCCTCGGAGTTGTTGGCGGTTCTCAACAGCGAGAAAGCCGGCCCGCGTCCATCTCTGGTGCTTCCTTCCGATGTAGAGAAGAATGCCGACCAGCGCCGCATCGACTTCATGACCGAGAATGAGGGAGCACCGGCGCCCCAGAATCAGACTCTGGCGCAGGCCGCGGTTGATCCCATCAACGCCACCAGGCAGTTCCTCAATGATGCTTCCGTTTTCCAGACGGAGGAACGCACGGGGATTACGCTACAAGCCTTGCAGCAGTTGGCACGGTACCTTGCTGGCGTTCCCGGCCGCAAAAACGTGATCTGGTTCTCTGGCGCTTTCCCGGCCGGCATTGTTCCTGATCCGGATTTGCCGGACCCGTTTGCCGCAGCGAGCAACTTTCAGGATGACATTCGCAAGACCGCCGACCTGCTTAGCGCCGGTCAGGTCGCCCTTTATCCCATCGCGGCAGAGGGCCTTGCCACCGATACCGCATTTCAGGCTAACGGCCAGGAGATTGGGCAGAAAAGAGGATCCATCGCGATGCGGGATCAATTGCGGCAGTTACGAGCCGAAGGCGTGGATCGCGATTCGAGCCACGCCGCTATGGAGCAGCTTGCCCAGGACACTGGCGGCAAGGCTTTCTACAATACCAACGGGCTGAACGATGCTCTGGCGCGTGTAGTCAATAACGGAACGCGCTACTACTCGCTGACCTACGTCCCAAGCAACGGTACGATGGACGGGAAATTCCGGCGCATCCAGGTAAAGCTGGTCAACGGGAAAGACGCGCTTGCCTATCGCCGCGGATATTATGCCGACGACCTCGAAACCATCCTCACCGCCGGGCAAAAAGCGGACTCCGATCCACTCCTGTTCCTGATGGCGCGTAACCTGCCCGACTATACCCAAATCATGTACAAGGTGCGCGTTCAGCCTTCAGACCCACAGCCACAGGCGGATGCGCCGCGCATCGGCAGCAACACCCAACTGAAAGGACCGTTCACCCGCTACGGCGTGGACTTCGCGATCTCAACCCAGGACCTCAAGATCGACGTCAATCCCGACGGCACGCACCACGGCAACATTGAAGTCGCTCTCGTCGCCTACGACCGTCAGGGCAAGCCGTTGAACTTCGTGGTCACGCAAGGCGACCTGGCCGTGAAACCAGACGTCTACGCCGGACTGCAGAAGGTGGGCGTCCAGATGCACAAGGAGATCGACGTACCGAAGGAGTATGTGTACTTGCGCACCGGTGTCTACGATTTGAGGTCGGGCACCGTGGGCACACTTGGAATCCCGCTGACCGAAGCGGCCGTGCCGCCAGCCAAGTAGGCGCTCGGTTGCTCTTGGATGTCCTAGGCACGGCGCTCGCGTTCGTGGAGCGACGGTGCGAGCCGATCTAGCCGGACGCCTTGGAGAGCGTGGCTAACCTAGGAACGACTCAAGACGATGCCAAGCCTTGAGTAGCAACCCGTGGCTTTGTTCGGGGGTAGGGAAAGATCAGGCTCTGCTGTTCGTCTTTCGTAACGACATTCACAGCGCTCTTGACCCCCACCTTCCTGCCGGTCTAAGATTCGCGCGCATCCCTTCCCCCTTGTTTTTGGTGACATCCGCCGGGCACGTGGTTGCTGGGCGGAGGGCCTCGTCGTCTTCCTGATCTCTAATTCTCGATTTCACGCCAAAGGAGACTCCACATGGCATTGAAGAAACTCGATCTGTCCATTCCGGATTCACGCCAGAGCGTGACTCTGCGCAACGACCCCACGCGCATTGATCCGCAAAAACTAAAACTCGGCAAGCAGACGGCGCGCCACGATCCGCGGACGCTGTTGTTAGCCTCCTACATCACGCCCGCGCTGCCCACGCCGCCGGCGAGTTTCGATCTCACCACCAAGGTGTCCGCGTGGGGCATGATGGAAAACGACCAGCTCAGCGACTGCACCTGCGCTGCGGCCGGCCATCTGCTCATGGAGTGGACTGCGAACGCCGGCAAGAAAATGTTTACGCCCACTGACAAGCAGATCGTCGCGGCGTATTCGGCCATCACCGGCTACAATCCCGTGACTGGAGCTCACGACGATGGCGCGGTCGAGATCGATGTGCTGAATTACTGGCGGCAGAGCGGCATCGCCGGACACAAGATCGGCGCTTATGTTGCGCTCGAGCCTGCCAACCATGCCCACGTCATGGATTCGGTCTACATCTTCGAGGGCTGCTATATCGGGCTGCGGCTCCCCAAGAGCGCGCAAGCGCAGGTACAGAATCATCAGCCATGGTCGGTGCCGCCGGGCGGCCCGACGGGCGATGGCGCACCTGGTTCCTGGGGAGGACACGCCGTTCCCGTCGTGGCCTACGACTCACGCGGCGTCACGGTCGTGACCTGGGGCGCATTGCAGACGATGACGTGGTCCTTCTGGGAAACTTACACCGAAGAAGCCTACGCCATTCTGAGCAAGGATTACCTGACCAAGAAGAAACAAACTCCGCAAGGTTTCAACCTGCAGCAGTTGGAGGGCGATCTGGCGGATTTGAAGTAAGGCAGGGCGTGGTTCATGTGGGGACGGCCGCCATCGGCCGTCCGGCGAGCGGTAGCTCGCCTGTGCGCACCATTCAATCAGCCGAGGGTTTGCACGAACCCCATCGGAGCTTCGCTCCGCGGGACGGCCGGGGCCGCTGTCCCCACATGACCTGTGCGCTACAACTCAGTCATTTCCAGGGCCCAATCGCTGCTAGCACCGATCACCGCCATCTTTCAAGAAAAAAACGATCAGGAAGAAAACTCTATTAAATCGTTTTTTGCGTGCATTTCTGCTGTGGAATCGGAATAGAATTCTGTGTAAGATTGCCGCGCACGCCACGCAGGGCGATCCGTGGCTGTGTCTGTTCCACTCGCGAAAAGGAGGGTCAGATGCACGCATCCATTCTTCGCAATTCCCATCTTCGCAATTCCCATCGAGTTCTAGTTCAGGGAGTATTCATTGTTGCGGTCCTGCTGCCTGCCATGCTGTTCGCGCAGGGCTACTTCGGGACAGTGAGCGGCGTTCTGACGGATGCCTCGGGTGCCATCGTCCAAGGGGCCAAAGTCACCCTTCTCGACGAGCAGAAGGGCTACCAGTTTGCGGCCACCTCCGACAACAGCGGGCGATACCTGTTCGCCTCGATTCCGCCGGGAACGTATTCCGTGACGGCAGAGATGCCGGGGTTTGAGAAGACCGTACGCACTCACATCAAATTGAACGTCAGCGAAAACCCGACGGCGAACCTGACCTTGAAAGTTGCCGGCAGCATGCAGAAGGTTATTGTCGAGGCCCAGGCGCAGGGTGTCGCTACTGAAGATGCGACGACGGGACAGGTCATCGACCGCAGGCTCATCAACGACCTGCCGATCATCAGCCGCGATGTGACTGAACTGACCTATTTGACCGCCGGTGTCAGCGACATGGATGATCAGTGCCACAACTGTGGCTCGACGAACTTCGTTTCCAACGGCAGCCGCGGGGCCAGCGCCGACATTCTGATGGATGGGGCCTCGGTCACCAACTTTGAGCCCAACGGCGGTGTCACCCAAGCTGTATATATTCCATCGGCGGAAGCCATTGAAGAATTCAAAGTACAGCAGACGAATTTCAGCGCCGAGTACGGGTTCTCCGGCTCTTCTATCCTCAACATGGTCACGCGTTCGGGGACGAACAAATTTCACGGAAGCGCCTACGACTTTGTCCGCAACACCATCACCGATGCCAACGACTGGTTCAACGATCGCAACGGCCAGCCCATTCCTCCGGTTCACCGTCACAACTACGGCGGTACTTTTGGCGGACCGATCTTCAAGAACAAGACTTTCTTCTTTTTTGACTGGGATGGGTATCGCTCCAGCGATATGAGAACCTACTTCGCCGGCGTGCCCGACCAGCTCATGCGTAATGGCGACTTCAGTGAGGTCTGCACCTCGCAGGGTGGATCGTTCGATGCCACTGGAATGTGCACCGATTCCACCGGCGCACCGTTGATCGCGGGGCAGCTGTATGACCCGTACAGCGGATACAATGATCCCAACTTTGGCGGGCCGCATCGGCAGAGAATCATTCCAAACAACAACATCGGGACCTACGTCAGTCCGGGCACGGCCGGGCTTCCGATCCCGCCCTCTCCGGGGCTTCCAGCCCAATACCAGCCGACGCCAGGAGTGGCCGGAAACCTGATCGATCCGGTAGGCCAGAAAGTCATGAACTTGTTCCCGATGCCGACGCCCGGTTTTTCCAATCCAACCATCTACAAGAACTGGACCATCTCGGGGGCAACTCCGAGCAAGGGCGACCAATTCGATATCAAGATCGATCACCGCTTCAGCGAGAAGAATCTGCTGAGCGCGAAATACTCTCAGCAGTGGAGTTCCAACAGTCCCTTCGACTGCTTCAAAAGCGTCATCGATCCCTGCGGCAGCGGTTCCAGCAAGAATACGGCGCATGTGTTCGCCATCAACGATTCATATTCGTTCAGCCCCACGCTACTCCTGACGACAACCTTTGGGATCACGCGCGGCGCGATGCTGATCTTCGCCTACAATTCCAGCCACGGTGCCGATCCCCTGGGCACGCTGGGTTTCCCGGAATACCTGAAGGCGAACGGTTTCAACGGCGTTCCTGCGATGTTCATCAACGACTACGCGAATGCGGGCTTCCCCAACGCCGGCAACGATCCCTACGGCAACTACAAGCAGGGACAGACCACGGGACAGCTCGGGTTCGTGCTGAGTAAGATTCACGGTCCTCACGAACTGAAGGTCGGATTCGAAGGCCGGTTGCACCAGCAGAATTACATTCAGACCAACGCCCCGCTGGGTTACTTCCAGTTCACGAACACTGGCAGCGGGCTGTGCCCCTTTGTCGACGATTTGGCGGACTGCGGTGGAGACTCCATGGCCAGCTTCCTCATGGGGCAAATGTGGGGCAACGGAAACAGCTACTACGAAATCCAGTTTCAGCCAGCGACGGAGAACTACCAGTACGCCGGGTTCGCCCAGGATAACTTCAAAGCGACTCCCAAGCTGACGTTGAATCTGGGCTTGCGCTACGACGTGTCACTTCCTCGCACTGACAGGTTCAATCACCAGAACTGGTTCGATCCCAATGTGACGAGCCCGTTGAATGGCGGCGCAATCAGTTACTCCGATCCTGTCAGCGGCAACCCCGTGACCGTTCCATTGCGCGGCGGCGAAGTGTTTACCAATCCAAGTCAGCGGACCAACTACATCACGGATTGGCACGACGTTCAGCCGCGCTTCGGCCTCGCTTTCCAGTTCGCGCCGAAGATGGTTCTGCGGGGTGGCTACGGGATTTACTACGGCCAGTCGCGCTCGGGTGCCAGCGGAGTGGTCCCTTATGGCAATGCGGGTTTCAGCGAATACACGAACGTGATTACCACTTATCAGAACGCAGGCGCCTCGCCCTGGTTGCGTCTGAATAATCCGTATCCCAATGGATTGAACCAGCCCGCTGGAGGTTCGCTCGGTCTTTTGAACGATGTGGGCTTCGGATCCAATGGACCGCTGCGTACGGCTGGCGCAAACCGGACACCTTACGAGCAGAGCTGGAGCCTCGGCATAGAGCGCCAGATGCCGTGGAATGTTGTATTCGATGTGGAGTATTTGGGAAAGAAGGGAACGCATCTTCCGTTCAGTGGAACGAACTCGATCGAACATCCTGGGACCATGGGTGGAAGGTATTCCGCTCACGAGTCCTGACCCTAACAATCCATGCGCGACCCGTAATATGACGTGTCTGAATAGCCTTGTGACGAACCCCTTCTCCTCGGCAAACGGTGGCCCGATCAGCAATCCCAACAGCACCTTGGGCAGTCCGCAAATTTCGTACTATCAGTTGCTGCTGCCCTACCCGCAGTTCACAGGGGTGTCCACCGACGTGCAGATGATTGGGAGTTCCATCTACCACGGCCTGCAACTGTCGGCGAGGAAAGCCTTCAGTAACGGTCTTGAGTTTCTGGTCAACTACACGTGGTCGAAGTCGATTGACGACTCGTCTGTGGGTGACGACAACGTGACCTGGTTGGGGAGCTTCACCAGCATTCAGGATCCGAACAAGCCGTGGCTCGAGCGGAGCCTTTCGACTTTCGACACTCCGTCGGTACTGAAGTTCAGTTACAGCTACGATCTGCCCTTCGGTCGCGGCCGGGCGCTGCTCGGTAACATGCCGCGAGTGCTGGAGGCGATGATCGGAGGCTGGAAGACGAACGGCATCTGGGCGATATCCGATGGACGGCCACTGGCGATCACAGTCTTCGAATGGCGGGACGCCGATACCCGGCTATGGCGCGCAGCGCCCAGTCATTACTGGCAGGCTGAGACGCAATTACGGAAGAGATTGGCAAGACCAGTTCTTTGCCGATCCGAATACGGCGCCCGTTAATAATCCAACTGGCGATATCCTAATCTTCCGGCTCCCTACACTCTCGGCAACATGCCGAGCGCAACGGCCGAGGTGCGGACGCCGCTCTCATTTACCAGCGACTTGTCGGTGAGTAAGCAGTTCCTGCTGTCGAGCGCGCATGAAGGCATACGGCTGGAGATGCGGCTGGAGGCGCAGAATGCTTTCAATCATCCTTTGTTCAGTCTGGGCTACACCTGGGCCTACGGCGACAGCACTCTCAATGTGGGCGATCCCAGCTTTGGGATAATCCCAGGCATGTCGCCGATCGGGCCGCGGCAGGTGCAGTTGGCCGCGAAAGTCAGCTTCTAGGGGTTACTTCTATGGCAAGTAGTCCCCTATTTCTCGCGCAAAGAACGCGCGAGAAATGGGCTTCCGGTTAATAAGGACGCAACGTCAAAATCCCAACTCCTTTAGGCAGGCCGTCGCAAAAGGCGCGAGATAGGGTGGGGCACCCGCATCCGCGTCCTCCCACTCAACAATCAAGAATTGAATTTGCTTCAGGCTTCGAGGGCTACGTGGCAGACTCGGCCGACCAGGTAGTCGGCGGCGGATTTGTCGTCTTCCACGGTTAGGACTTCGATGGGAGACGACTGGTTGTGCGGCCGGAGAATAACATGATTTCCCGCCACTTCCACGTACTTGACGGTACACGTATCGTTTTTCAGAACAGCGTACATATTGAACTCGCCTTTGCGATAAGGCGTAAGTGAGTTGTAATGACGGTCGATGAGCAGCATGGCCCCAGGTACGAGACGTGGATACATGGTCATCGCTTCCTTGGCATCGACCTTGATGAGGACGAAGCGGTGCCAGGCGGAGCGGTCGCCTTCGGTTTCGGGGCGCAAGTGGTGCAGGAAGTTCTTCTTGAACTTGAGGATTTCCTTCACGTGCCGGCTGTCGATCAGGGGCTGAGTGGCGGCAGTGGCGGCGTCGGTGAGCAGGACATTTTCGAACTCATCGCCGCTGGGGGGCAGGATGGTGGCGCGTTTATTGACTTCGGCGGGGTCGAGCAGATCGAGGACGGAAAGATGCTGGACAGAGAGGACCTTGTCCATGCCTTCGAGGCTAAGACCGCGTTTCTTGTTGAGGAAATTGGAGATGTGGGCCTGTTTGAATCCGGTCTGCTGGGCTAGCCGAAGGCCGGTCAGCTCGCCTGCTTCGATGCGCTCCCAGAGGATCGCCCGCAAATTATCTTGCAGGACTTTGAACTTCATAGGCGCGAGTATAGCACCGGCCTATAGCACCATGCTAAGTGCAGAAGTTTTCCACAGGCAAGGTTTGGCCATCCAACCTTGACTGAGAAAATTCACAGCTATAGGATCGCGGCAATATACAGGCCGCTATGCTCCAGGGATGAGAGCCATGACGAGCAACATAGATAACTCGAATGAGGAGAAGAACTTCGGCGAATTTCGGAGGAAAGTAAAGTCGGCCGAGGTGTTGTCGGCATCCATGGAACGGCTGTTGTTGTCGCTACGCTTCACTGGGCGGGTGAGCCTGGTTGTGCAAAACGGACGCGTCCTCAAGTCCGGCTACGAGGAGAGTTACTTCCGGCAGCGTGCGGAGTTTGGCGGCGCAGACGATGAGATCGCGCAGAAATTATAAGACGGAGGGTTGACGGCAAACAGAAGTTCAACGGGCAAGGCGGTTTCATAGGCGCTTCAAACTAAATAGCACAAGCAGGTCATCGTAAGAGAAACGAGCCCTGCGTTGGGTTCCCGCAGGCGGCGGGAATCGAACGCAGGGCTTTTTTTGGCGTGGGCTTGCGATTTCGGAAGCAATGAAAGGCTTAATTCGATCTTCATGGAGGAGTGATGAAAAGCAGTCAAGACGGCGAGAACAAGGCGGTACGGAAAGAATTGAAGTATTGCGAGCACTGCGGCGGGCTATGGGTGCGGGAGTGTGGCGCGGGAGTGGCGTATTGCGAGAACTGCCAGCCGAGAGTGGCGGACTTGCCCATTCCAAAGAAAAAACAGGGGCGCATCAAGATGCCGGTGCGTGCGCATACGCAGGTGAAGGACTACTCGGTCGAGAGATGGGACGACGACGAGGAGATGGAGTTTGAAGCGGCGGGAGGTGTGGCATGAGCGACATGATTGCGTGGATCGCAGCGGAGGCGGAACGGCCGGAGCCAAAACCGAACACAGGATTTCCGTGGCGGCGCCGAAAGGACATTCGGACGGAGGAGGTGCCAGTGCAAGAACTGCCGGCGCATCAGTCTGGGCCTGCTCGTCCCCAGGCGTCGCGGAAAGTGCGAAGGATGTGGAGCCTTCAGCGGAGGAGACGCAGAGGGTCGCGCAGATGGTGGATGCTTGCGATGAGATCCGCGAGGCTTACGAACGGGAACGGCGAATCTACCGCGGCAGGACGGTGGCGATGTTGCGGCGCTACATGAGGTAGTCAATTGAGACGGGGCGTCTGCCTTCGCTGCTGGGCAGGGAGTTCTTTCGGGCGAAGGTGACTTCGTACACGGTGGTGACGTTCGAGGATCGGGTGATCTTCGTGCACGACATGGAGAAGTGCCTGGAACGGCTGGATGAGTTTTCGCGGCAGCTTCTTGCCCGCCACGTCCTGCAGGATCACGATCAAGTGGCCACGGCGCGGCTGCTGCATTGTACTGACAGGACGGTACGACGGCTGACGCCTTATGCGCTGGATCAGTTGAGTGAGATTTTGCTGAAAGTGGGACTGCTGGAGAGGGTCGAGACGAATGCGGGAAATTGTTGTCAAGGGGGTCTGGAGGGTCAAAACTCTATAAGTGTGAAGAGGGGAAAATAAAATTTGAACAATGTCCGGTTAGCCCTTAGCAATTTGCTATTCTAAATTTAGAGAGCAATAAAAAGAGAAATCTTACCGAGCAGGGCGCGCTCAAGGGGCGCGCCCTTTGTTTTGTGTGCCGAGCATGTTCGACAACTAGAGGGTGAAAGTCCCTTTGACAGCCTGATGGAGGTGAAGTCATAGCGAAACGCAAAGGTGAAACCATACTCGCCGCGAGGCGAGGCCTGAAAGAAGCGTGGAGCAAAGACGCGAGCCGATGAACAAGAACCGGATACGAGGCCTACGGTGGCGGGCGAGCGGGCAGATGACTGCGAAGCCCATATCCATCAAGCTCACTGGTGGTAAATCCGGCGGTTGCGCGTCGAAGGTGGTCGAACTTACCTCGGGAGATCTGCGGCATGTCACACAACGTGACTGAGGATGAAGCGATTCACCCTGACCGTGTCGCAGAAGTCAGCAGAGGGCAAAGTAGGTCATGCAGTCGGCGAGGATATTGAGGCACTCCAATGCCGAAAGGCGGAGCAACAAGCTAGGCCAAGCCGGTAACGGTGATCGAAGGCCCGAACGGTACCCCGCAAGGGGAATAAAGGAAAGGGCAAGTAAGCGGCGCGACTCATGAGCGGACAGCGGCAGAAAAACCGACCCGAACAAGAGGTGCTGGCCTTTCCGGTGGAAGGTAGGAGTGATGCTCCGAAGGCCACCGAGCAAGGGACCGAAACGCACATGGCGAAGCGCCAGTCCGAAAGCCTGGCTGGAACCGAACGACTGATGGAAGAAGTCTGTGAGCAGGAGAACTGCAAGCAGGCGCTCCAACGAGTCAAGGCGAACAAAGGGAAGTCCGGGAGTGGACGGGATGACCGTCGACGAATTACCGGAATACCTGAAGCAGCATGGGCTAGAGATCGGGGAACAGCTGCGGAACGGGACCTATCAGCCGCAACCAGTACGGCGAGTGGAAATCCCCAAGCCGGACGGTCAGGGAGTGCGGAAGTTAGGCATTCCTTGTGTGCTGGACCGCTTTGTCCAGCAGGCGGTGTTGCAGGTTCTGCAGAAGCGCTGGGACCCGACGTTCTCCGAACACAGCCACGGTTTTCGACCGGGGCGCAGTGCGCAGCAAGCCGTACACGAGGCACAGCAATATATTGCCGAAGGATACGGTTGGGTGATTGACCTCGACTTGGAAAAATTTTTCGATCGAGTCAACCACGACCGCCTGATGGCGGCGGTAGCGGCGCGCGTGGCCGACAAGCGAATGCTCAAGTTGGTCCGAGCATTTCTGGAAGCCGGTGTGATGGAGGACGGGTTGGTGAGTCCGGTGGATGAAGGGACGCCTCAGGGCGGTCCGCTTTCACCTTTGCTCAGTAACCTGGTGCTGGACGAACTGGACCGGGAGTTGGAACGGCGAGGCCACCGATTCGTGCGGTACGCCGACGACTGTAATATCTACGTCGGCAGCGAACGAGCGGGGCACCGAGTGATGGAGAGCGTTACACGCTTCATTACGCACCGACTCAAGCTCAAGGTGAATCAGGCGAAGAGCGCTGTTGCCCGACCAGGGCAGAGAAAGTTTCTCGGATTCAGCTTTACCTCGGAACGAGCACCGAGGAGGCGGATCGCCCCCAAGGCAATCGCTCGCTTTAAGGAACGGATTCGAGAACAATCGCGGAGAACCCGGGGCATTAGCCTCACGCAGATGGTCAAACAGATCACGACCTACCTGCGGGGATGGCTGGGATACTTCGGCGACTGTGAAACGCCCTCGGTATTGCAACGCCTTGAAACGTGGCTACGCCGCCGACTTCGGTCGGTGGTGTGGAAGCAATGGAAGCAGGGGCGAACGCGATTTCGCGAACTTCGCAAACGGGGAGTGGGCAAAGATCTGGCGGCGCAAACCGCTGCGAGTCCCCACGGCCCGTGGCGCATCGCCAACTCGCCCGCTCTGACCATCGCTTTGCCGAATGCTTACTTTGCCCAGCTCGGACTTCCGCCCATGATCGTGCGGTCAGCTTAATCCGCCGAACCGCCGGATGCGGACCCGCATGTCCGGTGGTGTGGCAGGGGAGGCGGGGCGACCCGTCCCCCTATGCCGATTGGTGGCGAATTCATAGGGAATCCGAGTGTCGGCAATGATCAAGAAGAAAGCAAAGAGGGCGGGCAAGACAGAGAAGGGCAAGGCGAAGGCGAAGAAGGGCAAGAAGAGGACGGGTGCGCCCCGGACGAAAAAGGCGGTTGATCCGGCGGAAGTGAGGAAGGATATCGCCAGGATTGTGGGGTCGGGAGCGAAGAAGATGGCGGCAGCGGTGATGGAGGAGGCCTTCAAGGGGCAACTGGCTCCGACCAAGTATTTGCTCGAGGTGGCGGGAGTGTATCCGCCAGTGACGGATGGGGAGCAGGCGACACAGGAGGAAGACTGTCTGGCAAAGACTCTGTTGGAGAGGCTGAATATTCCTAAGAAGCCGGCGCTAGAGGAAGATGAGGAACCGGCGGGGACGGGGGACGTGGAGGGGGATGAGAAGGCGGAGGGGGCGGGCGACAAGAGTGAGGGCGACAAAGCAGGCGCTGTTGTGGTGACCGGGATGGGGGATGCTTAGATCAGGCGACTTTGGGAAACCGAATGAGAGTCAAAATCCCCACCCTCTCGCAAAGAGCCCGAGAAGGGTTGGGGCACCCGGCGGGCAGACATGTGCAGGCTTTTGGCGGACAGGAGTGTCCGTCCCACACATACCGTAGAATGAGGCGGAGCGGTGAGGCGAGACGAAGCGGTGGCGGTTTGGGTGGGGGAATCGAGAATCCCCACCCTAGCCGCAAAAGACGCGGCTAGGATGGGGCACCCACAGTGGAACGTACTCTCACCCCACGTCGGGCTGCGCGCAGGATGGGAATGGACATCACCTGGTTGACGGATCGGATCGCGGTTGGGGGTGGGATCTGGAACTCGGACAATATGGCGAAGGTGGCCGGGGCTGGGATCACGCATATCATCGACATGCAAATCGAGTTTGATGACACGCCACTCGCGGTGGATCACGGCATCGAAGTGCTGTGGAATCCTACGGACGACGATTTCGAGGCGAAGCCGGCGGAGTTGTTCCGGCGGGGAGTGGAGTTCGCGCAGAAGGCGCTGGACGGGGGCGATGCGAAGTTGTTTATTCACTGCGCGGCGGGAGTGCATCGGGCGCCGATGATGGCGCTGGCCCTGCTGGGGACGATGGGGTGGAAGGTGGGGGACGCGATGACGCTGATTGAGGCGCGGCGTCAGGTGGCGGATTTTGCAGAGGTGTATGTGAGGAGCGTAGAGGAGTTTTTGAACGGGAGCGGGGAGTAGAGAAACAGCGTCGCCGGTCTGATGATCGGGGGTCCGCGGCAGATCACAAAGGGACACCGGAATCGGACACTGCAGTCAAAGTGCAGGGATCCTTCGCTTCGCTCAGGATGACAAAGAGTTGAAGGAGCGGCGCGGAAGCAAGCCCCTACAGGGATTGATGGAGGAGAACATGGGTTACGCCGGACGCCGCCCTACGGGGCGGCTTTGTTGTTGGGTGTTGATTGCGGGGATGGTCTGCGGGCTCCGGCTATTGGCGTGGGGAGCGACGCCGAGTGGACCGGCTATGACGAGCGTTGCGGATACGGTTTACCGTGCGGACGGGACGGCGGCGCAGGGGACGATGATCATAACGTGGCCGGCGTTTGTGAGCGCGAGCGGGACAGCAGTGGCCGCGGGGGTGACCAATGTGACGCTGGGCGCGAACGGCGGCTTCAGCGTGGATCTGGTGTCGAATGCGGGAGCCAATCCGGCGGGCGTGTATTACACGGTGGTCTACCAGTTGGGACCGGGCGAGGTGAAGACTGAGTTCTGGTCGGTGCCGACGACGTCTCCGGCGAACCTGGCGACGGTGCGGACGACGCCTGGGACGGGCGTGGCGGGGCAGGCAGTTTCGATGCAGTACGTGAATTCGGCGCTGGCGACGAAGGCTGATGACAGCAGCGTGGTGCATGTGAACGGAACGGAAACGATCAGCGGGACGAAGACGTTTGCGAGCGCACCGAACGTTCCGGCTCCGATCAGTGCTGGGCAAGTTGCGAGCAAGGGCGATGTGGATGCGGTGGCGAACGTGGGAGCGGGAAATTATCTGCCTACCGCGGGCGGAACGTTGACGGGGCCACTCACCCTGCCGGGGAGCGCGATGCTCATCAGCGCGGCGATCGCATTGCGTGGGCATTGGTGGAGGTAGGCGGCTTTTGGCCTTTGGCTATTAGCTAATGGTTCTTGGACTCTGCCATTCGTGAGTTGAGGAACTCAAAGGGGAAAGTGTTAATTTTGTGAATCAGTTGTTGCGGGGGATTGCGCTTGTTCCGGCCCTGGTGAACGGGATTGAGGGTTTGTTTGCGAGTAAGTCCGGGGCGGAGAAGAAGGACGCGGCGATGTCGTTTCTGGAGAATGCGTTGGCCACAGTGGATGCGGTGGCAGCGCGGGAAATAGTAGATCCCGAAAAATTTAAGGATGGAATTCCCAAAATCATTGATGAGACAGTGGCGTGCTTGAACGCGTCGACGTGGGCGAAGAGCACGCCGGCTGTTCGCCCTCAGCTCTAAGGGTGAGGAAGTTTCTTTCGCCCCGTTGGGGCTAGATCACTTCCAACACTGTACCCACGAGTTGGGTCCCTTCGACAAGCCCAGGGCAAGCTGTGGGCTTTATTCTTTCGCTTTTCCGCGCCTCAATCTAGCCGATTTCTTCGCTCCATGTTTCGAGATTCTTCTTCACTTGCGCCATGAACTGGTCGGCGACAGCGCCGTCGATGAGGCGGTGGTCGTAGCCTAGCGTGAGGTGAACGACGGAGCGGATGGCGATGGAGTCGTTGCCGTCTTTGTCGGTGATGACGAGCGGCTGCTTGGTGATTCCACCTACGCCCATGATCGCTGAGTTCGGCTGGTTGATGATGGGCAGCCCGAAGACGGCGCCAAACTGGCCGGGGTTGGTGATGGTGAAGGTGGAGCCCTCGACGTCTTCGGGCTTGAGCTTCTTGGTGCGGGCGCGTTCGCCGAGGTCGGTGATGCCACGCTGCAGGCCGAGGAAGTTGAGGTCTCCGGCATTTTTCACGACAGGGACGATAAGGCCCCAGTCGAGGGCGACGGCGATGCCGATGTTGATGCTGCGGTGGTAGCGGATGCTTTCGCCTTCAATGTTGGCGTTGATGATGGGCCACTGCTGCAGGGCGATGATGGCGGCGCGCACGAAGAAGGGCATGAAGGTGAGGCGTACGCCGTGACGCTGCTCGAATCCGAATTTGAGCTTGGCGCGCAGGTTAACGATGCGGGTGAAGTCCACTTCGTACATGCAATGGACGTGGGCGCTGGTGCGGCGAGATTCGATCATGTGCTTGGCGATCAGCTTGCGCATGTTCGTCATGGGCACGAGGTCGCCAGGGTATGGGGCGGGGGCGGCAGGACGCGGAGGCGGAGCGGCGGTTGCGGAAGCGAGAGGCGCCTCGCTTCGCTCGGCGGGACGGACGAATGCGTCCGTCCCCACACGAGATCCTTGGTTCTCGATAAACTGCTGGATGTCTTGCCTGGTGATGCGACCGCCGAGTCCGGTGCCGGAGACTTGGGAGAGCTGGACTCCATGCTCGCGGGCGATCTTGCGAACCAGCGGGGAGGAGCGGGCTTCTTCTTCCTCTTCCTGAGCCGGGGGTGCGGGAGGAATCGGAGCGGCGGCGGCCGGTGGGGCGGCTTTCTTCTCGGGAGCCGGTTTCTCCGCGGCGGGCTTGTCGGAGGCGGGAGCGGCTTTTGCTGGAGCGGCGGCTTCGCCGTCGACAGCGATCGTGCCCACTACCGTGTTCACGCCGACCGTCGTACCTTCGATGATTTTGATTTCCTGCAGGACGCCGGAGGCGGGGGCGGGAATTTCGGCGTCGACCTTGTCGGTGGAGATTTCGAAAAGGGGTTCGTCGCGTTGGACCTTGTCGCCGGGTTTCTTCAACCACTTTGTAATAGTGCCTTCTACGATGGATTCGCCCATCTGGGGCATGATGATGTCAGTTGGCATGATTTCCTTCCATGAGGCCCCACGGTTCGCGTAGAGGGCCGGACGCAATCGAATATTATAGCGGTTGGATGGGCAACGGCGCAGTCGGTCGCACGGGGGCTAAAGCCCTGCATTTTATTTCCACTCTTACGCGGCCCTGGAAGGGCCGCTCTTTCACGGTGCTGCGGTTCGCTAGTCTCTCACTCGCAAATCCCCTCACTCGCAATCTCTGTTTTCACCGCCGGTGGCATTCAGGTTCCATAGGTCATCACTTTAGTGGTGCTCGTGCTTTTCCTTGCCTTCTTTCTCCTTGGTTTCGTCGGCAGGAGCGGGGGCGGCGTTGAAATTTGTCTTCCAATAGTCCTGAACGGTGGGCGGGAGTTTTTCCAGGTGGGAGAGGAGCATGGTGATCTTCCAGATGTCCTGCTCCGGGAGCGTTTTGTCCCAGGCTGGCATGCCGGTGTAACGGATGCCGGTACGGATGGTGTAGAAAAGGTGCCACTCGGGATCGTCGGGAGGGTCGGAGACCAGATTCGGGACCGGGGGATAAAACGAGTCGGCCAAGGTTGACGGCTTGCGGTCGAGGCCTCCGTGGCAGAGGGCGCAATTCATGGTGTAGAGCTTCATGCCATCTTCGAGGTTCTGATCGGTGGGGGCGAGCGGGTTGGTGACGTGGGGAGCGTGGCGCTCCATGGAGGCGTCGACGGCGCCCATCGCGATGCGGCGCTCGAGGTGCGGAGGAGGAACGTTGGCAGCAGTGGGAAAGAACCCGAGCATGGCGAAGCCGAGTCCGCCGAGGATCAGCACGAGGAGAGTGACGATTACGCCGAGTAGGAACTTGCTCATGAGGCCTCCTGAAGTATTGTGGCAGATGAGGCGGGAAGGGCGCTAGTTGCCGAGGGGTTAGTTGGCGAGGGTTAGCCGGGCGCAATGTACTGAAATTGACGGTAATCCTTCCAACTCGTCGCGAGTAGTCGAGCTTCGCTGGAAAGGACAGCCGAGGGCGATAGTTCTTGTCGCTTTCTTCAATACGCTTTCAGGCGGCGAGCTTCGCGGACTACGTCTGCCACCTTCGGCAGATAGTGATGTTCCTGGGGCGGGGAGAAGGGAATGGCGGAGTCTAATCCTGCGATGCGGACGATTGGGCCGTCGAGATCGTCGAAGGCTTCTTCGTTGATGATGGCGGCGATTTCGCCTGCGAGGCCTCCGGTGCGGGAGTGCTCGTGGAGGATTATGACTTTGTTTGTCTTCTTCACGGTTTGCGTGATCGATTCGCGGTCGAGCGGGGAGACGGTGCGCAGGTCGAGGATTTCTAGGTCGATTCCTTCGTTCTTTAGAATCTCGGAGGCTTCCAGAGCCGTGTGCACCATCGCAGCGTAAGTGATGATGCTGAGGTCGCGACCTTCGCGAGCGAGGCGCGCTTTGCCAATGGGGACTACGTAATCCTCGGCGGGGACTTCTTCTTTGATGCGGCGGTAGAGATATTTGTGCTCGAAGAAGATGCAAGGGTTGTTGTCGCGGATGGCGGCTTTGATCAGGCCCTTCGCGTCGTAGGGCGTGGCAGGGCAGATGACTTTCAGGCCGGGATTATGGACGAACCACATTTCGGGATTCTGGGAGTGGAAGGGGCCGCCGTGGACGTATCCGCCGCTGGGGCCACGCAGGACTAGGGGGGCGGGCGCGCCCCAGAGATAGTGCGTTTTGGCGACCATGTTGGTGATCTGGTTGAAGGCGCAGCCGATGAAGTCCATGAACTGGAATTCGGCGATGGGGCGCATGCCGGTGAGCGATGCGCCGAAGGCCGCGCCGACGATCGCGGACTCGGCGATGGGAGTGTCGATGACGCGCTCGGGGCCGAAGCGGTCGATGAATCCGTCGGTGACTTTGAAAGCGCCGCCGTAGATGCCGATGTCTTCGCCGAGGCAGAAGACGGTGGGGTCGCGTTCCATTTCTTCCCAGATTCCCTGGCGGATGGCTTCGAGGTAGGTGAGTTGCATAGGGGTAAAGGTTTCAGAGTTTCAAGGTTTCAACGTTTCAAAGAAAAAACCGATTGCCACGGATTTGCACCGATCAGCACGGATACTGCTACTTCAAATGCACGGCTGCTTCCGTTTCTTTGTAGCCGCCCGCTCCCTTCTTCACTTTTGGCATGCCATATTTCGGCTTGATTTCGTGGCAGCCGTTTTCGCAGAAGACGCCGCCTTCCGCTGATTCTGGCGTGGGCATCGGGGAATTCACCGCGATTTCTCTCTCTTCTTCGATGATGCCCTCGACTTCCGCGATCAGTGCTTCATTCTCTTTCGGCGTCAGCCACTTCTTTTCTTTCACCAGATAATTCTCAAATCGCGCGATGGGGTCGCGCTTTTTCCAGAAGTCGAACATCGGCTTCGGTACGTAGCTGGCGGCGTCGTGGATGGCGTGGCCTTTCATGCGCATCATTTTGGCTTCGATCAGAGTGGGGCCTTCGCCGCGGTGGGCACGGTCGACGGCTTCGTGGGCGGCGTCGTAGACCTGGCAGGCGTCGGTGCCGTCGACGATCACGCCGGGGATGCCGTATCCGATGGCGCGTTCGGCGAGGTCTTTGCAGCGGTACTGCATTTCCGACGGCGTGGAGTAGGCCCAGAGATTGCTTCGACGAACAGCACGAGGCCGAGATTCTGCACGGCGGCGAAGTTGATGCCTTCGTAGGTGACGCCGGTGGACTGGCCTCCGTCGCCGATGTAGGTCATGACGGCGAGGTTGCGTCCCTGGAGGCGCGCGCCGAGCGCGACGCCCGCCATCACGGGAATGAGATCGCCGAGCATCGAGATGGGCGAGACCATGTTGCGTTTTTCGATGTCGCCGAAGTGCGAGGTGCCGTCGCGGCCTTTGGTGGGCGAGTCGGCCTTGGCCATGTACTGCATCATGGTGTCGCTGGCGCGGAAGCCGCGGACCAGGAGCGATCCCTGGTTGCGGATCATGGGCGCGAACCAGTCGTCTTTGTCGAGCGCGTAGGCGGAGGCGCAGGAGCAGGCTTCCTGGCCGAGTCCGAAGTAGACTCCGCCGACGACTTTGCCTTGCTTGTAGAGATTTTCGAGGGCGATCTCCATTTTGCGGTTGAGCAGCATGTAGCGGTAGATCTCGATGGCTTGCTTTTGTCGAGATACTTGGAGTCGCGGATGGGCGGGACGGGGGCGTCGAGATCGCCTTCGACTTCGTAACGGACGTGTTCGTGGCCGTGGCGATCTTTTTCTACGCGCTGGCGAACGGTGAAGTTGGGATGTTCTAGGCGGTAGTCGGGGATGGAGTAGGTGCGGAGGTACTCGCCGGAAGAGCGAGTCGAGATGCGCTCGACCTGTCCGGGTCCGAGACCCGGACCGCCATGAGTACTGGTAGCTCGCGATTCGTTGCGGGACGGTTGCCGTTGGAGCTTGCTTTGGACTTCGGTTTCTTGTTCCCCATGTGAAGGCGGCGCTGAGGGCGCGATGTATTGATGGTATCGCGAGAGCGGGGGAAGGGCTAGGGAGACTCGGACGGGGAAACTCCACGGTTCAGCCGGCGCAGGGTGCCTTCCCGACAGCTGGCCGGACGCCGGCGCTACGCCCAAGTGGTGTCGTCTTCTTTGTGGAGTTGGCGGAGTTCGGCGGGCGGCTTCATGGGCACGCCGACTGTGCGGCCGAGGAGGGCGTCGAGGGTTTCGACCCAGAGGATCTGGCTTTGGAAAACGACGCCGAAGTTGCGGGAGATGGATTCGGCGACGGCGTTCAGATCGAGTTCTTTGCCGAGTTCTTGCTGCATCGAGGTGACCGGCTTCGACGTGATGCCGCAGGGGATGATCAGGTTGAAGTAGCTGAGGTCGGTGTTCACGTTGAGGGCGAAGCCGTGGGAGGTGACGAAGCGGGAGATGTGGACGCCGATGGCGGCGAGTTTGGCTTCGGGGCAAGCGTTCGTAGCGGTGCCGGCGAACCCAAGGTCCCTCGACTCCGGCAGAACGATTCGTTGCGAATCGTCCGCTCCGCTCGGGATGACAAGGGAGTTGCGATCCGTCCAAACGCCGGTCAGGCCGGGGACGCGCTTCGTGGGGATGGCGAAGTCGGCGCAGGTGCGGATCAGGACTTCTTCCAGGCGGCGGACGAATTCGACCACGCCTAGGGTTTTGCGCTTGCCGTCGGGGGTGGCGAATCCGCGAAGATCGAAGATGGGGTAGCCGACGATCTGGCCGGGGCCGTGGAAGGTGACGTCGCCGCCGCGGTCGCATTCGAAGAGCTCGACGCCGCGCTGGGCGAGGAGTTCGGGCGAGGCGACTACGTTGGCGGCTTTGGCGTTGCGGCCTAGCGTGATGACCGGCGTGTGTTCGAGCAGGAGGAGGACGTCGCCAATTTTTTCTTCTTTGCGCAGGGCGACTAGCTGCTGCTGCAGGCGAAGGCCAGTCGCGTAGTCAACGGTGCCGAGTTGGACGACGGAGATCAATTCATTTCGCCACGGATTTACGCGGATTCACCAAAGCAAAAAGCAAAATACATAGGTCCTTTCGCTTCGCTCAGGATGACAAGACTTTCGTTTATCTGCGTCCATCCTTGATCCGTGGCTATTACGCGTTAATCGCAATCCCATACACGCTGTTTGATGCGTCCAGCATGGCTTCGGCCAGGGTCGGATGGGCGTGGATTGTCCACATCAAATCTTCGACCGTGGCTTCGAGTTCCATGGCGGCGACTGCTTCGGCGATCAATTCTGTTGCCTGCGGGCCGATGATGTGCACGCCGAGAATCTCGCCGTAGTCGGCGTCGGAGACGATTTTGATGAAGCCTTCGTGCTGGCCGACGATGGAGGCGCGCGAGTTCGCGGTGAAGGGGAACTTGCCGATCTTCACGTTGTATCCGGCTTCGCGGGCTTTGGTTTCGGTGAGGCCGACGCTGCCGATTTCGGGATGGCAATAGGTGGCGCCGGGGATGTGTTCGGGATTGATCGGCTTGCCGGGTTTGCCCGCGATCTTCGCGACGGCGACGATGGCTTCCATGGCGCCGACGTGCGCCAGTTGCGGCGTGCCGAGCACGATGTCACCCACGGCGTAGACTCCGGGTTCGGCGGTCTGCATCCAGGAATCGGTTTTGATGAATTCGCGGTCGGGCTTGATTTTCGTGCGTTCGAGGCCGATGTTTTCCGTGCGCGGCTTGCGGCCTACGGCGATCAGAATTTTGTCCGCTTCGATCTTTTGCTGCTTGCCTTCGGCGGTGATGGTGACGGCAATTCCGGATTTTGTCTTCTCAACCTTGTCCACCTTGGCGCTGGTGTGGAAGTTGATGCCGCGCTTGCGGAAAACGCGGGCGAGTTCTTTTGAAACCTCTTCATCTTCGACGGGAACGAGGCGCGGCAGCATTTCGACGATCGTGACTTCGCAGTCGAATGAGCGATAGATCGAGGCGAACTCAACTCCCACGGCGCCGGCGCCGACGATCACCAGCGACTTCGGGATTTCCTTTAAGCTGAGGATTTCAATGTTGGTGAGAACGCGATCGCTGGCCGCGAGACCGGGCAACATTCGGGCCTCCGAGCCGGTGGCGAGAATGACATTCTTCGCCTTGAGTTGAGTGGCCTTTCCGTCGTTGGTCAGTTCGATAGTGAAGACTCCATTCTGCGCGGGGCCGGTCAGTTTGCCGTAGCCTTTTACGGTGTCAACCTTGTTTTTCTTCATCAGGAATTCGAGGCCTTTGGTGTGTTTCGCAACGATCTTGCTCTTTCGCTCCTGAATCGCAGACCAGTTCAATTTGCGCGCGTCTACGCCTTCGATGCCGAATTCCTTCGCGTCTTTCAAGTGATCCCAAAGTTCGGCGTTGAACAGAAGCGCTTTGGTCGGAATGCAGCCTACGTGCAGGCAGGTGCCGCCGAGGAATCCGTCTTTTTCGATGAGCGCGGTTTTGAGGCCGTACTGACCGGCGCGGATGGCGCCAGTGTATCCGGCGGGGCCGCTGCCGATAATGGCTACGTCGTAGGTAGTTTCGGGCAAAGGGGTAGTCCTCAATAAGAAGAGATGATGAAAGGCAAACTAATGATTCTAGAACAGGGTGGAGACGGGGGCCAAATCCGGGCGGGTCAGAGGTGAAAGCTCCCACGGGGCTTGCGGTGACGCCAGCCTGCACGGGGTCCTTCGACTGTCGCGTGAACGTCTTTCAGGCGCTCACGCTGCACTCAGATGACAGGGCGTTTAGTTGCTTTCGTTGCTGGCGCGCTTCCAGGAGATCAGTTCGCCGATCGTCGAACTCGTGCTGGAGACGGGCTGTTTGTAGGCTTCTACTTCGGAGCGCGACGCTTCTTCGCCTACGGCTCGGATGCTGAGGCCGACTTTCTTTTCTTCGGGACTCATCTTGATAATCTTGAAATCGTGCTCGAGGCCGGGCTCTAGATGCAGAGGCTGGCCGTTTTCGTCGGTCGCCTCCGACTTGTGGCACAGACCCTCGACGCCTTCGGCAATCTCGACGAACGCGCCGAATGCCGCCACGCGCAGGACTTTCCCGTGGACCACGTCGCCGACGTGATGCGCTGCGAAGAACGACTCCCAGACATCGGGCTGAAGTTGCTTCACGCCCAGCGAAAGGCGGCGCTTGTCGGGCTCGATGGCGAGAACGATAGCTTTGACACGGTCACCCTTTTTCAGAACTTCGGAGGGATGCTTCACCCGCTTGGTCCAGCTCAGATTGCTGACGTGGACCAGGCCGTCGATTCCGTCTTCGATCTCGATGAAGGCGCCGAAGTCGGTGAGGTTGCGCACACGTCCTTCGACCGTCATGCCGACCGGGAATTTCTCATGCAGCGAGTCCCAGGGATTGGCCGCAAGTTGGCGCATTCCCAGTGAAATGCGGCGCTCGGTCGGATTCACGTTGAGCACCACACACTCCACCTGATCGCCGACGTTAACCAGTTTCGACGGATGCTTCATGCGCTTGGACCAGGTCATCTCACTGACATGGACCAGGCCTTCGATTCCTTGCTCGAGTTCGACGAAGGCCCCGTAGTCGGTCACGCTGATGACGCGTCCGCCAACGTGAGCGCCCACCGGATAGCGATGCTCGGCATCGAGCCAGGGGTCGGGCGTGAGTTGCTTGAAGCCGAGTGATACACGTTGCTTGTCTTTGTCGTACTTGAGGACCTTGACCTGAATCTGATCGCCGACGTTGACCAGGTCCTTGGGATGAGTGAGGCGGCCCCAGGACATGTCCGTGATATGGAGCAGGCCGTCGAGGCCACCCAGGTCGACGAATGCGCCGTATTCCGTGAGGTTTTTTACGACCCCGGTAAGAATCGCGCCTTCCTCCAGGTGCTCCAGCGTCTTGGAACGCTTTTCATTCTGCTCGCCTTCGAGCAATTCCTTGCGCGAGACCACGATATTGCCGCGCTTCTTGTTGAGCTTGATCACCGCGACTTCGAGGGTCTGACCCTTCATGCCATCCAAATTGCGGATGGGACGGAGGTCGACCTGGGAGCCGGGCAGGAAGGCGTGTGCACCCATAATGTCGACGGTAAGGCCGCCTTTGATGCGGTCGATGACAACGGCCTTGATCGGCTTCTTCTCGTGATGTGCCTTTTCGATTTCCTCCCAGGCGTGAATCCGCTGCGCTTTCTGATGCGAGAGATGGATGTAACCTTCTTCGGTCTCGCCCTTGTCGCGCATCACGTCGATTTCGTCGCCGGGCTTGAACTTGGGCTTGCCCTCGTGATCAAGTACTTCGGCGAGCGCCAGCATTCCTTCCGACTTGGCCCCGACATCGACCACTACGTGCGTTGGGGTCAACTTCAGCACAGTGCCCTTGATCACGCGATCATCACTGACGGCCTCTTCGGCTTCAGTGGTGAAGGTTTCGAGAGCGGCGGCGAAGTCTTCCCCGGCAGCCGGCTTGTCGTCTGCAACTGGGGCCGGATGCTGCTCCTCAGCGACGGCCGCTACCGGCTCAGGCTGCTGGTGCTGCGGCTCGGGCTGGAGCTCGTGCTTAGGCTGGTGCTCCGGCGTCGTAGGCTCAGCGTCAGTAACGACGGTTGTGGTGGAAGTGGAATCGTTGGCGGTGGTTTCGTCGAACAAGATTATGCCTCTCTGGTAACCGGATGCGGGGCCTGCTCTGCGGACTGCTGGAGGCGTCTTTTGGTTGTGGTGGGCTCACCCTGGCGAATGAGCTTGGACAATCCCAGCTGTCGGACGTTTGAACAGAGAACCCGCGTCCAATGGGAACTTCTCGACTATAGCAACCGCGCGCGAACAGTGTCAAACGCAAATCTCGCTTGTGTTACAGCCATGTTTCAGCGTTACGGTTTCCGAACAAACGGCTATCTGCTAACCTGCCCTCTTATGGATTACCTCTGGACGCCGTGGCGGTATGCGTACGTCTCTACCACCCAAAAGGCCGCCGGATGCATCTTTTGCGAGGCGCCAAAGGAGAAAGACGATGCCAAAGTGCATATTGTGCACCGCGGCCAGCACTGCTACGTCATTTTGAATACTTTTCCGTATACGCCGGGGCACGTGATGGTCGTGCCGTACGCGCATCTTGACGAACTGCAGAAATTGCCCGGGGATGCGGCCAACGAGATGATGGCGCTTTCCCAGCGCATGGAGACCGTGCTGCGCGAGTTGTATCACCCGGATGGGATCAACTTGGGGATGAACATCGGGAAGGCCGCGGGGGCGGGGATCGCGGGCCACATTCATATGCACGTCCTGCCGCGCTGGGTGGCCGACGCCAATTTCGTGTCGGTGGTGGGGGAGACGCGGGTGCTGCCGGAGACGCTGGAGGTGACTTGGGGAAGGATGCGTGGGGCGATGGGGTGAGTCTCAGCCCACAAGCCTTTCCATCTCCTTTTCGTCGATCACCGCTACGCCAAGTTCCTTCGCCTTGTCCAGCTTTAACCCGGCATCGGCGCCGGCAACCACGTAATCCGTTTTCTTGCTCACCGAGCCAGTGACTTTTCCTCCGGCATCTTCGATCATCTTTTTGGCTTCGTCGCGGGTGAACTTGGCCAGCGTACCGGTTAGAACGAACGTTTTGCCGGCGAGTTTGGTGCCACGCTCTTTCTTCTTGCCTTTGAACGTGAGTCCCGCCCCGGCTAGCCGCTTGACCAGTTGCTGATTGGCCCCGATGCTGAAGAATTCCACGATGCTTTCGGCGATGCGAGGGCCGACTTCGTTGACGTTCTGCAATTCTTCGACGCCGGCGCTGGCGAGGGCCTCCATGGATCCGAAGTGCTCGGCGAGGAACTGTGCGGTGCGCTCGCCAACCATACGGATCCCCAAGCCATAGATCACTCGCTCGAGTGGGAGTTTTTTCGAGTTCTCGATTTCGTCGAGAATGTTCTGTGCCGATTTGTCGGCGAATCGATCGAGACTGAGCAGGTCTTTCTTGCTGAGGTCGTAGATGTCGGCCACGTTTTTGACCAGGCCGCGCTCGATCAGTTGGTTGACTAAAGATTCGCCCATGCCGTCGATGTTCATGACGCCGCGCGAAGCGAAATGCAGAATGGTTCCCAGCAATTTGGCCGGACAGTTGGCATTGACGCAGCGGTAATCGACCTCGCCTTCGGTACGGACAACTTTCGTGCCACAGACCGGGCACTTTTCGGGCATTTTGAAGGATTGGTGGCCGCGCGGATGATCTTTGTCGTCGATCACCTTGGCAACCTTCGGGATCACGTCGCCGCCGCGCTCGACCTGCACCCAGTCGCCGATCTTGATGCCTAGGCGCTGAATTTCGTCCATGTTGTGCAAAGTTGCATTGCGAACTGTCGTTCCCCCGATCAAAACCGGGGCCAGCATGGCCACGGGCGTAAGTTTTCCCGTCCGCCCGACCTGCACACGAATGTCTTCGAGCTTCGTGATTCCCGCCCTGGCCGCGTACTTGTAGGCAATGGCCCAGCGCGGGGCTTTGCCGGTGAAGCCGAGTTCGTCCTGTAGAGCGGTTCGGTCGACTTTGATGACGATGCCGTCGATCTCATAGGGCAGGGAATCGCGCTTGCCTTCCCACTGCTGGATGAAGGCCCAGACTTCGTCCATGGAGTGGACGAGTTTGCGATTCTGGTTGACCTTGAATCCGGCGGTATCGAGCGCGTGAAGGGTTTTCGAGTGACGATCGAAATAGGTTCGGCCGTGTTGGAGCAATATGTAGGGAAAATAGTCGAGTCGGCGTTGCGCCGTGATGTTGGAATCAAGCTGCCGGACCGTACCGGCAGTGAAATTACGCGGGTTGGCGAAGGTCGGCAGCCCGTTGCGTTCGCGCTCTTCATTCACCTTCTTGAAAGTTGCCGTTGGCATTAGCAGTTCGCCGCGCACCTCGAAATCTGAGGGTATTCCGGCCTTCTTCAACCTCTCGGAGGGAATGAACAGTGGAATCGAGCGAACGGTGCGCACGTTTTGCGTGACATCTTCTCCCACGGAACCGTCACCCCGAGTCACCCCGCGCATCAGTCTCCCGCTTTCATAGACGAGTGCCAGCGACATGCCGTCGAGTTTGAGTTCGCAAACGTAATCAACATCATTGCGGCCGCTGAGTTCGTGGACGCGGCGTTCCCAGGCGCGCAGTTCTTCCTCGTTGTAGGTGTTGTCGAGTGAGAGCATGGAGGAGGAGTGCCGGACCTTGACGAACCCCTCGCGCGGCTTGCCGCCGACGCGCTGGGTGGGCGAATCCGGGCTTACCAGCGATGGGTGCTCGGCTTCGAGGTCCTTCAACTGCTGCATCAGCTTGTCAAATTCGGCATCGCTGATTTCGGGATTGTCGAGAACGTAATAGAGATATTCGTGGTGGCGGATCTTTTCACGAAGAGCCTCGATGTTTTTTCCGACGTCTTTAGGCGCGGGCATCGGGCAGATTATAGTCGCCCAGAGGCTCGCATAGAATCATATGGACCATGCAGATTCTCGAGACATCACGGCTGATCTTGCGGGAGTACCGTCGGGACGATGCGGATGCTCTCTCGCGCGTGCTTTCTGATCCTGAGACCATGCGCTTCTATCCGGCTCCCTATGACCGGGCAGGAGTCGAGGATTGGATCGACCGCAGTCTTCGCCGATATGCCGAGCACGGCCACGGACTCTGGGCGATTGTTTTGAAAGTCAGCGGGGAGATGGTCGGCGATTGCGGGCTCACCGTGCAGAACGTGGACGGCTCAGATGAGATTGAGATCGGCTACCACGTGCGGCGCGATCTTTGGGGACAAGGTCTTGCCACCGAGGCTGCCCGGGCGTGCCGCGATCTCGGGTTCGGAAGCCTGCCCGTCGACCGGCTCATTTCTTTGATCCGGCCTGAAAATTTGCCCTCACGGCGGGTCGCGGAGAAGAACGGCATGACCGTGTGGAAAGAACTGATGTGGCGAAACCTGCCGCATCTTGTCTACGCGATTCGCAGAGAGCAGGCACTTGGAAAGTAAGAAGGCTGACGGGCCATCATGTGAAACTCACCCGGACGCGGTCGCATGGCGCCTCGCTGCGCTTGGCGGGACAGCCGAAGGCGGGTGTCCCTACATGGATCAAGACTTGGCGGGTTTGTGCCAAACCTCGAGACCTACACCAGGTCGTCGAGTTTCAGGGCTTGAGGGATACCCTTCCACGAGGCTTCGAACTGTTTCTGAACGAAGCCGGCATCGTAGTCGCGCTTCTGTTGTAGTAAGGCTTGGCGCAGGCCCCACAGCGAGCGCGGATTCCGCGGGTTGCGGTCGAGGTCCTCGCGGAAGACTTTCTCCGCGGCGGCTGCGTCGCCGCTCATCAGCAGCGCTCCTCCCAATGACTCGCGCACGGGAAAAAACCAGTCGGGCGGCTCGCCGTACTTGAGCGTGTCCTGAATGTCGACGGCCTGGCGAAGCATGGAAATGGCTCCAGTTGTGTCTTTCTTCGCCATAGCAATCTTTGCGCCTAGGACATTTTCGGCAATTTTCAGGATGTCTTTGCTCTTGTTGTTGATCGGCATCTGGAAGATGACATCCGGCGGGGTGGCAGCCTCGGCGTCGGAGACAATTTTATATTCCGCTTCGGCTTGGTCCATTTTGCCGGTGCCGGCCAGGGCCAGGCCGCGCCCGAAATGCCAGAAAACGGAGGCGGTTTTCATCGCCGGATCAGGGGCGGGCATCTTCAAGGCTCTCGTTCCAATGGTGGAAGCGAATTTCCACCGCCATTGGGATGGTCATGAATCCCTCCAGCGGCGGCATCTCTTTCACGTGTGGGCCGACGTTGGCGGCCAACAGGTCGGCGTTTTTCCGCGCTTCCGCGTAACTGCCGTTCATGGCGCCGCACATGGCGATGAAATGGAGGTTGTGGCTGTAGTACATCATCGGATAAATACCCTGCGCGCCGCTCGCCTTGATGTAGGCGCGATCGACCTCCGCCGCTTTTCGTTGGTCTTTACCGCGGCTTCGTAGTCGCCGGTGCGGATGTAAATATGGGCCGGCATGTGGACGATATGGCCCGCCGCGGGAGCAAGCGCGGCCAGTTTGTTAGCCCCGGCGAACGCGCGCTCCGGATTGTTCGAGGCCTCAACCGTATGGATGTAGTAGTGGATTGCCCCCAGATGGTTGGGATCGCGGTTCAGGACGGACTCCAGGGTGGCGACGATTTCCTCGGTGCCGGCTTCGGGCGTGCCGTCCTGGTGCCAGAGTCCCCACGGGTGCAGGTTCATGCCGGACTCGGCAAACAGCGTCGCGGCATCCAGGTCGTCGGGGAATTGGCTGACCACTTGACGCATTGCATCGTGATATTCCTCGGCGGCCTTCTTCAGATCGGAGTTCGGGTCGGCCGGAAAGCGCTTCGCCATCGCCTGGATGTAGGCCTGTTCGCTGGGCGAAGCTTCGGCCGACAGATCCACCGCCTTCTGGACCGCATCGTGCGCGCGCTTGTAGCGGTCGGGATCGGCGGGATCGTTGTAGTTCGGCCCCACGGCTTCGGCGACTCCCCAGTAGTGCCATGGCGAGTTTAGGATCGAGTTCGGCGGCGTGCTGGAACGAACGCGCGGCCTCGTCGTGATTAAAGGCGTAGATGAAACGCAACCCCTGGTCAAAAAACTGCTGCGCCTGCGGGATGATGGTCGAAACAGGGTGATGGAGATCGCCCAGCCCGGTTACAAGGTGACCGGGTGGGTTTGCGCTGTGCGGAGGCATGATCTTGCGCCCCCGCGCCCAGGCAGAACAAGGCACCGCACAGCACCTGCACCAGAATTCGCATCTGGTCGTCCTCCTGAAGTTAATTCCAAAAATGCAGAGCCCTCATTTACAGGACGAGCTGATTGTGGAAAAGCGCCCCTTGCAAGTGGGGCCAGCTTATGCCAAATTGAGGTCCTTGCCAAGTCGGTTGCAAGTGACCATGCCGAAGGCTCCCGACCTGGTCAGACTTCGGGTTCGCGTTGAAATTCGCCCACCTCCGCGCAGATACCTGCCGCTCCCTGCTCAACGCCTTCAACGCCAACAATCGCATCAACCAGTATCTGATCGACAACCTTCCGCCAGCAGCATGGAAGGCAAATCCGGCCGAAGGCAAGGGGCGTACCATTCGGGGCCATCGTGGCCCATATGCATAACGTGCGAGTCATGTGGCTGAAGGCGGTTAAGGCAGAGGAGCTCCCTGCACAACTCGACCGCGGCTCAGTGACTCCGGCGCAAGCCATACGCGCTCTGGAAAGCAGCCGCCAGCGCTGAGTGTGGTGATCAGCCGTGCGCTGGCCGGCGATGGGCGGATGAAGGGCTTTCGCCCCGACGTCGCGGGTTTTCTCGGCTATCTGATCTCACACGATGCCCACCACCGCGGCCAAATCACGATGCTGGCCCGGCAACTCGGCCATCCCTTGCCGCAGAAAGCTATGTTCGGCATGTGGGAGTGGGGTTCACGTTGAACGCTTTCGTGTTCTAGCCCGCCCCGAGTCGATCCAATCGGCAAGTCTCTCAGGTACAATCCAGCTGCGATCAGGCCTATGCGCAAGGCGGCATTGCTTTACAATCCCGATTCCGGCGGTAACGTGGCGCGACGGCGGCGGGAACTCCAGTCCTCCCTGGAGTTGCTTCGAAACGGGGGAGTCGAGGCGGATCTGATTCTGGCTGAGTCTCGGGAGCACGCACAGGAGCAGGTCCGGCAGGCGATCGCCTCTGGTTGCGACACGATCTTTGCGTGTGGCGGCGACGGTACCATCCACAACGTCGCGCAGGTACTAGCGAATTCGGCCGTCGCGCTGGCGATCCTTCCTGTGGGAACCGCAAATGCACTCGCCCATGATCTTGGACTTCCCCTTGGCATTGCTCGGCGCGGCAGAGGCCGCTCTGCGCGCTGTGCCACGGCGGGTGGCGCTTGGGCACGTGACCTACGTGGATCTTCAGGGTATCTCTGATGCACGGTATTTTCTGATTGCGGCCGGCGTGGGTGTGGATGCCCATCTCTTCTACAAACTGCATACTGGCACCAAGAAACGCATGGGCATGGCGGCGTACTATGCGAAGGCTTGGAACCTATGGTTTACGTATCCCATGACGCGATTCGTGGCCGAGTACGCAGAAACCGGGTCGGACGCAGCCCAGAAGGGCGGATGTCACCGAACTGATGAGCATACGGATTCGCAACTTCGGTGGAGTTTTGCAGGAGCTTGCGCCGGGAGCGTCGCTGGATCGGGATGATATGCGGGTCGTCTTATGCCGAACATCCAGCCGTCTATCGTATCTCGCCTATGTGACGCGCGGCTTGCTGCGGCAAAGGTGGAGATTCCCAGGGATTGACCTGGCTTACAGCACGAAGGTGTCGTGCGAATACCTCTCATCCTCCGCGCCGAAGCGAACAGCGTAAAATCTATATCGAAGCGGATGGGGAACTGCTCGGCATGCTTCCGGCGGAGATTACGGTGATGCCGAACGCGCTCACGCTCCTGGCTCCTGCGCCCTGAGCCGGGCCCGGCGGGCGAATTACTTTGCGACTTCGCCTCGAGTTTAGCGTCGAATAACTTCGCTGGATCAGGGCCTGCCCTGGCCTTGGGCCGACAGGCCAAAGTAGAATTCTTCGGATCGCTTGGAACCTATCACCCATTTTCTGACGGGGGCGTGCCTGGGCCGTGCCGGGCTCAACCGCAAGACGGCGCTGGCCACGCTAACGCTCACGCTCGCGGCGGAAGCTCCAGACCTCGACGTGCTCAGCCGTTTTCGCGGGGCAGCCTTCGGATTTGCCCATCATCGCGGATTCACGCATTCGTTCCTGGGATCCCGATTTGTGCTGCTGCCGTGGTCGGATTCGTCTATCTAGTCTGGCGCCTGCGCGGTCGCAGGACGAAAGACCCCAACCTGCCGCCACGGTGGAGACTGCTTTATCTCTACGCGTGCCTTGCGGGGCTGAGCCACATTCTGCTTGATTTCACCAATAACTATGGTGTACGGCCGTTTTGGCCGTTCTCGGAGAAATGGTATTCGTGGGACATCGTCTTCATCATCGAACCGGTGATGCTCGTTCTCCTCATTTTGGGCCTGGTGGTGCCCGGATTCTTCGCCTTGGTTGACAGGGAAATCGGGGCGCGCCATCGAGGTCCGCGGGGACGGGTCGCCGCTACACTCGCCCTCCTGGGAGTGGTCGTGATGTGGGTGGTGCGCGACTATGAGCATCGCCGCGCGGTGAACGCCCTCCAAGCTCGCACCTACGAACAGGCCGATCCGCTGAGGGTTTCAGCTTATCCGACGTGGGTCAACCCGTTTCGCTGGTACGGGGTGGTGGAAACGCCGGCATTCTTCGGACTCGCGGTGGTCGATTCCCTGGGCCCGGAAGTCGATCCTGCGGGCGAGCTTGAGATTCGCTACAAGCCCGAGGAGACTCCCGTTACGCTCGCCGCAAAGCAGTCGTATATGGGGCGAGTGTATCTGGATTGGGCGCAATATCCGATCACGGAAACAGAAACATTTTCTCCTCCGCGAGAGGGCTACCTTGTCCATTTTCAGGATTTGCGTTTTGTGCAAATCCCAACCGGGATCAATCGCGGAGGCGGACGGCGCGTGTTGGGCGCCGCTGTGCAACTTGACAAGAACCTGCACGTAGTGGGCGATGTTTTCGGTGAGGGGAAAAATCAAGTATTGGTGCCCGAACCTGGCCAGCCTCGCAGTTCGGGGGCGGGCGACATAGAAATGGATGTCATGCCGCCCGAGCCTCGCGGCGCTCCTCCCAATAGTCCTCAAAGCGTCCATTGAGATGAGAGCAGCGCAGCGCCAGGATGGCGTTGGCTCCCCGGACAGTCCAGAACATTCCCGATTGTTTGAGACGAGAGCCGATCACTGTCTTGCATCCAGCTTCGATCACACCCGAGCCAACAAACAAGTGTTGGCGGCGGAATTTGGGATAACGCATCCGCTCTGGATTCCTCGCGAAGTAATCGGCCTCGGTGCGAATCTTCTCGTCCATGGCGGGACTGCCGGTGTAGATGGCCCGCAGAGCGCCCACCAGTTTTTCGATTTTTCCCTTGTCCAGTAGGCGCTTCTGGTGAACCTTCATCCAAGCTTTCTGTTGGGCTTCCTCCTGGGGATAGAGTTGGCGCGCCACCGCCCACAGATGCTGGCGAGCATGGTAGAGATCGACAATCTGGATGGCCCCTGGAAAGTGTTCGGCGACTAGATTCCATATCCATTCTGCGCCGTCACCGATAACCACCTTCTTGTTCGCTCGGTTCCAACCTCGTGTTAGCGCTTCCCGATAGATGCGCTTGCCAAACTGTTTTGCGGTTTCGATGGCCCCGGTGTAGGTGGTGGAATCCGGATCGCGGAGAGCGAAGCCTTTCTCGTCCCAGGTGGTTTGCGTGAACACACATCCTAACTTGACCTCCCGGGTATGCGCGGGTTGACCGTCGGCCTTACCTGGTCGACCCAAAGTCTCTTTCTTCACCACAGGGACTCCGGTCCCGTCCATTTGCACATATAAAATGGGAATCGGTTCACCGGCGATGACCGGCAGATCCAACTGCAGAGCTTTCTGGATCTCTGCTTGCTCGCGCTGGGCGATATCGCCTCCGATGGCCTCGGCGATACGCTCCACCGATTTTGTGGTCACCTCCAAACCGGCCAGTAGTTGCATCTGCTCCCGACCCTGATCGAAGGGAGCCTGTTGGCCCACCAGAGCATGCATGCGGCGCACCCCGGGAGAAAACTCCGTATTTTCGATATCCAGTTCGACATCCACCGGAAACTGGCCCGCGTGACACCGGGAGCACAAATAGTAGGGGCGGGCCATGCGCACCGGACCGACGATGGTCAGGATGGATTTGAAGCGGATTTCCTGGTATTGGGCGTGATGGCCGCATGGGCACGGCAACTGACGCTGCTCCGCCTCCGGGATTTCGAATTGCAGCAGTTCGCTTAAGGCGGCGGCGCCGGCCTGGTGGAGAGCCGTTCGCAAGGCCGACTCAACCGCTTCCAGATCGGTCCCGCGGTCCTTCTGGCGTTGTGCAAAGATACGGCCGAGCAGTTGGTTTACTTCCCGGGCCACTTCCTGATGGATCGCAGCAGCCGTTTTTTTTCCTGCTCCGTCCAGCCCCCACGTTCCTGCGCCACCGGGCGCAGTCGACAGATCCTGTCGTTGAGAGCGACTAGGTCCTGACTGAGCTTCTGGAAACGGTGAAACTCGGCGACTTCTTGCTGCGCCTTGCGGAGTGCGGTGGGATTGGGAAAGGTTTCCGTCACCGTCTTGCCGGACACGCGGCGGGTGAGGCGAAATTGTGGATCGTGTCCCGGGTCGTTGTGTTTAGCGCAGTGGCAGGAAGGCTTGCCGCAACGTCGGGTCACCGCAGTGATGGAGCCGGGTCGCAGATCACCCAAGCGGAGGAACTCTTCCATGAGCTCGGATCTTTGGGTCTCCAAAGTGGCGAGGTCATCAGACATAAGGGTCTCCTTTTCTATAGCGCAACTAGTCTGCACGTATATAGACGCTCAGAATAATGCCATAAAAAAAGGCAAACCGCTAGGTGACACTTCCATGTCGCCCGCCCGCAGTTCGGCTGTCCCTTGACGCCAGCCGTTTGAGCGCCCAGAATAATCACTCAGTCCCGAGGTGATCATGCTGCCCTACATTTTTGTGTTGCTGGCCATTGCCGTGCGGTTCCTGCCGTTTGCTGGTCCATTGAATATTTTGCCGCATGCGTGGCATTTCACGCCGGTGGCTGCTTCGCTGCTTTTCTTTGGCGCTCGCGGGGCGCGGCGGCAGATGTGGGTTCCTCTCATGCTGCTGGCGGCGACCGACGTGGTTCTCACCAAGTTCATCTACGCTTATGCGTTTTCGTGGGACCATCTGGTCACTTGGGCCTGGTATGCGGCGATTTTGTGGTTGGGCACCGGCCTGCGGGAAAAGGTTGGCTTCTGGCGTGTGGGCGGCGCGGCGCTGACTAGCTCGCTGTCGTTCTTCCTGGTCAGCAATTTCGCGGTGTGGGCCGCATGGCCGCAAATGTATCCCAGAGGCTTCAGCGGATTGATGATGTCGTACACTGCGGGCCTGCCGTTTTTCCGCGGGACCGTGGAGAGCGATTTGTTCTTTTCGGCGGCGTTCTTTGGAACGCCGGTTCTAATGCACGCGCTTTCGGGATGGATGCACAGGTCTTCCGGCGATCACATCGCGGCCGCGTGACCGGTCCTAACATCAGAGGGAGTCAGTGAGTCAAAGGTCATGGGCTCAATGGCTCCGTCGATTTTGCTTTTGCCGTCTTTTGTCGTCGCAGCCACCAGAACGTCACCCCACCTATTGCGATCACTCCCAGCACCCAGTAGAAATGTTGTTTGAACAGCGCCGCCGTCAGTTGCACGATTTGCGGTCCGAACCAGAGCGTCAACAGCGACAGCACCAGAAAGCGCACGAATCTGCCAGCAAAAATCGCAGCCAGGAAGTGACTGAACCGCATCTCGAAGACCGCGGCGGCCAGTACGAAGATCTTGAAGGGCATAGGTGGCGGGAGCATTCCAGGGAACATCAACGCCCAGAATTCGTGCTGGTCGAAGGAGCGGTGAATTTTCTGGAAGCGCTCTTCCGGAATCCGCTTGCGCAGGACTTTTTCGCCGCCCAGATATCCGACGAGGTACAGCGGGATGCTGCCCAGGGCGGACCCCAGCGAGGCCAGCACCACATAGAGGAGAAGGTGACTACGGTCCTTAAAGACGTAGGCGGCTACAACGGCGTCCACAGGCATTCCGAGCAGAGCAGAATCAGCGAAGGCGATGAGAAACACACCCCAGATCCCGAGCGGAGCAAGCAGCCGCCAGATCCACGCCGTGTAGCGTTTCAAAATCTTTCCGATGGTTTTCAAGGGAACAAACAGTGTACGTGATCAAAACGCGGTTGTAGAGACGTTGCTGGAAGGTCTCTGCCGGTAGGGACGTAGCGAGCTACGTCTCTACGAACTGATATCATCGCTGGGCTTGGAGCAACTTATGCGCAAGCTGATCCTCTCTCTCCTTCTGCTTTCGACAACTGCTGCCGCGGCGCAGCAGTACGATTTGGTGCTCGAGGGCGGACGGATCATGGATCCGGAAACCGGTCTCGACGCCGTGCGCAACGTCGGCATCCGCGCTGGCAAGATCGTCCGCGTCGCCACTGAATCGCTGAGCGGGCGGCGAGTCTTGCACGCAACTGGGCTGGTCGTGGCCCCGGGCTTTATTGACCTGCACCAGCATGGCCAAGAACCTGCCAGCCAACGCGTCAAGGCCTTCGACGGCGTAACCACGGCGCTGGAAATGGAAATCGGGGCCCCCGATGTCGCCCAATTTCTGAAACTGAAAGAAGGACGCTCGCTCATTCACTACGGTACTACCGCCAGTCATGCGGCTGCCCGGGCGCTTGTATTCGGCGCGCCACTGCCTGCTGCGGTCATCGACCCACGCGCGGGCATTCCGGAGATCCTGCCTAAAAGTGGACCCGCAACTAACCAACCCGCTACAGCGGAGCAAATTGCACACATTCAGCAACGGCTCCGCGATGAACTCGATGCGGGCGCACTGGGCGTCGGCATGGGAATTCAGTACACCCCGGGGGCGACCCGGCTGGAAGTGATCGACATGTTCCGCGTGGCTGCCGAACGCAAGCTGCCGGTCTACACCCACATGCGCAGCTTCGGGCGCATCGAGCCAGGTTCGGACATCGAATCCGTTGAAGAAGTCATTGGAGCCGCCGCCATCACCGGTGCGCCGCTGCACATCGTGCACATCAACAGCACCTGTCTTCTTGATTCGATCGAATGCCTCTCGCTGGTCGAGGGCGCGCGCGCTCGCGGCCTTGATGTCACGACTGAAGCGTATCCCTACATTGCGGGC
This sequence comes from uncultured Acidobacteriaceae bacterium, assembly GCA_963719615.1. GTDB lineage: Bacteria > Acidobacteriota > Terriglobia > Terriglobales > Acidobacteriaceae > Sulfotelmatobacter. The sequence continues at coordinate 61,062 of CAVRCR010000030.1, read as the reverse complement.
ATGACTGCCATTAACTCGGCGCTGTTCAATCCAGGCTGGCGGGAAAAGTTGGGCATCGACTATGGCAATCTCGTTCTCCCTGACACAGGCGAGCACCTCACGAAGGAACGGTTCGAAGAGCTGCACAATTCCAGCACGTCTCAATCGGTGCTGGTGTTTGCCAACACGCAGGAGGTGGTCGATGCCGTCATTCCCAACCCGCTGGTGATGATCGCGAGCGACGGGGCGGCAGGGCATCCGCGCAACGCCGGAACTTACGCGCGGGTGCTGGCTCAATATGTTCGCGAGAAGAAATCAGTGACGTTGATGGAAGCGCTCCGCAAAATGGCTCTCATGCCGGCGCAGATGCTGGAGCGCTCCACCCCCGCGGCCCAGCATAAGGGACGTTTGCAGGAAGGGGCGGATGCCGACATTGTAGTCTTCGATCCGCAGACCATCAGCGATAGGGCAACGTTCGAGAAGCCGATGGAGCCTAGCGTTGGAGTGCATTACTTGCTGGTTGGAGGAACGCTGTTGATTGATGAAAGGAAGATGGTGCCGGATGTGTTTCCCGGGCGCGCGCTCGTGGGCCCGGGCAAGGTTGCGGGCGGGCAGTGAGTCTGGGCCGAAGAAAGCGAACCGCGACCAAAATCGTCGCGGCCTGGGCGGGTCGAAGACCCGTCCCCACACAAAATCTGTCGTTACATAAGGCCTTTTCCAAACCCTTATCTGTGCTCGGTTCTCCCGCTTAGTAAGTCGAGCGCGTGGGGAATCAATGCCGCCACCGCCTCCAGAGATTGCACCGCAGCTGCGGGGCTTCCTGGCAAATTAAGGATCAGTGAGCGGCCGCGGACTCCGCACAAAGCGCGGCTCAGAGCCGCGAATGGAGTCTTCTTGACGCCCTCACTTCGCATGCGCTCGGCCACGCCGTCCAAGAAGCGGTCGCAGACGGCCACCGTTGCTTCGGGTGTCACATCGCGCAGAGCGATTCCGGTTCCGCCGGTGGTGACGACGAATTGCGCTGCGCGCGCCAGGCGAATGAGCAGGTTTTGAATCTGAATGGTGTCGTCCGGAACCACTTCCTGAGCGACGACTTCGAATCGAAGTTTCTGCAGAAGCTGCGCGACCGCCGGCCCTGAAAGATCCTTCCGCACACCGCGTGCGCAGGAATCGCTGACCGTGACTACAGCTGCCGTGAGAGCCCGCGGCTCAGCTGTCGAGGAGGACATCTTCCTCTTCTTCTTTTCCGCCTCGGCCGGAGGCGCTGGGGGAAGCAACCGATGCGGCTTGGCCGGCGGGTGCGGCTTGGACCTCTGCAGCCGGTTCGGCCTCGCCGCTATCACGCTGCGATTCATCGAGCAAACGCAGGCCTTCCATCAGGAGTCCCTGCGTGTTGAGTTGGGTGGTCTCTTTGTCGGTTTTGCCTTCGAAGTCGAGTTGGAAATTTCCGCCAGTCCAGCGCAGTACCTTAAACACCGCCTCATCGCCGACGAGGGTACCGTAGGTAGCATGCTTTACCTGGCCTTCACTAAAAAAAACCTCGCACTTTTCGCCCCCGTGCGTGAGCGATAGCTGGCAGCTTTTCCGACCCATCTCCAGTGACTGCATGAGGTCGATCACGTTCATCTGCGCGAGACTGCCGCGCACGACTCCGTCAGAAGGGGCGGTCTTCGCCATTTTTTCCAGCGCAATACGGTCGATCATGCGTTTGACACGGCGGGTCGCTTCTTTGAGGAAAAACGGCTTTTCCAGATAGTCGTCCGCGGCGTCCTGCGGAGACAGTCGTTCGGCGATGTCCGCCTTGCTGGCCATCAACACGGTTGAAAAATTGGCAGTCGCCGGCCGGCTCTTCAACTTTTCGACCAACTGACGCCCGTCCATGCCGGGCATGCGGTAGTCGCACACCAGCAGGTCCGGAGGATCGTCCACTGCCTTCAACAAGGCGTCGGCCGCGTCCGTGGCAGTCGTCACTTGCGAAAGGGGGGCTAAGGCCTGCTGCAGCATGTGAAGCACCATCGGATTGTCTTCCACCAGCAGCAACTTGACGTTGTTGGCCATGAACGTGACCGGATGCTATCTCTCAGCGCGGCGGTATTCGCCGCTCTTGCCGCCACTTTTACGCTCGAGCACGATGTCGCGAATCTCGATGCCTTTATCGACTGCCTTGCACATATCGTAAACGGTAAGAGCCGCGACGCTGGCCGCGACTAAAGCTTCCATCTCTACGCCGGTCTCGGCCGTAGTCATAACTCTCGAGGCGATGGCGACGCCATTCTCGCACACGCGCAGGTCGACATCAACGAGTGCGAGCGGCAGCGGATGGCACAGGGGGATCAATTCCGCAGTGCGCTTTGCCGCCATAATCCCGGCCAGTCGCGCCACTTCCAAGGCGTCACCCTTGGGATTTTTGGGCAACGCTGCTATGACCTCCGGTTTCATAGCAACGAAAGCGCTAGCCTCGGCTTCGCGCTTGGTTGCAGATTTTTTGGAAACGTCGACCATCCGCGCCCGGCCGCCGTGGTCGTAATGGGAGAGTTTCTTCGGCATCAATAGCTCTATTTTACATGCTGCATCTCGCCGAAGCAGCGTCTGAGGAAGAGCGACTATCGCGGCAAGACCGCCACCCATTCGCCTGCGGCGATCATTTCACGGTCGACCGGAATCACAGCGTAGCAGTTTGAGCGTGCGGTGGCGGCGATGTCTCCTGATCCTTGCCATGCCACTAGTTCAACCTCGGAATTCTCGAACTCGCCCGACAAAAGTGCTGGAAGAAAGCGCTTGAGGCCGGTCTTGATGCGGATCTCGCGCTTCAGTCGTGCGTGCAGGAAGGTCAGCTTTTCGGGAGACTGCCCGGCGAGGGCGGCAAGAATGGGGCACGCGAAGAGTTCGAAGGTCACCATAGTTGAAATCGGATTGCCCGGGAGACCGAAAAAATAGGTGGCCGACGTCTCGCGGGCGGGGGCGCCCGCGCCACAACGACCGAACACAACCGGGCGACCTGGCTGGATTTTTGCTCCAGTGAAGAAGAACTCGGCCCTCATTTCCGACAAAACCTCCTCGACCAAATCGTATCGGCCCATGGAGACGCCACCCGTCATCACCAATAGGTCCGACTCCAATCCTTTTTCGATGAGCCTTTGCAATGCCTGGGGCTCGTCCGGAGCGATGGGCAGCAGCACTGGAAGCCCGCCCGCCCGCCGAACCTGTACCGCCAGGGAATAGCAGTTCGAATTGCGAATCTGCGTCGGGCCGGGAGAGGTCTTGACCTCGACAATTTCGTCGCCGGTGGTGAGCACTGCGACTCGCGGGCGTCTGTAGACCTCAAGCCGGGACTTGCCCACGGATGCGGCCAGCGCAACGGCCACCTCATTCAGCCGCAGACCCGGATTGAGCAGCCCACTCCCGTGCGTTGCCTCCTCTCCTCGAGGCACAACGTTCTCTCCCGATGTGACCTTCCTGGTGATTTCGACCCGATTCCCTTGACGTGAGGTGTATTCGACCATCACCACCGCGTCCGCGTTGGATGGGACTGGGGCGCCGGTCATGATGGAAGCGGCTTGTCCGGGACCGAGGCTGGAAGGAATTGCTTCCGGCTTTTCGCCTGCTCTGATTTCGGCGATCACATCGAGCGTAGCCGGGGGATTCGTGAGATCCGCCGATCGCACAGCATAACCATCGCGGGTGGAACGGGGAAAGGGAGGTATGTCGCGATCCGCCAACACTGGCTCAGCCAACACGCGTCCGGCAGCGTCGAGCAAGTCGACCGTTTCCCTTCGAGGGACGGGAATCCGCGCCGCGTGGTCTTCGACGGCACGGCGCGCGTCTTCAAAACTCAGGACAGTCGACTGCACTGGCGGGGCGGACATGGAGCGATGATAGCAAGATGTGGAGAAGGAGAGGGTGGGACGCGGCCGGGCTGACTACCTTGCGAGTTCCTGTCCCAGCCCCGCGGGATTCGTGGCAAAGGACAAGCCTGTTTCAAGGTCGATAACGCGGTCCTGCACCAGTTGCGCGATCTCGCCGTCGAAATGCTGCATGCCCTCCGAAGAGCCTGCCTTGATGGCGTCGAGAAGGGTTTTGTTCTCGCGCTCGCCTTTTTCAATGCACTCCCGGGTGCGGGTATTGGCCTTGAGCACTTCGAAGGCCGCGACGCGGCCGCTACGATCGGCTTTGGAAAGGAGCCGCTGGCAAATGATGTATCGGAACGACTTGGCAAAACGCTCCCGCACCGACTGCTGCTCGGCTGGGGAGAACGAACTGACGACGCGCTCCACCGTCTTTGAGGCGTCCATCGTGTTCAAGCTGGAGAACACCAAATGGCCTGTCTCGGCGGCCTCGAGGACGATTTCGATGGTCTCCCGATCGCGCATTTCGCCGACCAGGATGACCTTGGGCGCCTGCCGCATTGCAGAACGCAGAGCATGCGCGAAACTCGGCGTGTCGCTATGCAGTTCGCGCTGATGAATGGTTGAGCACTTGTGGTTGTGCAGGAACTCGATGGGATCTTCGATGGTGATGATGTGATAGTACTTTTCCTGGTTGATACGGTCCAGAAGGACCGCCAGTGTCGATGACTTGCCCGACCCGGTCGCTCCGGTCACGAGCACGATTCCGTCCCGCAAGCGAGTGACGTCGGACAACTGTTCTGGCAACCGCAGGGTCGAGAAATCCGGAATCGCCGTCGGAATGACTCGCATGACCACGGCACAGCTTCCACGCTGAATGAAAATGTTGACCCGGAAACGAGCCAGTCCCGGCAGTCCGTACGAAATGTCACAAGCGCCGTGTTCACGCAAGGTGGTGATCGCCTGCTTGTTGTCCCCAATCAGGTCAACGCCGATGTGGCGCGTGTCATCAGGGGTGAGCACCGTTAAACCCGGGACTTGCACAGGGATCATCTGTCCGTAGACCTGTACCTGCGGAGGTCGCCCCGGAGAGAAGATCAAGTCACTGATTTTTTCCGAGGCCCGCAGCATAGCCCCCAGCAAAGCCGGTGTGGCAAACCTGCCGCTTCCAGAAAAGCCCTCTAATGCAACGGAGATAGGTGCAATGGTTGGCGCTGCCATTCGTCCTCACACTCGGGAATCGCACGCACCACAGAAGGAAGAAGACTCGGATACTTCAACTGTACCTGCCGGGAGCCGTAATGCGAAGGACTGCAAGGACATAGCCCTTAGTAATACTTGGCCTTTGGTAACATCGGGCCGCCTAAAACGCAGGAAGGGCGGCTCGATGAGCCGCCCTGTTCATGCCTGCAAGTGCTTGGATTGGAAGAGGATCTACTTCTTAGGCTTCTTCTTGTTGCCGAAGCTGGTCTCGACCGAGGACCCAATGCTGGTCAGCATATCTTTGGCAGGCTGTGCGTACGTTCCGGTAGGCTGCAATTCCAGATACTTCTGCAATGCTTCCGCCGTCCCCGGAGGGGCGACCATCTTATCCCCCTGCAGGGTGGCCTTGCCGATCATATTCACGCCCTTCCAATAATAGGCATCGGCCTTGGTGGGATCGGAGGCGATCACCTTGTCGAAGGCAGCGATCGCGTTGTCCACTTGCCCGGCATTGGTCAGCACTGCCCCGGTGTTGAAATAGTACTGGGTGGCGGCAGTTGGGTCTGTCTGGGCGGCCAAGGCATACGTCTTTACCGCATCGTCCACCTTGCCGGACTTGGCATAGGCTTCGGCGAGATTGTTGTAGTAAGCAGCCAGGGTCTTTGCCCCTGCCGCTGGATCTTTGTCGGGGGGGGCAGCCTGCTTCAGTTGAACCGCTTTCTGGTAAGCGTCGACTGCCGACCCCAGTCGTTTCTGCTTCTCCGCCGGATCGGTCTGCTTGGGTGCCGACATGCGGTAATAGTCGCCCAGCTTAAACCAGATCAGGTCTCGGTTGGGATCGATCTGGGTGGCCTCGTTGAGGGCCGCAATCGCGGTATCGTAGTCGCCCCCTTCCGCAGCCGTCTTTGCCGCATTCAGCTTATCGTTGAGGGTTTTGACGGTGTTAACTTCTTTCGTCTGTTTTTCCTTCTGCTCCTGAATCTGCTTCAATTGTTCTGGAGTGAGGCCCTGGCCTTTGGCCTGGTTCTCCTGCTCCTTCTTCATGTCAAAATCAAGAGTGTTTTCGTCCAACTGGACCTGAAAGCCGTTGACGTGGTCGGCTTCCTTTCCCGCCTTCAGATCGTCTTGGCCTTTGTATAGGGTGACGTTGTACTTGCCGGGGGACACACCCAGCGAAAAATACTCACCTTTTTTGTTGGTCTTAAGTGTGTACTTCTGACCGTTGTCCTGGTTGGCGAACACTACCACCGCATCCACGATGGGATTTCCTTGGGGGTCCTTGCATACGCCTTTCACCGAGCCTGATGCCTGGGCGAAGACCGGAGGGACACACAGGCCGAGCACCAGTACCGCGGAAAAAAGAATTGCGAAGTGCTTTTTCATTTTGCCTCCCGGCAACAAATCCTATTTGGCCGCGTACGCGATCGGATCCTTCACGCCTGCTGCCTCAAACGCGCGCAGGCGCAATACGCAGCTATCGCATACACCACAAGCCTGATCCTCGCGACTGTAGCATGACCAAGTTAAATCGAAGGGCGCACCCAGTTCAAGGCCAAGTCGAATAATCTCGGCTTTTCGCATGGCGATGAGCGGCGTGACGACCTCTATGCGCCCCTCTTTCGTGCCGGTTTTTACGACGGTATTGAAAGCCTTGTAATAGGCAGGTCGGCAATCGGGATACCCCGAACTATCGGGTTCGACCGCGCCGATATACACTTTTTCGGCGCCCAGTACCTCGGCCCAACTGACCGCCACGGCTAGAAAATGGGCATTGCGGAAAGGGACATAGGTGACAGGAACGCCGTCCCCGACCGACTCGGCGGGGGGGACGAGGATGCCCTCGTCGGTAAGTGCAGAGCCGCCAATGGCGCGTAGCGCTTCATTCCTAACGATAAGCTGGTCGTGGATTTTCAGCCGCTGACAAATGGCGAGAAACGACTTCCGCTCCCGCTCCTCGGTGCGCTGCCCGTAGCTGACGTGGACGGCCGCAGTCTTATGATCGCGCGCGGCCAGCGCTGCACAAACGCTGGAGTCCATACCGCCGCTGAGCAGCACAACTGCCCGCGAATTGCTCGGATTCGCCATGAGTCAATTGCTGATTGTTTATTTGTTGATTTCGAAACCCCACGACAGTCAGAGTCCCGAATCAAAAGATCAGCAATTCTTCACACTCCCTTGAGTGCCGGGTCCCAAATGAACTTGTGCATTTGTAGGCCCAGACGGGCCGTAACGTTGTCGGCAAGCATCCACTCCGCCAATTCCCGGGGATCAACCAAGCAATGGGAACTGTCGCGAGCGCCGCCGGCATCTTTACGAAACGCCGGCGAGAAAAGCACCGCATGCACTCGCTCCGCGAGGGCGTGTCCCTTCGTGAAGTCCCGCGCAAAATCGTAGTCGGCGCGGCTACTCAGAACGAACTTGATCTCATCACGAGTGGTCAGCGTTTCCAGGTTCTCCATCTGGAAGGTGTCGGCCTCCCCCGAGTCCGGACATTTAACATCCACGATTTTAACGACATCCGCTGGAACCCGCTCCAGGGGCCGCTCTCCGCTGGTTTCGAGAAGGACTTTGTACCCTTCCTGCACTAGAAGCTTCATAAGCGGGACGACCTCGCGCTCCTGCAGCATCGGTTCTCCGCCGGTGATTTCAACCAAGCCGCCTCCCGGATTCAGCCGAGAGACTTCATCCCGCACCTCTTCCACCGTCATTTTGCGCCCACCCTGGAAGGTGTACTCGCTGTCGCACCACGAACAGCGCAGATTGCAGCCCGTCAAGCGCACAAACACACAGGGGAGTCCAGCGTAGGTCGACTCGCCTTGCAACGATTTGTAGATTTCGGTGATCTGCATGGAAAAACAAGCCGTCAGCTTTCAGCTGTGAGCTCTGGGCTTGAGGCGTCGACGAAAAACCGTGTCTCTCTTAATGGTCCGCGTTTCTATTCGCTGTACTTTGCCGTGGTTGTGTCCGTCTCGAACACAGTCACGTCTTTTACCCGCACCCGGCCGTCGGTCACCCGTTGGAGGCGGGCGTTCGACTCGTCGTAGAAGTACTTGGCCAAGTTTTCGGCTGACGGATTCATAACCGTAAATGGTTCGATCTCGTTGATCATCTTGTGATCGAGCCGCTCGATCACGTGCTTCATGACCTCGCGCAGGTCCTTGAAGTCGAGCAGCAGGCCAGCCTTGTCCAGTTCAGCGCCGGCCAGTGTTACGCGAATCTTGTAATTATGGCCGTGCGGGTTCTCGCACTTGCCCTTGTAGTTCCGCAGGTAATGCCCCGCGGCGAACGAATCTTCCACTGTGACTTCGAACATGCTCCCCTTCGGCTTCAATACAGGCCCAGCCGCGCACTGGCGGCGACCTTATATTGTACCGCGAAGGGAACGAATCATACTTGACTCACACCGCCGCAGAATATAGCTTTGCCGATTGATTTCCCCGTCCCGAAGGAGCGCTATGCGTCGCAATATCTGTGTTCTGGGTCTCGTCTTCTTCGCCATAATCTCCGGTGTGCCGGCTCAGAACCGGCCGGAGGCGCCCGAGTTCGACGTCAAAGAGCACTACACCAAGTACGAATACCGGATTCCAATGCGTGACGGCGTTCGTCTATTCACTTCGGTCTATGTGCCGAAAGACATTACCCGCTCTTATCCTTTCCTGATTGACCGGACCCCATACAGCTTGGGCCCTTACAGCGTGGATCAGTACCGCACGAACCTTGGCCCTTCGCCCGACTTCGATAAATCCGGATACATTTTCGTTTTTCAGGACGTGCGCGGCCGATACATGTCGGAAGGCAAGTTCCTCGAGATGCGCCCGCACATCGATAACAAGAAGTCGAACGAAGACGTTGACGATGCCAGCGATCTGTATGACACCATCGAGTGGTTGCTCAAAAACGTTCCCAATAACAACGGCAACGCCGGCATCTGGGGCATTTCCTATCCCGGCTTCTTCACCTCCGCCAGTATCATCGACTCGCATCCTGCTCTTAAGGCCGCATCGCCGCAAGCCCCCATGACCAACCTCTTTATGGGGGATGATGCCTACCACGGTGGGGCATTCATGCTGGCTGCCAACTTCGGGTTTTATAGTTCCTTCAAGCCGCAGGAAAATCCGCAGCTCCCCCCCAAGGTTTTTGTTCCCTTCGACTACGGCACCAAGGACGGCTACGAATTCTTCCTGAAGATTGGCCCAACTGGCAATCTCTCAAAGCTTTTGCAAGGGAGGAGCGCACTGTTTGACGACCAGTTGCGGCACGACACCTACGATGACTATTGGAAGGCCCGCAATCTGGCGCCGCACATGAAGAATATCCATTGCGCGGTGCTTACGGTGGGAGGATGGTTTGACGCCGAGGACCTGCAAGGTCCCTTCACAACCTTCCATTCGATCGACAAGAACAATCCAGGCATTTTCAACGCGCTCGTGGTTGGCCCTTGGGTTCACGGTGGCTGGTATCGCTACGATGGCGAGCATCTGGGGCGAGCCGACTTTGCCTCGAACACTGGCGACTTCTATCGCAAGAACATTCTGTTTCCGTTTTTCGAGCAGCACCTCAAAGGCGCGACCGATGCCAAGCTTCCCAAGGCCTACGTCTTCGAGACGGGAACGAACGTCTGGCGGCGCTACTCTGCCTGGCCGCCCAAGGACGCAGAATCCAAGACTCTCTACTTCCGCGCCAACGGCGGCCTGTCGTTCGATGCTCCCGGAAAAGATTCGTCCCCGTTTGACGAATACGTCAGCGATCCCGCCAAGCCGGTGCCATTTGTGAACTATACCGCCCAGAATGTGCCCCAGGAATACATGGTTTCCGATCAGCGCTTCGCCGCCTGCCGACCCGATGTTCTCGTTTACTCAACTCCGGTTCTGCAGGATGACGTGACCATCGCGGGGCCGATTTCTCCGCACCTATTTGTGTCGACGACAGGCAGCGATTCGGACTGGGATGTGAAATTGATCGACGTGTATCCGCCGGACTATCCAGACAGCAAACTCGATGCTCCCAAACCGGAGGACCGAGACAAGCCCAGAACCGACGTTCCGTCGCCTCCGTTCATCATGGGCGGATATGAGCAACTTGTCCGCGGCGAACCGTTTCGCGGAAAATTCCGCCACAGTTTCGAAAAACCGGAGCCTTTCACCCCGGGGAAGGTCGAAGAGATAGACTTCACCATCCAGGACGTCAACCACACCTTCCGCCGGGGGCATCGCATCACAGTGCAGATCCAGAGTTCCTGGTTCCCGCTCACCGACCGCAATCCGCAGACCTTCGTGAATATCCCCGACGCGAAGCAGTCGGACTTTGTGAAGGCGACTGAGCGCGTGTATCACAGCAAAGCGCAGCCCTCAGGAATCGTGGTGGAGGTTTTGCACAACCCAGGAACTGCGGAAGAACGAAACTAGCTAGTGGCTCGGTCACTCCACGAAGCCGAAAAATTCTTCCACTACCCGCATCTCAGTCGTCTTCTTGTAATTCGGGAGGCTCTCAACGAACACACGTCCGTACTGTTTTTTCAAGATGCGGTTGTCGAGAAGGACGAGAAGGCCGCGATCGTGCAGCGAGCGAATCAGGCGTCCGAAGCCTTGTTTGAGTGTGATTACTGCTGCCGGCACTTGGTATTGGAAGAATGCGTTGCCACCTTCGGCGTCAATCGCTTTTACTCGCGCTGCCACTACCGGATCGCTCGGCACCGCGAACGGCAACCGGTCAATAATCACGCAACTGAGTTGCTCGCCCTGCACGTCCACGCCCTGCCAGAATGACGACGTCGCAAACAGGACGGCATTCGGTGTCAGGCGGAACTCCTCGAGCAGCGCACTCTTCGGCGCGTCTCCCTGACGCAGCATCGGGAACTCAACCTCGCCCAGTAGCCGCTGATGAATCTCGTTCATCTGCGCATAGCTGGTGAATAGCACGAACGCCCGGCCGCGGGTAATTTCGAGCAGCTTGCGAATACGGTCTGCAGCCTTGGCCACAAATTGCGGCGTGCGAGGATCGGGCAGGTCGGGCGGCACATAGAGCAGCGCCTGACTCTCGTAATCGAAGTGTGAAGGCAGTACCGACTCGCGGGCGTGCTCCAGCCCCAGACGTTGCCGGATGTATTCAAACCCTCCGCCCACCGCCAGCGTTGCCGAAGTCAGCACAGCACACTCCAGCTTCGACCAAAGGCATTCGCGAAGAATCGGTCCGACATCGATGGGCGTGGCCTGCAAGAAAACGTTCTGCCGGCCGCCCTTGTCCGTGTCCCCGCGTCCTTGTGGTGAATTCGCCCTGGCTCCTCCGCCTCGCCTCTCAATCCAGAAAACCGTGTTGCGATCTTCGGATTCCAGAGCAAACCCGAGTTGCACCTGAATCCCCTGTGTCCGCCGGACGAAGTTGAATACTTCCTCTGGCTTTTGCGGCAGACCTTCCAGTTCTCCCGCCAGCCGCGTCAGCGCCTGATTCAGGCCCAGGAATTCGTCTCCGTTTTCCTCCAGAAACTCTCGCCGGGTCTCGAAGGAAAACCGTCCAAGCCCGGGTGGTAACAGCGAAAAGAAGAATTGCGAGCGCTCTCGCAAGCTTCCCAGCGCCCCCGAAAGCGAAGGCGAGAGTAGCCGGTTGTGCTGCAGCGAACTCTCAACGTCGCGCGCCAACTCTTCCACTCGCAGGTTGCTTACGGAGATGCCGAAGTAATTGCCCGCCACATCTTCCAATTCGTGCGCCTCATCGAAAATCACGGCGGCCGCGTCCGGCAAAATGCCTGCATCGGGCGCACCCTCGGCCTGCAGCTTGATGGCAAGGTCGGCAAAGAACAGATGATGATTTACGATGACGATGTCGCTCTCCATTGCTCGGCGCCGCATTTCAGTGATAAAGCACCGCTCCCACTGGCTGCACTTCTGCCCCATGCAAGCATCGGCGCGCGCGTCCAGCTTGTGCCAGAGGAGGCTGGCTTCGGGGAGTTCCGCCAGTTCCGCCCGGTCGCCCGTCCCGGTCGTCTTTTCCCATGCGGCGATGGCGCGATATTGTTCAATCTCGTCCAGGCCGCTGAGGACAGGCTGGTCGGTCAGATCATAGAGTTTCTTGCGGCACAAATAATTGTTGCGGCCTTTCATGTAGCAGACCGAGAGCCGCGAATCGGATGCAGGAATTCCGTACAGCGCCTGCTCCAGAAAAGGAACGTCTTTATAGAAAAGTTGCTCCTGTAGATTCTTCGTGCCCGTCGAGATAATGACCCGCTTCCCCGAACGAATAACAGGTAAGAGGTAGGCGAGAGTCTTCCCGGTGCCCGTGCCCGCTTCGACGATCAGATGCCGCTTTTCTTCCAAGGCCTGCTCGACGGCCTGCGCCATTTGCAACTGCCCACGCCGGAACTCATAAGCCGGGTGCGTGCGCGAGAGCACGCCTCCAGGCGCGAAGAATTGGTAAAGCGAAGCGTCCTTCCCGCTGGGCGCGGAGCGGTTCGGCGGGGAAGAGGCGGGCTGAGAACTCAAAGCCACAGGAGTCTCTATAATAGCGATTCCGGAAGCTTTCATTGTTGCGCCGTGCCGAATTTTGACCCAGCCCACCTACAATTCGACCAGCACTCTCGCTACCGCCGCTGTCGGAGTCCCCACCATCGCCATCGTGGGACGCCCGAACGTAGGCAAGTCCACTCTCTTCAACCGCATCGTCGGATCGCGCCGCGCCATCGTCGGCGACGAGCCGGGCATCACCCGTGACCGCCTCTACGGCGATGCCGAATGGCGCGGCCGCGTGCTGCGCATCGTCGACACGGGTGGTATCTTGCCCGAAGAGAAAGATCTGATCCCGTCGGAGATTTTCCGACAGGCTCGGGTTGCGCTCGACGAAGCTGCCGCCATCATCATGGTCATCGACGGACGTAGCGAACTCGCCGGTCCCGACCTCGAACTTGTTCGCCTGCTGCGCAAGGCCAACCGCCCGCTGTTTCTGGCGGTCAACAAGGTCGACAGCGAAAAGCAATCTGCCCTCGTCGACGATTTTCACTGCCTTGGGGTGAAGCAGATGTTCCCCATCTCTGCCGAACACGGCCGCGGCATCGATGACCTGCTTGACGCGGTTCTGGAGGCGCTACCCGCGGAGAGCGTAACTACGGAGGGCACGGAGAAAACAGGGGAATCAACAACCAAGCAAGAAGCGACCGCGGGGGCAACAGAAAGTTCGCACGAAACCAAGGTTGCCATCATCGGCCACCCCAACGTGGGCAAGTCGACGCTGCTGAACTGCCTCACTGCCTCCGACCGCGCCATCGTCTCGCCCATCCCCGGTACGACGCGCGACGCGGTTGACGAGATCGTCGAGCACAACGGACGCCGCTTCCGCTTCATCGACACTGCCGGCATCCGCCGCAAAGGCAAGACGCACCTCATGGCGGAAAAACTTTCCGTCGTGATGGCGCGCAAACATCTCGAAGCCGCCGACATCGCCCTACTCGTCATCGACGCCACCGAGGGCGTGAGCCAGCTCGACGCGTCGATTGCCGGATACGCCCACGAGAGCGGACGCTCCATCATCATCGTCGTCAACAAATGGGATCTCGTGATCAAAGGGGAGAAAACAGATGCGCGCCCCACCAAAGCCGAGCGCATGCGCGAGTCGAAACGCCCCGGAGACCGCGACGCTTACGAGCAGCGCCTGCGCTACGAGCTCAAGTTTCTGAACTACGCGCCCATCGTCTTCATCTCCGCGCAGAGTGGCAAAGGCACCGAGAAAATCTTCCCGTTGCTAGAAGAAGTCGCCACCGAACGCCGCAAGCGTGTCACCACGTCGCAAATGAACCGCTTCATCGAGCGAGTAGATTTCGAACGCGCCTCGGTCCCGATGCGCCAGCGCGTGAAGATTCTCTACATGACGCAAGCGTCGGTCGCCCCGCCGTCGTTTGTGCTCTTCACCAACCGCGCTGTGAAGCTACACTTCTCCTACCAGCGCTTCCTGGAAAATCAAATCCGCGAAGCCTTCGGTTTTCTTGGCACGCCGATCTGGATCAAGAACAGAGCGAGGGACTCATAGCCACCAAGACATATGTGGGGACAATCGCCCTTGGCTCCCGCCGGGCGTAGCGCGGCTTTTAGCGGGATATGCTTACTCCCCTTCCACCATCCGATCCTGCGTTAACAGCCCCACTCTCTGCACGCCAGCGTGATGCGCCAGATCGATTACGTCCGCCACATACTGGAAGTCCACATCGGCGTCGCCGCGGACGAAGGCCACCTTCTCGGCTCGGGTTAGATAGATCTGCGCCAGACGGGTTTCCAAGTCTTCCCAGCGAACGTCGTCCTGATTGATCTTCACCGTGGGTTGCGCATTTTTCGTTGTCCACACCACCTGAATGACAACGGTCCGCGACTGTTTTTCGCCCGCCGTCTGTTTCCGATCGGGTTGGGGTATCTGTGCCTTTTCCTGATACTCCTTGTCCATCGCCACCACCAGCATGAACATGACGATCAGGGTCAGCAGCACGTCGATCAACGGCGTGACGTTAATCTGCGGACCGGACGGACCTCCGCCTGCCATCGAGAATGCCATGGAAATCGCTCCTCTCGGGCACGCGTGTCTGCAAGATCAGACACCTGGTCGGCCGCCAGAGTTCCCTGACCACGTCTGTCATTCCATACGAAGCGGCGAGGAACTTGTTCTTTGCCGATGCCGGCAAGAAGCAGATTTCTCGCTTTGCTCGAAATGACGACAAGGGGGTGAATCTGACAACGCAAGTTGCATCGTCTGGACGGAACCGTGCATCATGGAAGAGACGGTCGCGTTGCGGCATGAGGCGGCCCCGGGGAACGATCTCGCCGATGGCGCGTCCACCACAAGTCCTAATCGCCAGCTTTGTCACCGGGCTGTTGTTCGCGCTCGGCATTTCTGCCCGCGCTCAAGACAACTACGAAATCCAGGTCTATAGCTACGACACGGTCCCGCCGCGCTCCACTATGGTCGAGATCCATTCCAACTTCACCATTGAAGGCAGCAAAACCGTGCAGGACGGCATGCTGCCCACCAACCACGCCGAGCACGAAACGCTGGAACTAACGCAGGGTATTAACGACTGGTCTGAAGTCGGATTCTACGTGTTCACCAGTATCCAGTCCGATGGTGGATGGCAATGGGTGGGCGATCACATCCGTCCGCGCGTGCGCGTCCCGGAGAAATGGCACTGGCCGGTGGGAGTCAGCTTGTCGCAGGAAATCGGCTACCAGCGCGCTGCCTTTTCGCCCGACACATGGACGTGGGAGATTCGCCCGATTATCGACAAGAAAATCGGCCCCTGGTACCTAAGCTTCAATCCCGCTCTCGATCGCTCTTTTCACGGTCCGAGCGTGAACAAGGGAGTGGAGTTCTCGCCCAACGTGAAAGTCAGTTACGATTTCACCAAAAAAATTGCGGGCGGGCTTGAGTATTACGCCTCCTACGGTTCACTGGCAGGCTTTGATCCGCTGAGAGATCAGCAGCAGCAGTTCTTTCCTACGATCGATGTAGATTTCGGACCGCAGTGGGAGTTCAATTTCGGAGTCGGCGTCGGAACAACCCGCTCCACCGACCACCTCATCGTGAAATGCATCATCGGACGCCGCTTCTCATGGCCTCACGGGAAGAAATAGCTGTGATGCTACGCAAGGAAGAGGTGGCAACTCCCTTCTGCTCAGGGCTTTTGGCTGTGCGGGCAAAGCGGAGCTCCACTATCCGATCGGCTGGGGGGTGAAGGGCAGGGGAGGTTGTTCTTCCGGCGGTCTGCTTGTCGGTGTCGAGGCCACCGGCGGCGGATACACCACCAGGCTCAGCACCCGATAGCGCGGCGCAAAGAAATAAATCGAATAGGCCGGAAAGAACACAATCGCCGGCACTGCGATCAGGGCCATCAGGTATAGAAAGGCCGCCAATAGCACGCATCCCACGACCACGGCCACTGTGATGGTGAATGCGTTCCATGTGAGCCCGGCGGTCTTTCCAGTGATAACAGCGACAATCGCCAGTCCCACGGTCGGGATCGCGACAATTAACCCCAGAATCACGGACGCTATCCCTATGACGATTCCAGCCCCGATGGCGAGCACAATCTTCATACCAACGTACGCCGCATAGCCGGCCTTATCCATCTGGATCAGAGGCCAAAGCCGCCGCCATCCTTCGATCGCCCCGATGCCCTCCAGTGCCATCTGCGGCACCACAAAATCCTTGGTCAGTACATGAATCACGGCTGCAGTCACGAAGAAAATGAACACGAAGAAAAAGGCCACGATTCCGCCCAGCACCAGCCCTAGCACATGCTCACGCGGTTGCCTGAACCACCCCATCCCAAAAGCAATCGCGGCCGGGATTCCAACCAGCACGGTCAGCGCCGCCAAGGTGGCGAACATGTACCCCAACTGCCAGAGAAAATACCTCCAGGCCGGGCCTTGTCGCCGGATCCAACCCTGCCGGATACGGCACTCTTTTGCCAGCACGCTGTCGAAGAGAATGAATCGCATCACGCTGCTGACGTACATCAGGATCAGACCAAACACTAACCCTGCCACCACCAGCACTGCGATCAGCCCCGCGTAGACTGCCGGATCGATCGACCCAAGCCCGGAATCCAGCAAATGGCGCGAAGATCCGGTTTGATGCGGAAGGCTGCTCGGAAAATTGAAGCCGCCGCCAGAGCCTGCCTCCCCGGCAAGCAAACCGACCACCGCAAGGCGGGTCCACTGCCCGAAGCGAAATGGTTGCACAAGTTGTCGCTTGGTGTGCTGGAAAGCCAGAGTGATCGTATCCACTGCGGAAATCGGCAAAATTCACCTCGGCGGAAGGCTTCAGCAGCAAGGTACTGCGAACTGTCGAGCGGATCAAATCAATTCGTGAGCGGGAGGTTTGACACTGGCCGCCACCGCCTCTATTCTTTATTACATGCCTCATCCCGCCACCACCGGCACGATGTGTTGTTGTTGCTGCCGCCTGGTGTGTGGGTAAAGAGTCCGCAAAGATTCTTCCAACCCACCCAGTTGAGCGGGTGGGTTTTATCATCTATCCGCTTTCTAATAGGTTCATAGCTGGGGCGGGCCAAATTTCGGAATCTTGGGCGAATTAACTTACGAAGGAGAAATTCCATGACGACTGCGACAGCAAATGAAACTTACACTGTGCCCCGGATCAACGACACGGCTCCTGATTTCACTGCAGAAACCACGCAGGGGACGATCCGTTTCCACGAGTGGATCGGCGACGGCTGGGCGATCCTGTTCTCGCATCCCAAAGACTTCACGCCGGTTTGCACCACAGAACTCGGCTACATGGCGAAGCTGCAGCCCGAATTCGCCAAGCGCAATACCAAGATCATCGGTCTGAGCGTCGATCCTGTAACCAACCACAGCAAGTGGGCGGCCGATATCGAGGAGACGCAGGGAGCCAAGGTGAACTATCCCATGATCGGCGACCCGCAGCTCAAAGTGGCCAAGCAGTATGGCATGCTGCCTGCCGACGCCGGCGAAACCTGCGAAGGCCGCACTCCAAACGACAACGCGACGGTGCGCACCGTTTTCGTGATCGGCCCGGACAAGAAGATCAAGCTGCAATTGAGTTACCCCATGAGCACTGGCCGGAACTTCGACGAAATCCTGCGCGTCGTTGACTCCCTGCAGCTGACCGCCAAACATCAAGTCTCCACGCCGGTAAACTGGAAGCCGGGCGACGACGTGATCATCAGCGGAGCGGTCTCAAACGAAGAGGCGGCGAAGAAGTATCCCCACGGCTGGAAGACGCTTAAGCCATATCTGCGGGTTGTGGCCCAGCCCAAGTAGTTCGATGTTTTGGAGCGCGAACAGCGCTCCGAAGTGAAGAAGAATCGGCCAGGAACTGCGGCGATCGGTGGATTGGCTCGGGTTATAGTAGCTCCGGTCAGTCCGCCAAGCCTCGCAGTCTCTGGCCTTCATTTTTCTGTTTGCGGAAGGGCATGCGGTCCGGTGATCGTCCCGGTCTTAAAATCGCGAAAGAAGCAGTGTTTTCAATACGTTAGATGAACAGCCTGTACGGCGCAACCTCAATCTTTCCGTCGTAATCCGCAAAGCGTGCCAGTAGAGTTGCCAGTAAGACTAGCGATTTTGTAGGGATTAAAGGACGTGGGCGGTAGGTGGCCCAGCCTCTGAAAACCAAGTTAGTGTTCGAGAGTGAAGTTTTCACCTGGTCGTTGGCAGCGGCGGTCGGCTGCGGGCCTTCCGTAGTCGCCTGTTTCCGCACTCTGTGTTATGGCGCTGATTGAACCAGTCTTAATTAGAGGAAGAGTTCGGCAGCCACGACGCTGTCGCTTCCCTCCGGCAAGCGGTGATCGAATCCATTCCGTGGAAACCAACCAAGCTTGATTCTGGCCCCCACGGAAGGCCTCGCGCAGATTTTCTTGTTGCGGGTCGCAGACTGGCTCGTGACCAGGCGACGTTATCTCGGTGGCATCGGGCCGTAAATTCAACCCACGCGGGCGGGGTACGAGCGTCCAATTCAGTTCGTGTTGTCGGATTCCAAGGGAGTACCAACCCCGCCGGCCCCTTCCAAGATCAACCTCGACGCGCAGGTGCTTCGCCCGACTAGCTGACCTGAAGTCTTACGTGATCAATTCATCGAGCTGCTTTGCGACGTCGGCAGCGGTGCGATCCCAGTAGTGGGTGTGCGCGCCTAAACCGATGCACATCTCAGTGCACGACTGCGGTGCGTTACTTCTAGCAACGTCCGGATCCTGGCTCGTATCGTCTGCATCGTTGCGCTCCAGCCACTGACCAACCCAGAGAGAGCGGCCCACATAGTCTCCGCTGCGATACGCATTGGACCAGAGAGTCACATTCATCTCATCGGTCCTCGGCAGGGGGGAGCCAATCGTGGGCGGAGAATCGACTGGAGGTCCGAGATCGTCGATGGAGTTGTCTGGGATATCGGAAACCCACCAATATAGATGCGGGAAAAACCGATTCAACAACTGGCGCAAGGGACAGCCCATGGAGAAGACGCAAATGGGAAGTTTCTTATCGGCATGCGAGCTTTTTCGGAACCCGTACGGGGCCAAGTCGGGATCTGGGCTATCGCCCGCAGAGCGCTCCAGGTAGCGCAACAGATCGGTGGTGACCATCGAGCCCAGGCTGTGTGCCACGATGATGACCTTCGAGTAGGGGCGGTTTTGGCCGTCACGGTAGGCGGCGATGTAGCGGAGCAGCGAAGTGCAGCGTTCCGCGATGCGTGCGCGCGGAGTCCGGTCCATGGGAGAAGTGCGCAAGTAGTTGTCGACGTCAAGAATCGTGTCAAGCACCGTGGTGAGATATTTCAAAATAGAACCGAAGACGGCTGCCCCTGAAACGGCCAGGACGAGTCCCTGGTACCTGATGAGAGGTAACGTCAACCTGCTGGCGTTGTCCAATGCATCGCTCAAATTGAATGGCGGGTGGTCACGTAAAGCGAACCAATCGAAGGCAAAAAAGAACAACGGAATGGGAACGATAGCGAACCAGAGCAATCGCGTAAGGACTGCGGTGTTGTCCAGACCTCGCGACATCCATTCTCCCAGCCATCGGATGCGATTTGCCTTTGCATCTTTCGTCCACTCAGGTTTCAACTCGAAAATGACCGAGGGAAGCACGGCCCAGGTGAGTAGCAGCAGGCTCAGTACAAACATGACCATGGTGACGGGAAGTGCCGGCGTCACGCTGACCAGCAGTAGTCCAGTCAAGTAATGCGACCAGAAGACATTTTGTCCTGTCGCGCCGGCCGGCGGTTTGTCAGGCGGACTGATCCTATTGATCCAGGTTTCCACTGCGCCTACTTTGGGGATGAGGAGCGAGGGCAGTCCCTGAGAAGACAGCCCCAGACTCGCCACAGGGGTCGAGACCGCGTCGAAGGCCTTCAACTTACCGGCTCCGTACACCACCACGCCGCTCCACAGAGCGCACGTGACGATCATGAAGAGGATGGCGGGAACTGCAAACGCGAACCGGCCCGTCCTGAAAGCAGCGGTGGCGCGAGCCCTTCGAGCTTTTCGCTGAGGGGCGTCATTTCTTATCCCATGAACGCAGAACATACTCAGCGGCCAGGCGAGAAGGGCCGAGAGCAAGCATAGAATCCAGCAGACGAGTAGTTCACCGAATATCCACTGCACGGCCCAGAAAGAAGCCGTGGCGACTGTGTTGTCGACGCCGGCGACAGCGGCAGCCTGAGGCAACAGGTAAAACAGAAAAAAGGAAACATTGACCACGTAGAGTGCAATGGAGAGCCAGAAGGCTCCCGGACGGAGCGGATCGTACTTCTTTCCAATAAATCCCAGAATGAAACCTGACGCGAGCAGCCATCCGAGAAGGAGCAGCATCTCCGCGAACGGGAGTTTGAGATGAAAAGCCTGGTCGTAGAGAGCAGCTAGCACGCTTAAAACCAACATGCCCAACCCGGTACCGACGAATGGTATCGCCGACCACAGGAAAGGCCGGGAAGGCGAAGGCCATTCCCGCACCAGCAAGAAAGTGGCAACCAAGCTGAGAACGGCCGCAAAGCCGAATGACAGAGCCGGCAACCAAGGCCGGGCCAGCGTCTTATCGGCAAATGCGCTGGCCGCAATTTCCAGAAGGATCAAATTCAAGAATGGAACCCACATGATCAGCAGACGAACCGAGGTCGCGTGAACCGAAGACCCAATGCGCCAACGCCAAATTCGCCCCTTATCTTTCTTGGGCTTGGCCTTTTTGCCTTCTGGGTTGGTTTTCTTGGCCTCCGCCTTCACTTTCTCGGCTTCTTCTGCGACGTTCTCTGCTTCTGCCCAATAGACGGCCTGCAAACTGAGGCTCGCGAGATGAAACAGCAGTTGGTAGAAGGCTAAGAAGAAACCCAGAATATTGCTCTGAGGTTTGGTCAGATCGGAGTAGTGGGCATCGTAGATGTGGACGGTGGCAGCCGGCGAATTGGCCCTGCGCTTCCCTTCGAGGCGGAC
Source organism: uncultured Acidobacteriaceae bacterium (assembly GCA_963719615.1). GTDB lineage: Bacteria > Acidobacteriota > Terriglobia > Terriglobales > Acidobacteriaceae > Sulfotelmatobacter. Next base: position 40,104 of record CAVRCR010000030.1, on the reverse strand, counting down.
CGTTTGGAAGTTGCGGTCGACGTCTCCCACATAGCCGGCCACCTGCGTGAGCATAAAGCGGTAACCGTATTCTCCGCGATCGGGTTCGCCTGGCCTGAGTTCCCGCTCTTCGTATCCGTGGGGCTTGTAGTCGGACTGCTCTCTGACTGCGGAGAGATATCCGCGGCGCTCATCGAACATGCCCCAAACTCTGGACCGCGGGGAATGTTTATGGCGATCGTTTGCGTCTTCTGCATCTTCCGGAGCTGACTGGACGGGGCGAAGCGGAACCTCAATGGAAGTAGTGACGAATCCGGAATAGGGCGGGGTGCCCGTTTCCCCATTGTCTTCTTTGCCGGCCCCATCCCTGCCGATGGACATCAACAGAGTAGAAACGGCGTCGGCCGAGACTCCGGACACATGTTGCCCGACCCCATGAATCGCGATAATGGCAACGTTCGCGTCGTCCGGCTCGAAGTGCACTATGGGGTTTAGCTGGATGGGATGGGAAGGGCTGCTATCCACAGTTGTACCTCTCGCGTGAAATCCCTGGACTGCCTTTGTTGGATTCCGGGTTTGCTCGTCAACCGTAAACAACTAAACAACTACCAGGCTCCGCCAGCAAGGGTATCAAACCGCATTCTCGATCGACCGATCGACGGTTTTTGTCAGTGGACGTCTCGCGACCTTCGGAGATATCCTACTTACGCGGGTGTGGAAATATGGCCGCCGGGAAGATGGAAGCGCGAAGGTAAGGCAAAACCGGCCATCTAAGTGATCACCGGCTCGGAGGCCGCAAAACCGGCCATTCCGGAGTCTGGCGGTCACCCCAACTTCAACCCCAACCCCGAAAACCTTCCTTCTTCGAAGGGAAAAGCCACCGCAACTTCAAATCGCGAAAGAAGCAGTGTTTTTCAATACGTTAGGTACACAGCCTGTACGGCGCAACCTTAATCTTTCCGTGGTAATCCGCAAAGCGTGCCAGCGGGTTGCCAGTAAGACTAGCGATTTGGTAGGGATTAAAGGAGTGTAGGTAGTAGTGAGCTGCGCCTCGGTGATCGTATTGTACGTCGTCTCGGCACTTCTTTACGTCGCGCAGGAAGCCGCGCACAGGGGGGCTGCATGGGCAAACTTGCCTCTGCGCGCCCGCGCGCCCTTACTGACGAATCCGTTTTTCGTTTTGACCTTGTCCCTGACCGATCCTCGAGAACTATATCCCGAGTGGTTTGTCTCGGCCGGAATCTTCGTGCTTCTCGGCGCCCTTGCAGTCTGGCTAACCCCGCGCAACCTTCGCCGCATTAGCACCGCGGAATAGCTCCACCAGGGGAGATGTCCGCTCGGGAAGAAGCATCTAAAAATGGCTATAAATGGGTGTAAATGGATATCCGTTGCCTTTGGGTAGCAAATTGGGCAACAATGGGTATAAATGGATATCCGTGCGCACGAGATCAGGAACATCACGATCACGCCTGAAATCTTGAAGCTAATCGCCGAGATCGATGAGTTCAAGGGTCGTTGGAAGGTGATGGAGTCTCTAGCACCCGAAAAGCTGACCACCCTGAGGCGGATCGCCACGATCGAGAGCGTTGGCTCTTCAACCCGCATTGAAGGCGCAAAGCTCAGCGATCGGGAAGTGGAAAAGCTGCTATCCGGTGTGAAGGCAAAGTCATTCGCAAGCCGCGACGAGCAGGAAGTCGCTAGCTACGCCGACGCGACGGACATGGTTTTCGAGAGTTTCGAGTCCATAACGATCACCGAAAACCACATCAAGCAACTTCACGGCGTTCTTCTCAAATACAGCGGCAAGGATCAGGAGCATCGTGGTCACTACAAGAAGGTTCCGAATCATGTCGAAGCCTTTGGTCCTGATGGCAAGAGTCTGGGCGTTGTGTTCGAAACGGCCACGCCATTCGAGACACCAGGCTGGATGAAGGAACTCGTCAATTGGTTCAACGAGTCGGTCAGTGAAGAAGCCCACCATCCGTTGATATTGATTGGGATCTTCCTTGTGGTGTTCCTGGCTATCCATCCGTTCAAAGACGGTAACGGCAGGCTATCGCGCGTCCTCACAACTCTCTTGCTGCTGCGGGCCGGGTACGGGTACGTTACCTACAGCTCGATGGAGAGCGTGATCGAGGCCAACAAGGATAACTATTATCTGGCCTTGCGGCGTACTCAGCAGACTATTCGCAAAGGAAAGCAGAACTGGGAATACTGGCTCGTGTTTTTCCTCAGGACGATGGTCAAGCAGAAGAACAACCTTGCCGCGAAGGTCAAAGAGGAGCAAGCGCTGCGCTCGTCCTTGCCGGCGCTTTCCCGCCAAATACTAGAGCTCGTCAAAATGCGGGGAGAAATCACCGTCAAGGAAGTTGAAGAGTCCACGAGGGCGAACCGCAACACGATCAAGGCGCACTTGCGAAAGCTTGCGAGCGACAACTACCTAGCACAGATCGGCATGGGCCGAGGGGCAAGATACACCCTAGTGTAGAACTCTACGCCGGGAGCGCTCCTTGCGGCATGCAACTTGATCCAAGAATGTCTTAATGCCCCGCGCTGCGAGCAGGTTCCGGACAGCGACCACTGACGCCCGGTCGTCGCTGTTGTAGCTCAGGAATAGAGTGGGGTCATCCCCGCGCGTCTCCGAAGTGCGGCTTGAGGTGGCGATCCTACAAATCCTCGTAAGAGTGGACTGTCGAAGGCCGCAGGTTCTTCTCGGCGAAGGAAAGATAGGTGCCGTCCCAGAACGCAGCTATGGTCGGGCTCTCCACCGCCGCGAGGGCGCCGGAGTTCACGCGCGCCATCACCTTCGACGCGAGGTCGTTCACGGGCCTGCACGTCTTCGAGTGGTGCTTGTCGTCGCGCTTGCAGAGGAACTCGGTCCTCTGCCTTCGGTCGTGGCCGTAGTACCTTATATAGAAGCTTGCGCCGCGGAGCCAGATCGAGCCTCGCTGGTGCTTGCGGTTTCTCTCGTTCGACATGCGCGAATTTTATCGAGCACGGGACGAGAACGGGGCCCCCGAATTTCGCGGGAACCCGCGTTACGCGAGCTGTTGGAACGGAATAGCGTTAGGATTTCTGCGGAAGCGCATGCGGTCCGGTGATCGTCCCGGTCTTCAAAACCGGCGGGTGGCAGGTAATCCTGTCATTGGTGGGTTCGACCCCCACTCGCTTCCGCCATTTGCTTTCAGTTGGTTATGAGGATTCTAGCGTCGTCTCAAAGTGAGACATTGGTGTCCATGTCAGCAAAAGCGCAAATGTGTGTCCTAAGTCCAATTCCTGTAACATGTTCTCATTTTGAGAAGTTAGTAGCTTGTGTAAATAAAAGGATTGCGGCGCTCTTTCAGCGATTGACCGGTAACATTCTTGGTCCACCTATCTCCTTAGGCTGCGAGGATTGGGAGTGTGTTTCAAACGCTGTCTGGTCTAGGATGACCCAATGGAAACCGGTCATCACCGCACTCAGGAACATTTACAGGCTCTATAGGAAGAGCGAAAACACCTTGAAACTCTTTTCGCGGACAGAATCAACTTCTATTTAGTTTTCGCTGCAGGTGTGTTGGCCTTCCTATTTGCTGAACAGCACCCGCAGCGGTTGGTAAGACCCCCTCTGGACCGTAACGATCGTCTCCCTGCTCATGATTTATGCTTTGAGTAGAACGTTCCGCCTCGTAATGCTGGTGCTGGACGACCTGATTAAGAAGCATCACGACACTCCCTATTCAAAGCTGCACGCTAAAATGCCTTGGTATCTTCGTGTGAACGCAAACAGCATTCTAATGGCCCTTCCGATTGCGTTAACGGCGTTCCTCATCTATGCACTCTGGGTAAGCTACTTCCCGCAGGCTCCGGCGGGACCCGATTCGAGTCTCATCTTCTTGGCCTGCATCGTGCTCGGCGCCACCGGCTGTCATGACGTCCGCAATGCGCGTGCTCGCCTTGGGTCCAGGTGCCCCGCCGTCAACCGAGACGTCTTTATAGCGTGGCTCGTACACATCCTGCTCATGCCAAGATTCAAGACGTGGACGGGGTAGCCCGGCCAACCGCGCCACAGAATCCGCAATACGCTCAAACGCTGTGACCATGCGGTCCATAGCATCATCGTTGTCATTACCTGCAAGGGTTATCTGGACGGGGCCACTGTTCTATTCTGCCCAAGTGCCAGACCTACGGTGGTGTCATCGCTGGTTAGTTGGCCCAAGGACCTTGCTATCCAGTCCAAGAACTATCAAGCGCTCGACGGGTGTGTTCGCTCTACTATGGCGACACCACCGACTGCACACACCCTGGTCCCCAGTGACATTTTCATCTTGCTGCCGAGGTGACAAAATCAGGTTGCTACAACTGTTTATCGTTCAAACGCGCTAGACTGGACTTGAGCCGTGCGGAGCGCAGAGCTATTCTGATCACCGCAATCCCAACCCCGTGGATACCTTTCATCGAAAATCAAGTTAGGACTTGACCAGATAGAGTTGGGTTCGCGGAGGGGAAGGAAGTCCCTGTGGAGAAATTGAAACCACTGTGCTAGGGTACAAGACGCCTTTTTGTGTAGGGATACCAAACAGCGATGCTGGTCATTCGCAACGAACAACTTGCAGTATTCACTCGTGCGCTATACGACCGCTTCATTCATGAGAGTTACGAGCATGTGTGCCGGCACTTTCCCGAGCGTCGTCAAAAATTGGGAGATGCAGCAACGTTGGACGCGGTCCGTGACGGCTTGCGCCGAGGGCGGTCCTACGGGTTTGAATCGCAGTACGATCTGTTGAGGTTTCTCAACCTCTTATTTGAGTTCGGTACTGATTTCGAACGAAATGACTTGAATGCTTGGGCCCGACCTTATCTCGAATCCAATCGTTCGCCCCGATTCCGGATGGACGTTCTGATGGAAGAAGCCTACAAAAGACTCAATACCGCTCAAGATCCAGAGCAGGGCGATCAGCCAGCCGCTCCGGCTGAGTTTGATGGAATCGCGTGGGAGAACACAGGGGTACCGCCGGATTACGTTCCACTGTCCGTCCAACCGACGTACGAACCGATCGTCCGCCCTCCCGCCCCCGGTAGTATGTCGGCTGAAGAGTTCGCGGCCAAGTACAAGGACAAGGATGAGGAGGAACTCGAAAACGCGACCCTGATTTCCGTGGAGGAAGACGATGAGAATGTTTTCGAGATAGCTCGCCAGGAGGAAAGCGATGGGAGGCGGTAATCCGGCTCCGCCTGGGGGAGGATTGCCGGCTGCGAATGCCGGGGCCGCAGCGGCACCTCAGGGTCCGCCGGGTGGGGCGGCGGCCAACTGCAACTGGGAAGTTTACGTCCAGACGCATAGCCAGCATCGTTTCTGGCCCGGCGTAAGCTTTGACCAACAGCTTTGCGCTCTTAATAGTCCCACGCTCGGAGCGGTTGCCCAGACCGCGTCGGTCACGATGACGGCGGCCGACTCGCCTGTCTCCAAATTTGCCGGTTCGGGATCTCATACGTACGGCGTCACAAACACGGCCCCCGCAATTGCCAAAGAAGCGGATTGGGTCCTGGTCACCGGGCCCACCACGAACAGCAAACTGCCACATCAAAACATCCGGATTCGTGTAGCCGACGGGCAGGCTGGTCCCACGGCACAGAATATTCACCTCTACCTGCGTCATCCGCTGCTGGTGAACGGCCAACTGCGGTTCAAAGATCCGGAAGACCGGCAAGTAAACTTCCCGAAGGGATTCGTTGTAGCCGCTTATAGCGGTACCGGAGCCGTCGCCGACACCCAGGTCGCTACTGCCAAGCTAGACGTGGACGGCAAGTTCAACTTCGAAATTGACCGCAAATGGGATTGGTTTACCTTCAAATTCGGCGACACAAAAAGGTTCATCTCCAACGGCGATGCGACGACCGACAAAACGGACTTGAAGCCGTGGTCGGAACGCAAGAACCTGGAGAAAGCAGATGCCAAATTCCTCTCGCCGCCGGAGACTTGGTTTCTCGTCGAATCAGATTGGGACTTCTCAGAAGATCCGAAGTATATCGACGGAAAAAAGTCGTACAAGGCCAATGAAGGCAAGATCTACGTCTTTGATCCTCCGACCCGCAACTGGGTTCGCCGGATCGGGGAAAAAGACGCTCCGGTAAAAATGCTGCTTGATCCCCACTGGCAGTTCATGCGCCACGAGTATTTTGACCGCTACTACGGGCACAGTGACCACTCGCATGAGCAGGTCAACATGCCCTCGACCTTGATCGAGGGATTCTGGGGTACCGACCCGACGAAGTTGGCCCGCGAGGGTTCGAGTCATTGGACGCTGGAACCTACAGACACGAAGAAAAGTGTCCACTGCCTGCCTTGGATCCGCCAAAAAGATCTTCAGGGAGCTAAGGCCGAAAAGCCGGACAAGGACGCACTTATCCAGTTTGAAATGCCAGCATCGACTTTTGCGGTTTCCAGCGACGCGTCGACCAGAAAATATGAGCACATCTCGGCGAGCAGCAACCAGTTGAAGGCTTCTGCCGATCGTCTGAAACTCTACGACATGCCGGTAGTATGGAAATCGAAGGGCTATTGGGCGCGCTATCGAACGGCGCCGAAGACCTACGATGCCAAGTTCTGGGAGGACTGGGATCAGCCCGGCATGTTCAAGAGCCGCGCCAAGGCGACACCGATGATCTTCTCTCTTGACGATCTGATCCTGACCGATGCCGCGCTGGTGCCCCTGCAGACCCTGGCCAAGACGGATGAATTTTCGGTTTTTTACCACCGCTTCAAAAAAGACTACGATGAAGTGGCCAACCTCACCGAGGAAGGAGTGTATAAGCCCGACCCGGTGGAACCTTACTACAGCAAAGTCGAGCGCAAAGGCGCGAAATTCAATTACATCTCGGACTATCCGAATTGGGTTCGCATGGTGGCCGGATTGTCGGCGTGCTTTGACGCCTTCGACCAGCGAACGTCGCAGGATGTTTTCGGTGCGCGTGCTGCGGTTCGCTGGTATGACGCGGTTGCCACCGCCACGCCGGCTGGAACGGCCTTGGCTGGCCAGCCCGGAGACATTTTTAAGCCCGCAGACCGGAAGTATTTCGTGATCGGTCCGGAATGGGGACAGCAACACGCCGGCACGACCGCCCCCTTTAGCGGCTCCGCAACTCCGGCGACGCGCATCGGACGTTTCGACATGGTTTTGTTGCGGTGTTGCGACCGCGATCCCAACAACTCCAAGGAAATATTCCTTAACCTGCAATATTTCCGCTTGAATTACAACTTTCTGGCTGCGGCGCCCGCGGGCACATCAGTGGGTTCAGCCGGTTCGGTCCACGCTGGGACCGACGGCAAAGCCTTTAGTAAACCTGCCATTCTGGCACTGATGCAACGCTGGAACGGCTACGACGGAGCTGCCAATCCCAAACGCGCTGAACTGATCCCACAGAAACCAAAAGATCTGCAGGGTGAAGTGTTGTATTTTATCCATCCTTCCGCAGCGCTGGCGGGTGCCCATTTCCGAATGGACGTTTTCAAGTCTGGAGATGGCTCGGATCGGGCTTTCATGGACGGGATCAATGGAGTGGGCCAAATTACCGACACCGGCTTCGGAGTGGATCCGCCCGCTAATCAATTTGCGCCGAATTCTTTCACCGCCGCGCACGAACAGGGTCACGGCGGATCAATGCCGGACGAGTACGGGGAATGGTGGACTCGCTGCAACCACAACGGTCCAGGGCTCACCAACAATATTCCAGGAGATCCCTATGTAGATGAGGGGCGGGATTTCGATCTCACGAACAGCTTGTACGGCCCCGGCCAAACCGTTGGCCCTTACCCCATGATGACCATGGCTGTGAGCATGCGAAACCGCTATTTCTGGCACAATGCGGAGTTCGCACGCAAGCACATTGGAGTGCCCTTCTACTCCAAACATGACGCATACCCCGAGTACAAGGTTCCCGGACATCCCCAGTACCCTTACCGCACTTACACCTACTGGCCGGTGCGGAAGAGCATGAATCGTAAGAAGGGGAAGCACGGCGCCGTTGACCTTTATTTGCACACGCTCGGCAAGGAAGAATTCACTCTGGCTCGAATGCCCAACGGACCGTGGGATGGCATGGTCAGCATTCTGCTGAAGATTGATCTGGGGACGATACCAGCGACCCTGGTGGTGCAGGATGTTCGCGATGCGATCCGCAACGCGATTGTGGCCTTTAACCAGCAATTCTCCGCGACAGGGTCGAGCTTTGTGAGGACCGATGCTGTTCTCAAGGATTTGGTTCACTTCGACAAAGCTGTAGTCCGTTTCTCGCCACGCTTTCTCATAGCCAACGTAAATCCGCTTCAGACCCAGTTTCTCTTCAATCCCGCACCCCAAACTTACGCCCAGGACTACACAGGTTGGCAAGGCTACATCGGGACACATTTCCAGATCACCGTCGTGGACAATGCGGGTGTGGTGGCACCCGCTGTACCGGTCCCTTCAGGTTGGGCAGCGGCCAAAGGCGGTGCCATGAACTTGGGAGTTGACTCTACGAAGGCGTGGAAAGCGCAGCTGGCTGCGGATGTGCAAGCGTTATTGCCGGACATGCTGGGAATTAAGGTCAAGGGAGGGGTCATTGCTGCCAAGGATCTGACCGCGCTGGTTGGTGAGGTGATTCACTGGAAGACTAAGGTATCTTAGCTTGCGAAACATCCTAATAGCTGGCTTGCTGACAGCGCTCCTGGCTTGGAGCCAGGCGCCGCCGCAAGGAGCAAAGAACGTGATTGACATTGTGATATCAACGGGCAGGACGAACCCTCCGAAACTGGACTACTCGCCGCGTCCGCTCGAGCCGGCTCCAAGTCCGGCTAATCGCGAAAACGCGCCGGCCAACACATCCAACTACATTCGCGTCCTCGGCAGCCCTGCGCAAAACTCGCGCGCGCCCGGGTCGCTGCGCTCCGGTCAATGGAAGATTCGATGGAAATCCCCGACTTCAAAGCCTCCTTCGACGGTTTTGACTGCCGGCACCAGGATTTTGGCGGAGAGAAGCGGGGGCTGGACGCTGTTTGATATTAGCGGCAAGCTGATCACCGAAGGAACGGGCGGACAAGCCGTGATCACCATCGATCCCAATGCCGGTATGTTTTATGACCTGGGCGGCGGGAATGACTTGCAGGCGATCGGATTGGAGAACGGGACTCTTCGGTTCAAAATTCCTTTGGGCCATAATGAGTCCTTCCGTTGGCCGATGTTCCATCGCTCGGGGAAACGCCTGGTAGCCGTGGGTATCGGGCAGAAGATGCTCGCGCCGAAAGGCAATGAGCCTCCGCCCACGTCCCTGTTTCAAGTGATCGAGATCGGCTCTCCCTTGAAGATGAGCCCGTACAAGATTCTCCTCTCACTCGAATTGCAGCAGGACATGATCTTCAGCGAGGCCAACCTGCTCCCAGTGGCTTCCGGCGACATCCTCTGGGCCGTATTCCCGAATCTGCTGATTCGAACTTCGCCAGCTGAAACGATCGATGGAGCGTGGTCCGGATCATTCAAGGCGCTGTCGGCGTCTGCCGACGAGGCGGGATGGTTGTACCTAGTAGTTGCGCAGGGTAATCCGCCTGGCGGAGACCGCGAACTCTGGGTGATCACACCGGACGGCCGTCGCACAATGCGTGTGCCGGTTCCGCCTGCCTATGCGGAATCCCGAGTACCCCCCGCAGTTGGCTACGATCATCGCGTATATCTCAGGTCCCCGCGATCGGTGGTGGCTTTCTCGCCGCAAGGTGCTCTGCTTTGGGAATCCCCAGTCCCCTCGGGAATCGTGGGAATGAGTCTGACTCCCGACGGTGAGGTTGTTGTTGCCGCCGGACCGGATGTTCTTGCCATCGATCCCAATGGCAAAGTAAGGACCCTTGCGGCACTGCCGGCCACGGCAACCACAACGCCTGTGGTTACACAGGAGGGCGAAATCCTGGTGGGCACGGAGGCTGGAGTCGCGTGTCTCAGCGTGCGTTAAATCAGCGTGAACAACTCAGGTCCACTCCTTCCGATCCCTTGGAAGTGATGCAGCAGGTGCGCCTGGCGCCCCGACTGGTGGAGGACTATCGCCCAGTATCCGAATGTCTGGAGTGGCGTCTTTCTAAGGAATACTGGCGCAACACGGGAACGGTCAGCTTTACGCGCAGCGAAGTGCCTTACACGATCACCAACAGTGGCACACTGTCAGCACAAGCAGCTCTGCTTCTGCACGCCAACTGCCTTGAAGCTCGTCCCAAAGGCAAGATCCAAGTCCTCGAGACCGGGGCGGGAACGGGAATGTTCGCCAGGCTGTTCCTGGAAGAGTTCGAACGCCTTTGCTCGAATTCCGGACATACTTTTTATTCGCGGATCACCTACTACGTCACTGATGATTCGGAAGAATCAGTCAGGCAGTGGCGGCAGTTAGGAATATTCGAGGACAAACCTGCTGTTCTGGGCATCGCCCAGGGCTCCGATCCTTTGCTGGTCGACACAGGATCGGGAACAATCAGGCTCTCGGAAGTGCGGGCGGCATTTGCCAATTACACGGTCGACTCCATGGGCTCGGCCGTCCTTCGAAATTCTCCCGGCGGCCCGGAAGAACTGCATATCCGTACCCACCTGGTTGAGGATCCGAAGGCGGTCATCAAGGATTTCGATACCAGTCTGGAACGGCTGCGAGAAATGGCGGCAGCTACTGATCCGAAACTGCTGGAACTGCTCAATGTGCTGGAGTTCGAGGCGGCGTTTCTGCCTGTTTCGCGCAACTATCCGCATATGGACGAAGCGCTGACCTTCGGACATGACTGGCCCCGGATCATGCTGAACTACGGCGCTACCGAGTACATCGAGCGCGTCCTCGACGGCTTGGACAAGACTGGGTTTATTCTGGTGAACGATTATGGCATGACCCATGCGTCTGAGTCGGTTGGCCTGGGGTCCATCCAGCGATTTGGCCCAACTGCCGCGATGGGCATCAACTTTCCCTTACTGGCCTATCACTTCTCGAGCCGCGGCTTTCGCGCGATTCGACCTGACCAAGATGACAACCTTCCGCTTCATCCACTTCTGTTTCTGATTCGGGACATGCAATTAACCGAAAAGAGATTTCAAGAAACTTTTGCGTGGGAGACCCACCGCAAAATAAATGCGCCTTCCGAGTCGGCGCGTAAATTTCTGGAAGGCGGACATGTGGAGCAAGCCGGTCGCGCTTACGAGGATGCGCTTCGCGTTCGCCCGCGCGACTGGGCGCTGATGGGCGAAATCACCGAGTTTCTGTTGCGCCATGTCGGCGACTACGAAGCGGGCCGCAAGATAGCGCAAACGGCTCTCTCGATGAATCCCTGGTATTCGGCGTGGTTGTGGAACCTACTCGGGGATGCGCTCTACGCGCTGCGTCAGTTTCAGGAAGCCCATGCGATTTACTTGAAGGCCGAAGCTCTCAGTCCGAACGACGTCCGCACAGCGCTGAATCTCGGTTACACGTACTGGGAGCTTGGATGTCCAGTCGAGGCTTTGCGAGCCCTCGCCCGCGGATTGGCGGAGGATGGCTCGGGCCAATTCCGCACCCGTTTACTGGAAAAACAAGCGCAAATTCTCGAGGGAATTGCCCAGCGCTTTGGACGGGAACAAGAATGGCTCGCGCGTCGAGCGGCCCGATTATCTGGGTGCTGAGATGCCATCATCGGCGTAACGAACGGATGATAAACCCGCACAGCGCGCACACGCCTCGGGTATGTTCCCTCCCATCGCCTAAGCCCAAAGGTCCGTAAAGCTATCTGCGCCGTTCGCTCCCGAATAACGTTAGTGCTTTTTCGGAGGCGCACCCTTGGTGAGCAGGGTGGAGCGGAACAGAGGATTGGGGCGCGCCTTCGAAAAAGCCGTCAGAAGGAAGCCGCTGGGGCGGCGGACGCGGGCCTTATGCGATAAACAATAACGCGAACTATAACAATCGGTTCTTGGTCAAGAATTGCACCGTTTGTCGGCGCTGGGACGCTACCGCGCGGCGGAGGAGGCCTGCCCGGCTTTCTGCCTTACACTCATAAGGGCAAGGTCGAGTGCGTTAAGAACGACGGTGCTGCCGGCCAGGGCAAAACCAACCCGCAATTCGATTTTGGAGACCATGTATTTGTGGAGCACGATGGCAAATTTTACGATCCATCTTACGGGATCGGCCCCATCGTGGGCCAGTTTACGTACGAACAGGCCGGATGGAAAGTCGAAACTCTGGGGGGGAGTGGTTCCACTCACTCCAGCCTGGGAACCGCCGGAGCGGAAGATGGATCGATTTCATTCGCATTCTCGAATTCGGAAAGCGCTACTGTTTGGTTGTCTTACCAAAGCACGAAGGGTGGGGAGGCGCAATTCGTCAGCCACCGCTATCGATCCGGCTTCTTCGGCGCGTCGCATTTCGTCAAAGGAGACCAGTCCACTCTTGCGATCACCTCAGTCGCGGACGTGGAAGGCTTCTCCGGGCCGGTTCAGTTCTCGCGAGGCACGGACGGAGAGAATGGCGAGTATCGTGCGTTTCCGGCTCCGAAGGAAGGGGAGTTGTTAGACGCCCGCCTGGTGCGCGCAGGCGGGAACTATTGGCTGTCTTCCAGGTTTTTGGGAAGTCGCGAAGGCTCCCGGACCTCGGGCGCGCTGTTTTGTTCCGAACTGGACAGCGATTTTCGCGGGGTACATCCCGCCAAACGCTGTCTCGGCAACATTGAAGTTGTCGATTTCGAGGCCGATGTGGATGGAGCACGCGTAGTATTGTTTGCCATTACGCGGAGCGGTTATGTGCTTTCGGAGGGACCGGAATTCGCGGCGACAAACGAGACGGCGGCAGGGCATCTTAGCTCAGCCTCAGTTGTTATTGGCGGCAAGACCATTCGTTTGGCCGCGATCGAAGCGGTTGGAACTCCGGATGAGAAGGTCTTGATCGGTGCCGTTGGCGGTGGTACTAAAGACACCGACAGATGGGCACCGGAGGATGGTGGCTCAGCGGTTGCTCAGAAATCCTTCCCGATCAACTGTTGCAACCCGGCACGGTAACCGCGGCTGCAGGATAACTCCTTGCCATTCTTCAGTACCACGATGTACTCACCACTGTTGCAAGGATGCAGTTCCTTAATCTTCCCAACATTCACAATCACCGAACGATGGATACGAACGAATTGCCCGGGATCGAGTCTCTCGGAGACCCGGCCAATCCGTTCTCGCAACAAGTAGGATTCCTTGCCGACGTTCAGCTTTACGTAATTCGCCGCTGCTTCCACCCACTCGATCTCCTCCAGGTCGAGAAATACCACCCGGCCTCCAGCCTTAATGACCAGCCGCTTTTCTGCCGGCGATTTTGCCTTCGCTTCGTTGAGAAAATCGAGGATGCGGCTCGCCACCTGGCTGTCTTTCGTCTTGAGAATCTCCGTGCGGGCGCGCTCGATCGCGCGATGGAGCCGTTCCTGGTCAAACGGCTTCAGCAAGTAATCCAAGGCGTGCGCTTCAAATGCTCGGAGGGCGTATTGATCGTAGGCGGTGGTGAAGACAACGACCGGCAAGCGTTCTGGCGGGACGCTTTCCAGGATCTCAAAACCGTCCGCCCCTGGCATTTGAATATCCAGCAGAAGTAAATCTGGTTCGTAGTCCCTCAGAGCCGCAATGGTCTTCGGGCCATCCGGGCATTCCGCCACCACATGAATTCCGGGTTCTTCGGCCAGCAGGATGCGTAATTTCTTGCGTCCAAGGGGTTCGTCGTCAGCGATGATCGTGCGGATGTCAGGGGTCATTTGTGTGTTCAGCCGCGGATTCCCGACCTTCGGAGACTAGGTCATACACTAGTAGACGGGGCTCAGTGCGAAAGGGTATCGACACACATACCTCTACACCACGTTCCGGTAATTCTCGAATGTCTAGGCTTTGTTCATTGCCGTAGAGTGTTTCGAGGCGGTCGCGCGTCGCCCGTAAACCCACCCCGCTCTTCTGGTCAAAATGCCCGCCGTCGCCGAGTCCGGGGCCGCTGTCCTTTATCCTCAGATAAAGGTTGCGGTCATCGTGGGTGACATTGATTCGGATTTCACCTCCATCGGTCCGTTTCGAGATGCCATGTTTGACCGCGTTCTCCACCAAAGGCTGCAGGAGTAAGGTTGGAACCTGCGCGTCGAGGGTGTCGGGAGCGATCTCCAGCACAACCCTCAGGCGCTCATCGAAGCGAACCTTCTCGATTTCAAGATACCCATTGGCGAATTCAAGTTCCCGGTTCAACGTGGTTATCTGGCTGGCATCACTCTCCAGGGTCATCCGTAAGAGATCACTGAGACGAGTCATCATCCTGTCGGCTGCGTAGGTATCGGTGAGCATCAATGCTGAAATGGAATGCAGAGTATTGAACAGGAAGTGCGGTTGCAGTTGACTCTTTAGCGCTTGCAAACGCGCCTTCGTCAGCTGGATCTGGAGTTGGGAGGTACGAATCTCACGTTCTCGCGATATTTTGTAATAGGAGATCGCCTGGGCGATGAGGACGATCGGCAAGTACACGCCAGTGAGGTCGTCGAGTATGTTCGAGAAGAACAGCATCTGAAGCTGCGGCCACTGGACCCGGAACGCGTGGGCGTGGACATCCCAAATCGCCGACATCCATGTGCGCGATTGCGGGTCCCAGAATGCGTACGGCGTCATGGCCCTCATCGCTACGTGGATGGCGGAGAATGCGACTCCGCAGGCGAGATGGAAGAGAGCAGGCCGTACCCAATTCCCGCGTTGCACCGGATACCGGATAGCAATTGCAAAAACGAAAGGGGTAAGAAGAGCATAGGGGAACATGTGGCTGACTTGGAGAAAGAAAATGTCTTTGAGGCTGCCGCGCCCCGCCCCCCGATACATTTCATAAATCGATCCGGTAGCCGCAAGGGCCAAAAATGTCCAGACCGCGAAACTCACGACCCATATCAACCAAGGACGCTGTGGGTGAAGGGTTTGCAAGTCATGGGTCTCGATCCCGGCCGGAGCCCCACTCTTCCTTGGTCGGCGAGTGAGTTCTCCGCCGCAATGCGGACAGGTCCCCTTTGCTTCCGAGCTGCATGTTGCACAGAAAGTGCACTCGTACGCGCAGATATACGCCTCCGCATCCGCCTGCAGGGCCGTTCCACATTTCTCGCAACGGGCCTTCATCTCAAGTTGCATTGAGAACTCGGTAAAGGGATCAACAGTGCATCGCCCCGCCGGGGCAAGTCTAGCAAGGCGGACCAATGTCTGCTTAGTCTAATCTACTTGACGACCACTGGAGTGTTCACGCCAATCACGCTGGTCCCTAATTCATGTGCATTGGTGGCGAGATTCCCGCCATTCAGAGAATTTGAGCGAGGGATTCAGTGCCCGGCAAGTCCGAAGCGAACGGCGAAGAATGAGACTTTTTGACACGAGAGTGACACGGTTTGTTCCATTGCTGCACACCAAAAATTAAGGCCGCGCACTTAGGCGCGGCCTTTGCTCTGAGGGAGGTGCCATTCGAGTGGCACCTCGCGGTTTGACTAGAAGCGAACGCGGAATCCGAACTCCATAGACCTTGGAGTATAGGGACCGGCGTTGTTTGTTCCGTTGCCCTCGCCAGGCAAGTTGCCAAAGGATCCGGGACTGCCGACGGCCAGGCCCACCGGATCGAGCAACTGCGCGTGGTTCAGGACGTTGGTGAACACGACCTGGAACTCAGAACTG
Organism: uncultured Acidobacteriaceae bacterium; assembly: GCA_963719615.1. GTDB lineage: Bacteria > Acidobacteriota > Terriglobia > Terriglobales > Acidobacteriaceae > Sulfotelmatobacter. The sequence goes on along the minus strand of CAVRCR010000030.1, from coordinate 24,472 downwards.
ATCCGCTCGGTAAATCTGATGTTTTTCTTGATGCTCATGTCCATGTTCCAGTACGGCAGGCCAGTAAGGACGCCCCAGCCATAATTCTTCGTGTCCAATCCCAGAATCGGGTTGCGGAAGTTGTTGTATACAGCTTGCGGATTGGCGAATAGGTTGACGGGCAAGCCGCCATCGCCAAAACCGGGTGTGCCTGGCGTGCGGTGGGCCGAATTGCCTCCCGTATAGGGTGCAATCAGAACCGCGTTTTCTGTGTTTCCATTGGCGGTAAAAGCATTGGAGTCTCCCTCGCCGTATGAGCCCCCCGCATTAATCGTACCAACTGGTAACGGTTGTCCGCTGCCGGCTGCGAACAGAGGAGCAAAAGTCCACCCACCCAGCAAATGACCGAGGACTCCTGACTGTCCCTTGTAGAACGGCGGCTGATAGACGACGAACATGGTGTACACAAACTTGCGATCGAACGCCTGTTTGCCATACATAACGCCGAGGTTGAAGGGATCGGTGGCAGTATCCGCGCTTGTGGCCTGAACAACCGAGCCCGTTCCCAATGCCTTCGACCATGTGAAGTTCGACTGCGCGGTGAAGCCTTTCCAGTCGGCCATCTTTACGGTGGCGAAGCCGGCATTGTAGTTTCCGTAGCCAATGCTGGCGTTAATCCCTACGCCCGATGACAGTTGACCGCCGCAGCCGATCTCGGCTCCAGTCGGGCAGTTGAGCGGGGTGTTCATCATCGACCGCGGGAGCACCTTCGGGTTGAATCCTCCACTATCGAGGTCGCTCCAAAGACTCCACACGTTCTGGCTACTGAGGTTGCTGCTGCCAGCATTGCCTTCGTTGATTGCCACCGCTTGAGTGCAGTTCGCGGCGCCCGCCACATTGCAATAGCCGGTACCGGCCAGCGCCTTTTCGAAGAACGGCTGGGCTGTGACTGCGCCAACGTTAGCCGGCGCAATTTCCACCGGCGAAGCCGGCCATGCCGCCGCAGTATTGCAGCACCGATTGGCGTAGGCCTTGGCAAACCGCTGGCCCCCGATGGTCATCATGTAGGGCACGGCATTGACGTTGATCGGCTGGTACTCGTGAGTCACTCTGCGACCGATATATCCGAACTCCAACGTGACTTTCTTGGCAGCTGTCGCTGAACGGTGAGGTCGAATGAATCGACTACGTTGGGCCGGAAATGCGGATCCAGCGCTTCGCCGGCGCCCGCAGTAAGTCGCATTGATGCCGGGAAAGTAGGGTTGAGGCAAGGTCGGAGCTGGCGGCCGCGAGCGGCGCAGTCATTGCCATCGACGCCGATGCGGAAAGCGGTGGTCGCATGTCGACTCCCGCACGTCGCATGCACCCGCGATGGTCGGAGCAAAGCACTGCACCGGCTGAATTAAGACCAGTGCCCAGCAGCGGCACCAGCACCAGGTCCACGCCGTTCAGTCGTCCATAGATTCGGCTGTAGCCGCCGCGAATGACTGTGCTTGTCATGGCCGAAGAATCTTTCCCGACCAAGCCAATCACTGTCGAAGTGGGGGTTCCAGGCCACGGCGATGCGCGGGCTGAATGCACCATAGAACGGGTTATAAGGGTACTTCAGCCCGTTGCCAGTGTTGCCCACCAGGGCGAAGCCAACGTCCGGATTATATACCTGGCCCAGCAGCGCGGCACGCTTGCGAGACCCCAAGTAGTCCTCGACGTTAATCGGCTGGTCAGCCGATTCACGAATTCGACCTGTTTGCCATCCTTTTCCACCGGCGGCATCTCCAGCGTCCATCCCAGACCATAGGTCAGGGTGAAAGTCGGCTTCATGTGCCAGGTGTCGCTGAAATAGACGTTGTAATAACGGGATCGTGCTCTTGTCGAATGCCGGGGTGAGTGGCGGATTCAAGGTCAGAGTTGGGCCCGAGCGCGTGTAGGCGATCTGCGAGGCAGAGACGATGCCAAGTGCGGCAGCGTAGTCACGGCCCCAGGTCGCTGGCGCTGCCGGTCGCAGCCCACGGGCTGGGGGCAAGCGTGACGCCCGTCCCCGCACCGGTGGTTGTACCCAGCTGATACACTGGCTGGTAGTTGATGCCGCCGCCGTTGTCGGTGCGCTGTGGAAGTTGTTGTTGTGCTGATAGGTGCCGCCGAACTGCGAACAGGTGGTTGCCCTTCAACATGCTTATGTCATCGCGGAACATGTTGTCCTTTCCGTCCCAGAAGCGGGTACGCGTCTGCTGCGTGTTCACGTTGTAGGGAGCGAGGACATTGGTTGCGCTTTCGCCGAACGGCTCAAGCGCGCCGCCCAGGCCGGCGAACTGTATGGGGTCGCCCGCCGTGCCCCACGACCAGCAGTTTCGCAGGTAGCTGTAGTGGATAGTCGTTCGTGAGTGTTGGAAGTTATGTTGGTGGTCACGCCGGCGACCAGGTACCACGGCACCTGCGGCCGACTGGACTGGGAAGCCGGTACGCCCAGCTTGTCTCCCGGGAAAAAGCCACCAATATCCACTTGGTCGGTGGTGGCGCGAATCAAATTGATAATAGCGATAGCTCGACATGAAGTGCCACTTGTCGCTAAAATCGTGGTCCAACGCGGACCACCCCGAAGTTGTCTTTCTGCGGAGTGCTCAAGTTGCCCAGGAATCCCTGCACGTTCGCTCCGTCGCATCGGGGCGAGGCCGCAACCAGATTCGTTGGACGGCGGTTCGTACTTTGACCAGAGCTGTGAAATCAGGGGATTGATTCCAATAGCGCGCGGATCTAAGGCGGTTCCCGGATAGGTGTTGCCGTTAAAGGTCACTGGGTTTGGGTTGAGGTTGAAAATCGTGCCAGTCTTTTTGTCGGTTATCAGCCCCAGGCGCAAGGCGGACGAGGGAACAGTCTTTTCGATAGTCTGCGAGTTGGGCCAGCGGAAGCCCTGGTAATTGGCGAAAAAGTACGTCTTTCCACCCAACATCTTGGGAAGGATCGGGCCGCCTATGGCGCCGCCGAAGCGGTTGTAGTGGAAACTGGGAAGTCGGAGTGCCTTCGTGTTCACGTTGTTGTTCTGCCAGGTATTGGCGGAGAAGTTGTTGTCAAGATAATACTCGTAGGCCGTACCGTGCCAGGCATTGGTGCCGCGCTTAGTGACCACCTGCACCTGGGCGCCGGCCGAGCTGTTGAAGTCGGCGGTTTGGTTGCGTAGTGCCGACCTTAAACTCCTCGACGCTATCGGCTGGCGTCGGCATAACGCCGGTCGGCCCAGCCGCCACGCCGGCGCCCTGATTGGCAATGCCGCCGGTGGGATCACCGGAAAATGAGGGGGTATAGACGCTCATGCTACCGTCCATATCGTTGGAGTTGTTGCCGCCATCGAGCTGAAAGGAGCTCTGGTCGACTGCCGCGCCGGCAACGCTGCCATCGGGGCTGATGCCCGGCTGCAGGGTAACAAACGTGCTAACGTCGCGGCCTAGGCTGGGCAGCGATTCGAGCGACACGCCGGTGATGGTATTGCCCGACCGTGGCATTCGTGGTCTGCAATTCGTTCCCGACCGCTGTTACTTCGACGACGACGTTGGCGCCTCCGACTTGCATCGTTATGTTGGCGGTGGTGGCCTCTCCTACTTTGACCGTGGTCTGGGCCTTGCTAGTCGAAAAGCCCTGCTTAGCGACAGTCAGCTCATACGTTCCGGGCCCCACGTCGACGAAGATGTACCGCCCCGCTTCATTGCTGGTAACGGAGAGCGAATTTTTCGTTGCGTTGTCGGTTAGCGTCACCGTGGCGCCATTCACAACCGCATTGGTTGCGTCGGTCACGGTGCCGGCAAGCGTGCCAGTATTCGTCGATTGGGCCCACGCGGGCGAGGCACTGCCCTCATATAGCACGGCGGCCGCGAGAAGAAGGAAGGTCACAAGAACCCGGCGGATCTGGTTCCATACGCGCATGGCTTAAGCCTCCTGGAAGATCATTGGCAAGAGCTTTTTTCAGCATGCCTAAGCTTTCGTGGCGCGTTCGAAGCACGCTGGAAATCAGCGCGCGAAGAAAGAGCTCATTCGTGAAAGCTACTCAGAGCCAGAAAGCTTGGGCGAGTACAGAAACGAAACTGATGTTTGGTGCAGTGCAGGCAAGCTACCAGGGAAGGCGCAGCAGGAGCGCGTGGTACGAATGCACATAACCTGAGGACAGAACCAAGACAGAATCGCACGAGCGCATGATTTGTTTGATCTTCAAGGTTCACATTCACAGCCATCCGTTGTGATCCTTCTATGTGAATCTGTATGGTGAACGGGGGCACGTTATGAAACTCCGGAGCTTTCAGAGTGCTGGTGTGTGAGCCTTGCCGTAGCAGATAACTAGACGACTATTAGTCGTATGTTGTTGGGGCGGTGCCACCCACTTGCGGTCTTCCTCGGATGAGTCGGGCAACGCCTGCGATTAGTGAAAAACGCGACTCAACGAATTGCTAGCTCTCGCAGTGGCGCATCGAGCGCGCTGCATGCGATCACAACCAGGCATCGAGCCGAACCAAGGCGGCATGCATCCATCCCCACTCTCTTTACTCTGCGCCGGAATGATGGACAATCTCCGCTAACAAAGCTCTTCGTGGATACTCCGTGTCTTCGAAGCGACAGACAAACGCCAAAGCTTTTGTTTGTCAGTCGAGTAAGCGAATCGTGCTTGACGAGTAGGGAGAGAAATCATGCCCGAACCCCAATCAGCGCAAGAACCCAGCGGAGCTCATGTCGACAGAGTGTTGGCGGACATGCACCGGGAGTTCCACTCCCTCTTACAGCAGAGGGCAGCGATCCTGAGGCGGATTGGTACGATCAAGCAAATCATCAGCGGGCTGTCTACCCTTTTCGGGGATCAGGTTGGCTATGGGGAGTTGTCGGGATTGGTCGATCAAAGGTCGAGTAATCGACAACGGGGGTTTACACAAACTTGCCGTCTAGTACTGATGGAGTCCAAGCGGCCCCTGATGAGTCAAGAGGTCCGCCAGGAGATTGAGCGTCGGAATCCTGCTTTATTGATACACCACAGAGATCCGTTGGCCTCGGTATCCACGATACTAAACCGACTATCGAGGTACGGCGAGGCTCATGTCACCGTTAACGAGAGAGGACGCCGCGCATGGGTGTGGACCGCAGACGGTTCAGTGGTTACTGTGGACGCACCCGCCGAACTGCGGAATAGTGAGTCCGTGCCCCTTGATTCATTGACCTCGGCGGAATCCCGATAACAAGTCAACACCGTACTTTCCTACCGTGCCGCTTGGAACTTTCACCGACGGCGAGGCCGCCCATGGCATTGTCCTGATCGCGAACCGGAGATGGTGGCGATGCCGGAGGGGCAACTGGCCCAGACCTACAAGGACGAAACAACAGACCCTATGTGACCACGATCACGGGCCAGCGCGGGGACGATCACGGTAGTTCTAGGGGCCCTTTCGTAGTCTTTTTAGGGAGAGTTTCCGTGTGAATCTCTCTGCCTGTGCCCTATTGCCTGAACACGGTTGAGTACTCGCAATGCTCCGCAAACTTGGCCCAAAACTGATGCTCTCGCTCACCGTCCTGATCGTTGCGATCAGCGGTGTCAGTGGATATCTCAATTTCCGTACCCAGAAAGAACAACTAGAGGGGACCATGATCCTGGGAGCGGATCAGCTCTCGCGCAGTATTACGGGCGCCACCTGGCATGCGATGCTCGACGACGACCGCAAGGCCGCCTACGAGATCATGCGGGTAATTGCCGACAAGCAAGGGATTGACCGGATCCGGATGTTTAACCGTGAAGGGCGGCTAGTGTTCTCGACCGATGTTAGGGAGCAACTGGGAGTGACCAGCATGTCCAACGAGGTTTGCGCCAGTTGCCATGCGAGGGGACCAATTCGCAATCGGCCGACTGAAGATTCGCGTGTTCGTTATGCCACTTCGCCGGATGGGGTGAAGACGATCAACATGGTTGCGCCCATGCCTTGGAGCGTAACGAACGTGATGCCGTCCACGCTCCCGGTTACATCCGCTAGAAATCCATCAATTCCGATGTGGCACATACCGGACTCCTCAGCGTCTAACCAGAAGTGGTTCGGCGTGTAAAGAAGATGCCGGGGCGGACTGATCGCGTGAGGTCTCGCGAGCGACAGATACGAATCGCAATAGCGGTAGGTATTGCTCGTGCAACCCGAGAGTTGCGAATCGCTAAAAGGCACAAGCTTCGTGACGGCCGAGACACCGCAATATTGCACGCGGATTTCTTCAAGATGCGGACACCGATTCTGTTGCACACTTTTCTTCGCAACGAATTCGCATTGCCCGTACTGCGGTGAAGCACAGCGCCCGCCGTCAGCCGCGCCCGGTCCGTCAAGGATCAACTTCTGCACCGGCGCAGCATGGCAATATCGTGCTCGACCTTCTTTAAGAAACGGGCACGCCATACTTCACCTCTGGGATTTCTCGTCTGAGCCTTCGGACTCGGAAGGCTCCAGTCGCTCGCCTCCGTCGGCCATTGTCAGCCCCAATTCGGGCACGGACAGGCTGTGCGATCCGGCATGCAACATTGCCCGCAGTTCCGAATCGATGCTGTCCATGGTGCGCGCCTTGCGAACTTTGAGGACGATTAAGTCCCAGCACACAGCAACAAACACCACGCTCAGCGCCAATACGGTAATCATGGCCAACGCGTAGTTAGTCATCATGAGCCAGAACGTCCAATTCTCTCCAGCCATGGTCGGTAACCTCCTTGCCGCTAGGAACGACGGCTCGTCTCCTCCTGAGGAACTTCGTTGAGTTATATGGCAACAAGCTGTAATCCGAGCTCGCGGGCTTTTTTCCGGAGTCTGGCTTCCATACGTTCGCGATTCTGCACTTCGTTCTGCGCGCAGATCGTCTCATCGTAGGCATGCCTAGTCGTTACCATGTGATAGAGGATGCGCGCCAGTTTGTGCGCCGTGGCCGTGATTGCCTTGGGAGCACCCAGTTTGGTGCGCATCCGGCGATAGAAGTGCCCGAGAAAAGATTGGCTGCGATGGAGCGATTGCGCGGCCATGCGTAGGGCTGTGGCTGCTCGATTCTTGACTTTGCGAGTTTTGACCGACAACACTTTCCCTCCGCTTATCCGGTTGTCCGGACAGAGTCCGAGCCAGGAGGCTAAGGCCGACCCATCGCCGAAGCTGGAAAAGTCAGGACCGATCTCGGCCAAAAGAGTTTGCGCAGTGAGAACGTTGATCCCGGGTACTTGGGTTAGATCCACACCGAAGATGCGGTGGAGATGAGTCTGCAGGTCGAAGCCCGGTTCGCTCGTCTTCGGTTTGGACCCGTCTTTCGAAAGCGATGTGGAACCTGGGGGTGGATCCAGTTTCGATTCGAATTCCTCCAGCGATTGCGCAATTTCGCGATCGCAGGCCGCGATCAACTCTTGGTAATGACGAAACGCTGCCAGCGACTGGCGGAGGGTGAATACATGCTCGCGCCGGTAGTCTCCCACTAGCGACTTGGCGATGGTGTCCGCGCTGGCCTTGATCCGCCCGTCGCGCAGTGCCGCCAGCGTATGCGGGTTACGCTCTCCCGCCAGGATCGCCTCCAGGATCGCGATGCCGGTCCGACCCGTGATATCGCAAAAAAAAAAAAAAAAAAAAAAAAAAAAAAAAAAAAAAAAAAAAAAAAAAAAAAAAAAAAAAAAAAAAAAAAAAAAAAAAAAAAAAAAAAAAAAAAAAAAAAAAAAAAAAAAAAAAAAAAAAAAAAAAAAAAAAAAAAAAAAAAAAAAAAAAAAAAAAAAAAAAAAAAAAAAAAAAAAAAAAAAAAAAAAAAAAAAAAAAAAAAAAAAAAAAAAAAAAAAAAAAAAAAAAAAAAAAAAAAAAAAAAAAAACCGGCTGCGGATCTCGATCCCCAGGTACGGCGATATAGATCTCCGTCGCTCCGATATCTACACCTGCAGCATTCAGGTTCAGGCAAGACAACAGGGATGCTCCTGTCTTCTGGTCGCTCTTTGGGTCGCTCTTTCGTTTCCTCGCCATGGGCTCTCTCGGGATTGGATTTGTCCCTGCGAGCCGGCCCAGATGTGCAAAATGGAGTACTCTCCTGAACGAGATCAACGTACCCGAGTGAAGGGCCGCTGTCATCACTGACTTGAGCACAGACTCTGGGACCATACTTAGAAACGGGCTCCCGAAGGATGCACCATTGATGGTTTCGGCCTACTTGCCGACGCGCATGGACCGCTCATTCTATCGCGCCCTGCATGACCTCAGTTCCTCACCGCTTTGACCCGCGCATCGCGGGTTGGTTACTTAGAAGCAGCAATCCAAATGCCGTTGAGCAAACACAACAACTTGCGAGCGAGGTCCTCCCGCTGCGTGTGGGATTTCCCTACATCAGGGTGGGCTTTCCCGACAAAGGCGAGCATGGACCTGCGCCATGACTTCGAGCCTTTGTCCTAAACAGGAGGTTTCCTAAGGGCTCTTCGCAGAGCCTGACCGGGGAGCGGCGCCGCTGTCCGACATGAGCAGTGCAGTCGCGGGAAGCAGTGCGCCCACTCGGTAGTTCTTTGGAACGACGATAGGCCGACTCTGGTGACAGCGCTTGTGACATCTCTCCCAGACGGACAAAGCCGGTGCCTTCAGAATGGAATTCGTCCAAAGTTGCAAGGAAACGCTTTCCCTACTGACATAGCCAAGCTTTGGTACAACTCCCGCCCGGAGCCACTCAGTATTCCAGCACTTCGTAAAATTCAATCCAGCTCTGCTGGAATAACGGATGTTGCTTGCCGGCCAATTCCGTGTGTTCGGGACTGTTCTCGATTTCATTGAGAGCTTTTTCCGCCGCGCCCAGGGAGTCAAACCGACATTGCCAGACGATCGTGTTTGCGGCTTCGCGGCCGGATATTGGAGCCAGGCGCTCGCCTCGCGGGAGAATGCCACGATGCTCTAATTCAGCGAATTGTTTCTCCAGAGCGTGAAACTGTTGTTTGTGGGACGGAAGGTATTGCTGAACAATCCGCAAAATAATGGCCACGATTTCCTCCTGCATACATGACAGCGGGTTTCCGGTTGCCCGGTTCTGCGCTCTCGTGCTTGCCTTACTAACTCGCAGTTTCCGCCAGTCCGTTGGTTTCGTCGGGAATGTCGAATGAGACCAACTCCGCCTTGAAGCCGCGAGTCCGGACTGCTCCATATACGATTCCGAGCGTCATCCAGACCACGCCGGCAATCTTGGCGGGACGGCTTAGGTTCAACCACAAGAGCAAGCAAACAGTGAATCCGAGTATCGGCACCAGGAAGTTGCTCAGGTCCCGCTTGCGTTCGCGTAGGAAGTACCTTGTGAACGAAGCTGCGTTGACTCCCATGAACGCGAGCAGGGCGCCAAAATTCAGCAACTCGGCGGCGCGCTCAAAAGTCAGGAACGTTGTGCCGATCAGAGCGAACAAGCCAACAAACAGGACGTTGTTGCGCGGAATGCGCCGCTTCGGTTCGATGGCTCCGAAAAATGATTTTGGGATCGCGTTGCCCCGGCCCATCCCATAGAGCAGGCGAGCGGCCCCCAACTGCGATCCCATGCCCGAGCCGACCGTCGCGACCAAAAGGGTCACGTTGATAAGGCTGAACAGCCAATGGCCAGCGGCACGCCCAGCCACGGAAACATAGGCGGTGTCCACATCGGGAAAAGGCTGGGAGTTGGGCCAAACCAGCTGCGCCGCATAGACTTCGATCGATGCCAGGACGCCCGTAATCAGGCACACCAGAACTGTGGCCAGAAGGATATTGCGCTTGGGATTCTCGGCTTCCTCAGAAAGAGTGGAGATTCCGTCAAATCCGATGTAAGTGAGCACGGCCAGCGAAGTTCCTCCCAGCACGGCCGGTGCCGAGAACGTCTGGGGATCGTAAAAGGGGCGAGTGAAGAAAGCGATGCCATCATGAGGCGTGCCGAAGACGTAGCGGGCAGCCGCAGCTAGGAATATGAGGATCACAATTCCCATGGCAGCTGCGAGAGTGTCGTTGATGCGGGCCGAGGTTCGGATCCCAAACAGATTGAGGCCCGTAAACAGCGCGATGAACACCACTACCAATACGGGGTAAGGAACCTCGGGAAAGAAGTTGAGCGCGAACTTGCTGCACAAGATTGTGCAGACGATCGGATTGAGCATGTAATCCATCGCCATGCCCCAGCCGGTAACGTACCCCAGCGCAGGATGAATTTCGGATCCGACGTAAGTAAATGCCGAGCCGGCACTGGGGTAGGCCCGCGCCATGCGCCCATAACTGATAGCCGTGAACAACATGGCCACCATCGCGATCAAAACGGTGGTGACCGCGTGGCCGTGCGCACGCTGGCTCATGATCCCGTAAACCGGCATGGGAGCCGTGGGCTGAATGACAATCATCCCGTAGAGGATCAAGTCCCAAAGGCCGAGAGTCCGGCGGAGGCGGGGTATGCTGGCGGCTGAGACGGTCTGAGTTTCTGGCATGCTGTCGGTGTTTTGAAAGTCGTAGGGGCGAGTTCGAACTCGCCCCGAGTCTGCCGTGAGGCGCAGGCTGCTAGAAATAGAACTTCAACGCAAACTGAATGAATCGCGGATCACGAGCAGCCTGCAGTTGTCCGAATTGTGGCGTCCCGATTTCAATCGCAACCGGCTCTACCTGGCCTGCCGCTCCGATCGGCCCCCAGAGCGGGTTTACGTGGTTCCACATGTTGAAGAAGTCGGCCCGGAACTCGACTCGCATTTGTTCGCGCACGGGAAACGCCTTCAGCATCGACAGATCCCAAGTCTGATAGCCGGGACCGTGCGTGATGTTTCGTCCTTCATTCCCAAACGTGCCTTGAACCACATCGCTGGCAAATGCGCACGTATTGAAGAACGTTCCTGGCAGGCAAGGTTTGCCATTGGGATTCCCGACGACATCGGGTCGGGCGGAGTTATAGCCCACCGTGCCACCACCATCCGTATTAGAGCTGTTCACAAAAGGATCGGTGACGGTGAACCAATTCCCGGTGGAAGCCGACACGATTCCGGCCACTTGCCAGTTGCCGATCACTTGGTTCAAGAATCCAGAAGCATTTCCGGCGAAGGCTTTGCCCTTTCCAAATGGCAAGTCCCAGGCGTAACTGACGACCAGATGCTGGCGAACGTCGAAGTCGGAGTTCCCATACTCCATGTTCGGGAATCGCTGGTCACGGAAGTCACCGTTGTTTAGCGACCCCAAGCTGGCGCTGGAGGCGTCGTCCAGAGAATGACTGTAGGTGTACGAAGCCTCGAACTGCAGCCCATGTGACGCCCGCTTTTCTACTCGCGCTTGCAGGGAGTTGTAGTTAGAAAAAGTATCGGAGCGGAAAGAATCAATCGTTCCGTCCACCGAAGGGAAGGGCCGGCGGGGCGCAAGAGGGGCATTGGGATCAGCACTCGGAGTAGCCTGATTGCCATTGTAGAAACCATAGAGCCGGCTGCCGTGAGAGCCAGCATAAGAAATCTCGACCACGGTGTCGGCGGGTAACTGATACTGCGCACCCAGATGCCACTGCTGCATCATGGGTGTCTTCAGATGAGGGTCGATCGAGTACAACAGCGGATTGTTCGGGTCGCGCAGCGAATTGGCGGGGTAACCCTGAGTCCAGAAGTTGTTGATCATCAGGCTGGTATCCGGCGGCTGGCTGGGTGTCAGCTTTACCCCGATGGCGCAGTTTCCAGGGTCAGCAGCATTTGCGTTGGCTGGAACGGGATTGCCGCAAGGAGAACTGAATGACTGGGTGACGAAGAATGGAGGATTGAACCCAGGGCTGGGAAATGAGAACGGACCGTTCTCGACGCCGCCGTAGAAAATTCCGTAGCCGCCGCGCATCACCAGCTTGTTGGTAAGCTTGTACGCTAAGCCCACCCGAGGTGCGAAGTCCTTGTAATCGGGGCTGATCAACCCGCGAGACGCGGTCGCCTGCAGGGGCAAGTACGCGGCAATGGCGGGGTTGAGCTTCGCGGTTGTCCCTTTCGGTACGATCAGTGTGTCGGTTCGGAAATCGAACGTCCCCAGCTCGTTCTTGCCTTCTGTCACAGGCATGAAGAGTTCGTAACGCAGCCCAAGATTCAGCGTGAGCCTGTCACTGACGCGGATATCGTCTTGACCGAAGAAGGCGAACGTGTTTCGGTGATAGTCCACTCCGTGCAGATTGACGATGCTGGCGCCATCCGGGACGCCCAGCAGGAACGAAGCAATGTCGTCTCCTCCCGTAGGCGAGCCATCGGGATTCGTCGGAATGGCGGGATTACTTGTGAAGTCGGGAGCGAAAGTCATATCGCCGCGGGGAGCGGAGTCCTGAAAGATGGTGAACTGCTCTTTGCGAAGCTCGGTGCCGAACTTGAATGAATGGCGACCATGGATCCATATAATGTTTTCATTCAGCACAAAACTATTCTGCTTTTCGATAGAGGGGAGAAAGTCGGAAGCGCCAATACACGAATAGTCCGCAAAACAAATCGAGGGCAGGCCGCCGATTCCAGGTTGAAAGGGAACACCGAGCAGTCCCAATTGGCCCGACACATCGGTATTTGCATGGGGCTCGACGCGATGAGAATTAATCCGGTTGTATCCCAGGCGGAACTCATTCAGAAGCTTCGGCGAGAACGTGTGCAGTTCACTGATGGCCGCGCTGCGATAGGCATTATCCTGATTGCCCGCGGTGAACCCGCCGCCATCAAGGAAACTGGTAAAGGGACCCGGGGTGAAAATGGGTTGGTTTTCGTAACTGAAACGGACGAAGAAGTTATCCTTGTCGGAAAAAGTGTGGTCGACGCGCACGTCGAAATTGTCTTGCCGCAGGCTCTTTTTGGGATCAACAAGATAGTTATTTCCATTGATGTCTACATTCGGACTGGGAAATAAGGCTACCAGTCCCGCAGCCACGGAATTGATCGCGCTCGGACCAGAGCTGGGAAAAATGTTTGTGGGTACGCCACTGCTATCAACGGCAATGGGAACCCCGCAGAATGTCCCGGTTCCGGTAGTTTTTGTAAGACGCGGGTTGAAGATCTCTCCCTGATAAGTAGGATTTCCGCTGCAGTCGAGAGCGCCTGGAATCGGAGTGCTCAGATCGAGGAAGCTGGAGAAATCACCCCCCAATTGGTCCGGGGTTGGAATGAGGAGCAACTGCGGCTGCGCCTGACGAATGCGGAGCCCCTCGTAATCGACAAAGAAGAACGTACGGTCCTTGATAATCGGGCCGCCCAGCGTGGCTCCGAATTGATTTTGCTGATAAGGCTGCCGGCCCAGGAAGTCATACGCGTTTCGGCCGTCCAGCTTATCGTTTCGGATGAACTCGTACAGGTCTCCGTGGAATGCATTGGTTCCGGACTTGATGACCGCGTTCATGATGGCGCCATTTCCCCGACCGAACTCCGAGCTGTAAGAGTTGGTCTCCACCTTGAACTCGCCAATTGCATCGACCGAGGGTTGGATGACGTAAGCGCTCCCATTCAGCACGTCGCCCAGGTTGGCGTTGTTGTCGATGCCGTCGAGCAGGAAATTGTTTTGCAGTGCGCGGGCCCCGTTGGAGCTGAATCCAAAACTGGTTTCGGTTCGCGAGCCCGGCTCGCTGGGCGCAACTCCGACGGACAACTGAGCAAGTTGCGCAAAATTGCGCCCATTCAATGGGAGAGTGGTGGCAGTGCGGCCGTTTACGACCTGGCCGAGTTCGGAGGTCTCGGTCTCGAGTTGCGCCGCGGTAGTCGAGATCGTCATCGTTTCGGTGAAAGTGCCTACCTGGAGGGTGACGTCGACGGCAAGGCGGTCCTGCACGTTCAGAGTGAGCGGGCCGGCTAATGCTTTCTTGAAGCCACTTTTCTCCACGGCCATGGTGTACTGGCCGATTCTCAGCGGTCCGGAGTCAAACTCCCCGCTCGCATTAGTGATTGTGTTAACGACCGTTCCACGGTCTACGTCGCTGATGGCAACTTTGGCATCTGCCACCACGGCGCCGGTGCCGTCCTTCACGTTCCCGACAATGCTGCCCATGTCTTTCTGGGCCCAGCTGACGGGAGTTGCAACAGATAGGAGCAGACCAAAGACCGCCACCGGTAGAAGCATGCGGCATGAGGAATGACGAGGGAAGAACTTCATATTGTACCTCCAATCAAATGCTGTTAAGCGAAGCTAGCGGTGCTTTGGTTCCGCCACGCTGCTTACTTCTATCAACAAATGTTGAGAGAATTCGACCGCGAGTTTCGGCGATTGTCCGTCTACTGATCCCATCTGCTTTCCGTTTTCATAGTCTCGAGCCTGGTATAGTCCCGGTTCTAGCCCACGCAGTTCTATCTCGCCTTTCCACGGTTTCGACTTATCCGGAGCATAGAAGGCATAGTACATGCGGCCATCCTTGCGAATCGCGTAGGCTTCAGGGGAATCATATCCGTACGTGTAGAGATCGAGAAATTCTCCGCGCGAAAGCATCTTGTCGTTGTAAATGTCGATCCACTTTTTCCAATGCGCTTCTTTCTCGCGAGTCAGTTCGACCAGCTTGAACTTTGGACCGTAGGACGGCCAAGTGAACTTCGTTCCTACCACTGCTCCAACGCCGACCTCGGAAGCAAAATCCGTTCCTTGATCGACCTCATGCAGTGTGTTGCTGAAGCGCACATCGGTCAGTTCGACATGGTCTCCATATACGGCTGCCTGCGGGCCGAGAAGAGCTTTGTACATCTTGGTGCGCAAACGGACTTGTCTAGCGCCTACGGGATCGGCGGTGACTGCCTGGTCGATATAGGGGAGCCAAGCCAGGCTGGGCGGCGTCCCACAAGGACACGCTTGGGTAACGCTGTCTGGCTTGAGTGCGCGGGTTGTCTCCAGAATGATCTTGTATATATCGCCGACTGCTTGCATGGATTCGTTCGGCGATTTGTGATGGTGTTTCGGGTTGTAGCAGGCAGGAACCGTGTAGGAAAAATCGAGCTTGTGACCGTCGAAATCCCAATCGCGAATGAACCGCTCCGTCAGTTGCTTGTAATACTGCTTCACCTCGGGGACAGCGGGACAGAGGGCTCCGAGATCCGCGGTGGCGCGTGCCGGATTTCCTTTTTCATCCAGGATCAGCCAATCCGGATGCGCTTTTACCACGTTCGACAGCTGGTACGGCCGATGGTTAAGGATATCCTTGCCATGCCCGTCTTCGACCACGAGCGGTATCCACCAAAGCGTGATGCGGATTCCCGCATCGTGATATGCCTTCACGACTTTCTGCAGAGAATCGTCGGGGAAGGTATCGGTTCGAGGCTCCCAATCGCCGCGTGACTTGAACCAGCCTGCATCCAGCGTCGCCCAGCGTAAGCCGAGTTGCTTCAGCTTCGGGATCGTCCCGAGCATCTGCTTGGGCGTGAAATCCATTTCGTATCCCCAGCCACACCAGTTCGCCTGGTAATCGGCCTCGGTGGGGTGGGCGAGGCTCAAGCCCCGCACCTGCAGCATCTTCGAGTACTGGCTGAGAGGTTCGTAGAAGTCGCCATGAAAGACAGAGACGAATGTCAGTGGAGTCGTGTAGACCTGACCGGGTTGCAACGTTGTCTTCACGTCGAGTGTGATGTTGGCGTTGACCTGTCCATTCGGCAGCGTTGCCACGGGAAGGCCGAGCCGCAAAGGCACAGTCTCAGCATGGCCGATGGCCTCTCCCACCGATCCTGTCCAGAATGCGACAACAGGAATGCCGCCTCCGGTCTGATTCTCATCGTTATGCATCATGGTCTGCATGGGATTGGCTCGCGTGAATTTCGGGCCAATTTTCATCACATCATCCTTGCCCCACGCCTCGCTGGAGCCATGGAAAGACCACATCGCGTAGGGCGGCGCCGTGCGGTCTTGCAGGGAAGCGTTCAGGATGTGCTGCTGCATGATGACTCGGTCTATAGCGATGTCGGTGTTGCCGGTGTTCTTGTAGGAGACAGTCGTGAGGGCCAGGTTGGGGAGGTCGTCGTAGGCCTCCAAAACAAGAATTTTCTCTAACGACGGCGACGAGGGACTCTTGCCTGAAACCTCGATCCGCTTGCCCTTAGTTCCCAGCCGGCCCGAAGCAGGGGATACCTTGGCATGACCGAGGTCCAGCACGAAGTCACTAATCTCCTTGGCAGCGACCACAGGATAATCGGCATTAGCGGTCGAGCCTGCCGCGGGATCATCAAGAGTCCACTTTTGCCCATCGCGCAGGAGGCTGGCCTCAACATACCCCGGCGGAAGCACTTGAAACTCCGCTGTTGACGTTTGCAACGCCAGGGCGCCGGGGCTCGTGGAAGCTGTGATCGCTGATTCTGGCTCAAGTACGGGCAACGTTTTGGGGTGATTGCAGCCGACCGTCGCTATAAAAAGCGCGAAAGAGAGGGTGGCGAGTGCAGCCCGTGGGACCGCAAAGCTAGCACGGAGGAAACTTGGCCGACTCCGCAACATGATTCGCAGTGGACCTCTCGGTTCTTTGAATGCAGGGCAAGTTCCGAGAATAGCTTAGGTGTAACGTTTTACCTGGATGCCCTTTGATAATACCTGGCTGCACCAGATGTCAAGAAAAAACGCCCTTACCATCGGGGAGAAGT
This sequence comes from uncultured Acidobacteriaceae bacterium, assembly GCA_963719615.1. Taxonomy (GTDB): domain Bacteria; phylum Acidobacteriota; class Terriglobia; order Terriglobales; family Acidobacteriaceae; genus Sulfotelmatobacter. The sequence goes on along the minus strand of CAVRCR010000030.1, from coordinate 7,974 downwards.
TCGCGTCGAAACTGCCGCGGTCACCAGAGTTTCGGATGACCTTGTCCGCTGCCGACAGAGGAGGGAGGCGAGTCTGAATTGCCACTCGCGATAGGGAGCGCAACCGGTTTGACTATGACGATGCCAGCACTGGGTTAGTCAGGAGATCCTGCATCTGCGCAGAAAAGTGTCGGCCGACTTCGCGTCCAAAGCGAATGAGGGTTTCGATGCCGGCGGACGGGTGGATGGTATGCGGTGACATGCACTTGTAACTGGCCAGAAGGACACCCAATTCGAGAGCCGTCTCGATCCGAGCGGGTGTCCACTCCCTTGAGGATTCTCCTTGCAGGAAGGGGATCCCCGCGGCAAGCGCAGCGAGCGTCCCGCCGAGCAGGGCGTCACCTGCCCCAGCGGTTGAGGCAACCTCGACGTCTGGCGCAGGGCAGTAGTTCCACAAGTCGCTCGTCACTCCGTATGCGCCATCTTTGCCGACGCTTACCACCATTCGCAGATTCGGGTACGAACTCCGCAGAAAGGCTTGGCATTTCAACACGAAGGCATTGGCCGCAGCCGATGAAAACGAGCAACCGATGAGTTCTCCGGCTTCCGCTTCGTTGAGCGACACGAGGTCGAGCATTTCGAACATCCCCACTTGCCTCGCGGGTCCAATTTCCGCCTGCACGAAAGACGCAACTCGAAACGCTCCTGTCTGCGTGGCCAATTGCAGGAAGTGCTGGCGCACATCGAGCGCAACCTCCGGGACCGCCAGGGCAATGACTTGTTTTCCTCCGGACCGCAGTAAATCCGCAACTCCGTCGATATCGCTGTTGCACAATGCCGACGCCGCGGAGTTGGTCGTTGTGATATTGCCGCCCGCTCCGTCTGGATATTGGAAGCAGACACTGAACAGAGTCGGCCGTTGAGACGTGGCTTGGACCAAGCGCGTGTCAATGCCCACTTCCGTCATCTCCCTTACAACTTGGCGCCCGGAAGCGTCCTCCCCCACCCTGCCGAGAGGAAGCACGTGGAACGGAGAGCCCGAAATCCTTGCTCCGAGCAGCTTTGCGACGTAATGGATCACAATGTGCAGCTTGCAGTAATCGCGCAGATCGAGCAGTCGGCCGGGCCGGCTTTCGTTGCGGCCTAATGTGTCGTTTCCTTCCAGATTGAAGAAAATTCCGGTACCAATCCCTCCAACCCCGATGAGTTGGTGATAAGGCGAGCTCTGGCCGATCCGTAGGACACGCATGGATTCACCTAGAAGAGTTCCCAATCGGGATTCTCACTGATCGGGTGTCGCGCTGTCTCCTCTGTAGCGGTGATGATCGCGTCGGGGTGGCGCTGCAACAAAGTCATGGGATACTCAGGATTTGGCTCGCAAAATAAAGCGACTCGCAACGCGGTCTGCTTCCATGCTCCGGTGTCGCTGTACACCCGGACTCTCTTGGCCGACATACACTCCCGAACCCCCAGTGTGATCGACATGGGCGGCACGAACTGATAGGCGCTGCCGAAGGTACGCTGTGCCAAAGCAAGAATGGTGTCGAGGTTGTTCTCCTGGATGCGAATCGTCGAGTCCGCCAGTTCGTCCAGAGTGATTGAGCTGTAAGGATGACGGCGAGCCTGGTTGTAGGCGATGTGACCGTCCTGTCCCCAGCCTCCGACACTAATATCGATGGGCGCGGCATGGATTGCCTCTCGTACGCCCTCTGCCGTCGACGGCAACAGCCAGAACCTCTGGTCTTCCGGTACTTGCAGTTCGGACTTGATCCCGCCATAGAAGTGTTTTTCCATGAAGGTGCGGAAGTTGTAGGGATGGTTCGTGGGCAAGGGCCGGCCTTGCCAGTCCAGACATTCGTCCATGTGAAACACGGAGAGCATGCGCAAGGATGCGTTTCGGGCGTTCACCAATTTTGTATACGGAGCGTACCAGCAGCTTGGCCCGCATGGAATAATGGCGCGCGTCGGCACGCCCTGCTTATTGTTCACCTCGATCAGACTTACCAATTCTTCCGCCATCAACTGTCCCATTTCGGCGGAATCGCGAACCATGCGGAACTTTGTCCGCAGATCGGGATGACGAAGTAATTCAGCAGCAGGAATCCTGCACCAGCGGTAAAGATCGGCTTTCGCGACGGGGCCCATAGGCTCTCCGAATTAGACGACAGTGAAACGATTCACTCTTCCTGCCCGCTCATGTGCGGGGCGCCGGACAGGTCGACTCCCGAACCATCAGCTTGGGCGAAACCTTGCGATACTTCGCCTGAGCGGGACGCTTCTCGATGGAAGCCCGGATCATTTCTTCGACGATCTCGGCTCCCAGGGAGCCCTGCATCTCAAGTTGCTGCTGCACGGTGGTTAGCGGAGGATTGTAGAACTCCGACCCCGGAATGTCATCGAAGCCCACGACGGAACAGTCACTCGGCACACGACGTCCGGCCTTGGTAAGAGCGCGAATGGCCGCGCAGGCGGTAAGGTCGTCGAAGGCAACCAACGCAGTGAAATCAGGACTCCGCCGCAAAAGCTCCTCCGTCAACTCGCACCCTTCGTAATACGACGAATTCCGGCCTTGTATTTCGACCACTAGACGGCGATCGATTCTTAATCCGACATCCTGGGCAAAGCTCTCGATTCCGCGCCAGCGCTGCACGCTGTCCACGAGAATCTTGGGGCCCTTAATAAAGGCGATTCTGCTGTGACCAAGTTCGTAGAGGTGCTGGATCGCTTGCCTGGCGCCGGCTTCGTTATCGACCACGATGGAACTGACTGGCCCCCGCTGCAATTCGCGGCCAATCGCCACGGCGGGAATGTTGCGCTTTGCGAACTCCGCCAACAGCGTCGTGTCCAGATAGACGGGATTAGCGACTGCGATGAAGCCCTCGACGCGCCGTCCCAACAGCAGGTCCACACAGCGCTGAAATTGCGATTTGTCGTTCTGCAGGTCAGCAGCAATAGGAAAGTAACCGGACGGCCGCAGGTGATTTTCGATTCCGCGCAAGATCTGCGTGCAGTAAGCGTCGGTGATATCAAACACCACCACGCCGATGGTATGGCTGCGTTGACTGCGCAGCGACCGCGCAAATAAATTGGGCCGGTATCCCAGTCGGTGTGCCACCTTCCAGATGCGAGTGCGTGTCTTAGCGGAAATCCGGTCAGCCGCTGCCCCTTGGTTCAGCACCATGGACACGGTCGTTATCGAGAATCCACTCTCTCCCGCAACATCGCGAATGGTTACCATCGCCCCCTCAATAGCCGTTCTCCCGGGTGCATACCAATCGTTCGAGCCGCAACAAAGACCGGCAAGACTTTACCATGAGCCAACCCTCACCAGCCTCCGAAGGTTGACAGCAACCCGTTGGAGGTCTACATTCCCCAGTATTGTAACGTTTCACCGGAGAAAAGGCTTGGGAGATTTTGGCAAACGAATCCGATTGAATCGTATCTTTCGGCACGACCGTCGCACGCTGGTCGTCGCCTTTGACCATGCGATGATTCTTGGTCCGATTGCAGGAACCCTCGACCCGGCAAAGCAAATCAAACGGCTGGTAGAAGCGAAGGCAGATGCCATCCTGCTCAATCTGGGCAACGGTTCGCTATTTCGCGGAAGCTGTTGCGTCCGGCTCCGTTCCCGGCCTGATCGCGCGCCTGGATTGGACCACCGCATTCAATGATTCTGCTCAGGTTCCCCCAACGGCTTCCAGACTTGTCTGGTGGCTCACCCCGAAGATGCGTTGCGGTCTGGCGCCGACGCCGTCATCACGTTCCTTTTTGTGGGCAGCGGCGATGCCGGCTTCGAGAAGAAGGAAGTTCGGCGGGTTGGGCGTCTGGCGCGGGAGTGTGAACGGCTGGGACTCCGCTGATCGTCGAGTCACTGGCTCGCGGCGCCCAGGTTAAGAACCCGCGTGAGTCGAAGTGGCTCATGCTGCATACGCGAATGGCGGCTGAACTGGGTGCGGACGTGATCAAAACCGAACATGCCGAGGACATAGACACCATGCGTGGCGTAGTCAGCGCATGCCCCGTTCCAATCCTGTTACTTGGCGGCAGCCGCGCCAGAACGGACGAGGAAGTAGCTCTCAGTACTGTCCGCACGATTGTGCAATCGGGTGCAGCCGGAGTGTTCTTTGGCCGGAACATTTTTCAGTCTGACAACATGCCCGAACTCCTGCGGCGCATCCATTCTGCCCTCGCCGATAAAAAGTCAACTACAAGGGAAGTGACCTGTGAGTCTGCTGGCCGTAGACATGGGCTCGAGAAGCTGCAAGGCCATCGCATTCTCGGAAGACGGCCGCGTGCTCGCCCTGAAGACTTCCTCCTACGCCGCGGAATCGCGCCGTTCTTCCGGGACCGAAATCGCCGCCAGAAACCTTCTGGCAGGCCCTCGTGGCGGTGACGCGAGGCATCGCCGGGGAGATGAATCGAGATCCTGTCGAAGTTCTTGCCATCAGCTCGCATGGAGAAACTTTTGTTCCCGTTGATAGCAGCAGCGCGTTATCCGACCGGCCATTCTCAATGTGGATACTCGAGCGGTGAGGGAAGCAAACTGGCTCGCAAACGAGATCGGCCGGGAGCGGATCTTTGAGATCACCGGGTTGGCCGTGCATTCGATGTATCCGCTGGCGAAAATACTGTGGCTGCGCCGACACGAACCGGAGGTGTTCGCCACCTCGGCGCGCTTTCTGGCGCTACCCACATACTTGCTCACGAGGATGGGCCTGCCCGGCTACGTTGACTACTCGCTGGCTTCGCGTTTCCTCGCGTTTGATATTTGCAAACTCAATTGGTCCGGCGACATTCTCTCCGTCTGCGATTTGGTTGCCGAGCAACTCCCAATTCCAGCTCCCGCGGGCACGATCGCAGGGAACTAGGGGCTCACGTAGCCAGCGATCTCGGTCTGCCAACCTCGACTCTCGTCGTGGTTGGCGGGCACGATCAGCCCTGCGCTGCACTTGGCTGCGGAGTTATCGGGCCAGGACGAGTATCAGCCTCCCTCGGAACGTATGAGTGTCTGCTCGCCGCCTCAGACACACCCGCGCTGAGCGATGCCTCGCTTGCGACGAACCTTAACACTTACTGTCACGTCGTTCCGGGCCGTTATGTTACGCTCGCCTATTTCCGTCAGGAATCATGATCGAGTGGTTCCTTCATCTGATCTGCTCCTCCAGAGAGTCGACCGGCTCTGCATCGCTTGGAGAACTTTGCGCCGCGTTAGAAGCCCAGACCTCTCAGACACCCAGTGGTTTATGCATTACGCCGCATCTGTTAGGTTCCTGCAATCCCGACTTCGATCCGTCGGCAACCGGAGTGATCGCGGGTATTCGCCAACCACGAACCAGTCAGCTCTATACAAGGGATTCTCGAAGGCATCGCATGTGAGTTCGCAAATATGGCGGACCTGCTGCAACAGGCTGCCGGGGAGTGCAAAGGCGTGCACATCAGCGGGGGCGGAGTACGTTCCCGCCTTGGGTTGAAGTTGCGCTCGACGCTGGCAGGTCGTGAACTCCACCTGATGCGCTGCCCCGAAGCCGTATGCCTGGGGACGGCGATCCTGGCCGGTGTTGCTGCGACCAGGTACGCCAGTTTCGCGCAAGCCATCGAACAGGTGGTCCACGTGGGCGAAACCGTCGTTCCGGACACCACCATCGCCGAGCTACAAAGGGCAGATGGAGCAGTACCGAATCCTTTATTCGAGTCTGGCACCGCTGAGACGCGCACAGACCACTTGCAACTGAGGAGGACGAATGATCGAGCCGAAGGTCGGTTTCATAGTTTATGGCGTCCACAAAGACGGACTGAAAGATCCCATGGGCCAGCCCTTCATCGATGAGGTCTCGTTGGCCGCGCCAGGGAAGCGCTGAGCAAAGCTGGGCTGAAACTGGTCACGCACGATCTGGTCATCGCTACAAAGGAGGAGGCAACGACGGCGCTGCGCAGAATGAAGCACGATGAGGGCGTCGACGCTGTAATCCTGTTCTCGGGAACCTGGGTTTGGGCGGCCCATCTGGTTGGGGCGATCCGCGATTACGCGAGTACGGGAAAAGGGGTGCTTCTGTGGACTCATCCCGGGTCGCAAGGGTGGCGACCCGTCGGTGGGTTAGTTATGCATGGTGGGTTGCTGGAAGTGGGCGTTCCTCACAAGTTTGTGTACGGCGCAGCAGACGACAACGAGGCAATCAACAAGATCGTGAGCTACGCGCGCGCCGCGCACATGAAGAATTGGCTGAATCTCTCTACGATCGGTGCTTTCGGAGGAAGGGGCATGGGGCAGACCTGCGGTGCAGCCGACCCCTCGCAGTGGATGCGCATGTTTGGCGTCGACATCGATTCGCGCGATACAAGTGACCTGATTCGAACCGCGGAGCGGATCACGCCCGCAGAAATCGCAGCGGTCTCACCCCGCCTGCAGAAACTGTTCGGGAAGGCTCCCGATCCAACGGTTGTGAACGAGCGCTCCATTCGCCTTTACCTTGCGCTAAAGAAGGTGGTCGAAAAGGAAAGATTTGATTTCTACACAATTCAGTCATTTCCTGGTCTCGGCGACGACTACTCCGCCACGTGCTTCGCGCAGAGCATGATGCTCGAAGACGGCCACGGGACCTCCACTCTCGGCGATTTCAACACTGCACTCACCGTGTTACTCCTGACCAAACTCAGCAAGGAACCTGTGTACTACGGCGACCTCCAGCACATCGATACCAAGACGAACGAAATCAAAATCATCGGGGACGGAGCTTGTCCGCCTTCGTTGGCCGGGACTTTGGGACCTGCCGGCTTTGCCGAACATGGCATTCCGACCGAAGGGGAGGCGGGTGGCCTTTCCGTAAAGTTGATCTGCAAGGTCGGCGAAGGAGTGCTGGCGCGACTAGGAAGAGTGAAGGGCGAATTCCGCATGGTGATTACGCGTGCCACGGTTTTCGAACCTCCCGCCGAAAAGGCGGCAAATCGGCTGAATGAGTGCGGAATTCCATTCTGGCCTCACGGCTTTGTCACAGCTCACTGCAATATCGACAGCCTGCTACAGAATTGGACAAATGAGTATGCGTGCTTAGGGTATGGACGCGACATTTTCCCCACGCTGATTGACTTCTGTGAATTGATGGGCATTGAGGCAGTTCTTCCCTGATATGGTGTGACCCTGTCAACATCTTCGAATCGTTGGTGTGGTTTTTGTATTTGTCTTTTCGAGGACAGGGTCAGCAGCAGCCGTGGCAGGTAAGGGCGACGATTGATCAAGCTGATATTCGCGGGTCGGAACCGCATAATCATGATCCGTCGGGAGCTGCCTCTGACTAACTTCGCGAGTCCGGCTGAGCCTGTCGCATAGGGAAGCCGAGGATTCTCCTTCGTGCTTGCTCCGGCTGCGGCTGACCCTGTCCTCGATTTGGATAACGTTGTTCATTGGTTGATTTGTTTTTGCTTTTTCCTTATTTTGGAAAGTCTTTGCTTTTGTTCTTTCGCTTCCCTTCATGCCGCCAGTTGTTGCTTGCAGGCCGCTTCGGCCTTGATCCCGATGGCCCAGATAAAGCCCAACAGTTCGCCTGCGATCGCTGTCATGGTCTTTCTCTGCTCCTTGCCTCGAGCCATCAGCGTCATGTAGCGCTTGTGCAGGCGATTCTGCGCTTTCCATGCAGTCTCGGTGATCTCTGCCGGAAGCCCTTCCTGTCGCCTGCGCAACCGGGCTCCGATCGCTGGCCGGTGGCGATAGCTCCAGGCTGATTCGACCACGATTCGTCTGAGGTGCGCGTTACCTGACTTGGTAATGCCTCCTCTTCGAATACGCTTGCTGGTGGAATCTTCGCTCGGAAATGCTCCGCTATACCCCATAAGGTCACGCGCGCTCTCGAAGCGGGAGGTGATGTTGCCCAGCTCGACAGCAATCGTGACTGCCGAGATATGCGCAATACCGCGCAATGCCTGTAAACCGCGAACCACTTCCTGCATCGGCGCGGGAGCCAGCTGAATCACTTCCACAATCGACTGCTCCAACCGACGCCA
>CAVRCR010000029.1:0-43371 GCA_963719615.1 uncultured Acidobacteriaceae bacterium | reverse complement strand
GGGAGTTCGAATCTCTCAGGGCGCACCACTTTTGGCCAGCAAATACGGGCCCGTCGTCCGTGACTGGCGGCCCCGCGCAAACCCCCAGGGAGAAAGTAAACGAGGAGGGAGGCCTTTTTCAGGTTCCCAGTCTGCCGTCCTTCCATAGAAAACGGAAAGTGGTTACTCCTACGCAAGACCAAACGCCCCGACCAGGAGCAGGGGTATTCCTGTAGTGCAATTTTAGATTCTTCCTGCTTTTATACTGACTGATTTCATACTAAGTTCCCAGTCACAAGTTACAATCCTTTAATGGCGATGCTTGGAGCCGGTGATGACACGACACAGCACGGATATTGTCTGTCGGAATTGCAGTCACTCAATTCAAGTCCAATCTTCGATGGGGCAGAAGGCGCCTTGGCTTTTGTTGGCGTGTTCTTGCTGCGGGCACGTGTACGAGTACAACCTTCAGCCATACCTCGTGGGTTCGCGCAAAAAACCTGACTCTCCCAGTCTGATTCTGCGTTCCATCGCATGCGAATGCAGCGATAGCGACTGTAGATTTCCCGTGGCTGTCCACATTGTTCTGCCTGCAGGAACCGATGACCGAGCCGAGTTAGCAAGGCACCGCGAACAGTGGATATTCCACGGCGCAACGTGCCCGTTTGGGCATCCCGTGGGCAGCCAAGAGAGTGGCAAGATTGCCTGACTTATCCGTCCTCACCAGACGACGTAATCCAGAGATTTTGAGTGCGGTTCCGGCGTTGTATGGAAAGACCTTCGAGGAAGTCCGGACTCGGTGATCGGCCACTGTCGAAGGCGATACCTTAAGCTGCGCACCAACGACTCGATCCAAGCGGCAATTCTGTCAGCAAGAAAACTCGCAAGTTCGGAGGACAAAGCACCAGTCTCCAAGCCATCGCCCAGCAGCCAGCCCCTGCAACATCCCTGAGAACGGATTGAAACCTAGGCCCGCCAAGCCCAGGCGGAGCGGTGACTTCGTGGGTTCGGGCGGGGTGCCCGCGCGGCGCCTTTTCTGCTAATCTCAAATTCGCCCTGTTGTTAGTCTCTTAATCCTTCGGAAAAGTCTCTCCGGGGCTCGAGCACACACGCCATGTCGAAAGCAATCCAGCAGCAAGACGTGTCTGTATTGTCGACCGCCAAGCAGGGACTGCAGTACCTGACGCCGAACGACTGGGCCTTGATTGCAGACAAGGCTGCGCGCCTGCAGTTCAAGGCGGGGGATCCGATTGTGCAGCAGGGCAAACGGACGCACGGAGTGTATCTGTTGCTGAAGGGTACAGCCTCGGTGCAGGTTCCTGTGCAGGGGACAATTCCCGCCATCGGCCCCGGTGAAGTCTGCGGCGAGATCTCATATCTTGACGAGCTTCCGGCGACCGCCAATGTGGTGGCGAAGGAAGCAGTCGAGGCATACTACCTGGATCGGCCGACGCTGCAATCGCTGTTTGAACTGTTTCCACATTTGGGTTCCCGTTTCTACCGCTCGCTGGCCTCCATCCTCTCGCGACGACTGAGGGAACTGATCGCCGGGACGGGCTCGGCAAAAGAATAACCACGCACTTCTTCTTCCAGAGAACTGTGCTAGCCTACACACTGATTTCGGGCCTGCGCCCATAGCAGCATGGGTGTCCGCACTCCCTTTTCCATGGTCAATACCGGCATGGTCGATTCCGGCAGTTTGCGACTGGCATTGCTGTCGGCGGGAGTCCTCGGCTTCCGGCATGGTCTGGACTATGACCACATCGCGGCCATCACCGACATCAGCAGTGTCCAGGCCCGAGCTCGCGATGCGATGCGCTTCGGATTGCTCTATGTAACCGGACACGCGACGACGGTGGCGGTGCTGGGGGCGGCAGCGGTTGGCTTCCGGCTTTCGCTGCCCGCGGCCAGCGATCGCTGGGCGGAGCGCTTGGTGGGCATTACGCTGCTGACGCTCGGCATCTACGTGCTGGGCACGTTCTTTCGACCGTCGTTGCACCGTCACGCGCGTCCCCGGACGCGGATCACGCTGCTGATCAACGGCATGCTCTGGGTGTACTGGCGGCTGAGCCGGATTTTTGGCGGTACGCGAGTGGAAGCGCCTCAGGTCTTCAAAGACGGATACGGAACGAGTTCAACATTTCTGGTGGGCGTGATTCACGGGCTGGGCGCGGAGACGCCCACTCAATTACTGTTGTTTTTGCTGGCCGCGAATCTGGGCGGCACGTGGTCGGGCTTGCTAGGCCTCTTCGTGTTCATCGTGGGGTTGGTGGTCATGAACACCTTGATGTGTGGACTGGCGGCCGGACTGTTTTCGCTCGACAAATTACGGTTGTGGATCGGTCCGGCAGGGTCGTCGCAAAATGTGTTTTCACGCACGCTGGCGAGCGCCTTGGGTATGGTGAGCGCTCACGCCTTACGCGGCCTTACCTTGCTAACCTCGGCTTACAGCATCGTGGTGGGAACTATCTTTTTAGTTGGCGCGGCGGACAAGTTACCGTCGTTGACGGGTTAGTCCCGGCTCGGACTCTTTACGGCTCGAAAGACCGGGTCGGGAAGTGCATCAGTTTGCACCTCAAAGGATGGCGAGAACGAGGAGATCCGAGCTAACTAGCTTTGACACAATATCTTACGAATTTACAGGTGTGGCACAACAAGTGCGATATCACGGCAAAGCACCGCTTGCGTGAATTCCACGGAAGGCCGAGCCCCCCGCGGCAGTGGGAGTCGAAGTCTTGAGGAGGTCTCATATGAAGCGGACGGCACCGATGGTTGTGGTGGTTCTAGCGCTCTCAACGATGGCGTTGGCCCGTTCTATTGACTTTACCAATTGTGGGGGCACCATGACCGGCAGCAACGCCGGAATGAGATTGGCAAGCTCTGAGTTGGTTACGGTCCGGGGGATGGGCGCGGGTCGGATGCGAGGTGACTTGGGAGCCGTGAGTTTCAAGACCGGCTCTTTGAAGAGTTTGGGGCCGCACGGCGAAGAAATCTTCAATGGCGGCGGCAGTTTTGTGATCACCGGAGATGGACAGCAAGGGATTCACAACGGGACAATTTTCCATGGCAGTTTCGTGGGTCCGGTCTTTTTGACCAGCGTCGACCTCGCCAGCGGGCTGGTCCAATTAACCCTGAGGGGTACGGTTACGGGCCAATTGTATGGCGGCGGAATCGTTACCGCTAAAGTTGAGGAACTGACGGTCAAGGCTGGCTCTTTTGGGGGCTCGATCGGGTTGTTGAGTGGGACGGCACAAACGCAATGTAAGACGGTTGTGCCGGAACCGGGGACGCTCGGTCTGCTGGTCACAGGACTGGGACTGGTGGGTCTAGCGGGAGTCGTGCGGTTGAAGGCGAAGGCCTAAGTCCCGTTTCAAACTGATTGGAAAGAGGCTCCACTATAGGTGGGGCCTTTCGTTTTTCCCCGAAAAGTCTATCGCCGATTACCCCCGTAATCTGCGTCTGGGGATTACCGTTGACCCCACCTGCCTACCCTCCTTAGATTTCCAGCAGGGGGTTGTATGAAAGATATCCATGAGGTCCTGCGGCAGAAGCAGGCGAAGTACGCCCAACTTGGCAAGCAGATCGAGATGCTGCAGCAGGCTGCAGAAAAGCTGCGCGAAGTAGCGCCGCTGCTGGCTGAGAACGACGACGAAGATAACGCCGTACTGGCAGAAGTCGACGACGCTTCGGGCTCGACTGACGCGATGGCAGCGAAGGCGGGTGCGGGCTCCGGATCGGCAAACGCGTCTAAACCGGCGCGGCCTGCGGCGCCACGTTGGCCGTAAACTCGCAACTCCGCAGCGCGAACGACCTATGAACCTTCAGGCATTACTGGTTTCCACGGATGACTCGGCCGCCGAGGTGCTGGGCAGGGTTTTGCCCGCGCTGGGCATCGCGGTGGACCGCTCGAGCGATCCCGAAACCACCATGGCGCGGATCCAGCAGCAGAAGTTCGACGCGATCATTCTCGACTTTAATGATCCCAAGGCGGCCGGTGACGCTCTCGAGCAGGCAAGGAATCTGGGCTCTGCCGCGTTAAGCATTGCGCTGGTCGCAGATGCCACGAAGGTGCGCGACATCCTGAGCGGAGGAGCTCACTTCGTTCTGTACAAACCAGTTTCGGAAGATGGTGCCAAGGCCGGGTTGCGAGCGGCCGCAGCTTTGTTGAGCCGCGAACGGCGCCGGGCATTCCGGGTTCCGGTGCAGGCTCCGGTGCAGATCACGCTGCCCGACACGCGCAAGGTGGATGGCATTCTGCTCGACCTCTCGGAAACCGGCATGGATGTGCTGACAGCCGAGGCGCAGACAACGGGATCGTTATTGGCTTTTCAGTTTCAGTTGCCGGACGGCGCGGTGCAAGTTGAGGCTCACGGGCAGGTGGCGTGGGCCAATCCCAACGGGCAGACCGGCGTGCGTTTCCTCGATCTGCCGCAAGAGGTCGCGGCTGGACTGCAAGTCTGGCTGAAAGCTGCGGCGGCGAACCAGGGCGCAGAGAGCGATGAGGCTGTCCCTCACTGCAAGCTGACTGACCTCAGTCTGGGCGGCTGCTACGTGGAAACCGACGCGCCATTTCCGGAGCGTGCCTTGATTGACCTTTGCCTGAAAACGGGAGAACTCGAAGTTCATACCGAAGGCATGGTGCGGGTCGCGCATCCTGGACATGGCATGGGAGTGGAGTTCCCTTCCCGCACGCCGGAGCAGCGGGCGCAGGTAGGCAACGTGATCAGCTTCCTGCGCAATTGTCCAGATACCACGCCGGAAATGATTATTTCTCCGCGGGCCCTGGTGGCCGATCTCACTCAGTTTGAACACGCCGAGCAGTCGCAAGAACCTGCCGACGATATGGAAGACTCGCTGCTTGAGCTTTTGCGACGCGGCACTTCTCTGCAACAGGACGACTTTCTTTCCGAACTCCGTCACCAACGCACTCCAGAAGACGTAGCCTCCGCGTAGCATCTTCTCTCCGCAATAAGTCCAAATCATTGTTATGGCTTGGTATGAGAAAAGCCTCCCGTGGCAGGTTTATGGCGGAGATTTCAGGAAGAATTTCGCGCTGCAGTGCGGGCCGATAGAGCGAACGTGGTAGCGAGAGGCTTCGTCGGTGACAACCGTCCAAAGAATCGAAGAACCCGAACCCCGTCTCTGGCGCGGGCTCTCCGATCTTGGTCTGTTCCACCCGTTGTGAATACGCTAGCGGAAATCCGTTGCCCGATGGTTTCAGCAATATTAAATTCGGGTTAAATGTGTAGACTGAGATGTTTTCGATCTGGGTCTCGATTGTGGAACAGCGCGCGAATTGAATTCCGGGAGCGAATCTGGGAAAGACGATCGAACCTGCGTATCCGCCAAAGGTCTCGGGGATTGCCGGTCCGCCGGCGTTATCGCTGCGCTGGGTTCCTCTGCTGGCGATCTGTGGCGCGGCGTTCGCGGTCGAGATCCCCTTCTTTTTCTTCGGAACCCCGTCCGGCCACGACATTGAATTTCACCTCTATTCCTGGCTCGATGTTTTGGCGCAATGGAAGCAAGGAACCTTTTTGCCGCGCTGGGCTGCGATGGCGCACTTCGCTTACGGCGAGCCGCGATTCATCTTCTATCCTCCCGCGTCCTGGACCCTGGGCGCGTTGCTCAGCGCGATCTTCCCGTGGAGCATAGCGTCTGCCGTGTACATCTGGATTGTGCTGGCGCTGGCGGGAGCGTCGATGTTCGTGCTGGCGCGAAGATGGCTCGACCGCCGTGACGCGATCTTTGCCGCCGCCCTCTACGCGGTGAACCCATACCATCTGGTGATCGTGTACTGGCGCAGCGCGTTTGCGGAGTTGCTGGCAAGTTGCCTGCTGCCATTATTGCTTCTGTTGCTGCTGAGAGCTAGAGATGAAGGCCGGCGAGTGATTGTGCCCCTGGCCCTGGTGCTGGCTGCGGCCTGGTTGACGAACGCGCCGGCGGCGGTGATGATGCACTACTCGCTGGCGCTGCTGCTGGTGCTGTTCGCGTGGCAACAGCGATCGGGCCGTCTCTTGCTGGTGGGAGCGGCTGCGGTCGCGTTGGGCGCGTGCCTGGCTGGGTTTTATCTGCTTCCGGCGATTTACGAGCAGAAGTGGGTAAACATCGCCGAGGCGGTGTCGGCGGGATCGCGGCCGCAGGACAATTTTCTTTTCGTGCACACGACGGATGCGGACCATGATGCTTTCAATCGAATCGTCTCGTGGATCGCGCTGCTGGAGATCGCGGCGACGCTTACGGCGGCATGGGCGGCGGGAAAATGGCGCAAAGGCGAACCTGCCGTCTGGAATGTCCTGGTGGTGTGGGGCGCCGGGTGCAGCGCGTTCATGTTTCCGGTGACGGCGCTTCTTTGGAAATTGTTGCCCAAGCTTCAGTTCATGCAGTTTCCCTGGCGCTGGCTGCTCTGCCTAAGTTTGACTTTTTCCATTTTCCTGACCGTGGGAGTGCGACGCTGGTGGATGCGGGTTGCGATCTGGGTGGTTGCAGTTTGTGCGATCGCCGTGGCCTGGCAGCGTGTTCAACCGCCCTGGTGGGACAACGCCGCGGACCTGCGTGAGATGCGAGACAACATGGCGGACGGCATCGGGTACGAAGGAACTGACGAATACACGCCAGTGGGAGCCGACCCGGCGTCGATCGATAAGGCGGCGTGGAAGGCTCGGGGGGAAGGTGCGGCGCATGCGGCGATCCGCATCTTGCAGTGGAATGCGGAAGCGAAGTTGTTCACGGCCGAGATGTCGGCTCCGGATCAACTGGCGGTGCGCCTGTTTTCTTATCCGGCGTGGAAGGTGGAGGTGAATGAGCGCGTGGTACATACAACATCGCGCGCGGGCACGGGACAGATCTTGGTCCCGGTCGAAGCAGGGATGAATCGCGTGCAGATTAAGTTCTCTCGCACCTGGGATCGGACCGCGGGCGGGTGGATCTCGAGTGCGACGGTCCTCCTTCTGGCGCTGCCTCGTTTGCTTCTGCGACGAAAGCGGACCCCGAGTCCCTCTACGCTTATTTTGTAGCAGTCCGATCTCATGCGTCGAATCCTCATTGCCACTTCGAATCCGGGTAAGCTGCGGGACTTTGCTGGAGCCGCAGCGGCAAAAGGAATCGAGATCGCGGAGATTCCTCACTTCTCTTCCTTACCGCCGGTGGTTGAGGATGCTCTCACGTTTGAGGCCAATGCGCGCAAGAAGGCAGAAGAGTACAGCCGTTATGTTCCAGGGGAGATTGTGGTTGCCGATGACTCGGGCCTGGAGGTGGATGCGTTGAACGGCGCGCCGGGGGTGCATTCGGCGCGCTACGCGGCTCCCGATTTGCACGACAAAGAGCCGCACGAAACCGACCGGAATACGGATGATGAAGCCAACAACGCCCGGGTCTTGCGGGAACTGAAGAACGTACCGCCCGAAAGACGAACGGGCCGGTTCATTTGCGTCTTGGCCGCGGCGCGGGATGGGAAGACTTTGGCTACGTTTCGCGGTGCGGCCGAAGGCGTCATCCTTGATGCTCCGCGGGGAGCGAACGGATTCGGATACGATCCGCTCTTTTATTTTCCACAGATTCAAAGGACGTTTGCCGAACTCAGCGCCGTGGAGAAAGCCGCGTACAGCCATCGGGGTGCCGCGTTTCGGCAGTTCCTGGATTGGTGTGAGAAGCCCTTTCCTCACAACGACATCTAACAAAGCCTGTGACGGCCCCGCGCAAATCTCCTCTGGCATTGATCTTCGACATGGACGGAGTGCTGATCGATTCCGAGCCATTGCACCAGCGCGCGAAGGAACGGGCGTTTGAGGAATTCGGGATTGTTTTGCCGGAATCGGTCTATGACAGTTATAAGGGCCGGCCGGACGCGACGATGATGCCGGAGATTCTGAATGCGAGAGGCTGGCCCGCAGAGAGGATTCAAAAGCTGTCGCGCCGAAAAGACGCAGTCTTCGATGAGATCAAACATGAACTGGAGGCGGTGCCGGGCGCCGTGGACTTTGTCCTTTGGGCTGCGTCTCGCTTCCGGATCGCACTGGCGACTTCGGCAAGTCCGCGGAATCGCGAAGCGGCTTTCGGAGTCCTGGGTATCGGGGATCGTTTCCAGACGGTGATAGATAGCAGCCGGTCGCAGCGTCCCAAGCCGGACCCTGAAGTCTTTCTTCTCGCGATGCGGGAACTTGGGGTAAAAGCTGTCGACTGCTGGATCATTGAGGATTCGGTGAACGGACTGCGAGCCGCGAAGGCGTCCGGGGGCACTGCGGTCGCCATTACTACGACGTTTGAATCGGGCATTTTGTCTCAAGCGGGAGCGGATATGATTGTCGACTCCTTCGCGCAATTGCGAGACGTGCTGGAGAGTCTGTAGTCGCTATGCAGGTGAGCGGTTCCTTGACTTAACTTCTCTCTGCGCAAGATAATTAAAGGTTCTTTTCTCATCGCTGAACTTATAAGGAGCGCTTCAGTGGCGTCAGCCAGTTCTTCTGCTCCCGTTTTGCATGGAGTTGCGCCGTTGCGCGCGGGTCAAGGTTATTCGTTTTATCTGCGCCGGCTGCATTCGCTGTTTGGGATTGTCCCGGTCGGAGCATTCCTCTTCGAGCACATCCTGATCTCAAACTCGACCACGATCAGTGGTCCGCATGCCTATGAGCGCCAGGTGAGCTTCCTGGCCAATCTGCCGCTCGTGTTCTTCCTCGAACTGTTCGGGATCTGGCTGCCGATTGCGTTTCACGCGCTCTACGGCTTTTACATCTGGTATCGCGGAGACGGAAATTCCATCGCTTACCCATGGACTGGCAACTGGATGTACACGGCGCAGCGCTGGACGGGCGGGATCGCCTTCGCCTACATCCTCTGGCACACATACACGATGCGGTTTACCGGAGTCGATCTCCACGACAATCCGTGGGCTTCGTTCGGCAAGGTGCAGCATGAAGTATTTCAGACGCCTCTATTTCTGTTTTATGTTGTGGGCCTGATCGCTGCTTCGTGGCATTTCGCGTATGGAATCTGGCTGTTCACGGCTAAATGGGGCATCGTCTCGGGCGATAAAGCGCAGAAACGGTTCTTGGCTTTGTGCCTGGCCTTCTTCTTCGTGTTGACGGCAGCGGGACTGGCCAGCCTGACCGCCCTCCGCTCGCGGCCCCAACAGCCGTTTGAGGCCGGAACCGCGGGAAACAGTCAAATCACAGAAAGCCGGTAAGGAATCATGGCAGCTCCGAAAATTATTGTGGTAGGCGGCGGACTGGCCGGACTGGCGGCGGTCATCAAGATCGCGGAGATGGGCGGCGAGGTCGACCTGTTCTCGATTGTTCCGGTCAAGCGTTCGCACTCGGTGTGCGCGCAGGGCGGCATCAATGCGGCGAAGAATTTGAAAGGCGAAGGCGATTCCACCTGGAAGCACTTTGACGACACGGTTTATGGCGGAGACTTTCTGGGAAACCAGCCTCCGATCAAAGACATGTGCGAGGCGGCGCCGGGGATTATCGATCTGCTCGACCGCATGGGCGTGCCCTTCAACCGCACTCCGGAGGGATTGCTCGACTTCCGCCGCTTCGGTGGAACGTTGTACAACCGCACCGCGTTTGCCGGGGCGACCACCGGGCAGCAGTTGCTTTATGCCCTTGATGAACAAGTGCGGCGCTACGAGTCCGAAGGCAAGGTGAAGAAGTACGAGCACTGGGAGTTTCTTTCGGCGGTGCTCGATGGACAGCATGTATGCCGCGGCATCTGCGCCATGGATCTGCGGTCGATGGAAGTGCGGACCTTCCCTGCCGACGCGATCATCATCTGCACGGGCGGTATTGGTGCGATCTTTGGGAAGTCGACAAATTCGGTTGTATGTACCGGGTCGGCTCAGTCGGCGCTCTATCAGCAAGGGTGCTACTACGCGAACGGGGAGTTCATTCAGGTCCATCCGACGTCGATTCCGGGTGAGGATAAGCTGCGGCTCATGTCGGAGTCGGCGCGCGGCGAAGGCGGACGCGTGTGGGTGCCGAAGACTCCGGGGGACAAGCGCGATCCGAAATCGATTCCGCAAAACGAGCGGTGGTACTTCCTCGAAGAGTGGTATCCGAAGTACGGGAACCTGGTGCCGCGCGACGTGGCGACGCGCGCCATCTTCAAGGTCGTCTATGAACACAACCTCGGCATTGACGGCAAGCCGATGGTCTACCTCGACCTGACGCACATTGACCGCAAGATCCTCGACCGTAAGCTGGAAGGGATTCTCGAGATTTACGAGAAGTTTGTGGGCGACGATCCGCGCGACACGCCGATGAAGATTTTCCCGGGCATGCATTACACCATGGGCGGGCTGTGGATCGACTACAAGCAAGCCACGAACATCCCCGGCATTTATGCGGCGGGCGAGTGCGAATATCAGTATCACGGCGCGAACCGGCTGGGGGCGAATTCGCTGGTGTCGTGCATCTTCGGCGGCCAGATCGCCGGACCGAACGCGGTGGCGTATGCGCGAGGCCTGCAGGCGGCCTCGAGCAATGGACACTTCGATGCAGAGAAGAAAAAGCAGGAAGCGAATAACGCCCTGCTGATGAAGAATGAGGGAACGGAGAATCCGGTCAAGTTGTGGCGCGAACTGGGTGAGTTGATGACCAAGGACTGCACCGTCATCCGGTACAACAAGAATTTGCAGCAGACCGACGCCAAGCTGGTGGAGATGCTGGAGCGGTATCGCCAGATCAACCTGAGCGATCGGACGCTGTGGGCGAATACGACGGTTGTTTTTGCGCGGCAGCTTTACAACATGCTGCAATTGGCGCGGGTGATCGCGCAGGGGGCGCGGATGCGCGACGAATCGCGCGGGGCGCACTACAAGCCGGACTTCCCCGACCGCGATGATAAGAACTGGATGAAGACCACGAAGGCGTATTTTGCGCCGGATGCGGATGAGCCGAAGTTTGAGTTCGAGCCGGTGGATGCGGGGCTGATTCCGCCGCGGGCGAGGAAGTATTGATTGTTTGAACAGTTCCCAAATCGACGCATCACGGAACGGCGGGAGTCGTTCAAAAGTGCGGCGATTGCGCTAATCAGTTTAATTGCCGGAGGTAGCGACGCATTTCGGAAAGGCCGATTTGACTGGAACACGTTAGGATGGGCCCTCGTTTTCGCCCTGAGCTTGCATAGCTACTGGAAAAGGCAGCACGAGGATCCATGGAATCCTCTGGATGTAGACGGGAAAGAACGGCACTACGGGGCACTGGAGCGGGTAGATGTATCGTCAATTCAGGGTGGGCCGGGAAGTACCGAGTGTGAATAACCCCACTCGCCGATCGACGATAAGTTTTCTGATCGGAGCCGGGGTCGGCGCGGTGGGGGCTGCGCTCAATTCTGTGCGATGGATGCACAGGTCGTGGCCAAGGGATCAATCCGAGTCAAAAGCTAATGGCTAATAACAAATCCGTCATCATCAAAATCAAGCGGCAGAACACTCCCACGTCCAAGTCCTATTGGGAGGAGTTCTCGATTCCCTACCGGCCGAACATGAACGTCATTTCGGCGCTTATGGACATTGCCGCCGAACCCGTCACCCGCGAGGGCAAGGCGACCACGCCCATTACTTACGACTCGAATTGTCTCGAGGAAGTGTGCGGATCGTGCGCCATGCTCATCAACGGACGGGCGCGCATGGCGTGCTCCGCACTGATTGACAATCTCGAGCAACCGATTCGGCTGGAACCGTTCTCTAAGTTCCCGATCGTCCGCGATCTGGCAACGGACCGCAGCGTGATCTTTGAAAACCTGAAGGCGGTCAAGGCTTGGGTGCCGATCGACGGTACTTACGATCTGGGCCCGGGGCCGCGCATGTCGGCCGAGGATCAGGAAGCGGCCTATCCGATCTCGCGGTGCATTTCGTGCACTTGCTGCATGGAGGCCTGCCCGCAGTTCAACGAAGACACGGGCTTCGTCGGCGCGGCGACCATCGCGCAGGTGCGGCTGTTTAACACGCATCCCACGGGCAAGGCGCTCCAGCGCGAGCGGCTGGCGGCGCTGATGGGGGATGGCGGCATCCAGGAATGCGGCTATGCGCAGAACTGCGTCGAGGTTTGCCCCAAGGATATTCCCCTGACGAAATCGATCTCCGAGGTCGGCGGGCAGGTCATGAAGCAGGCTCTGGGTGACCTTTTGCGGCGCTGATTTTTGTCACTCTATGGGTTCGGGTTGAACCGACGAAGCGACAGACTCCGTCCAAGTTGTAGCTGGCAGAGCCCATAGACATACTCTTTCGCGGCCTCAAGAATGGCCCGCAACTTGCCGATAAGAAATTGAAACTCTGGCACCCTCTGGCCGAGGTAACGCGCAGTAACCGGCGCGGGGCACTGAAGAGTTGAGTACGCAAGTAACATGCCGCTCGGGGCCTTGGATTGGTCCCCTTGACAGCATGGCTTAGAATAGCGGCACTTGCGTGGGAGAGAGTTGGCGGACAGCAGTGTCCGCACCACGGGAAAGCCACTTCGTGAAACGTAGCGCCAGATTCCAATTCGCGGCCGTGCTCCTGCTGGCTTTGATATGCGGTGGGATGTCGGGCACGGCATTCGCCGTGCACCCGGTGACGGTGCATCCACATCGCCGGCACCTCAGATGGCTACGGTGGCATCCGATGTTCCGGCCGTCCCACGAGTCCCTGCTGGTGCAGAACGCTGAAATCGACCGCCTGGAACTGCCCCGCATTCAGGACGACACCGAACTGGAGGCTTTGAAGGCTGACGGATCGCTGGTGCCGATCGTTCCCGGAGAGAGTCTAAAGATTGAACACTCTTTGGATCCTTCACGGCGCTACTGCCGTCCCTGGACGCGCGACTTCGTGGACGACCTCAGCCAGGCGTACTACAACCGCTTTCATGCGCAGATCCAAGTGAACTCGGCCGTGCGCACAGTGAAGGTGCAAAAGAAATTACGGCGCCACAATCGGAATGCCGCGCCTGCAGACGGCGAGACGGCGTCGTCCCACCTGGCTGGCGTCACAGTCGACCTGCAACGCCGGGGCATGAGCAAGGAACAGATTCGCTGGATGGAGCATTACCTCTTTTACATGAAGGCGCTCGGGCTGGTCGAACCGGAAGAGGAGCGACGGCACTGGTGCTTCCACATTATGGTCAGCGGACATTACTCGGAGTGGCGCGAAACTCAGACCATCATTCCGATTGAGCACCCTGAAAACGATACGCCCCAAACCCAAATTGCGAGCAGCGGTTCCCGCTAGTTCCGGGCGCGCGCAAATCAGAAAAAGCCCGCGCACCCCCCCGGTATCGGCTATTTTGTGTACTGCGCTTCTCCGTTTCCGAACGACCAATTCTCCCAGGCAGTTTCGACCAGATTAATCATGAGATCCTGAGGGCGCAGGCCGGGATCTTTGGCCAGGATTTCCGCCATTCGTTGAAACAGTTTTCGTTTTTGGCCGGGCTTGCGTCCAGCCGACAACGTGATTTGCACGATCACGATGTCGTCGCTGCGCTGCACTCCCAGATAGGTTGGATCGTAGATCAAATCGTTGGCAGAGTGCTGCGTAACAATTTGAAAGCGGTCCTGGGCCGGGATTTCGATCGCTTCGACCATGGCTTGATGAACGCCGTCCGCTAGAGCTTTGCGGTACGGTTCTGATTTGCCCTCTCTTAGAGAAATGCGGACCAGGGGCATGACGACCTCCTCATAAAACACGGCAGAGTTTCTGCTCTAATGATAACCATGATCGTTTTGATGACTGGACTTCCCGGCAGTGGCAAAACTACGCTAGCCCGCGCGCTTGCCGCCCGCACCTCAGGACGTGTTTTGAGCAAGGACGAAATTCGGCATGCGATCTTTTCGCCGGAGGAGATCGAATACTCTTCGCGGCAGGATGACTTCTGTCTGCAGGTGATGCTGGAAACCGCCGGGTATCTGTTAGGCCGGAATCCGCAGCGGCTGATTTTTCTTGATGGACGGCCGTTCTCGCGTCGCTATCAAATCGAAAATGTGCTGGCCGCTGCCGCCTCTCTGCATCAGGGCTGGCGGATCCTCGAATGCATTTGTGCAGAGGATACGGCCAAAGGTCGTCTTAACGCCGACGCGGGTTCCAATGCTCATGTGGCCGGGAATCGCAACCAGGGGCTCTATCTCGAGGTGAAGGCGCGATTCGAGACGATTACGCTGCCTAAGACCGTGATCGACACCGACCAGCCGGTGGAAAGCTGCGTGCAGCAGGCACTCGCGGCGCTCGGCTGAGTTGGGCAGGGGAAATAGATTGCTTGTTTTTCATCCGTCCCTATGGGGCGGGGTATCTTGTTAGGCTTTCCCGCCACTGGAGGCGGCGGGCTATTTCAGTCGCGCTCCGGGTTCTCGTTCACATCTCGCGTTGTTCGCTCACTCTCCGGACTGTACAATCGACAATTTGTCCGCGACATTCCGGTGGGACACAACTATGACTGGCAAACTTTGTCTCGTGTTCGCGCTAATCTCTTCCCTGGCAACTGCGCAAGTTCCGGCGAAGCCTCCGAACTCCGGAGCTTCCGTCAGCGCGCGTGCTCGCCAAATTCACGATTCGGCGATTGTGGTCGATACGCATGCGGACACGCCGCAGCGTTTTCTCGATGAGGGCTTTGACATCGGCTCGACGGACGCGAACGATATTGGTCACATCAGTCTGGATAAAGCGCGTCGCGGAAATCTCGACGCTGAATTTTTTTCCATCTGGGTGGAACCGGTAACGAATCAGGGTCATTATGCGCGGCATACTTTCGATCTGATCGATTCGGTCTACGAACAGGCGGCGCACCATCCTGACCGCATGATGATGGCATTCTCCGTGGCCGATATTCAGCGGGCCCACCGTGAGCACAAGCTCGCCGCTTTGATGGGCATCGAAGGCGGACATTCGATCGAAAACGATATTCACCTGCTGCGCGATTACTATCGCCTCGGCGTGCGCTACATGACGATTTCGTGGTCCAACACCAACGAATGGGCCGATTCTTCCGGCGACATCGACGATCCCAAGGTGCAGCACCACAACGGGCTCACTGATTTCGGCAAGCAGGTAGTGTTGGAGATGAACCGACTGGGCATGATGGTGGACATTTCGCACGTCGCGGACAAAACGTTCTGGGACGCGGTTAGCGTGACAAAGGCTCCGGTAATCGCTTCGCATTCTTCGGCGCGGGCGCTGGTGGATGCTCCCCGCAACATGACTGACGACATGCTTCGCGCTGTGGCCAAGAACGGTGGCGTGGTGCAGGTCAATTTCTTCAATGGATTTGATGATGCGGACTTCCATAAGGCCATGGAGGCACAGGCGAAGGATCAGTCCGCCGCTATTGAGAAATACACCGAACAGCGGAAGGCTGAGGGCAAAACGGTCAGCTATATCGACGAAGATCGCATTGAGCGCGAGTGGATGGCGAAGATTCCGCGGCCACCGCTGAGATCGCTGATCGACCACATCGATCACATTGCCAAGGTTGCGGGAATCGACCATGTGGGGCTGGGCTCGGACTTTGATGGAGTGAGCGGGGCCACGCCCCAAGGAATCGATTCAGCGGCCGACCTGCCGAAGATCACGCAGGCCTTGCTGGATCGGGGGTATCGCGCGAACGATATTCATAAGATTCTCGGCGCGAACCTGCTTCGCGTTTTCGGAGATGTGGAACGCGTTAGCCGTCAAATGCAGGCTCCGGCTGTGACTTCCAAGTAAGCGGCGGTGGGCCTCGCTGTCGTACAATGCATCCTTGCTCACAAATCAGTCAGAACATCTCCAGTTTCTAAGGAGCAGCCATGCGTAGTGGATTTGCACTCTTGTTCCTAACTTTAACGGCCAGCGCCGCGTTGGCGCAGTCAAGCACTGGCGGTCAGACCACACCGGCCTCGAAGCCCAGCACTGCGGCCAAGCCTGCTGCCACGGCAACTTCAGCGTCATCAAAGCCTACCGCCATCATCGACACAACTGCGGGCAAGATGACTTGTAACCTGTTTCCTGAAAAAGCGCCAATCGGCGTCGCGAACTTCATCGGGCTGGCGACCGGCACCAAAGACTGGAAGAATCCGGTTAGCGGCGCGACTAAGCATGGCGTGCCACTGTACGACGGCACGATTTTTCATCGCGTCATCCCCAACTTCATGATTCAGGGTGGAGATCCCGCGGGCACCGGTTCGGGCGCCGACCCCGTTACGCCTTTCAAGACTGAGGCTTCGCCCGATTTGCTGTTTGATCAGCCCGGGCGCCTGGCGTATGCGAATACCGGCCGCCCCGTCTCTAACAGTGCGCAGTTTTTCATCACCGAAGCGGCGACGCCGCATCTGAACGGTGGCTATACGATCTTCGGACAGTGTGACGAGGCTACGGTGACGCTGGTGAAACAGATCGCCCGCATGGCTACCGATCCCAGCACTGATCGACCGTTTCGGCCGGTGAAGATTAATCACATTACGATCTCGCACGGCGGTACCGGTGCCAAACCCGCAGCGGGAAGTGGAATGAAGAAGCCAGCCGCGACGGCGCCCAAGGCGCCAGCAAGTCCGAACCAGTAGAGGCCGCCGACAAACAAGCCTGGCTTCGCCCGGCGGACAGCCCCTTCGGCTTCGCTCAGGGCAAGCTTGGCGACTGTCCCCACATTTGTGATTTGTAACCCGCCAAATTTACCGAACCAAGAAAGGAAATCATGACCCGCCAACCAGGACTGTATGCCACGTTTGAAACCAGCGAAGGAACGATCGTATGCCGCCTGTTCGACCAAGAGGCGCCTAAAACCGTGGCCAACTTCGTCGAACTCGCCGAAGGCAAGCGCGAGTGGACGCATCCTTCGACGCGCAAGAAATCGAAAGACCGGCTGTACGACGGAACCATTTTTCATCGTGTGATTCCCGACTTCATGATCCAGGGCGGAGACCCGGAAGGCACCGGCCGGGGCGGGCCGGGCTATCAGTTTGAAGACGAGACCAAGGGCTCGCCGCACAAGTTCGACAAGCCGGGCCAGCTAGCCATGGCGAACGCCGGGCCGAACACGAACGGCTCGCAGTTCTTCATCACCGTAGCGGCGACGACCTGGCTCACTGGTAAGCACACGATCTTTGGCGAGGTGGTCGAGGGGCGGGACGTTGTGAATAAGATCACGGCAGTGCCGCGCGGCCCCCAGGATCGGCCGCAGAAGGACGTGGTGCTGAAGAAGGTGGGGATCGGAAAGGCCTAAGGGCTCCCAGCCTAATTTGCGAGGACGGAAATGCCGTCAGTCCTGATGAGATTGCGATCGGCGGTTATCAGTGTAAGGTCAAATGCCTTGGCAGTAGCCGCCAGGAATAGATTGGCTGGATCATCGTGCGGCATGCTGAGCGTCGGCAGCGTGTGCGCGACTTCAAAGGTGAGCGGAGCATCGATCACGGGAAGTACGCTCAAGCTAGCGGCTAGCCAGCTCGTAAAATCGCTCTGAAACGGCCTTGTCCGAAACGAAATCCCCACCCTTCGACAAGTTCAGGGCAGGCTTTCTCGCATAGAGAACGCGCGAGAAATGGGGCACCCGGGCCGTGGAGAGAATTCCTGGCGGCGTTTCGTGCGGGTGCAGGATGGAACGGGGTCCCCCTCGACTTCGCTCGGGGCAGGCTCTTCGACTCCGTTATCGCCTGCTTCGCCGGCGCCAACTCCGCTCAGGATGACAGAGCATTCACGCCGACTGAGCTTACACTCCGATCACGCCACACAATTCCTTCACCGCGGCGGCACTCTTGTCCAGGCCCGCTTTCTCCTCTGGGGTCAGCTTGATCTCGATGATCTGCTCGATTCCCTTCGCGCCTAGCTTTACTGGCACGCCAACGTAGAGACCGGTGATGCCGTACTCGCCCTGCAGGTAGGCGGCGCAGGGGAGGATTTTCTTTTTGTCTTTCAGGATGGCCTCGACCATTTCGGTCGCGGCGGCTGAGGGGGCATAGTAGGCTGAGCCGGTCTTCAGATACTTCACAATTTCGGCGCCGCCGTCGCGGGTGCGCTTCACCAGGGCCTCGAGGCGGGTCTTCTCGATCAACTCGGTGATCGGGATGCCTGCGACCGTTGAGTAGCGCGGGAGGGGGACCATGGTGTCGCCGTGACCGCCGAGGACGAAGGCTGTGACGTTTTCTACGCTCACTCGCAACTCGTCGGCGATGAAGGCGCGGAAGCGTGCCGAATCTAACACTCCGGCCATGCCGATTACGCGCTCGCGGGGGAATCCGCTTAGCTTGTAGGCAGTCTGCGCCATGGCGTCGAGCGGGTTCGAGACGATGATCAGGATGCAGTTGGGCGAATACTTTACGACCTCGCCGACTACGGCCTTCATGATGTTGTAGTTGGTGTTGAGTAGGTCGTCGCGGCTCATGCCGGGCTTGCGCGGGATGCCAGCGGTGATTACGACGATGTCGGAATTCGCGGTGTCTTTGTAGTCGTTGGTACCACTGACGTAGGAGTCGCGTTTTTCGATGGGCATGGCTTCGAGCAAGTCGAGTCCTTTGCCTTGGGGCACGCCTTCGATGATGTCGATGAGCACGACGTCGGCCAGTTCTTTGGAGGCAATCCAGTGGGCGGCGGTTGCGCCGACGTTGCCGGAGCCTACGATGGTTACTTTCTTGCGCATGATATGAGTCCTTTCGGTAAACAAGCATCAGCAAGCGTGCAGCGCTTCGAGGAAGCAGATGGTGCCGACAGAAAAGCAGATTCCTCGCTGCGCTCGGAATGACAAACTCTGTTACACCAGCACGCTGGCGTCCATGTTTTCGATCATATGGCCGGCGAATTCGCTGGTTTTGACTTTGGTGGCGCCGGGCATCAGGCGCTCGAAGTCGTAGGTGACTTTTTTCTGTTCGATGGTCCGCTCCATGCTCTGCTCGATCAGGTCGGCGGCTTCTGTCCAGCCGAGGTGGCGGAACATCATGACGCCCGACAGGATCACCGAGCCCGGATTGATGACGTCTTTATCGGCGTACTTCGGGGCCGTGCCGTGGGTGGCTTCGAAGATGGCGTAGCCGTCGCCGATGTTCGCTCCCGGCGCGATTCCCAGGCCGCCGACCTGCGCGGCGCAGGCGTCGGAGATGTAATCGCCGTTGAGATTGGGCGTGGCTAGAACGGAATACTCATCGGCGCGTGTGACCACCTGTTGGAAGATGGAGTCGGCGATGCGGTCGTTGATCATTATTTTCTTTTTCCACGTACCGTGGCCGTGCGTCCCGTAGATGGCGTCGAGCACGTCTTTTACTTCTTTCTCGACCGCCTGGCGGAAGGCGGGCGGGGCGAACTCCATGCCTGGCTCGACGGCTTCCGAGTTTTGCGCGACCGTCAAATACGGATTCTTGTCTTTGTTGTCTAGAATCCAGCTCTCACGCTCGGTGACGACCTGGTCGCGGAATTCCTCGGTCGCGAGCTCGTATCCCCACTTGCGGAAGGCGCCTTCGGTGAATTTCTGAATGTTGCCTTTGTGGACGAGCGTGACGGTCTTGCGTCCGGACTGGAGCGCGTGCTGAATGGCCATGCGAACCAGGCGCTTGGTTCCGGTCACCGACATGGGCTTGATGCCGACGCCGGAGTCGAGACGGATCTGCTTCTTACCTCCCTTGAGCATGTCTTTGTTGAGAAACTCGATGAGGCGGGCGCAGTCGGCGGTTCCCTGCTCCCACTCGATTCCGGCGTAGACGTCTTCGGTGTTTTCCCGGAAGATGACGACGTTCATCCGCTCGGGGTGCTTCACGGGCGAAGGCACGCCCTGGTAGTACTTAACGGGGCGCACGCAAGAGTAGAGATCGAGAATCTGGCGCAGGGCGACGTTGAGGGAGCGGATGCCGCCGCCGACCGGCGTGGTCAGGGGGCCTTTGATGGCGACGCGGAATTCGCGAATGGCGTCGACGGTGGCGTCGGGCAGCCAGGTATCGAATTTGGCCTTGGCTTTTTCTCCGGCGAAGACTTCGTACCAGGCGACACGCCGTTTGCCCTTGTAGGCCTTCTCCACGGCCGCATTGAACACCCGCAGGGAGGCCTTCCAGATATCGCGCCCGGTCCCGTCGCCTTCGATGAACGGAACGATCGGGTTGTCCGGGACTTCATACTTGCTGCTGGCGTAACCAATCTTCTTTCCGTCCGAGGGAACCGCTACGCCGTTATAAGAGCCTGCCATCTGAACCTCCGCTATCAGCATCTCGCGTCATGATTGTAAAAACCCTCAATTATAAAGAAATTGGCTATCCGAACCAGCAGATAATTCTTGCGGGCTGTGACATAATTCCTTCACCTTGGCCAATCCGGTGTAAGGCGTCAGGAGGTTCTTATGGGGTTTGGGATTCCGCTGCGAGTTTCGGCCTGTCTGTTTCTGCTGGTCGCGCTTTCCGGTCTTGCTTTCGCCGAGGGCGGTAGAGAGCGCACTCAGGTCGGCCACGATATCACGATCGGACCCAGCGAAGAGGTTAGCGAAGCGACCTGCTTCGGCTGTAGCGTCCGGGTGCGTGGACATGTAACCACAGATGTGACCGTTTTTGGCGGGAACATCGTGGTTGAGGAGCAGGGACAGATCGGCGAGGCCACGGTGTTTGGCGGAAGCGTCCGCCTCGAAAAAGAGGCCAGAGTGGGTGGCGACGTGACAGTGTTCGGCGGCCAACTCCGCTTCGATCCCTCCGCGTCGGTGGGCGGTGATGTCACAAACTTTGGCGGGTCGTTCTGGCTCGTCCTGATTTTTGGGCTGCCTCTGCTGATTCTCGGCGGGATCATTGCGCTGATCGTCTGGATCGTGCGGCGCTTGATCCAGCCTTCGGTCCCGGCCACGGCATAGAACTAGCGAGAAATGAGGCATGGGAGCAAGACGCCGTCGCTACCAGCGGCGCGTGCCAAAGCTCTTGCGTACGCCCACGCTCATGTAGCGTCCCCACGGCCCGTTGTTTCCCAAGTCAGCCAGACCCAGATACTTGTTGCGTGCGCCGAGCCGGTCGAACAGGAAATGCTGGGTGACACGAAACTCGAAACCTTTGGCAATGTAGACTCCAGCGCCCCAGGAATGTTCAACGCCAATCGCATCGGGCGACCAGGTGTAGAGCGTCTTGGGAACGGTCTTGCCGAACAGAAACGTTGGTGCCCCAAAGATCATCAAACGGCGGAGCTGGCCGCGTCCGAACGGCCGAACTTCCAGGATTCCCGAGAGCATGTAGCGCGCGAACAGGCTGCAGGGGGCATTGACTCCGCCGTACTGTCCGGCATTGCCGGCGCACAGATTGGGATCGATCTCGTTATGTGGCGGCGCGAGGTCGAACTGCGCCCATCCCCAAAGCATATCGCGGGGAAAGAACATGCGGTCGTCGGCTCCGGGCACCTGCCAGGCTCCCTGCGAGCTTGCTTGGGAACTGACTTGCGAATTCGCTTGCGACGTACTTCCCAAGGCGAGGGACGTTGAAGTCTGCGCCCCCGCCACTCCCGAGATCAGTGCCAGCAACGCCAGAATCCAAGTCCGCGCTTTCATTTCGCCTCCGGTAAATTTCGCAAAGAGAGCCAACCGCCTGCCTACACCAAGCGCCGACAAGTACGGCCAGACGCTTTCGGTTCCAACAGAGCGGAACATTGTAACCCTTGCCACACGACGGGCAAGTTGTGGTGCGGGTTCTGGGGAGGAGAAAGCGTCAGAGGGGCCTCTCTCGCCGCGCATTGCGATCTGGAATTTCGTCGAGGGTGAGTAACCGTTTGCTGGGCCTTCCAGAATCCATATCCGCAGATCGATTTATTCCATTCATAATACGTTCACACTACCTTAAATGCGGCTAAGAGCCTCGAAAGGCTGGGGAAAACGGTTTGGTTCACCGATTGCACAATGCAAGGCACCGAGAAACAAGGACCCTAAACTATGCCCCAAGAGATTTCGGTTTCCTATCAAGCGATCAAAAGCAAAGTCTACCGACTCATCGACGCTCTGGTAGTCGGAGAGAAGAACGAAGCTGAAGTTCAGGAGTCCATTCGGCGCTGGTGGGATCTGATCCATCCAGCGGATCGCCCGATTGCCCAGAAGTATCTCCTGATGGTGCTGGGTCGCTCGGCTTCGGCTCTGGACGCGGTGGGTGACGGGCTGTTCTCCGTTAGCACCCCGTCGCCACGTTCGCTCGCAGTCGACTCTCAAATGCCAACGAAGCGCATGCGTTTGATGGAGCGAATGGTAAAGGAAACCGGCGTTCGGACCGCCGTCTAGTCTCGCCCTGCCTCGAGACTAGAAATTTACATTTCCCTGCTTGCTTTCGGCCTTGCCTGCCCGGTAGTCTTCCCTTCATCGTCACCCACTGTAGAAATCCGCAACAATGGAGCTATCCGTGAGATCGAATTCGACTAGGGGACCAAGAAACTATTTTATCTACGGAGTTTTGCTGATTATGGCTACATCTCTTTTTGCAGGGTCAGGGGTTTACAGCTACACGCTCAACTCGATCGACGGCAAGCCGGCGCCGCTGTCCGAATATAAGGGCAAAGTCGTCCTCATTGTTAACGTGGCCAGCCAATGCGGGTACACGCCCCAGTACAGCGCGCTGGAAGCGATTTATGAGAAATACAAGGATCAGGGGTTCGTCATCCTGGGTTTTCCGGCGAATAACTTCGGCGCCCAGGAACCGGGCACGAACGAAGAGATCAAGACTTTCTGCAGTCGCAAGTACAGCGTGTCCTTCCCAATGTATTCGAAAATTTCGGTTAAAGGCGCGGACCAGACACCTCTGTACGCCTACCTAACGAAAGAGACCGGCCCGGGAATTTTCGGGGACATCAAGTGGAACTTCACGAAGTTTCTGGTGGATCGCAGCGGAAGCGTAGTGCAGCGGTTCGAGCCGGCGGTCACACCGGATTCGCTGGAAATGGTCGGGGCCATCGAGAAGCAATTGAAGTAAGCGGCGCCCTTGGGCACTACGCTCGCTTCGTCGACGCGGAGGCGGCGCGCACGATGGCCGTCACCAGGCCGGGTATGGTGAACTTCCGCGCCTGAATATCCACTGCCAAGCCAAGTTCCCGCAGGGTGGACGACGTCACTGGACCGATCGAGGCCATGCAAATAGGCTCTGCGCCGTTGCGCGGCGAAAGTGATTTGGCGCGGGAACCAAGCAGCGCAACGAAGTTGCGGACGGTCGAGGAACTGGTGAACGTCACCACGTGCGGGCGCTGGAGGGGGCTTTTGAGCGTGACGCGCAGGCGCTTGCGGGAAGATAGGGGTAACACGGTCTCGTAGGCTTCGACTACCTGGACGCGGGCTCCCAATTTGCGCAGTTCTCGGGGTATCACGTCGCGCGCGACTTTGGCGCGCACCAGCAGCACGTCTTTCCCTTTCACTTTGCGTTTCAGGCTGCGAACAACGGATTCGGCGACGTATTCTTTGGGAACTACGTCGACGGCTATTCCGCGCTCCTCGATGGCCTTTTTTGTTGCCGGCCCTATGGCGGCCACGCGTAAATGACTGAGTGCGTGTTTGGTGAGGCGCAGGTGCTGCATGCGTTCCCACAAGGCTTCCACACCGTTGACACTGGTCAAGATTAGCCATTCGTAGTCAGCAAGATTCTTCAGGACCCCGTCTAAGGGCTTGAATGAGCGGGGTTTGCGGATCTCGATGAACGGGATTTCGATGACGTCTGCTCCCAGTTCGCGCAATTCTCCGGAGAGTGCGCCGGCTTGGTGACGGGCGCGACCGACTAACACGCGGATTCCACTTAGTGGCTGCTTCGTCGTTGATTTGGCGTTCTTGCTCATGGTTAGAGTTGGCGGGCATGAGTGCCCGCCCCACACTGGGTCAATCTTGCTGCTTCTTTGTACCTAATCCTAGCTCCTGCATCAAGCGGGCTACGCCGGTTACTGCCGTGTCGGTGGCAGCGCCCAACGACTCAATTATGTTCTCCTGTTCGTCACGGGTGCGGTTCTGACTCAGTTTGAATTTGGCTTCGATCTTCGTGACCACAATTTCAAAACCGACGATATGGCTCAGCATGCGGGCACGATAGGCCTCGGCGAGCCCGGCCCATTGCTCGGCATAGCCTGGCTCGAACATGGGGATCAGTTCGTGGAGGACAACCAGCAGTTGGTCTGGTGCGGAGAATACGCGGGCGTTCCCGTAGACATGGACCGCGCCGTAGTTCCAGGTGGGAACGACTTCCCGGGTGGT
The DNA here is from genome assembly GCA_963719615.1 of uncultured Acidobacteriaceae bacterium. Taxonomy (GTDB): domain Bacteria; phylum Acidobacteriota; class Terriglobia; order Terriglobales; family Acidobacteriaceae; genus Sulfotelmatobacter. The sequence goes on along the minus strand of CAVRCR010000029.1, from coordinate 19,309 downwards.
GTAGTTCTTGGGCGAGACGTAGGCGTGCGGGCCGTGGAAGATGGTCAAGCATTGTGGTTGCTGTTCGAGGTGGCGCCAGTGAGGGTTGGCTTTGGCGACGTGGCCCCGAATGACAAGGTCTTGCCCTGCCTCGCGGATGGCGAGGGGTGCATGCGTGGCAAATGGGCCGTCGTCTGTACCCGAGATGAGGATGGCGAACGGGTGCGCGCGCATAAAGGCGATGGTGTCGGCGTGGTCATGCACACGGAAATGTTCGGGGATGTACACAAGTTTCTTTCGCTCCTGCGGGGCTCGGTTCCGATTCTGTGCTTCTACCTACGCCTTACGTCCCTTCGGCACGCTCAGGGCAAGCTGTGGGCTGCATTCTATCGCCGCTTCGCGGCTGGGGCGGTTGTGGCTCGGCGGGCCTCGGCTCCTTTTTGCGGACGTGGATCAGCTTTTCGACGGCTGCTACCACTTCGCCCTGGTCGTCCTTTACATCTACCGTAAACGTGGGCTCGTATTTCGGCAACGTCTTCAGTTTGTCACGGATGTCGTCGAGTTGGGCGTCGGAGAGGCGGAATTCGGCGCGAACTGTTCCCTTCCCCGGCTTGCGGTAGCAGATGGACGCAGCCTTGTCCCAGACGATGTAGTCGCGGCTCAGGTTGGCCATCAGCATCAGCATATAAAACGGGTCGGTCATGGCAAAAAGCGATCCGCCGAAATGGGTGCCGACGTAGTTGGCGTTCCAGAAACGCAGCTTCATTTCGACGTCGACAGCTTTCATGTCGGTAGCGATGCGGACGATCCGGATGCCCATACCGAGGAACGGCGGCCAAAAGTTGATCCAGCGCCGGAGATGGGCGGGGTTCTTGGCGCCGCCCAGAATTTTTAGGAGCACGCTGCCGCTCATGCTGGGGCGGTTCCGGCGCCCAAAGGCGCATTCCGGTTTGGCGATTTTACGACACGACCTTCGACAAGCTCAGGGCAGGCTCTGAAGGCATGCCCCGATCCGAGTCTTGCGCTTCGCGGCTTGTAAATCATGGTTGCGGCGGGACGGCCAGGCCACGGCCGTAGACGGCTTCGAGGATTGCGTCGCCACCTCGGGCCAGCAGGGCGGTGCCGGCGTCGTTGCCGAGCTTTTCGGGGTCGTCCCCGTCGCGGGAGTCGCGCAGGAGTTGCGAGCCGTCGGGGTCAGCGACGATGGATTCAAGATGAAGCTTGCCGTTGCGCATTTCTGCGAAAGCGCCGATGGGGACCTGGCAACCTCCGCCGAGGCTGTTCAAGAGGGCGCGCTCGCAGGTGGTCGCGGCGTGCGCCGCGGGATCGTTCAGGAAAGCGAGCAGGGCGCGCGTGGCGTTGTCGCCTTCACGGATTTCGATGCCGAGAGCCCCTTGACCGGCTGCAGGACACATGAGTTCAGCGGGGATGATTTGCTTGATCAGTTCGGTCTTACCGAGGCGCTTCAGTCCGGCTGAGGCGAGAATGATGGCGTCGTATTCTCCCTGCTCGAGTTTGCGCAGGCGAGTGTCGACGTTGCCGCGCAGGGGATGAATATCGAGATCGGGGCGGACGGCCTTGAGTTGCGCCTGGCGGCGCAGGCTGGAGGTGCCGACGCGCGCGGCTTGGGTAGATCTTGAAAGCTGGCGTGGTGGCGCGAGCAGAAGGCGTCGCGCGGGTCCTGGCGCTCGGTGATGGCGGCGATTTCGAATCCTTTAGGGAGTTCTGTGGGCAGGTCTTTTAGCGAGTGGACAGCCAGATCAACGAGCCCGGCGGCGAGGGCTTCTTCGATTTCTTTGGTGAACATTCCTTTGGTGCCGACCTTGGCAAGGGCGACGTCGGTGATTTTGTCGCCGGTGGTGTGGATGATTTCGATTTCGATTTCGTGGCCGCGGGCACGTAGCAGGGCGGAGATGTGGTGGGCCTGCCAGAGGGCGAGCTGGGAGCCGCGGGAGCCGATGCGGAGTTTTGTGGTCATGTCTGCTCTGGGCCAATATCGTTCGTTCGACTGCCTCACGCCAAAGTTCTTAGTAACGTAAAGACCGCCGTAATAACCGCTCCGAGTCCAGCAAGGCACATCAGGACAACCCCAAAAGCTTTCAAGAACTTTATGGGGCGGCGTTGACCGTCGTCCTTCCCGAATACAACGTCAAGAATTCTTACGGGATTACGATAAAGCAACCAACTTGCGAATCCGAAGAGTCCGCAGCGGATAAGAGAGAAAATCGCGGTCATCTGACGTTTTCCCGGATCACTGGCGCGTCCCTACTTCGTCTTTTTTTGCCACTCCTTGCGCGGCTGCTTCCTTGTCGTCTTTGTCGCGGAGGTTGAACAGGCGGCGGACTACGTCGACCACCGTCGTCGCCTCGGATTCCTTGGCGGCGGTTTTCAGCGTGGTAATCGGGGTGTGCATGACTTTGTTGATGATGCCGCGGGTGAGCGCTTCGACCGCAATTTCCTGCTCGGGGGTTAGCTGGCCGAGCCTGCCGCGCACGCGGTCAATCTCTGCCTGGCGGATGGTTTCGAGATGGTCCTGTAAGGAAACGATTGTGGGGACAACGTCCAGCGTGCTGAGACGGGCCTCGAAGCGCTCCACTTCATTGGCGATGATGGCCTCGGCACGCTCGGCCTCTTTGCGGCGGTCTGCGACATGACTCGACACGGCCTGCTGGAGGTCGTCGATGTCGTAGGCGAAGATGCCATCGAGCTTCGCCATGTCGGTCGAAACGTCGCGAGGCACGGCAATATCGATGAAGAACATCGGGCGGTTCTTGCGGCGGGCCAGGAACTGTTCGCCGTGTTCGCGGCGGAAGATAGCGTGAGGCGCGCCGGTCGAGGTGATGACGATATCGGCGCGATCGCAGGTGGAGTAGAGATCGTCGAACTTAATGGCTTGGCCGTTGAATTTCTGCGCCAGGCCGATGGCGCGGTCGTAGGTGCGATTGGCGACGAAGATCGAGGCACAGCCGTGGGCCATCAGGTGGCGGGCAGCGAGTTCGCTCATCTTGCCGGCGCCGACGATGAAGACGTTCTTGCCGTGCAGGTTGCCGAAGATTTTCTTGGCCAGTTCGACCGCCACCGAGGCGATCGAGACGGAGGACGATCCGACCGCGGTCTCGGTGCGCACGCGCTTGGCGACGGCAAAGGCACGGCTGAAAAGCTGATCGAGTTGTCCGCGGACGGCGCCGACGGCGCGGGCGGTGGCGTAGGCTTCCTTGACCTGGCCGAGGATCTGGGCTTCACCAACTACCATGGAATCGAGGCTCGAAGCCACCCGGAAGAGATGCCGCACCGCGTCCTTTTCGCGGAATTCGTACAGGTGCGCGTCCAGTTCCTCTGCCTTCAAATGAAAGTGATCGTGCAGGAATCCGCGCAGATCGGCGTGGCCGTTGGTGGTGTGAGCCACGACTTCGACCCGGTTGCAGGTCGAGATCACCATGCCCTCTTCGACCCCGGGATAGGCCGCGAGATCGCGGCAGGTATCGGGCAGGCGCGACTCAGGGATCGCCAGGCGCTCGCGGACTTCCAGCGGTGCGCTCTTGTGATTCACGCCGATCAGCTGGAATCTCATGAGGCAGCAAACCTGTGGATGGTAGAGAAGTAATTAGCCGCCCAGGCGGCCAGCGCGGCCACGAAGGCGAAGGTCGCCAGAAAGGCGGCACGGCGTCCGCGCCAACCCGAATTCCAGCGGGTAAAGACCATAACCATGTACACGGCCCACATCAGCAGCGACAAAAGAATCTTGGGATCAAGAAAATCCACACGGCCGTAGGTGGTGACCGCTACGACCGAACCCGTCAGCAGGCCCAGCGTCATGAACGGGAAGCCCAACAGCAGCGAGCGATAGCCAATCTGGTCGATCACTTCCAGAGCGGGCAGGAACGAAATCAGGCTGCTCGCTTTTTTGGCTTTAAGGCGGCGCTCCTGCAGCAGATACACAAGGCTGGCGCCGAAGCTGAGTACAAGAGCGGCGTATCCGGTGAAGATCAGGATGATGTGGGCAATGAGCCATCCTTTGTGCGAGACGAACTGCGTCAGCAGCACAGGTTGCTCGTCGACGGCGGCGACGAAGGTCAGAAAGAATACAACCGGAAACACCACGACGCCGGGCGATGTGGTCTGGTAGATGGCGTAAATCACCATGAAGAACGACATGGAAAAGAACGCTAGCAGGGATTCTCCGTTATGAACGGACGCCCAGACGATCTGTCCGGACAGGAATACTTCAACCAGGGAAACGAAGTGGAAGACCATGCCGAGACTTGCCGCGTGAAAGGCGACACGACTGAAAAGATCGCTGGTGCGGGTAAGAGCCACGAAGGCGTAGATCAGCCCGACAAAGTAACAACCCAGCGCGAAGCGCAGCCAAAGCAGTGGCATAGGCCTTCTAAGTTCCGGAATCCCATGAGTTTACCCTAACTCGCGGGTCCGGGGCATGACCCCTCTAGTACATACCGCGTCTATTGTCCTACCGGGCTGAGGTAAGGCCAACAAAGGGGGTCACTTAGGCATGTGATTCGGATCACAGCGCAAGATCTGAGGTTTGGACGCAAGCGGACCTCAGCGCCTGACGCCGCGCCCTTTCGCGCCCCATGCGACACAAGAAGAACTCGTGCGCTTCCGGTAAGCAACCGTTCGTCAGTTCGGTTTGGGCGGCGTAGCTGCATGGGGGTTCGTCTTGCCGGTCGCGTGTGGATTGGTCGTGCCGGGGGGCATGGAGCCGGCGGTGTGGCTGCCGCTCATCGAACCCATGTCGCCAGGCGCAAAGCAAGTGACCCGTCCGCTGGAAGCGACGCGCAGTGCTGAGGGGCAGGCGCCGCTGGTGAGTGCTCCGGTCGCACCTTGCGTCTGCACGGTGAACAGCTTGCCCTCGGCATTGCCGGCGACGCCGACACCCATACCGGGCATCTCGTAAGACACGTAAAACGGATGTTTGCCTTGGCTCGCCTGCATGGAGCAGTCACCGGCGGATTTGAGCTGTGCCTCCGCCGCGCGGACGTCGAGGGTCCCGCAATTGGTGGCGCCAGCTCCGGAGTATTCCTGCAGCTTCAACTGTACTGGCCCCGGACCTGCCGACGACATGGGGGATGCAGCGCTCGAAGAGGTTGCATTACTCGCAGGTGCTGCCGGGCTGGCGGATTTGTTGCATGCGGTCAGCCCGCAGAGGGTGAGCGTCAGGACAACGGCGATCTGTTTCATGGTTTCTCAATTGTAAATCGGAGCGCGTCGGATTGTGATTCGGTGGTACCTGCGGTGGCAATGGGGTGAATTCGCACTTCCGGTATTTGCCCATCCGCCGCAAAGTTGCTTAGAATGCAGGCCAAGTCAGAACTGCCATTGCGACTCTCGGCGTTCGCGTACCTTGATCGACACTTATGACCATTAATACGACTGAAGTACCGAGCCGGGGTGTGCTCCCCGACAACGAAGCCCCATATCAGTTGCTCTTCGAAAACAGTCTGGACGGGCAGATGTTGACAGCGCCTGACGGCTCCATTCTCGATGCCAATCCGGCCGCCTGCCGAATTATGGGCCGGACCCGGGAGGAGATTGTGCAGGAAGGTCGGCAAGGCTTGATGGATGTCAGCGATCCGAGGCTTTCCGTCCTGATCGCAGAGCGCCAACGGACTGGCCGGGCGCACGGCGAGCTAACGGCCAAACGCAAGGACGGCACCCGTTTCCCGGTCGAGGTTTCTTCCGTCGTATTCCCACGCCGAGACGGCGAACTGAGAACCTGCATCATCATTCGGGACATCACTGAGCGAAAAGCTGCCGAATCCGAACGCGAGCGGCTTATCAAGGAACTGCAAGAGGCGCTGGGTCGCGTCAAGACTCTGAGCGGGCTGCTTCACATTTGTGCTTCTTGCCGCAAGATCCGCGACCATCAAGGGGCGTGGCACAATCTGGAGATTTATGTCCGGAACCATACCGAAGCCGATTTCAGCCATGGCATCTGCCCGGAATGCCACCACAACCTGTATCCGGAATTCAGTAACCCGCGTTAGTGCGGAAGCGCGGCATCATTGACATGTCCGATCGCACCTCATACGATTTCCCGCTCACGGGGGCTCATCATGCCGAACGGAAAGTGGTCACGACGCTGCCTGCCTGCAATCTCCGCGCTGTTATGCCTCTTCCTGGTCTCAGCGTCGACTCCGGTCCCGCAGGCCGATCCCACCCGCTACCTCAATGACATCAAGTCACTGGCCTCTCCTGAGATGGAAGGGCGCGGCGCGGGTACCAAAGGTCTGACGCGCGCCGAGCATCTCATCGAGAAGCGATATAAGGAACTCAGACTGCAGCCCGCGGGCACTCACGGCTATGCGCAGCCATTCAGCTTGATTACGGGGGCGAGGTTGAAGCCGGACAACTCCCTCAAGGTGGAGGCCTCAGGTGTTACAACCGACCTCAAGATTGACCAGGATTTCGTACCTTTCAGCTTTTCTTCGTCGGGGCAGGTCTCGGGACCGCTGGTCTTCGCGGGATACGGAATCACAGCGGACGAATTTCATTATGACGACTACAACGGCCTCGATGTGAAAGACAAGATCGTCATCGTGCTCCGCTACGAACCCTCGGGCTTTGCGGAAAAGAGCGGGCATCATGGAGTCACGCAACATTCACAGCTGATCACCAAGGCCATCAACGCTCGGAACCATGGAGCGAAGGCCGTCATCGTCGTCAACGGCAAACTCGGTGACGGCGAGGAGGACCTGCTCACCCGCTTCGGCAGCGTGAGTGGACCGGAAAATGTCGGCGTTGTGTTCGCCCAGGTGAAGAACGCCGTGGCGGACTCCTGGTTTCAATCGGCTGGAAAATCCATAAAAGACCTCCAAGATCATATCAACGCGATCACACAACCTGCGTCGTTCGCATTTGCCGAGAGTCGGCGGGTATCGCTGCATATCGATATCGAAACGACGCACGCGACAGTGAACAACGTTCTGGCCTGGCTACCCGGCCAGACCGATGAGTACGTGATCGTGGGGGCGCACTACGATCATCTCGGGTACGGCAACTTCGATTCCCTGGCTCCTTCGCAGATCGGACAGATTCATCCCGGCGCCGACGACAACGCCAGCGGAACCGCTGGAGTTCTGGAACTGGCGCGCCTGCTTGCGCCGCAGCGTGGCCAACTGAAGCGCAGCATCTTGTTCATGGACTTTGCGGGAGAAGAACTTGGTCTGCTGGGCTCTGCGGCGTGGGTGAAAGATCCGACGCGCCCGCTCGCCAAGGCCGTAGCCATGATCAACATGGACATGATCGGCCGCATCAAAGACGACAAAGTTTATATTGGTGGCGTCGGCACGGGTTCGACTTTCAAGCCGGTGCTCGAACAGGCGCAGAAGGACGCGCCCTTCAAGATCGAATATTCCGCGGGGGGCTACGCCTCGAGCGATCACACGTCATTTGTATCGAAGAAGATTCCCGTATTGTTTTTCTTCTCGGGCCTTCACTCGGATTACCACAAGCCATCTGACACGTGGGACAAGATCAACGCACCTTCGGCGGCTCGACTGCTTGATCTGGTGGGGAGCGTCACCGTGCAACTGGCGAGCGCGTCGGATGCGCCTACGTTCCAGGTAGTGGCCGAAGACAAGCCGGTAAGTGGCGGCGGGGGCGGAGGCTATGGACCGTACTTCGGATCGATCCCGGACTTTGGACAGACGGAAAACGGTGTGAAGTTCTCGGATGTGAGGCCGAACTCACCTGCGGCGAAAGCGGGGTTCAAGGCAGGAGATGTCCTGGTGCAGTTTGGCGATAAGCCGATTAAGAACCTCTACGACTTCACCGATGCCCTACGGCGTAGCAAAGTGGGAGACGTGGTGGAAGTGAAAGTCTTGCGCGATGGGCAGCCTGTGTCAGCGAGTGTGAAGCTGGAGCAACGGAAGTAAGCCGCCGAGCTTTGCTCGGCCTGACCGGGTCGAAGACCCGGTCCCACACAAGCTCGGGCGAGGCGAATCCCTTATAATCGTCGGTCAACCAGCGAGGAATCCTTTGCCCTTCGACGACCTCCGTCAGTGGATCGCCGCGCTCGAACGCGCGGGCGAACTTAAACGCATTCAGACCGAAGCTGATCCGATTCTCGAGATTGCTGAAATCACCGACCGGGTTTCCAAGGGACATGACGCCCGCGGGGAACGCGGCGGGCCGGCGCTACTCTTTCAGAATGTCAAAGGGCACTCGGGCTCTCAGCTTCTGATCAATCAATTTGGGTCCGAGGCGCGCATGAAGATGTCGCTCGGCGTCCATTCGTTCGACGAGATTGCGGGGCGCATTCGCATGTTCATGGACGTCAAATCGCCGCAGGGATTTCTCGATAAGCTCAAGATGCTGCCTCTTTTGACCGAAGCGGGCAAGTTGTTCCCGCGTACGGTGCCGACGGGGCCGTGCAAGGAAGTGATCGAGCGCGACAATTTTTCGCTTCTTGACTACCCCATCCTGCAATGCTGGCCGAAAGACGCCGGGCGGTTTATCACGCTACCCTGCGTGACGACGCGCGATCCGCGGTCGGGCAAGCGCAACCTGGGCATGTATCGCATGCAGGTGTATGACGAGCGCTCCACGGGAATGCATTGGCAGAGGCAGAAAGTGGCCGCGGAGCATGCGCGGGAGCGCATGCGCGCGGCGGTCGAGGGGAAATCAGCCGCCGTGGACCTGATGGCGCGCAGTTCCGGGGGCAGCGTGCTGGCCGAAGGCGAGCGGCCTTCGGGGAAGATGGAAGTTGCGGTTGCGATCGGCACCGATCCGGCCGTAACTTTTTCGGCGATCGTTCCCGCCCCGCCCGACATCGAGGAGTACATGATCGCGGGATTCCTGCGTGGCGCGCCGGTCGAGTTGGTCAAGTGCGAGACGGTCGACCTGGAAGTCCCGGCCGCGAGCGAAATTGTGCTCGAGGGCCACGTTCATCTTGACGAACTCCGCAGCGAAGGCCCGTTTGGCGATCACACCGGCTTCTATTCGCTCGAAGATCTCTATTCCGTATTTCATGTCAGCTGCATTACACATCGCAAAGATCCGATTTATGCCACCACGATTGTCGGCAAGCCTCCTCAGGAAGACGCATACATGGGCAAGGCGGTGGAACGCATTTTTCTGCCGCTGATGAAGCTGACCATCCCGGAACTGGTGGATGTGAACCTGCCGATCGAAGGCGTGTTCCACAACCTGATGATTGTCTCGATCAAGAAGTCGTATCCGGGGCAGGCGCGGAAGGTCATGAATGCGATCTGGTCGCTGGGGCAGGCCATGTTCACCAAGTGCATTGTCGTGGTGGACCACGACGTCGACGTGCAGGACTTGGCGGATGTGGTGTTGAAAGTTCTGAACCACATCGATCCGGAGCGCGATATTCAATTCACGCTCGGGCCGGTGGATTCGCTCGACCACGCCGCGCGACTGCCGAATTACGGGTCCAAGATGGGCATTGACGCCACTCGCAAGTGGGCTGCCGAAGGCTTCAGCCGTCCGTGGCCGGACGAGATTGTGATGGATGCGAAAACGAAGGCGCTGGTCGACAGCAAGTGGAAAGCACTGGCGAAGGAACTTGGGATTGGATGATGCAGGTCCCCGCCGCTCTTAAGCAACAAGTCGGCCGCTGGCCGTCGAAGTTGCTTCCCTGCAATGACTTCCATTTTTTGGAAGTCGCCGGGCTAGCTAGCCGGACCGCTGGGTCTCACGGTTAATCGCGTTATCTGGGATCAGTTCTCAAGCTTGATTTTCGCCAGCGTCTTTACCACATCAGCATCTTTTGCTTCGTGCACTTCAATTCGGACAGCTGCTCCCTCAGGGTAGCGTTTAGCTTGGTCGATGATCTTCAGGACCCGGGGTGGAAGCTTGCTCTTCCGCGCCGCGGTAATCGCTTTATCCCCCAATACGAAAGAAGCCAGGAACCATCCCGTACGAGGCCCGAGATACACGATGTTGCGTTTCTTCCGTTGCAGGCGCAGCGCCCATCCTGCCTTGACGGAAGAACTGTTCCACTCTTCGGCATCCAGGGCAAGGTCGCGCTTTAATTCCGTTATGAGTCCGTGCCATAAGGCATCTGCGAGCCCCAAAACCGAAGCGAGCCGCAGTTCGGTCGGCCGCTTGGTATGACCGGCAAATGCGTTCGGTAGCATTGTCTTCCCTTTCCGGCTCTTGTATAGCGAATTCAGCGCCACCACCCGAACAGGGTTCGCGCTCCCCAAGCCGCCGCAACGCCGAAAAGCAGTATGAAAGCGATGCTGACCCAATGATTGGCGCTTGTGCTTTTGCTCCAGCCCTGGAGCACGGCAGCGACTCAAACAAAGAACAGTACAATTGCACCCGCAGCTAGAATCTTCAGCAGCATGACTCGATTCCCCTCTGACGTTCAGAACAAGACTCGAACCAATTCTGCGCTGGCGCCAACAACTAAGCAGTGATGGAGATCACGCCAAGCTGCACCCGCTACTCGCGACGGCGGTCTTCCTCCGCTGGCAAGGATTCGTAGCCCGAACAACGCAACACCGGCAGGCGCGGATACTTGGGGAAGCTCGCATCGGTTACGGAGCGCTCACAGAAGTAGAAGGTGGACCCGCGGTCGGAGTGGATGCGCCGCATAAAACGGCATTGACTGCAAAGGCCAACAGACGTCGCTTCACTCTGGCTGTTCCCGCTGCTCACAAGATTAAAGAATACCGCCTGTTCGCGAAACCGAGCGCAGTGCAAGTGTTTGCGCATCGTGAAAGGTACACGTGGCGCAGTCTTATCGCGAAACCTGAAGAAAAATTAACGAAAAATCAATAGGTCCAATCCTTGAAGGTGGTCAGTCACGTCTGTTATAAGGTTCGGCCAACGGGTTGCTACGAGGCGGTTCCAACGCATAATTCAAGGAGATCTCCCGTGAAGAATCAGACCTTCTTTCCTTGTTCGCTGCGTACGAGGCTTCTCCGTCGTGTTGTGGCCGGCATTGCCGCAAGCATCACTTGCCTGGCACCCTTTGCGGTGGGACAGCAGACGCTTGGTTCGATGAACGGGACTGTAACGGACTCGAGCGGAGCCGTGGTACAAGGGGCGAGCATCAAGGCCCGTTCCCTGGCTACAAATCTGGAAGTAACCGCGCAGAGCAAGAACGATGGTTCGTTCAATATCGCCGACCTCCCTATCGGCACCTATGAAGTCAGGTTCACGAAAGATGGATTCGACACCGCAGTCTATCCCCAGATTCTTGTGCAGGGCAACCGCACCGCTACGGTCAATGCCAAGCTGAAGCCGGGAGCGGTGACCTCGACGGTTACAGTGGAAGCAACGCCGCTGCTGAATGCGACGGACACCACCACCGGGTACACGCTAAATGCGGTGCAGATCCAAGATGTCCCGCTCGGAACCGGCAGCTTTACCCAGTTGGCAATCTTAAGTCCGGGCGTCAGTGCTGATTTGCTGAATACCGCTGGAAGCAACGCAGGTCTTGGCAATCAGGCCATTTGGGCGAACGGGCAACGAGACACCAGCAACAGCTTCACCGTCAACGGCGTCGATGCCAACAACATTTTCAACGGAAAATCGACGAGCCAGGTGACCTCGAGCCGGGTGGCGGTAAATATCGGCCAAAACGGCAACGGGAATAACCCCAGCGGCGAAATCGTGACCAGCACGTCGGTGTATGGCGCCATCGGCAACGCCTTGCCTTCCCCCCCGCCCGAAACGATCGAGGAGGTTCATGTCAATTCGGCTATGTACGACGCATCCCAAGGAGCAAACAGCGGCGCACAGATTGGACTAACCACCAAGTCTGGCACGAATGCTCTTCACGGGGGCGCGTATGAGTACCATCAGCAAACGGGATTGAACGCGAACGAGTGGTTTTTTATCCACAATCAGTTGCAACGTCCGAATATGCATCGGAATGTCTTTGGCGGCTATATCGGGGGCCCGATCAAGAAAGACAAGCTGTTTTTCTTCACCTCCTATCAGGGGCAACGCGTGAGCGATCAACTGCTGGCCACCTCTTACGTGGCTGTTCCGCCGCACCTCACCGACGCCCGGGACGCTACAAGCATTGCCAACGCGGTCAACACGGACTTTCCGTGCGGCGAGAGCGAGGAGCCCGCCTGCATCACTGCGAGCCAGATCACGCCCCAAGCACTGGCCCTGCTGCAGGCCAAAGCACCCGGCGGCAGCTACTTCATTCCCAGCGCCTCGCCTAATTACTTAGATCTGCAAAACCAGAATGCTGACACCGTTGTTCAGGGACCAAACTCACATTTCACCGCCGATCAGGTGAACGGCAACATTGACTACAACTTCAGTTCCAAAGACCGCCTGGCTGCCAAGTACTACTTCCAGCGTGATCCGAACCAGACTCCGTTCGCGCAGAGTCAACTGCTCGGATTTCCCCAGATTATGAAAGCCGGGGGGCAGACGTTTTCTCTCGACAACACAACCGCCTTCACACCCAACCTGACCGTAGAGCAACGCTTAGGATTCGTCCGGGAAATCGCATTCTCCAGCACGAGCCAGTCGCTAACACCGGCAGACGCTCAGATCAATCTCCCCGGCCTGAATCTTTTTCCGACGATCAACATCAAGTACGCCGACAACGCTCCCTCCACCGACAGCTTATCGATCGGGCCCGTGGACAATTTCGCCAATGCCGGCGTCTTCCAGAACAATTTCGAAGGCGCCAGCAACCTCAAGTGGATTCACGGCCGGCACTCGGTAGCGACTGGATTCGCCTTGGACTACACGCAGCTCAATGTGATCAACAAGAACAATGACGTCGCAAGGATCACGTTCGAAGATTTTCCTGGGTTCCTCTTGGGCCAGGTCTGTAGTCCTAATCAAGGAGACGCTTCCTGCTCCGGGCAGGATCCATCGCAGATTCTGAATGGCGCGACCAACCGCCACTACCGTTCCAAGCAAGCCGGTGCCTATGTGCAAGATGCCATCCGGGTGAGGCCAAATTTGATGCTCACCCTTGGTTTGCGCTGGGATTGGGATGGTCCTCTCTACGAAGAAAATGGGCTGCTCACCAATTTCTATCCGCAAAAATATTCTTATGACGCGGCCTCCGACACCGTTTCCAACATCGGACTCGTGGTAGCTGGCAACAACAAGGCTTTTGGAACCAAGGGCGTGAGCAACTCAACGCTTACCGGCCGCCAGTGGGGTTTTGCCCCTCGCATCGGCATTGCCTACAGTCCATCGTTCATGCACAGCGTAGTGGTCCGAGCGGGCTTCGGCATGTACTACGATCGCGGCGAGTACTTCACCGAATTGTCTCCGCCCGCCGGCGGCGGAATCAGCGGTCCTTTTGGGGTTACTGTCGAAGAGCCTTTTGTGGTTCCCTACTATGCCGTGAGCAATGCAACATTCGGGCAACCATTCGGAACCGCTGCCCCCCCACCTCCGCCTTCCAATCTGTCCTCGGTGCAGGCGCTGATTCCAAATGCCACCCAGCTTATGAACCAGGAGACCCCCTATTGCAATTCGTACGGCGAAGGTTTCTGTAGCCCGCTGTTCTTCGGCGGGTATGACCCGAGAAACACCTTGCCGTACTCGGAAAACTGGACTCTGGATCTTCAGTGGCAGCCGAGAAACGACCTGGTGATTTCGTTGGGGTATGTGGGCAATCACGGCGTACATGAGACGATTCCCGTTCCCTTCAATCAGGCGGGCATAGCTACAGCGCAGATCCCGCCTTAGCTGGTGGTCCGAATGCACAGATCTACTCTTACGGTACGCAGGTTCCTAACGTGGATGCGGAGAGCGTTTGCACGCTGGCCGTCGGCTTCTGCGCTGGGAATGTCGACCTCCGGGCTCCGTACATTGGCTACGATCCAAATTCCGACTTCAACCGCGCGGTTGGCATGTCGAACTACGACGCACTGCAGTTCCATGTCACAAAACGCATGAGCCACGGGCTCACCGTGACGGGATCTTATACCTATTCCCATACGCTTGATGAACAGAGCGGCTTAGGTCTGTTCTACAACGGAAATGATCCGAACAATACACGGTCGTCGTATGGCAGTTCCGATTTCGACCGCACCCATCAGCTGACGATTAGCTACTTTTACCAATTACCCTTGCTAGCCTCTCCGCACGGTTGGTTAAAAAACGTGGTCAACGGCTGGGGCGTGAGTGGCGTGACCGTTTTGCAGAGCGGGCAACCATACAGCGTCATTGATTTCAGTGGAGGCGCGGCCAGCATTTATTGGGGCGACGGCCAGGACTTCATTACCAATCCAATTGTGCCCGTCGGTGGATTCGGAGCGACGGCATCAAGTCCTATCCTGCAGGGCACAACCGGCGTAAATGGAAATAAACCCGTACTGAACGCCGCCGCCTTCGGGATCCCTACTCCCTACGATCCCGGAACCAATGGTGTTCCAGCGTGCGATTCGAGTTCCGGAACGCTGGTGTGCGACAACTATGAGAATGGATATGCCTCTGGAGGCCGTAACATCTTCCGAGCTCCGTTCCAGAACCGTTGGGATTTTGGTGTCTTTAAGGATTTCAAAATTACCGAGCGCTTTCGATTGAAGTATGACTTGAAGGCTTTAACCTCTTTAACCATCCCAGCTTCGACATCCCGAGCAATGACGTGCAATTCAATCCTGGCTACTGTTATCCTCCTTCCGCAGACCCGTCCTGTGGTCCAAGTTCACCCACCTCTCCGTATGCTATTCGTTTCCGCCGTTCGGAATCTGGGGGTTTGCAACATTCATCGGTAGCCCGCGCTTTATTCAGATGGCGCTGCACTTGACGTTCTGACCATGGTGACGAAGGTGCTCCAGCTTCGCTGGTCGCCTCTTCTCTTTGATGGCGGAGAGACGGTTCGCCGCGTTTTCGGTATACTGAATAAGGCATGCCGGTGCTGAAGAACATTGCCGCCATCGCCAAGGGCATGAGCATCACCTTCATGGAGATGTTTCAGCCCACGATTGTGGAGAATTATCCCGATGGCAAGGGGCCGCTGCGCGGAGCGCGGGTTCGAAGCTCGGTTCCGCGGGGCGCATGTTCTGCAGCGGGACGAGAACGGGCTGGAGAAGTGTGTGGCATGTTTTCTGTGCGCGGCGGCGTGTCCGTCGAATTGCATCTACATTGAGGCAGCCGAGAATACCGCGACAATCGCGTCAGCGGCGCCGAGCGCTACGCCAAGGTCTACAACATCGATTACAATCGGTGTATTTTCTGCGGATATTGCGTGGAGGCTTGTCCCGACGGACGCCATCACGCACGGGCACGGATTTGAGCTGGCGACATTCAACGCTTCCAATCTGATTTATCGGAAGGAGCAAATGCTGGCCCCCCGGCCAGCACACATGGGAGCCAACAGTAATATTCAACCAAGCCGACGTGGAGGGGGGGCGCCCGCCCAGATGGTGCCGGGGAGCTAAGCTTCAAGACGAGTTTCGAATTTCAACGACACGCCGGTCCTTCGAGACCGGCGTTTGTGCATAGGAGCGGTCGTTGGCCGCTTGTCGTTGGTCGTTAGCCTGGAGCAACGAACTGGGTCTACCGACTAGCGACTGACGAGTAAGGACAATTTTTCACATGGCTGATTTTCTGCAAACTGTGAAAGAGCGCGTCGTGATCTACGACGGCGCGATGGGCACCAATATTCAGAAGCGGAATCCCACCCTGGACGATTACTGGGGCAAGGAGAACTGCAGCGAAGTGCTGGTGCTGAGCCGTCCCGACATTATTCGGGACATTCACGCCGACTTCTTTCGAGTTGGCTGCGACATCGTTGAGACCAACACTTTTGGCGGTTCCAGCATCGTGCTTGGAGAGTTTGATCTGCGGAATCGCGTGCGCGAGATCAACGTGAAGGCGGCGCAACTGGCGAAGGAAGTCGCGCACCAGTTCTCCACCAACAGACCAGCCGCGATTCGTGGCCGGGTCGCTGGGGCCAACGACAAAACTACCGTCGCTGGGACATATCGGATTCGAGGCTATGGTGGAGGCCTACGAAGAGCAGGCCGCAGCACTGATCGAGGGTGGCGTGGATGTCCTGCTCATCGAGACGGCGCAGGATCTGCTGCAAGCCAAGATCGCTGCCATTGGAGTACTGGAAGCTATGCGGAAGGCGGGCAAACGCCTGCCGGTGACCGTGCAGGTCACGCTGCAAGAATCCGGGACGATGCTGCTAGGCACGGAGATCGGCGCCGCACTGACCGCGCTCGAGCCCTTCGAGGTAGACGCGATCGGTCTGAATTGCGCGACCGGCCCGAAGGAGATGAACGACGCGGTCCGCTATCTTGCCGTGAACTCGAGCAAGGAAGTCTCGGTATTGCCCAATGCCGGCCTGCCGGAGAACGTAGGCGGGAATCCCGTCTACAAGTTGTCCCCGCAAGAACTGGCGGAGTACCACAAGCACTTCGTGCAGGACTACGGGGTTCGCATCGTGGGTGGGTGCTGCGGAACCACGCCCGAACATCTGAAAGCCGTGGTGGACGCGGTTTCGGGGGTCGAACCTGCGAAGCGCGACGTGAAACGCGTGGGCGCGGCATCGAGCGCTTACACTTCCGTTCCTCTCGATCTGGAACCTAAGCCTCTGATCGTGGCCGAGGAAATGAATACGACGACGCGTGTCGAACATTTCCGCAAGCTGGTGCAGGGCAAGAAATACGACGACATCCTGGCGTTGGCCAAGAAGCTGGTGAATGAAGGATCGCACATGCTGGACCTTTGCTGCGCGATCGTGGGCGAGGACGAGAAGGGATACATCAGCTCGATTCTAGAAAAAATCGCGACCCGGGTTCCGGCGCCGATCCTGGTCGATTCGACCGAGGCTGATGTCGTGGAGGAGGCACTCAAGCGGATTCCGGGGCGGGCCATCATCAATTCGATCAACCTGGAGGATGGGGAGAAGCGAACGTCGAAGGTATTGCCGATGGCGAAGCGTTATGGCGCAGCCGTGATCGCGCTGACCATCGACGAGGACGGCATGGCGCTGACGGCAGACAAGAAAGTGGCGGTCGCGCATCGCATTTTTGATCTGGCAACGAAGAAGTACGGCCTCGACGGCACCGACTTGATCTTTGACGCGCTGACTCTGCCGATTTCGACAGGGCAGGAAGATTACCGCACCGCCGGCATCGAGACGCTGAAGGCGGTGGAGCGGATTAAGAAGGAATTGCCTTCGGTGAAGACAATTCTCGGAGTGAGCAACATTTCGTTTGGCCTGGATGCGTATCCGAGGAGGGTGCTCAATTCGGTGTTCATGCACGAGGCGGTGGACCATGGACTCGACCTGGCCATCGTCAACTACACCAAGATCTATCCGCTGTACAAGATTCCGCAGGAAGAAGTTGATCTGGCCCGCAAGCTGATTTTCCGGGATGAATCTGCGGGCGATCCACTGCAGAAGTATATGGCTCACTTCGCTGGCATGCAGGGCAAGCCGGCGGCATCGACCACCGCGCACGTGGATACCCTGTCGGTGGAAGACAAGCTGAAGTTCGCCATCATCAACGGCGAAAAATCCGTGGGCGAAGGAGCAAACAAGAAATCACTGGAGGGCCTGCTGGACGAGGCACTCGCGGACTACTCTCCGCTGGAGCTCATCAATACCGTTCTGCTCGACGGGATGAAGACGGTCGGCGACCTATTTGGCGCGCGCAAGATGCAGTTGCCTTCCGTGCTCGATTCCGCCGGAGTTATGAAGGCAGCGGTCGCTTACCTTGAGCCCAAGATGGAAAAGAAGGCGGGGTCGCAGAAGGGCACGATTGTGCTGGCCACAGTAAAGGGCGACGTGCACGACATCGGCAAGAATCTGGTCGACATCATCTTGTCGAACAATGGATTCAGGGTTGTCAATCTTGGCATCAAGCAGCCGGGGGATGCGATCATTCGCGCTGCGCAGGAACACGGTGCCGACGCCATCGGGCTGAGCGGGTTGCTGGTAAAGTCGACGCTCGAGATGAAGTATGTGATCCAGGATCTGGAGCGGCAGAAGCTGGAGTTCCCGGTCATTTGTGGCGGAGCAGCCTTGACTCGCAAATACGTAGAGGACGATCTTCGGCGCGAGTATGGCAATGCCGTTTTCTACGCCGACGATGCATTCGCCGGGCTGCACATCATGGAGGATCTGGCGACCGCGGATGGCGCACGCGAACAACGGTTGCACGAAGGACGCACGGTGAAGGAGTATGCGAAGGCCGCGGCCGTCGACGAAGAAACTGGGCCGGTGTTTGCGGAGCGCAGTGCGGTCGTAGGAGATGCACCGAATATTCCGGAGCCTCCGTTCTGGGGCGTGCGCGTGCGCAAAGACTACGACTTGCGCGAATTGTTTCGCTTTATCAATGAGACGGCACTGTTCAAGAATCAGTGGCAGTTGAAGACGGCCTCGCAGGCGGACTATATGCGGCTGGTGGAAGAGAAGTTTCGGCCGGTCTTGCGCAAGCTGCAGGATGAGGTCGCGGGCTCGGGATTATTTGAGCCAGCGGTCGTGTATGGATACTTCCCTGCTCAGGCTGATGGGAATGACGTTGTGGTGTATGAGCCGGAGGGGCAGCCGAGCTCCGCTCGGCCTGACCGGGTCCAAGACCCGGTCCCACACGAGCTTCTGCGCTTCACATTTCCGCGGCAGCGAGAGGGGCGGCGGCTTTGTATATCTGACTTCTTCGCACCCAAGGCTTCCGGGAACATGGACGTGATCGGGCTGTCTTTGGTGACGATTGGGCCGAAAGCATCGATTGAGACGCAGCGGTTGTTTGAGGGCGGAGAGTACACGAAATACCTGTACTTGCACGGGCTGAGTGTGGAGACCGCGGAGGCATTGGCGGAACTGCATCACAAGAAGATGCGCGAAGAATTAGGGATTGCAGGCGAGGACGCACCGGAGATACGGGATTTGTTTCATCAGAAGTATCGCGGGTCGCGCTATTCGTTCGGATATCCGGCGTGTCCGAACCTGGAGGATCAGACGAAGCTGTTTGCACTGCTGCGGCCGGAGCAGAATGTGGGCGTGCGTCTGACTTCGGGGTTCCTGTTGGAGCCGGAGCAGTCGACTTCGGCGATCGTGGTACATCATCCAGGAGCGAAGTATTTCGTGGTCTAGCGAGAACCGTCGCCAACATTCGCAAGCTGCCCGGGCAGTTTTTACAAAATGCTTACACCTGGATGACAACTCTTGGGCGCAGATGGGGCATTTTTACCCATAGATCTTGATGTTGGGGCCGCTTTGGCGAGTCCCGCGGGAAGATCGAAAACTTCACGCCCCTCGTCACCGGGCGGGCATGGGGAAAAACTGGCGCTCGTACCGCAGGGGGTGCGAGCGCCGGTTTATTTTTCCGGACCTTCTTCGCGCCGTAACCGCCTAGTGCACGAGCACAAACGCCGAGAGTGGGCTTCCCGC
>CAVRCR010000028.1:0-16520 GCA_963719615.1 uncultured Acidobacteriaceae bacterium | reverse complement strand
TACCTCGAAACCAACTTGCCGGATCTAACCACCCAGATCCCAGCGCTTTTCGCGAACAACAACGCAGACTACAACAAGCGTGTTAAGTACCTGGGATTCCACTCCATCCGACAGACGTGGGACCAACAGAAGTCACATTACAATGGCTTCCAGGCAGAATTGCACAGTCAGATCCGTCACGACCTTCAGCTTCAGGCAGCTTACACCTTGTCTCGGGCAATCGATCCTGCGACAGGCAATAACGGGGTGGGCGACTTGAACAATTATGACAACCCCTACAACTTGAACTACGATAGCGGCCCTTCCGGCTTGGACCGCACCAACATCGCGTTCGTCAACTTCATCTACGACATCCCGTTCCTGAAAAACAGCTCTAACAGGCTGTTGAAGTCCACGGTAGGTGGATGGCAGGTATCGGGCATCGTAACGTTGACCTCGGGCGAGCCGATCCATATCTCGGAAGGCGGTATCACGAACTGCGCCCAGGCGACGCTTCCGACGGGCTGCACTGGCTCGCTGATTGGCACTGGAAATATCACCAGCATCATTCCCAATGCCGATAATCGGCCCAACGTCAACGGGAGCGTCAGCTACCCGAAGACGGTGAAGAGCTGGTTCAACGCGTCCGCATTGTCCCCAACTGCGGCGGGAACCTTTGTCAACTAGGGTTCAACAGCATTCGTGGTCCTGGCCGCCAGAACTGGAACCTCGCGCTGTTCAAGGCCTTCGTGTTCAGCGAGACCCGTGGCAGCAAGCTCGAATTCCGTGCGGAGTTCTTCAATGCCTTCAACCACACGGAGTTTAACAACGTCAGCAACACCTTTACCAACGGTCACTTCGGTGCGATCACGTCAGCTCATGATCCACGCGAAATTCAGCTGGGGTTGAAACTGTATTCTGATCCAGCATGGTTCGCTTATCGGCCCCGCTCGCAGTAGCATCCTGTGAGCGGGGCTTATTATTTGCGGGGCTGACCATGTCCTCGTCGCTGGCGGAACGTCCTTTGTCACTACACGGCGCCGCGAAGACCGAAGTTGTGGTCGAAACTCCCGTTGAGGTCGCTGGTTGCGCGGGATTGCCAGGGGGGTTCTTCGCTTTGCTCAGAATGACGGCCTAGAGAAGTACGCGAGTGCAGATGAAGAACTGGAGATCCAAACTCGTTCTCCTGGCGCTGACCGCCTTTTTTACGCTTTTGGTGTCGGCGCGGGCTCAGACTCCCGCCGATGCGATCGCACTCGAACAACAAGGGAAATTGCCCGAGGCCGCCCGAGCCTGGAGGGCGGTGACCGAGCGCAATCCGAGCGACGCGGCTGCGCTCGCGGGACTGGGAGTTGTCCTGTCGAAACAGCAGAAGTATCCCGAGGCCGTAACGGCCTACAGGCACGCGCTCAAACTCAACCCCAAGCTGCCCGGGGTTGCACTCAACCTGGGCTTGGCGCAATTTAAGCAAGGACAGTTCCCGGCGGCGGCGATTGCTCTACGTGCGGCGCTCGCAGCGGACCCTGCAAGCATTCAGGCGCGGACATTGCTGGGGCTGAGTTACTACGGGACAAAGAAATTCGATCTCGCGTCGCAGTATCTGGAACCAGCCGCCAAGGCGGACCCGGCCAATGTGGAGCTTCATCAGGTACTGGCGCAGAGCTGCTTGTGGGCCCGGAAATTTTCCTGCGCGCAGGAGGAGTTCCATCGGATCCTCGAGCAGAATCCGGATTCGGCGCCCGCTCACGTCCTGTTCGGAGAGGCGCTCGACGGATTGGGCAGAACTCCCGAGGCGATCGCCGAGTTTGAGGCGGCCACCAAGATTTCTCCCAGCGAACCCAACGTCCACTTCGGTCTCGGCTACCTGCATTGGAAGTCGCAGCACTATGACGAAGCCAAACAGGAGTTCGAACGCGAGCTTGCTGTCGATCCGACCCACGCCCAGGCGCTGGCGTACCTCGGCGACATCGAATGGAAGAATAACCATCCCGAGGCCGCACTGCCGTTTCTAAACCAAGCCCAGAAAATCAATCCGACCTTGCGCATCACGTACGTTGACCTGGGCGCCATCCACATGCAGCAGAAAAACTACAAGGATGCGAAGACGGCGTTGCTGCGCGCGGTCGCGCTCGATCCCGCGCAACCCGATGCTCACTATCAGTTGGGACGCCTGTATCAGGCTCTCGGGGATACCGCCGACGCCGGGAAAGAACTCCGCAGGGTGCAGGAATTACACAAGAAAGCAGAAGAAAACCTGGTCGGGAAGATTTCGTCTTCCCCTCCTGCATTAAATCCGTCTGACCAACAATAATTGAGGAGATATGAGCCATAAGAACGGACACTACGAGGCAAAACCGGAGCACAAGTTTACTTTCGGATTGTGGACGCTGGGAAATCGCGGGCGCGATCCATTTGGCGACGCCGTGCGCCCCCCGATGCCGCCAACGCAGATCGTCTCGGTGCTGGGCGAACTGGGAGCGTGGGGCGTCAACCTGCACGACAATGACCTGGTCCCGATCGACGCGACGCCTGCCGAACGAGACCAGATCGTGAAGGAATTCCGCCACGCATGCCTGGAGAGCGGGATCGTCGTGCCCATGGCGACGGTATCGTTGTTCTATCATCCCGTGTTTCGCGATGGCGCGTTTACGGCCAACGATCCCGAGGTACGTGCCTACGCTTTGCAGAAAACCATGCGCGCCATGGACCTGGGCGCGGAACTGGGCGCCAAGATTTTTGTTCTTTGGGGCGGACGCGAGGGCGTCGAAACCGACGCCTGCCGCCGGGCCGACGAGGCGGTCAAGCGCCTGCGGGATGCCGTCAATTATCTTTGCGAGTACAACATCGCCTGCAAGTACGGATACAAGTTCGCCCTCGAAGCCAAGCCCAACGAGCCTCGCGGCGATATCTATATGGCGACCACCGGGCACTATCTGGGATTCATTCCCACGCTTGACCATCCAGAAATGGTCGGCGTCAATCCGGAAGTCGCCCACGAACAGATGGCCGGTCTCAACTTCATGCATGGCGTAGCGCAGGCATGGGAGGCGGGCAAGTTGTTTCACATCGATTTGAACGATCAGATGCCGGGACGATACGACCAGGATCTGCGCTTTGGCTCGGCCAACCCGAAGGCTGCATTCTGGCTGGTGAAGTTTTTGGAAGACGTGGGATACGACGGTCCGCGGCACTTCGATGCGCACGCCTACCGCACCGAAGATTGCGCGGGCGTCAAGGATTTTGCCCGTGGCTGCATGCGCACTTATCTGATTCTTAAAGAAAAAGCCGCTCAGTGGAATGCCGACCGCGAGATTCAGGCGATTCTAAAGCAGATCTCCGCGGCACCATCGGGAACTCCCGAGACGCGTGCCTATTCCAAGAAGGGGTCGGCGGCGTTGCTGTCGTACGCTTTTGACAAGGATGCGATCTTGAAAAAACGGCTGCCTTATGAATTCCTTGACCAGGTAACAGTGGACATCCTGCTTGGGGTTCGCTGATTCCTCCCCGGCCGGCTTCGCGAAAACCCCCACCCTTCGACAAGCTCAGGGCAGGCTTTCTCGCGCAAAAAACGCGCCAGAAATGAGGCACCCACCCGGATAGTTCCAGCCGACGTCCAACCCTACCGCCGGCACTCGACTTGGCTCCCTGCCCCTGTACATGTAAGATTCCCGCTTGTCGATTCGCTTGTCAACCGGAGGCTTCGAGGAATGATCATCAGAAAGCTGACGTTCTACTTTGCTTGCATTGCAATCTTGGTCAGCGCGATTTCAGCGAGTGCGCAACAGCCGAACTCGGAGGAGGAAGGCTCGTTTCGATTCCGCTTCGTCGGGCCACGGGTTGGGAACCGCATCGCGGCTATTGCGGGAGTGCCGGGAGATCCGAGCACCTACTACGCAGGAGCAGCCTCGGGGGGAGTCTGGAAATCGACGGACGGCGGAAATCATTGGGCGCCGATTTTTGACAAGCAGCCCGTCGCCGCCATCGGCGCTCTCGCCGTGACGCCCTCGGACCACAGCATTGTATGGGCGGGAACGGGAGAGGCGTGGGTGATCCGCGACAGCGACGTGATGGGCAACGGAATTTACAAATCGACCGATGCGGGCAAGACCTGGACGAACATGGGCCTACCGGAAACGGGCCGGATCGGACGCATCGTCATCCACCCCTCGAATCCAGACATCGTATTTGCCTGCGCTTTAGGACGCGCGACCGGACCGCAGCAGGACCGTGGCGTCTACCGCACCACCGATGGCGGCCAGCATTGGGACCGTGTCCTCTTTGGCGGAGAAAATGTGGGGTGCTCGGGGCTGTCGATGGATCCTCATAATCCGCGCACGCTAGTCGCTGGCATGTGGCAAGTAGAGCTGCACACCTACGGTGAGTTCAGCGGCGGGACGGGCAGTGGAATCTGGGTTTCTCATGACGGCGGAACGAAGTGGACTCGGGTCGAAGAGCATGGGCTTCCCCATAGTCCTTTGGGGAAGATCGATGTCGCGGTCGCCCCCACCAATTCAAACCGTGTCTACGCGCTGATTCAGACCAAGGATCAGGGCTCGCTTTGGCGATCTGACGATGCGGGAGAACACTGGAAGGCCGTCAACTATCAACGCGCCTTGATTGGACGCGCGGGCTACTACGTCCGGCTTGCGGTTTCGCCGGGAAGCGACAATGAAGTGTACGTGGCCAATAGTTCCTTCCACGAGTCACTCGACGGAGGGGAGAACTTCAAGGAGGTCCCCTGGGGCGGAGACACTCACGACATCTGGATCGACCCCACCAACCCCGACCGTTTTGTGGTTACCGATGACGGCGGCTTAAGCATCACGACCGTTCACGGTCGCGGCTTTCACCGCGCAACGTTCCCTATTGGCCAGATGTACCACGTCGACGTCGACAACCAGGTTCCTTATTACTTCTACAGCAACATGCAGGACGATGGAAATATGCGCGGGCCCAGTCTGCCCGTCGATTCGAGAGAAACCGGATGGGATCATGAGATGGGCGGTTGCGAATCCGGGTTCACCGTGCCGGATTTAACCGATCCGAACGTGGTCTGGGCGACTTGCTACGGCAATAAGGTCACGCGCTGGGACGCTCGCAGCAAGCATGCGCGTTCCGTCAGTCCGTGGATGCATACTCTGGACTCACCGCCCAACGCGATCAAGTATCGCTGCCATTGGACGGCGCCGCTGGCCATCGATCCCTTCGATCACAACACGGTCTACTACGGTTGCCAGGTAATCTTCAAAACCTCGAATGGCGGACAGAGTTGGTCGGTCATCAGCCCGGACCTTTCCACGCAGGATGCGGCGCGCATCGTTCCCTCGGGAGGAATTGTCGGAGATAATCTTGGGCAATTCTACGGAGAAGTTATCTTCGCGATCGCTCCGTCCAAAATCAAGAAAGGACTCATCTGGGCGGGGACCAACGACGGTCAGGTCTGGTACACCAGCGATGGAGCGAACTGGAACAACGTCACCAAGAGTATCCCGGGACTCCCGCCGTGGGGCACGATCACCAGCATCGCGCCTTCGAGTTTCGATCCGGGCACCGCGTACGTCAGCGTCGATTTTCACCTCATGGATAATCGTGATCCCTTCATCTACAAGACTACGGACCTGGGGAAGACCTGGAAGTTGGTGACCGGCAATCTGCCCAAACATTCTTTGTCCTATGTGCGCACCATCGCCGAAGACCCCAACTGCGCGGGCTTGCTGTTTGCCGGGACAGGAAACGATCTTTACTACTCGCTCGATGACGGTGGCCATTGGACTGCGCTCGATACCGGATTACCCCACTCGCCAGTCACGTGGGCGGTCGTGCAGAAAGAGTTTCATGACCTGGTGATCTCCACCTACGGACGCGGACTCTATATTCTCGACGACATAACGCCGCTGGAACAGATGGCGAAGAATCACTCGGACGCCGCGGTCACGCTATTTGAGCCGCGCCAGACTTACCGCTTTACCCGCGGCGGCCAAGCCATGCTGAACTTTTCACTGAAGACCGCACCGAAGAAACCGCTTGAGCTTGAGATCCTCGACTCTGACGGCAAGGTGGTCCGAAAGCTCGACGCCAAGGGTAAGGCGGGCATGAATCGCGTGACCTGGGACCTGCGCTATGAATCTCCGCGCTTGATTGCACTGCGAACGGTGGCCCCGGATAATCCGCACATCTGGGACGAACCGCGATTCCGCGACTCGGATTCGCGGCCGATCACACATTGGGGAAGCCGGCCGGCAGAAGTTGGTCCCATCGTAACGCCCGGAAAATATACGGTGCGCCTCAAGGTCGAGGACCAAGCGTACACGCAGCCTCTTACGGTCTTGCGCGATCCCCGCGCACCCGGGTCCGATGCGGACATCGAACTCTCGGTGAAAACTCTGCTGCGCATTCGCGGCGACATTAGCCACGCTGCCGACACCGTGAACCAGATCGAATGGCTTCGCAAACAACTAGAGGTCATCGAGACCATGCTGCGTCCGCCGAAGAAAAAAGAGAAGGAGAAGCAGTTGTTCGATGAAGACGACGACGAAGGCGATGAACCAGCAGACGCTTCGCCACAAGCCTCGGACGAGGCTCAGGAAAAACACAAGGCCGAACTGCTGAAAGCCGCTGAGGACCTGGATAAGAAGCTCCTGGCGATCGAAAACAGACTGGCCTCGCCGGCACTCCTGAACAGCGATGACAAGTACTTCGTCGAACCGTATAAGGTTTATCTCAATCTGATCTGGATGAATGCAGAAGTCGGCACGGGAGGCGGTGACGTCGCCGGTGGCGCGGACTTCGCCCCCACCGATACCCAGATGGAGTTGCTGCAGGGGTTTGAAACGGAAATGGCCGGAGTGGACGCGGACTACCAGAAAGCGATGAAAGAGGATCTTCCCGCCTTCAACCGGACCCTGGTCGGCAGCAACGTCGCTCCGCTCGTTGCTCCGCCCAGTTCCGAAGCAGCGAAGTAAGGATGGAAGCGTGAGCCTATCGTGGAGCGGTTTGCAGTGAGTGTATCTGGTTTAATCTGGTTTGAAAGAGCGCCCCAGAGTTCTGCAATTGCGAAGTACTGTCATCCTTAGGCGCCGTTCTTTGGCGCCGACGGACCCTTGCACTAGCCGCTCGCTGCACAAGTCCTTCGGCGGGCAAAAAGCACCCGCCTCGGGATGACAACACGCGCTGGGCGGGTTACCGGAACTCGCGAATCGCTCTAGGTGACCGCCTTCTTCTGGAATTGGTGAAGACCGACGACCAGAAGCAAGACATCGAACGCTGCCAGAGCCACCAGAATGAGCGGAAGAGACAGGTGCGGAAACTGAGGTACGAGAGTTGCCCGCAGTCCTTCGCTGGCATAAGCGAGCGGGTTGATTAAGACGACTTTCTGCAGGATGGGAAAATTTTTGAGGGCGCTCCACGGATAGTAAGTGCAACCGAAAAATATCATTGGAGTGAGGACCATGCTGAACATCAGCCCAATGTGCTGCTGGTCGACGCTGCAGCCCAGCGCCAGTCCGCCGCAAGCCGAGAAACTCGCGACCATCAGGGTGATGCAAGCAAACAGAATTGGATTCGCCACATGCAATTCCAGCCCCGGCCGAAGGATGAGCCACGCTAGCGGAATCACGGTCAAACCCGTCACCAGCGCCTGAATCAGACCCGCGACAACCTTCTCTACGGCGACCCAGGAGATGTCGATCGGCGCGAGCAGGCGGTCTTCTATTTCACGCGTGAACTGAAACTCCCCAATGAGCGGCATGGCAACGGCCCAAATCCCGGTGAACACCATGCTGATAGCCATGATGCCGGGAAGCAAGAGACTCTTGTAGGCGGCAGGCATGTAACCGCTACCCACCATCACACGCCCGAAAATAAAAACGAATAGCAGCGGCTGCAAGAAAGTCTGAAATACCAAAGGCATCAGATTCCGCCGGGCCACGTGTGCGTCGCGAGCCAATAATGCGAGGAACGTCTTCCAGTTCATTCGCGCAAACTCCTGCCGGTGTGATGGAGAAACAGGTTTTCCAGGCTGGGCTCGGAGATATGAACGTCCGAGAGTTCCACGCCCAGAGCGGAAGCGGCATTTACGATCTCGGGAATCAGCGACCCGCCGCGGCTGGCATAGAGATCGGCGCCGCTGTCTCCCGAGGCGCGCGCCTCCGTTACACCGGACAGGGTAGCAAGACGTTCTAGCAGCGGAACGGACTGATGTCCAAACCGCAGGCGCAGAAGAAATCCACCCGGGATTGAAGCCTTCAAATCACCCGGCGTGCCCGACGCAATGATGCGTCCATGATCGATGATGGCGAGATGCTGGCACAGCGCATCCGCCTCTTCCATGTTATGCGTGGTCAGCAGGATGGTACGGCCTTTCTGGTTGTACTCGCGAATGATCTCCCAGAGCAGCAACCGGGTCTGCGGATCGAGGCCTGCGCTGGGTTCGTCGAGGAACAGTACTTGGGGGTCGTGCATCATGGCGCGCGCGATGGAAATGCGCTGCATCATCCCACCGGAGAATCCGCGAACGAGTTGGTTGGCGCGATCGGTGAGCTTGAAGCGCTCGAGCAAAGTGTTGGCGCGCTCCGAGCGTTCCTGCGAACTGAGACCGAAGTAAGCTCCGTGGAACAGCAGAATCTCGCGAGCCGTCAGAGAGAAGTCCAAGTTCGGGCGCTGGGCTACGACTCCGATCAGGAGCTTGGCCGCAATCTGATCGCGCCATACGTCATGCGGGCCTATCCAAGCGGTGCCGCTGGTGGGACGAACCCTCGTGGTCAAAATGCCGACGGTGGTGGACTTTCCCGCGCCGTTGGGCCCGAGCAGGCCGAAGATCTGTCCGGGCGCGACCTCGAGATCAATCCCGTCGAGCGCTGTGATCTGCGGCTTGGCATCCTTGCCGCGTTTGCCCGAACTGGCCCCGTCACCTCGTCCGGCTCCGGCCGGAGGAGCTGAATTGTAGACCTTGCGCAGACTGCTGGTGCGAATTGCCGAATCCATGTGCGGGAGTTTCCTGGCATAAGCGCCCCACGCGCCTCGCCGAGACTGAAATTCGTTAGAGAGAAAGTATACATACCATCGACGCCACGCACGAACAGTCCCAGCCGACGGCTGTAGTAGCTGAAGCCACGCCGCCCCCAACCTCAGGACACAAAACTCGCTTGGAGCGAACGCCGTTTCCAACTGGCAGAAGGCGATTATTTCTTCTGGGTCTCGGCTTGACTGGCAGCCTTGTCGATCTTTGCAATCATCTCTTTCACACCGCCCGACATTGGTCCCTGAGGATCGAGCCGTAGGTACTCCGCGAATTCGGTACGCGCGGCCGCGATGTCCCCCTTCCGCAGTGCGATGTTTCCGAGAAGCACATGAGCGGGTGCCATCGTGGGGAGAAGCGCGACAGCCTTCTGCGCCTGGGGTTCCGCGTCCTGCAATCGCCCCAGAGCCCAATACGTCTTCGCCAATTCGTAGTGCCCCTGGGGAGAGGCGCCGTCCAGTTTCAACCCTTCATTCAGGCTTGTCTCGGCGCCGGCATAGTCTTTTTCACGATTTTGCAGCATTCCCAGGGTAAAGCGCGCGTCTGCCAATTTAGGATCCATTTCGACGGCTCGGTCGAGAGCCGATTTTGCTTCCGCAGCTTTGTTCTGCTGCGCGTAGACAGACCCCAATAGCACGTACGCGTCAGCAAACTGAGCATACGACTTGACGGCTTTGTTCAGATGATCCGCGCACTCTTGCGGATCTTTGCCTTGCTTCCAAAGCTCGCGCGCCTTGAGGAATTCCTTTCGTGCCTTTTCTGGAATCGACGCGAGCCGGGCATCGAGAGCAGCCTCTGGACCCTCCGGAGCTACAGCGGGAGTAGTCGTCCCCGGCTTCGAACGCAGTTCAAGGTTCAGGTAAGCCATGGGATTATTGGTTAGATCGACCGTCTGGGAAAATTCGTTATATCCCGGAAAGTTGATCCGGATCGAATACTGAGCCGCGTTCAACCCTTGAAAATCAAATTTACCCGAGGAGTCGGTCTCCGCCTGGCCTGCATAGCCGGAACTCGTACAGTCGATCATCACGACCGCACGCTCCAGTGCCTGATGCGTAACCGCATCACGAACAGTGCCCCGGATGGAAGTGTGCATGGCGGTGCTAGGGTTTCGTGTCTGCGTCATACAGGGCAGAGATGACAGGCAAAGCACACCGAGCAAAGCCGGGAAACGCAAGCTGGGCGGTTTCATGAAAGCTTCCCCCCTTGTGGCAACGTGGAGACGTTACTCCAAAAGCAAAAGGGAGGGCGATCGATCCGCCCTCCCAAATTCGCCAGAAGCGTGGATCAGAATACCCACTTCGCGAACAGACGTGCGTTAAATGGACGCTGGTAAGCGGGCGGAACTCCGAGGGCTCCGCTGCCTACCGGTTTCTTGAAGTCGAAGTTCGGAGTTCCCAACGATGCATCCTGGAACTGATCGACGCGCAGTTGAGTTTGCTGGTTGACCAAGTTGAACAGGTCGGCGCCAAACTGCAGAGTCTGCTTCTCGGTCAATTTCAGCTTGTATTCCGCGTGCAGATCGCCCTCGCCAGTGGCAGGCGTGCGTCCCAGAGCGCCACGGCCGCCGAATGGCACTTCTCCCCCGTTTTGATACACGGGGTGCGCCCTCAAGTCATTGATCGGAACTCCGGTCTCAATGCGAACGCTAGTGCCCAAGGTGAAGTTCTTCATGAACCCGGTGGTGAACGTGTAGCTGATGAAGTTGTTGAAGATGTGCCGACGATCCGTGTTCAGGAAGCCAATCCCAAACTGGTTCCCGAGGAGTCCAAGGCTTCCCGGGGTGAAGTCGAACAACGAGCTGATACTTGGGTCAGCCTGGCCGTTGTCGTTGCGGAAGGCTCCCTCGTAATTCCCGGCAAGAGTCGACCAGCGATAATTCGTACGCCATTGCCAGCCGTGGCTGAAGCTCTTGCTGATTTCAACCTCGATGGCCTTGTATGTGCGAATCGGATTCGCTTGACCGTCCGGCTTGCCGTCCGGGGTAGGAGCGCCAGCCGTGTCTGGATTCGTGATGCATACGTCGGCAAGGCTCTGCGAAGGAACATAGGGATTGAAAATCGTTCCGCCAAGAGGGCAACCCGCGGGGAGCCCTCCAACTGGGTAGACTTGCTCCTGCACATTGGTGAAGAGATCGCTTTGGGCTGACGGGTTTCCTATCACAAACTGTTGAGCGACGCCAAGCTGGGCTGCTTCTGGTGACACGCCGGACTGATCCTCAACGATTCTGCGCAGTCGTCGCTGTTGGTAGCGAATACTGGCGACAATTCCGTGAGGCAGTTGGCGCTCTACTCCGCCGACATACTCTTCAAGGAACATCTCCTTCGTCCCCTTAGCAATGGCTTCTCCAGACTGCAGGGAAGTGTACAAGTAAGGGCTAAGGACGTGGGCGTCGTCAATTGCTGGAGTGATCGTGCCGTTTGCACTTTGCGCAAGCGGGCAAGGATTAGCAACTGCGTCGCAGGTTCCGCTACCAGTGTGTGGCGGCTGAAGAAGCACGAACTCAGCATCCTCTTCATTGCTCAGGGACCGAATCGCCATGTCCAGCGGTATGGAGTAACCGTAGCGACCATAGTTCGCATAAATCTTGGTTTTCCGATCACCCACGGGGTCAATTGAAATTCCGAGGTTCGGAGACCAGTTGTCGGTGAACGTGTAGTGGGTTTGCGTAGGGGCGAAGTTTTGCAGCGGGTTCAAGTACTTCGATCCAATGAGCGTCTGCTGTTCCCAGCGCATGCCGGCATTGACAATCAAATGCCGTCCGATGGCATAAGAATCGTTGCCGTAGGCTGCATGGTAGCGACCGTGAGTACTGAAATCTGGGGTACTGAAGAAACCCCTGGTTTGCACCAAAATCACTTCCGTCGGACCTTGGCCAGGGACGTTCGCCATCACGCCAGTCGGAGTGTCCCAGGCTGACGCGGCATCCAGTTCGAATGTGTTCGCGTAATCAGTCAGCCCGCAGTTGCTCCCTGTCGTGCTGCAGATGCCTGAGCTGTTGGCTAACCCCGGAGGTACCGAATAGCCGCCACCCGTAGCTTGACGATTTCCTCCATAAGTGTTGCGCTCGTAGTTGTACCCGAAACTCAAGGTATGCTCTCCGAACGCGCGGAAAACCTTCTGCGTGCCGAAAGCCGTCTTCCAGTTATCGCCCGCCGTGTTCTCGTAGTATCCGAGACCCTGGTGATTGTAAATTCCCGTAAGCTGCGTTCCTGCCCACCCGAGGTTACCCGCCTGGTTGGAACATGTCGCGCCTGCATCGAACTGCGCAACCGTGGGAACCCAGCATTGGGCGCCCGTATTGTCGATGACCTGAAAAACGCCTGGGGAACTGGGCGTTTCATTCAGGTAATTGTGCCCCCAAGAGAGCGAGGCGTTAACCAGCCAAGTCGGAGAGAGCGTGCCATTGTAGCGCAGTACCCAGTTCCGCGTTCCGAGGGAAAGCTTGCTGAAGGCGGTGTTATTGTCGACCGCCAGTTGTAAGCTGGGGCCCGGACCATTGGGAGCCGCACTGGTTTCACGGGTCGGATCGCCGAATACGGAGCTTTCCAGGATGTGCTTGTCGCTGATCTTGAACGTCAGCTTCGCATCATAGTCATAGCTGATTTGTGGGACCGTAGTGTTGGGCAGGGCGGAGAAGGCGCTCACGCCATGCAGATTGCCGAACTGATCATACAGCCGGTTCCAGGCGGGGTTAAACGAACCATAGAAGAAGAGATGATTCTTAAGTCGCGGTACGTATCCGCCGAATTCGCCGGCGAAGTCCCACTCTCCCTGGTGAATCGCCGCGCCCTGCTGATTGAGGCGACCGGCGTTATCCGGATTCAAATGCTGGACTTCAAACTGCTGTGGTCCTACGAACGCGCTAAAACCGCCATGGTATTCATTGCCGCCGGACTTCGTGACAATTTGGACGACCCCGCCGTCGCTCTTACCATACTGCGACTCCAGGCCGCCGGTTTTAACGTCCACTTCTTTCACGAAAGACAGATTGATTCCGGTCGAGAGTGACCCGTAGTTTCTCGAGAAGACGCCGATTCCGCCAAAGCTGCCGTCGGTGATGTTCACACCATCGGCAACGTACTGGTTCTCAAGACCACTGCTCCCACCGATAGAAGGATTGGCGGTGCCGGTGCCGCCCCCATCGTTCACGCCGGCAGCCGCATAAAACAAGCCGGTGACGTTGCGGGAAACCGGTATCGCCGAATAGAACGTGTCGTTCAAACTGGTCTCGAGTTTGGTCGCCGCTACGTCGACACCCGCCGACTCTGCGGTCACTTCAACAACTTCCGAGACACCTCCCGGCTCGAGGTTCACCCGGATCGTGGAGGTCCGGTTCACAAACACTTCTACCTGCTTAATCTCGGTCGCTTTGAAGCCGGCGGCTTCAGCCCTGACCGAGTAAAAACCGGGAGTCAGAACGTCGAAGTCGAATCGCCCTTCGCCGTCGGTGTTTGTCGTCCTGGTTCCAATCGGGCCGGCGATAGTGACCTTGGCTTTCGCCACCACTGCGCCCGAAGGATCATAAACCGTTCCGCCCAGGCTGCCCTTCACAGTGGATTCCTGGCCAAACAGACTCAGACTCAGCAGAAGCACAATCGCTGAAAACGCTATCCCGCGAGATGTCATAAAGCGCTCCTAACCAACCTGGGAATTGATTTTGAAAGGCAACACGAGCAGACAGCCGCACGCACACCAAGTGACTAATAACTACCTGTTAGGCACGTTACGGTCCATAACAAATAGCATGCAACGTTAACAAACAAATAGTATTTAGTCGTTGCTGATGTCCTGCGAATTCAAATTTTCATATTTTGGAGTGCCAGCAGATACGAACTATGGAATGTGGGCTAAGGTTCTACGGCTTGACCCTGGGGGGTTTGACCGGCTGCCATCAACTGCTTACCCCGCTGCGCGGCAGCATCAGCTTTTTCGACATTGCCGGACCTTCGGTAGTAGTCAGACAGCCCAAGTTCCAAGGCGGCGCTTTTAGGATTTAGGGCGGCCCCGGATTCCATCACGGCAATGGCCTTGGGCAAGTTCCCTAATCTGGAGAAGCTCTCCGCAAGTCTGACGATTGTCTGTTCGTCCCCAGCGTCGCCTAATCCGCCCTGATTATAGATTTCTACCGCCTTCTCATATTCCTTTTGCTCGAAATAGAGCTCAATGAGCTTGCCGCGGTAACGCTCGTTTCCGGGATCTTTCGAGTAAGCCGCACGGAACCAGTCGGTCGCTCGAGCTTTCTCACCTTGGGCGAAGTAACAGGCCGCTCGCTGCCATTCCGCTTCCCCGGCCGGTACGGTGTCCCCCGCCGTCACGTCCCAGGTGGGAGTGGAGGTTGTCATGGTGCTGATACTGAAGTTGAAGGAGCCATAGACCTTTGCCTGGGTTTCTGGATCATGAAGGGTCATGACCAGACGGTAGTGTCCGGGCGGGAGCTCGGCAGTGAGAATCTGCTTGCCATTGATCACCGAACCAGCCTTGTCGAGTTGGTTCAGTGGAAGTTGATCCGAAATGGTTTTCGTATCCTGTGCTTCCATCCGGCCATAGACATACTCGATCTCGATCTTTCCATCCGGTTTGATCTTTCCTGAATTAGCCGCTTTCAGCAGAGATGGCGCCCACACCTGATAGAAAAATCGAAGTGGCTCGCCCTGTGTGAGTTGCAGCTCGTTTCCAGCACGCGGAATAAACTTGACCCCTGCCCCTGTAAACGGCTGGGGACCGTGGGTGCGTTGATCAACGGTCCGGGCACTGACAAAGGGAACTATGTTTGAAACCGCCAAACCGCTCGCCGGGACCATCGGAATGGTGACCTCTATTCCACGGTGATATGCCAGTCTTGCCAACTGATTGGTAAGTTCAAAGTCGACCTTATATTTGCCGGCTGGAAGGGGCAGCAACCCCTCGTACCCGAAGATTTTTCCTTTGATGTCCCCGAACTCCGTCGCGGAAATGGCTCTCGAAATCTTTTTGTCCTCAGAAAAAATCAGCTTGCCATCCGCACTCTGCACTTTCGCCGACACCAGGATGGAATAGTAATAACCTTCCTTGGCGGACTCACCAACTGTAAAATCTTCAGGCTTCTTCAGACGCAGCAAGTAGTGCAGGTTTTCATTTCCATCGGGATCACGCAGAGGCATGGTAAGAACGTCGAGAAACTCCTCTCCCAGTACCACGCGCGATGTGACGTCCTCGAGCAGCCGTCGGTGATTGTTCAGGTCTTCTTTTGAGAGCGGATTATTGGGCAGATCGTTAATCGTGCCGAGCATTACATCCGACGCGAGGCTGACCGTGCCGGAATTGAAATCAACGGGCTCATCTGGCAAAAGACTGAGGGTTTCTCGTGCAACATCCTTGCCAGCGTCATCGCTGAGTATTTTTAGAGCATTCTGTCGCGTAGGACCAGCGACCGCCGTGATGAGCCTCTCCGGACCATCACTGTATGGATGATAGATGCGAAATTCATCCGTCGGATCGCGTTGATAAAAGATTACGTAAAAAAAGGGCGGCAATGCGGGATTTGCGTTTGAGTAGAACCAGATCTCCATCGGAGTAACTTTCTGCAGCCCGAACAGCTTCTGCCGCTGTGCGGGCTCTCCGAGGGTGATGTAGATCCGGCCCATGTCGGTGCGCCAGCCCTCGCTGTGGGAGATATGGCCGAAGAACTGATTCGCGTAGGCAATCCGCCGGTACTGTTCGGTGCGGTAGACGTTGTCAGGCGAACCCGGGGTAGGATTGCGGATGGCCCAGAAGTGCTCAATAAAGTGGTCCCGGTCGGCATCGGCGCCAAGATCCAGAAAAGCTTTCCTCTCCTCGTTGGTGATGATGTAGGCCACATCCTGCTGCAGCCACTTCTTGTACCTGTCCGGCAGAGACGAGCGTGAAGCACCGGACACGTGCCCGGAAAACAGGACCACGAGAAGAACGTAACTGAAACTTTTATGCCAGCAAGGAATGGAAAACAGATTCGGAACACGCATCTGAGCCACCGGCGATCAGTTTAGCATCTGCTCGCCTGAGAGTTTGAACCGCGATTGCGTACCGCGACGCGCCCAGTGACTCGCCCTTCGTGCCACAGAGTCAACGAAGCGTCTGTTGATCCGCAGTGGGCACAACATCGGACGGGTTGGCGGCAGCCGCCATTGCCAAAAAACACGGAGCTTTCGTTGCGGCGACCACTCGCAATCCGGAGCATGCCGAACTCTTGCGTCGACGACGTCTCAATGCCGAGCACTCGTGGGAACTTCACACCGGGCCCCCGCCGGGTGAACTTCTCGGAGCGATTGATCCCGAACGTCTTCACCCGAATCAAGACTTGCCCAGCCTGTGGCACTGGGATCGGAAGACTCTCGATTTTCAGCACCTCCGGGCCCCCTGGTTCATGAATAAACACACCTTTCATCATCGACATATTCAAAACCTCATTGCTTCGATGATGCGGCCGCCATCGTTCATCAAAGGAAGGAGCTTCTGCGTCAGGAAATAAACACCTTTGACTAAGATGGTAGCTTACGTGTTGGGA
>CAVRCR010000027.1:0-168512 GCA_963719615.1 uncultured Acidobacteriaceae bacterium | reverse complement strand
GAAACCTGATTTCCTCAGTTCTCGGTCGGTTCGACTTTCTCTTTCGGAGGGTGCAGGGCCTTGGCAGGTTTGCCTGGCGCTGGAGGCTCCGGCGGCTTTGGTGGAGCGTTGCTGGCCTTGCGAATTTCAATGCCATCATGCTGATTATTGAGCACGATGTGGACGGTGCCGTTTCCCACGCTCCCGCTGGCCTTCGCCTCGTGTTCGTCGTTGCTCACCTTCAACTCCGAAAAATCTGATTGGATCTCACCGTCGCGCGCGCGCGCATCCAGACGGAAGCCGGCCTTGTCGGGCAGGCTCAGTTGCAGATCGCCGTTACGATTATCGATCTGCAGGTTACCTAGCGTGCGCATGCCTACTTCAACCGTACCGTTGTCGTTCTGCAGCCTTACATCTCCAGAAACCTCGCCCAGCCGGATATTCTTCGAGCGCGTCGTCAGGTGCAGTGGACCGTTGACTTCCTCCGCGTGGAGTTCGTCGGCATCAAGGTCCAGGGAGCCGTCAAGGCGGGCAAACTCCATGTCGGTGCGGGAAGACTTGAAGCTCACAGTGTTGCTGATGCGCGCCAGCTTGACGCTTTCCTGGAATTCGCCATCGAGTTGCGCCGCACCTTTCACGTCGGAGACGGACACTTCATTCATCCGGCCTTCGACATGCACATCGCCGACGATCTGCTCAACTTTCACCGACCCTTTTTCCTGGCTGACCTTGACATTGGCCTTCACGTCCTCGACTGAAGTATCGGAGTGCTGAGCGGAAATGTCGATGTTGCCATCGCGGCCGACCAGGTTCACGTCCCCATGCCGGGAGACGATCGAGACTGACACTTTGCGAGGAAGCGAAATGTCGAGGTCGGTGTCCACGGGATGATCGCCCGCCCCTTCGACCTTGGCGTCGACCGTAACCAGGCCGCCGATAGCGGTGATGGTGGGCTTGGTTTCGCCGTTGTACTTGTCGGCGTCGCCCTGGTTCTCGGCCTTGATCCGCTTGCGGACCACAACCGTGATCTTGTTGTCGTCGGAGGCGTGCACGCTGACCGCGCCGTGATTGTCAATGATCTTCAGGCTCGCCCCGGCCGGGAAGTCCTGCTCCATGTGATCGTTGAAGTTGTACGCGTCAGCAAAGATGTCGGAGAAATCGTTGTCGTCGAGGTTGATCTGCTCGCGAATGCCGGACCAGTTCACATGTTCGACCTGGGTTGCGATCAAACCGAAGACCACGATCATGATCACCAGAAATACACCTCCCGCGCCGATCCCTCGCGCACGGTAGCCTTCGCGCTGCGCCTGCATGTGCTCAATCAGCTTTACCACGCCCCCGAGGATCAGCAGGACCGGCCAGTAATTGGCAAACAGGTGCCACATCCGAACGCGCGACAGAACCCCCATGGTGCCCAGAAGGCAAACCAGGCCCACCACGATCAGCATCATCGGTCCCGCAAAAGAACGGCGCGGCCGTGGCGGAGGAGGAACCACTGGAGGTGTGACGGGTGCAAACGGTGGGTTAGACATTGTTCACCTCGCCAGAAGAGGTTGGAGACTGCGGGCTTTCTACCGCCGGCGGAGGTGGCGGAGCACCCGGGGGCACACCCGGAATTCCGGGAGGCAGCGGCCCGATGTGTCCGTCGGACGACGCGTTGCTCTGCAGCAGTTTGACGACTCCAATCACGAGCAGGATCGCCGGCCAGGTTCGACCGAATCCCACTCGCGACGTGGTATCGAGCAGAAAGAGCACCCCGATCGTTACCAGCATCGCGGGACCCATGAGTTTGCGTGTGCGGCAACGTTCGCAATAACAGATCGAAGCTCTGCTGCCAAGGAGCCCCCAATGTTTCGCGAAAAGCCAGACGCCGAGAAAAATCAGGATGAGCGATACAAACAGGCCCATCCCGATCTCAAAGACCCCGGCGGTATGCAGAAGGAAAAGCACGCCCAGCCCGATCAGGACAGCGGCTCCGCCTGGGACTTTCGTTCCCTCAAGTTTCTCGCCCGTGCCAAACATCAGCCCCAGACCAAAGGGATCGGGCGCCGGCTCTCCCATTTGAATCGCCTTCGCGCTTCGAATGGAGTCGATGATCTGGTACACGTAAAAGAATCCAAGCGCGATTCCAAGGAATGTGTGCATGTACCAAGGAACATCGGAGCTTTCGCCGACGATCAGGAGCACCATGATCACGAGGTGCGCCAGTCCCTTCGCGTATTGCGAGCAATAGACCGCTCCCACTCCGAATGGGAAAAAACCTGCAAGAATGCCTGCCACTGATGGATTCGGCCCTGAATTGATCGGGGGGCGCGGCGCTCCAGGCGTTGGCCCCGGCGGATACACTGTTTGCACTGGCGGAACGAATCCAGCAGGCGGAACTTGTCCCGCCGCCGACGCTGTGCCTTCCATGCGCGCGGCCAGGCACGCTTCGCAGTAGATCACTCCGCGGACGTCACGGGTGCAGTTGTTACAAAGTGGCTTGCCGCATGTGCGGCAGAAAGCCACTGCAGCAGTTTCGCTGTGAGTGGCGCAGTTCATACGAACCTCCTGTACGTGCTCACCGACACTACAGGCAGATCGCAACATTTGAGACGGGGACCCGCGGGAGCGCTGGCCAGAATGAGATGATTCTCAGTCTGGGTGTAGTTGCGCTCCTGCTTCTGCTCGGGCTGTTGTGTTGTGTCGTTCTTATGGTCTTTCTGTCTGGTTGGTCCGGGCTCCGCGGGGGTGACGTTGCGCTTGACCTGGCGCGCCAACGACTCCACCTCGTAGACCACCCGGATGTTCTCGTAGTAGCGGACCACGCTGGCTTGCGTGCGGAAGTACGTGAGCCGAATCGCCGCCGGACGTAAGCTGATCTGGCGCAGGTCGGCGGGTTTTACGCCGGCTACAGTCAGGCCCACTGACAGCGCGAAGAATGCCATGCCGAACGACATGGCAAAGCGCGGCTGGCGAACCGTGGCCCAGATCGGCTCCAGATATCCGAAAAGCGATGCCTGCACCCGTTCCAGCCAGGTAACGTGCGGCTGGGGAGCGCGGACCGTCACTCGTAGGCGCTGGGTGTCAACGCCCGTTGTGGATGCCAGGATGTTATTGACCAGGCTGGCTGGAGGCTCCACCTCCGTGAGACCCTTCAGCCAGTTGCGGCCCGCCTCAGCTTCGGCGAACAGCGGGCCACACACCTTGCAAACCCCGGCGTGAGCCTGGAACCGGTCGAGTCGGCCCCCCGTCAGGACGCCATCAAGCACGTCCGAGAGCAGGAGATCGAACTCGCTGCACTGCATTCCGTTACTGGTGTGATCTGGCATCACATCACCTGCCTATAGGTACGTTGTAGGAGGCGTCCTAGTTCCGCCCGCCCTCTATTTATTCTTGATTTCACGGTGCCCTCCGGAACCTTCAAAACGGTGGCAATTTCACGGTAGTCCATGTCCTGTAAGTCCCTTAGAATCACTGCCTCCCGAAGCTCGGGCGAGAGTTTGGCCAAGGCTGCATGAACGGTCTCGCTAACCTCCCGGCTGCGTACGTGGGCATCGGGCGGCGCGGATTGGTCCTGAATCTGCTCACTGAGGGGCTGGGCATCCTCGTGCTCCGAGGCTGTCGAGTCCATGGAGTCGGTCATGCGGTCCTGCTTGGTCTTGCGGAAGTGGTCCACCAGCAAGTTGCGTGTGATGGTCGTGACCCAGGTGACAAATGCCCCTTTCGTATGGTCATAGCTCGGGAGCGTCCGGTACATTTTGATGAAAACCTCCTGCGTGAGGTCTTCCGCGTCGTCACCCGATCCGGCAAAGCGATAGCAGATGTTATAGATCCGTCGGTTGTAGGTCTGCACAATTTCCTCCCAAGCGGCAGCATCGCCGGCAATACAACGCCGGACCAGCATCGCGACCACCTGGACATCTTCCACGTGCACTCCCCGGAAAACTACTTTCTAGACTGAGACTTAGGCTCGGATCTTCAGCGAGACACCCCCGAGCACCCACAAGACAATACGTCGCTGTGCGCTCTGAAGTTCGCGTACGAATCCGACCATGAGTGTGAAACACGGCATTGTAGCAGCGCAGGAAATCTCTCGCGGTGCGCCTGATGCCACTGTTGACGGTGAATTTGGCAAACCACGAAAACGTGTGTGCGTTAAGGTTGCCTCACTAAAGTTACTTTCCTGACTGCGCAAAGTTAAGCCACCCTTTTCCAAAGCAACTAGAATGATTGCAACAACGTCTGACATACGGCGGCGAAGTCTGTGTGTAATCAGGACTTTCGCCAGCGCTCTTGTGTTTGGGTAATACGCTTTTTCGCAGAGTCGGGAAGAGGAAGAACATGCAAAACGAATTCGATGCAAAGTTAAAGTTGAGAACGCTGGGCGCCTTGGTAGCCGTGGCTCTCTTGGCGACAATCGTGCCCTTGCGCCTGGCGGCGCAGGATGATGACGATCCCCCAACACGCGCTGCGCGGCTCGGGCACGTTGATGGATCGGTGTCTTTTCAGCCCGCCGGCGAATCCGAGTGGGAGCCCGCCGCGCCCAACCGCCCCATGACAACGGGTGACAAGCTCTGGTCCGACCGCGATTCCCGCGCCGGAGTGCAGTTGGGCTCAACCTCCATTCACCTCAATAGCAATACGGGAATCTCATTTCTCAATCTCGACGACCGGACAGTCCAGATCCAGCTGAGTTCGGGATCGATGAGCATACGCGTTCGCCGCCTAGAGCGCGATGAGGTATTCGAAATCGACACACCCAACCAGGCTTTCTCTATCTTTCAGCCAGGACAATACCGGATCGAAGCCAGCGAAGATGGAAGCAATACGGTCGTTACCGTTCGCGAAGGCGAGGGTGAATCCACCGGCAACGGGCAGACGTACACGGTGCACGCCGGGCAGCGCGCGACTTTCAGCGGCACCGATCGGCTGAACGCGGACGTGGAGCAAGTTGGAGATCCGGACGACTTCGACCGGTGGAGCGACGGCCGCGATCGCCGCTTCGATGATTCCCGTTCGGCGCGCTACGTCTCGCCCGATGTTGTGGGCTCCCAGGATCTCGATGAATACGGCGATTGGCAGCCCAACCCCGAGTACGGCAACGTGTGGTACCCGCGCGTTGAGCCGGGCTGGGCGCCTTACCACACGGGACATTGGGCATGGATTGATCCCTGGGGATGGACTTGGGTCGATGACGCACCGTGGGGCTATGCGCCATTCCACTACGGCCGCTGGGCCTCTGTGGACGGCAGGTGGGGATGGATACCGGGTCCGCGAGAGGTTCGGCCTGTGTATGCTCCCGCGTTAGTCGTGTTTGTGGGTGGAGGCGGACCAGGAATGGGTGGGAATGTGGCGTGGTTTCCGCTCGGGCCGCGCGAAGTGTACGTGCCTCCGTACCACGTCAGCCCGACCTATGTGAACCGGGTCAACATCAGCAACACGACGGTCAATCAGACGACAGTCACCAACGTCTATAACACCACCATCGTGAACAACAACACGACGGTCAACAACGTGACCTACGTGAACCGGAACGTCAACGGCGCAGTTACCGCTGTGCCGCAGCACGCCTTTGCCGGCGGACAACCCGTGGCACGGTCGGCCGTGACACTAACCCGCCAGCAGATCGCTGCTGCGCCTGTGAACGCAAGAGTGGCGGTTGCGCCGACTCAGACTGCGGTAATGGGACCTCGTGGCGGCACCGCCAATCCTGTGGCAGCCCCCCCGCGTGCGGTGTTCACCCGTCCTGTGATCGCCAAAGCCGCTCCGCCTCCCGCGCCCGTATCTTTTGCGGCAAAACAACAGGTGCTCGCAGCGCATCCCGGCCAGCCCGTGGCTCGGCAGGAGATGCAGCGCCTGCGACCGGCCACTCCGACTGCGACACAACCCGTCGTGAAGCAAGCGCCTCCGGGGAAACCGGCTACACCGACTGTGGTACCAGTCGCGGCCCATCCCGGAAATCAACCGGCGAACCCGCCTGCGAATCAACCCGCTAATCGGCCGGGGAATCCGAATGCGAACGAACATCCCGGGGCGGCTCCGCCGAATCGGCCGCAGCCAAACCAACCCCCGGCAAATCAGCCTCCTGCGAATCAACCTGCTAATCGGCCGGCGCAACCCAATCGGCCCTTTGAGCCGCCAGCGCGCAATGATCGCCCGCCCGCCGCACAACCAAACCGTCCGGAAGCAAATCCCCCGGCACCAAAT
The DNA here is from genome assembly GCA_963719615.1 of uncultured Acidobacteriaceae bacterium. Lineage (GTDB taxonomy): Bacteria > Acidobacteriota > Terriglobia > Terriglobales > Acidobacteriaceae > Sulfotelmatobacter. Next base: position 162,344 of record CAVRCR010000027.1, on the reverse strand, counting down.
CGACCTGAACCGAATCGACCTGAACCGAATCGACCGGCGGAGCCGAATCGTCCAGCTGAACCGCCGGCACGCAATGATCGTCCAACGGCACAACCGCCGGCAAATCGTCCGGTGCAGCCCAGCCCGCCTCCGCAAAACACGCGTCCCGCGGAGCAGCCGCGACAAAACGAACAGCCATCCAGGCCGCAGACTCCGCCCCCGAGTTATCGCCCGCCGCAGAACCAGCCACCAGCGCAGGCGCGGCCGCAACAGCAAACTCAACCTCCGCCGAAACCACAGACGCCACAGGACAAAAAGCGGCAGGACGACCAGAAGAAGGATCAGCCGCATTAGTCAAACAAGTCCGCCACGGACGGGTTCAAGATACGGGCATCCTGCAGGTCAGGATGCCTGTTTTTTGTTTGCCGGCTCTCGGTTTCGCGGCCAGCCACTTGACCCAGCCTTAACACTCCTCTGCTACCATGAAATTGGATCGGAAATGCCTTTTCGGAGGTGTTTATGATTCCTCTGTCTTCCGCCAGTCCCGGCGGCCTCTCCTGGTCGAAGCTTCCTCGCAGTCGAAACTACGAACTCAGGCAGAACGGCGACGTTGTCGGCACGCTCGCCCGTCCCAGCGGCTTGTCATCGAAGTTCGACGCCGAAGTGGCCGACGGCCGCTGGAGCTTTCGGCGTAAGGGCTTTTGTGGCGCTGAGATTGTAGATTCAGTTTCGGAACAACCGATCGGCACTTTTAAGTCCGCGTGGGGCGGCCAGGGCCTACTTGACCCTCGCCGCCGGCGAAACATTTCATCTCGTGTGCAAGGGCTGGTGGCGCCCGGTGTGGAGCGTCGTCGCGGAAAACGGCCAACCGCTTCTATGCATACACACGCGTGAAAAAAACGGTCGAAATCCCAACAACGGCGGCCGCCCCCGAAAATCGATTGTGGTTATTGATCATGTTCGCATGCTACCGTGTCCTGCAGGCCGAGGAAGACGCCGCCTCCGCGGCCACGGTAGCCGTGATCGCGGCATCCTAGAGCACGTGATTACGACGCCGGAGTAAAACGCACGTTGATGAAGGCTTCGCGCTGCAGCGGACGATCCTGGCGCTGCGCGGGCATATACGACGAGTGCCACACCACCCCCAGCGCCGCCGCCGAAAGCGCGGGATCGGAACTTCCCACCACCTCAGCGTCGAGAACCTTGCCCTTCTGGTCCAGAATCGCATGCACGATTACGGGTTTGATCTCTCCGCTGTACCCGGCCGGCGCACGCACCGACTCGGGAAAGCGAAAAGGACCGACCATGATCGCTCCCGGTCCATGCGACATCATTTTCTTCGTAGGCACGAACTGGTTGGGGTCGTTGTTCGGGTCTGTGATGCTGTCGAGGTGAATCTGCAGCACGGTCGTCCCGCCTTCCACGATGGTCGTCTGCCGCGGAAGCGTCCGGCCATGGAACTGGACAGCACCGTTGTAGTCGTAGACGGAGTAAATACCCGGAGCCTCCGAGTGAATGCGCAGCAGGCCGGTCTTCGGATCGATGCAGAATTCGTTTTCCTCCCAGCGGCGCCCGGGAGTAGCCGAAGCCTCATTGCCGGCTCCCGAAATCAGAATGCATGCCACGTCCGTGCCTTCCCACTTTGCCGTCGCCATGCGCATCAACGTCGGAGCGAAGTTGCCCACCACCGGCCAGAAGACGGAGTTGCGGACCATCTGCAAGCGCAGCGGCATGTGCCCACGCGGCTTGTCGTCATAGGCTGTGCCCTGGTAGAAGATCCGCAGCTGTGAGTAGTCGCCCAGACGGGCCGACCAGCGCCAAGTCTGGCCGTTGAGCCAGGTCTCTTCCACCTCTCCGTACCCACTACTGTGCGAATCGCCCACCGCGTTGAACGAAACCTTGATGTCGAACGGCGCGGTGCCTGGCATGTGCATGGCGCTGTTCTGCCGGGCGCGTTCCAGCAGATTCAGCACCAGAGCGCGCTTTTCCGGCGTGTCTGGAACCAGCGTTGGGCCGGTCGCCAGTTCCAGCGGATCATACGGCAATGGCGCGGTCTTCGGAGCTTCCTGGGAAAAAGAGAATCCACTCACGAACAACAGGAAAAGCACAATGCGCAGGGCCCGTGTGGACATAAGACACTCTCCAGCGGACAGGCATAAATCGTAGCCCGGATTCGGACATCAAGGCAAGACAAGTCCAGGGACCCGGCGAAGCGAGGCGGCTTTACACCCTACGGAAAAACTCGGCATTGGGTTGATGCTTTGAAAGGGAGCTGCTTTGAGCGGCTGAGAAGTGTCGCTAAACCGCCGCGGCGACTGGTTAGCGCTCCCCTAAAATTTACGCGGCGTTAAAGCGCTGCTGCTCCACTAACGAAAATCCCACTTCTGGCAAGACCTACCAGAAGTGGGGCACCCGCTTGGTTAGGGGCAACTTTCAGAAGAAAATCGTGATCACGGCGGTTACGGTAACGCCGCCTCGATCTGGCGAGTTCGGCAAAGGACCTTTGAGCCCGACTCCGAAGCTGATGTCGCCAGGACGATGCTTGGCGATTTTGCTGGCGGCGTCGACCGCATCCTTAATCGGGTCCACGTAGGGCTTGAATTGCTGCACGGTTTTCGACGGATCCTTGAGGTCGACTTTGCCGGCGTTCGTCACCACGCCACGCAGAGCGCTCTCGCCTTTCTGGAAGACAGTGGTGACGTCGGACAGATTGGGCACCCCATCGCCGATGGTGAATGTCATCTCCCAGTTCTTGTTGACGGGATCAATCTTGGCCGAGAATTCCATGTCGGAGACGGTGGTCTTCAATTCCAGCGTGCGGTCCCAGCCGGCCGTCGCCTCCAGATTGCCCAAAGTAGCCGTCACTCCAGAGACCGAGATACCGGCGCTGGCATCCTTTCCGGTCCACTTGATTTCGGTGGGGACCGATTTCAGGGTTTTCAGCAGAGCCTTCAGGCTGTCGATAATCGCCGGATCACCGGCGCGTACCGGAGTGGATGCAGAACTGCCGGGATTGCCTGGCACGTCCACGGGCAAGAGACTGTGAGTCTTCGCCCATTGGTGGATTTCCCAGGCAATGTCTCCGTTATCCATCTGCGCGATTGCCGGCACCTCCAAGCGAGCGCGCAAGATGATGTCGTGCTCGGGCATCATGAGCATGCTGTCGCTGTTTTTCGCGAGCCAGTCGCGGAGCAGAGAAACGGGAGTCTGACGCATCAACATTAGATCGCCCATGGCGAATTCCTCCTTGAATGAGAAGACAACGGGCCCGGCCTGGGTTACGATTTTCGCGCCAGGCATACCACTCCGAGTGAGGGGAAAGGGTAGAACTGCTGCTACAGTCCATCCTGAGGATGGGAGCGAACCGGACTACTGTACCGCTAGTCCGCGAAAGTTTCCAGAGCGTCGCGCCCCAGAAAAGCAAAGCGGCCCGAAACTTCTGGGCCCCGGTGGAGAATGTGGTTAAGCGGCACTTGCCAGCGGCTTTAGCCCCGGGGCGGCCAGCCTACTCCGGCGTGAAGTAATCCACCGTCACAGGATTTTCGAATAGCGAGTAGTCCCGGGTCACCACTGTGATGCCGCTATCGGTGACGAAATATCGCTGCCGGTCCGCCTCGGCGTCGTAGCCGATGGTGGTGCCTTCCGGCAGATGCACATCGCGGTCAATGATTGCGCGGCGGACCCGGCAGCGGCGCCCAACGCTGACGTGGGAGAACAGGATGCACTGGTCCACCTCCGAATAGGAATTGACCCGCACGTCCGGCGAAAGCACCGAGTTCTTCACCGATCCACCCGAGACAATGCAGCCGTTCGACACGATGGAGTCGAGCGCCGTGCCGGTGCGTCCCGCTTCCGCAAAAACGAACTTCGCAGGCGGATATTGCCGCTGATGCGTGCGAATCGGCCACTCCTCGTCGTACAGATTGAACACTGGCGACACCGAGACGATATCCATGTTCGCTTCGTAGTAAGCCTCGAGCGTCCCCACATCGCGCCAGTACAGGGCTTCCTTTTTGTTCTCGTCGACGAAATCGTAGGCGAACACGCGATAGTCATCCACCATCTTGGGCAGGATGTCTTTTCCGAAGTCGTGGCTGGACTGCGGATTCTCCGCATCCTTGAGCAAGACAGGAATCAGCACGTCAGCATTAAACAGATAAACGCCCATCGATCCTGCGACCTTGGCAGGATTCATGGGATAGCGCAGCTTGGTTACCTTCGGCTTTTCCTCGAAGCCGTTGATGCGCCCGTCCTTGTCGACATCGACGACGCCAAATTGATAAGTCTGCTCGGGATCGATCTGAATGGTGGCCAACGTGATGTCGGCAGCTGAATCCAGATGCTGCTTCATCATCTTGCCGTAGTCCATCTTGTAGATGTGGTCGCCGGAGAGTATCAGCACGTGCTTCGGCTGCTCCGACCCGATCGAATAAATGTTCTGATACACCGCGTCGGCGGTTCCCTGATACCACTGGTCGCTCACCCGCTTCATCGGGGGCAACACTTCGATGAACTCCCCCACCTCGCGCCCCAGGATGTTCCAGCCTTCGCGGACGTGGCGGTTGAGCGAAAGCGCCTTATATTGGGTCAGAATATAAACCCGGCGGAGATCGGAGTTCAGACAGTTGGACAGAGTGACGTCGATGATGCGATAGATGCCGCCGAAGGTCACGGCCGGCTTGGCCCGATCGCGAGTGAGAGGATAAAGGCGCTCCCCGGCGCCGCCTGCCAATAGAACCCCGAGAGTATCTTTCATGACTCACCTCTCAGATTCCGTCGCCAGGAGCCGCTCCTCAGCCGGAATCATGCTTCCCGCACGGCAGATGCGAGAAGAAAACAGTAGATGGTAGCACAGGGCACAAGGTTGCAACCTCCTTTCGCCCGAGCACTTATAATGCTGCGCGAAGCCAACCATACTCGAGGGGAGCCAGCCATCCAGAAACCGAAGATGCATTCGACTACCCGCGAAAGTTCCCGCGGATTGGGCATGGACCGAGACATCACTAGGCGCGATTTCCTGAATGCCACGCTACTGGCGTCCGGCGGGCTATTGCTAACTCCTGCCTCGCCACTGGAGTTGTTACAGACGAGAGGGCCTTCGAACATTGAAGATGACTGGACCGGTTATGGTGGCGTCGGCGACTACGCCAACTCCAATGGGAATACCACCGCAATCCTGGAAGCCGGACATCAGATTCGCGACGGAATGTTCGAGAGTCTGCCTGCGAGCCTGATCGACACACGCGAGACTTACGACTGCGTGATCGTGGGCGGCGGCATCAGCGGCCTGGCGGCCGCACTGATTTTTCAGCGGCAGGCAGGACCGGGCAAGACCTGCCTTGTGATCGACAACCATCCCATTTTCGGTGGCGAAGCGAAGCGCAACGAGTTTCTTGTGGACGGCCACCGTCTGGTCGCTCATCAGGGTTCGGCCTTCTACCCGGTTCCGTACCCGCGCAGTTTCATCGGACGATTCTACCAATCGATTGGACTGAAAACGCCGCGTCTCGAGTATCAGAAGTGGGCCGGCCCCACGTCGGAGATGCCGCTTAGCCGCACCCCCTATCTCGGTTCGGCGCCGTATGGCCTTTTCTTCGGCGCCAAATTCGGCCAGACGCAGGGTCTATGGCTGACTGACCCGTGGGGCAAGAAACTGGAAGGCGCGCCTATTTCCGCAAAGACGCGCGATGAATTGCTGAAGGTTCAGTCAGCAGGAGATGCTGGAGCGCAGCCTCCGCAATATCCGGGCGACGCCATTTCGCGGAGGCTCGACGCGATCACGCTCGAAGCTCACATGATGGAGCGCCACGGCATTAGCCGTGAGACCATTCGTACATTTCTCTCGCCCGTCGAGGGTGGTGGATACGGCCTCGGGCCCGACGCACTCTCCGGCTACACCGCCTATGCCGCTGACATGCTGCACCCGCTCGACATTAGCGATGAGACCGGCCAGCAGATGTTTCCCGATGGCAACGGCGGCCTGGCCAGGCTGATCACAAAGACCCTGATTCCGGAATCGATTGCGGGCGAGCATTCCCTGGAAGACGTATGTCGCAATGCCGTGAATTTCGCGGCACTCGACCGCCCCGGCGGCGCCGCGCGCATCCGCCTGGATTCCACCGCCGTTTGGGTGAAGCACGAGGGCGATCCAGCGAAGTCAGACCTCGTCACCATCGCCTACACCCGAGGCGGAAAGAATTATCGTGTCACCGCGCGCTCGGTCGTAATGGCCGGAGGAAGCTGGACCACCCGGCACATCGTCCGCGATCTTCCGCAAGATCACAAAGCCGCCTACAGCCAGTTCTATCGCGCGCCTTGCATGATGGCCAACATCGCGGTGCGCAACTGGCGGTTCCTTTACCAGATGGGGATCTCCGGCTGCCAATGGTTCGAAGGACTGGGAAATTATATGCAAGTTCGCAAACTGGCCACCTGCGGCGCCGATGGCCCCACGATCTCCCCCGACTCGCCGACGGTCCTCACCATCAAAGTTCTGTATTCCTACCCCGGCCAGCCCACCGAACAACAGGGCCACGCGGGGCGTGCCGAGATGATTGCGACTCCGTTCCGCGAATACGAACGCCAAATCCGCCAGCAATTCACCGACATGTTTGCTCGCTCTGGATTCGACGGCGCCCGCGACATTGCTGGAATCATTCTCAACCGCTGGGGGCATGCGTACCTGAGTCCGGCCCCTGGATTCTTCTTTGGCAAAGATGGAAAGCCCGCGCCCGGCGACGTGTTGCGTGCCGCGCCGTTCGGCAGAATTGCTTTTGCGAATACGGACCTTTCCGGGGTGGCCGACCACCGGTCTTCCATCATCGAGGCGGACCGCGCCGTGGGGCAGTTGCTGGATCAGGTGCTGGCGGGATGACAACAGTTCGAGGGAAAAAAAGGTTCGACTCTACTTGTCCTTATCCCGCTTTTCCTCGTCGATCTTGATGCGGAGCGACTTCAGGAATTTCAGATCCTGGTCGCTGACTTTGAATTCAGGATTCGTGGACAAAGTGGTGATGAGCGACGTCTTGTCAGAAGACTTTTCCCCCTGCTTGCTCACGCCGATGGTGGCTTCGAGAACCAGGAAAATATCGTACCCGCCGTCTTTGATGCGGGCGACGACCTCGGAAATCTGCTCAGAGTCGGACAGGGACTCATTAATGGCATCGCCAAGCTCTTTCATCAGTTGTTTGAGTTGCGGATCCACTTGCGTCCCCCTTGTTAAGACCAACTTACCACGACTTTGCCCTAAGCGCGACTCGCGCGGACCTCAAGATATTCCGCGTCGACGACGGTCGTTCCGTCGTTCGCCGTATTGTGTTCCATCCAAAGCGATTCCAGCTGTGCCGCCATGGCCGCCTGTCCGGCTGGATCCAATTTAGAAAATGTCGTCTGCGTCGGTCCGAAGTAGCGGCGGAAGAAGTCGACCACTTCTTTGGGAGTAAATGGGTACGCGAAACGCGCGTTTTTCCGAGTGCACGTAACTGACGACACCCCAGCGCCTAGCCGTTGCCGGACCACGGTTTCGTCTCCCCACAGCACCGGAGGTGGAACTGGAGGCGGCGGCACCATTTTCGCCGTGAGCTGGAACGACTTTCCGACAAATCCCTGCGGAGTCCAGTTGGCCATCGCGATCAACCCGCCCGGCTTGCAGACGCGAATCAACTCTGCCGCGACTCGCTCCGGGCGCGGCGCGAACATCGCACCGAACATGGTCAGCACCACGTCAAAGGTATGGTCGTCGTACGGAAGCTCTTCCGCGTCGCCTTCCTCGAAACGAATCGCCAGTTGCTCGGATGCCGCACGCTTCCGCGCCTGGTCGAGCAGGTTGGTTGCGATATCTACGCCAGTGACCGAGGCTCCGGTCTTCGCCGCGGGAATGGCCGTGTTCCCTGTCCCGCAGGCGACGTCGAGCACTTTGGCGCCCGCCTGGATGCCAAGCTGTCCAACAAAATTCTCCGCTTCCGCAGCGGTAAAATTAGCGATTTGACCGAAATCACCGGCCATCCAGGTCGACTTCATGCGGGACTTGAGTTCCGCCAGATCAGGCGTAATCGTCGGCATCTTGTTCATAGTCTTTGATGCGAACGGCGGCGGAACGGTTCTCCTCCCCGTTCGCGGTGGTGTCTCGGTGTTAATTTCTCCTAGAAATGTGCGCCACATCAAATTCCGACCGCCAGAGCAATTCTCCCCGCCAACCAGAAGAAAGCAGCGGCGGCGAGCCGAACATAACCTGAGACATTGACGTCCGCGTATCTCCTAATGACCCAACCCGTGACCGGACATGCTGCAATCCCCGAAAACAGCGCGAACCAACCGTTGGTCAGCGGCCATGGCCCTTTCGTCCAAAGAAGCCACAAACCGCCACCGCCCGCGGCAATCGTCCACACCCAAGCCGCGATCCAACCCAGCGCTGCACCAAACGTGGTTCGGCTCAGCGTCTTCTGCTTTACACTCGCGAGCTTCGATAGCATCGGCTGTGCCTTCGGGCAGATTCCAAACCGAGACACCACCCCCATTCGGGGTTCGGTCATTGTATCCTCGCAGGCTGTTAAAATCGAGGCGGTGAGCAAAGTCTCAACTCTTCGGAAGATGGGCGTTGTAGCACGCGTGGCTCGAGATCAGGCCGGGCGGAGTCGCACGTTGAACGCCATCATAAGCGGCGTGCGCACGACGCTTCGCTCGTTCTGGCACGCAATACATCAGTTGTGGCTCGAGGTCACCGGCGCGTTGTTTCTATTCATCGCGGCCTTCGGCGCGATCGCCTTGTTTCGCGAGTACACGAAATATCAGGCTGGCCAGACGACGGCAAGCCGCGTCGCCGTTGTAGCTTGCTTCACTGTGACGTTCGCATGGTTCGGCCTGAGTTCCTTTTGGCGCGTCCGCAGGAAAAGCCAGCGTCCGTAACTGTCGGCGTTTCAGATTGTTCTTTCGGGGACAACCCGATGATAGAAAAAATAACGACGGAAAAAGCGAAAGCCAGCTCCACCGCCGCTCGAGAAATTGAAACGTCCTCCCACATCCTAGTGAATCCGCTCTACACCCCAGCTGAGCTCAAAGGCTCGGACTACGAGAGCGAGGTCGGATATCCCGGCGAGTATCCCTTCACCCGTGGCGTGCAGGCTACGATGTACCGTGGCCGCCTCTGGACTATGCGCCAGTACGCCGGCATGGGCGACGCCGAAGAATCGAACAAGCGCTACAAGTATTTGCTGGCCAACGGCACGACTGGCCTGTCTGTCGCGTTTGACCTGCCAACGCAAATCGGGATGGACTCGGACCATCCGCTGGCTGCGGGCGAGGTCGGCAAGGTCGGCGTCGCGATCGACTCGATCGAGGACATGCAGCGCCTGTTCGACGGCATCGACCTAACCAAAATCTCTACATCGATGACCATCAATGCAACGGCGTCGATCCTGCTGGCTTTGTACGTGGCCGTGGCCCGGCGGCAGGGCGGGGACATCCGCAAGCTGTCAGGCACCGTGCAGAACGATGTGCTTAAGGAATACATCGCCCGCGGAACGTATATTTACCCGCCGCAGCAAGCCATGCGCGTTATCACCGACATGTTTTCCTGGGCCAACGAGCACGTTCCCGACTGGAACACTATTTCCATCTCCGGCTACCACATGCGCGAAGCCGGTTCAACCGCAGTACAGGAAGTAGCTTTCACTCTCGGCAATGGCATGGCGTATGTAGAAGCGGCAATCAAAGCCGGACTCGATGTGGATAAGTTCGCCCCGCGGCTCTCCTTTTTCTTCAACGCGCACAACAATTTTCTGGAAGAAGTGGCGAAGTTCCGCGCCGCCCGGCGCATGTGGGCGCGCATCATGCGCGAGCACTTCAAGGCGAAGAATCCGCGCTCCTGGATGCTCCGCTTCCACACCCAAACCGCTGGATCGACGCTCACCGCCCAGCAACCGGAAAACAATATCGTCCGCACGGCAATGCAGGCGCTGGCCGCCGTCCTCGGCGGCACACAGTCGCTGCACACCAATTCCTACGACGAGGCGCTCGCTCTGCCCACCGAGCAGGCGGCGCGCATTGCCTTGCGCACGCAGCAGGTAATCGCCTACGAGTCCGGCACGCCGCAAACCATCGATCCGCTCGCGGGATCATATTATGTCGAGACCCTAACCAACGAAATCGAGAAGCGCGCTGCCGAGTATCTGGGCAAGATCGAAGTCCTCGGCGGCATGCTCAAGGCGATCGAGCGGGGCTTCGTGCAGCAGGAAATTCAAAACGCCGCTTACGAATACCAGCGGCAAGTGGATCACCAGGAAGCCATCGTCGTCGGCGTGAATCGCTTCGAAGTTGAAGAAGAGAAACCCATCCCGATTCAGCGCATCGATTCCGCACTCGAACCGAGGCAGATCGAGCGGGTCCGGGCGCTGAGGGCAAAACGAGACGGAGCGCCATGCCAGGCCGCGCTCAAAGGCGTAGAAGATGCTGCGCGCTCAGGAGCTAACGTCATGCCGCGGATCGTAGCGGCGGTGGACGCCTATGCGACCGTGGGCGAGATTTCCGATGCGATGCGGCGCGTCTTCGGAGAGTATAAAGAAGCGGTGGTGATTTAGCCTGCTTTGGCTAACCTGCACACATTCGGCGGACATGAGTGTCCGCCCCACACTACGCCGGTTGTGCTTGCATCTCTGCGACTGCCGATTCCAGATGAGCAAGCGTCTCCTCGATCGTAAGCGAGTACATTTCGCGCCCGACGCCCTCGCCAGCCTCCAGCGCAGTCTTCAGATAATGCCCGGCGATCTCCACGGCGAGTGAATCGGTGATGATCTTGCCGGTGCGCTTTTTGTATTCCACCCAGGCCGGATGCGGCAACGCCACCCAGACCTTCCGCCCATCCACCAGAAACTTGATGTCGACGGCATCGGCGTGCCGCGTGGCAATGGCCACGATCATGGCTTGATAAACACAATGCACTTGCTTTTTCGTCCAGCGGTCGGTGGCGGTGAAGTTCTCAAACATGCATAAAACTATAGCGGAGAGTTTGCGACTGGAGCAAACAGCGATCTGTATGGAGTTGTCCCCTGGCGCAGAGTCCTGGCCTAGGCTGCCACCCAGGCAGGAGCAGCTAAGCATCAGTGACAGACTTCAGCCTACCTTTCGCAGGACCTTTGTCATATTCTGTGAACGAATCGTAGACAGGACACTTCTTCGCTACTGCACGCGGATTGAAGATCTCGACCCTTCAAAACGGTCTGTTGGTTCTAGCCATCCTTCTTGGAACAGGGACGTGGTACTACCTCTATGGCGTATTTCTGCCATACCACGAACCACCCGGGATCAATCGGGCCAATCGCTTCGATCTCTACCCGCGCTGGTTGGGTACCCGCGAATTGGTCCTGCATGGACGCAACCCATACAGTCTCGAGGTTACGCGAGACATTCAACTTGGCTACTACGGCAGGATCGTAGAACATGGCGGGGACGAACAGCGCTTTGCCTATCCGTTGTACATTGTCTTTTTCCTGGCACCCACGGTCACGCTGCCTTTCTCCGTGGTGAATACGGCGTGTGCAGTCCTCCTTCTGTCCCTCACCATTGCCAGCGTTCTCGTTTCAATTCGCGCTCTCAGTCTGAAGCTCAGTACCCGTGCCAAAATCCTTGCCATCGTGTTGGTTCTTGGAAGCTGGCCGGTGGCATTGGGCTTGTACGAACGTCAGCTGAGTTTGGTGGTGGCCTTTCTCTTGGCGGTGGCCGGCATGGAAATTGCGCGTGGCCGATTAAGGGTGGCTGGTTTGTGCCTTGCCTGCGCCATGATAAAACCGCAACTCAGTGTCCCGATAACCGCTTGGCTTCTTGTGTGGGTGTCTGGTAACTGGCAAGAGCGGAAATCTATTTTCTTGAGCTTCATCGCGACTACCAGCATTTTATTATTGGGCGCGGAATTGGCTCTGCCACACTGGTTCGCAAACTGGTGGGATTCACTCCCCGCATACATGTCCTATACGGGGTCGAAATCCAGTTTGCAGAGACTATTCGGTTCCGTCCCGGGATTTGTAGTGGCCCTACTGCTGATTGCGGCCGTCGCGACGATGGGCTGGAAGTTGCGAAAGCATCCGGCACAGTCAGAGAGTTTCGGGTTCGCATTCTGTCTCTTACTCTCCATAACGCTCGTCCTGATCCCGACTTTTTCGCTTGCATCGTACAACGAAGTACTGCTGATCCCCGCCGCTCTATGGATCTGTTCCGCATGGAAGCACGCCCTCGTTCCACGCAAGCGCATCCTGGTGTGGATACTCGCGGCCCTGGCACTCGCTTGGGAACCTGTCTCCGCCTGCACCCTCGCGATTGCATCGTGGTTCCCAGGCTTCGTAGCGACCGAAAGTATTCTGCGCATTCCCATCGGCCTCTATTTCTTGATGCCAGCCATCATTGCCGCCACAATGGTGGTCGTGGCGAGGAGCGCGACGGGCTGTTGTGCCGGTGTAGACGATTCGTCTGCAAGATAGTCAGCGGACGCCGCGCGCGTTAAGAAAAGCGCTGTACTGCTTGTCGGTTTTCAGGACGTGATGTTTCAGCCATGCCTGCACAAAAAACAAAAGCGAGACCGGAATGCCAGGCCGGGCAGCTTTGTGCTCTTCCAGAAAGACCTCGATTTTGCGGCGGAATGATTCGTGCTCAGTTCGATGTGTGTACCGTCCGGGGAAGTTGTGCTTCTCCATGAGCGACTCTTCCTCAGCAAAGTGAACCCGCGCATAATCCACCAGCTTACCCAGAACCGGATCGATCACGGAGTTGCCTTCACCCGTTCGCAGCGCCCGATCCAACTCGTTCACCGTGTCAAACAGTGTCTGGTGTTGCTGGTCCAGAAGCGCGATCTTCACGCTGTAGGCTTCCGTCCAACGAAACGTACTGGAGGCAACGGGCATGTTTTCCTCCCAATCAGCTTATCCTCGTCCGCCATTCCGCCAAATATCACTTAGGTATGTAGCTTCCTTTATGATGGATGCGTGCCGTCCCGGGCCTCGAACAAAACCAAACTTACGATCCTTCGCGCGAGTCATTTGCGACTCCCGTGGCTCATTCACGGATTTTCCACGCGGATGGGGGGGGTCTCCAGCGTTTACGGGAAGCGCGATCTCAATCTCGGTCTTACCAAGGACGATGCCAGCGCCGCCGTCGAACGCAACCGGGTTGCGTTCCTCCGTGAACTTGGGGCGGTCACCCGCAAGCGGCGCGGTTCGCGCAACGCTGGAGGGTCCCTCTGGCCGCTGATCACACTTCGCCAGATCCATTCCGACATCATTCACCGTGTCGATTCGATTCCCGGCGAACCCCGCACCGGAGACGGCCTGATCACCGCAACACCCGGACTCCTCCTCGCAATTCAGGCTGCCGACTGCTTACCCGTGATGCTGGTTGATCCCAAACGCCGCGCCGTCGGCGTGTTTCATGCCGGATGGCGTGGCACGGTGAAACGTATCGTCGAAAAAGGCGTCGGCGAGATGCATCGTTGTTTCGGCAGCCGCCCCCGCGATTTGAAAGCAGCGATCGGCCCCGGCATTCAGGGCTGCTGTTACGAAGTCGGTGCCGAGGTGCGTACCAAGTTCGAGTCGCAGTTCGCCTACGCCGCGAACCTCTTCCGAGAAGTCAAGGAATCCGACCCGGTGCGCGAAAAATACCCGCTGTTATTCTTGACCGCGCGCGCCCCCGGCCACAGCGAACTGCCGACCAGGATCTTTCTCGACCTGGTCGAAGCCAACCGTCAACAACTGCTTGCCGCAGGTGTATTGAAGAAAAATATCGACGCGTCCGCACTCTGCACTAATTGTCACCCTGACATGCTGTTCTCCTACCGGGCGGAGAAAGGCAAGACCGGGCGGATGATGGGTGTGGTCGGAATCAGAAGCTGAAGGTTTCCCTCGCGCCTTTAACGAAAAAGAGACGTTACGAGCAACGTCTCTGCGAAGGCGTTTAGAACTCGCCTTACGCCGTAGGGGGCGCCGAACTGGCTGGCGCTGCAGGAGTTGGCGCGGCCACTGGCGTGGTCTCATTCACCAGGTCTTTTAGTTCCTTGCTGGGCTTGAAGAACGGAATCTTCTTAGCTGGCACGTCGACCCGCTCGCCGGTCTTAGGATTTCGTCCGACGCGGGGCTTACGCTGCCGGGTCCGGAAGCTGCCAAAGCCGCGGATTTCGATCTTGTCGCCGGCGCGCAGCGAACGCACCACGCTGTCAAAGATCGTTTCCACGATCACTTCACTGTCTTTCCGCGTAAGTTCTGCTAAACGCGAGACTTCGTCAATCAGATCGGCTTTGGTCATAAAACCCCTTTGGTTCGCGCGGGTTGAAATTCAAATTGAGAATTCCGCAAGCGGAACTCACAGTGCCGCCTTCCCCGCTTGGCGGATTCTACCGCAGCACCTCCATAACCTTCTCAAATTTCAGGGGTTTAATGCAAGTTACGGTCTTGACACAGCAGGACCTGCCCCCACCGCCGCCTCGCGGAACCTTTTCCGGTCTAGAACATAAGCGATCATGCTAAATGCGACCGGAACCACGATCCACGAGATCTTCAATGCTCGCGGCTTCGGCGGTTCGGATAGCTGCGTCCACGTCATGGCGGTAATCAGCAAGGTAAGAGCCGCCATGCCATAGCGCGCGACCGGAGACTTGCCAGCACCGGATATCGTCCAGTACACCACTACGCCCGCAACAGCCATCACCGTCTCAAGAGTAAGCTCCGTAGGCATTTAATTCCACAAGCCAAGCCCGACCTTGGGAGAATTCTCTCCCACCAACGGTAGGCCAGCCACATGCACCAGCCCATCCAGTAAAAAATGCGAAAGTACGACCAGGCCGACGATGAGCCAGGTCTTCCTGGTGTGAGAGTCAGACAGCCGGGAGATCAGAAACCCCGCGATCATCGCCCAGAGGATCAGAGCCAGTAGGCCATGGGAATAAGGAAATGTGAACAGCAGGTAGTGACGGGTCGGGAAATTGTCAGGAACCGCGGCGTGCTACAGGCCTAGCGACGCGAAAATACCGAGCAGGAAATCCGCCAGCAATGCCGCAAAGACCAGCCATCCGACATTCAGTCGAGGCGCCGCTTTCGACGCTCCCAGCGCAAGGGCAACGTGCCCTACACCCAGGTTGAGGGTCTGCTCAAAAATGCGCCTGGACTACTTCCACAGGTAATAGAACCCGACCTGCTGCTCAAGCATCTTTTCCTTGGTGGGAAGGTACTGGGAAACGTCGCCCAACAGCAAATCCATCAGAGTTTTGCGATCTTTCTCTGGCCGGACCAGCGTTGGCTCGCCCTTGATCCCGACCGACTTCGCTGTATCGGATACCGCCGACTCAAAGTCGCCCACGGTGTCGATCAATTTCATCGACTTGGCCTGCTCGCCGGTCCAGACCTTGCCGTTGGCAAAAGACTTTACATCGTCGTACTTCAGGCCCCGCCCGTCGGCCACTGCCTGGATGAACTGCCCAAACATGTTGTCGATGAGCGACTGCATGTAGGCCTGCTCTGAGGCAGTCAGATCGCGGGCCGGATTGCCCGTATCCTTGAACTCGCCGGTTTTAATGACGACGTCTTTCAGCTTGGCCCATTTCAGCAGATCGCCGTAGTTGACCCACTGAGCGATCACGCCAATCGATCCGACGATGCTCCCTTGGTCGGCAAAAATCTTGTCCGACGCTGCTGCCACGTAGTAGGCGCCGCTGGCGCCCACCGATTCGATGGAAACGACAATTTTTTTCTTCTTCTCGCCGCGGATGCGTTTGACCTCGCGATAGATCTCCTCCGACGCGGCCACACCGCCACCGGGCGAATTCACGTGCAGAATGATCGCCTTAATCGAGGAGTCGTCGCCAAATTTCTTGAGCTGGCTCACCACCGGCTGAGGCGAAAGAATCACTCCGTCGAGATCGACTACGCCGATGCGATCGCCGAAACCAGTGATCCCCGCCGACTCGCCGCCTCCCGCGTGCAGCGTGAGGTAGACCAGAGAAAACACGGCCAGAACGAAGAGGAAAAACGCTCCTCCCCCGATCAGAACCCAGAGCAGTGTGCGCGAACGTCCTTCAGCCATGCAGAAAGTTTAGCACCAAGCCCGGCTTGATGAAGGCGATGCCGTGATGTCGGACTCAGATGAGAACCTTCAAGGCCGCAGGTTGAATGGCTAGCTCCACCGGAGTCTGGCAAACATATTCTCCATCCGCGTAAACGTCGAGCGGATGTTCGGTCTCGACCCGCACTCTGGCCGCATGAGAGTAATCGACTTCGCGCATATTCAGATGCCGACCAAAGTACACGGTGGGAAACATACAAAACAACTTAAAGGGGTCAATGCCGCCGATGACGCAAATATCGAGCAGCCCGTCGTCCATTTTGGCCTGCGGCGCGATTTTCATTCCCCCCCGTAGAAGGGCGTGTTGGCGAAGGCCGCCAGCGTGGTCGGCTGGTCGTTGATCTTGGTCCAGCCGGAGTTGTCTCCGCTGTGTTCCGGGCGATCGCTTGCGTGGGTGAGGATCTTCATCGGGAGCGGAGCAAAACCGAAGATACTCGGAATCAGCGTCAGCGCGTACCCGCCGTTCCCGCGCAAGCGACGCGGCAGTTGATTCGCACGCCGCGACACTTCGCCGTCAAGCCCAACCCCAGCCACGCAGCAGAAGTATCGCGGACAATGTGGCGCGGGCGCCCCGCCCGCGTGCTCTGTCGTGGAGATCATGCCCAGATCGATCGCACGAACGTTGCCCGCACCACCGCAGAACTTCTGCCAGGCGGCAAGCGAATCGCGCACACGCCTGAGTCCCAACGCGCGCGCAAAGTCATTACCGCTTCCGGCAGGTACAACCAGCACGGGCAACCCAAGCCGGACCAACTGCCCGAGATGGCGGTGAATCGTGCCATCGCCACCAAACAGCAGGATCACATCGACCTGATCGGAAGCCGCCGGCATCCCCATGTGCCACTCGACAGCTCCGTTGGCCTGAAAAGCCTTCAGGTCCTTAGCAGAACATCCCAGCCCGAGAATGGCCGCCGCCCGCATGCGCCGATGAAGTTAGCAGAGTCTAGGGGAAACCTAGGATGATTATGTGAGGACAGCCGCCCCCGGCTGTCCTCAAGCTAACAAACGACACCCACTACTCCGTGATTGTCACCTTCTTTATCGTTTTCCCGAGCCGGACAACCTTCTCTGATCGGAGTTGGATTGTGACCAGCGGTCGCATGATTTTCTTGCCATCGGCATGAACGACATTCGCTTCGATCTTACGAGCAGCCTCGGTTCGGGATGCGGTGATACCCGCCTCTGTCAGGACTTTGTCGAACCACACAAGCCTGATGCCCGGCAGAGCGGGGTCATCGAGCGGAAAGTACGAGCTAGTGTCCAAAAGCTCCCTGCCGACGGCGTTAACTTTCACCAGCGGAACGGAAATAAGCTCTACTGTGCTAGGCACCTCATCCCTCTGGAACTGCCTCGCCCAATCCTCACCCGCCTTCGCCCCCGCCTCCGCCGAATGAAAATCCGCCACGATCCTCCGCGCAAGCTCCTTCTTCGCCTGCATGGGATGCACTTCGCGCTTCATCTTGTCGATCTCGGCCACCTGCACATCCGTCAGCAACTCGTAATACCTCCACATCATCTCGTCGGAGATGCTCATGATCTTCCCGTACATCTCCAGCGGCGGCTCGTGGATCCCGATCGCATTGCCCAGCGACTTCGACATTTTCTGCACGCCGTCGAGCCCTTCCAGAATCGGCGTGGTCAGTACCACCTGCGACTCCTGCCCATACGCCCGCTGCAGTTCGCGCCCCACAAGCAGATTGAACTTCTGATCGGTGCCGCCCAGTTCGACATCAGCCTCAAGCGCGACCGAGTCATATCCCTGCACCAGCGGATACAGCAATTCGTGCACCGAGATGGGCTTCTCTTCCTGGAAGCGTTTATGGAAATCCTCACGCTCGAGCAGTTGCGACACCGTGTACTTCGCCGTCAGGCGGACGAACTCGTCGGACGTGAACGCTCCCATCCAGCGCCGGTTGAAATCAATGACCGTCTTCTGCGGATCAAGAATCTTGAAGACCTGTGCTTTATATGTCTCCGCGTTCTGTGCAATTTGCTCCGGGCTAAGCGGCGGCCGCGTGACCGAGCGCCCGGTCGGATCGCCAATCATCCCCGTAAAATCACCGATCAGAAAAATTGCGGTATGCCCGAGATCCTGAAAGTGCTTGAGCTTGCGCAGCACGACGGTGTGTCCCAGATGCAGGTCGGGCGCGGTCGGGTCCATGCCCAGTTTGACGCGCAACGGTTTTCCCATCGCACGGGACTTCTCAAGCTTGGTGCGCAAATCAGCTTCGCGGATAATTTCCGCCGCGCCCTTCTTAAGGTAAGTGAGTTGTTCCTCTACAGGAGCGAAGTTAGGAGCGAAGTTCGGCATGCCTTTTGATTATAGCGGCGACTTCGGCACGAGCCTGCGGCCGACAACTTCAAATTGCCCTTCGAGCACAACCTGGATCGCTTCGGTATACGCCAGGTGCTCCTGCTCCAGGATGCGGGCCGCCAACGTATGCTCATCGTCGCCTTCGAGCACCGGCACCGCCTTCTGCACGATGATCGCTCCATGATCCAGTTCTTCGTCCACGAAATGAACCGTGCAGCCGGAAATTTTCACGCCGTAGGCGAAAGCCTGCTCCTGTGCTTCCAGGCCCGGAAATGCCGGCAGCAGTGATGGATGAATATTCAAAATCCTCCGCGGAAACTGCTGCACAAACCACGGCGACAACAGCCGCATGTACCCCGCCAGGCACACCAGTTCCACTCGGTGTTCTTTCAGCGCGGCAACGACTTCACGGTCGTGCTGCTCGCGCGAACGCCCCTTCGAGGGAATCACCACCGCGTTGAGCCCGCGCTGGCGCGCTGTCGCGATTCCCGGCGCATCCGCCTTGTGCGAAACGACCACAGCGATCCGGGAGTCGGGAAGGCGGCCCGCATCAATGCTATCCGCGATCGCAACGAAGTTCGAGCCGCGCCCGGAAAGGAGAATGCCGAGGGATCTCATGGGGAGTTTTCAGCTGTCAGCTCTCAGCTTTCAGCAGCCCCATCATAATTCACCGTGTCCTCGGTCACAGACGCAAGCAGCCCGCGCGCGATAAATTCGTCGCGAGGTGTGCCCCATGAAAAAATGGATCCTGCGTTCCGCGCTCGCGCTCCTGACGGTTCTGGCCGTCCCCGCGATCGTCTACCATCTCGGCCTGCGCCCCTGGTGCCTGCGATGGGGCACGACCGCCGCCGAGGTCCATGCCACCTTACCCGGGGATGACCTGTTTCCCGATTACACCGGCGAGGCCACGCATGCCATCACGATCCACGCCTCCCCTCAACAGGTCTGGCCTTGGTTGATGCAGATCGGCCAGGATCGCAGCGGCTTCTATAGCTATACCTTTCTAGAGAATGCCTTCGCCTGCGACATGCCCAAGGTGGAAAGGCTCGTGCCTGATTGGATGTCGCGAGCGCCCGGAGAAACGGTGTGGTTCTGCAATCCGAAGCGTTTTGGCGGGCAGGGCCGGATGATCGCTGCCGCCGTAGATCGGTATCGAGCCTTTACCATGGTCTCTCTGAACGACTGGCAAAGCCTGCAAACGGGTGGCCATGCCAAGGAAAGCATCTGGGCCTTCACACTCGAACCGTTGCCCGACGGTCAGACGCGTCTGATCGCCCGCATCCGCAGTGGGACGCCGCCTTCGCTCAGTGCGCGCCTGCTTGGTAGATTGTTCTGGGAACCGGCCCACTTCGTCATGGAGCGAAAGATGCTCCAGACCATCCGCGATCTGTCGGAGAGAAGCTGAACCTTTCCGTCCAGGAGCGGCTGCTCAGCTATAGGTGACTTTACGCTCGCCCTTCACGATCCGCCCGATCGTGTAGCCCTTTTCACCAACCCGCTCCAGCACGGACTGGGCCTTCTTGAATTGCGCCGCCGGAACCACCAGCAACATCCCCATGCCCATATTGAAGGTGCGCAGCATTTCGTCCTGGGGAACATTTCCCAACTGCTGCAGGTGCTCGAATATGGGAAGCACAGGCCATGTGCCCATTTCGATGGCCGCGGCCGTTCCCCGAGGTAGCACGCGGGGCAGGTTCTCGGTAATCCCGCCGCCGGTGATGTGCGCCAGCGCGGCCACGCATCGCGCGTCAATCAGTTTCTTCAACGCCGGCCAGTAGCTCTTGTGGGTCCGCATCAGTTCGTTGCCGACCTTGTTCTTGATTTCGTTGACGTAAGTCTCGGGCGAGTAGCGCGCCACTTCAAAAAGAAGTTTGCGCGCCAGGGAGTATCCGTTGGTGTGCAGGCCGTTCGAAGCCAAGCCCAGGATGATATCGCCGATCTGTACATCCTTGCCAGTAATGATGCGCTCGCGGTCTACCACGCCGACGATGAAGCCAGCCAGGTCGTATTCGCCGTCGGGATAGAAGCCGGGCATCTCCGCCGTCTCACCACCGATCAGCGCGCAACCATTGTGCTTGCAGGCGTCGGCGATTCCTTCCACCACTTTTTCCGCAATGGCGGGATCCAGCGTGCCCGTCGCCAGATAGTCCATGAAAAACAACGGCGCCGCTCCCTGGACTGCAATGTCGTTGACACAATGATTGACCAGGTCGGCGCCCACCGTGGAGTGCAGATCCATCTCAAACGCGATCTTCAGCTTGGTGCCGACTCCGTCCACACTCGAAACCAGCACCGGATCAGCATACTTGGTCTTGTCCACCGCGAAGAGCCCGCCAAAGCCCCCAATCTCACTAAGCACGCCACGTGTGAATGTCTTATGCGCAAGATACTTGATGCGTTGCTTGGTGCGGTTGGCGCGGCTGATGTCGACGCCGGCGTCGGCATAGGTGATCGGTGTCGGGCTGGACGGGGGAGTCTTGGCCACAGATTTCTCTTCCGCGAATGTTCTCGATCCTGCGAGGGGTCAATGCCGGGCGCTGAATCAACTGTTCCTAAGGCCGCTCATTGTAGCACGTTCAACCGAAGGGGCTTCGGAGACGTTCACGGAGGGTTTTGGATCGCCCAATCAGCCCAGATACACTTCAACCTTTTCCACGGACGCGCACGTCCATTCGCGAGTGCAGGCCGGACTAATGAGCGATGAAGTCCGAGAAGAAGTAGGCTAGAACTCCGAACAGCGCCAAGCCACAGATGCCGTAGCAGGTGAGAACCCACGCTCCGCGGCCTTCATGTTGCCTGGTGGTAGCTGAGGACTGCTCGGTAGGAGACACTACAGGGGCCCGATCTTCCATGCCAAAAAACCTCCGACGGAAAGATCGTGGCGCACGTACGTTATGCGTCACGCCCGCCTCGCAACGCGGCGAAGCAGGACTATCTGCTCGCGATTTTACCCCGGATTGGCGCGCTCAGAAGAGAAAAATGTGACGGGAATCACGGGATTATTATGAAAATTAATTAGCACAAGAAGAAAAACCACCGGGCACTCAATGTGGGACAACCAAAGAACGTGTGGGGACAGCCGCCACGGCTGTCCGGCAACTTTGCCGTCCTCCACCGATCCTGCCTATTGTTACGCCCCATGGGATAATAAGTGGGTCTCTATTTTCTCTCTATGCGTGATTTTCTCTTCGCCCTGCTCCTGTTTTCGCTGCTGGCCGGCACCGCAGGTTCCCAGCAGTCGAGCCCATCTCCATCAAACCCCTCTCCGAATGGGGCTTCCGAGTCGGTGCCCCAGGGAAAAAACGCCGACAAGAACCCCATCGAGGGCCCCCCCCAAAAGCCTGATGTCGCATCCAAGCTCCCCGAAAAGGCTCACGACTACGCCCAGGAATCCTTCGTCATCGAGCAGATGCACTCGCGCTATCGCTTTGAAGCCGATGGCACCGGCCGCAAGGAACTCACCGCCCGCATCCGCGTGCAGAGCGAAGCGGGCGTGCAGCAGTGGGGCCAAATACAAGTCGGATACAACTCGGCCAACGAGCGCGTCGAAATTCCCTATGTTCGTGTGCTCAAGGAAGACGGCACCGTGGTCAAGGCCGGCGACGATGCCGTGCAAGATCTGAGCGCCCCCGTCGAACGCGAAGCTCCCGTCTACACTGACTACCGCCAGAAGCACATTACCGTTCCCGGACTGCGCCCGGGCGAAGTCCTCGAGTACGACCTGGTTACAATCATTCACACCCCGCTCGCCGCCGCACAGTTCTGGACCGAATACGAGTTCGACAAAAATAGCATCGTGCTCGACGAAACCGTCGATGTGGACGTCCCCGCCGACCGCCCCCTGAAGCTGAAGAACAAGCCCGGAAAGGATCCGGCCATCAGCGAAGACAAGGGCCGCCGCCTCTATCACTGGACCAGTTCTCACCTGGAACGCGAAGACGACGACAAAGCCAGGGACAAAGACAAAAAGAAGAAGCGTCCACGTCCCGACGACGACCGCCCTGACATTCAATTGACGACCTTCGAAAGCTGGGAGCAGATCGGCCGCTGGTACGCCAGCCTTGAGAAGGACCGCCGCGCTCCCTCACCCGAGGTAAAAGCCAAGGCACAAGAGCTGACCAAGGGCCTCGACAGTGACATAGACAAAGTCGAAGCCCTCTACGATTTCGTTGCCAGGAATTTCCGCTACGTCAGCCTCTCACTCGGCGTCGGCCGCTACCAGCCGCATTCCTCCGCCGACGTGCTGCACAACCAGTACGGCGACTGCAAGGACAAGCACACGCTCCTGGCCTCCATGCTCGAGGCCGAGGGCTTTCACGCCTCATCTGTGCTGATCAACTCGAGCCGCAAGCTGGACCCCGACGTCCCTTCACCCTCGCAGTTCGATCACGTCATCACCATGTTGCCCCTGAAGGTGAATAAGGGAAAAGAAAAAGAAGAAGTCTGGATGGACACTACCGCCGAAGTGGCGCCCTTCCGCCTCTTGGCCTTCACCCTGCGCAAGAAGCAAGCCCTGGTGATTCCTCCCGCCGATCCGCCCTCCAACACCGCCCCACATCTAGAGGAAACGCCGGCCGATACGCCCATGCCCGACACGGAAGTCTCCGACATCCAGGGCAAGATCAACGACATCGGCAAGCTCGAAGCCCACGTCCACTACCAGTTTCGCGGGGACGAGGAATTGCTGCTGCGTTCCGTCTTCCGCCGTGTCCCACAAGCCAACTGGCAGCGCGTGGTCGAGAACGTAAACTCCGGCCTGGGCGGCGACGTCACCAATCTCAAAGTCAGCGATCCAGCGGCGACACGTGAGCCTTTCACTCTCTCCTATGACGTCTCGAAGGTGAACTTTCTCGATTGGTCAAAAAAGAAGACGGACATCGTTTTGCCGCTGGTCCAGTTTAGTCTGCCCGACGTCGATGACGACGATACCGACAACGATGCCGAGCCTTTGAAACTCGGACCGAAGGCGGAGTATGCCTACAACATCCGGCTCGAATTGCCGTCCAAATACTCCGCCCATGCCCCGCTGGCGTTCACCCTGAAGCGCGATTACGCGGCCTACGAAGCCGCCTACAAGGTTGAGAACGGCGTCTTCACCGCCTCGCGTAAACTCACGCTCCGCCAGGACGAACTTCCCCCGGCTCGCGCCTCCGACTACCAGTCGTTCCGCCGCGCCGTAGGCTCCGATCTCGCGCAGCAGTTGTCGGTCGAAAGCAGTGTCGCGGGCGCTCCGGTTCCTCCCGCCGACATGAAGGCCGACGATCTGGTCGAGAGCGGCCGCGCCGCCATTCAAAACGGCAACCTGCCCGTCGGAATTGCGTTGCTCAAGCGCGCCACCGAAGTCGATCCCAAGAACAAATTCGCCTGGAACAACCTGGGCCTGGCGTATTTCGGGATGCGCGACGACGAGCACGCCATCTCCGCCTTCCAGAAGCAGATCGAAGTCAATCCCTATGACGACTTCGCGTACAACAACCTCGGCCGTGTTTACTGGAACGAGCGCAAGTACGACGAAGCCGTCAAAGCCTTCAACAAGCAATTGGAGAATAATCCTCTCGACAAGTTCGCCCACAGCAACCTGGGTTCGATGTATGCCGAGTGGCACAAGTACAACGAAGCCGCACCCGAACTGGAGAAAGCCGCATCGCTCAGTCCCGACAGCGCCGAGTTGCAGGTGAGTCTGGGCGATGCCTACCTGAATCTTGGACAGGACGATAAGGCGCTCGCCGCATTCGATCACGCCGTCGAGCTTTCCGCCACTCCGCTGGTCTGGAACAATATCGCCTATCAACTCTCGCTGAAGAAGTCTCACCTCGATAAGGCGCAGCAGTATGCCGAGTCCGCGGTCTCGGCCACCGCGGCCGCACTCCGCAACGTCTCGCTCGACCGCCTAACCCAGCAGGAGTTGCCCCTGGTCTCGTCGCTAATTGCCTACTGGGACACGCTGGGCTGGGTGCACTTCGCCGAAGGCGATCTGGCTACAGCCGAAAAGTACGTCGCCGCCGCCTGGGACCTGGGACACCATGGCGAAGTTGGCGACCATCTCGGGCAGATCTACGAAAAGCGCGGCGACAAGGACCGCGCCCTGCGCACGTACGCCCTGTCGCTGAACGGCCTGCGTCCCACTCCCGAAACCCGCGATCGGCTGGCTTCGCTGGCCGGAGGCGCAACCAAAGCCGATGCCGCGGCCGCCCGCTACAAAGAAGAACTCCAGCATCTGAGCAGCGTCGACCTGGGCAAATCCACGCAGACCGGCAACGCAGACTTCTTCATTCTGCTCAGCGGCGGCGCCGGTTCCCAGTCCCGAGTCGACGCGGTAAAGTTCGTCAGCGGCGACGAAAAGCTGAAGTCCTACACCGAGGCCCTGCGCACCGCCGACTACCACCTCACCTTCCCCGACGACACCCCGGTGAAAATCCTCCGCCGCGGCACGCTCTCCTGCTCAGTGACGAACGGCAAATGCGAGTTCTCGCTGATGCTGCCGGATGACGTCAGAACCGTCGATTAACACAAGGATAAAAGAACATGTGGGGACAGCCGCCCCCGGCTGTCCGGCGGACGAAGTCCGGCAGCTCGCCGTGCGCGCCTTGACAGAAATCAGTTTGCCGGTTAATACTCAACCGTATGGTTGAATATCCTCAAGCTGAGGGCCTTGACCGGGTCTTCTCCGCACTGTCTGATCCCACTCGTCGCGCCATCCTGCAAGCGCTTTCCCGGAGTCCCTCCACCATCAGCGAAATTGCCCAACCCTTCCCCGTATCCCTCAATGCAATTTCCAAGCATGTGATGGTGCTGGAGCGCGCCGGCCTGGTGCACCGTGAGATTAAAGGCCGCGAGCACCACTGTCGGATTGATCCAGATCCCTTGGCCGAAGCGAACCTGTGGCTGGAACATTACCGCCAATTCTGGGAACAGCGTCTGGATGCGTTACAGGTTTACGTCGCGCGAAAATTCAAGGCTTCAAAAAAGGGAATGGTGCATGGAAAGCTCGACTGACGGCCGATACCGCGTGGTCACACGACGCCGCATGCCTGCGCCGCGCGAGATCGTCTTTGAGGCCTGGATCGATCCCAAGGGCATTCACGAATGGATGTGCCCCGGGGACGCGGACTCTGCGGAAGCGACTCTCGATGTACGCGTCGGCGGCTCGTACCGTCTGGTCATGAAAGGCAAAGACAAAGACCACGTGCATATCGGAACCTATCACGTGGTAGAGCCGCCCTCGAAGCTGGTCTTCACCTGGGCCGGAGCCGAGAATCCCGAAGACGTAACGCTGGTGACCGTGGAATTCTTTCCCCACGGCGACGAGAGCGAACTTGTGCTGACTCACGAGCGCTTCTCCAAGCCCGATCTGGCCCAACGCTATGAAAATGGGTGGAACACGATCGCGGAGAAGTTCGCAGCTTACCTGTTGCGTCACAGTTCACAGAAGAGAGCATAAGCCGAGGTAAGAAAGGATGGACGGCATGCCAATTTATACGATTGCTCAATATCGGGTTCGGCCCGCTGGCGTTGACAAGGTCAAACGGGCCATCGAGGAATTCGTCGAGTATGTTCGAGCCAACGAGCCAGACACGCGAATGTATTTCGCGTGGCAACAGGAAGACGATCCCGCCCGCTTCGTCCACCTCTTCATTTTTGAGAACGAAGCCGCCCATGAGGTTCACAGCCGTTCAGCAGCCGTGAAGCGCTTCGAGGCTGCGTATCGGCCCGAACTCGACGGCGGCGATGTCGTTTTCACCGACTATCGGATGGTGGCTGCAAATCAACCCTGACCGGGCCTTCTCAAGGAGGCAAAATCGAATATGGATTCGACCGAGAAGAACAAGCAGATCGTGCGAGAGTTTACGCGAACTTTCAAGAACGAGCATAACGTCGACGGGATGGATCACTTATTTGCGGCAGGTTTTCAACACCACTTCAAACAAGCCCTGCCTCCCGGACTCGCCGGATTCAAAGAAGTGGGACGCATGATGAATCGGGTGTTTCCCGACGTGGTAGTGACCGAAGAGGATCTAATCGCTGGTGGAGACAAGGTGGTTGAGAGAAGTTCGGCGGTCGCGACGCATCGCGCATCGATGATGAATGAGCCCGTGACCAATAAGCGGATTCGCTGGACAGAGATCCACATTTACAGAATCCGTGATGGAAAAATCGCCGAGCATTGGGTCGAGATGAGCATGCTGGAGTTGCTGAAGCAAATCGGCGCAGCCTGACACAGGCTTTCATTGGCACTTCCGTTTGTGCCACGCTGTGGCCTGCTCGTAGGCATAGGCCAGCCGCAGCACGAGATCTTCGCGCCAGTGCGGTCCCGCGATCTGGAGCCCAATCGGCAGCCCGCTTTGCGCGAAGCCGCAAGGAACCGAGATTGCCGGCAATCCCCACACATTAAACGGCCGCGTATTGCGCAGCAGTTTCAGTTCTGCCGGACGAAGCGCATCCGGATTCGCCTTCAAATCCGCAATTGACGGGGCCGGCAATGGCGTGGTCGGCGTCACCAGCACATCCACGCCATCAAACACCGCCACGATGCTGCGACGCGCTGCCTCCAACTCCCGCCGACGCTCGATGTATTCAGCCGCCGTGACTTTCTCTCCCGATCGAATACGCCGCACCGTCTCCGGCTGATACAAGTCCGAGCTCGCAGCCACGTTCGCGGCGTGATACGCGTACGCCTCAGCAGCTTGCAGCGTGCGGTCGGTGGGAACCTCCAGCCGCACCTCTTTCATCTCCGCGACCAGAGTTGCGATTCCGTTTAATGCATGCTCCATCGCCGCTGCCACTTCCGGATCAAGATCGTAGAAGAAATAGTCACGCACCACGCCCACGCGCATCTGCTTCGCGTCCTCGCGTAATGCCGCGGCATAGTCCGCCATAGGAACATCGGATGAAGTGATATCGGCCGCATCGTATCCCGCGATCGCCTGCAGCACGATGGCCGCATCGGCGACGGTCGCCGCCAGCGGGCCCACATGATCGAGCGACGTCGAAAGTGGAATCACTCCCCGGCTCGAAACGCGTCCATAAGTCGGCTTAAGTCCAACGCACCCGCTCAACGCGGCCGGCTCCCGAATCGAGCCGGCCGTATCCGTCCCAATGGCCGCGCACGCGAGTCCGGCAACAACGGCGGCAGCCGATCCTCCCGACGAACCTCCCGCAATGCGGCCCACGTCCCACGGATTGTGCACATCGCCGAAGTAGCTGACCAGGGAACTGCCGCCGTAGGCAAACTCGTGCAAATTGTTCTTTCCGACAATCACAGCGCCCGCCTGCCGCAACCTGCGGACCACTTCGGCATCACGCTCCGGAACTCGATTCTCGTGCAGAGCGCTGCCTGATGTGGTGCGAACATTCGCCGTGTCGATCAGATCCTTCAACGCCACCGGCACGCCGTGCAGCGGTCCGCGCCACTCCCCGCGCCCAATCTCCACTTCCGCCGCCCGCGCCTCGGCAAGCGCCGACTCAGCCGTAACTGTGATGAACGCGTTCAGCGCAGGATTCCGTTGCTCGATCCGCTCCAGGCAGGCGCGAGTAATCTCAACCGGAGAAGCTTCTTTCCGGCGCAACCGCTGGCCCAGTTCAGAAATTGAATGGAGCGAAGTCATCGCAAGACCGAACCAATTGTAAAGTCTCCGTACGGACGTTGCTTGCAACGTCTCTGCTTGCGCAACCTCAAACGCTGTGCGGAATCCCAGAGCTATCTGTCATCCCGTGCCCTGCGAGGGATCCAGGTGTTTGCTGACAGCGGCAAGACTGGTGGTGCGGGCGAGGACCCCAGATCCCTCGCTTTGCTCGGGATGACACTGGGGTTAAGTGGTTAAATCTTTTCAGCCAGTGGCCCCGATCCGAAAAGCCCTATAATCATCGCAGTCGGTTTTATTGGGGGCCAGAAAAAATCATGGCAGAGATGACGATCGCGCCCGTTGCGATGCACGGTTTCTTCGTGGACGGCAGGTGGTGGGAAGAAGGCGACGTCGTCGAGATTCGCTCGCCGTATGATGGCACCCTGATCGCCCGCGTAGTGCAGGGACGCCGTGAACACGCCGAAGCCGCCATCGCCGCTGCGGTCAAGGCTTTTGGCACCACGCGCCGCCTTCCCGCCTTCGAACGCCAGCGTGTTCTGCGGCGGATCTCAGCCTCGATCACCGAACGCAAAGAAGAATTCTCCCGTACCCTGGCACAGGAAGCTGGCAAGCCCATTAAAGGCGCGCGCATCGAGGTCGAGCGCGCCATCTTCACCTTCAACGTGGCGGCCGAAGAGAGCACGCGCATTTACGGCGAGTATCTCCCGCTCGACTGGCAGGAATTTACCGCGGGACGCTGGGGCATCGTTCGCCGCTTCCCGCTCGGCCCGATCGCCGGCATCACCCCGTTCAACTTCCCGATCAACCTGGTCGCGCACAAAGTCGCCCCGGCGATCGCCGCCGGCTGCCCCATGATCTTGAAGCCCGCACCGCAAACCCCTCTCTGCTCGCTGCTTTTGGCCGAGTGCGTCCAGCAGGCCGGCTGGCCCGACGGCGGCCTCAACGTTCTTCCCCTGTCCAACGAAGACGCCGGCCTCCTCGTCACCGACGACCGCATTAAACTCATCAGCTTCACCGGCAGCGTACCCGTCGGCTGGGACATCAAGCGCCGTGCCGGTAAAAAGAAAGTCGTCCTCGAGTTGGGCGGAAACGCCGCCGTCATCGTCCATAGTGACGCCGACCTGTCTTATGCGGCGGACCGCTGCCTCACCGGTGGCTTCGCCTACGCCGGTCAGACTTGCATTTCTGTGCAGCGCATCCTGGTGGAACATTCGGTCTACGGAAAGTTTGTCGATCTACTGATCGAAGGCGTGAAGAAACTGAAAGTGGGTGACCCGCTCGACGATTCGACCGACGTCGGGCCTTTGATCCGCGAGAGTGACGCAGTCCGCACCGCGGTCTGGATCGATGAAGCCGTTCGCGCCGGAGCCCGCCTGCTCTGCGGCGGCAACCGGAAGGGTCTTATAGTCGAACCCACCGTGCTCACCGGCACCAGGCCCGACATGAAAGTAAATAGCCAGGAAGTTTTCGGCCCTGTTGTGACCGTCGAGCCCTACAAGGATTTCGACCAGGCCTTGCGCATGGTCAACAATTCCGCCTACGGCATGCAGGCCGGAATCTTTACGCGCGATGCCAAGCTGCTGTTTCAGGCCTACGACGAGCTCGAGGTCGGCGGCGTCATCGCCGGAGACGTACCCTCATTTCGCATCGATCATATGCCCTACGGCGGCGTGAAGGATTCGGGCCTCGGCCGCGAAGGCCTGCGCTACGCGATCGAAGAAATGACCGAACCGAAGCTGCTGGTCATGAACCTCCGCTGAGACTTCGAGCGTGCAGTACGCGCGATCTCACGTTGAGAAATTCAACATTCTTCCAGATCGCCCCGTTCGAATCCTTTTTCTTTTGTGAATTTCAAAAAACGCGACAAAAATCTGCCAACTATTTATAATCTCCAGTTTCACAACCAACTAGGAAAGCCAGTGGGTGGCTTTCTTGTTCACCATTACTGAACTGAACAAACATTATCAATAAGAGCGGATGATCCGCCGGGTCTCCTCAACCAGATCTCACGTACGAGAATGGCGCAGATTTTTCATCGCAGTACGAATACCCTGTCCCGGGCCACAATTTTTGGCGCGGTGTTTGTAATTGCCGCGCTGTCCTGGGTGGCGATGGAAGTCCAGCGCTCGCCGTACATTACCTATGCCGGTGTCCGCAAACCGCAACCGGTGCCCTTCAGCCACCAGCACCACGTCACCGGACTCGGCATCGACTGCCGCTACTGCCACACTTCGGTGGAAACCTCGAGTTTCGCCGGCATTCCCCCGACGAAAACGTGCATGAACTGCCACTCGCAGATCTGGACCAACGCGCAATTGCTTGAGCCTGTACGCGCCAGCTACCGCTCCGGCGAATCCCTGCAGTGGACGCGGGTCAACCAACTCCCCGATTTTGTTTACTTCAATCACAGCATTCATATCAATAAGGGAGTCGGCTGCAACACCTGCCACGGCCCCGTCGACCAGATGCCGCTGATGTACCAGCAGGAGAGCTTGCAGATGGAATGGTGCCTGGGCTGCCATCGCGCGCCAGAAAAGAATCTCCGCCCGCGCGACCAGGTATTCAACATGCGATACCAGCAGCCCACAGGTGCGAATCCCGTGGTGGTCGATGGACATAGTTACACCGACCAGATCGACCTAGGCACAGATTTGGCAAAGAAGTACAAGGTCCGCAGCGTGAAAGACATTACGACATGCAGCACGTGCCACAGATGAGTTCGTAAGGCGAGAAGTACACCAGTAGCGGCAGAAACCAGCCCCGCAGGGCGACATATTAATTAAAGCCCGGCACGTAAGTGCCGGGTAGAACCACAAGAAGAGTAAAAAGTCCCGTAGGGACGACAGAACGCTTCAATGAGAGAATGACGAACGACGACAAAAATCGCGGCGGCAAGCGCGAAGACATTTGCCCGGGCAAGAAACTAGACCTGAACGCGGTCCGCGACAGAATCGACGCGGCCACGGCCCACGACGCCGCCGAAAAAACCGGCCCCGAATACTGGCGCAGCCTCGAAGAACTAGCCGGTAGCGAAGCCTTCCAGGAGGCTCTGCACCGCGAATTCCCCAAAGGCGCCTCCGAATGGGTCGACTCCGTCTCCCGCCGCGGATTCCTCAAGGTCATGGGAGCATCGCTAGGTCTGGCCGGTATGACGGGCTGCGTCCGCCTGCCGCTCGAGCCCATCGTCCCCTACGTCCGTCAGCCGGAAAATGTCGTCCCCGGCCGCCCCATGTACTACGCCACCGCGATGACGCTAGGCGGCTACGCCAGTCCGCTGCTAGTCGAAAGCCATCTCGGCAGGCCTACAAAAATTGAAGGAAATGACCAGCACCCGGCCTCGCTCGGCGGCACCGACATTTTTGCCCAAGCTTCGATCCTCGGCCTCTATGACCCCGACCGCTCCCAGACGGTTACGTCGATGGGCGATGTGCGCTCGTGGGGTGCGTTTCTAGGGGCTGTACGAGGCCCGCTCAGCGCGCAAAAAGCACTCCAGGGCGCGGGCATTCGGATTCTGACCCCGACGATTTCTTCGCCCACGCTGGCCGATCAACTGCGCAATTTTCTGAAGATGTATCCGCAGGCCAAGTGGCACGTCTATGAGCCGGTCAACCGCGACAACGTCCTAGAAGGCGCGAAGATGGCCTTCGGACAGCCGGTCGAGACGCACTACGATCTTTCGAAGGCCGACGTAATCGTCTCCCTCGACGCCGACTTCCTCTACGCCGGATTCCCCGGCAACGTCCGCTACATCCGCGATTTCGCCAGCCGCCGCAATCCCGACGCGCCTATGAATCGCCTGTACGCGATCGAGTGCACGCCGACTTCAACCGGCGCGAAGGCAGACCACCGCTATCCGATGCAGGCAGCGATGCTCGATGGTTTTGTGCGCTTTCTCGCATCGCTGGTTGGAGTTTGGGGGCAGGAATCAGGAACGTGGACCGGGACATTCGGCAACCATCTCATCAACGACCTCATGGCCCATCAAGGGTCTTCTGTAGTCATTGCCGGTGATCACCAGCCTCCGTCCGTGCATGCTCTGGCGCACGCGATGAACGCAAAACTGGGCAATGTCGGCAAAACAGTGTTCTACACCGACCCGGTCGATGCGAACCCGGTCAACCAGACCGAGTCGATCAAAGATCTAGTCGCTGATATGCGAGGCGGGAAAGTCGATCTGCTCGTCATTCTCGGCGGCAATCCCGCCTACGATGCACCTGCCGATCTCAACTTCGCCGACGCCCTCAAGAACACCAAGATTCCGCTGCGCGTTCACCACGGTCTTTATCAAAACGAAACCGCCGAACTTTGCCAGTGGCACGTCAGCCAGGCCCATGAACTCGAAGCCTGGGGCGATGCCCGCGCCTACGACGGCACCGTCAGCATCATCCAACCTTTGATCGCTCCGCTTTACAACGGGAAGAGTGCATTGGAATTCGTTGCGCTACTGTCTGGCCAGGCCGATGCCACGGGCTACGATCTCGTCCGCGCGTACTGGCAGAAGCAACACGCGGGAACAGATTTCGAACAATTCTGGCGCAAGTCGCTGCATGACGGCTGGATCGAAGGCACTGCGTTCGCCCCGAAGTCAGTCACTGTGAAGCAGGACAAATTTCCTGGACCTTCCAGCAACGCCAAGACCATCGAACTCAACATTCGCCGCGACCCCACCATCCACGACGGTCAGTTCTCCAACAACGGCTGGCTGCAGGAACTGCCCAAGCCGATGACCAAGCTCACCTGGGACAACGCCATCCTCATCGGCCCCAAGATGGCGCAAGAGCAGGGCATCAAAACGGAAGACGCCGTCGAACTCGAACTCAACGGCAAGAAGATCAAAGGCCCAGTCTGGATTCAGGCAGGCCATCCCGACAATTCCGTCACCATCACGCTCGGCTACGGACGCACCCGCGCCGGCCGGGTCGGCACCGCGCAGGGTTTCAATGCCTACGCCCTGCGCACCAGCGCCGCACCGTGGATCGCCACCGGCCTGCAAATTCAAAAGACCGGCGAAACCTACAAGCTCGCCTCGACCCAGGGCATGCAGAGTATGGACACTCCCGACGGCGGCCATCGCCCGCTGGTCCGCGAAACCACGCTCGAGGAATACCGCAAAGAGCCCACTTTCGCGAAGGAAGAAGAGACGCCAAAAGAACTCACGCTCTATACACCGTACCCTTACGACAAAGAAGACTACGCCTGGGGCATGGCGATTGATCTGAACTCCTGTGTGGGTTGCAACAACTGCATGCTGGCCTGCCAGTCGGAGAACAACATTGCCGTCGTCGGCAAGGAGCAAACCGTGATCGGCCGCCACATGCACTGGATTCGCGTCGACGCCTATTACCAGGGCGACCGCGACAATCCACGCGCCTTCTTCCAGCCCGTGCCCTGCATGCAATGCGAGAACGCGCCTTGCGAAGTGGTTTGCCCCGTCGGCGCCACCAACCACACCACCGAAGGCCTGAACGACATGGTCTACAACCGCTGCGTAGGCACGCGCTATTGCTCGAACAACTGTCCTTATAAAGTGCGCCGCTTCAACTTCCTCCTGTTCCAGGACTGGGATACGCCGCAATACAAAATGATGCGCAATCCCGACGTCAGCGTGCGCAGCCGCGGCGTCATGGAAAAGTGCACCTACTGCGTGCAGCGCATCAACGAGCGCCGCATCGACGCCGAACGCGAAGACCGCAAGATCAACGACGACCGAATTGCAGACGGCTTGCCAGCAGTCGTGTCCCGCCGGAGCAATCATCTTCGGCAACATCAATGATCCAAACAGCAAAGTTTCGAAGCTGAAAGCGCAGGCGCGCAACTACAGCCTTCTAGGCGAGTTAAATACGCGCCCACGCACGACGTATCTGGCAGAAGTTCGCAACCCAAACCCCGAGTTGGAAGAAAAAAGCTAGAAGCTAGGAGCTAGAAGCTAGAAGCTGAACATGAACGAGCAATACAAATCGACGATTGACGCCGACCGCGCCCCGGTCATCGAACCGGGCCACACCTTCGGTACGGTCACGGAAAAAATCAGCGCCATCGTGCTGACCCGTCCCGCTTCCAACGGATGGTTCGTCGGTTTCGGCATCGCGTTCATGCTCACGATGATGATGCTGTTCGCCGTCGGCTACCTCTTCCTGAAAGGCATCGGCATCTGGGGCGTAACCATCCCGATCGGCTGGGGCTTCGCCATCGTCAACTTCGTGTGGTGGATCGGTATCGGCCACGCCGGCACCCTGATCTCCGCCATCCTCCTCCTGCTGCGCCAGTCGTGGCGTAACTCGATCAACCGTTTTGCCGAGGCCATGACGCTATTCGCCGTCGCCTGCGCCGGAATTTTTCCTGCCATTCACGTCGGCCGTCCGTGGCTCGCCTACTGGCTCTTTCCCTATCCCAACACCATGAGCGTCTGGCCGCAATTCCGCAGTCCGCTCATGTGGGACGTCTTCGCCGTCTCCACCTACGCCACGATTTCAGCATTGTTCTGGTTCATCGGCCTCATTCCGGACTTGGCGACCCTGCGCGACCGCACCGAAAATCCCGCGCTCAGAATTGTCTACGGCATGCTCTCGTTCGGCTGGCGCGGATCGGCGCGTCACTGGCATCGTTACGAAACCGCTTACCTGCTGCTCGCGGGCCTGGCCACGCCGCTGGTGCTCTCGGTTCACACGGTCGTGAGTTTCGACTTCGCCGTCGGCATCGTCCCCGGATGGCACACGACCATTTTCCCCCCTTATTTCGTCGCCGGCGCCATCTACTCCGGCTTCGCCATGGTGTTAATGCTGGCCATCCCCATTCGCAAGATCTATGGCCTCGAAGATTTCATCACCGAACGGCACCTGCAAAACTCGGCAAAAGTCATGCTCGCCACCGGCCTCATCGTCGCCTACGGATACGGTATCGAAGCCTTCATGGGCTGGTACGGCGGCGATCGTTACGACGCCTTCACCCTTTGGAACCGCCTGCACGGCCCCTATGCCGGTCCGTACTGGATGCTGCTGATCTGCAATATCTTCATCCCGCAGGTGCTCTGGATCCGGAAACTGCGCACCAGCCCAATTGCGCTCTTCTTCATCTCCGGCGTGATTCTCATCGGCATGTGGCTGGAGCGCTTCATCATCGTGGTCGTCAGCCTGCACCGCGACTTCCTGACTTCGTCCTGGGGCATGTACTACCCCACCCGATGGGACTGGATGACCTACATCGGCACCATCGGCATGTTCCTTGCTCTTATGTTCCTGTTCTTGCGCGTGCTGCCGGCGATCTCGATCTTTGAAATGCGCACTCTGTTGCCCGAAGCGGAGGTGAAAGAGTGATGGCCGGTGCGGTTTCGACTGCGGTTTCGAGGTTCGCGGTTTCGAGGTTCGTAATATGAAGCGCGATCCCATCTACGGCATCATGGCAGAATTCGACTCCGCTCAGGCGCTGATCGATGCG
Source organism: uncultured Acidobacteriaceae bacterium (assembly GCA_963719615.1). Classification (GTDB taxonomy): domain Bacteria; phylum Acidobacteriota; class Terriglobia; order Terriglobales; family Acidobacteriaceae; genus Sulfotelmatobacter. The sequence goes on along the minus strand of CAVRCR010000027.1, from coordinate 126,941 downwards.
GCCCACGCCACGCACCAGGCCGGCTACAAGAAGATCGACGCCTACAGCCCGTTTCCCATCGAAGGTCTGGCGGAAGAAATCGGTTTCCACCACGACGAAGTTCCGCTGGTGGTTCTGATCGGCGGCATTATCGGAGGCCTGTCCGGCTACTTGATGCAGTACTGGATGTCGGCCGTAGATTACCCGCTGAACATCGGTGGTAAGCCGTACCATTCGTGGCCCGCCTTCATCGTCATCACCTTCGAAATGACGATTCTGTTTGCCGGAATCTCGGCGGTGTTCGGCATGCTCGCTCTGAACGGCCTGCCCATGCCCTACCACCCGGTATTCAACGTCCCGCGTTTCTCTTCCGCATCGAAAGATCGCTTCTTCCTGATCGTGTTCTCCTCCGACAAGAAGTACGATCCGGCCAGTACGCGCAGGTTCCTCGAAGGTCTAACCCCGCGCTCAATCTCGGAGGTGCCCAGCTAGATGCCGCCCCTCCTTCAGCCATTCGTGCCGGAAAGCAGCAATGCACATGTGGGGACGGGCGCCTTCGCCCGTCCGGTCGAGCGCAGCTCGACAGCGGTTTTCTTTGCGGGCCTGCTGGTGCTGATCGCCCTCACATCCGCCTGCCGCATCGACATGCACGTGCAGCCCCGTCAGAATCCTCTCTCCCGCAGCGACTTCTTCTCCGACCAGCGCTCCGCCCGCCCCCCGGTCGAAGGCACGATAGCGCGCGGCCAATTGCTCGAAGACACCTATTTCTACACCGGAAAAATCGGCAACAATCCCGGCGACGTGATGCCTTTCCCTGTCACCAAAGAAATTCTGGCGCGCGGCCGCGAGCGCTACAACATCTTCTGCGCCCCTTGCCACTCTCGTGTAGGAGACGGCAACGGCTTCGTGCCCTCGCGCGGTTTTGCCCGCAAGCCCCCATCGTTCCACATTGCCCGCCTGCAGAAGGCGCCCGTCGGATACATCTACGACGTCATCACCGAAGGCTTCGGCATCATGCCGGAATACGCCTCGCAGATTCCTCCCAAAGACCGCTGGACCATCGTGGCCTACATTCGCGCGTTGCAGTTGAGCCAGAACGCCACCATGGCTGATGTGCCGGAGGGCCAGAAGATTCCCTCGGATCCGCCGAAGTTCCGCGAGCCCGGATCAGGAGCGACATTGCCCGTGCGGGCGCCCGAGACAAAACCGGAAGAGACGAAGGAAGACCAGAAATGACCGCGCTGACCGCAACCCAACTCGATCTGACGGCCCCAGCGGTGGTGAAGAAGATTTCCCAGCGATCGCTCGTCGTTGGCGTTGTCTTCACGGTGATTGCCGTCGTCAGCGCTTTCGTTTCTACGAATGGCCGTGAGGAGTTCTTTCGCGCCTACCTGCTCGGCTTCATGTGCTGGCTGGGCGTCGCTCTGGGATCCATGGCGATCCTGATGATCCGCCACCTGACCGGCGGCGGTTGGGGCATGGTGATCCGCCGCATCCTGGGCGCTGCCATGCGCACGGTGCCTTTGCTCGCGGTCCTGTTCATCCCCGTGATTCTCGGGATGAAGCATCTCTACATCTGGAACCGGCCTCTCAGTGAGGTCGCCGACAAACATCTGCGTGAGCACCTGGAAGTCATCACCAAAACGTATCTCACCCCGAGTGGGTTCATTCTCCGCGCCGTCTTCTACTTCGCCATCTGGAATCTGCTCTCGTTCCTGCTGTCGAAGTGGTCGAAGCAAACCGATCACGCCGGCGCCCCCGACAACACCGAGCGCTTCAAGGTAGTCGCCGGCCCCGGCCTCATCCTCTACGGATTCACCATCTCCTTCGCCGCCATTGACTGGGTCATGTCGCTCGACCCCAGCTGGATTTCCACCATCTTCGGCCTGGTCATCCTGATCGGCGAAGTCCTGGCGGCCATGTGCTTCGCGGTGGTGGTCGAACGCATTCTCTTCAACTACAAGCCCATGTCGGAGATGCTGAAGCCTGACTTCGTCCACGACCATGGCAAGTGGATGCTGACCTTCATCATGGTCTGGGCCTACTTCAATTTTTCGCAGTGGCTCATCATCTGGGCCGGCAACCTGCCAACCGAGATTACGTACTATATGCGGCGCTTGAACGGCGGCTGGGGATATGTCGGCCTGATCATCGTGATCTTCCATTTCGCCGTACCGTTTACGATCTTGCTCTCGCGCCCGCTCAAGCGCGACATTCACCGACTGGTCTGGCTGGCGACGTGGCTGATCCTGATGCGCTTTGTGGACATGTTCTGGATCATCGAGCCGAATTTTTCGCACACCTTCAAAGTGACGGTGGCAGACGTAGTCGTGCCCGTCGCCATCGGCGGTCTGTGGCTTGCTTACTTCTTCCGTAATCTGGGCGCACTGCCCTTGCTGCCGGCCTACGATCCGTCGGTTGGAGAAGTTCTGGAACCGGCCCACCATCACGGGGGCGCGTAAGTAAGAAAGTATGACTGACGAGACGAAACCCGCGAATTCGGCCAACCACGGCGGCTTCGAGCGCCGCGATATCGGCGTCGCTGGAGTGCTGTATTTTCTGGCAGGCCTGGCCTTCGCCGGCCTGATCGTTCACTTCATTGTGACCGGCCTGTTTTCCTATCTTGACAAGCAGAACGAGGCCCAGCAAACGCCGGTTAGTCCGTTGGTCGCAAATGCCCCGGCGGACACTCGCCATATCCCGAAGGAATACACCGGGGACTACGAGAAATATCTAAAGGAAAACTTCCCAGCACCGCAGTTGGAAATCAGTGAGCGCAATCAACTGGACAAAATTCGTTTGGACGAGGAGAAAACGCTAAGCACCTACGACTACATCGATCAGAATGCCGGCACCGTCCGCATCCCGATCGACCGCGCCATGGACCTCATCGCCGAGCGCGGCCTCCCGGTGCGCCTGCAAAACGGAGAAGCAGCGGCCAAGAATCCCGACAAAGGTAAGACAAAGGAAGCCAATCAGTGAGCAGCCAGAATCACAATTCGAGACTTATGGTGCGGGCATCGAGTAGCCATGTGGGGACAGCCGCCCCCGGCTGTCCGGTCGAGCGAAGCTCGACTGCGCTCTCAGTCAGCGTTGGCAGATTGCGTCACTACCGAATTCTGACGCTGCTCGTGTTTTTTGCCTCGATCGCCTCGGGCCAATCCATGTCAAAAGGTATCATGTCCCCGCCGGCAAGCGTTCGTCCCCCGTATCTCGAGAATGTCGGCATCGAGCAGCATCTCGACGGCCAGGTGCCGCCCGATCTCAGTTTCATCGACGATACCGGCCGCACCGTCCAACTCGGTGATTACTTCGGCAAAAAGCCCCTGATCCTCAACCTGGTCTACTACAACTGCACCATGCTCTGCGGAGAAGCGCTCGCCGGCCTGACCGGCGCCATGAAAATGGTGAAATTCGACGTGGGCAAGGAATTCGAAGTCGTCACCGTCAGCTTCAATCCGCAGGAGACGCCCGAGATCGCCGCCGCCAAAAAGAAGGACTATCTCGCGCGCTACGGCCGTCCCGGCGCCACGCCCGGTTGGCATTTTCTGACCGGACCGCCGGAGTCGATCAACGCGCTCACCAAGGCAGTGGGCTTTCAGTATCAGTACGATCCCAACATCAAACAGTACGCGCACGCCACCGCCATCATGGTGCTGACCCCTGAAGGCCGCATCTCACGCTACTTCTACGGCGTGGATTTTCCGCCGAAAGATCTGCGCATGGGATTGGTCGAGGCCTCCGAGGGCAAGATCGGCAACGCCGTCGATCAGGTACTGCTCTACTGCTATCACTACGATCCGGCGACCGGGAAATACGGCGCGATCGTAAGCAACATTCTGCGGCTGGGCGCAGGAGTCACCATCGTTTTTCTCGGCGCCCTCCTGCTGATTCTGTTCCGTCTGGAGAAAGTCGCGCCGCGAAGAAACTGGAACCAGAACCACGCGACGAGGACCTAAGAAGTTGGGGGGAAGTTCGAGCGGACGGGGGCGGGAAGGGCACGAGTTTTACGGGCTGCGGAAAAACCGAGGCTCGTGCCGGTTTTGGGAAGGGCACGAGTTCTACTCGTGCCACTAGGCCATTGAAAACGCGTTGCGCTTCAGCGCCTGAGGATCGGCTTTTCCCTCGGCGACCTGGACACAACCCACGAAACGGGAATAAGTGCACTTCGTAAAGAGAGAGTCCAGTAAGTAAGTTATGTTCGATAATTTTCCATTATGGCCGGATCGGGCCTCCACCGCGGCGGGCAACGTCGATGCCCTCTACATCTTCCTGCTCATCGTGTCCGGGTTGATGACCCTGCTCATCTTTACCGCCGTGGTCTACTTCGCCGCGCGCTACCGCCACCAGCAAGGCGTTCCGGCCGAGCAGATCGAGGGTTCCATTCCGTTGGAGTTGACCTGGTCCGTCATCCCGCTGGGTGTGTTTCTCGCGATCTTCTTCTGGGGAGCCGTGGTCTATTTCAAGGGCCGCACCCCTCCCCGGGACTCGACCGAAGTCTATGTCGTCGCAAAACAGTGGATGTGGAAGCTGGAACACGCCGAAGGCCAGCGCGAGATCAATGAACTGCACGTGCCCGTCGGCCGCGACGTAAAGCTGATCATGACCTCTCAGGACGTGATCCATAGCTTCTACGTCCCAGCGTTCCGCATGAAGCAAGACGTGCTCCCCGGCCGCTACACGGTAGCCTGGTTCCGCGCCACCAAGCCCGGCACCTATCACCTGTTCTGCGCCGAATACTGTGGCACCCAGCATTCGGGAATGATCGGCTCCATCGTGGTGCAGGAGCCTGCCCAGTACGAGGCCTGGATGAGCGGCGGCTCGACCGGCCCGCTCTCGGCAACGGGAGAAAAGATTTTCGCGGAGCTCGGCTGCGTCACCTGCCATCGCTCCGACACCCAGGGCCGAGGTCCGAACCTGCAGGGAGTCTTCGGCAAGCCGGTGTTGCTGGAGGACGGGCGCACCGTGACCGTCGACGAAAACTACGTTCGCGAGTCCATCCTCGATCCCGGGGCCAAAGTCGTGAACGGATTCAAACCCGTCATGCCCACGTTTCAGGGAATCGTGAGTGAAGAGCAATTGAACGCCCTGGTCGCCTACGTCAAATCGCTCTCCAAGCCTGGCTCGCCCGGGCCCAAGACCGCCGAGGCGGCGCCCAAAGACAGCAAGGCCCCAACCAAGGGAAGTCAGGTGGAATGAGTATGGCTACAGCAACAGCTCAACCCGTTGAGCGCGTCAATTACCTGAACAAGGAGTACGGCGTCGCCTCGTGGCTGCTCACCACCGACCACAAGCGCATCGCGCTTCTCTATCTGCTCTCGATCACGGTGTTCTTTTTCATCGGCGGCTTCTTCGCCCTGCTGATCCGTCTTGAGTTGCTCACTCCCGCCGGCGACCTGGTGCAAGCCGACACCTACAACAAACTCTTCACCATGCACGGCATGGTGATGGTCTTCTTCTTCCTCATCCCGTCCATCCCCGCCGTGCTGGGCAATTTCCTGGTGCCCATGCAAGTCGGCGCCAAGGACCTGGCTTTCCCTCGCATCAACCTGCTGAGCTGGTATCTCTACATCATCGGCGGCGTCATGATGCTGCACTGCATGTTGACCGGCGGCGTCGACACCGGCTGGACCTTCTATACCCCTTTCAGCACCGCCTTCACCAACACCAAGATCGTCGAGGCCGGACTGGCCATCTTCGTCGCCGGATTCTCTTCCATCCTCACCGGCCTGAATTTCGTTGTGACCATCCACCGCATGCGCGCGCCAGGCATGACCTGGTCGCGCTTACCCTTGTTTATCTGGGCGCACTACGCCACCAGCATCATTCAGATTCTGGGAACGCCGGTCATTGCGATTACCATCGTGCTGGTCGCCGTCGAACGCACGCTGCACCTCGGCATCTTCGATCCCAAACTCGGGGGCGATCCCCTGCTCTTTCAGCATTTGTTCTGGTTCTACTCCCATCCCGCCGTCTACATCATGATTCTCCCCTCGATGGGTATCGTCAGCGAGATCATCGCCTGCTTCGCGCGCAAGCGTATCTTTGGATACAGCTTCGTGGCGCTGTCGTCCATCGCCATCGCCGTCTTCGGCTTCCTGGTCTGGGCGCACCACATGTTCGTGGCTGGAATTTCGGTCTACGCTGCGCTGGTCTTTTCCTTGCTGAGCTATGCAGTGGCCGTGCCCTCGGCCGTCAAGGTCTTCAACTGGACCGCAACGCTATACAAGGGATCCATCCGCTACGACGCGCCGATGCTCTATGCCTTCGGGTTTCTAGGCCTGTTCACCATGGGCGGATTGACTGGTCTGTTTCTGGCTTGTCTCGGCATCGACGTGCACGTCACCGACACCTATTTCGTAGTCGCACACTTCCACTACATCATGGTGGGCGGCGCGCTCATGGGCTATCTCGGCGGAATGCATTTCTGGTGGCCGAAAATTTCCGGCAAACTCTACCCCGAAGGCTGGGCACGGCTTGCAGCCTTGATCGTCTTCATCGGCTTCAACCTGACCTTCTTCCCCCAGTTCATCCTCGGCTACGTAGGCATGCCGCGGCGCTACTACCAGTACCCGCAGGAATTCCAGGTGCTGAACGTGCTCTCGACCGCAGGTGCCACGGTGCTGGGCGTCGGCTATCTGTTGCCGATGATCTACTTCCTCTGGTCGATGCGCTATGGCAAGCCAGCGCCTGACAATCCTTGGAACGCCGCAGGCCTGGAGTGGCAGACAGCTTCTCCGCCGACGACCTTCAACTTCGAAGAAGAGCCCGTCGTAACCTGGGAAGCCTACAACTACGACGAGATAGACGCGCCTCACAAAGCGGAGGTCCCAGTTGTCGGATAGTCAAGCCATAGCCGTTCACGGCGACACTCACAACCCGGCTCTGCTGCATCATTTCGCCGAACCGCAGCAACAGCGCGACGCCGCCAGCCTCGGCATGTGGATCTTCCTGGCCACCGAAGTCATGTTCTTCGGCGGACTGTTCTGCGCTTACCTGATCTACCGCATCTGGTACTTCGGCGATTTCGCCGCCGCCAGCCAGACCCTCAACTGGAAACTCGGCGCCACCAATACCGCCGTCCTGATCTGCAGCAGCTTAACCGTGGTCCTCGCGGTCTATGCCGCGCAGCAAGCCAAGCGCGCCATGCTGCTGGGCAGCCTTGTGCTCACCCTCATCCTCGGCTTTGCTTTCCTGGGGATCAAGGCGATCGAGTACACCGAGAAATTCGAGAAGCACCACGTGCCCGGCCCCAGCTTCCAATTCGATAACGTTAAAGTGCCGAGCCATCCCGATCAACTGGCCAATCCGCGTCATGCGCAAATCTACTTCGCGCTCTACTTCATCATGACCGGACTGCACGCCCTGCACATGATCATCGGCATTGGCATCTTTTTATGGCTCCTGACGATTGCCTGGAAGGGACGCCTGACGCCGGAGTACAACACGCCGATGGAGATCGGCGGCCTGTACTGGCACTTCGTCGACATTGTCTGGATTTACCTGTTCCCTTTGCTCTACTTGATCGATTTACATAAATGATGGCGCTGCAAAAATGAGGCCGACATGTCCGATCACTCATCATCGCCGCTAAAAACCTACGTCGTGATCTGGCTGACCCTGCTCGCCGGAACCGCCCTGACGGTCTTCGCGGCTCAAATCGACCTCGGCCACTTCAACGCCGCCGTGGCTCTCACAATCGCCACGATCAAAGCGCTTCTGGTCGCTCTCTTCTTTATGCATATCCGGGGCGCGAGCGAAAAGCTGCTCAAGCTGGTCGTCATCTCGACCGTGTTCTTCCTGTTCATTCTCCTCGCGCTCTCCATGGCCGATTACGGCACGCGCGTCTGGAGCTAGCTGCCCACCGATCAGGATGAAAATCGTGGGTGCCCCATTTCTCGCGCGTTCTTTGTGCGAGAAGTGGGGGTTTCGGAAAGCCCGGAGCCCTGCTTCAACCCCCAACTTGCGGTATACTCGCGCCGTCGCTTCATCACCATTTGCTCGGGAGGTGATTTATGGCATTCTGCAATTCATGCGGCGCTACTCTGAGTCCGGGAACAAAGTTCTGCAATAAATGCGGTGCCGTCGTATCCGGAGGACCCGCCGCTCCCGCTGCAACGTCAGTTGCCCCGGCCCCTACCGGAGGCAGTAGCGCTCTCAAAATTATCCTGATCATTGTCGCCGTGATCGTCGTGATCGGAATCCTCGGCGTAGCCACGGTCGGCATCGTTGGTTATCGCATCGCCAAAAGCGCTCACCTGCGTCAGGAAGGCAAGCACGTCAGTGTGGAAACACCTTTCGGCAATGTCGAGACCTCTCAGGATCCGGAAAGAGCAGCCAAGGACCTGGGCGTGGATGTTTATCCCGGAGCCGAGGTTCAGAGAAATGGCGCCTCCTCCGCCACTTTTGGAAGCATTCACACCGTCACCGCCAATTTCGAAAGCAATGACTCGGTCGACAAAGTCTGCGCTTTCTACAAATCCCGGTTCCCCAACGCCATGGCAACGACGGCTGATCAGAACCGTTGCACCATCGTCTCCAATGACCAGAAGGGGAACATGGTCACCATCAACATCGAGCCGAGTGGCGACGCCTCAAAATTTCAGATCACCAACGTCAGCAAAAAAGCCACTTCTTCCAACTGAGAAGCATCGGCCCATGTCAGATCAAGTCGCAGGTTCCGTGCCCGCCCCGACGCCCACAACCGATGCGTTGGGGCTGGCAGAAGCTCTCCGTAAGAGTGTGCAAGGCGAAGTCCGCTTCGACCAGAGCAGCCGCGCTCTTTACGCGACTGACGGATCCAACTACCGCCAGGTTCCGATCGGCGTAGTTCTCCCCCGCGACGCGGACGACGTCCTCGCTGCCATTTCTCTTTGCCGCGAATTTGGCGCTCCCCTGCTCTGCCGCGGAGGCGGCACCTCCCTCGCCGGCCAGTGCTGCAATGTGGCCGTCGTCCTCGATTTTTCCAAGTACATGGCGAAGATTCTCGAGATCGATCCCGCCCGGCGCATCGCCCGCGTGCAACCCGGGGTCGTGCTCGACACCCTCCGCAATGCCGCCGAAAAACATCACCTGACTTTCGCCCCCGATCCCGCCACGCACGACCGCTGCACGCTGGGCGGCATGATCGGCAACAACTCCTGCGGAGTTCACTCGGTGATGGCCGGCAAAACCGACGACAACATCGAGCAACTCGATGTCGTCACCTACGACGGCCTTCGCCTGACAGTCGGCAAGAACCTGCTGCGAGATCATGTGGGAACAGCCGCCCCCGGCTGTTCAGGCGGCCCGGAATTATCGGGCCGCAGTGATTCCGGACGTCGCGATCAGATCTCCACCTCGCTGAAGCAAATCGCCGATCAATACGCCGACCTCATCCACAAAAAATTCCCCGCCATTCCGCGCCGCGTCTCGGGATACAACCTGAACTACCTCCTTCCCGAGAATGGTTTTCATCTCGCCCGAGCTCTCGTCGGTTCGGAGGGAACCTGCGTCACGATCCTCGAAGCGACGTGTCGCCTAGTGGAGAGCCCGCCGGAACGGGTCCTTCTGGTCCTCGCCTATCCCGACATTTATCAATGCGCCGACCACGTTCCCGAAATCATGGCGCACAAGCCCATCGGTCTCGAAGGCTTCGACGATCTCCTCGTCGGCTACACGCGCAAGAAAGGCATCAATTCCGAAGGACTCGCCCTTCTGCCCGAAGGCAACGGCTGGCTGCTGGTCGAGTTCGGCGGTAGCACGCTGCAGGAAGCCGAATCCCAGGCACGCGGTTTGATCGAAGCCCTCAACCGCAGCCCAAATCCTCCTAACGCGCGCCTCTACTCCGGCGCACAGGCCAAGCGCGTGTGGGAGGTTCGCGAGTCGAGTCTCGGCGTCACTTCCCATGTGCCCGGCGAGCCCATGAACTGGGAGGGCTGGGAAGACGCCGCGGTCGCTCCCGAAAACCTCGGCAGCTACCTTCGCGACCTGCGCAAAATGATGGCCGACTTCGGATACAAAGGCTCGCTCTACGGCCACTTCGGCCACGCCTGCGTCCATACGCGTTTGAACTTCGACCTGCGATCGAAAGACGGCATCGCCAAGTTCCGCCGCTTCGTCGAAGAAGCCGCCGACCTCGTAGTCAGCTACGGCGGCTCGCTCTCCGGCGAACACGGCGACGGACAAGCTCGCGCCGAGTTGCTTCCAAAAATGTTCGGCCCCGAGTTGATGCAGGCCTTCCGCCAGTTCAAATCCGCCTGGGATCCGGACTGGAAGATGAATCCCGGCAAGGTGATCGAGCCGTACAAGCTCGATCAGAATCTTCGCCTGGGCGCAAACTATGCTCCGTGGGAGCCGGACACGCACTTCCACTTCCCCCACGATCACGGCAGCCTGTCCGAGGCAACTCTCCGCTGCGTAGGCGTAGGCAAGTGCCGGCGCGACGAAGGCGGCGTGATGTGCCCCAGTTATCGCGCCACGCGCGAAGAGGAGCACTCTACTCGCGGCCGCGCTCATCTTCTCTGGGAAATGACGCAAGGTGAGGTGATCCGCGACGGTTGGCGCAGCGAAGAAGTCAAACGTTCGCTCGACCTGTGCCTGGCCTGCAAGGGATGCAAGAGTGACTGCCCGGTGAGCGTCGACGTCGCCACCTACAAGGCCGAGTTTCTCTCGCACTACTACGAAGGCCGCGTGCGACCGGTGAGCGCCTACGCCTTCGGCAACATCGATCTCTGGGCGCGCCTGGCGTCGACGGCCCCGGGCTTGGTGAACCTGACCACACAGTTGCCCTTTCTCCGCGACCTCGCCAAGGTGGTCGCCGGAATCCCGGCCCAGCGCAGCATCCCACCCTTCGCTCCCGAGACCTTCAAGTCCTGGTTCCGTCGTACGAGGCCGAAGAGCACGCGGTGGAAGAGCGGCGCTTCAGCGCCGCGTCGAGGGCGAGAAGAAAATAGGGCTTTAGCCCCTGATGGCCCGCCTGTTCTCCTCTGGGCCGACACCTTCAACAACTACTTCCTGCCCGCGACCGCCCAGGCCGCCGTCGAGGTCCTCGAGGCCGCCGGATTCAGCGTCGTCGTCCCCCAAGCGAATCTCTGCTGCGGACGCCCGCTCTACGACTTCGGCATGCTCGACCGCGCCGAATCCCTGCTGCTAGAAATCCTCGACGAACTCTCCCCCGAAATCGAAGCCGGAATCCCCATCGTTGGGCTCGAACCCAGCTGCGTCGCCGTCTTCCGCGACGAACTCGTCAACCTCTTCCCCAACGACGAGCGCGCCCAGCGGCTCTCGCGCCAAACCTTCCTGCTCAGCGAATTCCTGGAACAAGAATTGGTCCGCCACTCCGGCAATCGCCCGCTACCGCGCTTCGAGCGCAGGGCGCTGCTGCACGGCCACTGCCACCACAAATCCATCATGAAGATGACCGCTGAAGAATCGCTCCTGCGCCGCCTTGGTATCGACTTCCAGTCCCCCGCCCCGGGATGCTGTGGTATGGCCGGCTCCTTCGGCTTCGAACATGACAAGTACGACATCTCGGCCGCCATCGGCGAACTCGAACTTCTGCCCGCCGTCCGCAAAGCGCCGCCCGACTGGCTCATCATCGCCGACGGCTTCAGTTGCCGCGAGCAGATCGCCCAAGGCACGGAACGTCATGGCCTTCACTTGGCCGAAGTGATCCAAATGGCGCTGAGCCCCGAATCCCAGTCAGGCCCGGGTCCCTTCCCCGAATCCGCTGCGGTCCGCCAGCGTGAGGCCGAAGTCCGAGCCTCCATGAAGGTGGCCGGATTGGGCTTGGGAGCCCTGACAGCGGGTGGACTCCTCCTCTGGCAGTTCGCCCGCAACCGCTGAAAGATCAGCAGTTTACGAGGCTCATGTGGGGACAGCCGCCCGGCTGTCCGGTCGAGCGAAGCTCGACTGCCTGCTCCTATAGCCCAACTCCCCCGTTTCTGGGACAATATACGCAGGCCAGTTTCACCGTTCCAGCACCCCAGACCGGTCTGTCATCCCGAGCGAAGCGAGGGATCTCGGTGTTTGCTGTCAGCGGCGACACTGGGTGGTGCAAACGAGAACCCAGATCCCTCGCTTTGCTCGGGATGACAATGTAGTTCAACTTCCAGGCTCAGCTCTAACCACCAACGTCAGTCTATGGATGGCAAGCTTTCAACCACGGTAGTGGGCCACGAGGTCGCACAGGCGACCTCGCCCGTACCCCAGCCTTCGCCCACCGTCGCCGCTCCAGCCCCGTTGCGCGGCTCGGTCCTGGTCCTGATCCAGTTCGACGTCTGCGAAGAGATCCGCCTCGACGAACTGCGCAAGATCTTCGGCGCCCGCACCGCCGAAGCCAGCTTCAAGAAAGCTCCCTCCTACGTGCGCTACCAGCGGACTCCAGTCGAGGAGACGCTCGACCCGATCATCCTCGACAGCGGCGAGCGTCTTGAGGGAGAGATCAAGTACTACGATTACGGCGTAGTCAGCCTGGTCTTCGAGTTGCCGTTTTCCGGCACCTGGGAAGACCTGATCCAGGTTTCCTGCCGTTGGACCTCCGACACCAACTTCGAGTCCGTAGCCACGCGCATCGCGCGGCAAAAGCTGGAGCGCGCCGCTCCCGCCATGATCAAGCCGTATCTGGCCAAGCCCGGCGTTTCCAGTTCTGAGAACGGCGAGTGGCTGCAAGAGGACTACTTCATCTTCCACCTGCGTGAGATCGAGGGCGCTCCCTCGGCCAACGACCTGCTCGCCGCCGACGGAGACAAGATTGCCCAGGTCGTGCGCGGCGAAACCTCGATGCTCTCCGAAGGCGAGCGCCAGGAGATTCTGCAGTCCCGCATTTCCTACTATCCCCACGATCTGGCCGTGATCGGATGGAACGCGGCCTTCATCTACGACACACCTGCGGGCGCCGAGACCGCAATCCAGCTTCTGCAGTACGCCAACTCGCAGCTGCTCGAGTTCCGCCACTACGACGAACTGCTCACCACGGAACTGGAAAACGTCTACGACTTCCTCGACGCCGGAGGCACCAACGTGTGGTCGCGCTGGCGGACGGCCCGCGCCGCCTCCAAGCTGCACACTGTCCTGCTCGACGTCAACGAACTGACCGAGCGCGCCGACAACGCCATCAAGTTCCTCAGCGACATGTTCTCGGCGCGCCTGTACAAGCTGGCCGCCTCCAAGGTCGGAGTACCCGACTACAAAGACCTGGTCAAAGAAAAGCTGCAGACCGCCGAAGACCTCTACAAGTTCATGGTGGAGCAGTTCAACCAGAGCCGGGCCTTCGTGCTCGAACTGATGGTGGTCGTCATCCTGATCATCGAACTGGTCTACTTCTTCCGCGGCAAACCGATCTAGCGAGTTAACAAAGAACCATGTGGGGACGGGTCTTTGACCCGTCCGGGCGGCCCGGGTTCATCGGGCCGCTGGGTTTTCTTTCGCCCCTTCGACTGCCGGGTGCACCATCCTAGCCGCGCTCTTTGCGGCTAGGGTGAATACCGGAAAATGTTCAAGGTCACAAAGAGCCACAGCCTGCGCAAGCTCATCAGCGCCTGCGTGATGTTTGACTCGATAATGGACCCGACCACCGATTACCAGGAAATTTCGAACCGGGCCAAGCAAGCCTTGAAAGCCATCGGTAAAGAATCGCCGATCAATGCACGCAGAGTGAAGGCTTATGGAGTGGTAGCGGACGGGGGAAAGTCCTAGACCGCAAGACAGACAACCTGAAACGTTCAAGAAGATGGAAGATTACCCGTTTGAGGAAAGGACAAAACACGGGAGGCAGTACCAAGTCGAACTGGCGGTGCAGGATTCGGTGCGAGACATATCCAGCTTTGTACCCCGCGTGCAGACCATGAAGCGCAACGGCAACTAATTCCCTCGCCCCCCGTCTCTTCCCAAAACTGGAGTCTCCCTCTACTCATCCGGCATTTTTCATTGACTTCCTCCTCCATCGGCGAAATCCTCTGTAACAGTTCTTTCCCCGACCTAACGGGCTAAGTCCTTTCTCTCCAAGATTTTGCCCGCAAGTTATTCTGGCCCTAGGATTTTTCCGAGTTTTCCCGCCAAGTTGATGATTCCAATAGACCAGGGGCGAGGCGGTGGCGGGTACCAACCAGTAAACTTTCCCACAACGGAACCCGCCCGAGATTCTTCACAGTATCCCGCTCGCCAGCCCGCCACAGCGTTGTCATCCTGAGCGGAGGAACTGGTCCGCGAAGCGGACCAGTTCCGGAGTCGAAGAGCCTGCCCTGAGCCCTGCCGAAGGAATCCCTCTCATGTTTCCGTGCGATTGGCGGCGCAGGGAGTTCTCACTGTGCTTTAACCTTGGGGAGAACTCCCTGAATCATCCTCGATCGGCTCAGCGAGTAGAGGTCCTTCGACTACGCAGAACGGCTCGCCTTGCTCACCGTTCTGCTCCGCTCAGGATGACAACGCTTCTTACTCACTTCCTTTGAGATAATCCTCGGTTGGCCGACACATTCCTGGAGGATGCTTGAAAGTACTGTTGCTGGAGAACATCAGCGCGGTGGCGGTGGAGTTGTTTCGCGGCACGGGATACGAAGTCGAGTCGCTGAAGGCGGCGCTCGAGGAGCGGGAACTGGTCGAGAAGGTGCGCGGGGCTTCGATTCTGGGAGTGCGGTCGAAGACGCGGATCACAGCGAAGGTGCTCGAGGCGGCGCCGGAGTTGCTGGTGGTCGGAGCGTTCTGCATTGGCGTGGACAAGATTGATCGGGAGGCGGCGAGCGAGCGCGGGATTGCGGTATTCAACGACCCGCACTCGAACTCGCGGTCGGTGGCGGAACTGGCGATGGGGGAAATCATCCTGCTGCTGCGCCGGATCTTTTCTTCGTCAACCCAAATGCACGCGGGGGTGTGGAACAAGTCGGCGGCGGGCGCGCATGAGGTGCGCGGGCTGACGCTCGGCATTGTTGGATACGGGAAGATCGGGTCGCAGCTTTCGGAGCTGGCCGAGGCGATGGGCATGCGGGTCGTGTTCTACGACGTGTCGCATGTGCTGGCGCGGGGGAATGCGCGCGGGGTCAGTTTCCGCGAACTGCTGGAGATTTCTGACGTAGTCACGCTGCATGTGGACGGCAAGCCGCAGAATCAGAATCTGTTTGGCGAGGAAGAGTTCCAGGCTATGAAGGATGGGGCGTGCTTCCTCAACTTGAGCCGCGGGTTTGTGGTGGATCATGAGGCGCTGGCGAAGTATCTGAAGAGCGGCAAGGTGGCGGGCGCAGCGATTGATGTGTTTCCGAAAGAGCCGGAGACTGGAGCGGGCTTCACGAGCGTGCTACAGGGGTTGGCGAATGTAATCCTGACACCGCACATTGGAGGTAGCACGGAGGAGGCGCAGCAGAATATCGGGCAGTTTGTGTCGGCGAAATTGCTGGATTATGTGAAGACCGGGGATTCGACGCTGAGCGTGAATCTGCCGCAGTGTCATCTGGAGTATGAGGAGGGATCGTACCGGCTGATGCATATTCATCATAACGTGCCGGGGATTCTGCGGGCGATTAACGACATTTTGGGGGATCTTGGGATCAATATTGAGCGCCAGGTATTGAGTACTCGCGGGACGTTGGGGTATGCGATTTATGACATCAATCGGTCCTGCGATGAGGAGTTGATGCGGCTGATGCGGGCGGTGCCGCATACGATTGCGGTTCGGACGGCGGGGTGCTAGAGAGAGAGTGGTGATGATAGCCGCGAAAAGCCAGCCGAGCTGGCGCTCGGCCTGGACCCTTCGGCTTCGCTCAGGGCAGGCTTGCGAAGGCGCCCGTCCCCACATAATCACACCATCAATATCTAACGAAGCGGCTTGGTGTAACGACGAATCCAGGCGAGGATTTGTGGGAAGCGGAATTCGTGGCGGTCGAGTGAGCCGTAGATGAAGTCGTATCCCTGGCGGACACTGACCTCGAGCCGGTAGCCGTTGATTTCCAGGAATGTCGCAGCGGCGGCGAAAGCGATCCGCTTGTTGCCATCGACGAATCCGTGATTGTTGGCGAGCGATTCCATCAGCGCGGCTGCCTCCTCTTCGATTGAATTGTAGTAACCGATTTGGGGGCGGAAGACGGCCGCCTCCACCGCGTTTTTGTCGCGAACGCGATGGAGTCCGCCGAACCTTTCGATCAGCAAGTGTTGCAGGTGGTAGACTTCGGCAACCGTGAGGTAGTCCGTCATTTACTTGGAGAGGCGTTCGAGAAGATCCCGGTTTCGCTCTACTACCCGCTCAAATGCCTCCATCACGTGGGGGCGAACCAGATGTTGCGAGGGGACGACGTTTTGAAGATAGTGGCGCAGCGCCTGCTCCAGAACGTATCGTTGCGACTGGCCGTTCTGCTTCGCCACTGCGGTAAGTTGGTGCCAGAGTTTGGCGTCGATCTCGGGGGCGATTTTCTTGGTTTTAGCAGAGGGCATGCTGATGCACCGCACCTATATTTTAGATTCATCTCTAGGATAGTCAAGATCTATCTAGATTTAACTGGTAGCAGCTAGGAGCTACGACATGCGAGGGTTGAAGGACAAGCGAGTTTTGATTACTGGCGGGGCCAGCGGGATTGGGGCAGCTACGGCGGCGCGGTTTCTGGAGGAGGGGGCGCGGGTATGCGTGCTGGATCGCGATGCGGCGGCGTGCGAGCGGATTCGGCATCAGTTGCAGGGTCTGGGAGAGGCCATCATCGCCGATGTTACCGACCTCATGCAGGTGGAGGCGGCGTTTGCGGAGGCGCTTCGACTGATGGATGGGGTAGATGTGCTAGTCAATAATGCGGGGATCAGCATTCGGCATAAGTTTCTCGACATCACTCCGGAAGAGTGGGAACGGGTGATTGCGGTGAATCTGACTGGGATGTTTTACGTGGCGCAGACGGCGGCCCGGCACATGTGGGAGAACGGGAGCGGCGTGATTCTGCAGACGGCGTCGACAAACGGGGTGGTGGGACAGCCTTACTACGCGGACTACAACGCGACCAAGGCCGGAGTGATTGAGCTGACGCGAACAATGGCGCTAGAGCTGGCACCGAAGGTGCGGGTGTGTGCGGTGGCTCCGGGATATGTGCTGACTCCGATGCAGCGCGCGGAGTATAGCGACGCGATGCTGGAGGAAGTGAATCAGAAAGTTCCGCTGCGGCGGCACGCGCGGCCGGAGGAGATTGCAGGACTGTTTGCTTATCTGGCGTCGGAGGATGCGGCTTACGCGACGGGGCAGGTGTTCACGATCGACGGCGGGGAGACGGCGGGGGGACTGGCAAGCCGGTAAGGCGGTCGCTGTGAGTTGGTTCGTTATTTGGAAACGAAATGGTCCAGGAACTCGTTCGCAGCCCCTAAAGGCGTGATCGATCTCACGGCAGCGACGGTATGCCTGAAGCCGTACCCTGATACGAGCCGTGCCTGAAGGCCTACCCTGACACGAACCCTGTGGGCACAATCCTGATCCAACCGTCTCTGCAAATGCGCGGTCGGTTCAGGGTCGGGTTACTTTTGTCACCTTCTACCTAGAAGCAAATCTGCCACAATGGAAGGGCCCCCTCAATGAAAACATGGTGTAGGAGCACGCCTCTGGTATGGGATTACTGACGCCTAAATCGACGCGACGCAGCACGCGCCTCCGGGTGCAGATTCCGGTCAGCGTGATTAGCCTGGACCGGAAGCGGCCGTTTGGCGAGAAGTGTGTGGTGCTGGTGGTGAGTGCGCAGGGATGCGGCTTTCGAAGTACGGAGGAGCTACAATTGGAGACTCCAATCCTGCTGAGCGGCCTTCCTGGAGGAGGCAGCGTGACGGCGAGGGTGGCGAATTGTCTACCGCTGGGCAAGGACGGAAAATATTTTCTAATCGGCGCGGCCCTGTATACACATGGAAATGTCTGGGGGATCGTGGATCCTCCGGAGGATTGGACGATGGCGGCGCAGAGTACTCCGGTGGCGGATCCGGAACAGAGCGGCGTGGTCCCCACGCTGAAGGTCAGCAAGAAGACGTGGCCTTACAATCTGTTTTCTGAAAGCGCGGAAGCCCATCCCGGGCGGAAGTAAGTTCGCGTTCAAGATCAAAGGTAAAGAAACGATTACGAGGGCTAACGAAACTGGCTGAAAGACTGTGGCGTCCAGGCGCAGTCTGTGTCGTAAGTTCACCCACGGCTTGCGCCATGGGCTTTACTCTGTCGTCGCTTCGCGGCTAAAGAACTTACCCGGCTCGTGCTCGCTTTCCCATGCCGCCGCTGGGGACTGGATTCTTGGCAGGTTTTGGTCCACCGTTCTTTCCGAAATTTGATCTCACGCGTACGAGCCAGCACCCTGGCAGCGACGTGGATCAGGGCTTTCTTAGAGGCGAAGCTCCGGGCTTGTTCTTTCGTAACTTCGCCGGCTTACTTCACGCTGTCATACTCATGGCGTATGGATGAGCAGGCCGAATCGACGGCGCCTGAAGTATCCGGCGAGGAGCGCAAGGTTGTCGTCACGCGGCCGTTTCGCGTGAAGCTGCGGGGCTCGGTGCTGGTGCTGCTGCGCCTGCCCAACCGGCGCGACGTTCGTGGAGCTATCCATCAATTGTCGGTGACGGGTGGGGTTGTGCATCTGGAAAAGCCGCTGGATGAAAAAATTGAAGTGAGTCTGATCTTCCACCTCAAAGGCGCGACGATTCGAGAGAAGGCGCAGATGCTCTTTCCCATGTGGGCGACGCAAGGGTGGATGCAACCCTTCCGCTTCGTAAATCTTACCGAGGGCAGCCGCGAGATTCTGGATGCACATCTGAAGTCCATCATCGGTGAGACCGCCAAGGGCGCCGCGGCCGGTGCCTGAACTCGCCATCCCCTGGTAACTGCATTTCCCCCGAATTTTCCGTTCGCAGTTTGCTGAAAAATCATTGTCCCCAAGGAAGGGCTCAGCAGCGGCTAAAGCCGGACTGACTCTGCGGCACTTATGGCTTCGCTGTACAGGCTGCGGAAAAAGTCCGTTGGCACGCCAAAGACGACCACAGGGGCTAAAGCCCGCATTGATTCCATGTGCTTTACGCGGCCCTGAAGGGCCGCTCTTCCACGGGCCGCTCTTTCGCGGGGCGCTCTTCCACGGGGCGTCTTCCACGGAAACGTGGACGTTCGGAGTTTTTCCGCAGCCTGTGAAGTGATGCCCTGATACGAGGCGAAAGTCATTCATCCAACTGTTAGAGATTCATGCCAACGCACAGAGTCGTGGAGCGCGACGCAGAAAGCAGATTCCTCCCTCCGCTCCGCTTCGGTCGGAATGACAAACGTTGGGGTGCGCGGACTGCACCGGTCTCCATGGCACGAACTACTCCACGGCGTTAGTTACTCCAGTCACATTGGTAGTGCCTAACTTTGGACTATGATCCGAGCAGCAGGGACCCTGTCATGAAGAAACTCAACTTTCTGGTTTCGCTCACCAATAACGACAACGATTATCAGCAGGAACAGGCGGCGGCGGCTGAGAAGGCGGCGCGGACGTTGGGCGTGGACGTGAAGATCATTCAGGCGAACAACGATGCGGTGGCCCAGAGCCAGCAATTGCTGCACTATGTGCAGGATTCGTCGGTGGTGCGGCCGGATGCGATTCTGTTTGAGCCGGCGGGAGGAACGGCCTTTCCGCAGGTGGCGCGGGCCGCGGTTGCGGCGGGGATTGGATGGGTAGTGCTGAACCATGAGGTCGACTACATTCTGGAGCTGCGGCGAGGAACCAAGGTTCCAGTGTTCGCCATCAGCTCTGATCATGAAGAAGTTGGAAAGATCCAAGGCAAGCAGTTCGGCGCGCTGCTGCCGAACGGAGGATCCATTCTCTACCTCGAAGGACCGGCCAACAGTTCTGCCGCGAAGGAACGGACACGAGGGATGAATCAGACCAAGCCTTCGAACATTCACGTGAAGTCGATGCGGGCCAACTGGACCGAGGAGAGTGCATACCGGGTAGTGAGTTCGTGGCTGCGGTTGAGCACATCGCAGGCGACGCACATTGATCTTGTGGGCGCACAGGATGACAGCATGGCGATGGGGGCGCGGAAGGCGTTCGGGGACTTGAGCGTGGCCGACCGCGAGCGCTGGCTGAAGCTGCCGTTCGCCGGATGCGACGGGATGCCGAAAACCGGCCAGGTCTGGGTGCGCAACGGACAGTTGGCGGCGACGATTTACATCCGTCCGAATACGGATATGGCGATCGAGATGCTGGTCGATGCGCTCAAGAGTGGAACGATGCCGCCCGGCCACAAGGTGACGGAACCGGAGTCGGTGCCTCCGCTGGCGGAGTTGGCGGCAAGCAGCAAGATGGGGCGCGGGGCTGGGGCGTAGGGTTTCAGTCGGGAAATCCGGCTAAGGTTTCAGGCGTCCCTAACGGGACGCCGTTTTCTTTTGCTCTGCGGTTACCCGCCAGTGGAACTGGCGGGCTATTTTCGGGCGCGCCTAGGGCGCTTGGTTTCTGGGACGAGACGGAAAGTCCTCGGCTGCAGACACATCCGGCTTACCTGATTGAATCAGTGTGCACGAGGCCGCTCGCCTTCGGCTTCGCGAGACGGCCGAAGGCGGCCGTCTCCACATGAGTCTTCCAGCCTCCCGATTTCTTCTAGCCTTCCATTGTGGAGACGTCGCCGGCGTCGACTCCTGCTTCTTTGGCTTTGAGGAAGCGGCGGAGGATTTTGCCGGAACGGGTTTTGGGGAGCGACGCCACGAATTCCAGCGACGACGGAGTTGCGATCGGGCCCAGCTCGCGGCGTACGTGTTCAATCAGGGCGGCGGCCAGGGCTTCGGATGGGACTTGGTCGATGCGGACTTGCACGAAGGCTTTGATGCTCTCGCCTTTCAACGCATCGGGGACACCAATGGCCGCAGCCTCGGCTACTGCTGGATGCGAAACCAGAGCACTTTCCACTTCGGCGGTGCCGATGCGGTGTCCGGCTACGTTGAGCACGTCGTCGGAGCGGCCGAGGACGGCGATGTATCCGTCTTTGTCTTTCATGGCCACGTCGCCGGTGACGTAGCAGCCGGGGAAGAACTTCCAGTCGCGCTCGTAGCGGGCGGGGTCGCGCCATACGGTGCGAAGCATGCAGGGGAAGGGACGCTTGAGAACGAGGCGTCCGCCGACTCCGGGAGGCACTGGCTTTCCGTCTTCGTCGACGACGTCGGCTTCGGCGCCGGGGACGGCTACGCCTACTTTTCCGGGGCGCATCGCCATCGATGGCGGGGTGCCGAGAGCCGGTCCGCCGAGTTCGGTTTGCCACCAATTGTCGATGACGTAGCCCCATTTGCCGTCACCGGCCAGATGCGTCTGCGCCCAGCGCCAGGCTTCGGGATTGAGCGGCTCGCCGGCGCAGGCGATCACGCGCAGGCTGGTTAAGTCGTGCGCGGCGGGATAGGCTTCGCCGTAACGCATGAACATTCTCAGGGCGGTGGGGGCGGTGAACATTTTGGACACGCCGTAGCGCTCGACGATTTCCCAGGCGACTCCAGGATTGGGATAGTCGATCGCACCTTCGCGGAAGAGCGTGGTCACTCCGGCGCACAACGGGGCATACACGATGTAAGAGTGACCGACGACCCATCCGATGTCGGAGGTGCACCAGAAGATGTCGCGCTCACCGACGTCGAAGAAACTTTCGAGGTGATAGGTGGTGCCGACCATGTAGCCGCCGTGGACATGCACGACGCCTTTTGGCTTGCCCGTGGAACCCGAGGTGTAGAGCAGGAAGAGCGGGTCTTCGGCGTCCATTTGTTCGGCGGGGCAGTGCGGGGGGAATTTGAGCAGGTCGTTGAAGTCGATTTCGCGCGGGGCGGTGATCTCGGTTTTCGCGCGCGAAAACACAATCACTCTTTGAACGAAGTCGAGCGATTCCAGAGCTTCGTCGACGATGGACTTGAGGGCGACGGTCTTCCCGCGGCGGAAGCCGACGTCGCCGGAGATGACGATCTTGGCCTGCGCGTCGATGATGCGGTCGCGCAGCGCGGTGTGGCCGAGTCCCGCGTAGACGACGGAGTGGATGGCGCCGATGCGGGCGCAGGCCAGCATGGCGACGGCGCCTTCGATGGTCAGCGGCATGTAGATGATGAGGCGGTCTCCCTTGACCACGCCCAGGGATCGCAGTCCGTTAGCGAAGCGGCAGACCATGCGGTAAAGTTGGCCGTAGGTGACGATGCGCTCGGTACCGTCTTCTGCCAGCCAGATGAACGCGGCGCGATTGCAGCGGTCGGAGTTGGCGTGACGGTCGAGGGCGTTGACGGTGATGTTAGTCTTGGCGCCGGTGAACCACTTATGGTGAACACCATCCCACTCGAGAACCTTGTTCCACGGTTGTGACCAGGCGAAGCGGGCGGCGTAGTCGGCCCAGAAACCTTCGGGATCTCTCAGGGAACGCTCGCGTTCTGCGTTCCAGTCTTTGTGCAGCACGTTGTTGGCGACGATCGCAGGCGCCGCATATTCCTGATCCATGTTGAGAAGGTTGGAGATGTTTTCGGGTTTGGTGAGCGGGAGTGCGCTCATTGCAGCCTCCGGGAACGAAGGGTTTGGCCCAACGATGACGAGGATTCTGATTGTATCGCGGATGATGGGCAGTGATCAGGATCACAACTGAGTGTGTTCCAAAACTGGCGGAATCATCCCCAACAAGCCCGCGGAGAAATCGATCGGATGCAACCCTCGCGGGAATCATGGTGACGAAGCCCAGCGAAAATCGCAAGCAGAATCGACCTTCCTTCTGATCGTGTGTTTTCGTGCGGCTGAGCGTCGGTCGCGTTTGGTAAACGCGGCCCGTGATCCAAATCACACCGACGAGTGCGCTTTCTCACATCTTCGCCAGCGGTTCCATCCTAGTGTGTCTTCCCATTGCGTCCGATTCGGACCCGGTCCTCCGGTTCCCAAATTGGGTCGATATTTGGGTTCCAGAGAGATGCGGTCCGAGGTCGCAAAGGCCGGACGGGAGGGACACGGGGCGGGCTTGGCAGGGACGGATTTGTTCCCCGGAAGTTGACAATGGGAGTAAGCTGTCCTGCGTCAGTCTCGCAGGCTTAGAGGATTAGTCCAGGATCCGGCAAGTCAACCCTGGTTGTTTCGAACGCCAATTTCAAGAGGGAGCCTATGGCAAACGCCGCAAGGAATTTGGAAATTGCTCAACCGAAGCAGTACCAGGCATCGAAGTCCACATGGGACGAGATTGCAGCCAGCAAGGAATTTCAGGATCTGATGGCAACGAAGAAGATCTTCATCGTACCGGCGTTCATATTCTTCGTGGTCTATTATTTTGCGCTGCCGGTGCTGGTTGGATATGCACCCCAGTTCATGTCTGCCAAGATTGGGAATGTGAATCTTGCTTACCTATTTGCCTTGTCCCAGTTCTTCGTGGCCTGGATCATCGCGGGGCTTTATGTCCGGGCGGCCAACGGCTTCGACCGTCTGGCCAAGGACATTCTGGATAAGGCCGAGAGCGCCAAAGGGGGCAAGTAGATCATGAACATCTCACTCTTCATGTTCCTGTTGTTTATCGCGATCACGCTGGGGATTACGTATTGGGCTTCGCGGCGATCGGCGGGATCGAGCGCGTATTTTGCGGCCAGCCGGCAGATCAAGGGCTGGCAGAACGGGATCGCCGTCGCGGGCGACTATATGAGTGCGGCGTCGTTCCTGGGAATTGCGGGCATCATCGCGTTCCAAGGCTACGACGGGTTCCTGTTCTCGGTGGGATGGCTGGTGGCCTACCTGACGGTGCTGCTGGTGATCGCGGAACCGCTGCGCAACGCCGGCAAATACACAATGGCCGATGTGCTGGCTTACCGGATGAAGCCACGGCCGGTGCGGGCGATGGCGTCGCTCAGCACGCTGACCGTCAGTACCTTCTACATGATCGCGCAGATGGTGGGGGCGGGAGCGCTTGTGAAACTGCTGCTGGGCGGATACGTCACCTATAACCAGGCGGTGACCGGGGTCGGAATCCTGATGATCGTGTACGTGGTGTTCGGCGGGATGCTGGCGACCACGTGGGTGCAGATCGTCAAAGCCATCCTGCTGATGTCGGGGACGGTCCTGCTGAGCATTCTGGTGATGGCGCACTTCCATTTCAGTTTTGGGCAATTCTTCGGCGCTATTGCGCAAGTGACCTATCACGACGCCAAGGGGCAGCAGGTGGTGAAAGATTTCCTGCAACCAGGGCTGCGCTACAAGCCGCCGTACGGGCCGCTGGACCTGATTTCGCTGGGGATGGCGCTGATCTTCGGCACGGCCGGGCTGCCGCACATTCTGGTCCGGTTTTACACCGTACCCGATGCGAAGACGGCGCGGAACAGCGTGGTATGGGCGATGGTGCTGATCGGCAGCTTCTACATCATGACGACGTTCCTGGGATTCGGAGCGGCGACGATCGTGGGGCCGGATTTCATCAAGGGGCACGGGGGAACGAACATGAGCGCGCCGCTGCTGGCACAGGCTCTGGCGGGGAATATTTTCTTCGCGTTCATTTCGTCCATCGCATTTGCCACGATTCTGGCAGTGGTGGCCGGGCTGACGATCAGTGCGACGACTTCGTTCTCGCACGATTTCTGGACCAACGTGATCCACAACGGGGTGGAACGCAAGCCCGGCGAAGAGGTGCTGGTGGCGCGGATTTCGGCGTTCGTGGTGGGAGCGGTGGCGATCCTGATTGCCATTGTGCTGGGGCCGACGGCGAACGTCGCGTTCCTGGTGGCGCTGGCCTTTGCGGTGGCGGCGTCGGCGAACCTGCCGGTGATCGTGCTTTCGATTTTCTGGCGGCGGTTCAATACCACGGGGGCGGTGGCCGGACTTACGGTCGGATTGCTGGCCTCGATCGGGCTGATCCTGGTGAGCCCGAGCCTGATGGCGGTCGATCCACCCACGGTCGTGGGCACGGCGCGGCATTTGATTCAGGCCAAGGCGTGGTTCCCGCTGGAGAATCCTGGGATTCTGAGCATTCCGCTGGGGTTCGTGGGGGCCATCTTGGGCACGCTGTTGAGTAATGAACCGTCGTCGCAGGAGAAGTTCAACGAGTTGCTGGTTCGGTCGAACACCGGGCTGGGCGCGGAGAAGGCAACGGCGCACTGAGAGCGGTGGTCAGGTATCAGTAATCAGGATCCACGGCTGGCGAAAGCCCACCCTTCGACTGCACTCTGTCGAAAATCCCCACTTCTCGCGCCAAGAACGCGCGAGAAATGGGGCACCCGCGATTTTCATCCTCATTGGTGGGTCACAGGCCCATGTACAACTCAGGGCAAGCTTTCTCGCAAAGGACGCGAGGAATGGGGCACCCGGCCTTCAGGACCTGAAGGAGCTGGGGGTACGTGAATATGCTAGATTGGGGTTCGCGGGCCTATAGCTCAACGGTTAGAGCAGCAGACTCATAATCTGTTGGTTCCAGGTTCAAATCCTGGTGGGCCCACCAATATACCTTCCTCGCAGTCGCCTTGCGATCCACCAGGAAATTTGTCGGAGCTAGTTAGTTGGCGGCTTGGTGGCCTGATTCTGCTGCGCCTGAATTTGCTGCCGCTGCTGAAACAGGTGCGTCATGTCCTGAATCATTTGTGGAAGCTGGCCCGACCCGGAGGAACCTGAAGAAAGAGAGGCGGTCGACGAGATCGTGGCCCGCGGCGAGGAAGACCCATCGCTTAACCCCAAGCCTGCATCCGCTGTCGGGCTGGGAGACTGAGTATCGGTGCTCGCCGGCTGCGAACTAGCCGATTCGGCACCGGCAGGTGCAGAGCCCGGCTCTGACGTTGCCGAGGGAGCATCCCCGGCAGCAACCGCCGATTCAGCAGCAGCAGAGTTTTCAGATGCGGGCTGGTCGGACTGGGCGGCAGCAGCAGCTTCGGCGGCCGCCTGGAACGAGCGCTTGCCCGGAGCAGCATAGCCGGGCATTAGACGCATTCCTGGGTGCTCCGGGGTGTCGGCCACAACCGTATCGTCAGTGCCACCGCCGTGCATGGTCACGACCACGCTGCGAAGCCCGTTTTCATCGTCGTCTGCACCCTGGATCACATAGTCAAAGTTCGTGCCGTATAACAGCGAGGAGAGAACCTCGCGCACGGGCGCTGGACCGAGGTGAACTGCCACTCGTTCGGAGGTAGCGCCTCCGGGAAACTCGATCGAAGCCCCAGTCTTAGCACGGACCGCTATAAGGACATCGGATAATTTCGAGTTCTCGGCGTCGATGGTGAGCAGTTTGCCGTCCCAGTCTATTTCCGGTGGTTGAGGAAGAGTCTGTTCCGGAGCAGCCGCCCCGTAAATCGGCACGACGGGATGCGGCGTTTGCTGGGCGGGAGCGACGACTACGGGATTGGCTGGCTTCTCTTTTCTCTCCTGAATGCGGGAGGGTCCTGGAGTGGCTTGAGCCGATGCCAAGGAGGCGAAAACCCAAATCGCCAGCCCCATCAGAACCTCGAGGCTCCAGGCAAGACGTCGCTGGATTCGGCCGGACCTGCGAAACCGGTACCTCGCGAAGCCCGGGAGGATTTGCGTCACGCCCTTACCCCTTTCCGTCACGTGCGGCGGACGAGGTGCCCGCGTCAATGCAGCCCAGATGAAACGTTGCCGTGTCCGTCAGCGTGGGGAAGAATACTGTGGAAACCGCTCGGGCACAAACGAAGAAATATGAAAATTCTTGCACTTCGCCGGTGAATCTGGCTTTTACTGTTCTAGCACCAGCTTTTATGGCGAGTATTTGCTCCGGAGCAATGTCGTAGAAATTCAGCAGAATTTTCAGCTTTTGCTGACTCTCAAACTCTGCTGTCAAAATCTTGGGCTGTCTTTGCTCTAGAGCAAAGAGCGGAGACCGATTCCGCGTTATCAAAGGAGAGCCGGACGCCAGCTGCCAATAAAGCAGAGGTCTGTTTCTTACTCGGATCGCGCTTTTTGCGGAACCTCCCCCCTGTGTAGGCCGGAAAAACAAGCGAGCGATCAATAAGGATGGTAGCGAAGCCGGGGAACGCTGCCCCCACGCTGCAACCTTCCAATCAGCTCAAGATCGCCAAATCTTTAACAGCTCGGGGTTCCAGTAGCCCAGAGCTCCTGTGGTGGGGAGGGGAATGGCGCATTCAGGTCTGGGGGCCGGAGTGGTGCCTGTGCAGGGCCGTTTTGCCCGCGCCCGGGAGCATTTCGCTGCGACATCGCAGGGTGTTGGTCTCCCTCACAAATCACCGCCAGCCGCCCCAGAAGCCACTTCCGACCGCCCTTCACAACGAGGCAAATACAGGCCCGATATGAGTGCACAACCCATGCGCGAACACTTGACCCTGGATGCTGGCTCGCTGCTGAGGCGGCGCGCCGCGTCTGTGCAGCATTTTGCGGCGTTTAGCGATATTCCTGTAGCCGATTGCATCGCGATTGTCTCGACTGCTCAGGAGCGGCATTTCTCGCGCCGTCAGACCATTTTTTTTGAAGGGGACCCAGTCCGTCAGGTCATTCTTCTGGTTTCTGGCTTTGCCAAAATCACGCAGTTGGGCGCAAATGGGAATGAAGTCATTCTGCGGCTCACCGGGCCGGGGGATGTGCTGGCCGGTGTCGGACTGTGCGCAGGATGCGAGCACTGTTCCACGGCGCGCACGGTGCAGCCGGCGTCAGCTTTGGTCTGGGAGACGGCGCAGTTCGACGCGATCTCGGACCGTTATCCGATGCTGCGGCGCAATATGGCGCATGTTCTTGAGAGTCGTCTGAACGAACTGGAAGTGCGGTTCCGCGAGATTTCGACGGAGAAGGTTGCGCCTCGGCTCAGCAGCCAACTGGTGCGCCTGCTGGAGCAGGTCGGCAAGCAGGAGGACGGGCATGTGGAAATTGCGCTGTCTCGCCGGGAGTTGGCGCAATTGACGGGGACGACATTGTTCACGGTGAGCCGGCTGCTCTGTCAATGGGAGACGCAAGGAATTGTGAGTGCGCGGCGGGAAGCAGTATTGGTGCGCAATGTGCCGGCGTTGCGAGACCTGTCGCGAGAGGAATAAGCTGTAAGAATCAGTTTTTGGCGGCAATGGGATCAGAATCCATGAGAGTTCTACGCGACGGACTTCTTGCAGTGCTGTTTCTGGTGTTGGTTGTGCCAGCGTTCGGGCAATCGACGGAAGCTCCACAAGCGGCACCAACCGAATCGACGTCCCCGGAGGCGCCCGCCCGGCCCCGCCCGCGCAGGATTGCTGAAGTGCCCTGCTGGAGGCAGGCAGGCCTTACCGCGGATATGGTGAATCAACGGTGGAAGATCGAAGATCAGAGCAAGATAAAGATTGAGGCGGTCTGCAATGATCCGGCAACGTCGGCACAGCAGAAGCACACCAAGATCGAAGAAATTCACGCGGAAACGGACCAGGAGATTGGCAAGCTGATTCCTTCCAAGGAACTGCAGACCTTCAACTCCTGCCAGGCAGCGCTGGATAAGAAACGGCCGAAACCAGCGAAAGCACTTGGTCCTTGCGGAGGCGTGATCCCATCGACGGATGCAACCCACGGCGGGATGGATCACGAACAGCACTAGATTCTTTCTGAAATTGATTATGTCAGGCGGTCGCAGCCAGCAACTTTCTTCCCCCCCCTTCGGCTCGTCCATCCCACTTTGCCCCCAGGGCTTGCGCCCCTTCGACGGCTAGCGGGCTTTCGCCTTCGACCTGTCGCCGCCCTTCGACCTCCCTCAGGGCAGGCTTTCGCGGCTGGATTCGATCGTGCCCATCATTGGTGACTATCGGGCAGATTCGATCGGCCAATCGAGGGTTAGAGGCGCAGTCGATCTGATGCCTGCTGCAGTTGCAGGGTGACGAAGTCGTTTCGTTCGGGCTCGAGATGGTCGGCGTATTCCGCTTTGACCGTACCTTCGTCTCCAGGTTCGTGCCGGAGAGCCCGTTGGCGCCACACCGCGTAAATGGCCGGGTACACCAGTAACTCAAGGACGAATGAGGCGAAGATCCCGCCCACCATGGGCGCGGCTATGCGTTTCATGACGTCAGAGCCAGTGCCGGTAGCCCACATGATCGGGAACAGGCCGATGAACATGGTGGCGAAGGTCATGAATTTGGGCCGCAGGCGTTTGGCGGCGCCCTGTACGATCGCTTCTCCCAGGCCCGCGAAGTTCTGCATGCGGTCCTGGCGTCGGGCCTCCTCGTACGCCAGATCCAGATAGAGCAGCATGTAGACGCCGGTCTCGGCATCCATCCCGAGCAGGGCAATGAGTCCAACCCAGACCCCGATGCTCATGTTGTAGCCAGCCAGATAGAGGAAACAGACGGCGCCGACCGCCGAGAAAGGAACCGCCAGGAGAATGATCATTGTCTTCGTGAGCGAACGTGTGTTCAGGTAGAGCAACAACACGATGAGCGCGAGGGTCAGCGGCACGACGCGCCAGAGGCGATGGCTCACCCGCTCCATGGCTTCATACTGCCCGCTCCAGGAGATTGCATATCCGGGAGCAAGTTTCAGCTGCTCCCGCAGCAGCGCACCGGCTTCGGCGACATAGCTTTGCGGATCGCGGTCCGCGACATCGACATAGACGTAGCCAGTCAGCATGCCATTCTCGTCGCGAATCATGGCAGGGCCGCTGCTGGTACCAATCTCGGCGAGTTCGCCAAGCGGAACCTGCCGTTGGCCGCCCGCCGGAACCAGCACGCGCTGCAATGCGCCCAGATCGCTGCGGAAGTCGCGCATGTAGCGCACATTAACCGGATAGCGTTCCCGTCCTTGCACGGCCGTGGTAACGTCCTCGCCGCCAATCGCGTTCTCCACTGCGAGTTGAGCTTCTTCGATGCTCAAGCCGTAGTGTGCCAGTTGCTCGCGGTTCCAGTGGAAATCCAGGAAATAGCCGGCGCCGGTGCGCTCGGCGAAGACTCCGCGCGTGCCCTTGACGCGGGGCAGCAGAGCCTCGATCTGAGTTCCGATCTGCTCAATCGTGGCCAGACTTGCGCCCGAAACTTTAGGCCGACGGGAGTGCGCATGCCGGTGGTCAGCATGTCGATGCGGCCCTTGATGGGCATGGTCCAGGCGTTGGTCAGGCCCGGCACCTTCAGCGCCTCATCCATCAGGCGAATGAGTTCTTCCGAGGAGATCGTGTCGGGAGTGAGGTGGCGCAAAAGCGGCTTCGTGATTCCGGCGCCCATGAGGAATACCAGGTGTCGACGTGTCGCCACTCGGAGTGGGGCTTGAGGATGATGACGGTCTCAAGCATGGACAGCGGCGCCGGATCGGTCGAGGTCTCAGCGCGGCCCGCCTTCCCCAACACCTGGTCCACTTCCGGAAACCGGGCGAGGATGCGGTCGGTTCTCTGCAGCAGGGTCTGCGCCTGGGAGATTGAGATTCCGGGCATGGTGGAAGGCATGTAGAGGATGGCGCCTTCGTCGAGTGGGGGCATGAACTCCGATCCCAGCCGCAGGAATACGGGAATGGAGAGGGCCACCATCGCAACGGCTCCGGAAATCACCGCCCATTTCCAGCGAAGCGTCCAGCGGACGACCGGTTCATAGATACGCATCATCCAGCGGCTGATGAAGTGATCTTCTTCGGAGCGAATCTTGCCAACGAGCAAGGCATTGGCTACGCGGCAGAGCCACTCCGGGCGGAAGGAGAAGCGCTCGACGCGCGTGAGCAGCAGGCGCAATGCCGGATCAAGTGTGATGGCCATTCCTGCGGCGATGAGCATGGCCAGGGTCTTGGTGTAGGCCAGTGGCTTGAACATGCGGCCTTCCTGCGCTTCCAGGGTCAGCACAGGCAGGAAGGAGATGGCGATGACCAGCAAGGCGAAGAAGGTTGGGCCTGCGACCTCTTTCACGGCAGCGAGGACAACGGCGCGATAGTCGCCGCGACGGCCGCCGCGTTCCCACAGTTCCAGCTTCTTATGGGTTTGCTCGACCACCACGATGGAAGCGTCGACCAACTCGCTGAAGGCGATCGCCACTCCTGCCAGGGACATGATGTTGGCGCTGATGCCTAGCAGCCGGAACGGGATGAATGATACGAGGATCACGACCGGCATGGTGACGATGGGGATCGCCGCGCTGGGAAAATGCCAGAGGAATATGAGAATGATTAAGACGACAGTGACAACGACCTGGAAGATGGTCGAATCAACGTTGCTGATGGCGCGATGGATGAGCTGAGAACGATCGTAGATGGGAACGATCTTGACGCCTTCGGGCAGCGTGGGAGTGATGTCGGAAATTTTCTGTTTGACGCGGTCGATCACCGCCAGGGCGTTTTCGCCGCTGCGCATCACGATGATGCCGGAAACGACTTCGCCTTTGCCGTCGAGGTCTGCCACACCGCGCCGCAACTCAGGCCCTTCGACCACCTGGCCGATGTCCTTGATGCGGATCGGAGTGCCATCAGCGTTGGCGTCAAGGACGATGTTCTTGAATTCCTCGATCGAGGTGGCATAGCCGCGGCCGCGGACCATGTACTCGGTGCCGCCGAATTCGAGAAGTCGCCCGCCGACTTCCTGGTTGCCGCTACGCACCGCCTCCACGACACGGCGGATCGGGATGCCATAGGCCTGTAACCGGTTGGGATCAACGTTGACCTGATACTGGCGCGTGTAGCCGCCAACCGGAGCCACTTCCGCGACGCCGGGCACCGCGTGCAGATAGTAGCGCAAGTACCAATCTTGGTAAGAACGCAACTCGGCCAGACTATGTTTGCCGGAGGTGTCGACCAGCGCATACTGGTAGACCCAGCCAAGCGCTGTCGCATCGGGTCCGAGTTCGGTTTTCACTCCCTCGGGCAAGCGGGACTGCACGCTCGACAGGTACTCCAGCGCACGCGAACGAGCCCAGTAAAGATCGGTGCCATCTTCAAAGATGACATACACGTAGGAATAACCGAAGTCAGAGACACCACGGACGGTCTTCACCTTCGGAGCACCGGTCATCGCAGTGACGATGGGAAAGGTAACCTGGTCCTCGACGATGTCGGGGCTGCGATCCCAGCGCGAATAGATGATGACTTGAGTCTCGCTGAGGTCTGGGGTGGCATCGAGCGGCAGCGACATCATGGCCCACCAGCCGAAGATGCAGGCAACCGCCACGCCGGCCAGCACGAGCAGCTTATGCTTCACCGAAAAGTCGATAATGCGATTGATCATGACCCTTGTCCGGAGGGATTCGCGGCCAGATAATGCTCCGGCTGAGCGCTGAACTTGCGCTTGCAGCGGTCCGAGCAGAAGTAATACGTAACACCATCGCGAGTAAGGGAATTTCCCTCGGAGACAGCCTTGGCCGCATCGATCATCATTCCGCAAGCGGCATCTTTGACTTTGGCGGAACTGATCGCAACCCCGGACCCTGGGTTGGATTTCGGCGTCGCATTTTCATGCGGCTGTTCTTTGTGAGTTGGCTGCCCGGACTTCAAGCGGCTCTCCGAGTCCACGAGGAAGGTTCCCGCAGTGACCACGCTTTCGCCTTCGGCCAACCCCTTCACAATCTGTACGCGGTCGCCCGAGCGCCATCCTACTTGCACCTGGCGCGGCTCAAAGACCCCAGCGCTGCGCTCGACGAAAACACGCTGCTCGCGTCCCGAGTCGATGAGGGCATCGAGTGGAACGGTCAGCCCGGCGGGCATCGAGACCGGCAACTCGACGTCGACAAACATATCGGGCCGGAGAGCAAAGCCGGGATTGTCGGCCTCTAGCCGGAGTTTCAAAGTCCGCGTAGCGGGATCGACCTGCGGCAGAACATTACTCACTCGGGCGGTGAAGGACTTTCCTGAATCGGACGAGGTCACGCGAGCGATCGTGCCGGGGCGGAAGTTTTGCGCTTCGCTGCCGAAGATGTCGGCCACAATCCAGACCCGACTAAGGTCTGCGATGCGGTAGAATTCCATGGAGCGTTCGAAATGCTGCCCGGGCGTAATGTTGCGGGCGAGAATGAATCCCTCGGCGGGCGCGACGATATCGATACTCTCAGGAAGCTGGTGGTTCTCAGCCATCTGTCTGATCTGTTCTTCGCTCACGCCCAGATTGCGCAGGCGATCGGAATAGCCCTGAATGCTGCTCACACCCTGCTTATTCACTGCGCCCGGAAATGCAATCGTCCGTGATCCGTCCTTGCCGACCGCGCCGTTCACACCTGCGCTAGCGGCCAGGAACCCAGACGCAACCGCTAATGAGTCAGCTCCGTAACAGGTGGCAAGTTTTTGATCTTTCTTGACGAGTTCTCCCACGGAATCATTGAACGTTTCGCGGACGAATCCGTCCATGCCGGAGTCGACCTTATAGATCCGGGTGTCTTCCGGGACTACACGGCCGAGCACACGCAGCTTCTGGGCTCCCGACGTTTTTTCCACGGTAGCCACGCGGATGCCGAATAGCTGTTGTTTTTCCGAATCGATGCCGACCGATCCGGGCGATAGAGGCGTAGCCGGTGTGACCGCGGATGAGACTGGTTCGGCGTAGACCGGCTCCAACTGCATGCCGCAGTCAGGAGCAACGCCCGGGTGGTCGGACTTGTAGTCCGGGTGCATGGGATCCACCCAGTAAAGGACGTGGCGGGCACTGGTGCTCGTCACGGCAGGTCGAGCACTGTGCTGCCGTCCCACCAGGTAGGACGCCAGCACCAGAAGTCCGATCACCGCTACACTCAGGACTTTTTTCATCGAATTCTTCCTCTACGCCAAACCCATGAGACAGTGAACGCTGCGAACAATTTCTCGCTAGTTCGGGGAGGTACTGGGAGGCGCCGGCTGTGTTTGAGGAGCTGCCGGTGCGGTTGCGTTGGTCCCTGCCGGACTCGGTTGCGCACCCTGATCGGCGGCCGCGGGGACAGCGCCTACTCCTTGCCCGGTCTTTGCGGCTTGGGCTGCTCTCGCTTCTGCCTGCTTATACAAGGCCGCACGACGTGCTTCGAGTTCATCGCGAGTGTGACTGGCGAGCTTCAACTGTGCAAACTGCTTATCCAGATCGGCCAGCATCAGCCCCCACATCTCAAGGTTGGCTTTGACGAGTGGGTCCTTGGTGCTGTCTGCGGCAGTCTTGGCTTGCATCTGCTTCAGCAACACGTGCATTCTGGTAAGCGTGTTCCCCATATCCTCGACGCGCTGACGCGTAGCGGATTGAGCGCGCGTGTTCTCGGACAGGCCTACTACATTGCTCTCGGCCACGACCCTACGAGGGTGCGACGAGGGTGCCGCAGGTGCGGTACTCTGGGCCCACGCCGTGCTCGCTGCCAAAACTACGATCGCTGCAGCTGTATTTCTGAAAGTCATCTGAGTCTCCTTCACGACAAGATCAACGAACGTTCGATCCAGCCGGGGCCGAAGCACCGGTCAGATCGAATAGTCGGCTAGCGCCTAGGGGAGGGCTCAGGCTCAACGCGGCATTGCGAATTTTGTCTCGTCCAATTTTGGATTCGAGACTATGGTTTCGATCTCGATCTTCTCGTTGTCCTTTACTCCCTCGACCGAGGTCTCCAGGAGAAAAGGCATCATCAATCCGTTGACCGATCGATAGTCACGGAGATAAGTCGAGACCGGGTGATACTTGCCATCGAGACGGCGTGGAGTGCCTTCGACTTTGATATCCAGAAAGCTCTCGGCGTCGACCCAGACATGACGAGTGTTGCCATTCTTGTCGCTGACGGTCAAGTTGTACGCGCTCCGCCCCTGTACCTGATCGACGCTGGCCAGCTCAACCTTTGAGCCCTTGGCTGCGTAATCGATGAGCAGGCCGTCCAAGTCAGCGTCAGCGGACGCCGATTTCAGTTCTTCCGGCGTATAGGTCTCGACTTGATGACGATTTAAAAAGGGCCGCAACTTCCAACCTTGGGCTCCGTTGTAGACCTGGATAGCGGTCTGGCCGTTGAATTCGATCTCGACGCGCTTTTTGCGTCCACGCTCCAGGTCCATCACGAAAGGAAGTTCCACCTGTTCCGTGGGGCGAGGGGGGACCACCTGAGCTTCCTTCTTTGTGCCCGGAACGGACAGGCTCGGCCGGTTGTTACCCCCGGCTTGCATCTTGCCCTTCATTTCGAGGGTTTGGACACTGCGCCAGGCGGTCAAGCCGCCGCGAGCGGCTACATTCTTGTCGATAATCTGTTCCGCAGTGAGACGAGGTGCGCTCGTCTTGGTCTGTGCGTCAGTACCCGCCGTCAGCAGCGGAAGATAGGCGAGCACCAGAGCGGCGCAAGGCAAAGATCTCCTTCTCATCGAATGTCCCCTTTTCAAATTCGTTCATGGCCTCGAATCACATCGAGCGAGATTCGATTTTGGAGGAGGTAACAACCGTACGTTAGTCTACTACGAGTCCGTCTGCACGGAATTTTCCAATTACAACACTTACATGGTCCCCACGCTTCACATAGCCGCCCTTGTTCGAGAACAACATCCAATACGTTCTTCCCGGCACGGGATCGCTGGTTTGACGTAACTTTCCGACCTTGTCCATCTGCGGCACCACCAGTTTCACGTTGGCCTGCTGGTCGATTAGCGACGGCTCAATTTTCTTGTCATTGAGCATCTTGGCCTTGGCAGGGTCGAGCACCTGGTAGGTAAAACGAATCACTTCCCCCGCTTCTGCCGACTTTACCGAGAGCCCATCGATGCCCCAGACCATGCGGTAGTAGGTGCCAGCTCGTCCCGCAAAACGGCTTGGCTGATAGCGAGGGCGAGTTCCGGCGGGCTTTGCCTTTTGGTCTGTCGACTGGGATGGCGGCGCACTGTTCTTTTCATCGGTGGAAACAGGTACGGCGCTCTGAGCAAGCAGAGCACCGCAAAGCACAAAATGGCAGAAAGTTACCGACTTAATCATGGGGTTTTATTGCACTTGGGGAGGTGATCCATTGTAGCAAAAAAGAGACCGGGCATCCAGTAATTTTTCTGGATGCCCGGTCTCGGGTGAGTTAGTTGCCGCTAAAGTTCGGACCGTTCAGGGGCGAGGTAAATCCCGTACCCGTGATCTGTACGTGGGCTGTCGCCGTGGCGGTCGATGTTCCGGGAGCATATTGCACGTTGACGGTGCAACTGCCGCCCGGAGCGGTGAGAACCGTACCGGCTGCGCAACTACCCCCGGCGATGACCGAGAACGTCCCGCCAGCCGTGCCAACCTTGACAACCGTTGGCACTGCAGACAGGGTGACTGAACCGGTTGCCCCCAAGTAATTGCTGATCGTGACCAGACCGGTCTTGGTGGTCGTGTTTGCCGTACCGGTCGTCAAGGCCGGAACCGGTCCAGTGAACGCGATCGCTCCGGTTACCGTGAATGGCAGGGTTCCGGTGTTTCCGCCAGGCACTGTGACCTGGACGTTGTGACCGGTACCCACCGTAGCGGTAGCCGAGATGGTAAAGGTTGCCGTGATCTGCGTATCGCTAACCACGGTGAAGCCGCTGACTGTGATGCCGCCGCCGCTTACGGTCACTGCTGTGGCGGAACTGAAGCCGCTGCCGGCGATGACCACCGGAACGACCGTACTGCGCGCTCCGATGTGGGGTGTGACGCTCGTCAGTACCGGGGCAACGATCGTGAACGTCACGGCGTTGCTGGTTCCGCCAGGCGTGGTAACCGTGACGTTCCTCGCGCCTAGAGCAGCGCCAGCCGTGATCGTGAACGTTGCGGTGACCGTGGTGGCGTTCCCCCCGGTGATGGCGGTTGTGACGCCTGCGCCGCTCACAGTCACAGCACTAGCCCCGGTCAGGTTTGTACCGGTGAGAGTAACGGTGAAGGTCGAGCTGCGAGTGTGCGACGCCGGGCTGATCGAAGTCAGGGTCGGTACAGCAGCGGCCGCGCCCTGGAACTCGACCGCACCGGCATCTACTGCGTTGTTGGTCTTCCTCAGATTGCCGAAGAAGTCCGTCGTCGGCGCCGCCGCATAGTCGTCGCACGAGTTAGCCGGCGTGATGTAGTTCATGACCGGCGAACCCGCCGCCTGGCGCATAGTTGCCGAGTGTTACGTTGGTCAGCGGGTTGGTCAACTGCCAGCGGACCCCAGCTGAGGTTGATCCAGTTGTTGCCCTCGTCGACCGTGGCGGCCGGTGTGAGGCTGAAGACCGGGTTGGGCACGGTGGCGTCCGAAATGCCCGGAGGCACCTGCCAGCCCGATCCGCCGAACTCCGGCGGCACGCGCGAACCGTTGCAGTACTGGCTGACAACAGCGGGGTTGGCTGCGGTGTTTGTCGGAAGCCTGTACCTCCGCCGGCATAGCCAGCGTTTGGTCAGGAACGACGCCTCTGGAGAGAGTGGCAATGATCATACCGGTCGATCCGCTGTGTTGGTCGGTCCCGTGTCACCGCGTACACCGATGTCCCAGTAGCCGAAGCGGTCGGGCAGGCTCCCGTGGCGGTCTGGCTGAGCCGCGGTGTGTGGTGAACGCGTTATACAGGGTAACCATGTTCTGCTGGTTCAGGGTCCCGCACCAGGGCCCCCACCGCGATGTAGAACAAGCGGTTCTGGCAGAGCACGTCGTTATACAACTCGGGATACGAGATCTTTCTGCACGCCCCGTTGGTGGCCGTGGTTCCCGTTCCACCCGGTCCATGGCCGGGCGGGCAGGTGATGGTCGCGGGCAGTTCGCAGTCAGCGACGACGCTGTTCTGAATGCTCACCATGCCGGCGGGATGAGGACACGAGGTGTTGCTGCCGTTCTGTTGGCAGTTCATGCCGGGGCCGCTGGCCAACGGAGCGCCGATCGTGTCGAACAGCACGCCCGACGAAGCGGTCGTGTCGTTCGACATGATCGTGTTGTTGATGATGTCCGTGTTCAGCGCATCCAGAAGCGAAATGCCGGCGCCATCCCAGCCGGCTACGTTGTTGACGATGATGTTGTTGGTGATGAAGTAATGTGATTCCAACCGGGACGGCGTGGTCGGGAAGTTACCACCGTCGGTGCCGTTGATGTTCTGCAGGCGCATGCCGCCGCCGCTGCCGCTGTCGGCCGAGTTGCCCATGATCAAGTTAGCGTTGATTGACGAGGCCGGGACCGATGCCGTCACTCGGCCCAACCGCAGCCGGGAACGCACGGCAATCCGTGTCGGCCGTGGAGCGCCGCAAGTCGGATCCGCGTCCGGCGCACCCATGATCGGCGATGCCGCCGCCGTTGGTTGGGATAGTCGGGTTGGTGCTCTGGTTGAACAGGACCGCAGTTGTGCTCGATGTCGCCGTTGTAGACGAAGCCAAGTTGGCCGAGTCCGCCGCCGTCACCCGAGCTCAGGTTGCCGCAAACCCAGTTGTAGTTGAACTTGTAGAAGTCAGTGCCGGTGCAGAAGCTGACACCGCCCGCTCCTGCCGGCGTCGCCGAGAACAATTCGTCACCGGTAGAGGAGTTCTGGCGTGATCGCGTTGTTGTGGACGTTCACGTTCATGTCGAAGCAGTACGGCAGTTGGAGATTGGTGACAGTACTTACCTGGCAAGAGCCCGGATCGGCGTTGGCCACTCCCACGCCGCCAAGGTATGCGCCGGGGAATTCGCCCTGGCCTACGTTGATGCCGCCGGAGAGCGTTCCGGCGTTGTTGTTGATGCGGTTGTTGGCGATTTCCAGGTTATGACCCCAGGCGTGGACGAAGATACCGCCGCCGCCCTGAGAGCTGTCGGTGATGCCCAGGCCGTCGATGCTGGACGGATTGCACTCAGAAGTTGCTCGGGAACGGATTACTGGACTGGCAGTGCACTGACTGGTTGAGGCGCCCGGGACTTTTCGTCAGCAACAGGGTGCCGGCCGGGAAGGTGTCAGCCGCGAACGGATTGGATCCGCCGGGAACACGACGCCTTTCGACAGCACCGTAATGGCCGCGCCTTCCAGCGCTCCCATCAGCGTTGGCTCTTGCAACAGCTCAGCCAGGTTGCCGTTGAGAGTTGCGTCCCAACCGACGGTGGCCTCGAGAGGCAACCGATCGATCTGGGGATTGGTGGTGGTCGGCGCGAAGAGCTTCCACGCCGTGCCATTGTCGTTACCGCAGCTCGGATCGTATCCCTTCGGCGTACCAGCAGGTGCCAGCCCGAACAGGCAATCGACGTTCGTGCGCCACAAGTTCATCTTGCCCGCAGGCTGAGTGTTGGCGTTGATGATGCTGGTGGCAGCTCCGACACCTTGCAGCCGGACCGGCTTCCACATCAGGATCATTTCGTTGTAGGTACCCGGGGGCACGATGATCAGGTCACCGGGGTTAGCCGCGTCGATCGCCTGCTGGATCGAACCAACTCCAGACGCGAGGAGCGGAGTGTTACCCACAACGTAGGTCGGTTTCTTGCCGCCGATCGTGACCGTTATGGCATCGACCGACTTCTTCTGGTTGTCGCCCCTGGTAATAACCAGCTGACCGCAAAAAGCGGTCGTGGTGCCGGCAGGCTTGTACTGGGCCTGCTGTTGAATGGCGCATGCCCGCACGCCGCTGGTGCCACCAGTAGAAGGAGCCGTTACGGTGATCAGCGAATCGGTCCAACCCGTGACGGTTGCGGGAACCGGGTTTCCGCTGGCATCGACACCAATCGTTACGGTTCCTGCAGTGGTGCCGAAGCCGTAGTTACGCTGGACGGTTTTCGCATTGAACGGAGCAGCCGTCGCGGCCGGTCCGGTGTATGCGTTGTTGGGCACATTCTGCAGGCCCAAGGCATGGATTGTGATTGTGTTACCGGCGGTGGCGACGTACGGTCCGACACCATCGCCGTCGACTTCACTGACCGCCGGCGTCAGATCCGGGTAGGAGCAGTCGGGGTTGTTGTAGCCAGCGCCTGCGAAAGCGGATACCGGCACAACCGGGGTGTCCATGTACTGGGTCTGCCCAGGCATGAACGGAATTTCATAGCAGAACTGGCTGTACTGCGGGTTGAACAACGGATCCGTAATCATCTGGGCCGGATTCGCCGGGTTGGGAATCGGACCCGGGTCGTTCATGCAGACCACCATCATCGTGGGCGCATAACCGGTCGGATTCGGCGGGTTGACTTCCCACGTGGAGTAAGTCAAGCCGTTGTAGGTTCCCCACTGGTCGGCATAGACGCGCGAGACTTCAGTACCGGACCAATCCTTGATGGAGACGGGTAGGTTCGGCGGCGAGAATTTCTCGCCGAACTGAGGCGAGAACGGATCGAATTCCGAAGTGTAGTCATCGGTAATGACGCCGGTGAAGTGAGCGGCGACGTGGGCCGAGGTGAAGATCCAGAACTTCGCCAGGGCCGATTCCTGCTCGGTCAGCGTGACTTCCTTGCGGTCGCACAGATTGCGAGTCGCACCGGCGAACGGCGAGACTTCACCCGACTGCGGGAACAAGCTGATGAAGTCAGGGACGGTGCGCAACGCGCCGACGCAGGGCCAGAACTCCTCGACGCTACCAGTGTCGCCTTCGTGGGACGGCAGGGTGGTGCGTCCGAGAGTCTGCGTCGGATTCTGCGGGTTGTTGGCGTTGAAAAGGGCGTTGATTTCGGCCTGGTCGGGCAGGATGAAGATGTTGCCCAATCCGGCGAATTGTTGCGTAACCGGCGCAATGTAGTTGTCGCCGATCAGGATGTTCTTGTCCTCTTCCTTGACCAGCTCGTAGCCCGGGGGAACGATCATTTCAACTACATACTTGCCCGGAGGCAGCATGGGAGCGCCATGGCCAGAAGTCCATGCAACAGGGGTTGTGCTGCCGCCGTACCGGAAGGAATCGCTAGCGTCAGGGTTGGTCACGCACGCCGTGCAGTTCGAACCGGTCCACTTGCCAGTGGTGTTGTCGATGGCAGTGACACTGGGGAAGGTGTAGTAGCCATCGTACGGGGCTGGCTGCACCTGGTTCCAGTTGTGCATGCCGTCATAGCACTTGTACTGGGAGTTGTTTGGGATAGTGTGAGTTGGCGTGCCGCCGTGGGCATACACGTCGAGCCACATCGGCTGTTGGTAGATGGTGAAGAAGAAGAGATCGCTCGGGGTAGTCGTGTCGGTGAACTGTCCCGGGCAGTTCATGTTGGGGTTGCCATCGGAGCGGAAACCCTGGGCATAATCGTCCCAGCTGCTCGTCTTGGTGGTGTCGACCAGCGTGAGGCTTGTGCTGCCGTCCGGAGCCGTACCTTCTTTGTACAGGTTGATGGTGACTCCCGGGACATCCGGCGTCCAGCTCGTGTGAATAAGCAGGCTGGGGTCGTCAAAGGGCCGCGTCGAAGCATAAATGACTTCGCCGTGGATGCCACCGGTTTCGCCGGCGGCGAAGGGCTTCTTGCCGAACTCCACAAAGTTGTTCTGGCCAGAGAATCCTTGCCAGCCCTCAGTCCCAAACGGGGTCGGAGGATCGACACGCCCAGTGGAGCCGCCAGCAGTATCACCAGTCGGGCAGTCTGCAGAAGCGCAGTAGCGTGCGCCTGGTACCCGCAGTGCTGCGGGCACTGGGACCTGCTCAGCGGTGTTCGCCATCATATTGCCGATATTCGAGGTTCCGCAGGGTGCCGTGGGCGGATTTACAGACGTTCCGCACGGCGTACCGTCGGCCGGACCACCCGCATCGTAAACGACGTGGGTTCCTGTGCTCTTGTAA
Source organism: uncultured Acidobacteriaceae bacterium (assembly GCA_963719615.1). GTDB lineage: Bacteria > Acidobacteriota > Terriglobia > Terriglobales > Acidobacteriaceae > Sulfotelmatobacter. Next base: position 85,604 of record CAVRCR010000027.1, on the reverse strand, counting down.
CGCGTGGTGTCGTCTTCAATCACATACCAGCTGAACAGCGGGAAAATCTCGTTGAAGCCCGCGTTGCCAGCCAGGTCGGTGTTGTTGAAGTTGGAGTAGCTGCCGTCGCGGAAGCGATTGTTGGTCGCCACCAAGGTGAGCCCTTCTTCGCCCGGCAAGGGGTTCCCGCTTGAATCCTGGTCCTGAACGCCGTTACCGTTCTTGTCGAAGAAGGTCTTGGTGTAGATGTTCGACTGCCACTGGTTCATGGCAATCTGGCCAAGATTGACGAGCGCTCCGTTAGCCAAGCGCACCGGCGTCGAAAGACCGTCGACCAGCATATCGTTCCACTGGTCGAAGATGGTGAGTCTCCAATCGCCGTCGGGAAGACCGCTCAACGTGAAGCTTCCGTCGGAGTTGCACTTGGTGAAGGCGAAGTCCTCGCCATCGGGATCACCGAAGCTGGCGTAGCACTGGGTGAAGGAGAAGCTGCTGTTGTCGCCGCTGCTGTAGAGCCTCTCATCGGGGGTGCGGCTCATGCGCTCTGTGGTTGCAACACCGGTAATGCTATTGGTGCAATTCGAACCGGTAATGTTCGGGTCGGTGCCGTTGCAGACGTACAGCTTGCGGGCGTTGATGATCGTAGGATTGGCAAAGCCGATGGATACGTGGAATCCGGCCGGTCCAAATTCCTGGAAGAAGCTGGGCTCGCCGATTCTGAGGAAAGAATCGTGAGCCTTCTGGCCGTCCAGGGTATTGGTCTGGAGCCATTCTTCGCCACGTCCGATGCGGTCCGCGGCCGGGGTGGCCACGACGCCGTAACGGCCCGGCATAAGGTTGGCAATTACAACCTGGCCAGCCAGCGGAGATAGCGTTTGGCCGTCCGCTTCGTACTTGGGACAGGTCACGATCGTGCCCGTGATGCCCAAGGTGCCTTGGGTGCCGTCCGCGCCCGTGGTCTCTTGCGCCACGAGTGCGTTACTTCCGGCCGCGGTTAAATTGCTGTGGCCAATCGGGCAGGCATCGAGGCCAGTGGCCGGATCGACGGTTCCCGCGAGGCTGTTCGACAGGGGCATGTTGAACATGTCGTAGGTCATCTGCCCAGTGGCGTCGCCGGAGCCGCCGGCATCGTCAAATAGGGTGATGTTGAAACCGCCTAGTCCCGGCTCATTGGGCGAGAGCACATCGATACCGCCGCCGCCGTCCTGTTCGCCGTTCAACGGGAAGTCGTCCTCAAACACAAACACCGAGAGTTTGGAGGGCGGGTACGGAGCTTGGCTGCGTCAGGATCGTGACTGGGGCATAGGTGCCGGTACATGGCGATGTACCGAGCCGACAAAGGGCCGCGATAGGAGCACCACCCATGCCGTGGCCGCAAGTCGTGTTCGGAGCACCGGCAAGATCGCAGACCGGAGCGCTGGCGTATCCGTTGGCAAATGGATTGCCCGCGTCGCCCGGCAGGACCGAGATGTAGTAGCGCTTGGTCGGGTCCAGAGCAACTTCGCCTGGAAGGTGGATCGCTTCTTGCGAGGCAGAGCCATCGGTGCGGCACACACCGTTACCAATGTCGCAAACTGTCGGGCTTGACCGCAGCATGGTCTGACCCGATTCGCAAGAGAGCGAACCGGTGCAGCCTGCGGCGATAAGCGGCATATAGCTGGTGTGGAAGTTCGTTCCGAAAGTGGGAACGATGGTCCCGCCACCTGAACCAGGACAACCTGCCGGCGGGGGATTCGTGGTGCAGCCGGGATCGACGTAGAACGTACGGTCTTCCTCAATCACCCAACGATAGTCGGTAATCGGAGCCTTGGTGACGGGATCGTAGACCGTGACCGAAAGGTTGCTGGCTACCGGGAAAACCAAGGGCACAGTCACGGCGCTGCCGGCGATCGTGCCCTGCGAGTTCTGGGCCTTGAACGTGAACGAGTAGGGGCCTGCCGCGGTGACCGAAGCGTTAAAGCCACCGTTCGGATCGACCGAAAGGCTCAGGCCCGATCCTGCGGAAACGCTAGCGGCGTTCACCGTGAGAGGATAACCCGCCGCGTCTTTACAGAACGCCAGGATTCCGGGGGGTTTGATGCTGAGGGTTGTGGCTAACGTCGACGTATATGTCGTCGGGGCGGAGCAGGTAATGCCACCGGCCGCTTCTATCGGCGCCGCACCAAGGGTTACTATAGGCACAAGCCGCACCCGTCGTGGCGGCGTTACCGCAATATGTGAAACGAGTCGGGGCCACTCCAGCCGGGGTTCGGAATGTAAGTGAATGTACCGTTCTCGGCGAGAGTCAGTACGCCTTTAGTCGGCCCGTGCCCGGTCTGCACCTTCACGCCGAACACATTGACGTCATTCGCGATGACGCCCAGGGAAGGATCTGTCACGTTGAAGGTGATGCCCGCGATGATGGAGTTGTAGATGTCCGGATTTGCCGTCGCGGCCGTGAAGCCCGACGCAGCCGGGAGCACAGCCGCGTTTACATTGATGTACGCCAACATTCCGGTATCACGAGCGGTTGCATTACCGGAAAGGCTCAGTTCGCGATCGAAAACAGGTAGAGCCTTTGCGCCCGCAGCGGGTGCGTTGATCATCACGTCGTAGGTCTTACCCGCGGCCATGAAAACTTCGCTTTGTATTCTGGGCAGGCCAGGCAGCGGATTGCCGTCTTCTGCGATCAGTGAGAATCCGGCGGATGACGCGGTAGCCGGGGGAACAGTGGTCTGCGCTCCGACAATCGACGGAACGTGCATGCGCAAGCCGGCGTTCACGATCCTCACCAGAACGTTGCCGGTCACGCCCGTGGCCGGAGTGGAGGCCAAACAGCGAGGCCGCGGGGCTAGTCTTGTTGAATGGCGCTCCGTTGACGAGGTAATACAGCGGCGTGTAGTTCACCGCCGGCGGATAGCAAGCAGCTGCGCCGCCACTGCATATGTCGCCCTGCAAGCTCAGGTTGGCAGTAAGTTGCGCGCCGGTTCCGCCGAAGGCAGTCACCGTGCTGGGAACGGAAGTGTAGCCCTTGCCGGGGTTGTCAATCGCGATCGCGACTGATGGTCGCCGGAGCCGTCTACAGCCGAGATGTGCGCGGTCGCTTGGACGGTAAAACCACCACCCGTAATCGTTACGGGACTTCCGGCCGTGTAACCTGTGCCGCCGATCGGATTGCCCTGGCTGTCGAGATTGACAGTCACGGAAGTGACGCTGTCGCGAAGCACAGAAGCCGAAGTCTCGCTGAAGCCAGCCGTGCGGACGGCGGCATTGATGCTGCTATTCAGAATGGGGTCGATTTCGCTAAACAGGAAGGGAACGTCGGCACTGTAGGTGACGCCAGGATAAGCAGTCCCCGGTCCGCCAGTCGAAGGTGGCGGGGTCGTCACTACCAGCACTCCGTAAAGACCCATTGGACCCTGGATGGAGGGATGCGTGCCGGACTCGATCAGGTAAGTGCCGGGCTTCAGACCGGTCCAGGTCAGCGCAACGTACCCGGTTCGGTCACTTCGTTGCGAAGGACTGAACGCGGTTCCCTTGTGGAGGAGGATTGAAGGTCGCGCCACTGGTGTCTCCGACGATCGGCCAAGTCGCGCCTTGAGTGGCGTGAGCCGGACTGGGCACCAAGTGTCGGCTTCGTTATCCCGAGTCCGCCGCCCAGTTGGCCGACAATCACGATGATGTCGGCACGGTGTTGGCTCCGCTGCCCACCGGGAACGAGAGGCTATTGGTGAGATTGATGGTCAGGCTGGTCGGCGTTCCCGTGTAGGGCACAGTGATCAATGGAGGTTGCCAAACCGCGGTGGCGCCGCCGGCTCCTGCGGCAGGCCAGCGAGGGTTCCGCACGTGCCGCCACCGGTGGTAGCGGTAGACGTTGCCACTGGGTTGATGCAAGTCCAGCCCCACATGGGAACGACATTGCCATCGGGCAGCGTTGTGCTCTGGGGGTGCGCCGTGAGGTTTACCGTCACCTGAGCCGACGCGGCCAGCGCTCCGAGGAGGAGGACGAGTGTTACGGATAATGCTGTCTTCAGACTAGTTTTGACGAAGTGGGATCGCATTGCTCTTCTCCTCTGAGTTAGTTGGTCTCGTCGATGACGAATTCCCGAGAATCGACCAGCATCATCATCAGCATGCCGCCCGGGAAGATATTGTTGGTGGTGATTTCGCGCTCGTTATGCGAGTGCCACATGAAAGCAAAGCCAGCCTCGCCGCTCGGCGAGTTTGCAATGGTGCCGGAGGGAGGCGTGGAACCTGTCTGGCCGCATTATGCGCCGGGTTGGGTACCATTGGGACCATTAAGCTGGGTCCCGTGCTATTGCTGCATCCGGTCGCGCGGATGGTTGCATCCGGGCCGAGGTAAGGACTCCCGCCGTACCACGGGCCGTTGGTAAAAAGATTAGGATCGGGCAGTGTAGCCGGGCCACCGCCGGGGACATCGCCGAAGGGGGAAGCTTGTACCGGCTTGTTGTGATCCTGACACCACTCGTAGTAGTTGATTGCGGTCGGAGCGCCAGTGTTGTAGCCATTCGCGTCCGGCGTGCAAGTCAGGGTCGCGAGAGAGTCCTTCGACGTAGGATTGTGACCGTAGGGATCCCAGTTCAAGCCTTTGCCTGTCCAGTAGAAAATGCCGTCGAAGGCCACGCCAGGAGTGGTCGTGGTGGTGAACAACAGAGGTCCGGCTAACCCAATGGCGGAGCCGCCGTTCGCGTAACCGATGGATGTTGTGTTGGCTCTTAGAATCAGGTTCCCGTCACGCCCCAGGATGCGGACGTGGTTGCCGTGCTCGTGGAAAGGATGCTGCCAGCGCCCCTGGCCGATGACGCGAATCAGAGTCAATTCACCCGGATGCATGTGCGGATCGCCGTTATAGGGCTGATGGGGATACTCCGGGCGTAATTCGGATCCATGTCGTCAGGCATAGAGCGGCCGTTGATCAGGAAATATGCCGGGTGGTAAGGCTCGGTCGGAACTTCCAGGCTGCATCCGGCAGCGCCGGCGGTGCAGCCACCCTTCCCCTGAATAGCAAGGACCTGCGCTTCGGCCTGCGTGTGAATTTGGGATCCATCTCGGAGAACTGGAATAGATACTCGCGGTCGTAGCAGGTGTCTGGGTGATCGTAGGCCGACGCGAGCAGCCGGAAATCCGTTTCGCCCCAAGTAGACTCGGCAATGCCGTTGGCCGCCAGAAAACTTCCCAGTGCCCGACGTGCAAGCAGCGGGGACATTTTCGGAAGCACGATGAGCGCGCCGTACAGACCCATCTCGACCTGCAGATCGCCCTGGGTTCCGCTGTAGTAAGCGCGTGTGCCGGGCGAAGGGCGCGGTGAAACGATAGGTCACCGTCTGACCGGGCACCGCTTCCTGAGTGAGCAGCCCGGGCGTCGCCATCCGTGAATGCGCTCAGTGTGACGCCCGGAAACAGGATCGAGGTGTTGCCCGCCGCGTTGGGCAAACTGTTGGTGAGCGCCACGGTTACGGGCTGCCCTTCCGTGACGATCAACGTAGGACCGGGGACCTGCATCGTGTTACAGAATGTCCGGTCGGTCAAATTGGCCGGCGCGATAGTCGCTGGGTGAGCCATTGCGCAGCCGTATCCCCACGAGTAGACCGCCTGCCCGTCGGGCTGGTTGAGGTAGGCGGCCGCCGCCGCCAGCCGAAATTTGGCCCTGTGATGCCAGGAGCCGCAGCATACGCGGAAACCGCGAATAACATAGCCATGGCCACCATGCGCGGCCAGAAGCAGTTGTGTCCTTACGATCGCTTTTTTCATGTTCGTTGCCCTCATGGCTGCGCTCCTAATTGATCCGGACTTCGGTCATCAGTCCGCCGAAGTTCTCCGCGTCGTTGGAAAGGTGATCAAGATTGGGGGTGTAGAGATAGAACACGCTTCCCGGACGGGTATTTCGTGGTATCGGTGGCGTCGAGGATCACGTCGAGCGACTCGCCCGCCACGCCAGCGTGATCGAGTTGGTGGTGTAGTAAAGGTTGTTTCCCGCCTGATCGCGAAGCAGCTTGGCGTTGTAGCCGATGACCTGCATCGGGATTCCAAGCGAAGCCAGCGTCTGATATTCCGAAACATCCAGGTCGGAAATGCGCAGGAGAGCCTTCTTGCCGGCTGGAATGTTGATGATGGCGTTCAAGGGCTGTGAGAAGTGATTGCTGCCGTCGACCGTCTGGGTGAAAAGCGGACCAGAAGTCACTGTGTCGGGATAGCTGCGTCCGTTCAGGAGGAAGTATTTGTCCTTCATATCCGCGAAGCCTTCCGGGTTGAAGGTCATGCCGACAAAGTGGAAGTTGGGATCGAAGCCGTGAATCTGGATGGGATACTCGACGTCGTAGTAGGTTGAACCGTCGCCATCGTTGTAGGCGTAACTTGCAGTGCTGGTGCTGGACCGCTAGCGTTGGCTTCGCCAGACGGTGTTTAAGGCTGCCGGCAAGCGGATTGCTGCACAGGATGTCGGCCGGTGGAATCACATTTCGTGCGGTTGTCCAGTTCCTGCGCCTGCAGCGCGGCATAGAGACTGCCGCCAGACGCAACGCGATTCTGGCGAGGCCGCACATAAATCTGGCCGACCATGCCCATCTGCAAGTGTTCGGGAGGAGTGATGTGGCAGTGCCAGAAGTAAGTGCCGGCATCGGGTGCCAGATAGTAATAGGTGAAACTGGCGCCGATGTTGATGGCGACCGAAGCGTCCGGAACGCCGTCATAGAAGGAGGAAGCGTTGGGATAACCGTGAAAGTGAACCGTGTGTTGTTCGAACAAGTCGGGCCGCATGATCATGCCGACGTTGGTCAGGGTGAGGAAGAATTCGTCGTCTTCGTCGATCGCCATCAGCGGCGCGGGGATGTTGCCGTTCATCACGCCGACGTCCATGATCGGACGGGGATCGACGTGGCCGTCATATCCGGCGGGGATCCCGGCGGCCGCGGTCGCAGACTCGTTTACGTCCGCCAGTCCGGTCCCACCTGGGGCAATCTTGAACGTGAAATTGTTGATGGCCGGGAAGCCGTAGTTCGTGACGGTGCCCGGGAAGGCGGTGACGTTGGTGGCGGCAACTGTCCAAGTGCCGTCATAGCCCGTTCCCGTCCCGGAGATCGCGACCTGTTGGCCGGCACTAAGGCCCAAGGGGGAGTTGGTCTGAACGTAAACCGTCCCCGTAGTACCGTCCTCAGCGATGTCGTAAATAGTGACCAGGTTCGCTACGTTGAGAGCGATCCCGACCGCACCGTTGTACGTAAAGCCAGCCAATTGTGCGGGAGTAACGGGGATCGTCGGGTTATCCGTTGTGGCCGGATCACCGGGAAACAGCGTCGGTCCCTGCACGTTGAAGACGCTGGGGAACTCCGTTCCGGGTTTCCCGGCAGCGATGTCAGCGAGCCCGGACAGAGGCCCAAACGAGAACATATATGTCTGGGTGCCGTCGGCCATCGTCGAGTAACCGTCGCCACCCGAGATCTGCTGGCACTTGATAGCGCCGTTCACATTCGCGCTAGGCACCAGATATCCGTTAGCCCCGGCTGTCAACGTCGTGGGAGCGGTGTAGGCCGGCTCCGCATTGTTGTTGTTAAGGTTCGAAGGATGAGTAATGGTGGTGGTGGGACATTGAACGCGAAAAGACTGTGCGCTCGCGGCCACTGTCGCGAAGCAAACGAAAAGAATTGGAACCAAACCTGGTACGGCTTCCTCATGGCTGTGCAGCCTCCTTCCGAAACCTGGCCGGGCGTACGCAAATAGCGCCGCTCCGGAACGACCGGCAACATTTCGCCACCGATCGGAACGTAATCACGCACGGGGAAGAAGAACCACCCTTCCAGGTGCGTTGAATCTTGATATTTCCAGCTAGCAGGCTCAACCAGCCGTACGCGGCGATAGATGGGGGGTGAAGAATGGCCGACAACCGTGGAAGGCGGCGCCTCTTCTCATCTGGCCGCGCGAGCCTTAACGCCCACGCAACGAGTGCTGGCAGAACCAGCACCCTGTGCCGATGACAGTACTAGGCCTTCGGTTTACCTCTTTGCTGATGGGCAAACAAAATCAACAATTTTTTAAAAAATGTAAACCTTGTAAATTTTTGGGCCCCATGGGGCGAGAAGGCGCATCCGGAGCGGGGTTTGGCGCCGGAGACGGGACCAGAGGAAGGAAACTGCTGGCCCCTACCGGCTGGCTTGGCCGCGTGAAAGAACGTTTGGTTCTTTGCGCTAGATCAAATACTCGGCCCTCCCGGTGGTTTATCAGTAAGGCTCGCTGCGTCCGACCGGTGATGCAGGCTCGCCGATAGCGGTCGATTGTTCCCCCCAATTGTTTCGGCGGAGGGATGTCTCCAGGGAGACAGCTTTTGCACGAGCCGGCCTCATTTACTTCAACTCTAGGATCTGGGTAGCAACGATGATGAAGCGTCTCCAAATATTGTGGGCTGTGGTTTTGGTCCTGGCGGTGTGCCTGCCGGGGCACGCGGATCAAGCCAGCGCGGCGTTCAAACGCGGGGTCCAGGCCGAGGCTGCCAACAAGTACGACGAAGCCTTTCAGGCCTACAGTGAGGCCCATTCGCTGAAGCCCAGGGACGCGAAATACTTTACCGCTTACACTCGCGTGCGATTCTATGCTGCGCTTGAGCACATACGGCAGGGTCAACTGTTGCGCGACAGCGGCAAGCTGCAAGAAGCACTGATTGAGTTCCAACACGGCGCTGACACGGACCACACCAACTTCGTCGCGAAGGAAGAAGCGCGGCGAACAGAAGATATGATCCGCAAACAGTCGCGCAAGAAGGAAGAAGGACCCGCCCCGACGCAGCTCGACAAGCTGGCGGAAGAAGCGGCTGGGCCAATCGAACTAACACCCATTTCAAATACTCTGATTAACCTGCGTTTGAGCGAGACGTCGACGATGGTTTACAAGACGATCGCCAAACTGGCCGGCATCAATGTGCTGTTCGATCAAGATTACAAGCCGCTGAAAATCACCATCGAATTGAATGACGTAACGCTGCGCGAGGCACTCAATGTCGTAGCGCTGCAGACCAAGACTTTCTGGCAGCCGACGTCGAGCAACACGATCCTGGTCGCGGCGGACACGCCCACGAAGCGGAAAGAGATGCAGAGCACGGTGATGAAAACGTTCTACCTGCGGAACGTTTCCGCCGCAAATGAATTGCAGGAAGCGGCCAACACCCTCAAAGGGATCCTCGACCTGACCCGCATGCAACTGATCCCCAATCAAAACGCAATCATTCTGCGGGGTACTCCCGACCAGATGGTGCTTGCGCAAAAGTTGCTCACCGATATTGATAAACCCAAGCCGGAAGTTGTCATCGATATCGCGGTTCTCCAAGTCAGCCGCAATCGGATCCATACGATGGGTGTGAGTCCGCCCACCTCGGCCAATATCGTGATGGTGCCGGGCACGGGCATCGCGGGAGCCGCTGGAGGCGGCTCGGGATCGGGCGGCGCGTTTACTTTGAACTCTCTCGGTTCGCTGACAGCTAACAATTTTCAAGTCAGTATTCCCGGCGCTTCGTTATCGCTGTTGATGAGCGATAGCGACACGAAGCTGATTCAGAATCCTGAGATCCGTGCCTTGGACAACGAGAAGGCGACTTTGAAAATTGGTGATCGTGTGCCTGTGGCTACCGGCTCCTTCGGAGGAAGCTTTGGTGGAACCGGCGGTGCCCTGGTCAATACTCAGTTTCAATATCTTGATGTGGGCGTGAACATCGACATCACTCCGCACATTCATTCGGAAAACGAAGTCACGCTCAAGATGACCCTGGAAGTTTCTTCCGTGAGCGGGACGCAAAATATTGGCGGCATCAGCCAGCCCGTAATCGGACAGCGCCGCATCGAGCATGAAACACGCCTCGAAGATGGAGAGGTCAACTTGGTGGGCGGGATTCTCGAGGACACCGAGACCCATTCTCTCAGCGGATATCCTTGGCTCACGAAGATTCCGATTCTGAAATATCTGTTTGGCCAAGAGGATAAAGAACGCCAAGAGAATGAAATTGTTTTTGCCATTACGCCGCATATCGTGCGCGCGCAGACGGTAACTGACGATAATCTGCGGTTGGTCGATCTGGGCCCGGGATCTGGGGTAACGGTGCGGTACAAGGATCCGCGGAAAGAGAGCGCAAACCGGACGCCGGGAGCGATGGAACAGACTAGGGTTCCGGCGCGCACGCCCGACCAGCACGCCGCTACACCGGCACCGATCACTCCTCAAAAAGCCGAGCCGTCCAAACTTCCGGCGGCTGTGGTTCCAGGAACGGCGACGACCAGCAGCCTGATTGGGCCGGGCAGGTACCCCGCGCAGAACACTCCGGGGCGACCTCCGGAACAGCGTGCGGCTCCGCCGCCCGCTGCGGCACAAACCATGGCAGATCCGTGTCCATACGGACAGCACTCGATCGGGCAGGAGAACGGGGTCACAACCTGCGCCTTTAATTGACGGCGAGCAGTTTTCTCAAATCGTCTTAACCACCACAAGAAAGCCGCCCGCTAAGGGCGGCTTCACTTTCTGGTGTCTGCCCGGACTTTAGATTCAGTAGTTCGCCCCGTTTCTTAGGGAAGATGCTCTTGTACAGGACCCCGTGGACTGCCGCCATCCTTCCTTACAACACAAGCTAGTCCGTCGCGAGAAGCAGGAAACTGGGGGCTAGAATGGATCGGACAGACCTCGTGCCGTGGCGAACAAACTTCCGCTGATCTCTCCCGGAATTCGTGAAAAGCTGGAAACAGCGCGGGTCGCACGGCTAGCCACGCTGGATGCCGAACGAAGGCCACACTTGGTTCCTATCTGCTTTGCCTGTGACGGGTCGGTTTTCTATTCTGCGATTGATCGCAAGCCGAAGCGGGTGGCTCCGAGCCAGCTGGCGCGGCTGAAGAACATCAAAGAGACGCCGCAGGTGGCGTTGCTCGTGGATCAATTCGACGGAGACTGGACGCGTCTCTGGTACGTCCTCGTGCGAGGAGAAGCAGAACTGGTTGCTGCCTCAACGGAACAAAAGCGGGCTATTCAGCGGTTGAGAGCGAAGTATGCGCAATACGACGCGGATATGCTCGCCGACGATGCTCCTGTCCTCCGCATTACTCCCCGGCGCATCACGACCTGGGGCGCGATCTAGGCTGGAGCGAAGGGGTCGCGATTAACACGAGAGACATCATTCCTTTCAGTTGGTCGAGCAATGACAGCCAGTGGTCGAGCGACTGGCCTCCAGGAGCAAACGCGGGATCAAAGAATACTTCGCTGGCCCCGATTTTGGCGCAGCCCCTTACATCATCACTGATCTGTTCGAGCGAACCCGGAGAATATCGGCCTGCCCTTATCCAATGGCTTGTCGGTAACATCGAGGCCGGCATGCACGATCATCACCAGGGCTGTGGGATCACGCCCCGCCTCCTTCGCCATCCGTTTTATGCTGCCGAACATCTCTGCCATGACGGGCAACGGAAGGAACACGGGATTCCATCCGTCGGCCAGTTTCGCCAGGCGCTTGAGCGCCGCCGGGACAAATGCTCCCAGATAAATCGGGGGATGCGGCTTCTGCACGGGTTTGAGATTGATATACGACTTAGGTACGTTGAAAAACTTTTCCGTGAAATTCGCCGGGATTCGTGGTCCAGATAGCTTTGAGCAATAACAGAAATTCATCGGCCAGAGCGCCCCGCTTGGTTATGTCTGCGCCAGTTGCGTCCATCTCGTCTTTGTTCCAGCCCAGACCCAACCCAACGCAGACACGGCCGTCGGAAAGGACGTCGAGGGTGGTCAGCCGGCGAGCCATCACGACAGGATTGTGGTACGGCATGTCGAGCACGCTGGTGCCCAGCTTGATTTTTTTCGTCTGGGCCGCGACGTAAGTGAGCGCGTCGAGCGGATCAAGCACGTGCTTGTAAACTTCAGGCAGGTGTCCGTCCGGCGTGCCGGGATAGGGTCTCTGCAGCTTGACCGGATACAGTAAGCGCTCGATCGTCCACAGGCTGTTGTAGCCGAGCGCCTCGGCGCGCTGCGCGACTTTCGTGATCGATTCCGCGGTACCGATCGGGCCCGATGTTAGGCAGGGAAAAACCAATCTGCATGGCACACCCCCGAGATGATGGCGGGTATTTAACTACAAACAGCTCTATGAAACAACCTCCACGCTGCCGCCCAGCGATGTGATAGGGCGCAACGCTCTGGGGTTATCTTTAAGCTGAAATGCAGGTGTAGCGGTACAGCAATTCAACGGAAGAAGAGCACTAAGGGCCCGTTTTCGCCAGTTGGCAATTAAACCTCACCACAACCCGTCCGGCGACAGTACCGGCGATACCGCCATCCTCGTTGAGCCACTGGTATCCCTTCACCTTCTCGGACGCTCAGAACGGTTCCATCAGATCGACTACTTCTGACCATCCTTCAGTCGTCAGGATGCACTCAAAGCGCATCGGGCCGGTTTGTTGTACGATGCCGCTATCACGACTTCCCAAGCGAAGGTCAAGACGGCATCCCTCAACGGCTTCGATTGGCTTCTGCTCATGCAGTGGCATGTTGGATACTGAGGCTGGGAAAGGCCGCGAAATACTTCTCTGAGCCGCACGACGGCGGCATTGTCAAAGTCATATAGGCGGATCAGCGGACAATCAGGAGAGCCGGAGGCGAGAAATTCAAGCTTCATACCACAAAATCATAGCCGTCCGAACCCTGTCTTGCGAATCACCGATACTGGCGAACTACTTCTGAGCTTCGATCTTCTCGATCACGAGCGCGGTCGATCCTCCCCGTTCGAATACCTTCCCAGTAGCCGTAACCTTTTGTCCGGCGAAGGGTAGGAGGCGATCGTTCTGCCCGCTGGATGGAGTCGTGTCGGCAATTGGCCAGTAGATCGTGCCATTGTCCGTCAAGATCACCAAAGGAGAACCAGCCTTAGCACACGCCGTGGCGCACTCGGGGCTGATCGGTTTTTTCAGACCCTTGGTGAATGCGCAAGCCGAATCCAGAACGTAGCCTTTGACAGTAGTTGACTTGCCAGTGTCGTTACTCCAGGCAAGAAGGCCGGCTAACAACGCCGCCGCCAGCGAAATTTTCACCGCGTGAGGAAAACTCATTTGTCGATCCTCCCTAGACATGTTGCGTTAAGCTACTCGGCGCGGTGTCGCGGGACAATACTCCGAAAATACTATGAGTCTATAGTATTGGGGATTACCTCCAGGATGAACGTATTCTCTTCAAACCGAGCGATTACTGATGTTGAAAAATTGCATCTGGACTCACTGGTCCCAAGCCAGAGCTTAGTTGACGGTTAATACAAGTACGCTGCTGGTACCTCCGCTGGTGCAGCCCACGTCGCCAGAGTTCCCACTGGGAGTAAGCACGCTCACCTTCACTGTTCCCGGACCGGAGATCACGTCGCTCGAAAGCTTTACTCTCAACTGCTGATCGCTGACGACTGTGGCGCTGAGAGGCGTGGTGTTGATGACTACCTCGGATGCGGCAACAAACTGGCTACCGTTCACGGTCAGCGTATGGCCCTGCTGCACCTCAGCGAAAGTCATTGTGCTTGGCGAAAGTGAACCGATAAGCGGCGCGGGCCTGGTACTACCGCAGAAGGGGTTAAGAGTATTGTTGCCGCAGCCTGGAAGAAACAAGAGAGCAAGCAGGGCGGCGAGAGACAGAGCGCAAGTGCGGGAAGGCATGCGGATACTCCTCATAAAGCGCCTCAATTTGTTAGACGAGACGCCTTGCACTCTCAGCTCTAGTACAACCTTCTCGCAGATGGCAATGCACGGCAGGTAAAGAGTAGCTCATCCGCTAACCCCATGCATCCAGACTCGTTACAAGGAGAAGTCAACTGCTGCGGAAGCTAGATCTGGCTCGACAGTTGACCAAGCGCGATTTCATTCATGCATGGTAAATGAATGTGAACGCCCGTTTTCTAGAGGGTCTTTGCTTTAGGGAAGCGATCGCGAGTAGAGATAAAGCACCCCACTCGATGAGACTACGTACATCGAGACTCCAAACGTCCGGGGCCGCCGAGAATTATTCGGCTTGCGAGAGCTGCGTAAGGGCAGCGAAGTCGCGGACCAGCACGGCTTCGCGGCGGATGCTGACGATTCCCAGCGTCTGCCAGCGGCACAGCAGGCGGCTGACTGTGAAGAGCGTCGTGCCCGTCAATTGAGCCAGTTCATTGCGCGAAAGACTGATCTCGAGATGGCCGTTGGTGACGCGTCCCAGGCGGTTCGATAGACGCAAGAGTTCGCTGCTGAGGCGCGAGCCAACTTTTTCGGTGGAGACTTCGCGAAAACGTTGCTCCATCTCCTGCAGGCGTTCCTCAAGAGCGCGAACGGTGTTGCGGCGAAACGCGGGATAGCGCTCCAGAAGTCTCTCGAAGGTTGCCGCTTCCCAGACGAGTGCCGTGCAAGGCTGAACTGCTATGGCTGCCGAGCAATGGGTGCACCCTGCGCAGAGCCGGAAGGCGCCTACGACTTCTCCCACGCCATTCAACCGGAGTATGACTTCATTTCCGCTGAGACCGATCTGGGTGATCTTGACACAGCCAGAAAGCAGCATGACGACCTGTTGGACAGGGTCACCCTCCGAGAAGATGGTCTGGCGGCGCGCGAAGCGCTTCTCACGAGCGGCCGCAGTGATGCTGGTGCAGTCGGCGAGTGATACATCGGAGAACAGCGTGAATGCCTGGACTGCGAAGGTCTTTTGACTCTGCAAAGTGGCGGTTTCCAATGAACAGCTCCTCTAGTAAAAATGGGCCCGCGAGACCAATTGGTCGCGCTTGGTGCATTGCCTGAACCCAGTTCTTTTTCCACCTGAGACGGGGGACGAGGGAGCAACTACTGCGGACTACCAGTTCTGCCAATCGCAACGGTCGATTGCCGCTATTCCCGGCTTTCTCGCCGTTCAAATTACATCCGCATGATCGCCCGATGCTTATGCGGCCATACGAGAATGCGGCCTGTCGCTGCCAGGGTCAATACCACCATTGGGCGATGCATGGCACTTTTGGGTAGGGGAAAAACGCTAAGTCCAATGTTTGAAGAGTTTCTGTTTTCGGATCATGTGAACCGTGCGATTTCCGGTAACCAGAGGCAAGTTACCACTTTGAGGCAGTGGCCGGTTCCCTGCGTTGACAGTGGCTGAGGCCAGACGTAGAGTTCGCTTGAGGCATTGAAGAATAATAGCCAGGAACACTTGGCCAGGGGGCAGGCATGTTGTCGAAGCTATTCTGGGCAGGGGCGTTTGTGTGTCTAGCCGGGGTTTCCAGCCTCGCGCAGGATCCCACCAAGGTCGAACCGAAGCACTACAAGTTGGACTTTGAGAATGACCGGGTGCAGGTTGTGTCCGTGCATTACGGGCCACATGAGAAGTCCGCGCTGCACGACCATCCTGGCGGCGTGGTGGTGAGCGTTACGGCGGCCCACCTTCGCTTTACCGACGAAGAAGGCAAGACGCGCGAGGTCTTCGCCAAACCCGGTGAGGCGCGCTGGTATCCGCCGTTTAAGCACAAGGTGGAGAATCTTGGCAGCACCACGTATGACGCAGTTTACGTCGGGTTGAAAAGCAAGACCACTGCGGCGGTGGACCAATCCGGCGACCCCATGGCGGCGATGGACGAAGAAACGAAGAATATCGTCGCCGCGTTGGTTGCGGCGGGAAAGCCTTGAGCGCCATTCCGCATCGGCCAGTACAATACGGCTCAGGAGCTCCGAGGACGGTTGGTCCGCGGCTCTAAATTCTGATGAGCCCTCTCCCGGAAGCCTCTCCTTCGCACTGGAGAGCCGCATGCCTGCTTGGCTTCGTCAGTCTTTTCTCGTTTCTCTACTTTTATGATGGCGGGGGATGGAATCAGAACTCCCGCTTCGACCTGCTGCGCGCAATCGTCGAGGAGCACACGCTGCGCATCGACGACTACCACGAAAACACTCAGGACAAAGCGCACTTTCAAGGACACTATTACTCCGATAAGGCACCGGGATTGGTATTCCTGGCCGTGCCTTTCGCGATGGTGGCTCGGCCGGCGTTGCGGATTGCAGGCGTCGACCCGCGGTCTCCGCGAGGAGAGTTTGCGCTGTCGTATGTAGTGAGCGCGTGCGCGGTGGCATTGCCGACCGCAGTAGCGGTGGTGTGCCTGTTCTTCCTTGGCCGGCGCTTCGGTGGGAGTACCGCGGGGGGCGCGTTCGGGGCAGCGACGATGGGGCTGGGTACTCCAATGTGGGCGTACGCGAGCCTGTTCTGGGCTCATGCGTTGGTGGCGGCCTGCCTGATTTTAGCGTTCGCTGCAGCACTCAAGGTACGGGACAGCAGTGGCGCGCGTGCAGACTTTCTCTGGGCGCTGGCTCTGGGACTGGCGGCGGGATGGGCCACCGTCACGGAATATCCCGCGGCGCCGGCCTCGGCCATGCTGGCTCTTCTTGCAGTTTCGCAGATCTGGCCGCGCGGGAAGGCGGCTCGGTGGCGGGTGATGGCGGGCGTGAGCCTGGGAGCCGCAGTTTGCCTGGTCGTGTTGCTGTGGTATTTGTACGCGGCATTTGGATCGTTCCGGCCTAGTTATTCTTACTATGATCCAAATGCGTTCGCGTTCATGCACCAGCGAGGATACTTTGGGCTTACCTATCCGCATCCCGACCGACTGCTGAAGCTGTTGTTCGGATGTTCGCGGGGGCTGTTCTTTGCATCTCCGGTGGCCTTGGCGGCCCCGGTTGGACTTTGGTGGTTGTGGAAGGAGAAGCCGCATCGGGCGGCTGCGCTTACGGCCGCGGCGATTACGCTTTATTACTTCTTGTTCAATGCGTCTTTCTACTGGTGGAAGGCGGGATTGTGTTTTGGTCCACGCTATGCGGGCGCTTGCATTCCGCTGTTGTGTGTTGGCATGGCTGTGACGTGGAGGCGGGCTCGGCCGGCGTGGCGGCGGGTGCTGATTGGACTGGCCCTGTGTAGCGTGTTCCTGACGCTGATGGTGATTTCGACAACCTCGCAGTTGTCGATGCAGGACAATTGTCCGATCGCGCATTCCAGTTGGCCAGCGTTCTGGTCAGGACGAATGGCGGTGAACCACGACTCCATGCTGACGATTGCCGAAGCGGGATCGGGCGCGAGATATGGAGCTTTCAACCTGGGACAGTTGATGGGGCTGCACGGGCTGGCGAGCTTGGTCCCGTTACTCGGGCTCTGGGGAGTCGCAGGGCTGCTTTGGTGGCGGATGCATCGGAGATGTCCGCAGAACATCTAAGAACCGAGGGCCTGCTGCTGTCCATGTAAGATAATCTTTAGAGGTAGATATGGCGGAACTACATGCGGTATCGGCCGAGATTGAATTGCTGCAGCGAGTCTACGCAGCGTTCAACCGCCGGGAAATCGAAACCGTCCTCGCGACGATGCACTCCGACGTGGATTGGCCGAACGGGATGGAAGGCGGCCGAGTGTTGGGTACTGACGCGGTGAGGAATTACTGGAAGCGTCAGTTCGAGTCCCTTGATCCTCGCGTTGAGCCGCAGGCTTT
This sequence comes from uncultured Acidobacteriaceae bacterium, assembly GCA_963719615.1. Taxonomy (GTDB): domain Bacteria; phylum Acidobacteriota; class Terriglobia; order Terriglobales; family Acidobacteriaceae; genus Sulfotelmatobacter. Next base: position 68,161 of record CAVRCR010000027.1, on the reverse strand, counting down.
CGCAACCGAAAAAGATGGACGAATCAGCGTCGAGGTTCACCAGGTGGTTCACGACAAGAGTGGGAAGCTCCTTGTCGATCAGATCATCCATCATGTCTATGCAATTCGTGACGGGCTGATTCAGAGCATGGAAATACGGTCTTAATTCATCATCGAGGAAAGTCATGGCGCACACTGTTTTCTGCGTAAAGTTTAAGAAGGAAATGCCCGGGCTGGACGAGCCTCCTTTCGACAACGATCTGGGGAAGAAGGTGTACGACAACGTGTCGCAGGAAGCGTGGCGCATGTGGATGGAGCACTGCAAGATGCTGTTGAACGAGTATCGCCTGAACCCGGCACGGCGCGAGGATCAGGAAGTCATTGTCAAGCAATTGGAGATGTTTTTCTTCGGCGAAGGATCGGCCAAGCCGAAGGAGTATGTGCCGCCGGAACAGAAGTAGCTCTTCATTCGCCCAGTCGAGCGTGGCTGCATTTCCACCCCGGTGTACTGCTTTTTCCCCGCAAGTTGTTTTTTGCTGCTCGTTCCTCATTTTGCTGGCGTGATTCTCCGCGGCCGATGCACGGAGGGAGGCGTAATGAGGCATCAAACGGGCTTCAGCTTGATGGAACTGATGATCGTGATCGCGCTCATCGTGATTATTCTGGCGATGGCCATCCCCAGCATGAAAGAGGCGAAGATCCACGCCGACGAAGCGTCGGCTGTGGCGTCGGTCCGGGCGATCAATACGGCAGAGATAACCTACCAGGCAACGTACGGGGGATTTGCGGATTCGCTGGCGAACCTGGGAGGGGCGGAGCCGTGCGCCAAATCGGCGCAGACCGCGTGCTTGCTGGACCAGAGCCTGGCTGGAGGGGTGAAGTCCGGGTACAACTTTGCGGCCACGGGCGGAAATCAGTCGGGTGGAGAGAATACGAGCTACGCGGTTGGCGCGGCTCCGGAAGTTTTCGACCGTACCGGGAAACGGCTGTTCTGCTCTTCGGAGAAGAATGTGATTCGCGCCGATCTCAATCCCGGAGGCAGCACGACCCCTCCCAATGGGCAGCAGTGCGCGGGATTCGCCGCATTGAAGTAGCGAGCCTCACGGGATTTCGGAGGTCTTCTCCTTCATCTGTGTGGAGCGTGCCCGCTTGCCGGCCACATCGATGAGGCTAGCGGGCAGGAGTGCCCGCTCCACACGTTTTACTCCCGTAGTTACTATGCACCAATATTGATGCAAGATTCATCACCCCGTAACAATCCCCTGATACAAGACAAATATGGATCCGCACGTCTGCAACACGCTGATCCTCTCGGACCTGCATCTGGGTGCAGAGACCAGTCATGCGCGCGAAGCTACGCGGGTGCTGAAGCAGAACCGTTTCCGGCGGTTGATCCTGTTGGGCGACATCTTCGCTGATCTGAACTTTGCCCGGCTGACCAAGGAGCACTGGAAGTTCCTGGGACATATCCGGAAGCTATCGAATCCCAAGCGCAACATTGAAGTGGTGTGGGTGGAAGGCAATCATGACCACGGCCTGGCCAACATTATGTCGCATCTGGTCGGGGTTCGAGTGTACGAGCATTACGAGTGGGAGTACCGCGGCTTGCGGCACGTCGCCATCCACGGGCATCAGTTCGACGGCTTTCAGGTGAACCGGCTGCGACTGAGCCGGCTGGGAACGTCGTTATATCTGCAGTTGCAGAAGCTGGACTTCAAGAACAAGCCGATTGCGCGGCTGATTGACCGATTGAATACACGTTGGCTGCGGATGTCTCCGAAGGTGGCGGCGGGAGCGTTGGCTCACGCTCGACATCACGGCGCGGAACGCATTTTCTGCGGGCATACGCACGAAGCCATCCACATGGAACGGGATGGCGTGAACTACTACAACTCGGGCGGGTGGGTCGATTCCCGGCTTACCTACCTGACTATCGATGAACAGGGGGTACAAATTCGTGAATACCAAGAGCGAACTGACGATCGTGATTCCGGCGAAGAACGAAGCGAAGCTGATCCCGCGTTTGCTGACCTCGCTGACGATTCAGGATTACTCGAAGATGTCGAGTACGAGGGTGTTGGTCGCTGACGCGAATTCGACGGACGGTACGCCTGAGATCGTAATGAGTTTCCGCGACCGCCTGAACGTGAGCGTGATTCGCGGCGGCATGCCCTCGGTCGGACGGAACCAGGGCGCAGCCCAGGCCGACACTCCGTACATTTTGTTTCTGGATGCGGATATCGAACTTGCGGACCGCTCTCTGGTGCGTAAGTGCATCGAAAAAGCGCAGGCCAAGAACCTGCACTGCGTGACAACCAACATTCTGTGCCACGAAGGCAGTTGGCTCGACAAGCTGTTTTATGCGGGAAATGATTTCTTTCAGTACCTGTCGTACCTGCACCGTCCGTTTGCCACCGGGATGTGCATGCTCTTTGACCGGAAGAAATTCTGGGAACTGGGTGGCTTTCACGAGCAGATTCTGTTCGCTGAAGACTACCGGCTGAGCCAGCAGGTAGAGCGCAAACGATTCTCCATCGTGCGAGGCGGGGTCTATACCACGAATCGCCGCTTCAAGAAGATGGGACACTTGCGCGTGGGCCGGCTCTTCCTGTGGACGGCGATGAACTTCTGGAATGAAAAGTATTTTCTACGCGATCACAAGTATTGGGCGCACGAGGCAGACAGCGTTCCCCACGCCTAGGAGTCCGTCCGAGAATTGCATTTTGAAAGCTGCTTCAGCAGCCGAGAACCGAATTGTGAGCACAGCCCGTCAGAGTTCACCCCATGAAGCTCGGAGCAAATGCTTGGAGAAGGGCTTCCCGATCGCACTTCTCACCTTTGTGAGTGGCCTTTCTTGGTCGTTTCTAGCTCGATCCATAGCAGAGCCGATATAACTTCAGAATGTTGTGCGTCAGACAAACCAGGGCCCACTCGCCTTGCACCTTCTGGAAACCACGCAAGAGAAATTGCCGGAAGCCGCGCGCTTGTTTGATCTGTCCAAACACTGGCTCCACCACTGTTTTACGCTTGGAGTAGATCGCCGCTCCCACCTTGGTCTGCAGTTTCCGTCGCATGCGATCCACCCGCGTCGCTCCCTGCGGTAGCGGTCCCCGCGGGCCCGGCTGCTGACGGTCACGATAAGACTCCTTGTCGGTTGCAATGAAGCCTTCGATCTTTTTCTTCTCCAGATACTTAAGATTGGCCTCCGAGCAATACCCGCTGTCGGTCATGACTTCCTGCGGCTTCTGTCTCGCTTGCTCCTCAATCGCTTTCACTGTGGGCGCCAGCTGTTGCTTATCATTGGTGGCCTGGGTTACCCTCTGCCCCACAATCCACTGCAAATTCGCTTCCACTGCAATTTGCGTGTTGTAGGCTTGCACAAATCCGTCTGCCCCGGGCATGATGCGCGACTCCGGATCGGTGAAGTTATATTGCATCTTGGCTTTGGGCTTGGCCTTCTCCTCCGGCTTGCCCTTGCTCTTGGCTTCCTCTTTCGCGCGCTCTTCCAGGGCCCGCTTGGCTTCCTGGATCCGCTTCAATCTCGTCTCCCGTCGCCCCAACTCCGCTGGTAGTTCATCTCCTGTCTGATCCCGTCCGTAGCGCCTATCCTCTTCTGCATCCGTGGCCTCGGCCTGCTCCAGTAACCGTTTCACCTCTTCTTTTAATCGCTTCTCTTCGTCCTTCATCCGCCCGTAACTCATCGCCTTGTGTTTGCTCGCGTTGGCTTTCACTTTGCTCCCATCCAACACCACCCGTCCCAGCTTCATCGTTCCCGCCTGCAACGCGATCTGCAACACTTGATCAAACAACCCTTGCAGCGCCGCCAGATGCTGCTTCCGAAAGTCCGAGATCGTTCGGAAATCCGGTTGGTTCCCCGCTGCCAACACCCGAAACCCGATATCCTCGCTCAGTTTCTTCTGTATCCGCCGCGAGGAAAACACCCCCACACAGTACCCATAGATCAAGATCTTGGTCATCATCCGCGGATGGTACGGTGGTTGACCGCGTTCTTCTTCCTCGTATACCGACTCGATTGCGTTCAGATCCAGTTGCTCCACCACGTCGGAGACGAAATATGCCAAATGATCTTCCGGCAGCCAGTCGCCCAGGCTCGGCGGTAACAGAAAATCTTGCTCTGGCAGATAGGCGCGGTAGGTTTTTCCCATGTTCTGAAACTTGGCATATCGAACCTGTGAGTTTCAATCTAAATCAGCCGTCCACGGTTGAATACTCGGACACACTCCTAGACTCTCCGAACCATTTTTGTTGTGGCCACGGAAGACAGGATTCAGCCAACCAGCTGAATCCTGCTTTTACTTAGTACGATTCCCGCGGCAAATCAAAAGCGGAAGACGATGCCGGTCGACAGGCGGAGATTGTTGTCGGTCCGGTTGAAGAACTTCGTACGGACGTAGTCGCCCTGGAGCCGCCATGCGACGGGGCGAACGATGGTGTAGTCAAGACCTCCACCGACGGCCGTTGCGAATGAGGTATCGGATCCGAAACCGTTGGTGTTGACGTGCCCAACTCCGATCTCAAATTCGCCGAAGGGTCGGAACTTGCCAACCGGGACGGACAATCGCGGTCCGAACAGGGCCTCGTAGATATGCGCGTTCGCACTCAGTGGAGGACACGTCCCGCCAATGATGCAGGTTGCTCCAGGATTGGGGAACTGCTGCGAACCGTAGTGGCCGGTTATGTCCGCGACGATGCCCAGCAAGGGGAAGACTTTGCCTTCCAACGTGCCTTCCCAGCCATTCAGACTGCCGCTGCTGACGGAGAGCTTGGTGTTGTAGTACGTGTAGCCGAAGTAGACGTTGCCCCCGGTGGGAATCTGGGCGGCCGCAAGTCCTGCTAACAAGAACCAGGTGCCTACGATGATGACCACTTTGCGCATCAGCGTTCTCCTTCTGCGGCTGCTAACACAGACCGTCGCAGAGAGTTGTTAGATGAGCGAAGGGGGAAATTCGGATGCCGACAGTTGTACTAGCCATTTCAGGCAGGTGTCAGAAGCGCCAGACGATGCCCGTGGAGGCACGGTAATCGTTCTGCGTTGCGCTGAGGTAGCGGGTGTGCATGTAGTCACCTTGCACACGCCAGGAGAAGTTCTTGAAGAAGATTTTGTAGTCCGTCCCGCCTCCGACGTCGATTACCAGCGGGTTATAAACGAAGCCGCTCGAGTTCAAGTGTCGAATGCCGGCCATGCCGTGCACGAAAGGACGCCACTTGCCGAGGGTGGTCGACAGGCGTGGCCCGGCGACCGCGTTGTACTGCGTAATGTTGCCCGAATTCCCTTTACGGTAGAAGCCGCTGGCATCGATCACGAGGCCGAGATGCAATAAACGGGTGAATGGAAAGGCCTCGACGGAACCGTTCCAACCTTTATAGCTCTGCTGAATGGTGACGTTGGTGAGCTGGCCGTAGGAAACGCCTGCGTAGACGTTGCCACTCGGAAGTAGTTGTGCCGACATCGGGATGGCGAACAAAATCACAGCGGCAACAGCCAGCACCGCGGCAGCAGTTTTCGACACGAATTATTCCTCCCCGGCGATGACGCCGGCAAAAAATGCATTATGGTCAACGAAATCCGTTAGATGCAGTGTACCGGATGGCCAAGATGTCCCGGTTGACAAAATTTGTCCCGCGAAAAGCTTAGGGAAGCTTCGGCCTTGACTAAATTTTACAGGATTTTCATGGTGCCAAAACCAACCCCTGCGCGTCTATGTACTAGCATGCAAACTATGGATACGAATTGGCAAATATGGGAGCAGCCGGCGGGACCGGCGGCCTTTAGACTGGACAAGGAGCCGACGTTGAAGCTCAGTTTGGAAACCCGAAACCATGGCGATGTCATCATTGTGCACTGCCAGGGCCGCATCGTGTATCGCGACGAGGCGGCTGCGCTCTCGCGTCTCGTGGGCGAAGTCCTGCAACACACGAGCAAGTTGGTGCTCGATCTAACTGGGGTGAGTACGATGGACAGCGCCGGGATCGGCGAGTTGGCGCTGCTGCAAACCTGGGCCCAGGGCAAGAACGTGAACTTGAAGTGCGCCGGACCCAATACAATCGTGCGGACTTTGCTGGACCTGACCAATCTGGACAGGGTGCTCGATGTGCATCCGTCGATCGATTCGGCGCTCGACTCGTTTCGCGAGGAGCAGGTCTGCGCGGACTGCTGAGCGTTGGCATTGAAGAAAGTGAAGGGGCAAAGCAGAGCTTTGCCCCTTTTGCTTTTGTGCTTTTGATGCTTATCCCGTGGCTTACGAGCTGAATGCGGCGCCGCTTTGTTTCGTCCCTCCGGGACTCGGTTCTCATTCCTCTGCTTACCCTGGACTTACGTCCGGGGCTAAATTATGCCGCCGCTTCGCGGCTTGTGTCGGGCGGACGCGTATTGCATCTCCTTTTGCGACGTTGGAAATCGCGCTAGTTTTCGCGGTGAAAGCGGTAGCGGCCTTTGTGTTCTTGAGCGACGGCTTCGGCCACTTGCAGGAATGCCCTCGCGGCGTGGGAGAGGCTTGCGTCTTTGCGGTAGATGAGGCGGAGCTTTCGTTTTAGCTGCAGCTCGTGCACGGGGATGCGCACGAGCTCTCCTCTTGCGATTTCGGTTTCTACGCTGATTTCAGGGACGAAGGCCACTCCGTTGCCCATGGCGACGAACTGCTTGATCGCCTGCAGGGTCGGCAGTTCCAGGTCCATATGCAGTGGCGTCTTGTGGGTCTTGAAGAGCTGAATCACCTTTTCGCGGTAGGGGGACGACACAATGTGCGCGACGAAGGACTCGGCGCCGAGCTGCCGAATGCTGATCTGCGGCGCCTTGGCCAGCGGATGATTTGGCGGGACGACGAAGACCAGTTCATCCAGATACACGACAACGGAATGCAGGCTGGGTTCCTGCGGTTCGTAGGACAGCATGCCGAACTCGGTGCGATAGCGCAGGACGTCGTCGGGGATGTGGCTGCCCAGCGCGCGCTCCACCGTAATTTTGATCATGGGGTGTAGGCGCCGGAACTCGGCCAATACCGGGAGCAGGTAGAGTACGGTGAACTCGTTGGCCGCGATGACCAGCTTGCCTTTTTGGAGTTCCCGCAGTTCGGCTAGAGACTCGGTCGCCTCGCTGCGCAGGTTGATCAGCTTTTCGGCGTACTCGTAGAGAACTTTCCCGGCGTCGGTGAGGACGCCTTCACGGGAAGAACGATCGAACAGGGCCTCTCCCAGTTCGTCCTCGAGCTTGCGGATGGTCTGGCTGACCGCCGACTGGGTGCGGAAAAGCTTTTCGGCTGCGCGCGAGAAGCGGCGCTCGCGGGCAACAGTGAGGAACACTTCCAACTGGGAAAGGTCCATGGGTTGTCCCTAGGCGGGATCGTCCTTAATGGAATCTCTAAAACATATTAGCAAAACTTATTATACAACTGCACCTAATGATTACTGAAGAATTATAAGTTTTGCTTCTTTGATAACCGCCCTTACCATAGAGAATCCAGTTCTTTCTGAGGGAGATCCATGACCGCAGAGCGAGCCCGCATCACGGTTTTCGACACCACGCTTCGCGACGGCGAGCAGTCGCCGGGATGCAGCATGAACCAGCAGGAAAAGCTGCGCCTGGCTCACCAACTCGACCGCCTGGGAGTGGACGTGATCGAGGCGGGGTTCCCGATCGCGTCGGATGGCGATTTTGAATCCGTCAGGTCCATTGCATCCGTGGTGCGCCGGCCCATCATTGCCGGACTGGCTCGCGCCTGCCAGGCTGATATTGAACGCGCTTGGGAAGCATTGAAGTATGCGGCTCATCCCCGGATTCATGTATTCCTCGCGACCTCCGACATTCATTTGAAGTACAAGCTGCGCATCACGCGCGATGAATGTTTGGTGCAGGCGCGGGACGCGGTGCGTTTTGCGAAGTCTCTTTGCGCCGACGTCGAATTCTCTCCAGAAGACGCCACCCGTACGGACCCCGAATTCCTTTGCCAGGTGCTGGATGCGGTCGTCGAAGCCGGGGCGACCACGCTGAACATTCCGGACACGGTCGGGTACACCATTCCGTCGGAGTTCGGGGATTTGATTGCGACCATTCGGCAACGCGTGAAAGGCATTGAGAATGTGGTGATTTCCGCGCACTGCCACAACGATCTGGGCATGGCGGTGGCCAACGCTCTGGCCGCGGTGGCGGCGGGAGCGCGGCAGGTCGAGTGCACGATCAATGGGATCGGGGAGCGCGCCGGGAATGCATCTCTCGAAGAGATTGTGATGGCGATGCGGGTTCGGCCGGACCGGTATCCCTACGAAACTGGCGTGGTGAGCGAACAGATTTTCGCCGCCAGCCAGACGTTGAGCGAGATTACGGGCGTGCCCGTGCAGCCGAACAAGGCAATTACTGGGCGCAATGCCTTCGCGCACGAAGCGGGCATTCACCAGGACGGCATGCTGAAGAATCCGCTGACGTACGAGATTATGACGCCAAAGTCAGTCGGCGTGCCGGATTCGAAGCTGGTGCTGGGCAAGCACTCCGGACGTCACGCCTTGGGATTGCGCTGCGAACAACTGGGTTACCAGTTCGACCGGCGGGCGCTGGACGACATCTACCGGCGGTTTGTCCGGCTGGCGGACAAGATCAAGCATGTGGAAGATCATCACCTGCTGGAACTGATTCGCGACACGCACAAGCCGTCGGGTTCGGCGACGCCGCTGATTGAGCCGATCGCGCCGGCGAAGGCGGCGGGTGCGGCGAATGTGTCGGCGCTACCGTCCACGCCCGCTCCGGCTCCTGAACCGCTCAAACCCTTTCCCGCGACGACGCAGACGAACCCGTTCGGCGCGCCCATGCCCGTTCATGCTGACCCTCATCACGAACAGACGCAGCAGGAAGACTACCTTTGGGGAGTTTAGTAGATCTGGTAATTTTGTAATTGGGTAGACTGAAGGACCGTTGCAGGCTTTTCAATTACTCAATTGCCAAATTACACAATCCCCCATCTCCTCCATGCTCCTAAATCTCACGATCCTTCCTGGTGACGGCATTGGCCCCGAAGTCATTGAGCAGGCCGTTCTTGTACTGCAGGCTGTGGCCGAGGGTTTCGGGCATCAAGTTCAGCTTCAACGGAAGCCCATTGGCGGGGCGGCTCTCACCGCGGCCAACGATCCACTGCCCGCCGACACCATACAGGCGTGCCTGAGTTCGTCGGCGGTGCTGCTCGGGGCGGTGGGGAGTCCGGCGTTCGATCACAACCCGAGCCATCTTCGGCCTGAAGCCGGGTTGTTGCGCTTGCGGCGGGAATTGGGCGCCTACGCCAACCTGCGGCCGGCGGTTTTCTTTCCCGCGCTCGAGGATTGTTCTCCGCTGCGGGCGGAGGTCGCGCGCGGGACCGACATCATGATCGTGCGCGAATTGCTCGGCGGACTTTACTTCGGCAAGCCGCGGTCCATCGAAGGAGCTCCGGGTGGACGCGTTGCGGTTAACACCATGCGCTACGGCGAAGAGGAGATTGAGCGCATCGCGCGCGTGGCATTTGAGTTGGCGATGAACCGGCGGCGCAAGGTGCTGTCCGTGGATAAAGCCAACGTGCTGGAATGCTCGCGGCTGTGGCGGGAAGTTGTGACTCGCATCGCGAAGAATTATCCCGAGGTGAAGCTCGGCCACCAGTACGTGGATTCGGCGGCGATGCTGCTGGTGCAGCGGCCGGCGGAGTTTGATGTAGTGCTGACCGAGAATATGTTCGGGGACATTCTGTCGGACCAGGCGGGTGGAGTAGTGGGGTCGCTGGGACTGCTGGCTTCGGCGAGTATCGGGGGACCGGTCGGATTGTATGAGCCGGTGCACGGGTCGGCGCCGGACATCGCGGGCAAGGGGATCGCAAATCCGTTAGGGGCGATTTTGTCGGTGGCGATGTTGTTGCGGCACTCGTTTCAATTGGAGGCGGAGGCAGGGTGCGTGGAGAGTGCGGTTTCAGCGGTGCTCTCCAATGGAGCGCGGACGGCGGATCTGGCGGGGAAGGGGCATCCCGCGATTTCGACGGCGGAGATGGGGAGCCGGGTTGTCGCTGCGGTGAAAGCGGCGGCGAATGCGACGTCGAAGCAGGCGGAGAAACCGGCGTGATTGAGAGGTCGTGTCGTCCCCTCCGGGGCTCGGGTCCACTTTTTTGCACTTACCCAGGACTGACGGCGTGGGCTAACATATGCCGCCGCTCCGCGGCTCTGGACGCGACTTGGATGACTATGTCTTCTCCAGATGGCACGGTCACAAGCACTACCCAACACGGCGTCTTCCCAAACACCAGGATGAAGTGACTTTTGGCTAAGCTTGAGGCCCGCGGCCGCCGGGCAGCGTTTTGGTCGCAGGGACCCCGGTTTTTGGCGAACCGCCGTCATACTTCCCCGTCAAGTCATTCCAGCGGATGTGGAGCATCTCCAGGAACATGCGGGAGCCGTCTTTCAGCGGATGAATACGAGTGCCGCCGCTGTGTCCCCAGGCGACGGGGATTTCCTGCACTTTGAAGCCGAATTTTCGTGCCAGAAACAGGATCTCCGGGTCGAATCCCCAGCGCTCGATTTTCTGCAGCGGGAAGATCGTCTGGACCGCGGGGCGCCTGAAGGCTTTGAAGCCGCACTGGGTGTCTTTGAACTGCAATCCCAGAGTAAGTCGCAGCAGCAGGTTGAAGATTCGCCCGAAGAGTTGGCGGTAGAGAGGCTGGCGCTGAGTCTGGGTTTCTGCTCGCAGCCAGCGAGAGCCGATGGCGATGTCCGCGCCGGCTTCGAGTGCCTGGAGAAGCTTCGGCGCCTCCTCAATCGGGGATGACAAATCTGCATCACTAAAGAGTACGATCCGGCCGCGGGCTCTCAGCATGCCCATGCGCACGCTGAATCCCTTGCCACGGTTGCCGGGATTCTCTACCAATCGAAGGGCTGGATTTGCTGCGGCGTGCTGGCGGACAATATCGGACGTGTTGTCGCGAGAGCCATCGTTGACGACAATGACCTCTGCGTCCCATCCCTTGGCGTGGACATAGGAGAGGACCTTTTCCAAGGTCGCGCCCAGGCGCGCACCCTCGTTGTAGGCCGGAATGACGATGCTGTAGATAGGCTCCAAACCCAGTTCTCAGTTCTTAATCAACGGTTTCGTAATTGTACGTTTTGGGCGCGCGTTTTGGGATAAGAGAATTCCTGATATCGCAGGGGGAAAAGTTCCGCCTAAGCCGGGCCAATACCTGAGAACGAAAGCTGCATCACGCCACCTGCCGCTTCTGCTCGAGCATGGAGAAATATTCCGCCACCAGTTCGGCGTCCCAGAGACCGCGACGGGCTTCTTCGCGCATAGTCTGGGCTGCCTGATCGTGGGTGAGGGGCGCTTTGTAGGAACGCGCCGTGCGCAGGGCATCGTAAACGTCGACCACCTGCAGAATCCGCGGCAGGACCGGAATGTCGGCCGCGGTGAGGCCGTCAGGGTAGCCTGAGCCATCGGAGTGTTCATGATGATGGCGGATGATAGGCAACACCAGGCGAAGAGAACGCAGAGGCTTGCAGATGTTCTCGCCCGTGATGGGGTGGAGCTTCATGACCGCCCATTCTGCGGGCGTGAGGTTGCTGCCTTTTTTCAGAATGTCATCCGGCACGGCGATCTTGCCGAGATCATGCAGAAATCCCGCGCGTTTCAGAGCGATGATGGAATCTTCGTCCATACCGAGGTGGCGGCCGAGATCGGCGGCGCGAACCGAAAGGCGCTCGCAGTGGCCCTCGGTATAGGGATCGCGGCCTTCGACGATGAGGCCGAGAGTACACAGCACCGAGTCGGCGGTTTCGAGTTCGTCGGTGAATTCTTTGAGGCGCAGGAGGGATTTCACCCGGGCGATGAGTTCCTCGGCGAGCACGGGCTTGTTCAGAAAGTCGTCAGCGCCGGCCTCGATGCCGCGCACCCGGTCGCTGCTGTCGCTGAGTCCGGTGATCAGGACAAAGGGAATCAGGCGAGTCGCCACGTTTTCTTTGAGGCTACGGCAGAGTTCGTAACCGGACTTGCCCGGCATCATCACATCGGAGAGGATCAGGTCTGGCTGCTGGCGGCGGATCTCGGCCTCCGCCTGCTCGGCGTTCGCGGCAGTGGTCACGTCGTAGCCGCGGATGCTGAGCAACTGGCTCATCAATCCCGCAATGCTGGGCTGGTCGTCCACCACCAGAATGCGAGGCGCGCGTCGTCGTGGTAGAAGATCACCCATCTCTTGATAAGAAGCGGCACCTTCCCTGGAAGTTGTCCGCGCGTCGGGCTGCGCCGGAGTACCAGGAGAGGAAGCGGCGCTGGTCGAGTCATTTCCTCGATCTTCGATTTTACCGTTATTTTCCACTTTTGACTGCGCTCGGAACAGCCTTTTCAAACGGTAGCACCATTTTGCACTACGTGCTATTCCCACTTCGGGACCCCGGTCGCCGGTGTGTGACGAGAAGCCTTGCTTCGGGCCTCGTTTCCTGCCTACGCTCGGTTCATGCGATTTGGAGTGCTTTTCCGCATACTGCCTGGCTTCGTCTTGTGGGTGATGCTGGCTGCCAGCGCTGCTGGCGCTGGCGCCAGGGTTCATGTCATCACGTTCGGGAAGTGGACATCGGCGCAGTGGCTTCCCCGCCGCGAGCACGGAGGGAGAGAAGCCGCTGATTATGAAGGGTGCGGGCGCTGATCGTGGACGGGCGCATCAAGGAATACGTGGTGGGTTCGCCGCACGAAGTCACCGAACGTTTATTCGTGGTGCAGAGAGCGTTCCGGGTGAACGACAGTCTTGCGGACGAAGCGACCCCACGGTGGCAGTGGCAACGCGGGGGCTGGCTGGTGGTTGATCGCACGACGGGCCGCGTTTCTGCGATCAACCTTCCTGAGTACGATGCATTCTACTCGGCTGCCAGCTGGTACCGGGATTACGTCGCCTACTGCGGGGTTTCTGACGACGGGAAAAAAATCTTTGCCATCGTGGCGCAGCTGAGCCGGCGCAAGGCGGTAATGAAGAAGACGTTGTCGAGTGATGGCTTGCCCGACGATGCGCTGCCCGACTCCGCTTGTCCCGCACCGGTTTGGCAGCGGAACCCGGCGCGCGTCAGCTTCGAGCCGATGGGGAGCGCGAAGGAGACTTATGCGGTGCGCGGGCATGTCGTGGACGTCGTGAATGATGCGGAGGAGGAGAAGAGGAGGGTCGAAATAGCGAGGGCGCGCGTCAATCCCCGGCCGCTTCCACGGCGGGCAGATCCTCGGCCACCGTTCTTTCCTTGACCTTGGCGCTGGTGACGAGAATGACTGACAGGATGACGATCGCACTGCCGGCCAGAATGAAGCGGTCGACGCGCTCGTGCAGGACCAGCCAGCCCAGGAATACCGCGACTACGGGATTGACGTAGGCGTAGGTCGAAACCTTGGACGTGGGCACGTGCTCGAGCAGCCAGATATATGCGCTGTAGCCGATCCAGGAACCGCACACCACCAGGTACAGCATCGCGCCAAGACCGCGCGCGGTCCAGGTTACGCGAGAGAGATCGCGGTTCAGTACGGCAAAGAGGAAATTTCCAACGCCCGCGGCCGTCATCTGCCAGCCAGTGGCGCTGAACACGTCCATGCCGGACTGCCAGCGCTTGGAGAGCACCGATCCCAAGGCCCAGCTGAAGGATCCGCCGAGCAGGCTGACTGAAGCCCAAAATTCTCGGTGGCCGAGCGCTCCCGCCTGCAGCTCGGGCCAGAACAGGACGAAGAGTCCTGCGATCCCGAGGGCAAGGCCGGCCTTGCCTCGCCCGGAAATGTGATGATCTCCAAGCAGTAGAGAGTCAAGAACCAGGAACCATAACGGCGTGATCGCGATGATGAGTGCGGCCAGGCCGGTTGAGACTGCGAGTTCGGCGTAGGAGAGGGTCAGGTTCCCGCCCATCAAGAGCAACAGGCCGACAACGGCGGCCAGCACAATCTGGCGCGGGGAGTGGAGGATTCTGCGGCCCGTGGCGGCGCAGACCGTCAGCATGACCAGTCCGGCAATTGAGAAGCGCAGGCCACACATCAGCGCAGGAGGAATGGTCTGCACGGCGATGTCAATGCCGAGGTAGGTCGAGCCCCAGAACAGGTAGACGAGTCCGAAGGCAAGAATCACCATCCACCGGCTTGGGCGCTGGGCAGAATGCATTGCAATGGAGAATAGCGGGCGAAAGCTACAACCTATGAGACATCCGCGGCGGGGGATTGGATTCTAAATTTGCGGTCGTGGTTCCGTTGGCTCTGACCTCGCGGTGCTGCCGGAGATCCCTCGCTCCGCCTGAAGAACGGCTGCGTTCGGGATGACGCCGTCGGAGGAACTCGAAGCGGAGTTACAAAACATTTGCAGCAAAGGCAAGAAGCGCCAACGCTACTTCAACTTTTCATACTCTGATTTTGCAGTCTTGAGAATGGGGACGTCTGCATCCGCGTCTTTCCACGTGGCGAAGAAATCCTGATAGGCGGCTTTCGCTTTGGCCGTGTCGCCTTGCAGGGCATAGGCGCGTCCCACACCCAAGTGAGCCAATGAATATCGCACGCTGGTGGGATCGACGCCGCGATGGTCAAGAATTTTCTGGAACTCGGCGGCGGCCTTCGCTCCGTCATGCGCGCGAAGAAACGCTTCGCCACGGATGTAGGTTGGCAAGTATCCCGACGCTCGCGGGCCAGCCCCAAGTTCGTAGGGGATGGCAGAGTCGGTTTGCGCGATGGCCTGTGCTGATTGGTTATGTTGAAGACTCAGAACTGCGCGCGCGCAGGGAAGGAACACCTGGTTGAGCACGGTGTCAGAAGGGGATTCCTTGGCCAAATCGTCGATGAGCTTCTGGGCTCGAGCCGCATCGCCCACGCTGGCGAACAAGTAGGCTGCGGCTGCCTGCGAATCTGCATCGCCGGATCGGGCGAGAGCGGCGCTCGTCTGCTGGCGGGCTTCCGGCAGGAAGCCGGTTTCCGCATCGCAAGCTGCCTCGCTGGCCAGAACGCCGGCGCCAAATTCTTTGTATCCGCGGGATTGGGCGGCGCTCAGTGCGCGGGCATAAACCTCCCGCGCTTCTTTGACTTTTCCCAGCGCACACCTGCTTTCTCCCTGGAAGAGCAGGAGGATCGGTTCTTCAGGCCTGCCTGCGGCATGTTCCAATTCGCGCTGCATGGCATTCTTGTCACCGCGAATGAAGTCGTTGCCGAAAAGAATCAGGTGTACCGACCATGCCTCAGCTTTTTGTGCGATGGCCTGCTCGGCCACGGCATTAGCTTCGTCGTAGCGATTCAGATACTGATAGGCGGACGAGACATTCTGATACGCGTAAGGGTCTTTCGGATCGAGTTGCAGCGCCTCGCTCGCGTTGGCCAAAGACTTTTCGTGCTGGCCCAGCGCGGCATACAGCAAGGCCAGGTTGTCGCGTGGAATGTTGTCGCGGGGATAGGTCTGCTTCCACTGCTCCAGCAGTTGCGCACTCTGATCGGCCTGCCGCTTGAGCGTGTCGAAGTAGTGACCGGCGATGTAGAACCGCTCGCGCTCACTGGCGCGGTCCTTGAGGTCAAAGGCTTTCTGGAGGCATTCGCGGGCGTGCTGAGTGTCGGTCAGGTTGCTGTACGCGACGCCGAGGACAGCCCAAGCCATGGCGAAGTTTGGATCGAGTTCGACGGCGCGCTTCAAGTGCGGGATGGCTGCGTCGTCGTCGAACGTCGAGTGAGCGGCCTGACCCAGACTGTATTCCTTCAGCGCATCGAGCGACGACGTGGTGGCGGCTTCCAGCGGAGTGGCAAATTTCTGGACCGAACCGATCGACTCGCCGAGCTTTTCCCGCAGACTCGAAGCCGCGCGGTCCAGCGACTTCAACACTTGTTCTTTGCTTTCGGCTTCAACTTGTTCGCGGTCCAGGGAGTCGTTGGTCTGGGCATTTACGGCTTCCAGCGCGATCACGTAGTGGCTGCCGAGACTTGAGATGGAGCCGGTGAGCATAGCCTTCACGCCTTCGCGCAGACAGATCTCGTGGGCGATGTCTTTGGTTACCCGCTCGTCGGGTGAACGGCCCATGAAGCGCAGGGCCTGCTGGATTCTCGAGTCAGGAAGAATGTTCAGATAGGGGGACTGTTCCAATTGCACGGCCAGGGCCTGTTTTAAGGTGCCATCGAAAACCGCGTCCCCCGTGGTATTGACGAAGTCGGCTAGCAGAACGCTGTCTTTTTCGGTGAGCTTGGCAGAGTGCCGGGAACGAAAATACAAGCCGCCGGCAACAAGCAGGACCACGATTACTCCGGCAGCCAGAACCAGAATCCTGGTAGGCTTCTTGGGCGCGACCGTGGCGGCCGGCGCGGCGACGGCTTGCGATGCGGCAGAGGCTTGGCCCGTGGGTACGCGGGTGGCAGATGAGCTATGGGCGGCCTGCTGGGCCGTTTCCTGAGCGACCGCGACGGAACCGGAGCTGGTGGCGACGGCGCGGCCGCTATCGGTATCGCGTTTCAGGCGCTGCAGGTCGGCGCGAATGTCCGCGGCGCTCTGGTAACGCAGGTTGCGGTCTTTCTCCAGCACCTTGTTGATGATGTCTTCCAGCTTTGGAGGCAGGTCGGGATTCAGGCGGATTGCCGAAACCGGCGCGCGATCGAGGATGGCCTGGAAGATCAGAGCCGACGTATCTCCACGGAACGGCAGCGCTCCGGTCGCCATCTCGTAGAGCACGACGCCGAAGGAAAACAGGTCCGTGCGCGGGTCGAGTTCTTTGCCTTTGGCTTGCTCAGGCGACATGTAGGCGACGGTGCCAAGGGTCGATCCGGGGCTGGTGAGATGTTCTTCGACCATAACCGCGGTAGGCGCGGTCATGTCGGGGACGGAAGCGGAGTCACCCGTGGCGGACTTCACCTTGGCCAGACCGAAATCCAGAATCTTGGCGTGCCCGCGCTTGGTGACGAAGATGTTGGCGGGCTTGATGTCACGATGGACGATGCCCCCGGCATGGGCTGCGTCGAGGGCGTCGGCAATCTCGATGCCCAGCGAGAAGATTGTTTCCAGCTCCATGGCGCGGCTGCCGATCAGGTGCTTCAGCGTGGAACCGTCGAGGAATTCCATGACGAGGAAGGTGCGGCTGGCGTCCTCGCCGATGTCGTAGATGGTGCAGATGTTGGGATGATTCAGGGCTGACGCGGCCTTGGCTTCACGGCGGAAGCGCTCCAGCGCCTGGCGGTCCTGGGCGAGGTCTTCGGGGAGGAACTTGAGGGCGACGAAGCGGCCGAGGCGGGTGTCTTCGGCCTTGTAGACCACGCCCATGCCGCCACCACCCAGCTTTTCGATGATCCGATAGTGAGAGATGGTCTGATCGAGCAAAGGGCGGTCCCCGTCCGTGGTGAGCAATGCTAAGGCGCGGGCGGGCGGAAGTCAAAAAAACTGCTGACTCGATTTGCCCACTGCCGAAAAAGCCAGTCGAGCTTTGCTCGACCGGACAGCTGGGGGCGGCTGTCACCACATGAGGACCTTGCTAGACCGATATATCGGGTTACCAAAGGGGGTTACGCCGTACAGTGCTTCCGGCTATAATCAGGCAGTGATGTTGACCGATTGCGATGCTGCGCAAGAATCCCAATTCGCATTTGCCCGAGTGCTGGCTGCAGTGCCTGGTGTGTCCCCGGCGCTATCGGGCGAACCTGCCTTCGCGGTTGCGTCCCAACCTGTTCGGTAGCGATTAATTCCATCCTCTGCCTGATTCGCCCTGGTCCTGCGCCGGCTCGAACCGGAGTTGCGCATGTCGGGGTTGCACCGACCTACAACTAGCGGCCGACTACTGACGGCTGCTGCGGAGGATGCCATGACTACCAAAACCATGACCGCAATCGGTCCCAAGATCAAGACCGTCCTGCCCGGACCCAACGCCAAGCGCGTGCTCGAGGGCGACCAGAAATACATTTCGCCGTCGTACACCCGGTCGTACCCGCTGGTGGCAAAGAGCGGACGCGGCATCGTGGTGACCGACGTCGACGGCAACGAATTCTTTGACTTTTCTGCCGGCATCGCCGTGACTTCAACCGGTCACTGCCATCCCGATGTGGTCGCCGCCATTCAGAAGCAGGCGGGCGAACTGATCCACATGTCGGGTACCGATTTTTATTACGAAAATATGGTGGAACTGGCGGCGCGGCTGTCGAAGATCGCGCCCATGCGCGGACCGCACCGGGTTTACTACGGCAACTCGGGAGCAGAGGCGATCGAGTGCGCGTTGAAGCTGGCGCGCTATCACACCAAGCGGCAGAACGTGATTGCGTTTTTCGGCGCGTTTCATGGGCGCACCATGGGAGCGCTGTCGCTAACAGCGTCGAAGCCGCAGCAGCGGCGGCGGTTTGCGCCGCTGGTGCCGGGAGTCACCCACGTACGCTATCCGGATGTATACCGCGGCTGCGTGGGCGGCGCGCAAGAGGCAGAGCAGTTCGCACTGGGCTGCGCCCGCTTCATCGAAGAAAAACTGTTCAAGACCACCCTACCGCCGGAGGAAGTGGCTGCGATTTTCGTCGAACCGGTACAGGGCGAGGGCGGATACGTCGTGGCCCCTACCGTCTTCATGCAGGAACTGCGGCGGATTTGCGACCGGCACGGCATCCTGCTGGTGGTGGACGAGGTGCAGAGCGGAGTTGGGCGTACGGGAAAGTGGTGGGCAGTCGAGCATACCGGTGTCGAGCCCGACATCGTCTGTGTAGCCAAGGGAATTGCCTCAGGCATGCCGCTGGGGATTACGGTGAGCCGTGCGGAAATCATGGATTGGGTTCCCGGCTCGCACGCATCTACTTTCGGCGGCAACCCGGTTGCGGTCGCCGCCGCGCTGGCCACGCTGGATGTGATTGAGAAGGAGCACCTGCTCGAGAACTCGCAGCACGTGGGGAATCACATGCTGAAGCGCATGGCCGACTGGCCGTCGAAGCTGAGGCTGGTGGGCGATGTACGCGGGCGCGGGTTGATGATCGGCGTCGAGATCGTGAAGGATAAGGCGACGAAGGAATACGGCCACGCCGAGCGCGACCGCATCGTGGAGATGGCGTTCGAGCGAGGTGTGCTGTTCCTGGGGTGCGGACCTAGCACGATCCGTCTGTGCCCAGCGCTGGTGGTCACGAGGGAAGAGGCCGACGTTGCCCTGGATGTACTCGAAGAGTGCATCAATCTGGTGAGTGCCTAGGCAAGCTCATGTCCACCCCCGCAATTGTGCGGGGGTGGTTCTTCGTCCTTTCTGATCTTCCCGGTTCGGGAAAGAGCCCCTTCTAATCGCATCTGGTTGTGAGCGAAGTCACATCTGAGGAGCATGTCTCCAGATAAGATTGGCTGTTCGGCCAGTGATGCTTCCTGCAGTTTTTACTCGAACGATCATCCGTGGCCTCGATTGGGCTGCGCTGCAGGTGCTCCCGCCTGATCCGAGTCCGCAACGGCATCAAGTGGGGAGACGGGGGGAAGAAGATGCATACTTCCATCTGCCAAAGCTGGGTTACACCATGGTCGAGCGCAATTTTCGTTCGCCACGTTGCCGGGGAGAAATCGACCTGATCGGGTGGGAGGGGGATGTTCTTTGTTTCATTGAAGTTAAGACGCGTACGTCGCGCGATGTGAAGCCGCCTGAGGCGGCAGTGGACCGACACAAGCGGCGTGAGATCGCGGAAGTAGCACGAGAGTACCTGAGGCGTCCTCCACCATCGTGCCAGTGGAGATTCGATATAGTAAGCGTATACTATGACAGTCTAACGCCCCGCCCGCAGATGGAAGTATTTCGGAACGCCTCCCTGGCGGGTAGAATATGACGTTTGCGTATTCCATTGAAAGGATCTAGTTAGTGCCGGAGCTGAGAAAAGATCCGATTGTAGGTCGCTGGGTAATTATCTCGACCGACCGGGCGAAGCGCCCAACCGATTTTGTTCGCGAAAATATGAAGATCAAGGGGGGATTCTGCCCCTTTTGTTACGGGAATGAGGGCAAGACCCCTCCCGAGATTCAGGCCTATCGTCCGAACCCGAATGGCGGGCCTCCGCCACAGCGTGACACTCCGGGATGGACGGTCCGGGTAGTGCCGAACAAGTTTCCGGCCCTGGGCATTGAGGGTAATCTGAACCGGCAAGCCGAGGGCATGTTTGACCGCATGAACGGGGTCGGGGCACATGAGGTCATCGTTGAAACCCCTGACCACACGGCCAGCCTTGCGACCCTTCCTCCCAAGCGCATCGAAGACGTTCTTTGGACGTTCCGTGACCGCATCCTGGACCTGAAGAAGGACCGGCGGTTCAAGTACATCCTGATCTTCAAGAATCACGGGGAGGCGGCTGGAGCGTCGCTCGAACATGCGCACTCGCAACTGATCGCGCTGCCGATTCTACCTATTAACGTGACCCAGGAACTGGAGGGCGCGAAGCAGTATTTCCTGTACAAAGAGCGCTGCGTGTTCTGTGACATTATCCGGCAGGAAATGGATGCCGGGATCCGCGTGGTATCAGAAAACGAAAACTTCGTTACGCTTGCGCCTTACGCTCCGCGGTTTCCGTTCGAGACCTGGATTCTGCCCAAGCAGCACGAGTCGGCGTTTGAGAACTCGTCGTCGCACATGTTCGAAAACCTGGCTCGGGCAATGAAGAATTTGCTCAGCCGGGCTGATCGCGTGCTCGACAACCCACCTTACAACCTTGTCATTCACAGTTCGCCGGTACAGGACCCGACCAACGATCACTATCACTGGCATATCGAATTCATGCCGAAGCTCACCAAGACCGCAGGATTTGAATGGGGCACGGGTTTTTATATCAATCCCACTCCACCGGAAGAAGCGGCAAAGTTTCTGCGCGAGGCCAACGTGGAGGAAGTTGCTCCGGTGCCAGTGGGCTAAGCCGAGTTATTTTCAGAAAATCGGCATAGGGGGACGGGTCGCCCCGCCTCCCCTGCCACACCACCGGACATGCGGGTCCGCATCCGGCGGTTCGGCGGATTAAGCTGACCGCACGATCATGGGCGGAAGTCCGAGCTGGGCAAAGTAAGCATTCGGCAAAGCGATGGTCAGAGCGGGCGAGTTGGCGATGCGCCACGGGCCGTGGGGACTCGCAGCGGTTTGCGCCGCCAGATCTTTGCCCACTCCCCGTTTGCGAAGTTCGCGAAATCGCGTTCGCCCCTGCTTCCATTGCTTCCACACCACCGACCGGAGTCGGCGGCGTAGCCACGTTTCAAGGCGTTGCAATACCGAGGGCGTTTCACAGTCGCCGAAGTATCCCAGCCATCCCCGCAGGTAGGTCGTGATCTGTTTGACCATCTGCGTGAGGCTAATGCCCCGGGTTCTCCGCGATTGTTCTCGAATCCGTTCCTTAAAGCGAGCGATTGCCTTGGGGGCGATCCGCCTCCTCGGTGCTCGTTCCGAGGTAAAGCTGAATCCGAGAAACTTTCTCTGCCCTGGTCGGGCAACAGCGCTCTTCGCCTGATTCACCTTGAGCTTGAGTCGGTGCGTAATGAAGCGTGTAACGCTCTCCATCACTCGGTGCCCCGCTCGTTCGCTGCCGACGTAGATATTACAGTCGTCGGCGTACCGCACGAATCGGTGGCCTCGCCGTTCCAACTCCCGGTCCAGTTCGTCCAGCACCAGGTTACTGAGCAAAGGTGAAAGCGGACCGCCCTGAGGCGTCCCTTCATCCACCGGACTCACCAACCCGTCCTCCATCACACCGGCTTCCAGAAATGCTCGGACCAACTTGAGCACTCGCTTGTCGGCCACGCGCGCCGCTACCGCCGCCATCAGGCGGTCGTGGTTGACTCGATCGAAAAATTTTTCCAAGTCGAGGTCAATCACCCAACCGTATCCTTCGGCAATATATTGCTGTGCCTCGTGTACGGCTTGCTGCGCACTGCGCCCCGGTCGAAAACCGTGGCTGTGTTCGGAGAACGTCGGGTCCCAGCGCTTCTGCAGAACCTGCAACACCGCCTGCTGGACAAAGCGGTCCAGCACACAAGGAATGCCCAACTTCCGCACTCCCTGACCGTCCGGCTTGGGGATTTCCACTCGCCGTACTGGTTGCGGCTGATAGGTCCCGTTCCGCAGCTGTTCCCCGATCTCGAGCCCATGCTGCTTCAGGTATTCCGGTAATTCGTCGACGGTCATCCCGTCCACTCCCGGACTTCCCTTGTTCGCCTTGACTCGTTGGAGCGCCTGCTTGCAGTTCCCCTGCTCACAGACTTCTTCCATCAGTCGTTCGGTTCCAGCCAGGCTTTCGGACTGGCGCTTCGCCATGTGCGTTTCGGTCCCTTGCTCGGTGGCCTTCGGAGCATCACTCCTACCTTCCACCGGAAAGGCCAGCACCTCTTGTTCGGGTCGGTTTTTCTGCCGCTGTCCGCTCATGAGTCGCGCCGCTTACTTGCCCTTTCCTTTATTCCCCTTGCGGGGTACCGTTTGGGCCTTCGATCACCGTTACCGGCTTGGCCTAGCTTGTTGCTCCGCCTTTCGGCATTGGAGTGCCTCAATATCCTCGCCGACTGCATGACCTACTTTGCCCTCTGCTGACTTCTGCGACACGGTCAGGGTGAATCGCTTCATCCTCAGTCACGTTGTGTGACATGCCGCAGATCTCCCGAGGTAAGTTCGACCACCTTCGACGCGCAACCGCCGGATTTACCACCAGTGAGCTTGATGGATATGGGCTTCGCAGTCATCTGCCCGCTCGCCCGCCACCGTAGGCCTCGTATCCGGTTCTTGTTCATCAGCTCGCGTCTTTGCTCCACGCTTCTTTCAGGCCTCGCCTCGCGGCGAGTATGGTTTCACCTTTGCGTTTCGCTATGACTTCACCTCCATCAGGCTGTCAAAGGGACTTTCACCCTCTAGTTGTCGAACATGCTCGGCACACAGAAAAATAGGGCACGGCATGGCGCCGTGCCCTTTTCAATTCAGCCGGAGAGAGAGAGAAGGGCCTATAGATCGTAGCGGCCCCCTGATGAAAGCAGGATAGACTCACTCCGACCCGGCGCATGTCAAGGATATGTAAAATCTCCGCGAGAACTTCGGCGGTCGGGAGCGGCCCCGCCGCGTTCGTTGACGCATCCCCGATTGGGTCACTACCATGGGGCGGCTTCGAGGTTCTCCCCAAATGAACAAAAGCTGCTTGCTGGCGCTGCTGCTGGCGGGTTGGGCTTACGCCGCGCCTGCTCCCTCGACCCTAATAGCGAATATCCCGGGCCGTACGACGGTAAACCTCAATGGCGCGTGGCGCGCTATCGTGGACCCGTTTGACAATGGAAAGGCGAGGGGATTCTTTCGCAACGAGAAGCCGCAAAGCAAGAGTGATTTGGTCGAGTACAGCTTCGATGCATCACCCGTTCTGAATGTTCCGGGAGACTGGAATACCCAACGCGAGCAATTGATGTTCTATGAAGGCCCGGTCTGGTACCGGCGGGAATTCCACTACCAAAAACGGGCGAACACCAGGGTCTTTGTCTACTTCGGCGCTGCTAACTACCAGGCTGCCGTTTACCTGAACGGGGAAAAGCTGGGCGAGCACGAAGGAGGTTTTACGCCGTTCAATTTCGAGGCGACTACGTCTCTACGGGATGGCGAGAACTTTCTGATCGTGGAAGTGATCAACGCACGCCGTCCCGATACCGTGCCCGCTTTGAAGTTTGACTGGTGGAACTACGGCGGGATTACTCGCGACGTGTTGTTAGTCGAGGTGCCCGCCACCTTCATTCAGGATTACTGGGTACAACTGGCGCGCGGCTCGCAAAACGAGATTTCGGGATGGGTGCAACTGACTGGCGCGCAATCGCCGCAGAAGATTGTGCTGGATATTCCGGAAGCTGGGGTTCACGAGACGTTTGCCACCGACGCGACTGGTCGGGCGAACTTTCACTTTCCCGCGAAGGTCAAGCTGTGGTCGCCCGCTGATCCGAAACTCCACGACGTGGCTCTCACGAGTGGCGCCGATTCGGTTCACGACCAGATTGGTTTTCGAACCATCGAGGTGCAAGGTTCCCGCATTCTTTTGAACGGCAAGCCGATTTTTCTGCGCGGTATTTCGATGCATGAGGAGGCGCCTTTTCGCGAAGGCCGCGCCTTTAGCCCGGAGGACGCGCAGACACTCCTCGGCTGGGTCAAGGAACTGGGATGCAACTTTGTCCGCTTTGCCCACTATCCGCACAACGACAACGAAGTTCGTCTGGCAGACCGCATGGGACTGCTGGTCTGGTCGGAGATTCCCGTCTATTGGGACATTGATTGGACTAACCCAGCGACTCTGGCCAACGCCGAGGCACAACTGCGTGACATGATTGCGCGCGATCATAACCGCGCAGCGGTCATTCTGTGGTCGCTTTCCAACGAGACTCCGGTGAAACCTGAGCGGCTGACGTTTCTCAAGCAGCTGGCGCAGGATGCGCGGGAACTTGATTCTACGCGGCTGATCACGTCGGCGATGAATCACGTGGACGACACCGGGCCCAATGAGCGCACCATCGCGGATCCCCTGAGCGACGTACTGGATGTTCTCGGCCTCAACGAATATTTGGGTTGGTACGGGGGCCGGCCGGAAGACGCCGACAAGATGCAGTGGAAATCGAAGTGGGACAAGCCGCTGATTGTGAGCGAATTTGGTGGCGGCGCGCCCTACGGGCGCCATGGCGATGCGGACGAGCGCTGGAGTGAGGAATACCAGGACAATCTATTTCAGCATCAGCTTGGCATGGTCGAACGTATGCCGAACCTGGCTGGGCTGACTCCGTGGGTTCTGATGGATTTCCGCTCGCCGGCGCGGATGCTTCCCGGGGTGCAGGACTATCACAATCGCAAAGGGCTGATCTCGAATCGAGGTCAGCGGAAGTTGGCGTTCTATACGCTGCAGAAGTTCTATAAGAAGCTGGCGGACGCGGGGAAATAGGCGGATGTCCTAAGTTCTTAAACTACGAAGGACACTAAGTTGCACGAAGGAAAGATGCCCCAGAAGCGAATCAGGCTTGGGTGCGGTCCTGGAATTCCTCGTGCCAGGCCATCTGGATCGCTTCCAGCTTGCCCTCGTTCGAGGCTTTAGGATCGCCGGCGAAGTCGGGCAATTCGGTCACGTAGCGATGCAGGTCGGTGAAGCGCACGGTCAGCGGATCGAGTTCGGGGTGAGTCTCGGACAGCAGGATGCCGAGGTCTTCAGCGTCATCCCATGTGAGTTGTTTCGCCATCTCAATGGTGCTCCTCAGAGATGTAATTACGGTTCCAGGCGGGGATTTCGACGACCACTTTTCCTGGCTTTGTAATCTGGGCCTGGCAGCCGAGACGCGAGTTTAACTGGAGATCGGCGGCCATGTCCAACCGGTCGGCCTCGTCGTCGTCCATCTCGGAGAGGTTCTCGGCGCCTTCCTTCACCCAGATATGGCAAGTGGTGCAGGCGCAGTTTCCGCCGCAGGCGTGATCCAGAGGGATGCCGAAATTCAGGGCCACGTCGAGCAGGGATTCCTCTTTGCCGTGATCTTCGTAAGGCAGTTTGCCGTGCTCGAACTGCACCGTCTTGCCCTCGGGCAGAAACGTGATCTGTACGGTGTTTGCGCCGGGCGCCTCTTCGGTCAACGTGCCAACTCCTTGTGTCTTCTCTTCAGCCACTGGTCACCCTCAATCCGCTGTCATCCTGAGCGAGGCGAAGGACCCATGTAATTCCTGGCGAGTTGCATAGGTCCTTCGCGGCAAACAACGCCGCTCAGGATGACAACAAAAACGGTTATTCAAACTCTGCCTTCGCCATGGGATGAGGCGCGGTCGGGCCCTCGCCCAGGTCGGTCTCATCCATGTTCTTGCCTTTGAGCGCGGACGACACGGCGGTGTCCATCATCAATTCGGCCAGACGCGTGGTGCCCTGATTCAGGGCGTCGATGGCTTTGCGAATCGCCTGATAATCGTCCTCCGCCTTTACCGCAACCAGCGCTTTCTCCATCTTGGCGATCTGCTTCTTCTCCTCGGTCCTGAGCTGTCCCCAGGCCGGGCTCTTTTTGCCCTTTTCCAGCGCGGCCAGGATCGTCGCGGCTTCGTTGCGCGCTTCGATCACCTGGCGCCGGCGAAAATCCTCTTCGGCGTTGTCGAACGAGTCGAGGATCATGCCTTCGACCTGCTCGTCGGTCAATCCGTAGCTGGGCTGCACCTGAATTTCGGCTTCTTTGCCGCTGCGCTGCTCGCGCGCGGAGACGTGCAGGATGCCGTTGGCGTCGATCAGGAACTTGACCTCGACCCTGGGAATGCCGGCAGCCATCGGCGGAATGCCTTTGAGGTCGAAGCGAGCGAGCGAACGGCAGTCCTTGGCGAGTTCGCGTTCCCCTTGCAGCACGTGGATCGCAACGTTGGCTTGGCCGTCCACCTGCGTGGTATAGAACTGCGTCGCCGACGCGGGAATCGTCGAGTTGCGTAGGATGATTTTGTCTGTGACCCCGCCTGCAACTTCGATGCCCAGCGACAGCGGCGTGACGTCGAGCAGGAGCATGTTCTCGGTGGCTTCGGAGCCGCCTCCGAGAATATTGGCTTGCACGGCTGCGCCCAGGGCGACGACCTCATCGGGGTTCAAATCAATGTGGGGCTCGCGGCGAAACAAATCTTTCACCAGTGCACGAACCTTGGGGATGCGCGTCGACCCGCCGACCAGCACGACTTCTTCGATCTGCTCCGGATTGAGGCGTGCGTCTTTCAGAGCCTGCTTGCATGGACCAACAGTGCGGTCGATTACGGGCTGGATCAGTTGCTCGTATTGCTCGCGCGTGATCTCGCGCCGGTATCGTTTGCCGCCGAGCAGTTCGATGTCGAGTTTGACGGAAGGCTGCGACGACAACGCAATCTTGGCTTCAATCACGGCCTTGCGGATCGACTGCACCGCTTCGGCGTTGCGGCGGAGGTCGACACCGAGGTCGCCGCGAATGTCATCGAGCGCGATCGTGATCAGCAGGTTGTCTATGTCGTCGCCACCGAGATGGGTGTCGCCGTTGGTTGCGATGACCTCGAAGATTCCGTCGTGCAGCTTCAAGATCGAAATGTCGAAGGTGCCGCCGCCCAGATCGTAGACCGCAATGATTCCGTTCTGCTTCTTGTCGAGGCCGTAGGCGAGCGATGCGGCGGTCGGCTCATTGACCAGACGAAGCACTTCGAGGCCGGCGATGCGGCCGGCGTCTTTTGTAGCCTGGCGCTGCGCGTCGTTGAAGTAGGCGGGAACGGTGATGACGGCCTTTGTTACCGGTCCGCCGAAAAAGCGCTCCGCGCTGCGCTTGAGCTGACGGAGAATCAGAGCGGAAATTTCGGGAGGCGTGAAAGTCTTGTCGCCCAGCTTGATGCGCAGTACTTCGCCGGGCTGCAAGTCTTCCGCCAGGCGGAAGGGGAAGAGTTTCAGTTCCTCCTGAATGTCTTCCATGCCGCGTCCCATTAGGCGCTTGATCGAGTAGACGGCGCGTTCTGGAGTTTCAATGAGCGAATTGCGCGCGGCATTGCCAATGAATGGCTGGTTACTCGCGTCGAGCGCGACCACCGACGGCAGCAGGTTCAGGCCGTCTTCGCCCGGGATCACGACGGGCGTCTCCCCTTGCATGAAGGCCACCAGCGAGTTGGTGGTGCCGAGGTCGATGCCGACAATGTGATCAGTAGCCATTAATTTTCGAGCGCCGCGTTCACATCTCTCACCAGATTCCGGATATAGTTGCGACGGTTCAGTACATCCACGATCTTGCCTATGAGTTGAGTTCGCTCGTCCGCCAGCTCCGCATTGGCTTGCCGGCTCCGATCGATCAGGCTATCCCAGGCTTTCCACTGAGTTTGCAGTTCCTCGAAGAGCGCGTCGTGCTTGGCTTCGAGCACAAGCTTCTGCTTTCCGATATCTGCAATCAGGGCAGGGTCGTCGTCGCCCATTTTCTGGTTCATGCGCAGCTCTTCGAGTTCCATATTCAACTCGAAAACTTCTTCGAGCAAATCCGGGGGCACGATCTGCTTTTTGATCTCCCCGGTGGCTCGGGCCTGCTCGGTCGCGTTCTTGGATTGCTCCTCCAACGCGACGCCTTCCAGATGCAGCAGGTATTCGGTGCGCTTGATCGGGTCACGCAGAGTGCGGTAAGCGTCGTTGAGAAGCGAGCTCTGCTCCAGGCTCCATTCCTGCTCGCGGGTGCCGGCGCGGGCGTTCAGATCCGGATGGAGCCGCCGGCTCAATTCGTAGAAGTCTTTCTCCAGCGCCGCAACGTCGAGATCGAGTTTGGGCGGCAGGCCGAAGAACGTGAAGTAATCGACCGGGACCGGGGGCTGCACCTTCCCGCACGACTCGCAGAAGTGGGCGGCGCGCATGGATCCGCATGACCAGCAGGAATGCGTCTCCTGCGGCAAGGGCTTTGCGCCGATTTCGGTCAGAGAAGACTTTATGGTCACGTTCGAATTCCCTTACAGCGCGCACTTGTTCGCAGCTCAGGCTGGACCCAGCTTGGAGCGCGGATTTGCTCGACCAGGTTGTCCCGTGGCGGAGGCCGCACGCGGACGGGGGCGTCCGCGCCACACAGGGCCGATCAGGCCGAGAACGAAGTCCCGCAGCCGCATGACTTGGTGGCCTGGGGATTCACGAAGACGAAGCCCTGCTGCATCAGCGTTTCCTGATAGTCCAGGATCATACCGTGCAGGTAGATGAACGACTTCGGGTCCACGAACACGCGCACGTCGTCGAACTGGAAAATGCGGTCCCGCTCGCGGGGCTGGGTGTCGAAGCGGATGTTGTAGCTCAGGCCCGAACACCCGCCACCTTGCACTCCCAGGCGCAACCCACCCTGTTCGGGCGAGATGCCCTCCTTGGCCATCGCGCTGCGAACCTTGGCCAAGGCCTTTTCGGTTAACTGGATCCCTTTGGCCGTGGCCTGCGGCGTTGTCTGTTCTGTTGCCGTCGTCATTACTTTGCTTCGACGGACACCGGCTTGGAACTTTCCTGCTTCTTCTTCCAGTCGCCGATCGCGGCGCGGATTGCGTCTTCAGCGAGGACCGAGCAATGGATCTTTACCGGAGGCAGCGAGAGCTCCTTCACGATGTCCATGTTCTTGATGCTCAGGGCTTCGTCAACAGTCTTGCCCTTGACCCACTCGGTGGCCAGCGAAGACGAGGCGATGGCCGAGCCGCAACCGAAGGTCTTGAACTTGGCTTCTTCAATCACGTTGGTTTCGCGGTTGACCCTGATCTGCAGCTTCATGACGTCGCCGCACTCGGGCGCGCCGACCAGGCCAGTGCCAACGTCCGTGCTCGACTTGTCCATGGAGCCGACGTTGCGGGGATGGTTGTAATGATCGATCACTTTGTCGCTATATGACATTTAGTTCTCCTAGAATCGTGTGTCGTCCCTAAAGGACTCATTCTTCTCTCTGCTGCCCTACCCAGCACTTACGTCCTGGGCTAACGAATGCCGCCCCTTCGGAGCTTGCTGGTACTCAATACTTCCCTATTCTCCCGCCCACTTCACGTCTTTCAGATTGATGCCTTCTTTCGCCATTTCGTAGAGCGGAGAAAGTTCACGCAGGCGCTCGACGGTTTCGATGACGCGATCGGCCACGTAGTCGACTTCGGCCTCAGTATTGAAGCGGCCGATGCCAAAACGAATCGAACTGTGCGCCAGGTCGTCCCCGGTACCGAGAGCCTTCAATACATAAGATGGCTCCAGGGTCGCCGAGGTGCAGGCCGAACCGCTGGAAACCGCGATGTCATTGATGCCCATCAACAGCGACTCGCCTTCCACATACGCGAAGCTGATGTTCAAATTGCCAGGCAAACGATGCTCCGTTGAGCCATTGATGTAGGCCTCATCCAGACGGTTCATGATGCGATCGCGCAGGCGGTTGCGCAGGCCTGCGAGACGGCAGGATTCCTGAGGCATCTCTTCCTGCGCCAGGGCACACGCCTTCCCCAGACCGACGATGCTCGGAACATTCAAGGTTCCCGAACGCATGCCGCGCTCGTGGCCGCCGCCGTCAATAATGGCGGAAATCTGCACGCGCGGATTCTTGCGGCGCACGTACAAAGCGCCGACGCCCTTCGGCCCGTACATCTTGTGGCCGGAGATGGAGGCTAGGTCGATGTTCTGCTTGATCACATCCACCGGAACTTTGCCAATCGCCTGCGTCGCATCTGTGTGGAAGATGACGCCGCGCTCGTGACACAATTTGCCAATTTCCGCGACCGGCTGCAACACGCCAATCTCGTTATTGGCGAACATGATCGTGACCAGGATCGTTTTATCGTCCATGGCGCGCTTCAGGTCGTCGAGGTCGATCAGGCCGTCCTTCTGAACCGGCAAATAAGTGACACGATAGCCATACTTTTCCAACCGCTTGCAGGTGTCGAGGACCGCCTTGTGCTCCGTGACCGCGGTGATGATGTGGTTGCCCTTCTCGCGGTACATCTCGGCCACGCCCTTGATGGCAAGGTTGTCGCTCTCCGTCGCTCCGGAGGTGAAGATAATCTCTTTGGTGGTCGCACCGACCAGTTTGGCGATGCGCTCGCGCGCTGTTTCCACACCTTCTTCGGCAGCCCAGCCGAACGAGTGGTTACGGCTGGCCGCGTTCCCGAACTTCTCCATGAAATAGGGCAGCATTTCTTCCAGCACCCTCGGGTCCATGGGAGTCGTGGCGTGGTTGTCCATGTAGATGGGCAGTTTCACACCCTTGGCATCCGGGTGATGGGTCTGGGTATTTACCTGGGGGATCTTCACTTCCGTGCTCATTGATTGCCTCTCCTACCTTTGATGAATCTTTACGTTCTGCGGTTCAGGTGATCGTCACCAATTCCGCCGTTTTAGAAGCCTGGGTATCGACCTCTTCCGGTTCTTCGCGCATGTGCGAAATCTTGATTCGTTTCAACACTGCTTCGATACTTTCGTTCACCTTGCGCAGGGGCTCGCGGATGTTGCAGCGGTCGGTCTGATCGCACTCTCCGCGAACTGTGACGCATGAAGTAATAAACAGAGGGCCGTCGATGGCCTGAATCACTTCGAAAGCCGAAATCGTGTGTGCCGGCCGCGCCAAAGTGTAGCCCCCATTAATGCCGTGCTGCGAGTGCAGAAGGCCAGCTTTTGCCAGCCGTTGCAAAATCTTCGCCAGGGCCTCAGGCGGTATGCCAAAAGCGTCGGCCACGTCCTTGGCGCTGCGCGAACTTGCGCTGGGATGCTCGGCGAGGTGCTTCATCGCCATAAGAGCGTAGTCGGCCTTTTTGGTAAGCTTCAGCAACTGTTAGTCCTGTGCAAAATCCGACCGGTCCAGTCGGATAGAATGCCGACCTTTTTCGTCGTAGTTTTATTTTACGCCAGTCCATCCCACCCGGGCAAGGCCCACCAGCCGGTGATAGTAAACAGGCATTGAACGGTAACTATCGGGGATTGAATCGTTTAGAAAGAGCCGACCGATTCGGTCGGAATTTTGAGATCTGACCCTCAATTTGTGTCGGCAGACAGTTCGGGCCTAGATTCACGGATCGAATCTCGGGGGACTTGACAACGGCAGGGGCCGTTCTAAAATGACCGGAAATTCCCGCGAATTCTGTTCCCTTCCCGTCAAAGGAACGCTTCGGGATTTATGAGCTCAAAGCCAACCTCTCAGAACGCCCCCCAGCAGCAACCCTGCAAGCATTTGCGCGTGCAAATTGTCAGCCGCGACGAAGACGCCGAGTTTGTCGAGTGCAAGGAATGCGGGGAGATCTTCGAGTCCAGTGAGTTCAAGGATATGAACATCGAAGAACGTACGCGCGAGGAGTTCTGACCGATTCTGGTGTGACGAGGGTAACCCACCGTATCGCTTTCAGCTTGTGGTTCGCTCGACGGACTTGGTATCGTGCGGGCCGGGGGCGTGTGCAAACGACCGGTCTATGCCCAAGTTGGCTCTAGTCGTCGAGGACTCCATGTTAATGCGCTATACCGTATGCCGCTTTCTCGAAGAGCGCGGATTCACGGTGGAGTCGGCCAGCAATGGGGTAGAAGCTTTGGAAGTCCTCGCCCGGATGCAACCTGGCCTGATCGTTACTGACCTGCAGATGCCGAAGATGTCAGGAGGCGAATTGATCACCGCGCTCAAGAGCAAGCCGGAAACGGCTGGGGTGCCCATCATCATTGTGGCGAGCCGCGCCAGCGGCTTCGACGAGTCGGAAAAGCGCGCCAATTTCGCCATCTACAAGGACGTTGACATCGATGCACAGCTGAGTAAGGCGCTCGATGCCTTGTCGGGCAAGGTCAGCACACAGGCCGCGGGAAAGTAGACTGCTTCGCAGACTTCTGCCGGCAGAGACTCTAGCGCAAGACCAAGCCTGCTTCTGCCGAAAAATCCATCGCCGCGAAATCCTTCGCCAAGAATTTGGGATACGCCGCGGCTGCGATCATTGCCGCATTGTCCGTCGAGAGCGGACGTGAGGGGAAGTACACTGGCAGCCCTTCCTTTGCCCCCTCTTGCTCGAAGGTCTGTCGCAGTTCGTGGTTGGCCGCAACGCCTCCTGTGACGAACAAGGTGGCCACATCGTACGCCCGCGCGGCCGCCAGGGTTTTTCCAACCAGATCGAGGACGATCGCCCGCTGGAATGAGGCGACCAGATCGATTGTGCGTTGGTCGCAATGGGCGACGAAGTCTTCCAGCTTCGGCTTGGGAATCTTCGCCAGCGCCTGGCGGCGGGCTTCTACAGCGGCGCGCATATCATGCGTCTCGACGTAGCGCAGGATGGCCGTCTTTATGCCGCTGTACGAGAAGTCGAAGCGGGGACGGTCTCCGTCCGGCTCGACGGCGCGACCGTCGTGGCGGCCGCGGCGGTCGCGATGCTTGATTTGCGCCGGAGGAAACTTCACCGCGCGAGGATCGCCGTGCGTAGCCAGACGGTCGATCAACGGGCCCCCGGGATAACCCAGGCCAAGGAGCTTCGCCACTTTGTCGAAGGCCTCGCCGGCGGCATCGTCCCGCGTGTGGCCAATATTTTCGTAGGTCCAGGATTGCCCGCTTTGCGCGGCAAGGTACAGGTGCGTGTGGCCTCCCGACACGACCAAGGCCAGAACGGGGAAGTGAAGTTCGCGATTGCCCTTCTGCCGCTCCTCGAGCAGCACCGCATGAATGTGGCCTTCGAGGTGGTTGACGGCGATCAGCGGCATGTCGAGGGCGAAGGCTAGCGCCTTGGCATAGCTGATGCCTACCAGGAGGGATCCCGCGAGCCCGGGGCCGCGGGTAACCGCGATCGCATCCACCGAGTCATAGGTGTGCCTGGCCTCCGCCAGAGCCTGGCGCACTACGGGCACGATGGCGCCCAAATGCTCTCGCGAAGCGAGTTCCGGCACAACGCCGCCGTAGGGCTGGTGGGTCGCTATCTGCGAGGCGACGACATTAGAGATCAACTGCTCGCCGGACCGCACTATGGCAGCCGCGGTTTCGTCGCAGGAACTCTCGATGCCGAGGATGTAGGCGTCGGGCATGTGTCTATAGTATTAGAACCTGATGGCTGACTTGCTCCAACACGTCCTAGGGATGGGAATCGGATTTTATAGACTTTAATTGTGGATGCTTAAGGATTTTGCCAGCTCGATCGTCCAGACCCTGCGCCAGCGCGGCTTTCAGGCCTACCTGGTGGGCGGATGCGTGCGCGACATTCTGCTTGGACGCGAACCGAAAGACTATGACGTCGCAACCGATGCAACCCCGCAGCAGGTGATGGAGATTTTTCCTGAGACCTATGCGGTGGGAGCCCAGTTCGGTGTGGTGCTCGTTCCCGCGGTGGACGGGGATGTCAAGAGCGATACGGCGACGGAGCGCTCGTCTAGATCCCATGCAGTGGAAGTCGCGACCTTCCGCAGCGACATCGGATACTCCGACGGCCGCCACCCGGACGAGGTGCGATTCAGCCGGCAACCGGAGGAAGACGTCGCTCGCCGTGACTTCACGATCAACGGCATGCTGCTTGATCCAGTGAACGGCGAGGTGCTCGATTTCGTGGGTGGCAGGAGGGATCTGGACGCGGGGATCGTTCGAGCCATCGGCGATCCTGAGCGGCGATTTGCCGAAGACAAGTTGCGCATGCTGCGCGCGGTGCGGTTTGCCGCGCGATTCGAGTACACGATTGAGCTTGCGACGTTCGGTGCGATACAAAGACTCGCTGGTCAGATCGAGGCAGTGTCACGTGAGCGGGTGCGAGATGAACTGACTCGGATGCTGACGGAAGGGCACGGCCGGCGGGCGTTTTTGTTGCTGGATGAAAGCGGCCTGCTACAGAACGTTCTGCCGCAGATTTCGGCTATGAAAGGCGTGGAGCAGCCAGCGGAATTTCATCCCGAGGGCGACGTGTTTGTCCACACTCTGCTGCTTCTGGACAACCTGCCGCATCCATGTCCCCCGACGCTGGCCTGGGGCGCGCTGTTTCATGACGTTGGAAAACCGCCGACTTTCCGTATCGCTCCGGATCGGATCAGATTCGACCGGCACGTAGAAGTGGGCGTGAAGATGACGGAAGAGATCTGCGAGCAGCTGCGGTTCTCCAACGACGAGACAGCTCAAATTCTGGCGCTGGTCGAGAACCACATGCGCTTCGGCCACGCGACTCGGATGAAGGAATCGACGCTGAAGAAATTTCTGCGCCTGCCGTGGTTCGAGGAGCACATGGCCCTACATCGCGCCGACTGCCTGGCTAGCCACCGAAATTTGAGCACTTATGAGTTTCTACGCCAGAAACTAGCGGAGATCCCCCCAGAGAAGATGCGGCCCTCGCCGCTGGTGACCGGCGACGATTTGATCGCGGCGGGGCACGTCCCAGGGCCCAAATTTCGTGAAATCCTTACCGCCGTCGAGGATGCCCAACTCGAAGGCCGCCTGCTCTCGCGGGATCAGGCGCTCGATTTCGTGCACCGCGAATTTCCTGCCTAGAAGTCTCCCCGCTGCCGCATCGCTGCGGCGGCTGGAATGCTAAAATCAACATTCTCATCCTCCTGGTTGCTTACGCGAGGATCGCGAGGCAGTGCATTTGGAACAGGCCGGCGCCGGACTGGAAAAAATCGTTGCTCAATCTCTGCGCCAAGCACCTCCGGGCGAGGGACCGTTGTTGGCCTGGCCCGTGGTCTGCGGCTCGGCGGTGGCGGAACGAACGCGTGCGGTCAGATTTCAGGATGGCGTGCTGAGCGTGGAAGTGGCTGACGCCAGATGGAAATCCGGGCTGCTGGAGCTGGCACCAAGATATTTGGCACTGATCAATCGCTACACTACCGAAGCCGTGCACAAGATCGAGTTTGTCGCGGCCCGTGCGGTAAACCGAAACGAACTCCACTCATAAATCAGTTCTGGCATGAAAGTCACCGACAAAGACGTTGCTTACGTCGCAGATCTGGCGAATCTCGAACTCACCGAGCAAGAGCGCGCGGGAATGCTTCGAGATCTGAATTCAATTCTGAATTACGTCGATCGCCTCAACGAACTCGATACGTCCGATGTGCCGCCCATGGCGCAGGTTTCTGATCGCTACGGTGTCGACGAGTCGAAGCAAGGAAGCGAGAGATTCTCCTACGCGAGCCGGGAAGATGTTGTGGAAGGACTGCGCAAGTCGCTGCCGCACGCCGAAGCCCTGGCTAACGCTCCCGACGCCGACGAAGACTTTTTCCGAGTTCCAAAAGTGATTGAACGATAATCTGCTCAAGTTCCAGCACTGAATCGAATGGAGCTGACCTCCCTCACGATCGATGCCGCCCGCGCCGCCGTACAGGAGCGTAAGACGACGGCATTTGCGCTTGCGGAGGCGCATTACGCGCGCATCCAGCAAGAGGATGGCCAGATTGGCGCATTTCTGACCCTGTCGAAGGATCGGGCGCTGGAGCAGGCGGACCGCATCGACCGCCTGGCGGCGGAGGGCAAGCCGTTGCCACCGCTGGGCGGCGTGCCTGTAGGCATTAAAGACGTGATGAGCACGCGCGGCCTGCGCACGACGGCGGGTTCGAAGATTCTCGAGAACTATGTTCCTCCTTATGACGGCACGGCTGTGGCGCGCATGGAAGCTGCCGGCGCGGTCGTCCTCGGAAAGATGAATTGCGATGAGTTCGCCATGGGCTCGTCGAATGAAAACTCGGCCTACCGTCCAGTGCGCAACCCGCGCGATCTGAACCGCGTGCCCGGAGGCTCGTCGGGCGGTTCTGCTGCGGCCGTGGCAGCCGATATGGCGGTGGTTACCCTTGGCTCCGACACCGGGGGATCGATTCGGCAGCCGGCAGCGTTCTGTGGCGTAGTGGGCTTAATGCCGACCTATGGGCGCGTCTCACGCTACGGCCTGATTGCGTTTGCATCGTCGCTCGATCATATCGGCCCGTTGGCCAAGAGCGTGAAAGACGCTGCGATTGTGCTGCGGACGATTGCTGGGCGCGATCCCATGGATTCGACTTCCGCTGAAGTTCCTGTCCCGGATTATCTTGCCGACCTCGACAAGCCTGTCCGCGGAATGAAACTGGGCGTGGCGAAAGAATATTTTGGCGAAGGCCTAGACGCTGAAGTCCGTCAGGCCGTCGAGTCGGCCATCGACAAGCTGCGAACTTTGGGGTGCGAGATCGTTCCGGTTTCTTTGCCGCACACGCCCTATGCGATTCCGACGTACTACCTGATCGCGACGGCAGAGGCGTCGGCGAATCTGGCGCGTTATGACGGGGTGCGCTATAGCCACCGCGCCCGCGGAGTGAAGACGCTGTCGGAGATGTACCGGCGCAGCCGCGATGAAGGCTTCGGCGCGGAAGTGAAGCGACGCATCATGCTCGGGACGTACGCGCTGAGCGCTGGCTATTACGATGCGTATTACCTGAAAGCACAGAAAGTGCGCACGCTGCTGACGCGCGACTTCGATGAGGCGTTCCGCAAAGTCGATGCCATCGTGACCCCGACCAGCCCGACGGCGGCGTTCCGGTTGGGCGAGAAATCGAATGATCCGCTGGCCATGTATCTGGCGGATATTTACACAGTGACCGCTGATCTGGCCGGCATTCCAGGGATTTCGATCCCGTGCGGTGAAACGAAAGAAAAACTACCGATTGGACTGCAAATCCTAGGCAAACACTTCGATGAAGGCACGATTCTGCGCTTGGCACATGCGTATGAAGAGACGGTTCCGTAACCGACGTTAGGATCAGGCCGTCCCGTCGCCCCATTAAGCTGCAAGCGTATACCGCGTGAACCGCTTGCCCATTATCACGACAACGGTTACCGCAACCGCGATAACGACGACCGCCCTAATCCAATCCAGGGGCTGCGGGGCGAGACGGAAATGAGATGCTTGCAATATCTTTCCCCGGCAAAATGCTGCCATGCATCACTATCGCGAGCAAAACGCTTCCGCATGTGTGCAAAAACAGCACTGTCATTAAGATACTGACTGCGACTGTGCTTGCCGTGAACAAAGCTAACGTGGAGATATTGGTGAGAAGAACATGTTGACGTGCCAGACCGCCCATGCGAGTCCTAAGATCACGCTGGCTGCCAAGGGAGAGTACTAGTTCAAAAGGTGAGGCAGCAGAAACCCCCGCCACCCAAGCTCCTCGGCTAACGGGCCCTGAAACAAACCGAAGACGAACATGTAAAACAACCACCACTGGTGGAACAAATCCATTGGCCTGACCGGGCACACCCGGCCATGCACCATACCGGAAATAACAGTGGCAACTAGGTGTACGGCTAACGCTAAGAACAGAGCATAGAGCCACCAAACGACGGACACCCGATACAACACGCACCGGCGCGCAAGGTCCTTTACACCGGAGGGTCCAGCCTCTACGTATGTGGCGATCACGCCCGCCACACTGCAGAAGGCTGCGGCGACCATGAAGGCGAGTGGCGGACTTTGGGTAACGGCGGCGTGCCTTAGTTTCAGGACAATCCAAGTGCCCCACGGTATGCCGAAGCCGATCACGAAAAATACCGCGGTTGCGGTCGTTTGTCGCGAGAGCCGCATTCTAGAGCGGTTCGTAGTAGCTTTCCCGGCGCACCCTCGGCACAGCACTTTTCCATCGCGCCGCACTTCTTTGCGGAAATTGATTCCCTCGCCGCAGACCTGGCAGGCCACCCGCACGCCTTTATATCCTGGGAATTCTTCGGGGCGTAGCTCGACTTTCACCCATTGCGTGGCGAATAAGTCGTCGTCAGCCATCTCGCGATATGCCAGCATCTGCTGCTGGTTTTTGTTTGAGATTTCGGGATGTAGTTGCCGAGCCAGAGCTTTGGACGATTCTTTCGCCGCGATCCTGATGGCTTTCCCGGTGCTCACGTCAACGAATGTCGCCGCAACCTTGCCCCAATCGCGGAATTTGAGGGCGCGCTTGC
Organism: uncultured Acidobacteriaceae bacterium; assembly: GCA_963719615.1. Taxonomy (GTDB): domain Bacteria; phylum Acidobacteriota; class Terriglobia; order Terriglobales; family Acidobacteriaceae; genus Sulfotelmatobacter. Next base: position 29,951 of record CAVRCR010000027.1, on the reverse strand, counting down.
CTAGGCGGCATCCAGTGACCACGGCGACCGCATCGGTGGCGCAGCGATCGATCTCGACGAAGGTCACCAGGCGCTTGCGATCTTTACCATGCGGATCGTCGATGGCAAGCTTCCTCAAGCCAAGCATTGCAAGGCGCACGCCTAGAACCTGCCCGGCACAGATGTGGCCGTGAGCCTGTTCGGCGTCACAAAGATATTCGTCGAGGGATTTCAGAAATTAGCTCTAAGCTTTCAGTTGTCAGCTTTCAGTTGTCAGCTTTCAGTTGTCAGCTCTCAGCTTAACATCGCAGGCGCTATTTTCTGCGCCAGCGTATGCCTTCTTTCGTGATCTCGACGATGATTCCTGAATCGGTCAACTCAGCGCGGATTCTGTCGGAACCCGAGAAGTCGCGAGCTGCCCGAGCCGCCTTCATGGCGGTGATTTTCCTTTCGATCTCAGCATCTGAAAGATGCCCGGACTGAATCGCCGCGCGAACTTCATCGCTAATGTCCTTTTCGCGACCTTCAGTTATAGCCCACTCGACCGCTCGCTTCATCTTCGGAACGTCGTCGTCATCGAGCACGGCAAAGACTTCATCGAACTTGGTTAACGCAGCAAGCAATGGCTGCACATCATCCTTGTTGACTTCGTTTCCATCGAAGGCGGCATTGGCCAGGCGCACCATGTCGAAGAGAGCGGCTTGCGCCTGAGCAGTATTGAGGTCGTCGTCGAGAGCAGCGCGCATTCGATCGACGGTCTCGCTTGCCAGGGACTGCATAGCGGGGCTGGATCCCTGGGGAAAACTTCCCGCCGTCAACCGCAAACGAAAGTTGCGCAAGCGCTCCACCGATACCGCCGCCTGCCGGAGCCCGTCAAATGTGAAGTTCAACTGGTTGCGGTAGGGAACCGAGGTGAGCAAATAGCGAATTGACGATGGCTTGTGGCCTTTGAGCACCAGGTCGCGCAGGGTGAAAAAGTTCCCCAGACTCTTCGACATCTTCTCGCCTTCGACCAGAAGAAAGCGGGCGTGAAACCAGAAATGGGCGAAGGGCTTGCCGGTGAACGACTCCGACTGCGCGATCTCATTCTCGTGATGGGGGAAGATGAGATCTTCGCCCCCGGCATGCAGGTCAAAGCTCTCGCCGAGTTCCTGCATCGACATGACGGAGCACTCCAGATGCCAACCCGGGCGGCCCGGTCCGATAGGGGTATCCCACGAGGCTTCGCCCGGCTTGGGAGCTTTCCACAGGGCAAAGTCCCGGGCGCTGTCTTTGTCGTACTCATCGACGTCGACGCGGGCGCCGTCGAGCATTCCGCTGAAGTCCTTTTTGGAAAGTTTGCCGTACCGCGGAAATTTCGCGATGCGGAAATAATACGAGCCGTCTTCGACGCGGTAAGCGATTCCCTTCTCCACCAACTTAGCGACGAAATCCGCCATCTCGGGGATATGCTCCGTGGCGCGAACCAGGATAGGCTGCTCGATTCCGATCATGGCGCCGTCTTCGAGGAATGCCTTTTCGTACTTTGCCGTGTATTGCTGCACGCTGACACCGTCGCGCGCGGCATTGCGGATGATCTTGTCGTCGACATCGGTGATGTTCATCACATACCGCACGGCGTAACCGGACTGGCGCAGAAAGCGCTGCAACATGTCGACCGCCACGAACGTACGGAAATTGCCGATGTGGCCGTAGTCGTAAACTGTGGGTCCGCACGCGTACATTCGAACCTCGCGATCGCGAAGCGGCTGAAACTCTTGGACTCGCGAGGACATCGTGTTGTACAGACGAAGGGCCATGGTGACTTAGGAGAGCGGAGACGAACCTAAGATTCTAGGGGTGAGCGAGAAAGCGGGTCAAATCGGGCAAATCTCTCAGACAGCTGGCGTCCCAGCCGGCGGCAGCGCGTGCGTGTGGGCGCGCAAACGCCTCTGCACAAGAATAACGTAGTGCAGCGCCGAGACGATGGTAAACATGAAGGTCGCTCGCAGGAACACGGTGCGCGCAATCCAAATCCAGCGGGAGGAATGGGTTTCGAACAGAAGTACGAAGAACACGGCGCTGATCTGCGAGAAGGTGTTGGCCTTGCCGAAAATACTTGGACGAAAATCCCTCAGCCCGGCGATCGCGAACAAGACGGCGCTGGCGGCAAGAATCGAGATGTCCCGGCTGAAGACCAGCACCGTGAATTTCCACGGAATCTTGTGCAGGATGGAGAGGACAAGAAACATGGTGCTCAATAGAAGCTTGTCTGCAATGGGATCGAGATATTGCCCAAGCAGAGTCTGCTGATGAAGAGTGCGGGCCAGCAGTCCGTCCAGCCCATCGCTGAAACCGGCAATCACAAACACGACCAAAGCCCAGAGGTAGCGCCCTTCCACCAGGTGAATGACGATAAAGGGGACAAAGACCATCCGCAACAGAGTGAGCTGGTTGGGCGCGGTGAAAATCTGCGAGAGCCTCACGCATGCTCCTGGGCCGCGGGCGACGGGGATAGCGCAGCAGAGGGTTGCAGACCCGTCTTGGCGAAGAAACGCTGCGAAAGCGAGGGCAGGTTGCCGTCGGGCATGTCCAGTTCGACGCGCTCGAGGCGATGCATGGGGAAGAACACCACCGCCGGTGTGAAGGGCTCGCCGTCCTTCACCATCACGGTGAGATCTTCGAAAGAGGCGAGTTCCGCCCCGCTCAGGCTGACACCCTCGGGCGCGAGAGCGAGGATCATCCCCCAGAATTTCTCCCGCGGATTGCACAAAGTCACGATCACAACCGCACCGGGGAAAAACGGGTCGCGCGGGATTTCCGGCGCCGGAGAGTTAGAACGTGAGTTGTTCACGCCATGATTGTCGCTGGGGAGTACAGGGATTGCAAATCCAGGAGGCTGAGAAAACAGCATAGACGCCGACGCAGCTAAGCATTGGGGAGCGCTTTCGCTTCGGATGGGCTAGGCGGCGGCAGACGAGGGAGTCTGTGGCATGTCCGTCGTATCCTCAGTCGAAGAGGCCTCTGAAACTGGCAGCCGTGCCAGCACCCTCGTGCCCGATCCGCTGGATTCGATTTCCAGATTTCCACCCAACTGCCTGACCCTCTCTCGCATTCCTGTGATTCCCACTCCAGGAATGCCGATTGAGGCCATTTCTTCCAGTTTGTTTGCTGGAATACCTTTGCCCTTGTCCTCAACCTCGACGGTAACCTGATGGTCGGAGTGACGAAGGCGTATTTTGGCGGTCGGGCTTCCCGAATGCCGGTGAATGTTGGTGAGACATTCCTGTACCAGCCGAAAAGCCGCAGTTTCTACTATGCGCGGCAAGCGGCCGAAATCGTGAGGACAGTCGAGGTCGACTTCAATCTTGCTCCGTTGCGCAAATCCATCGACGTACCAACGGAGGGCCGAGGCCAGGCCGGCTTCATCGAGCAACGGAGGATGCAGCAAATGAGAAATGGTGCGGACTTCCTTGCTCATTTCGCGAACCAGGTCTTCGCTGTCGGTGAGCACGGCGGTGGTCTTGGTCAGGAGGTCGATGTCGGCTCGCACTCCCGCCAGGTTCATGGAGAGGGCTGCCAACATCTGCCCAACGCTGTCGTGCAGTTCCCGAGCAATGCGACGCCTTTCCTCGTCCTGCAATTGGAGCAAACGTGCAGAAAGTCTGCGCAAGGTCTGGTTGGCGGTGTCGAGTTCGGTCGTGCGTTCCGCGACGCGGTCCTCGAGTTCCCCTTGTGTGTTTCGCAGCCGTTCGTTATCACGACGCCGCGCCTCCGCCAAGGCGACGATAACTGTGGAAGCGAACAGAAACGCGAGGGCACCGATCGATCGGGCCGGGTTCGGGACATGGACGGATTGTGTGGGAATCAGCCAATACATCGCTCCTCCCAAAACGAGGGCAATGGTCAGGATCGATGGCCCCACCCCGCAGTACCATGCAACAAAGGCAACAACCGGGAAAAGAATAATGTAGGTGACGTTATCGCCGACAAACGGATTGAGTTCGCGACAGGCCAGCAGGAAGGTCAGTGTCGCAGCGATGGCGAGGACGTAACGCAGTAGAGCATTTCGCGCCAATCGTGCAGAGAGCCCAGCGTCAGTCGGCATGGTCTTACCCTCGTTTCCTCAATCTAGAAACACCGGGATCGCGAACAGGGGCGACGAAGTAGGGCATCACAATGATACCAAGACCGGATCACGGCGAAAATGGTCAAAAAGGTAGGGTACTTGTGACGGAAAAAAGTCGGGCGGTCGTGAGGGCCAAAAACGTTGGGAAGTCCAACCACCAGCCCATGACCGCCCTGGACGAACCTTTCATTACTGGATAATTCAGTAGCAAACTGGCGGCAATAAGGGAAATACCGTAGGGTGTCCCCGTTTGTTATTGTTCAGAAAAAACTCCGCCCCAGAAGAGTGGTGGGGGCCTGGGAGCCGCAGGTTACTCGAGTTACCCGTCAGCGGCCTGCGGCAGCGACACTCAAATTGTCTGAATCCTTGGAGCGCCCCGACAAATCTGAAGACATTAAGTCTGAGGGATTGGGGACGACGGTAGCAAGCGTAACCTGCTTTCATCCCAACCGTTAATCGGAGTGATGGCGTTCGGGCGCGTCACAGGTATTGGTGAAAGGGCGCTAGCAGCTTTACTGGCCCGCGTCTTAACGAGTCGGCATTCCTGTCGGCTACGGCTTTGCACCATTGCCGACGGAACGGGCAAGCAGGAAACTCCACCTTTAGATGAGAATTGCACGACTTTTTGTTTGCGACTGAGAGGAACCCATGGCGAAGCGAATGCTCCTTATGTTGGCTCTGACGGTAGTGGTCGTCGCGGGCCTCGGCTTTACGAAATACCACCAAATCCAAGCGGCCACGCACATGGTCATGCAGCCACCTCCGGAAGCGGTCACGACGATCGTGACGAAGCGGGAAAAGTGGCCTGCAAGCCTGAACGTGATCGGCACGGCGGCAGCGGTTCAAGGTGTAACGGTAAGCGCAGACCTTCCGGGGACTATCGACCGGATAGCTTTCGAGTCGGGAAAATCAGTCAATGCGGGGGACGTTCTGGTCGAGCTCGATACGCGGCAGGAACGCGCTCAATTGGCCGCCGCCGAGGCACAGCGCGATCTGGCTCGCATTAATTTTAACCGGACGCAGGAACTCGTGAAGCAAGGCGTGACCGCGCAAATAGAACTCGACAACGTGACTGCCCAGAAAAACGCTACGGAGGCGCAAGTTGGGGAAATCAAAGCGACCATTGCCCGCAAGACCATCCGAGCGCCGTTTTCGGGCATCCTGGGCATCCGCCAAGTCAACCTTGGACAGTACCTTTCGGCGGGCGAGGCTATCGTTCCGCTTCAGTCGCTGAATCCGATCTATGTGAACTTTGGCGTACCACAGCAGGCTGCCGCAGATGCTCGCGTGAGTCGGATTGTCAAAGTTACAACTAATGATGAGGCTCACGCCGAATACATGGGCCGCGTAACCGCGCTCGACTCGGTTGTGAATGAGGCGACCCGCAATGTTCAGGTGCAGGCGACACTGGCGAATCCTGGAGGGAAGCTGCGCCCTGGCATGTTCGTCCAGGTTGGGATCGTAACCGGATCGGACAGTCCGGTCATCGCTCTTCCCGCGTCGGCGATTAATTACGCTCCTTACGGCGATTCGGTGTACGTGGTCACGGATCTTAAAGACCCGAGCGGCAAGAGCTACCGTGGAGTGCGCCAGCAGTTTGTGAAGCTTGGCGGCTCGCGCGGGGACCAGGTCGCGGTGATCTCGGGGGTAAATCCCGGGGATGAGGTGGTGAGTTCCGGAGTGTTCAAACTTCGCAATGGCGCAGCGGTTCAGGTCAACAATAAGGTTTTGCCGGAGAATAACCCGGCACCCAAGCCTGAGGATAGCTAAATGAAATTCACTGACCTCTTTATCAAGCGGCCGGTCCTCGCGATCGTCGTCAGTCTGGTGATCCTGATTGCCGGACTGCAGTCCATTCGTTCGCTGAGCGTGCGTCAGTATCCGCGCAGTGATATCGCGGTGGTGCAGGTCACGACGGTTTATGTAGGCGCGAATGCGGATCTGGTTCGCGGCTTCATTACCACGCCGCTGGAGCGAGTGATCGCCAGCGCGGATGGCATCGACTACATGGAGTCGTCGAGCGCTCAGGGTTTGAGCACGATCACGGTGCACCTGAAGCTCAACTATGACACCAACGCCGCGCTCACGCAGATCCAGGCGAAGCTGGCGCAGGTCCGCAACGATCTGCCGCCGGAATCGCAGGCGCCGGTCATCGATCTGGAAACGGCGGACAAGCAGTTTGCGGCCATGTATCTGGGCTTTTCGTCCGCCAGCCTTGACCAGAACCAGATTACCGATTATCTGACGCGCGTGGTGCAGCCGAAGTTAAGCGCCATTAGCGGTGTGCAGCGCGCTGACATCCTGGGCGACCGCACCTTCGCCATGCGCATCTGGCTCAAGCCGGAGAAGATGGCGGCTTTTGGCATTTCAGCATCGGCAGTACGAGACGCATTATCAAAAAATAACCACCTTTCCGCGCTGGGGCAGACCAAGGGTTCGATGGTGTCAGTGAATCTGATTGCCAACACCGACCTGCGGACGCCCGAAGAATTTCGCCAACTGGTGGTAAAGCAGGATAAGGGAGTCGTGGTGCGACTCGGCGAAATCGCCGATGTGGTTCTGGGCGCGCAGAACTACGATCAGGACGTTCGCTTCAATGGCGAGACAGCCACGTTCATGGGGATCTGGGTACTCCCTACCGCGAACTCTCTGGAAGTGATCAAGAAAGTGCGAGCGGCACTTCCGGAAATTCAGGCACAGATGCCGCCAGGCATGAAAGCGGGCGTCCCCTATGATTCGACGGAGTACATCCAGGACGCGATTAACGAAGTGCTGCATACGCTGACGGAGACGTTGATCATCGTCGTCATCGTTATCTTCTTGTTCCTAGGATCGATGCGCTCGGTTCTCATCCCAGTGGTTGCGATCCCAGTTTCGCTGATTGGGGCAGTGTTTTTAATGCTGGCGTTCGGCTTTACCATCAATTTGCTGACCCTGCTCGCGATCGTGCTCTCGGTTGGCTTGGTGGTAGACGACGCGATTGTGATGGTGGAAAACGTCGAGCGACACCTGCAAATGGGCACGCCTCCAATGAAGGCGGCTCTGGATGCAGCACGTGAGCTAGTAGGGCCGATCATCGCCATGACCATCACGCTGGCCGCGGTGTACGCGCCAGTGGGCATTCAGGGTGGCTTGACGGGCGCCCTGTTCCGGGAGTTTGCGTTCACCCTGGCGGGCGCTGTGATCGTGTCTGGAGTGGTGGCGCTGACGTTATCGCCGATGATGGGATCGAAACTGCTGCGCGCCGGAGACAGCGAGCGCGGCTTTGCGGGCTTGATCAATCGGCAGTTTGAGAAAGTGCGTAAGGCCTACTCTCGGATGCTGACTGGTACGCTTGAGTACCGGCCCGTTGTGTTCGTTCTCTGGGCAGTTGTTGTTCTGTTGATCGTGCCGTTCTATATGTTTTCGCAACGCGAACTCGCGCCCCCGGAAGATCAGGGAGTGGTCTTCGGGGTCATCCAGAGCTCGGCGAATTCCACCATCGATCAGACCAACTTGTTCACGACCCAGGTCTACGATGTTTACCATTCGTTTCCAGAGAGTGGAAGCATTTTCCAGATCACTTCGCCGAGCGGCGGTTTCGGAGGGATGGTGACCAAGCCCTGGAGCCAGCGGAAAAAGACGGCGCAGCAGCTTCTGGTTGAGTCGGTCGGGCCGTTGTCGAAAATCCCGGGCATCCGTGTGATTCCGTTAACGCCCCCGTCGCTGCCGGGCGGAGGGAATTTCCCAGTTGAGTTCGTGATTACTTCTGCGGCCGAGCCGAGGCAGCTCATCGAGTTCGGCAACCAGCTCGTGCAGAAGGCATTTGCGAGCGGCCTGTTCATTTACGCCGATACCGACTTGAAGTTCGATCAGCCTCAGGCTGAGGTCGTCTTCGATCGCGACAAGGTTCGTGCCCAGGGAGTTGATCTCACGCAGGCGGGTCAGGATCTTGCCACGATGCTGGGCGGGGACTACATCAACCGGTTCAGCATTCAGGGGCGGAGTTACAAGGTCATCCCGCAGATCAAGCGCGCCGAACGTCTGACTGCGAATCAACTGCAACAAATTTACGTGACGGGCTCCGACGGTAAGCTGGTTCCTTTGTCGACGTTCGCCACGCTGAAGACCACGACGGAGCCGCGGCAATTAAATAAATTTCAGCAGCTCAACGCCGTGACGATTCAAGGAGTGATCCCGCCGAACGTACCGCTCGACAGAGCATTAAGCTACCTGGAGGAACAGGCCAAGACGATCCTGCCTCAGGGCTTCACCGTCGACTACGCCGGCGAATCGCGCCAGCTTCGGGTGGAAGGCAGCAAGTTTCTTGGAACATTCTTACTGTCGGCCATCCTGATCTACCTGGTCCTGGCGGCGCAGTTCGAGAGCTTCCGGGATCCGTTCATCATCCTGGTGGGCTCGGTGCCGCTGGCTGTTTCTGGCGCTCTGATGTTCTCTTTCCTTGGACTGACGACGCTTAACATCTACAGTCAGGTGGGACTGATCACGCTGGTCGGCTTGGTGTCAAAGAATGGCATCCTGATTGTGGAGTTTGCCAATCACCTTCAGGAAACGGGCAAGACCAAACTTGCCGCGGTCATCGAGGCAGCCACGACGCGATTGCGCCCGATTCTAATGACGACGGCAGCTACCGTAATGGGCCACTTCCCGCTGGTTCTGGCGAAGGGGCCCGGTGCAGGAGCACGCAACAGCATCGGCATCATGCTCGTCAGCGGAATGATTATCGGCACTATGTTCACGTTGTTCGTGGTACCGTCGATCTACATGCTCGTGGCGAGGACACACCTACGGGTTGCCGACGAAGAGGGCGCCCCGGAAGGTGCGTTGGCCGAGGTCGCATAAATTCACGGCTGCGCTCAGGCGAAGCGTCTGAACGCAGCCGTAGACCACCCTCAATCTGATTACCCTTACTTAATCGTAAACGTGCTTAGTGCGCTGACACCGCCTCCAGGTGTTGCATTAAAGGCAGTCAAAGAAGGTTTCGCCACTTCACGTAGGAGAGCACTACTGGAGGGTCGCCGCCTAAAACACCAACACCTTTATGATCACGGCTTGCTTTCGCCATACTTCCTCGCGATGGCATACGCCGTTGTTGGCAACCAGCAAGAGTGGCAGCGCTACTAGAGAGTTATCTACGACTAACACATCGATGACATGCACGCTGTGGCAAATTTCAACACCTTCGACAACCTGTACGACAAACCCGCCTTCCGGAAGTTAGTCGACGACATTGGCCTTCCACCGCGTACTTAGTCCTAGGACGATATAAGGAGCGGTAGATCTGCCGGTCCGCATTTAGGAGGAGAACGCACCACCTCTCCATCGAAGGCTGTAAAAGTATTGTAAAAGTGTGCAATTGTGTAGGTACTGAGACGATTGTGTTGGAGTAGAGTTGTTGATAATTGTGGGGATGGGTTTAGAACCACCCGAAGTGGCTCGCGCGTCAGGTTGGCGTCAGCTCGTGGCATTGACTAGCGAGTTCTATAACCTCACATGAATCGGGCCTGATGTTGGCAGGAGGCCAGGGTGACCTCGACTTACCCAGCTTCGAAGCGAACCATTCTTTGCATCGACGATGATGATGCAGTCCTGGGCTATGAGAAAGCGCTGCTCGAAAGGTCTGGGTTCGTGGTGATAACGGCTGCATCCGCGCAACAAGGACTCCGGCTTGCGACCATGTGCAAGTGCGATGCGGTGCTTCTCGACTACGAAATGCCCGGGATGAACGGGCACGAGCTTGCCATCGAAATCAAACGCATCCGGCCAGAACTGATGATCGTGCTGTTTTCCGGGAGCGAAGTTCCAGCCTATACATTACCGCTAGTCGACGCCTTTTTGCCGAAGCTCGAGGCCAGCCGACATTTGGTACCCGTAATTGCTGCCGTTTGCAGCAAGACTCACCATACAAAGCGAGACCTGTAACATTTCAACCTAAGCGCGGTTACTCGTGACTCAGGTCCTACGCTTACTCGGCTGACGAAACTTGGAGAACCCTCGTCTCGACAAGGTGATTGTTCACGCGGATTGCATTGAGGCGCAGCGGTGAACGAGATGTGTACTCGCGGCTTTGAGCGTCCCCCCCAAAGCCTAGCGGACTCGGGGTGGGCTAGTGGCCCTGCATAGTCATCTTGAGTTTGCGTATTCCATCGTGAATCTGATGTGCACTCACGCCCGCGTATCCAAGAATCAGGCCGACCCGTGCTGGTGGCCTCAAATAGCATGTCGATAACGGAGTTGCTGAAATGCCCTTCTGGGCAGCCCGCTTCGAAACGGCGACATCGTTAGTGCCGGGCGGCAGCAACGCCGTTAGATGCATGCCAGCTTCGCCACCCGTCACCGCGAGCAGGTCCCCCATCTCGGCGCGGATCGCTTTCACTAACGCTCGGCGCCGCTCCATATAGAGCATTCGCATGCGACGGATATGTCGGGCGAAGTGTCCCTCGCGGATAAAGTCGGTCAGGACTGCCTGATAGAGAGTTGCGGAAAAGACATCGGCGGCGTCTCGAGCGGCGGAGAATGCGGGGACCAAGTCTCGGGGAACGACCAAGTAACCCACGCGCAGAGCCGGAAACATGACTTTGCTGAAGGTCCCGACATAGATAACCCTTGCGTCCGTGTCGAGCCCTTGAAGAGAAGCAATCGGACGGCTTCCAAAGCGATACTCGCTGTCGTAATCGTCCTCGATGATCCAGGCGCCGGTGCGAACCGCCCAATTGAGGAGAAGCATACGGCGTGTAGCACTCATCGTCATGCCCATCGGGTATTGGTGCGATGGCGTGATATAGACGGCACGAGCGTTGTGGCCGCGACGGATCATCTCTGCTACTTTCATGCCCTCCTCATCCACCGGAACGGGAATCAGGTGAGCCCCGGCGGCGATGAAAGCCTGGCGAGCGCTGGGGTAGCCTGGCTCTTCGATCCACACCCGGTCATTGGGATCCAACAAAACCTGCGCGGAGAGTTGCAGGCCCTGTTGTGAGCCGGTAGTCACCATAATCTGCGAGGCCTCGCAACGCACGGCGCGAACCGCGCCTAGATATTCCGCGATTGCGGCGCGGAGAGGGAGGTATCCCATGGCGCCGCCGTAGGCCATGATGCCCCTGGCTGGCCTTCGGGCATGCCGCGCCACCAGCTTCGACCAGATACCAATCGGAAAATGGTCGAGCGCGGGCAAGCTTGCTCGAAACGCTCCCACGATGTTCAGCCAAGACTGCGTCGGCAACTGCGTCATGGCCACTCCACGGCGCGACATTCGTCGCGAGCCTAATTTCAGAGCAACTCCCTCCCCTCCCTTCCGCGCTTTCCCGTCCTTAAGACTCAGAGTGTCATCCGGGATGGAACTCGCCACGCACGTGCCCGCCCCGACGAACGTCTCCAGGTAACCTTCGGCAAGCAATTGTTCGTAGGCGTTGAGGACCGGGATGCGCGAAACATTCAGCTCAGCGGCCAAGCTTCTGGTTGAGGGCACTCGCTGTCCCGGGCGCAGCTGGCCAGCGATGATGGCCCGTCGAAACCAGTCATACAGCTGACGGTACATGGGAGTCCTCGCGTGGGAGTCGAGGGCGATGGGCGGGAAGAAGCTGGCAGGAATGCGTTTCATTTTAAGTGGTTATATCGTATCACCTAATAGTGGCTATTGCGTAAGACCACTATGCAAAGTAAGTTTTGGCGAGTGGGGCGCGATAAAACAGACGAACTAGAGGAGACCTAATGAACATCAGACGTATTCTGATTTATCTCGTGGTGTGTAGCTTGGCCGTCATCCTGCAACCCGTTCAGGGACGGGCACAGCAGAATTCAGATGCATCGAAAGCAAGTACGCAACAAGCGTCCGCTGAACGCGACGGCCAGCACGATTTCGACCCCCTTCTTGGCAAATGGAAATATCACTTAAAGCGCCGCCTGCATCCCCTGACAGGTTCCAATACCTGGGTCGACCTGGACGGCACCGGAGAATGCTTCAAGGTTTGGGAGGGCGGCGCCGAACTGGACACCATCGAAGTCGATGGCCCGTCAGGCCATATCACGGGCCTGACCCTGCGCGTGTACAATCCTCAATCCCACCAATGGCGGCTTTATTGGGCCAATCGCAAGGTCGGAATCCTCGACCCACCCCAGGTCGGAGAATTCAAGAATGGACGCGGTGAGTTCTTCGCGCAGGACACAATTAATGGCAAAACCATCTTGATTCGATTTGTATGGACGGACCTGACCACGAATTCACCCCACTTTGAACAGTCATTCTCGGATGATGGAGGCAAGACTTGGGAGGTCAACTGGATTACGGATCAGACACGGGTGAACGATGAATCTGACAAAACGAAGTGAACTCCGCCGCATACCCGTCAGAGGATCGCACGACTGGGAAACTATCAGCCAGATTCTGGACGCGGGCTTTCTCGCGCACGTAGGGTTCTGTGTGGATGGCCAGTCATTCGTCATCCCGACGTTGTATGGCCGCGATGGAGACGCACTCTATTTGCACGGTTCCTCGGCCAGCCGCATGCTCGGTGAGCTTGAAGCCGGTATACCGGCGTGTGTGACGGTGACGCTCGTGGATGGCTTGGTTCTGGCGCGCTCTGCCTTCCATCATTCGATGAACTATCGCTGCGTGGTGGCATTTGGAACAGCGCGGAAGGTCGCGGATCCCGAGCAGAAGATCGAGTGCTTGCGCGTGATATCCGAACACCTCATCACCGGCAGGTGGAACGATGTTCGGGGACCGAGCGAGAAAGAATTAGAAGCGACAACGGTACTTGAATTCTCGATCGAGGACGCTTCAGCAAAGGTGCGAACTGGTCCGCCGGTCGATGATGACTGCGACTACGGTTTGGCGGTATGGGCTGGCGTGTTACCGCTCGAGATCAAGTCTCAAGCGCCTGTGCCAGACGAGAAATTAGTCGAGGGCGTCCGACTGCCGGACTATGTCCGACTCTACGGTGATCGGCGAAATGGCAGCGAGCATGCTTGAGAGGCGAATCGGGCTTGACAATGATCTCAGCTGTGCTTGCGTGCCACGATGTCGGATTTGCACTTCAGCTCGTCTTTGACGCGGATCGTCCCAGCCGGCCCCGAATCCAGAGTGATGTCATAGTCGCTTTGGCGGACTGCAAAGTCACCGGTAGCCCACAAGGAATCACCGGCGACCACAACTCGGGCCGATATCGGCAGGCGTCGAATCAGACCGTGCAACGTCAACTCTCCACTTAGCGCGATCCAGTAGCGGTCGCGGTTGCCGCTGCCTGTTACGCGAGAGCACTCGTAGACAATCTCGGGAAAGCGATCTCCGTTTTCATAGGCGAGAAACGGATTGCAGAGCTTGACCTTGGGGATCCAGGGCAAGGCGTCGGTCACAACGTCTTCGATGCTCGGTTGGGTGGCTCCGGTCATGGCAATCGTATCGCCGTCGCAACTCCCGTAGATGCTCTGGTAAAATGTTTTAGGATTGTAAAGCTGTCTGCGTAGGCGCGTAGCTCAGTTGGTTAGAGCGCTACCTTGACACGGTAGAGGTCAGGAGTTCGAGTCTCCTCGTGCCTACCATATCTTTCAGTCAGTTGCCCAAACTCCCTTTTGAAAATCTGGGTCCATTTGGGTCCAATAAGCGCTCCGACCCCAAAGCGAGATTCCTTGGCAGATCGTTGTCGACCTGCGCAAAGCACCTCCTTGGAGGATTTACTGAATCAGGTTGGATTTGCTTGCAGACAGTGATCCGCTGGGCAGGATCGCGTCGACCAGCTTGTCCTGAGCGAGACGCTTGGTCCTCGATGTCGCCTGCAAGTATTGGTTGGTAACGTTGAGGTTGCTGTGGCGCAAGTAGTCGCGGATGGTGAGCTGGTGCTCCCCCATGTCCGCCAACATGCTCCCCACCGAATGCCGGAATGTATGCCAGCCAACGCCCACGATTCCGATTTTCGCGAACGCCGGCTTGATCATTCGGTTCAGCACCGCGCCGAGGTCGAGTGGCTTCTTTCCTTTGTTGCGCACCGACGGAAACACAAAATCTGTTTCGGTTGCATACAAGCTCTGGCCTCGCCACTCGACGAAGAGCGTTTTTCAGTGCCGGATGCATCGGCAATGGTTTCGCCGAGGCTTCTGTTTTTGTCGACTTGAGATATCCTCCCCGCCGCCAATAATAGGAGTGCTGGACATTGAAGGTTTGGTTGGCGAAATCGCAATCCGTCCAGCGTAATCGCTCCAACCTCCCCTCGGCGCGTACCGAGGGCCCCGATAAGAAACACCAAGAGCTGGTCCCGAAACTGCAGCTGGGCCAGGCCCTGTTTGACCTGTTCCGAAGACAGGACCAGCGGTGCTCTTTGGCCGCTTGGCACTGATGCGTACTCCGACGCTCGGGCCGCGTTTGCCTCCGGTACCTACTTGGATTCCCGACGAAATCGGATTGTGGCCACAGAATTCCCAACGGACCGCATGAGAAAACAAGGCCGACATAATGTTCTTGATCTTGGCCTTGGTTCCGTCTGCTAGATCCGTCGCCCGGAGCCAGCGCTCTACCTCGACGGTTTTCACCTCGTGCAGGAGAAGACGACCCCAGCGAGGAAGAATCCAGTTCTTTACAAAGCACCGGTACACATCCTGAGTCGATACCTCCTTTAGGGAAAGTTCCTCTGAGGTGTAGTGCTCCCAGAGAGTGTTGACCGTTGTTCTGCGAAGACTGTTGCGTTGAGAGTGATCGTTGATGGTTAGTCGAAGAGCATCCGCCGCCGCTTGCGCTACCGATTCGGTGGGGTATTCGCTGGCGTCGCCGACCTGCGACTTCCTGCGAATGGATTTTCCGTCGATATCCTTCTCCCACCATCGGTACACCCATACAGCAAGGCCTTTCTTCCGCTCTTCGAGATTCAGACTTCCTTGTTGATAACGTGTCCGTCTAAACAAAAACTCCTCCTTTGTTTAAACGGCACTGGCAGCCGATCGCAAGGATAGCTCAGCTCATCGTCCAAACCGAAATGTTTTCGCGATGCCACGTGATCAGCCCGCCATCCTCGCCAACCATTCATTCAGTGCGGAGGCTCGAAACCGCCACAGCTTCCCGACACGGATTCCGATCACTGTTCCTGCCCGGGCCAGCCTTTGCAGCGTCTTGGGGTGAATGTGCAAAAGGGAAGCAGCCTCGACGCTGTCCATCAGAGGCTCGAATTGGGCTCGGCTCCACCTATTCCTTGGGGCGGTTTGCGATGGATCGGGGTCATAGCTGTTACATCTTTCTTCTTCCCGATCACAAAGTTCAAGTCATAAGTCGCGCTGTTGCTTCCTCTCCCTCCCCAAAGGAAGGCTCGGCGGGCGACCGGAACAGCCAAAAATGTTGCCAGCTGATCACTGGAAGAGCACCGCCATCCTCTTACTTACATGAACGACAATTTCTCATTTTGAGACGTTTTTATTGGAGTTTATGCGTGTGACAGACCGTGTTGCAAACAAATACTTAGCCGAATTTGTCACAACTGTCACATCATTCCCCAAAACTCTCTCTAGAAGATTTTTTAGTAATCCACGACATAGAAGGAGGTTGGGGAATCGTGTGACAGATGTGACAATCACCGGCTCTCCTGTTTAGCCAAACGTACCCCGAGCCACCCGCGACATCTCTTACCGTTCCAGTTCATCTTCTCGAGCTTCTCACAGCCCTTCTGCACCAGAAGGCGTGCCAATTCTCCGGTGTCGAACGTCATCGGTATGGCAGTCTCTCGCTGGAAGCTTTCCCCAGCCATTCTGAGTTCCTCAATGGCAGCCTGACATCCCGGCCCAAACTCAAGCCGTTCGTCAACGAACCGGCCATGCAGGTCAGCTTCATGGAACATTTCCGCAGTCGCGTGTCGAACTACGCGTGGGATCTTTCGCAAGTGCTCCCCCAACTCCACAAACTTCTGTGCCGACTTGATCCATCGAAACAAAATTCCCGGTCGTTCCTCCCTGAGCATTTGCGAGAGGCGATCGGGATATTGGCGTAGAGCCGAGGGCGCTTTCTTGCGCTCCATAGCGAGTGCGACACAACCAGGGTGCTGCATCTCATCGAAAGTCGCAGAAAAAGGGAAGACTTGAACGCGCCGTTTGAACGCGGCATCCGGCTCAATATGTGGCGCCTGGTTCATTAGGGTCGGCATCTTGAATCGAATGTCCCCGTGAATCTCGCTCTTGTACACATCGGCGCCCGCGATCTCGCCTCCTCCGGTCAGCTGCTTGACGGTGCTGGTTTCCAAGATCCGCTGTATGCCCTGCGTCTGACCCATTTCCTCCACGATCGCAACACGACTTCCAAGGAGCTTGGCGTAGAGTCGCTTCTGCGTGTTGTCGCCGCCTCGCTCGTCGTGCGCCAGTTCGGACCATCTCACCAACGCGCAAAACTCCCCTAACGTGCTCTTGATCAGCTTCGCCAGCTCAGTCTTCCCGTTCCCGCCGGCACCAGTCCACAGCGGCCAAACGTGAAAGTCGTAGTGGCCAATCAGGCAATATCCGAGAAAAAGTTCCAGGTGGGCGATGAACTCCTCGTCCGCAGGTTGGTCATTGGCGGAGCTGATTGAGCGTAGAAAGTAGTCGTAACAGGGCGTCGGGATGTCTTTCGCCGAGCCAGATCGTGCAAGCGCTGCAACTCGGCGCCCGCGGAGTAGTGCTCAAAGACTCCGCGACGCAGCTGTTGTTGAAGGCGATTCACGCAGTGATGACGGGAGAATACTGGGTGGGACGGGAAAGCGTTTCCAACCTGGTGCGGTACTTGCATGCCCTGATGCAGTTTGCCAACGATGAGGCACGGCAGAAAAACTTCAGGCTAACGCCGAGGGAGTTGGAGATCGTTTCCACCGTTGTGGCGGGATACTCGAACAAGGAAATCGCCGAGTACTTCAAGATCAGCGAGGACACGGTGAAGCACCACCTCAGTAATATCTTCGACAAACTGGGGGTGTCGACGCGCTTAGAACTCGCACTGTTCGCCGTAAACAAGTCCCTGCCATTACGGGTCATTGATGGCTCGGAGTTCAGTCGGAGCCCCCAGTGACACTGATAAGCGCACCGGAAATCATGGAAAGCGTTGTCGAGTACCGGTTTTATTGTTTCTGTGGTGCACCCATCATTACGACGGAGAAGGTAGTGACCTGTGCCAATTGTGGTGAGAGCTATGGGTTCTACAACAGCATCCGTCGAATAGAGAGGCACAAACAACAACGGTACAGCCCAACCGTCACGGCGCGAAATCTGGGTCGAAGCACCCCGCTTCGACAGGCGAGAAGCGCAGTAGATTCCCAAAGACTGACAAGTATCGAGTCTGACTTCGAGGATCATCTCGGTGACGGCCCTCACGGCGCATTTATTGCCTGGGTGCTTTTGTTTTGGATTGTGCTCGGTCTGATCGTTCTTTTGCGTGCAAGCGTCTAAAACGAGAAGAGTGATAGCGCCTGTTTACCTCACTCTTCCAAAAATGCAAGGATGCCCGGCCTGAGTGGGGGGAGGAGCACGCGAAGAGCTCCACTTCAACGGTTCACGTATCACAGACACGTATACCACCGGTCTATAGCCTCTAAGATGGAATGCTCCGTTCCCGCGGTCTGACATTGGTGCGCCGTTGCGCTCTGTATCATCGGAACTGCGGTTTCGTGAGTGGATCATTCCAAGGCGCGAACAGCGGCCAACTAAATTGTAAGAACGCCCCCGGAACGAAGGAACGGACGCGACTTGAGGTAACTTGAGGATGAACTGCACCGCGTAACCGCCGCCCTGACCGCCTTCGGGAAGGTCTACATGCAGCGAAGCAAACCGAAAGCTGGTGTTGCAACTCGCAAAAAGCGAACGATTTCGGCCGCAGGACGGAAGAGAATTGCAGCCGCGCAGAGGGCACGCTGGGCAAAAGTCCGGGCAGCGAAGAAATAGGCGCCCCGATTCTATCGTTTTGATTGCTGCCGCAAGCCCGACATTTGAGGGTTCAAGTTTTCAGATGTTCCTTATCTCTCGAATCGGTTGGAGACTCGACGGGTAACCGGGGCTGTCGTACTCCAAAAGAGCTTATCCTGCTCCGAGGATGATGTCCTCGAAGCTGACTTCTGGCCCGCCTGGCTCACGCGGCTCAACTTCCGGATTGCTCGTGATCCAGAGCAATCTGGACAGAACACATATACGCGATGCCGACTTTCCGTCAATTTTCCCAACTTTGGGGGTGGCCCGTTATGTGGAAATATTCGTGCCGATGCGATAAACCGGTGTTCGCGACGCACTTTCAAGCTAAGTGCAGAGTAGCGAAAGCCCATTCAATCAGAGCGTCGCGGAAACGATTCCACTCGTTGAGGATCGGGCTCTCGAGCCGAAGTGCCTGAACCTGCGAGACGATAGTCACGATTTCGGAAAGTAATATCTTTAGGTTCGTATCGCCGATTTTAGTGGTTGCGTTGAATTCATTGATGGCCGGGCGGACTGAATCCAGTGATGTGCGAAGGGACTGCGGCCAGGCGGGGTCAGGCAATGCGGCAAGGGACTGCAGTGAAGATATCAGGGTGGCGGGCACGGGCATATGCGTCCACGAATACACCAGCCCCTTCGTAAATTCAGCCAACTCCCGATCAAGTTCTCCCGACCGTGTTTCGCTCAAGACCCCGGCGCGCTCAGCAGCGATTTCCGCTATACGCTTTTGTTCCCATTTCTTACGGAGATGAAAGCGCCAGGGAGATTCATCGCCATGCTCCTCAAAATGTCGTCCAGGCTCAGGTTCGTCGTGCAGTAGTTCGCGGAACTTCGAATGTCTAGCGAGATATTGCCAGAGACTCCGATCGAGGTCTGATGGAAAAGGGACACCCTCATCGACGCCCGTGTACAGGAGGCACATAGAAGGAGTTGGCAGAAACGTACCCTCAAACTTGGCTAACCATACAAGCAGATGGCGCTTTAGCGCGGGAATGCTCCGGATTTCGCTCGCGATGTTCGGGCAGGCCTCGATCAGCGCCAGAATTCGGCGATTGTAATCGCTCAGAATACCGGTCGTGAAGGAACGGATCGTGGAGAAAATGCGGCGTTCTTCGGCGTCGAGCTCCGAGAAATATCGGCTGAAAAACTCCTCATATTGCAAGTTTCTGTAGGGATCAAGTATCAAGCGTTCGTGGATGCGCCGGACCAGCGTGTCTCGGAGGCGCGCCTGAGCCTCAAAAGTGGTGCGTGTCGTCTGGAGCAGCCCAAAGAGGTCGAATGCACATTTCACTGTGTCGGGCAGGCGATTCCGTCGCTGCGAACGAGCCGCTCCGGGAAACTGTAGCGTCACGGACTCGGCTCGGGGGAACGGGGCAGAAGACAAATGGGGAGGCGCGTCGCTTACCGCACGAAGCAGTTCCTGTTTTGCATCATCTTCGGCGAGGCCGACAAGGTCGCAGTAGACGATTGCACGGAGCAGGCCCGGCGGTTCACAAGCTTTCACGCGGACCGGGATCAGTTTGCGCGATGCGCCGGTGGGATCCAGTGCAAAAGCCGCCGCCCATTCCGGCTGCGTGAAGACGGAAGCGAGCCAGTCTGGAGAAAGCACTGCGATGGTGCGGTTGCATTCGATGGTGGACTCGTGCATTTGGAGCACGAAGTTGGAGCCAGCCCGGAAGTCCCAGGACTGAATGGCAACGGTGAATTCGGCTTTGGTGAGGGCGATCGCAATCCATTCAGCCCAGTTTTTATCTTTGCGGTTGTAGCTGATGAAGAAGTCTTTCACGGAGTCTGCGTTAGACGTTCAGTGTCGCATAAGAATGCGTCGAGTTGATGGATCAAATGGATCAATAGGATATGGCGAAGGAGTTTAGTCGTTCCTGTGTCATCGGGCAACCCGGAAACTGAATTTTTGCCGTCAAATTGACAGAAACGCCAAACCGCCAAACTGGCCACGACCTGAACATCCGAGTGGATGGTCGGCAAGAAGGAAGCTGGCTTTGCGGCGGACCCAAATGGGCTTGGAGTCCTCGAAGCCGACTTCGGGGGCCTTTGGTGGTTGGAAAGGGATTGTCCGCAGCTATCGGATCGGTGCCGCGGGCACCTCCACCCAACGCCGCCTATCTGGCCTGTCAGCCGCACTACCAGCACGAGAAGAGAGCGGTATCCAAAAGAGCCAAACGAGGAAAGTTACCAAGACCGTCTTCTGCCTCCTACAACCCCCGTTTGCGGCGACAGCTCCCTTGACCGGCCAATGGGTTTAAGCGACCGACTTCATTGCTCAATCGATCGAAAACTCTCAACGGCGCGTCAGATCGCGCATGCCGCATTTGGCGGCGATCTTACGGAAAATCTTCAACCCCACCGCTTCGACCTTATCCATCGATCGTCCCGCTTGTTCTGTGGCGAGTTGGGATTCGGATACGCCAGTGATAGCCAGGATTTGTCCGACACGATCTAACTTCACGTCCACGGCGAGTCCCGGTTTGGGAGGCACCTGAGACTTCCAGACGCCTTCCATGCTGAACGAATACTGCCGCCCCTCGATCATCAGGAGACCAGGGCCCGTGCGGGAATCACGCAAGATCTTGCCTCGCTTCATCGTGCCCCTTTCCGGCAAAATAAACAAAAGCAGTTGTGCGAGCGCACTCCAGGTGGTAGGCTTTTCCGCATTGGAAGCCATACTCTCGCCCCCCCCTTCTCTGTGGCTTCCCGTGTTCTCATTTCGCATTACGCAAAGGGTGAGCTCAAAACGTCATGCCGCTTCGACATTCTTTGCGCGCACGTGCCGTCGCGCGGGGCGACGCGGACCCAACAGCACGAGAGAGACAAGATCTCGACCGACTCTTCAGCCTGACCTACGAGGAGTTGCGCAGGCTGGCATCGAGCGTCAAGCGTGGAGATCCGAGCAACACACTTAGTGCCACGGCTTTGGTCAACGAGGCATGGCTACGATTAGCGAAGTCGCCCGGTATTGCGGCCACCTCTCGACTGCACTTCAAGCGCATCGCCGCCCGAGCTATGCGCCAGATGCTGATCGAGGCAGCCCGACGACGCAATGCTCATAAACGTGGCGGTGACGGGGAAGCCATCTTCGTTTCTTTCGACGACTCTCTCGACCGCGCTGCGACGGGCCCGGAAAATCTGTTGGCGCTGGACACGGCTTTAACGGAGCTTGCTCGCTTGGAACCACGCCAGGCTCTTATCGTGGAGAGTCGGTTTTTTGGGGGACTTGAAATCAGCGAGATTTCAAGCCTGATTGGCGTTTCTGAGGCTACGATCTTGCGCGACTGGCGAGCAGCCAAGGCTTGGCTGGGACAAGAGCTTCGTCGGGCCGGGTGACTCTGCAATCTGCAACTATGGGCGGTACCTATGGATAGTACGCGTTGGCACCAAATCCAGAATCTATTCCATGATACCGCAGACATGCCCGAGACCGAGCGCAAGGCGCTCTTGGAGGGGATATGTGGCGACGACGAACTCGTTGCTGAGGTTCTGGCCATGCTGGATCAGGACGCAAGCGGCCACTCGCTCCTTGATCGCAATCTAGCAGACGTCGCGCACGAGACACTTACGCAACCCATTCATGCTTCTCTGATCCCAAAAGAATTCGGTCCGTACCGAATCTTGAAATTGTTGGGTGAAGGCGGAATGGGAGTTGTTTACCTTGCTGAACGTGAAGACCTTGGTACTCAAGTTGCAGTCAAGGTCCTGCGTGATGCCTGGCTTTCTCCAGCACGCCGGGAACGATTTGCAAGCGAACAACGGACTCTGGCGCAACTGATCCATCCATTGATCGCGCGACTTTACGACGCCGACACTCTGGAAGACGGAACTCCATGGTTCGTGATGGAGTACGTTGACGGCCTTCCGCTCACACACTATTGCCGGAAGCACGATTGCTCAGTTGAACTGCGTCTCCGGATTTTTCGGTCGGTGTGTGAGGCCGTGCAGCACGCGCACGGCCACGCCGTCATTCACCGCGACCTGAAACCCTCCAACGTCCTGGTCAAGAGTGATGGCTCGGTTCGCCTACTGGATTTCGGTATTGCGAAACAGCTGGAGAACCTGGAACTGCAAGTGGACCAGACAACAGCCGGGCTGAGACTGATGACGCCGGCCTATGCTTCACCCGAGCAGATTCGCGGCGATCGAGTCGGAATTGGTACTGACGTTTATTCGCTTGGCATCATTCTTTACGAGTTGTTGGCTGGTCAGCTTCCCTTCGACTTGTCCGGCCTTACCCCTGTAGAAGCTGCCGTCGTGATTACGGAGCATGAGCCGGGCCGGCCATCTGCAGCAGTTAAGCGGACTACTGACTCTGAAACAAACGCGCACGCCCTCACGCTGAGCAAGGCCGCCTGGGCTGATCTCGATGTTCTCTGCCTGACCGCCATGCACAAGGATCCCTCGCGCCGGTACCGGACGGTGGAGGCTCTGATCCGTGACGTTGACCATTACCTGAACGGGGAACCTCTGGAGGCACGGCCTGACGCGTTGCTGTACAGGATCGGCAAGTTTGTCCGGCGGAATCGACGCGCGGTCGCTGCGACCGCCGTGATTCTCGTAGTGATCGTGGGGGTGGTCACCTTCTTCACAGTGCGGCTGGAGAGAGCACGCGATGCTGCGTTGTCTGAAGCGGCCCGCACCGTGCGCATTCAGCAATTCATCGCCAACCTCTTCCAGGGCGGAGATGCAGCGGCAGGGCCATCCGACTCTTTGCGTGTGATCACGATCGTTGACCGGGGTGTGCAGGAAGCAAGGACACTCGACAAAGACCCCAAGGTACAAACTGATCTCTACGAGAACCTCGGAAGTATTTACCAGAAACTTGGCAAGTTCGAACAAGCAGATTCACTGCTTCGTAAGGTCGTCGATCAGCGGGAGTCGCTGTATGGAGCGGATAGCGCAGAAGTAGCCGAGAGCCTTACCGAACTCGGTTTGCTGCGGTCCGACCAAGCTCATTTGGAGGAGGCCGAGCAATTGGTGCGGCAAGGACTGGCAATGGCCAAGAGGCATTTGCCGCCGAAACATCCGGCGATTGCAAAAGCCACCCTCGCCTTCGGAAAAGTGCTAGCTGAGCGCGGCTCCTACGATCAAGCTATTGATGCGCTGAACGAAGTGGTGCGGCTGCAGTCGGCTCCAGGGGTTGCACCCGCCGATCTGGCCACCAGCCTCTCAACTCTGGCGGACGCACACTACTCCGCTGGCCACTACGATGTTTGCAGTTCCTTATATAACCGCGTCGTTGAGATGCACCGCCAGATCTATGGGGCACGCCACCCGCTGATCGCCAATGATCTTGGCAGTCTCGCCGCAGTCAAGCGGGATCTCGGCTATTACAGCGAAGCCGAAGGTTTGGACCGGCAAGCTCTCGATATCGCTCAGTCCTACTATGGCAATAACCACCCCAAGACGGCCGGCCGCTTGACCGCTCTAGCGGAGTCTTTCACGTATCAGAAGAAGTATGACGAGGCCGTCTCCGCACTAGAGCAGGCTCTTGCAATTCAAGAACGTGTTTATGGTCCGGCGCATCCCTCCGTCGCTGAAATAGTCAACGAGTTGGGGAACGTGGCTTCAATGCGCGATGACCTGGATGGAGCAGAGGCGCAGTTCCGCCGTGCGGTCGACATTTATCGCGCCGTTTATGGTGATCACCACTATCTGGTTGCGATCGCCCTTGCAAACGTAGCGGGCATCTATATGGACAAGAAAGAGTATCCCCGTGCGGAGCAACTGTTTCGCGACGTGGTCCGGCGCTATAAAGAAACAATGCCGGCGGACAACATAAACCTCGGAATCGTTCACATCAAACTGGGGCGGTCGCTGCTTCGCCAGAACCGCTACGCGGATGCAGAATCCGAAACCATGGCCGGCTATGAAATCCTGATCAAGCAGAGCAGCCCGTCGACGAGTTTCATTCATGCCGCACGAAAAGACCTCGCGGCGGAATATGAAGCTCTGAATCAACCGCAGCAGGCCTCGCGGTTTCGTGCTGAGCTGGCGGATGCCACATCCCCCGCCAAACATTAGATGCGATTGACGACCCGCGAAGGCGCGGTGGTGCGTTTCGCCTGGCGTTCTTCAATCCAAGGGGGACTCCGGTCGGCTTCCCAGTGCTTTTTTCGCGACATTAAGAATCAAATGACGGTTTTGCGTCGCCGTTTGCGCAATGCGAAGTGAGTAAAAGAGGGCCCGGGGAAAGGGAGGCGGGGACGTACTATCCTTTCGCTCCTCCACGTTCGGCAACGCAAATCGTCAGTAAATGGAGTTCTAAAATGAAGAATCTTGGCTCGAAATCCTATCCGCTGCATGCCTGCTTCGCCATTCTCGCTTTTGCCTTCGCTTTTACCTTAACCGCGCCGCTCCATGCGCAGAGCTTCCAAAAAGTTGCCGCACTGAAATTCACCAAAGCATTCGCCGGTGCTGAACCCCTACCCCAGGTCCTTACAATTGCTTATTCCAATCAAACGACGGTTCGCTTCAGCGTGACCGTATCAACCAGTAGCGGTGGTAGCTGGCTTTCGACTTCTCCAACGGGCAATGCCTGCTGCTTTACTCCGCTCGCAGTTTCCGTAGTCGTGACCGCCGGCAGTCTGCCGGCTGGGACTTATTCGGGGCAAGTATTGATCACAAACTTCTCGAATTCCAGTATCAAAATGACTATCCCGGTAACGCTGACAGTAGCGGCGTCAGGCGCTACATTCTTCGATGATCTTCCGGGAAAACTTAGCTTCTCGTTCAGAACGAGCGGCGTGGCGACCTCCCAGACGATCCAGATTCGAAACGCGGGAGCGGGCACTCTGAACTGGACCCTGACGAAGAGCACCGCGAGTGGCGCAAACTGGATAAGCGTATCGGCAACGAGCGGCGCCGCTCCATCCACCATTACGGTTGGCATCACGAAATCCGCGCTTCCGGGAGGAGGTGCGTCCGCAGGAACGTTTGTGGGCCAGCTGCTACTCCAGACTACTGGTGACAGCGTTAGCATTCCGGTCGCGGTCACTGTCGGTGCCGCCCCATTCACGCAAGTTAATCCGCTCAACTTCACCATGGCGTTCGGAGGAGCCAGCCCACTCACACAAATCATCAATGTCGCTCTGGCTAACAACTCCACCGTCCGCTACAGTGCTTCGGTCGCGACAGCCAAGGGTGGGAAGTGGCTATCGATTTCGCCTAGCGGAAACGCTTGCTGCTTCACGCCTCTCGCGAACAGCGTCAGCGTGACCGGAGCTTCGCTGGCAGGGGGATCTTATACCGGAGAGATCATCATCACCGAGTTCGCCAATCCTGGCAGAGCGATGGTTGTTCCGGTCACACTGACGGTAGTGGCCTCCGGCGCATTCTTCGCCGACCTTCCTGGCCAGTTGAGCTTTTCTGTGAAATCAAACGGCACGGCGATAACCCCGCAGACAGTTGAAATTGGAAACGGAGGATCAGGCACGCTGAGCTGGACCCTGACCAGCAGCACCGCCGATGGCGGTCATTGGCTCACTGCAACTCCGGTAAGTGGAACTGCGCCATCTGCGATTTCAGTGGGCGTTAATGTCAGTCTGCTGCCTGGAGGAGGAGCGGTGGCCGGGGAATATATCGGTCAACTTGTCTTGCAGACTAGCAAAGACACCACCACCATTCCAGTGACCGTCACTGTAGGAGTGGCCCCCTTTACTCAGTTAAACCCCATTAGCTTCACCATGCCGTTTGGAGGAGCCAATCCCCTTCCGCAGGTTATCAAATTGTCTGCCATTGATAACTCGACGTTCCGATTCAGTGCGTCCGTAGTGACCGCCAAAGGCGGTAACTGGCTGAGCATATCTCCGTCAGGCAATGCCTGCTGCTTCACACCGCTGGCAATCACAGCCAGCGTGAACGCAAGTACGCTGGCGGCGGGAAATTACACCGGTGAAATCATTTTCACGGAGTTTGCGAACCCTGGGCGGTCGATGGTCCTGCCTGTAAATCTAACGATTCTTTCCGGCGGCGCCTTTTTCGACAACTTGCCTGGTGCGTTGAGCTTCTCGTTCAAGACGGGCGGTACGGCCACCCAACAGATCGTGCAGATCCGGAATGGCGGAACTGGCGCCTTGAGTTGGACGGTGAGCACCAGTACCGCCGATGGCGGGGCTTGGCTGAGCGCTACGCCGCTCAGCGGCACCGCACCCTCGATTGCTACGATTTCAGTCACGGCTGCAGATCTACCCGGTGGCGGACAGCTCGCCGGAACGTTCTCGGGTCAACTGGTTTTCCAGACAGCGAAAGACACTACGACGATTCCGGTCACGGTGACGGTAGGAACGGCTGCGTTCACACAGATGAATCCGATCAGCTTTACCATGCCGTTTGGTGGTGCGAATGCACTGCCGCAGGTCCTCAACATCTCCACCACTGACGAATCCACGATTCGCTTTAGTGCGGGTGCCGTAACGGCGAAGGGCGGCGCATGGTTGAGCATTTCTCCGACTGGCAATGCTTGCTGCTTCACGCCATTGGCGGTCACAGCTAGTGTGAACGCCAGTACGCTGGCGGCTGGAACGTACACAGGTGAAATTATCATCACCGAGTTCGCCAACCCAGGTCGCTCGATGACCGTCCCCGTAACGTTAACTGTGGCCGCTTCAGGAGCCTTCTTCGACAGTCTGCCTGGTGGATTGAGCTTCTCGGTGCAGTCTGGCAATGCTGCGACGCTGCAGACCCTGTTGGTCAGAAATGGAGGCGCCGGTACGTTGAGCTTCACTGCCACTACGAGCACAGCTGATGGCGGTGCTTGGTTGGCGGTCACTCCTACCAGTGGGTCGGCACCAAGATCACTCACCGTATCGGTCAACGTCGTGAATTTGCCCGGAGGAGGAATCCTGGCTGGAACCTTCACCGGTCAACTACTACTCGAGGCTACTGGGGGTACCGTCACCGTTCCGGTAACGGTTACGGTGGGCAAGGCTGTCTTCGCACAAGTGAATCCGATCACCTTCGTAATGCCGTTTGGAGGAGCCAACCCGTTGCCTCAGATTCTGACCATACCAACCGCCGACAACTCCACTCTTCGCTTTACAGCGACCGCGGCGACAAGCAAGGGCGGCAATTGGCTCAGCATCTCTCCGTTCGGTAATGCCTGCTGCTTCACGACCCTGCCCATGACAGTCAGCGTCAATGCCAGTTCGCTTGCGGTCGGGAACTACACTGGAGAAATCAGGATCGTCGAGTTCGCCAACCCTGGCAGATCCATGACAGTGCCCGTCAATTTGGTGGTCGTGGTATCGAGTATGGCGTTCTTCGACAACGTGCCCGGCCAAACCAATTTCTCATTCAAACCGACGAGCGCCAATCCTCCATCGCAGACGGTCCACATCGGCAATGGCGGCGCCGGGACCCTGAACTGGTCGGTCTCGTCGACTACCGCCGATCCTGGCAAATGGATCACGGTAAATCCAACCACGGGTGTCGGCAGCGGAACCTATACTGTTTCGGTCACGACCTCAAAGCTTCCGGGGAAGGGTCTGATCGCAGGCACGTACATCGGGCAACAAGTACTGACGACAACTACTGGAAACGTAACCATTCCAGTGAGCGTGACGGTAGGCGATCCAGTCTTTGTTCAGGCTGGGACCGTCACCTTCAATACCACGAGGGGTGTGAGTCCCAAGCCCCAGTCGATATCCGTAGCCAGTACCAGCACCGCCATTCGCTTCACGCCCATCGCCGCCACGGGCAAGGGTGGCAAGTGGCTGAACATCTCTCCTACCGGCAACGCTTGTTGTTTCACGCCTACCAGCGAAACCATCAGCGTTAATGCCAGTGCTTTGGCGGTTGGGACTTACGTTGGAGAGATTAACGTCATCGAGTTTGCCAACCCTGGGAAGTCGATGACCATTCCGGTGGTTCTCAACGTCGCTCCTTGATCCGACGCGGCATGTACGATGACCGCAAAAGGAAAGAATCTTAGAGTACAGACCTGACGGAGCCGGCTAACCCCGACTCCGTCTTTCTCAGAAAGTGCTACATCTTACGCAGAGGTTCGCCATGCTTCTCGGATCAAATCTGACGCAACTGCCAATCTTAAAGGAGAGAAAGCGACCAGCTTTCGGCAGCTTGAAGACAACCGGAAGCTATCCAGGAACGGGCTTGTGGGAAATCTGCAATCAGCGCCTTCAGGCTCCCCGTTTCGCGGAATTGTCTGAGCGGTAGACCTCTACCTGGATACGGTGGAGGTCTTTGAGGCTAATCGGGGTCGCGCTCCCGCTTCTGCTGACGACCGAAAGAGTCCCGATGGATTAGAAAGGTCGGAATCGACCGAACCGACAAGTTGGCGTTTACGTTGCTACGGCAGCGGTGTTAGATATCCTGTCCAAAACCGGTCGCGTGAAAGCCCGTTCGAGAGTGGATTCTTGATTTCTCCTCCATGGCGTTCGGGAATGGTAGTCTTCTGATCAGGCCATAGGACTCGTTCGGAGGCCTTGCAATGAGCGCGATTGATTCCAGGACAATGTTGACTCCCACGTCCGAGGACAGTTGGTGGTGCTGAACCCAACCAAAACGCTCAGGAGAAAAGAGCCGAGCATGTTGATGATAGGTTGTGATTACCACCCGGGTTTCAGCAAATTGCGGGGGGTCTATTCCGAAACTGCGGAACTACGAGGGAGCGGTGATTTCGCTACTCTGAATCAGATTGTCAAAAGCAAGCGGCAATTGGAAAACCGGGGAGAAGCCGAGGAGTTCTTATCGCGATCTGGCGGTGCCGGACCCAAGGTGCGCGTAGAGATGGAGGCGAGTGGGCAGGCTCTTTGCTTCGAGCGCTTGCTGGCTGAGTTGCAGTTCGACGAGGCGAGTGCGAAACCAGAAGACGGGGCTCAGTTCACGGTAAACTTACGCAGGCTCGGCAGGGCGGCTGTGCCGGTCGTCACCGTCACGTATCCACTGGTCGCACCCGCCGGCACGGTCGCCTGCAGGAACGTCGTACCCGTCAGAGTGACCGACGTGGCCTGGACGCCATTGAATTTCACGATTGAGGAACTGCTGAATCCCTGGCCAAGAATGCCAATCGTCGACCCCACCTTGCCGGAGTAAGGCACCAGGTTGATGAATGGAGGCAGACTCACGTTCAAACTGTAAAACACGCCGCAACCGCCCCCACAGGAGCCGCCAGTACCACCTTGGAAAGTATCTCCATAGAGGATGCCATTCGTATTCTGGGAGGGGGTCACCGAGGGACCCGATCCAGTCGTGCCGTCGAATGTGTGGAGGATGGTGAGCACCCCGCTCAGAGTCATCTCAAAGAGCGTGCCGTTTCCGCTGGCGCCTCCTGCACCGTTGGCGGCGTAAAAGTTACCGTCGCTGGCTTGGACTAAGCCGGTGGGGCCTTGCCCTTCTGTGGCGGGATTCATACTGTGCACAACCGTGAAGGTCCCAGCGGGAGTCACTTTGAAAACGACCCCGCCCCCGCCTGTGGCAACTGCGGTTTGATCAGTGGTGCCATAGAAATTCCCATCGGTCGCCTGAATCAAAGGGAAATCGGGATATGCGCCGTTCGTACCATCGAAGCTGTGAAGCACCGTGAGCGCGCCCGCCGTCGTGATCTTGAAGATCTCGCCATATCCGTTCGCACCACCATAGGGGGTCGTTCCGTAGAAACTTCCATCCGTGCCCTGAACCAGTGGAGCTATTGGGGTAGACCCGTCCGTGACACTAAACCGGTACAGCGCTGTGAAGGTACCGGAAGGTGTGAGCCGGTACACCGTTCCTTTGTTAAGTCCGCCCCCGGACGCTGTGCCATACCAATTTCCGCCCGTGCCCAGAACCGGCGGTGCTTCGGGGGCGGCCCCATCGAACTGGCTGGGAAAACTGTAGAGCACGGTCAGGCTGCCGCTCGGCGTCACATTGAATATGGTCC
Source organism: uncultured Acidobacteriaceae bacterium (assembly GCA_963719615.1). Taxonomy (GTDB): domain Bacteria; phylum Acidobacteriota; class Terriglobia; order Terriglobales; family Acidobacteriaceae; genus Sulfotelmatobacter. The sequence continues at coordinate 78 of CAVRCR010000027.1, read as the reverse complement.
CTCGGCTGTTGGCACCTCCGAAAACGGTGGTGCCATAGAGATTGCCGTCTGCGCCGAGGGTCAGGCCGCTCGCAGGGT
>CAVRCR010000026.1:0-46089 GCA_963719615.1 uncultured Acidobacteriaceae bacterium | reverse complement strand
GATCATGAAGCCCGGAATATTGGTCGGCTTGATGGCGTTGAACGCTGACCGTGGGCCAGGAACCACCAAACCAGCGAATGCCGTGCTTTCGAGGCGAGTACCGACCTTCGTCGCTGCATGCTGAAAACGCCAAGCCAGGGTTGAATCGAAATCGTCGCCCGGTTGAATCCGAGTCGGTGGAAGTGAAGTATTGCCAACGACGGCGGGCACGGTAAAGGACAAGGTCAGATGCGGGGTAAAACCGTATCCGACCAATTCTCGAATTGATGCCTGTGAACCGAGGCTGGTAGTGCGATCGAAAACGCCTTGGTCAAAGCTCCACTCACCTTGCGAGTTCGTTGGTGTGGCAAGCCCAAACACAGGGCCATGATTGGCAGCATTGGCGTGCCAAGGCAATGCCAACACGACGAGCAGAATCAATGCTCGTTGCATGTAATTTCCTCCTAAAGTATGCAAGACACACTTCGCCATATCGCGGAACGTGAGCAGACTTGGAGGCTAGATTCTTAGAATGGAACTGAGATTTGGCGGTGCGGGCGGTGGCAGACCCAGAGTTAGATGGTGGTGTTCAACATTCAGTGTCGGCAGGTCAGCTGCGCTCACGACTAACAAGACCGCAGTGAAGACCAGGTGCAAGACATGCGTCCTCTGAACGTTGGCAACGAGTGTAGGTTGATTGGCGTTCTTCTCGCAGCAGGGGTGATTGCGAGAACCCATGTGGCAGTCCCCGGCCATCTTCTTGCAGCATTCCATTTCGACTTGCGTCATTGTCGACGTGGGAAGACACGCGAGAGCAGGCGTGGCCGTCCACACCAAAATCAGAACAAACGACAGGACGGCTCGCCACTTCAACATAAGGATGATGCTACATGTCACGTTCGTTGATGGCAAGGCGACGATTATCGATCTTGATTTGAAGCCACCGTTGGTATTTCATTTATCTGAAGATGGTGGGCAGTGCAGGACTCGAACCTGCGACCTCCTGCTTGTAAGGCAGGCGCTCTAACCAACTGAGCTAACCGCCCCTCGCGCCTGTGCGCGCGCGACCAGACTGTCGCGCCGGTCTAAACTCGATTTTTAGGGGCCATCCGTCGCGGACCGCGCTTTGGCGAGTATACGCGAGGCCCTAAAAAGCGGTCAAACACACGCTTTGGGGCGCAGGTGGCGTTGCAGCGCTCGGAACGCAACCCCGCAAACATTCCCAACTTTGCTGCTGCTAGACTGGCCTCGTGCGCCGCTTAATTGTCAACGCGGATGACCTCGGTTTCACCTCCGGTGTGAACCGTGCGATCTTTGAGGCCCACACGCGCGGCATTGTGACTTCGTCCACGCTGATGGCGAACGGTCCCGCATTCCTCGAGGCTGCGGAACTCGGGAAGAACACTCCACGACTGAGCGTTGGGTGTCACGTTGTGCTCATTGACGGCGAACCGGTTCTTGACGCCGAGCAACTCCCTTCTCTCACGACCCGAACTCCGGCGGCACGCTTTCGGGATGGACTCAAGGCGTTCGCCGCGCGAGCGATCACCGGACGGATCGACGCCGACGAAATCAAGGCGGAAGCCACGGCACAGATTCGCAAGATTCAATCCGCGGGAATCGTGGTCTCGCACTTCGACACCCACAAGCACACACACTTGTTCCCGAAGATTTTGCGGCCCCTGCTGCGGGCGGCCGCGGATTGTGGTGTGCGGGCGCTGCGGAATCCGTTCGGGTCCCGCCTGCCCTTGCGCTCAAGCCAGCTTCTGAATCGTCCGAATTTGTGGACCCGCTATGCCGAAGTCCGCGTGCTGCGCCGCTTTGCCGGATCGTTTCGCGACGCGGTTGACCGCGATGGTTTTGCCACACCGGATGGCACCCTGGGAATTGAGGTTACAGGAACGCTCGACGAAACGCTGTTTCATGCGATCGCCCAGAGCATGCCGGAAGGCACGTGGGAATTTGTCTGCCACCCCGGCTACAACGATAACGACCTGCAGCGCACCAAGACCCGCCTGCGCGAGTCGCGGGAGACCGAACTCGCGATCCTGACACTTCCCTCAGCCCGTGCCCTACTTTCGCGCGAGCGCATTGAATTGATTTCCTATCACGATCTGGTTCCAAAGTCCTGACGCCAGTCAGATCGGTGAAGGATTCGGTGCAAGTTGTGATCCATTCAAGGCCATCAGCTTGGGTACTACCGTAATATTTGACGTTAACCCCAAGTAGTATGATGGTTTACAGTTCGACGGTTTTTGTGTGCAGACTGGAGGCTTGTTCGCTCATGTCGGCCCAAGGGTCAGCGCCACGTGCGACTCTAGACTTGAAGGTCCGCGTGTGGGGAATGGGCGGGAATGGCCCCTTCTTCCAGAACGCCACGGCGCAGAACATCAGCGCGTCGGGCGCGTGTATTTTTGGCATTGAGCCTGAGCTGAAGGTCGGTGATGTCATCGGAGTGCAATACGAAGGCAAGAAAGCCCGCTGCAAGGTTATCTGGGTAGTAGACGCGGGGGCGCTCAAGAAGACCCAGATTGGAGTCCAATTGGTCGCCGACCAGGAGTGCCCGTGGGCTGCGGTGCTGCCCAACGACATGAAGGTCGAAGAGCGAACGCAGCAGCGCCAGGACAACCGTCGAAAGTATGCTCGCCACAAGATTTCTTTCCCTCTCGAACTGCGCGACGAGCGCGTCAACACGCCCCTGCGGGTGAACGCCACGGACATCAGCGGGAACGGTTGTTATGTAGAGACGGTAATGCCGTTGAATGTGGGGACCGCTCTGCGCGTGGATTTCTGGATCGGAGAAGACAAGTTCTCTCCGAGCGCCATCGTTCGGACCCGCGACCCGGGAGTCGGAATGGGGATTGAATTCACCGGCATGCCTGAAGACGGCAAGAAGCGGTTCCAGGCCCATCTCGACAAGATTGACCCCGGAATGCAGCTCGGCCCGAAAAGCGGCGAGTAGGCTGTCGGCCCCCGGCCACAAGCGCAAGCATAATGCGAGACTCCTTCTAAGTAACCAACCCGCGATGCGCGGGTCAAAGCGGTGAGGAACTGAGGTCATGCAGGGCGCGATAGAATGAGCGGTCCATGCGCGTCGGCAAGTAGGCCGAAACCATCAATGGTGCATCCTTCGGGAGCCCGTTTCTAAGTATGGTCCCAGAGTCTGTGCTCAAGTCAGTGATGACAGCGGCCCTTCACTCGGGTACGTTGATCTCGTTCAGGAGAGTACTCCATTTTGCACATCTGGGCCGGCTCGCAGGGACAAATCCAATCCCGAGAGAGCCCATGGCGAGGAAACGAAAGAGCAACCCAAAGAGCGACCAGAAGACAGGAGCATCCCTGTTGTCTTGCCTGAACCTGAATGCTGCAGGTGTAGATATCGGAGCGACGGAGATCTATATCGCCGTACCTGGGGATCGAGATCCGCAGCCGGTGCGGTGTTTCTCGACCTTCACGGAAGATCTGCACGCGGCTGCGGCCTGGCTGAAGGCGTGCCACATCGAGACCGTAGCCATGGAGTCGACGGGAGTGTACTGGATTCCGTTGTTTCAGATCTTGGAGGCGCGAGGATTCAAGGTCTTCCTGGTCAACGCCCATCACGTAAAGAATGTTCCGGGACGCAAGTCCGATGTATCCGATTGCCAATGGCTGCAGTATCTGCATTCGGTGGGGTTGCTGCGCGGGTCGTTCCGGCCGGAGCAGGCGGTCTGTAGCGTGCGTTCGATCCTGCGCCATCGGGACAGTCTGGTGCAAATGGCATCGAGTCACGTGCAACACATGCAAAAGGCACTGGATCAGATGAACCTGCAACTGCACCACGTGATCAGCGATATCACGGGTCGGACCGGCATCGCGATCCTGGAGGCGATCCTGGCGGGAGAGCGTAACCCGCATACGCTGGCGGCATTGCGCGACGGGCGGATCAAGGCCAGCGCGGACACCATCGCCAAGTCGCTAGTGGGAGACTACCGGCGCGAGCATGTATTCACCCTCCGCCAGTCGCTGGCAGCGTTTCGTCATTACCAAGAGTTGATCGCGGCCTGCGATCGCGAAATTGCGCAATCGCTGGAGGAATTCGAATCGAAACTGGATCCACCCCCAGGTTCCACATCGCTTTCGAAAGACGGGTCCAAACCGAAGACGAGCGAACCGGGCTTCGACCTGCAGACTCATCTCCACCGCATCTTCGGTGTGGATCTAACCCAAGTACCCGGGATCAACGTTCTCACTGCGCAAACTCTTTTGGCCGAGATCGGTCCTGACTTTTCCAGCTTCGGCGATGGGTCGGCCTTAGCCTCCTGGCTCGGACTCTGTCCGGACAACCGGATAAGCGGAGGGAAAGTGTTGTCGGTCAAAACTCGCAAAGTCAAGAATCGAGCAGCCACAGCCCTACGCATGGCCGCGCAATCGCTCCATCGCAGCCAATCTTTTCTCGGGCACTTCTATCGCCGGATGCGCACCAAACTGGGTGCTCCCAAGGCAATCACGGCCACGGCGCACAAACTGGCGCGCATCCTCTATCACATGGTAACGACTAGGCATGCCTACGATGAGACGATCTGCGCGCAGAACGAAGTGCAGAATCGCGAACGTATGGAAGCCAGACTCCGGAAAAAAGCCCGCGAGCTCGGATTACAGCTTGTTGCCATATAACTCAACGAAGTTCCTCAGGAGCTGGACGTAATCCTCGGAAGCTTCCGGCGTCAAGCAGGAGGGATCTCGCCGAGATACTGGGAAAGGTTCTTCAGCGCGCTCTTGTTGCCACATTCATACCCGCGAATCAAATCTGGTCCTACAAACGAGACGATTTGCACCGTGACAGTCAAGTTGGTACCGTCTTTCGTCGGCTCGAACTCGAGCGTCGTCAGCGCAATGGCCAAAGGTTGGTCGTCTGTATCGAGAGTTTCGCTTGAAACGACACGCTTGTTCGGAACAATCTGAAGGTAGCGTGTTTCCCCACGGAATTTTGGGTTGCCGTTTGGGCCGCAGCGAAACACGTCTTTGCCACCGACACGGAAATCGGACTCATCGTAGACGAGAACCTCCTCGGACGGAGCACTCCACCCGGCGCGCGCGACTGGATCGGCGAATTGGGAGAAAACCCGCTCCACCGGTGCGGAGTATGAATGTTCGAGCATGATTGTTGCGTGTTGTGGCTTATTGTTCACTCGCGTCCTCGCGGTGATTCCATGGTCCAATTCTGGTTCGTGCTCCTAGACTTAGACGCGATGACGCGAAATCCGTTGGCAAGTTTCTATCAATGGCGCAGGTCCTGCCGCGACATTCAATGTGCGGCATAATACCCACGCGGTACACGGTGCCTGTCGGTTCCGGGGCATGGTCCTTCAACTAAGAATTTCGCTTAAGGTGGCGTTTATGGGGCTTAGCGCAGGGTGTTCGTGTAAAATCTGCAACCGCTGAGCCTTCCAGCCATCGAATGGCAAGAGTCACCCGGGTCCCTCACACATGAAGATTGGAATCACCTGTTATCCCACGTATGGCGGTAGCGGAGTTGTAGCCACCGAACTAGGCCTGGAACTGGCTCAGCGCGGACACGAAATTCATTTCATTTCGTACGCGCAGCCCATCCGGCTGCGGGGCTCAGAACCCAATATTCACTATCATGAGGTCGAAGTCTCGCGGTACCCGCTGTTCGATTATCCTCCGTACGATTTGGCGCTGGCGACCCGTATGGCAGAGGTTGCTCAGCTTTACGACCTCGATCTGCTCCACGTCCACTACGCAATCCCACATTCGGTGAGCGCGCTCCTGGCCCGCCAGATGCTGGCGGTCGGCCCGCGCGGCCGCCGCCTACCCTTCGTCACTACTTTGCACGGCACCGATATCACCCTGGTGGGGCTCGACCGCTCCTATTTGCCGATCACTCGTTACTCGATTGAGCAGAGCGACGGGGTCACAGCCATCTCCAATTATTTGCGCGACCGCACGCTGCGCGTGTTCGACGTGAAGAACCGCATCGAGGTGATTTACAACTCGGTGAATTGCGACGTGTACCGCCGCGATCCCGAGGCTATCGCGCCTTTGCGCGCCGAGTATGCGCCCAACAATGAACGACTGCTGGTGCACCTTTCCAACTTTCGCCCGGTGAAGCGGCTTACCGACGTGATTGAAATTTTCGACCGCGTCCACAAAAAGATTCCATCAAGGCTGCTCTTGATCGGAGATGGCCCCGACCGTTCCGTCGCGGAATGGCTGGCGGTGCAGAAGGGCATTCACGATGATGTCCTGTTCCTCGGGAAGCAGGATCAGGTCCAGGAGACGGTGGCCGCGGCGGACATCATGCTGATGCCGAGCGAACTGGAATCCTTTGGACTGGCGGCGCTCGAAGCCATGGCCTGCGAGGTCGTGCCCATAGCCACCCGGGCCGGCGGAGTTCCGGAAGTGATCGAGCACGGGAAGAGCGGCTATCTCGCCGATGTGGGCGATGTCGACACGATGGCGCGTTATGCGCTCGAGTTGCTCAACAACGAGCCGCAACTGCGGCAGATTGGGAAGCAGGCGCGCGCCGCGGCGCAAGAACGCTTCTGCTCCACTAAGATCGTCAAGCAGTACGAAGATTTTTACCTTCGCGTACTCGAGCGCTCGGCATAAAAACCCTCCGGGACCGAACTGGCCGCTTCGACCAATGGCAACCGGATCCGGATCAGCGTTCCCTTCCCTTCGTGACTGTCGATGGTCATGCGCGCGGTGTCGCCATAGAGTACTTGCAGGCGCTCCGAGATATTCGCCATACCGATGCCCATTCCCGACCAACTGCTGCTTCCCTCCAGTTGCGCCGCCCCCATGCCCACTCCGTCATCTTCGACCTCGATAATCAGCCGGGAATCGCTGACGCGGCTGCGCAGGTAGATGCTTCCGCCTTCTACCTTCGGAGACAATCCGTGCTTGATGCAGTTTTCCACCAGCGGTTGCAGCAACATGCTGGGCACGACCACATCGAGCGAGGCGGGATCAAGTTCTTTGACCACGCGCAGCTTGTCCCGCCCGAAGCGGACGACCTCAATGTCCAGATAGTTGTCGATGAATTCGAGTTCGTCGCGCAGCGGCGCGAAGGCTTCGCTGGTGTTCAGCAGGCGACGCAGAATCGTCGCCAGCTTGAAGATCACCTCCCGGGCCATGTCCGGGTCGAATCGCACCAGCGACGAAATCGAATTCAGCGTGTTAAACAGGAAGTGAGGATTGACCTGGTTCTGCAATGCCTCCATGCGTGCACGCAACAGAAGCCGTTCCTGCTCCTCCAGCTTGATCTGGATGCGGACGCTGTTGAAGATCTTCAATTCGATCCCAATCGCGACCACGGAAGCCGCATAGATGCCGACCTCGAGCCATAGATTGCCCGGACTCTCAAGCGCGAAGATAGAGTGCGGAAAATGACGCGTCAATTCGGTGTGCACAAAACGCAGTCCGACGACGGTCGTGAAGAACATGATCTGCCAGTCAAACAGGCGAGGACGGGGAAGATTGCGGCGAATGAGCCGGTAAATGCTGAGGTCGATGAAGGGAGAAAACGACCAGATGTCGTCCTTGTCGCGAGCCACCGTCCGCAACTGGCCCGCGATCAGGCCACACAACACCAGGAACGGTAGGGCAAGCCACTCGCGGTACAACAACGATGGGAAGCCCATCAGAACACCGCCCAAGACTCCTGTCCAGCGGCCGCCGATCACACCCAACAGGAGCACGGTCTCAAAGCTAAGATCGCCCGCCAGAAAGCTCTTCTGCGCAATCCGAATCCAGACTCCCAACATAATGGGCAGGCTGAACCAGAGTACAAGATTGATCTTCTGCGGTAGCGTGCGTTCCTCGCGAAACAGCAGCGACTTGAACTCGAGGGATCGCACCAGACTGCTTGACACGGCCGCAGCTACGCCCAGCTTCAGCAACAAATGGATCAGGATTAGGCGAGATTCCATGAGCTACGTTTCGAGGAGCTGCGTTTCGAGCAAATTACCTCGATGAAGTGGCAAAGACCAAACTGTAGCACGAAGCGGGGAGATCAATATCCCTTCTGCTTGTCGACGACATACCGGAGGGGATTTCCCGCCATATAGCGGCGTAGATTGTCGGAGAATAGCTCATAATGCCGGTGCCACAGCTTCTCTGTGAGACCTGCGGTGTGAGGAGTAATCAGCAAGTTCTCGGCGGCCCAGAGAGGCGACTCCGGCGGCAGCGGTTCGCGCTCAAATACATCGAGCGCAGCACCTGCAATCTGCCGTTTGCCTAACGCCTCCACTAGTGCAGCATCATCCACCTGCGGACCGCGTCCGACGTTAATCAGATAAGCGCTCGGTTTCATTGCTGACAGCCGGGCCGCATTAATTAACCTTTGAGTTGCGCCGATCAGCGGCGCCGCCACGACGACATAATCCGATTGACTCAGCAGGTCGTTGAGGTCTGATGGCGAATACACAACCTCCACACCCTCAGGCCTTCCCTTCTCCACATGCTCGCGCACGGCGATCACCCGCATTCCCAGTGCCGCCGCCATTTGGGCCACCCGCGTGCCAATGCTTCCTACTCCAATCAGTCCCAGAGTTGCACCGGCGATTTCGCGCAGATGCTGTCCATCTTTCCACATCGCCTCCTGTCCCCACTCGTGTTTCTGCTGGAAAAGCACTGCCTGTGGAATCTTCTTTGCCAATGCAAAGATCAGAGCCATCACGTGTTCGGCCACTACCGGGCCGTGCACTTCTCGTGAATTCGTAAGCACGACGTTGCTTGCGATCAGTTCTGGGAACAACAGTTGGTGGACCGCCGCCGTTGTTGCATGAATCCAGCGCAGCTTGTGCGCAAGAGCAAATTGCGCTGGCCGCAGAGAGATCGTAAAGATGACCTCCGCGTCTCGCAGATGGTTCTCAACACCATCGTAGCTGTTCAGCTGCGCGACCTTCAGTTGGGAGAATTCCTTCTTCAACCGCTCCCCAAACCACGTGGGGACATTCCACAGGTCAAACCGGTGATGCACGACAATCAGCAGGTTCATGGTTGCTGTGTTAGGCGAGTGCCCGGCAGTGTGAGTCGCGAAGCTTGGGGAATCTATCCGTAGGCCAACTCCTTCGCCCGCTGCGCCGCCTTCACCACTGCCTTGATAAGCGTAACGCGCAGTTTCCCTTCTTCCAGTTCCATGATGGCGTCGATCGTGCAGCCCGCGGGAGTGGTGACGGCGTCCTTCAGCAGAGCCGGATGATCTCCGGTCTCAAGCACCACCCGGGACGCTCCCAGGGTGGTTTGCGCCGCCAGCAGCGTGGCGATATCGCGCGGCAGCCCGACTTTCACGCCCGCTTCGGCCAACGATTCCAGAATGATGTAGATATAAGCCGGACCGCTGGCCGAGAGTGCGGTCACGGCGTCCATATGCTTCTCGTCCACCACAACCGTTCTTCCAACAACATCGAACATGTGGCAGGCGAGGGAAACGTCATGCGCGGTGGCGTGTTTGCCTTTGCAGATCGCAGTCATGCCGGCTCCCAGCAGGCATGGAGTATTAGGCATAGCGCGAATCACAGGCACGTTCGGCGGCAAGTTCTTTTCGATCATCGATGTGGGCACCGACGCTGCCACCGACACGATCAGCTGCTTTGTTGTGACATGATCGTGGATCTCCCGCACCACGTCTTCGACCACTTGCGGTTTCACGCCGATCACGATGATGTCGGCGCCTTTCACGGCCTCGGCATTGTTGGTCCCAACTTTCACTTTGACCTTTGCCGCCAGCGCCTTGGCCCGGTCTGCATGCGCCACGGTGGCCCAGGTTGTTTTCGCCGAGAGCAGACCATTTTTCACCAGAGCCTGCAGGATGATCCCTCCCATCTTGCCTGCGCCCAGAAACGCCACTTTCTTCCCCGCCAGTGCATTCGCCATATCTTGCCTGCCACTTTCTCTGTGCCCAATGTGATTAGCTCGTCTTCCGCCGCTGCATCCAATTCCAAGCCGTTGCCACGTCCTCGCGCAGCCCGCGGGTGGCCTTCCACCCGAGCAGTGCCTGCACCTTGGCCGGATTCGCCACCAATCTCGGAGGATCTCCCGCCCGCCGGGGCACGACCTTGTGCGGCACACGCTTGCCCGTCACTTCTTCAACGGCGGAAATTACTTGCTGCACGGAGTACCCGCTTCCGGTGCCAACGTTCACAGCAAAACTTCCCTTGCCCGCCACCAGATGTTCAAGCGCCTTTACATGCGCACTGGCGAGATCGTTGACATGGATATAGTCACGGATGCAGGTTCCATCCGGCGTCGGATAGTCCGACCCAAACACCTGCAACTCCGGACCCGTTCCCGCCGCCGCTCGCAGTGCGAGCGGGATCAGGTGGGTCTCCGGATTGTGCAGTTCGCCGATTTCTCCGCTCTCATCCGCCCCCGCGGCGTTGAAGTAGCGCAAGCTGGCGTAGCGGAACTCGTAAGCGCGATCGTAGGCCTCCAAGGCTTGCTCAAAGAACAACTTCGATACTCCGTACGGATTTACCGGCTGCCGGGGAGTGTTTTCTTCGATGGGAACTTTCGCCGGCTCACCGTAAACCGCACACGTCGAAGAGAAGATGATCTTCTTTACTCCCACTTCGAGGGCGGCGTTCAGTAGAGAAAGACCGCCCTCGACGTTGTTTCGAAAATACTTTTTGGGATTCGTTACCGACTCCCCGACATAAGCATGCGCGGCGAAGTGCATGATTGCGTTGGTGCGCCCCATCGCCGCGGCCAGTGCAACCGCATCCAGCATGTCTGCCTTGATCAGCTCGAACCCCGCAGCAAGAGACTCATATCCGGTGCTGAGGTTGTCGAACACGATCACGTCATGTCCGGCCTGCTTCAGCGCCCGGGCTGTGTGGCTTCCGATGTATCCTGCTCCACCGACGACCAGGACAACCATGTTCCATCCTTTCCCCTCGAGTATTACACTAGTGCCCTCGCCGGCGACTCCGTGGGAGAGTCAACGACATCCAGCCTCGCGGGAAACGCACAGCGATTATACGGGGTGCGGCGTCGCGCCGACTTGGATGCAGGCATATCAAAGAAAAGTGGGGTGAGCAATGACTGAAGAACTTGCCGATAAGAAATGCGTGCCCTGCCGCGGTGGCCTTCCGCCCCTCACCGGCGCGGAGTTGGCGGTGTTGCACCACAAAGTGCCCGAGTGGATCGTTGAACAGGAACATCACATTCATCGCGAGTTCCGTTTCCCAGATTTCAAGCGGGCTCTGGATTTCGTGAATCGCGTGGGAGCCGTAGCCGAAGAGCAAGGACATCATCCCGACATTCTGCTGGCGTGGGGCAAAGCCGACATTACTTTGTGGACGCACAAGATTGACGGCCTTTCCGAAAGCGACTTCATCATGGCCGCCAAGATCGACCGGCTCGCCAACGAATTGTGAGCCCGTCAGGCAAAGCTCTCAGGGAACAGATTCCGCCGCGCGGATTCTCGCCGCCCGCAGCGACAGGAACAGCAGCATCGCCGGAAGCAGCATGATCGCCCCGGTGGTGGTGGCCACCGTTCGTGCTGAGTACCCCGCGTCGAGGAAAACTCCAGCCAGATAGGCAGTGATCGCAAACGAAAGGCTTCCAAGGCCTAGATCTGCCGCAAAGACGCGACCGCGAAAGCGATCCTCGGTGTGAAGCTGCAGCAATGTAGTCGAGAAGACCCAGACGGTCGAGCCTCCGGCATGGGCCAGCATGGCGCAGACCGCGGCCATCCACACGCTGCGGCTGGCCCCAAGCACGGCGTATCCCGCGGAAATCGTGAGATAGCCGAACAGAATCCCGAGTCGCAAGCGGCCGTCGTTACTCCCCGCCCACCGTGCCGACACGATCGGCCCCACCAGCGCTCCGATTCCGCGTCCGCCCAGGAGGATGCTCATGCCGAGCATAGCTCCGCCCGCCGTGTTGATGCCCGGTCGGTGAATTGCAAACTCACGGGCCCCCATCACGGTGAAGATCACCCAGCTCGGCCCCACCATCAGCTCGCCCGCCTTCGAAAGAACTGTAGGCAAGAGAGTGGGATGGCTGCGAATGTAGCGGATGCCTTCGAGCACTGGAGAAAAGTCGACCAGATCGCGAGCTCGCAGGGGAGCGGCGGATTCGGCATGCGGCTCCGCGAACCGCATGCCGCCGATCAGTGCCGCCGACGTGAGAAACGACAGAGCGTTGAGAATGAAGACCGCGTCACGTCCGAAGAATGCAGCGACCACTCCACCAACCGAGGCTCCGATCATCAGGTTAACCGACCAGGTCGCGGATGAAAGCGTATTCGCAACCAACACTTCGCCTTCGCTCGCAATATTTGGGATCACAGCGCTGCGCCCAGGTTCGAAGAACGCGGTCATGGTCGTTTCGGCGAGCAGCAACGGATACACCAGCCACACCGTCGACCGCGAACGCACGAACAACATGGCCAGCACGACTGCGAAGCGAACGAGGTCGGCGGCAATCATCACGTGCTTGCGCCGCAGCCTGTCATTCACTACACCCGCTGTCGGCCCGACCAAGGTCTGCGGTATGACCTGCAAAACCAACGCCAGCGCCACGGATCCCGCGTGCCCGGTCAGCTGCAGCAGCAGCGTGTAGATGGCAAGCGTGTAGAACCAATCTCCAATCTCGCTGACAATCTGCGCCAGCCAAAGGCGCCGAAAATTGCGGTTCGCGCCGAGCAGCCGCACATAGGACGCTAGAGAAATCGAGGCTGTTCCGTGCTCCGGTTCGGGTTCCATGCGAGTGCCTAGGGTACTCGCTGCGGCGTCGCAGGGCAAAGCTGCCAGCGCTGTTGACTGCGCCTCCGTGGACGGCCTACCATGCCCGCGCCGTCGTTTGGCAGAACTTCCGCTAACCGATGCGGGCTGTCCTCGTCCTAACGATGGTCCCTATCAAGCAGGAGGCAATCATGAAAGGTGTTTCTCAATTGGCCGTGGTTCTGGTTCTCGGTGCACTCGCCTTTGCGCAGAGCAACGAAATCGCCCCCAATGAGAACCTGGTCGCTGTGGGAATTCCGAAAATTCCCGTGTCGCTGGCGGAATCGGTTGGGCGTTACGGCGAGTTTCGCAGCGCCTTTTTTGTGGGCTGGCATCCGACCCGGCGCGAGATGCTGATCGAAACTCGCTTTGCCGATACTTATCAGGTTCATCAGGTGAAGTTCCCCGGCGGCGCGCGCACGCAGCTGACTTTCTTCCCCGATCGAATCGCGGGAGCCAGGTATCAGCCCGCCGGTGGTGACTCCTTCATATTCGGAAAAGACGTTGGAGGAGGAGAGTTCTACCAGATTTACCGTTACGACCTCGCCAGTGGAGACATCACTTTGCTGACCGACGGCAAATCGCGCAACACAAGTTCTCGCTGGTCCTATCAGGGGGACCGAATCGCCTATGGTTCCACCAAGCGCACGGGCAACGATGTGGACATCTGGGTGGTGAATGCCTCCGATCCGGCCAGCGCACGCATGATCGCGCAGATGGAGGGCGGAGGATGGGGAGTCGCCGACTGGTCGCCCGACGGGAAACAACTCCTGGTGACCAACCAGGTTTCCGCCGCGGAATCCTACGTCTGGCTGCTGGATGTGGCTTCGGGCAAGAAGGAACTGCTCACTCCAAAGTCAGGATCCGAGACCGCGGCCTACAGCAACGCGCTCTTCTCCAAGGACGCAAAAGGCGTCTATATGACCAGTGACGAAGACTCCGAATTTCAGCGCATGGTCTATCTGGATCTGGGCAGTCACAAGACAACGGTCCTGACGCCGGACCTGCAGTGGGACGTCGACGAATTGGACCTCTCCCAGGATGGCCGCTGGATGGCCTTCAACGCTAACGAAGATGGGATCAGCGCGCTGCACGTTCTCGATACAAAAACCGGAAAAGAGGTTCCGGTGCCCAAGTTGCCAGTCGGTGTAATCTCCGGAGTCCAATGGCGTGACCACAGCCGCGAGTTGGCGTTCAGCCTCAGTACAGCGCGCCAGCCCGATGATGTCTATTCGGTCGACATGGCTTCTGGCAAGGTCGAGCGCTGGACCTTCAGCGAAACAGGAGGGCTCAACACCTCCGGCTTCTCCGAGCCCCAGTTGATCCACTGGAAATCATGGGACGAGCAATCCATCTCCGGCTTTCTCTACACGCCCCCGGCAAAGTATGCCGGCAAACGTCCTGTGATCATAAATATTCACGGCGGGCCGGAGGGCCAGACCCGCCCCGACTTCGCCGGCCGCAACAACTACTACACCAGCGAACTAGGCATCGCCATGATCTTTCCCAACGTGCGCGGATCGACCGGCTACGGCAAGAGCTTTCAAAAGCTGGATAACGGATTTGGACGGGAGGGCTCCTACAAGGACATCAATTCCCTGATCGACTGGATTCAGACCCAGCCTGATCTCGACGCAAGCCGGGTCATGATTACCGGCGGCAGCTACGGCGGTTTCATGACTCTGGCCGTTGCCACTAACTACAACGACCGCATCTGCTGCTCGGTCGACGTGGTCGGCCCATCGAATCTCGTGACCTTCCTCGAGCACACGTCCGGATACCGCAAAGACCTCAGACGCGTCGAGTACGGGGACGAGCGCGATCCCAAGATGCGCGAGTTTCTGGAGCGGATTGCCCCCGCCAACAAAGCGAAAAACATTACTAAGCCTCTGTTTGTGATTGCGGGGCAGAACGATCCGCGGGTTCCGGCGAGCGAGTCTGCGCAAATGGTCGAGGTCGTGCGCAAGAACGGAACGCCGGTCTGGTGGTTACTCGGTAAAGACGATGGCCACGGCTTTGCCAAGAAAAAGAATGCCGACTTTCAGTTCTACGCTACCGTGGAGTTCGTCAAAGAGTATTTGCTGAAGTGACCAATTAGGGCTGCAGTTTCACTTTCAAGTCCGCGGCAATCTGCCGGCCGTGGAAGCGTCCGTTCTCGATGAAGATTTCGTTGGTGCGCGATCCGGCAACAATCACGCCCGCAACATAAATGCCCTTCACATTGCTCTCGAGAGAAACGGGATCGCACACCGGCCGGCATTGTTCCTCCGACAGCTCAATCCCCATGCTGCGCAAAAAATCGTAGTCGGGATGGTAGCCAATCAAGGCCAGCACAAAATCATTCTTAAGCCGGATCGGCCCGGTCGGAGTATTCACGACCACGTGGTCAATCCCGATTTCCTGCACCCAGCTGTTGAAGTAGGCCTCGATTTCTTCATTCTTGATACGGTTTTCCAGATCAGGCTTAATCCAATACTTGACGTGATGATGCAGCTGCGGTTCGCGGTGCACCAGGGTCACGCGTGCGCCGTGCCGCCACAAGTCAAGTGCCGCAATCGCCGCGGAATTCTTGCCCCCGATGACCACGACATCCGTGTCGTAGTAAGGATGAGGCTCGCCGTAGTAATGCGAGACCTTGGGCAGTTCTTCGCCGGGAATGCCCAGCCTGTTCGCCAGATCGTAGTAGCCGGTAGAAACGATGACCTTCTTCACCCTGTAGTCGTGGGGCCGTCCGGCGCGGTCGGTGGCCGTAATGGTGAAATCTCCATCTTCGCCCAAGACAGTCTTGACCCATTCGTACTGGCGGAGGTCGAGCTTATAGTACTCGGCCACTTTGCGGTAATACTCGAGCGCCTCTTCACGGGTAGGCTTCTGCAATGCCGTGGTGAACGGGATATCGCCGATCTCGAGCAATTCCGGTGTCGTGAAAAACACCATGTTCGCGGGATAGTGAAACAGAGAGTTCACCAGGCAGCCCTTGTCGACCACGATCACCTTCAGCCCGATCTTTTGCGCCTCGATCGCGCAAGCTAACCCCGTCGGCCCGGCGCCGATGACGAGAACGTCGGTGCGCATCTCCGGGCGAGGTTTGGCCTGCGTCTTGGGCAGCGTGATGAGCTCTTCGTCGGTAAAGAATTCGGGCATGCGAGCGGAGACACGGTAGGCGCACGCAATTGGCCTGCACCTCGGAAACCGTTGATTCTAGCATGCAGGAAATTGAGAAAGGTGGTATCACGGAGTTCGGTAGCACTCAGTTTGAACCCGTAGCTTTCGGTGAGGCGTCATTCCGAAGCCCCGCGCTTTCACCAGCGGGGCGAGGAATCTCCCCTGGCAGTGACTCGCGGGAGATGCTTCGCTCCGCCTGAAGAACGGCTCCGCTCAGGATGACGTCGTCTAAATAAGGTGGCCACGATTTCAAACTGAGGCAGTACCGGAGTTTGGTAAGCCCCGGCGTTATAATCTCCGGTTGCTCCCATTTCTTCGCTCGACTCAGGAGCTGTCATGTCTACTCTTACTGATCCTAAAATCGCCGAACCGGCCACCCACACGCGCATCGAATCCGACAGCATGGGAAAGATCGAAGTCCCGGCGAACGTGTACTGGGGGGCGCAGACGCAGCGTTCTCTGCTTCATTTCAACATTGGACGCGACACCATGCCGCCCGAGCTGATTCGCGCCTTCGGAGTACTCAAAAAAGCCTGCGCGCTGGTGAATCAGGATCTGGGCAAGCTTCCCGCCGACAAAGCGAAGCTGATCGTGCAAGCGGCCGACGAAGTCATCGCCGGCAAACTGAACGATCAGTTCCCGCTGCGCATCTGGCAGACTGGCAGCGGCACGCAGACCAATATGAACGTGAACGAGGTCATCTCGAATCGTGCCATCGAAATCTCCGGCGGCGAGATGGGATCGAAGAAGCCGGTGCATCCCAACGACCACGTGAACATGTCGCAGTCATCGAACGACACGTTTCCGGCAGCGATGCATATTGCGGCTGCCGATCGCGTGAAGAATGCGCTGATTCCCGCCGTCAAGACCGTCCATGACGCAATCGCCGCCAAGGCGAAGGAATTTCACGACGTGGTGAAGATCGGGCGTACCCACTTGCAGGACGCCGTCCCCTTGACCATCGGCCAGGAATTCGGCGGATGGGCCAGCCTGCTCGAACGCGACGTCCACCGACTGGAGCAGGTTCTCGAAGGGCTCTACGATCTCGCCATCGGTGGAACCGCGGTCGGCACCGGCCTGAACACGCATCCCGAGTTTGCCGAGCGCGCGGCCAAAAAGATCGCCGAACTCACCGGACTTCCCTTCCGCTCGCATGGCAACAAGTTTGCGGCGCTCTCTGCCCACGACGAAATCGTGTTCGCGCAAGGCGCGATGGAAACGCTGGCCGCGTCATTCATGAAGATTTCCAACGACATTCGCTGGCTGGCTTCCGGTCCGCGCTGCGGGCTGGGTGAACTTTCGATCCCCGAGAATGAGCCGGGATCGTCCATTATGCCGGGCAAGGTCAACCCCACGCAGTGCGAGGCCATGACCATGGTCTGCGTGCAGGTTCATGGAGCTACAGCCGCGGTTGGGTTCGGCGGCTCGCAGGGCAATTTCGAGCTCAACGTGTTCAAGCCCGTAATCATCTACAACTTCCTGCATTCGGCCACGTTGATCACCGACGCCTGCCACGGGTACGTCGAGTACATGATCAAAGGCATTGAGGTCGACCGCGCCAAGGTCGACTGGTATGTGAAGAACTCCTTGATGCTGGTCACTGCGTTGGCCCCGAAGGTGGGATACGACAAGGCAGCGCAGATCGCGCACACTGCACACGTGGAGCATTCAAGTCTGCGCGAAGCGGCCGTGAAGTTAGGGTATCTCACCGGTGAGGAATTCGATCAACTGGTCAAGCCGGAGAAGATGACGCACCCGTAAACAAGATTACTCAGGCCTCAGCGGAAGGGTCTGCGAGTTCTCGAGCGTCGTGCTTCGATACCGGGACTGGGGATTTCTTCGCCGGAGTGGTAGTGATCACCACTACGCCGACCAGCACTAGCAGCGTCCCCACGATCGTGCGCGGGCCCAACCCCTCTCCACCCAGGAAATAGCCGATCACGACCGCGACCACCGGATTCACGTACGCATAAGTTCCCACCTTTGTTGGCGATTCGTGATGGATCAACCAGACGTATGCCGTGAAAGCGACGATGGATCCGGCAAAAATCAAGTAGGCCAGGGCGAGCCATGCGCCGAGCGACACGGCTTGAATGCGGAACCCGCGAAACTCGCCCAACAGGGCCGCGGACAGCGTGAGCAGCACGCCTCCGGCAAGCATTTGCGCGCCAGAACTCATGGCTTTGGCCGAGGGCAACGGCAGCTTGCGGCTGAGCGACGCGGCCACCGACCAACTGACGGCCGCGACGATCAGCGCGAATGCGCCTGCGGTGTCCACCGGAGCCTCACCGAGGCTCACCGAGCGTCCCATCAGAACCGCCACGCCGGCGATGCCGACCAGGAGCGCGAAGCTGAGTCGCACCGTCAGACGCTGCGTGCGCAGGAAAACGATCTCGCCTAGCGCCATGAATACGGGGATCGTCGCCATCATCACCGCCGCGATTCCCGACGTCACCCGCCGCTCTGCCCAAAAGAGCAACCCATAATCAAAAACGAAAATCAGGAGCGCAAGTAGTGAAGCCGAGCCCCACTGGCGTGCTGTCGGCGAGGGCGTTCCACGCGCGCGCATCCAGACATAGAGAACGATTCCCGCTACCACGAAGCGCATCGCCGCCAGAAGAAATGGAGGCACCTCGCGGACGCCCACCCGGATCGCAAGAAAGGTGGATCCCCACACGAAATAAATAATGGCGAAGGCGAGGAGAACTTTCCACGCCCGCGGTTGCGTTACTGTTTCCATGTGCCGATTCCGACGAAGGGCGCCAGGTCCTCCGAGCCTGATTAGATCATCTGACAGTTGCGCAGGACGCGGATTTCCCGCATTAAAAGATTTTATGAGGTTATAAACAGCGACCGTCGCGGAATGCTAACCGAGTTCGACGCCTTCTATGCCGAAGAGGCGACTTACTTCTTGAGTAGGCTAGTATGGCTGGCGACGCACTGCCATTTTCCGCCGTCGAGGATCCATGTGTCGGTAAACCGTCCCACATGGTCGTAAGACTTGCCCTGAAAGGTGCCCTGCGTGTGGTAGGTGCCGGTGATCACGGCAGTGTCGCCGAAGAAGTTCATCTTGACGTCGCTAATGGTGGCGAGGCTGGGCTTGAAGCGGGGATCTTTGATGTCGGCCAGGAATCTCTGCTTGTCACTGACGTCGCCGTCCCATTCGGTGTTCACGAAACGGCTCGAGACCAGGGCGTCGAGCGCCGCCGAGTCGCGGTTCACCTGGGCTTCGTTCCACATACGCTCCAGGATGGTCAATTTGGTCTCACGGGGATCGGCCTGCTGGGCGGCGAGTCCCACCGATCCTATCGCCAGAGCTAGACAGTAACAACCGAGGGTGCGGATCATGACGTACACGCTCGCCGGCATCCCCACGTGAGGGCGAACGTTGCGAAAACATAACAGCCCGGAGTTGGACAGGGCTACGGAAATATGCCGGCGAGAGTTACGAACGTCACGACGTAGAGACGTTGCTTGCAACGTCTCTCTCACCATCATCGGAAAATGCTGCAGGCAAGACGTAGCAAGCTACGTCTCGACGAACAATCTGGCCTCAGAACGCCCAACGCAGTAGCGTCGCGCCTATGGTGAAGCCCGCGCCGACCGAGGCCAGCATCACCAGACTTCCCTTCTTCAGCTTGCCTTCTTCGATGGCGGTACCCATGGCCAGCGGGATCGTTCCGGCGGTGGTGTTGCCGTAGCGCTCAATGTTGACGATCACCGCCTCGGGCCGCAAGCCCAGGCGATCCGCCGTGGCGCTGATGATCCGCAGGTTGGCCTGGTGTGGGATGAACGCGTCGATGTCAGACCCCTTCAGCCCGTTGCGGGCCAGCAATTTTTCGCAGGCTTCGGTCTGCTTGCGCACCGCAAACTTGAACACCTGTTGTCCGTCCTGGTGAACGTAGTGCATCTTCTTTGCGATGGTTTCCTTCGAAGACGGATTCAGACTCCCTCCACCGGGCATGTACAGGCACTGAGCGCCCGCGCCGTCGACTTCGTGGATGAAGTCGATCAGGCCGACGGATTCGTCTTCGGCAGGCTCCAGAATTACCGCGCCCGCGCCGTCGCCGAAAATCACGCAGGTGGCTCGGTCGGTGTAGTCGATGATCGAAGACATCACATCCGATCCGATCACCAGCACTCGTTTATGAACGCCGGTGGCGATGAATTGCGCCCCAGCCTGCAGAGAGTAGACGAACGCCGAGCATGCGGCGGAAAGATCGAATCCCCAGGCTCCCTTGGCGCCCAATTTGTTCTGGACCAAGCAGGCGGTGGAAGGAAAAAACATGTCAGGAGTAACCGTACCCACGATGATGGCTTCGATGTCGGTCGGCGTGAGGCCGCGCTGAGCTAGAGCCTTCTTCGCCGCCTCGACGGCAAGGTCGCTGGTGGCCACGCCTTTGTCCACGAGGTGGCGCTCGCGAATCCCGACGCGGGTCATGATCCAATCGTTCGTAGTGTCGACCATCTTTTCCAAGTCGGCGTTCGTGAGTAGACGAGGCGGCACATAGGTGCCGAGTGCGCTGATCTTGGCGCGGATCGGTTTGGTCAATGACGCCTCCTTGAGGCCCGTGTTGACTGAAGCTGAATAAATAGGAAACTCAGTATTTTGAAGGATCGGCGCCAGAAAGTCTAACCGCGGTGGCGCGAGTTCACATTATGACAATGGTGATCCCCTCATTCCGGCGGCTGAGATCGGGATCGTTCTTTAGTTCAGGCCGGGCCTGCAGCAGACGCCACGCCGCTTCATCCGACTTCGCCCAGTTCTCTCCGAAGATGCAGCCATGAATCTGCCCGGCCTCCGCCAGTTCGTGCAGCCGTTTTTGCACCGCGATGCGAATATCGCCGCCAGCCCCGCTGGAACCATAGCCGTGGATGATCTTGAGCACCGGGATTCGCTCATGGCGAACCAGCGCCAACTCATGGTCGAGGCGCTGCAACGCCTCATGGACCGAAGGCAGATCGGACTTGAGGTTGACCGTTTTGATTTGGAAACCTCATCGCAGTTGGTGGTGGCTAGTTCCGATTTCGTCCACGAGCAACAGCCTCTCGCGCTTCCTTGTCCGCGGTACGCCGCCTCTCGGTCTCACGTTTATCCCATAATTGCTTGCCCTTAGCCAGAGCGAGTTCAACTTTTACTTTACCGTTTTTGAAGTACAGTCGAGTGGGGATCAGCGTCAGGCCCTTCTGCTGCGTTTTGCCGATCAGCTTGCGGATTTCTTCGCGGTGCATCAGCAGCTTGCGAGTACGCAAGGGAGCATGGTTGTGAATGTTGCCGTGCTCGTAGGGGCCGATGTGGGCGTTCAGCAGCCAGATCTCATTGTCCTTGACCAAGCCGTAGGAGTCCTTGAGGTTGGCTAGTCCGCCCCGGATGGATTTGACCTCCGTCCCCGTCAGAGCTACCCCAGCCTCAAATTTTTCCAGCAAGAAGTAGTTGTGCGAAGCGATCCTATTGACGGCAGCATCGCGCTGGCCGCTGGCTGTGGGATCACGGCGAGGGGCTTTCTCCGCGTTCGGCTTGGTCTGATGCGTGGTTTGCCGGGGCATTGAGTGAATTTAATCTTAACAGGAGGCGGCAGCATCGAGACTTCGCCGGTCTTCTGATCTGGGACTGCTCGGGTGCCGCGGCTGAGGTCTGAGATGCGAAAGTCCGGGGCGTCCCCGCTAGTCTTACGACTAAAGAGTGTGACCTCCGCGTGGGCAAGCAGTTCGGGAGCCCGGAAGGGCGATGCTATAATCGCGTCAATTAAGCCTTTTTTTTGCATCGCGTGAACTCCCTGCCCGAAAAAGCAGGCTCGAAGCGGGGCGGTTTGCGTGGCAATCTGTTCATCGAGTTGTGACTGCAGCGGTAACGTTTGAGGAGTATCTGTGAGGATTATCGAATGAGACGCCTGATGCGTCCGGCAGGGTTGTTGCTGCTGGTCGCGGTTGTTGCACTCCCCGCCCTCGCTGACAAGGCCAAAGATCTCTATCTCAAGGGTCAAGACGCCGAGGCTCGCCAGAACTACGAAGCGGCCTTCGATTTTTACAAACAAGCCAACGACCTCAAGCCGAAGGATTTGCGCTATCGAGCTGCCCTTCAGCGCGCCCGGTTTGAAGCCGCCGCTGCGGTGGTTCACCGCGGGCAGTTGCTGCGCGACGATGGGAAGCTCGACGAAGCCGTGGCCGAGTTCCGGAAAGCGCTGGCCATCGATCCATCGTTGTTCATCGCCAAGCAGGAACTCACTCGTACCCTGAAGATGATCAATGACAAAACGAATCCGCCGCCGCAGGCCGCGGGACCGCCCAGCACCCTGGAGCGAAGAGTTCGCGAGGCGAGGGGGCCGATCGAACTGGCGCCCATCTCGACCGTTCCCATCAGCGTCAAGCTCACCGATAAATCCGACATCGTCTACCGCACGATCGGGCAGTTGGCCGGGATCAATGTCCTGTTCGACCCTGACTATGTCCCTAAACAAATTAAAGTGGAGTTGAACGGAGTTACGCTGGAGGATGCGCTGCAGATTACCGCGCTTGAGTCTAAAACCTTCTGGCGCCCGGTCACCCTCAACACGATTTTCGTCGCACAAGACAATCCTGCGAAGCGCAAGGAACTGGAACAGAGCGTCCTAAAGACTTTTTATCTTTCCAATATTTCGCAGCCCACCGAACTGCAGGATGTGGTGAACGCGATTCGTTCCGTGTTGGATGTGCAGCGCGTGCAGCAGTTGCTCTCACAGAATGCCCTGGTGGTGCGTGGCACCCCCGATCAGATCGCGCTGGCGGAAAAACTAGTCGACGACCTGGATAAAGCGCGGCCGGAAGTGATCATTGATATCGCGGTGATGCAGGTCAGCAAGGACCGTTCCCGCACGCTGGGCTTGAGCCCTCCCACGAGTGCCACGGTCACTCTGCAAAGCAATATCAACAATACAACTACGCCGACAACCACTACTACCAACGGCGTTACCACCCCCACTTCCACCGGCACGAGCGACCAAGGCATCAACCTGAACAACCTGGGCAACCTCAACGCTACGAACTTCCAGGTCACGATACCGTCCTCCAATCTTTCGGCGGTGATGGGCCAGAGCGATACCAAACTCATCCAGAATCCGCAGATTCGCGCACTCGATGGCCAGAAAGCATCCCTGAAGATCGGCGATCGAGTGCCGGTCGCGACGGGATCATTTCAGCCGGGCATCGGCGGCGTGGGCATCAACCCCCTCGTGAACACACAGTTCCAGTATCTGGATGTCGGCGTGAACATCGACGTCACACCTCACGTGCACTCCAACGGCGAAATCACGCTCAAGATCACCATGGACGTTTCGGCCGTGACCGGTCAGCAGAATATCGGCGGCATCAGCCAGCCCATCATCGGCCAGCGCAAGATTGAGCATGAAATCCGGCTGCGCGATGGAGAGGCGAACCTTCTGGGCGGAATCATGGAAGACAATCAGACCAAGTCGCTCAGCGGAATCCCCGGCTTGGCTCAGATTCCAATCCTCAAGTATCTCTTTGGACAGACGACGCAGGACCACTCGGAGAATGAAATCGTCTTCGCCATCGTTCCCCACATCATCCGCGGCACCGATGTGAACGAGATTAATCAGCGGCAGATTGAGATTGGAACAGCCAACACGATCGAGTTACGGCACGTAAGTCAGACTGTACCAGCTCCGGCTGCTACGCCAGCGGGTCAGCCAACAGTTCCGGCTCCAGGTGCGCAGCCTTCGATTACTCCGGTCGAGCCCAACACCAGCGCCGGTGGGGGGCCTAGCTTTATGTTCGATCCACCCACGATCCAGGCGACCAAGGGCAATACTTTCCCTGTAAATCTGGTGATTTCGGGCGCGCAGAACGTGTATTCCGTGCCGGTGCAATTGAACTACGATCCGAAAATGCTGCAACTGGTAAATGTGTCCAACGGTGGCTTCCTATCTCAAGATGGACAAGCCGTGGCTCTGGTTCACCGCGAGGACGAAACCGTCGGACAGTTGACGATCACAGCCTCGCGGCCTTCCGGGGCTGGCGGAGTCTCTGGCCAGGGCACCGTGGTCACCCTTACCTTCCAGGCGAAGGCAGCCGGGCAGACTCCCCTCACCATCACCCGCGGTGGGGCGCGCGACCCGGGAATGCAGCCCATTACTGTGAACGGAGCACAGGCTGCAGTGACGGTACAATAATAAGGGAAATGCAAGCCCTAGCGATTTGATGGTTAACGACAGACTATGACGGTGCCGATACTCTATTGCTCATCTTCCCGCTCGAGGCGTGCCGGGATGAGGCGCCCGGCAAAGCCTGAGCGGGGCTTTACGCTCCTGGAGTTGATCGTCGCGGCCACCATCCTTTCGATCCTCACTATGCTGGCCGTGCCTCTGGCACGAGTCACCATTCAGCGCGAGCGCGAGAAGGAGCTTCGCCGCGACTTGTGGGAGATGCGTGACGCCATAGATCGCTATAAAGACGCCGCCGACCGGCTCGCCTTTCAGACCAAGGTGGACAGCCAGAACTATCCGCCCGATCTCGACACTCTCGTCAAAGGAGTAGAGATATCAGGCGGCAAGAAGGTCCGCTTTCTGCGTTCTATCCCCATAGACCCCATGACCAAGACCACAGAATGGGGCTTGCGCTCAATGCAGGACGATCCCGATTCCGATTCGTGGGGGGGACAGAGCGTGTTCGATGTCTACACCAAGTCACAAGGCACCGCGCTCGATGGCACGAAATACAAGGATTGGTAAATGCTACGGGGCCCGAACTATTTGATTTCAGTCGATTCTAAGCACGCGAGGAGATTCTCCCGAGCGCTGGCCCACGGCGCCGTCTCCGGCAGACGGCAGCCAGGCTCCCCGGGCTTCACGCTGCTGGAATTGATGATCGTCATCAGCATTGTCATGATCCTGATGGCGGTGGCAGTTCCCATGTACAACCAGGCCATAGTGCAGGCCCGCGAATCGGTATTGCGCTCAAACCTGAGTGTGCTGCGTGACCAGATCCAGCACTACACGCTGGACAAGCAAAAAGCTCCGCAATCACTCGACGATATAGTGACGGCTGGCTATCTGCGCCAAATCCCAGTGGATCCCATGACCCGGCTAACCAACTGGGAGGTCGTTCAGGAAGACTATCAGCTCGCCGTGGATCAACAGGATCCCGGCATCACGGACGTCCATTCCGCCTCCAACGGCACCGCCAGCGACGGCACCGCCTACAGCACTTGGTAGATTCTCGTGGTGCCATTCATAACGTAGCTCTGTCACCAATCCGCTGGGTCTGTCATGGTGAGCGGAGCAATTTCCGCAGCGGAGCGAAGGAAATTGCGGAGTCGAAGTATCCCTACCCTCGCACGCACGCCCTCCAGCCAGATGTCGGCGGTTCGCCCCTACTGAATTCACTGCGACAATCCCAGTAGTGCTTTCCCACTATTGATAGCCGTCCCATTCCTAACTACTCTTTCGGACACTTGTGGGGGCTGTGTCTTTTGGAGATCTCCAAAACTTCCGATGCTCCCCTAAATCTTCTGTGGGGTAGTCCATGCGAACTCTGTCGTTGATTCTGTGCGCCCTGGCTCTGTCTGTGGTTTCCCTTGGCCAAAGCAATTACGCAGCCGTCTCTGGCACCGTCAAAGATGCTCAGTCTCTTCCCGTGGTCCACGGCACCGTGACCTTCAAGGCGCTGAGTACCGGCGCCACACGGTCCGTCTCTACCAACGGTGCCGGAATTTTCTATGCCCCCGCCCTTCTGCCGGATGACTACGAAGTCACGACCACGGCGTCGGGGTTCGCTCCGATAGGGCAGCATCTCCATTTGGAAGTCGGCCAGCAGTTGGCCTTGGAGGTTGCGTTGCAAGTTGGCGTCGTGAAAGAAGGCGCTGAAGTCAGTTCAACCTCCGAGATTCTCCACACCACGGATGCCGCGGTAGGCGAGGTCGTGGAGCCGAAGTCCATCCAGGAGTTGCCTCTCAATGGCCGCATGCTGATCGATCTCGTCCTCACTGTTCCTGGGGCCCACGTTGGTTTCGGCGCGCAGACTGGAGAGACTAATCCTCTCTATTGGCGGCCCGGACAGCGTTCCGCGGTCGTCATCGGCGGCGCCCGTCCAAACGCCAACTTCTTTCTGCTCGATGGCGCTACCAATACAGACCCCACGTTCAATACACAGAATCTGAGCCCCTCCCCTGACGCCGTGATGGAATTCCAGGTCGTCACCAGCAGCTATACCGCCGATATGGGTGGCGCCGGCGGCGGGCAGATCAACATCGCCACACGGTCTGGTACGAGCGACTATCACGGCACCGTCTACGAATTTCTCCGTAATGGCGCCATGGATGCCAGCCCCTTCCAGGCCATGGGCAACAACCACCTCGTCCAAAACAATTTCGGGGCGTCCTTCGGCGGCCCTTTTCTCGGAAGAAAGAAAAAGACATTCTTCTTCATAAACTACGAAGGTCTGCGCCTCGCTCAAGCCGATGCTCAGGTTCTCACCGTTCCCACTCAGGCCGAAATCCAGGGCGATTTCAGCATGAGCAATGTGAAGATCTACGATCCCGCAACTGCCGTCGCCAACCCGAACTACAATCCGGCACTCCCCACCGGTCCTTCGAACTTTCCCTATACTCGCAGCCAATTCCCCAACAATCAGATCCCCGGCAACCGCATCAATCAGAATCTCGAAGCTTTCCTCATGCAGTACGTTCCGATGCCGAACATGATGATGTCGTCCACGGGTGGGGACTCAAACAATTACCTCGACATCCGCAATGAGGCCCACCATGAGGATCAGGGAACCGTTCGTATCGATCACGACTTCTCGAACAATGACACTGCCATGGCGCGCTACTCGCTCAGTTCCGAGAACGGATTCTCTCCCACCAATGGCAGCACCTCGACCACCGAGAACCTTCCCGGGTTCGGCGCGAATTTCGACAATCTCTCCCAACAAGCCGTGATCTCGTGGAATCACGTTTTCTCCAGCAACAAGCTGAATACCGCTTCGCTCGCGCTGTCCCGCCTCTCCATGGATCACACGTCACAAAACGACGGCGTGAACGACATCGTCGGACAACTCGGCATTAAAGGCATCGGCTTCGGCGGAAAAGGCGCCTGGGGCGCTCCCTGGTTCGCGGCGCAAGGCTACACCGGAATCGGCGACACCTTCGCCGCCACCCCCATGCACGCCTGGGACACGACCATCGAACTGCGCGACACGTTTGCCTGGCAGCGCGGCCACCACGCGTTCCGCTTCGGCGGCGACGCCCGCCGCTTCATCTGGCCTATGTGGGGATTCTTTCAGAACCGCGGCTTCTATCAATTCACGAACGGCTACACGACGCAATTCGGATTCAACGACGGCAGCGGCTCCGGCTTCGCCAGCCTTTTGTTAAGTCTTCCAACCGTCAAGCAACGTCAGGCCGGTGTTCCGCAGATGAATCTCCGCAATTGGGGATACGACGGCTTCGCCGAAGATAGCTGGCAGATCACCCCAACTACGACGTTCAACCTGGGCGTGCGCTACGAATACACCAGCCCGCTCTACGATCTTCGCGAGACCAACAGCAACCTGGTCTTCAACAATGGCGTGCCCTCCGTCTTTATCGGCGGCGAAAACGGCTACCCGACCGGATTGATGTACTCCAACAAACATAACGTCGCTCCCCGCTTCGGAATTGCCAAGAACCTTCCGCGCTTCGGACTCGTCCTGCGCGGGGGGTACGGCATCTTCTACACGCCGGTCGACGAGAACACCTGGTGCAACCAGCGCCACAACGTCCCTTACGTATTCCCCGAAACCCAGCAAGCCGACAACTTCACGCCACCCGCTGCGCTCTACACCAACACTCTGAACTTCGGCACTCCGGTTCTCGGCACAGGAACACTGCCAGCTACGACCGTAAGCTTCACGGCGTTTGATCCGCACGCACCTGCCGAATACATCCAGCAGTGGAACGTGCAAGTCGAAAAGACGGTCGCAGCGAACACCACGGTCGAAGCCGGATATCTCGGCGCTCGCGGTTTCCATCTGCAGCGCTCGCATCTGATCAACAACGCCCCTCCGGGACCGGGCCCGCTCGGTCCACGCCGCCCATTCCACACGCTGAGCTTCGTCCCCGACACAGTTCTCACCCCTAGCAGCACCAGCGCCGTCATTCAGAGCCAGACCTTCCCCATTAGCACTATCAACCTGCTCGAAGATACCGCGCAGAGTTGGTACGACGCTGGCTACGTCAACCTGCGCCGAAAATATTCTCACGGACTCAGCTTTCTCGCGAACTACACCCTGGCCAAGAACCTGACCAACGCACCAGACTTCCGCTCTCCCATGGATGAAAGCGCGATTCCCCAGAACAACAGCGATCTTGCCGCCGAGAAAGGCCCCGGGTGCGATGTTCGCCATCGCCTCGCTCTCAGCGCCGTCTACAACATCCCAGCCTTGCAGCGGACGACGTGGACCAAACTCGTCACGCAGAACTGGCAGTTCAGCACGGTCTATCAGATCCAGTCCGGCATGCCCTTCACTATCTCGGTCTTCGGTGACACCGCGAACGCCGGCACGGTCCTCGGCGAGAATCCCATCCGCGCCAACTCCACCGGCCAGCCAATTTTCGGGCCGGGTACGCGGACTGCGAACGAGTGGTTCAACCCCAAGGCTTTCGCCACGCCTCCCGCATACACGTTCGGTGACGTCGGCCGCAACTCGCTCTATGGACCTCCCCTGCGCACGCTCGATATCGCCGTGGTCCGCAGTTTTCGGATGACGGAGCGTTCAAGTTTCCAGTTCCGCGCCGAAGCCTTCAACGCCCTCAACATGGTGAACCTGGGAACTCCGAACCGCTTCGTGAACACGCCGCAGTTCGGCACTATTACGATGCCCATGACCCCAGGCCGCGAACTCCAAATGAGCGCCCGCGTCTCGTTCTAGAAACGTGGGGGACAGCCGCCTTCGGCTGTCCCGCGAAGGCGAAGCCTAGCGCGCTGAGCACGCCCTGTTCATCACGGCGGGTGCCCTATTTCCCGCGT
This sequence comes from uncultured Acidobacteriaceae bacterium, assembly GCA_963719615.1. Classification (GTDB taxonomy): domain Bacteria; phylum Acidobacteriota; class Terriglobia; order Terriglobales; family Acidobacteriaceae; genus Sulfotelmatobacter. Next base: position 17,210 of record CAVRCR010000026.1, on the reverse strand, counting down.
GTTTTGTGCGCGAGAACTGGGGGGGAGCGGTAGCCGCTCGGCACCTCCCGAACACCTTTCGCGCCGAATTGCGCCTCTCCACCGGAACCACTACCATATTTTTATGCCCGTCGAAACAGAAACGCATCCTGCTACGTCCATTCGCGCGCCGCGAGGCAATCAAATCACCTGCAAGAGCTGGCAGCAGGAAGCTGCCATGCGCATGCTCATGAACAACCTCGACGAAGAAGTCGCTGAGAGGCCCAAAGATCTCGTCGTGTACGGCGGAACGGGCCGGGCCGCGCGGAGTTGGGACGCTTACCGCGCCATCGTTGAAACTCTGAAGAATCTGGAAAACGATGAGACGCTGCTGGTGCAATCCGGCAAGCCTGTGGGCGTGTTCAAAACGCACGACCATGCCCCACGCGTGCTGATTGCGAACTCGAATCTTGTGGGCCATTGGTCGAACTGGGAGAAGTTCAACGAGCTCGAACGAGCCGGCCTCATGATGTACGGGCAGATGACGGCAGGCTCCTGGATCTACATCGGGTCTCAAGGCATCGTACAGGGCACGTTTGAAACGTTTTCAGCCGCGGGAGAAAAACATTTCGGGGGCAATCTTGCCGGAAAACTAATCGTGAGCGGCGGCATGGGCGGCATGGGCGGAGCTCAGCCTCTGGCGGCGACTATGACCGGCGCGGCGTTTCTGGGGATTGATGTTGATCCAGAGCGCATCAAGAAGCGCCTGAAGACCGGGTATTGCGACTTCATGGTGACGACTCTAGATGAGGCCTTGCGCATCCTAAAGAATGCGGTGCGCAAAAAAGAAAACGTTTCGGTCGGGTTGGTCGGCAATTGCTCCGACATCATTCCGGAACTGGCCGAACGTGGCGTGGTTCCTGATATCCTGACCGACCAGACTTCGGCGCACGATCCGCTGAACGGATATGTACCGAATGGCATGACATTTGAGGCCGCGCTCGAGTTGCGCCAGCGCGATCCGCAGGCATATCAGGAAAAGTCGCTCGACGCTATGGCGCGCCATGTCGAGGGCATGTTGCGCCTGCAGAAAATGGGCTCGATTACGTTCGACTACGGAAACAATATCCGCACCTTCGCCTTCCAGCGCGGTGTAAAGAATGCCTATGACTTCCCCGGCTTTGTACCGGCGTACATTCGTCCTCTGTTCTGCGAAGGCCGGGGACCTTTCCGCTGGGTGGCCTTGTCGGGCGAGCCTTCGGATATTCACGTGACGGACGATCTCGTTCTGGAACTCTTTCCTGACAACCGCATCCTGCGTCGCTGGATCGACCTGGCGCGCAAGCGCATCAAGTTTCAGGGATTACCGGCACGCATCTGCTGGCTGGGATACGGCGAGCGCGCGCAATTCGGCTTGGCCATGAACGACCTGGTGAAGAAAGGAAAGATCAAGGCACCAATCGTGATTGGCCGCGATCATCTCGACTGCGGTTCAGTGGCGTCTCCCTTCCGCGAGACCGAGAGCATGAAAGACGGTTCGGACGCCGTCGCCGATTGGCCTCTGCTCAATGCGCTGCTGAACACAGCCGCAGGAGCGTCGTGGGTCTCGATTCATAACGGCGGCGGCGTAGGCATCGGCTACTCGCTGCACGCCGGGCAGGTCACCGTAGCAGACGGCACCGAAATGATGGCGAAACGCATCGAGCGCGTCCTCACCACCGACCCAGGAATGGGGATCATTCGGCACGCCGACGCGGGTTACGACGAAGCCAAGGAGTTTGCCAAGAAGACCGGCGTCAACCTGCCGATGCAAAGATAGAAGACTCACGTCTCACCATGCAGTCTGAGGTAGTCTGCGGGAAGCAAAATCGCAATCCCCCCGATCGCCTTGCCGAAATGTGGACCGAAGTGCCGAACGTCTCCGGTCAGCAGGTGGGTCGCATCGGCTGCGATCGCAGCCAGCACGATTGGGGCATCGTTTTCAGGCAACGAAATCCCGCGTGGAAGCGGCCCTGATCCCGCCTCAAACTGATGAATCAATCCTGAAAGCGAGATGAGCCGCGCTTGCTGCTCTTGATGGGGTAGGTTGATCCTTGCCTCCTCGATAGCAAAGCGGGAACTACACAGCACGACACGCTTGAGCTTCCACAGCCGGAGCAGGCGTGCCTCGGGCCGGTACGCGGCTGAGAAGAGAACGTTGGCATCGAGGAACAGCCGGTCCATTTAGGCAGGTCGGCGGTGCGCAATCGAATCGGGATCGACACCCAGCTTCCGAACCTCTCTTCGGGCCTTGCGGTAATCGACATCGTCGACAGCGTTGGAAAGCAGGAATTCGGCTTTACGTTCTGGAGTGTATCGTTCGACGGGGACAACGATCGCGGGGCGAATGAGAATTCCGCCGTCGGCTTCCTCGGCAATCACGATGCTGCCCTCTTCAATACCAAACCGTTTGCGCAACTTCGCAGGTACGACGATCGCGCCTCGTTTTCCGACCCTAGCCGATTGCATAACTTGAATTCCGGTCTGTATGTTTGATTATACTGTATGCCTGATATTCAGGCAATTAGGCTCTCGCGTTGCGCGGCTACTAACCCTAACCGACTGCTACACTGCTCTATCGTGAGCCCCGCCCTGAAACCAACCCACAGAATTCAGCCTTCACTGTTCCTCGTCAACATCGGCCAGTTGCTCACGCTGCGGGACCCATCCGCCAAGTCCGGTCCCAGCCGCGGCGCGGACATCAAAGAACTAAACATCATCAAAGACGGCGCCGTCCTGTGCGTGGGCGGAAAGATCGTCTGCGTCGGCACAACCAAAAACGCGCTCCGCGACCCGTGGCTCAAGCGGAACCGCCGCAAAGTCACCGAGATCGACTGCGCCGGCCAGGTAGTCCTGCCTGGCTTTGTCGATTCCCACACTCACCCCGTCTTTATCGATCCCCGCTTGGTGGATTTTGAAAAGCGCATCGAAGGCGCTTCTTACGAAGAAATCGCAGCCGCCGGCGGGGGCATCCGCTCGAGCGTGGATGCGGTGCGCAAGGCCGCAAAACCAGCCTTGGCCGCGAAAGTCTTGACCACCCTGCAAGACATGGCCGCGCATGGCACGACGACCGTAGAGGCCAAATCGGGCTATGGCCTGAGCGTCGAGTCGGAATTGAAATCGCTCGCAGCCATCCAACAGGCAGCCTCGCGGTGGCCAGGTACGCTCGTCGCTACCCTGCTCGGAGCCCACGTTGTTCCGAAAGAATTTCAGGGTCGATCACAAGAATATGTTGAGATGGTCTGCAATGAGATGATTCCCCAGGCGGCGAAGCGAAAGCTCGCCCAGTTTGTGGATGTGTTTTGCGACAAGGGCGCATTTAGTCCGAAGGAGACAGAGCAAATCTTTGAAGCTGCAGAGAAGCACGGGTTGAGCGTCCGCGCTCATGTGGGCCAGCTCTCGGAAACGGCGCTTCAGCCGCTTTTGCGTTTCAAACCAGCCTCCTTCGACCACATGGACCACGTAAACAAAGACGACATCCCGCAACTGGCCAAGGGCAACACCGTGGCCACGCTGGTGCCGGGAGCGAATTATTACCTCGGGCTGAAGGACTATCCGGACGCGCGCCGCTTGATTGATGCGGGCGTGCTTGTCGCGTTGGCAACGGACTACAACCCAGGCACCTCGCCAACGCTCAGCATGCCGATGGCGATGTCGCTGGCGTGTACGCACATGAAGATGTCGCCCGCAGAGGCCATTGCAGCCGCGACGATCACTGGGGCGTGGGCCCTGCGCCTTGCCGACCGCAAAGGCAGCATCGAACCCGGGAAAGATGCGGACCTGTCGGTCTTCGACGTCCGCGATTACCGCGAGATCCCGTACTGGGTCGGAGCCAGTCACTGCGAGATGACAGTGTTGAACGGCTTAGCATTCTCCCGCGACTGAACGAACGCACTCACGGCATCACCGGCAGCACCAGATGCGACGGCATCGTGGCCGAGCAGTAAATCCGTTGCGTTGCCGGTACATAGTCGGACGCCGCCGCTTTGTAGATGCTCGGCACAAATTTCTGCGGATTACGGTCGATCACCGGAAACCACGTCGACTGAATCTGCACCATGATTCGGTGTCCCTTCAGAAACACATGATCGTGATCGCGTAGCGGAATGTTCCATTCTGTTGGCTTATTGGGCGTGAGGGGCTGTGGCTTCTCGTAGCTCTCAAGATAGCGGCCACGCCGCACCTCCATGGCAATGGGCAGTTCGTAACCGTCGAGCGACTGAGCGTATTGCCCAGGCTTCGGTCCAGCGCCGGGGTCCCACTCGGGCTTCTGCGCGTTCTGCGGATATACATCGATCAGCTTCACCACAAAATCGCTGTCCGTTCCCGAAGTCGAAGCAAAAAGATTCGCGGCCAGTGCACCGGTGATCGTCAAGTTGTGATCGAGTGGCTCGCTTAAGAATGTGAGAACGTCGGGCCGGTGATCGACAAATCGCTGGTCCGCGACCTCCCACGTCCGCCAATCGCCTCCGGGGTATGTGGGCGAGATCGGACGCTGACGGTATGGCACCGGATTCGCCGGATCGGAAACATACTCGCGGTAAGCGCTGGCAACCTCCGGCGCGCGGAATGAAAGCGTGCCGTCAGTGTGCAAATAGAGCTCGGTACGCTTCGCCTCCTTCGGCGGCCAGACCTCGTAGGTGTGCCAGGTGTTGGACCCGCTCTGAAAGGTGCTGGCCTGCCATGCTGGCTTCTCCCCGCTCTCATGCAAGTAGTAACGAAAAAATGGCGCCTCAATATTTTCGCGAAATTCCCGCGCGGTCTCGTGTCCCCCGAAAGGAACAAGCCCAATGCCCTCTCCCTTCGGACTTTGCCACTCGCCGTGATACCACGGGCCGGCGACGATGAAGTTTGTATGCCCGGGGTCGCTCTCGTCGGAGTGGCGGAAAATCTGCCACGGCCCCCAAGGATCCTCCTGATCCCAGAATCCGGCCACGTTCAGATTCGGCACGGTCGAAGAGTGTAGCTGGCTTACCCAAGCTTCCCTCTTCCAGAATTCATCGTAGTCAGGATGATCGATACTTGAGTTCCAGTAAGGAATCGAGCCGTGGAGATACTTCGTGTTGATATTCGAGAGCGGTCCCAGGTCGAGATACCACTGGTACGTGTCGTAAGTCTCGAAATCGAAATGCGTGTTCTTGTTCTTGTCGGCCTGCTCCATCACTGCGTATTCAAAGTCGTAGCTCTCGCGCAGCGCACCATAGCGATGGTCGTCGTCGTTCATCCACTGATCGACGGGAGAAGCCTGCTCGCTGATCGCTTTCAGCGCCGGATGCGGGCGCAGCAGCGTGAGCGCGGTGGTGAGCCCATCATAGGAAACCCCGTACATGCCCACCTTGCCGCTGTTGTTTGGCACGTTCTTCACCAGCCAGTCGATCGAGTCATAGGCATCGGTGGTGTCGTTGGTGGCTTTGGGATCCTTCGGGTCGACCCATGAAGACAGGTTGAAAACCCCCTCGGACTTGAATCGCCCGCGCAAATTTTGGATGACAAAAATGTAGCCGTCTTGCGCGAGTTCTTTCATGGAAGCCGGCATCTGCTCGAGAGCTTTGTCCGGCACCCCATATGGTGTACGGCGAAACAGGATCGGCAATGGCCCGTGCTGGTCGACCGGCGAAAGAATCACGGTCTGAAGGTGAACTCCGTCGCGCACCGGAATCATGACTTCTTCGAACTTGAAGATCGGCTTGGGCGGCGACTGCTGGTTTTCCTGGGTCAACGCCGGGAACGAAGCAAGCAGGATGAGAACGGAAACCATGATCGAGGAACGCACCTGTCTTCCTCCAGGGCTGTGGTTGAACGTGAAGCTGAGCGCGAAGTATATCAACTAGGCAGTCCGACTTGGTAAGCAACCGCACTCCGAGATGCTCTTTCTTAGAAGATCCGTCCGATCGAGAAGTTCACCCGGCTTTGACCGCTCGGGCTCACGCTACCGGCCAATGCGATCGGACCGACGATGGTGTCGGCAATCACCCCAAGATTGAATGTGCCGCGCACAACTACCGGTCCCGGATCGCGGCCAGCGACTCCGAACGCGCTGCCTGCCTCATACCACCCGCCCCAGTAGATCTTTCGCCCGACAAGCTGGGGCAGACGATAAACTTCGCGGCGGAACCCCAGCGACGCGTATGCATAGTGGTTGCCCAGGAATTGCTGCGGGAGATACGCTCCCAGGCGAAACGGTCCACCCAGAGCAAACACCTGGAACGGCCCAGCATTGCCGCGAAAGGTTGTTCCCCCAGAGGCGAGCAGGAACAACGACGTCTTCGTTCCGACTGGAATGAAGCTGGACATTTGCAGGTCGAGCTGTCCGATGGGATGGGCGAGCCCTGGACTCTGCAAGACTCGCGAAACCGTAGCGATCACGCGCGTTCCTCGACTGGGCACCGAGGGACTGTCCTGCCCGTCCCAGACATAGCGCGCACGGAATTCGCCCGTACTGCCGCTGATGATGGGCAGGCCGGCGTTGCCAATCAGGGGACTCAGTTTGCCTTTGTAGATTTCATATCCGAAACGAAATTCGCTCCGGCGACCCGAGTCGTAGCCGATGTCAAATCCGCCTCCGGCCCGCTCGTCGCCAAATACCGCGACCCGCGTCAATCCGTTAAACGAATTGCGTGCCAGTTTGGACGCGAAGGCGTAGGGAGCAACAAAGAATCGCGAGCCGGCCACAGGCTGATAAAACTCAGTGGCGGCCAGATCGCTCGATCCGAACAGCAGATCGTTTCTCCACTCGCCGCCGTGGTGGGCGATATCCATGAAGGTCATGCGCGCACCAGCCGAGAAATCGAACGCGGCGACCCCAGAGTCTTCCACGTTGACTGCCAGATCGACAAATGGCGGGCCATAGGATTTCTCGTGCGCCTCGACCCGCAACCCTGGCACTCCATTCTGAGTGAACCCCTCGTAGCCCAAACGATCGAACTGCCCCTCTCCCGCGATGCGAGTCAACTGGGTATCAAACTTATCGAGATTGAGCGGTTCACCGAGTGCATTGCTCAGACGGTGTTGGAGCCTGCGGTCAGTGTCGGCGTCCGCGCCCGTGACTTCGATGGCGTCAACCGTCGTGGGCTGCGGATGTTTCCGTGCCTCGCGGTCCGCCAGATACTGCTGCCACTGCGCCGGATCCTGAATGGCATAGGGCAGCAGGACGGCGGACTGACTGGCTGCGCTCTTGTACCCAAGCTGGGCAAGTTCTTCGACTCGTCCGTAGTCGGACAAATCGAACCCGCTCATATTCACACTCACGGTGGCCTGCGCCAGCGCCAACGACCGGCGTTCATTCTGTGTGATCATCACGTCGACGGCGCGCGAGAGCACGCCGGTGAGAGTCTCTAACTGCGCCCGGTCGCCCGGCGGGAGTCGCAATTCCACTGCGATCACCACATCGGCGCCCATCTCCCGGACGGTTTCGACCGGAATGTTTTGCACCATGCCACCATCCGCCAAAACCTGGCCATTGATTTCGACTGGAGTAAACACGCCCGGAATCGCCATGGATGCGCGCACCGCCTCAGACAGCGGGCCTTTGCGTAGCACCACGCCCTCGCCACTGAGCATGTCCGTGGCTACGCACCGGAAGGGGATGGGCAGATCGTCGAAGCTCGCGACGTTCGACTCCGGATAAGCAATCCGATCCAGCAGGAGGCCCACGCCTTGACCGGCATTGAAGCCGTTAGGGCCGCTCAGGCCATGTTTCAGGCCAAGCGGAGCATTGATCAAGAACTCGCGGCCATCCTGTTTACGGCGATACGACAAATCGCTGTAAGTGGGTCCGGGAAGAAAGGCGAGATCCCAATCGATTTTCTTGGCGAAGTCCTTGATCTGGGCCGGCGACATGCCGGTCGCATACATCGCACCGATGATGCTTCCCATACTGGTTCCGGCAATCCGGTCAACTGGGATGTGATTTTCCTCCATCCACTGAATTACGCCGATTTCCGCCAGTCCAAGCGCCCCGCCCCCGCTGAGCGCCAAGCCGATCCGCGGCCGCTGGGATTGAGTCTGCGACGCTTGCATCATCACGGCGGCTTGCGCCGATCCCGGCTTATCTTGCGCCGGGCCGTCTTGCGAAACAGCGGCGAGCGGGAGAAGTGCATTCAGCAACAGGATCCAATTCAAGAACGTGCGGAGCGCCGTGCGGCGAGCTGTTTCCATCATTTGCTCCTGGAGTACGGGAAGCCGATTACCTCTCGAAGCGCAGATTCTAGCGGGTAAGAAAGAAGGTTAGCAGGTTCGGCAGACGGGGCCCGGATCGCCAGATTGGCGCCTTTCCGGAGTGGGCAGCGCAGGATTTTGCAGTCTGTGGAAATTTCGGATTACTGCAATCGTTGCAACCAGACGCGATTCGTGTACAATCGGTGCCGCTTTTGAAGTCACTACCGGCTTCGAAAGTAGTTTTCTGCGGCACCCCCCCACGGCCGTGGCCTGTTCCCTGGGTTCGATGAACTCTGGGCACAACTATTCCACAAATCGCTCAAGGAGACGACAATGAGAATTACAAAGCTGCTGTTGATTTGCATTTGCTGCCTCATGGCCGTATCAACGGTCTGGGGTCAATCCGCGGATAGCCAGTCTAAATCTGGCATCCTGGGATACCTTGATCCGCACACTGGGGCGTTCCGTCCTGTCCAGCCGCCAGCCGAAGACGCCGCGGCACTGCCTCCCGCGCTGACCACTTTCACCGGAACAATTACGGTGACGATCACCGTTACCCTTAAGACAGCCGGCCTCACCAATGTCGTCTGCTCGGCAGACACGTCAGTGGGCGATGCCTTTACGACCGCCAGCCCGCGCACCTTTGCTGAGCAAGATACTGTACTCGCGACCGGGACCGGGAGCACGAGAACCTGTAAGCTCTCGATCCCTTACTCCTGGGCGCTGGCAACCCAATCCGCGGACACCATGTCGACCGGTTACACTGTCACTGGCTCTGCGTCAACGACCACAACCACGCCTCCTATTCGGAGCAGCAGTCTCGGCAACTTCGATTCTAGGAAGGTTCCGGCAAATGGCGCAACCACTGCCCTGACGGCCAGTGTCACGCTCTAGAGCATGCGAATCGTGAGGCGCAAAGACTATGAAAATCTCAAAGCTGTGGTTGATTTGCATAACCTGTTTTCTAACCGCGCTGGCGGCGAATGGTCAATCCGGATCTGCTCAGACCAGTTCTGACCAAAGCGAGTCTGGCATCCTCGGATACATGAATCCGCGCACGCGAGCGTTCCATCCTCTGCCTCAGGCGGCTGACAATGCCATTGAGCCTCCGGCATTAACCACGTTCACAGGCACGGTAAAATTGACCATTACCATTACCGTAAAGTCCGCCGGCATCACCAACCTCAACTGCGTTTTAGCTGTAGGAGCGGACGATGGCCCGCTGGGCAGTACGCGTTCGTTTTCCGAATTCGACTTGGTGGCGGCCACCGGAACTGGCACGACCAGGACGTGTACCCTGTCGGTACCTTACTCCTGGGGCCTTGCAACCCAGTCCAGTGACACCATGAACACGGACTACGAGGTTGGCAATAACGTGCTTTTGACCACTAAACCGCCAACCCGGACCAGCCTGCTTATTCCGGTAGACAAAAGGAAGGTCCCGGCAAATGGGACCATCACGACCCTGACTGCCAGCGCCACGATCTAACCATCGCTGGCTCGGAAACGTCTGGGCTGAAGACTATCGGCGGGTCTGAAATATGGCCCGCCTTTTTCTCCTCTTGCTGGCGCGTCGCCGAGGCTCGCAGCTTCAGTTTTCAATTGACGTTTTCACGCCTTGGGCCGTTGATGGGGCCTGGTCCGATCGCGCCTGGTTCACCACACTGTGAATGGCCTCGATGACCACATCCGGCCGGTCCAACTGAATATAGTGCGAACTGCCCTTGGCGATGCTCTGGGTCCCCGCTGTCGACAGATGCGCCAACTCCTCCTGCATCTTCTCCCATGCCTCGCTCGTGGGTTTGGCTAAGTCGGCGGGCAGCTCGTTCACAGGTTTGTCGGGATCGTGCGACAACACCGCGAGAGGCATGTCACCGAATGGACCAGTCGCCGCTGTCAGCGAAGCACTCTGCGGTAACGCCTTCATTTCGGCTACCGCTTCTCGCGCTTGGTGGAAGTTGCATTGGGCGGTGCGCTCCACCACTTCTTCGTCGCACAATCCAAGCAGCCGGGGAATCCCCAACGGCATCGTATATTCCAGAAATTCAGCTTCCCTCCCCCAGCTACCCTCGAGATTCTTGAGTTCAGGCGGAAAGCGATTTTCCTGGTCTGGATGCGAAGAGTCTACCAGGACCATGCCGCCAACTTCACTCCGGTAGAGGCTCGTGTAGAGACGCACATCGAATCCCCCCATCGAATGGCCGACCAGAATGTAAGGCGGGGAGACTCCGGCCGCGTGCAACAGAGCATGAAGCTCCTTGGCGATCACGTCACTGGTGCGCGGAAGCGGGCTGGAATCGCTGTATCCGAGTCCAACGCGGTCATAGGAACAGACGCGCGTGAAGTTGGCGATCTGCGGCTGCACCTTGCGCCAGGACACGAACGAATCGCCGAGACCCGATTCGAGGATGACGGCGGGACTTCCCTGCCCTGTGCAGTCAATGTGCATTCTGCGCCCGCCGACATCGACCATCCGGCCAGCCATGGCATTGAAACGCCGGTCGCGAGCTTCGGAAATGTTTTCGTAGAGAAATCCGGCCACGGCCAGAACCACAACCAATGCCAGCGCACCCAGCGCGATGCGATGCAGCCACTGGCGGCCGGGCACGAGTGCTGTCGGCGTTTCGTTCATTGGAAGGAGGAAGCAGCGCGAACCTGAAATCTCGGTGACAGCCCGAGCCCGGTTGGAGCATTTTACATGACCGGCGGCACGGTAATGCCCATGACCTCGAGCGTCCGAATCAGCTCGCGGCGAACTACGGCCACGGTAGCCAGCAGAAACTGTTTTCGCTTTTCGTCCGGCTCGCTGAGGATGGGGTGCCGATGGTAAAACGTGTTGAATAGCTGCGCCAGTTGGAACACGTGCTTGGCCAGATACGCCGGCTCGGTCGTCGCGATGCACTGATCAACCACGTAGGCCGTCTTGGATGAGGCGAGCCAGAGCTCCCAGATTTCGTCAGCCTCAGCTCCGGCAAGGTATTTCGCCAGGTCCGTCTGCGAGACGTTTCCAGCAACGTCTCTACAAAAAGACTCTGGATCGATACCCGCCTTCCTGAAGATGCTGGTGGCTCGGACGACGGCATATTGCGCGTACGGCCCAGTCTCGCCTTCGAAGCTGAGCGCTTCCTTGAAGTCGAATGCTATAACCGACTGCTTGGTGTACTTGAGCATGAAGTACCGCAGCGCCCCGATCGCAATTTGCGTTGCAACCCCCAGTCGATCGTCATCGCCGAGTTGAGGATGGCGAGAGTCGACCTCGTTCTTGGCCGACGCGATGAGTTGATCCAGCAAATCGTCGGCCTTCACTCCGAAGCCCTTGCGGCCGCTGACCTCGATGTAGGAGCGCGCCTTGTCTTCATCCGTAAGCGTATAGCCCAGTTCGGCGGCGCAGCGCGGGGTGAGCGCCACCATCTCGTAGGAAAAATGCGTGTAGTGCTCGGCCGCCTCGCCGTGACCCAACCCCCTGAGCGCCTCGATCACTGTGTTCTGAGCTTCCGACTGCCGGGCATCAATGACGTTGTAGATTTCCGCTACGTCTCCGAAATGAGGGTGGTCCTTCTCTCCGTCGGTCGCCGAAATCCAGCACTCATGCTGATTCGGGTAGCGATAAAACTTGCGATAGCCGAAGTCACGGCCCAGCAATCCGAACTTCCACATGTGATACGCGATGTCCTTGCCCACGTAACCAACAGTCCCGTTGGAGCGCACTATGACTTTTTGATCTTCCTCTGCAACCTTGTCTTCTGTGACTTCGGCGACGTCAGTGTCTGAGGTAGTCGGTCCTGTTCCTGCACGACGCATTACCCAGCAGCCCTTGTTCTTCCCTTCGCCTTCGAACGCCAAGACCCCGCTGTCTTTCAGCTTGCCGAACGCCGCTTCCCAGAAATGCAGGTGCAGAATTTCGCTTTCGCGCGGCAGAAAGTCGTACTCAATCTCCAGCCGCTCCATGGTCTCCAGATGCCGCCGCAGCACCGCCGTCGAGATCAGGTCGGCGATGCCCGCGGTCTCATTGTTTCCCTCTTCTACCGCGCGCAGTACAGCCGCACGTGTCTGCTGATTGTGCCTGTCCTCTGCGTACCACTGCGAGACCCGCGCATACAAATCCCAGCAGTAATAATCGAAACGCGGTTGATGGGCGAGTGCCTCGATTTCAGCGCGGGACTTTTTTTCAATGTGCGCAAAGCCCACCACCACATCAGCGACCTGCACCCCGGTGTTGTCGATGTAGTTCTGAACGTCCACTTCCCTGCCCGCAAAGCGCAACAGTCGCACAAATGTATCGCCGAGGATCGCATTCCGCAGATGGCCGATGTGGGCTGCCTTATTGGGATTGATGCTCGAGTGCTCCACAAGGACCTTGCCGGTCGGGATCTCAACCGTTGGGTTCCGGTCAGTGGCAAGAGCGGCAGCCAACCAGCCGCGGTCGATTCTTACGTTCAGATAGCCAGGAGGAGCAACCTGCATTTCTGCGATGCCCTCGATGGTTCCGATTTCGGCGCGGATTGCCTCGGCAATCTTGAGCGGCGCGGAGCGCAGCGGCTTGGCGAAGGGAAAAATCGGAATCGCAAAATCCCCGAGTTGCACCTTCGGAGGCTGCTCCACTACCACGTTCGGCAGACTAACGCCCGGATAACGGCTTTGCAGACACTCCAGCACGCGCTGCGCGAGACGATGTTCGAGATGACGGTACAAGGACTCCCTCTAAGCTGTTGAAGAAACAGTGATTTTAACAGACCGTGGAACCGGCGCACGTTTGACGCAGGATGCAGCCTTCCCTATGATGAGAGTTCCCGTCGTTGGTCGATGGTCGTTAGTCGTTGGCCGCCTCCTCTTTTGGGCCCGGGCGATGTTCTCGCCAACGACCAAGGACTAATGACCAGCGACGTTTTTGACTATGCTCATTGCCTACCTAGAGTGTTTTTCCGGCATCAGCGGCGACATGTTCCTGGGAGCATTAGTCGACGCTGGAGTTCCGCCGCGCCTGCTGGAAGAGACGGTGGCGGCTCTCGATGTCGGGGCTCGGCTGTCAGTTTCTCGCGTCGTCCGCAGCGGAATTTCAGCCACCAAGGTCGATGTGTATGTCGGTGATGAGAAAGATCTGCCACGGGAAGAATATTGGGCGCAGAAGAGCAAAAGTGTGGAGCTGGCGCCCACGCCCGCTAAATCTCAACCCCAGCACGATCATGATAGGGAACATAACCATCACGATCACGAACATCATCACGCCCACCAGAACTCCTCTGCCGACGCCGTTTCGGGGGTGGGGGCGCCCGCGCCACACAAGCACGGACGCGGCTTGACCGAGATTCGCGAGATCATCTGCAAGGCTGCCATCAGCAACAGCGCAAAGAAGTCCGCCGTCGCGATCTTCGAGGCCCTCGGCGTGGCGGAAGCAAAGATTCACAACGTCCCAGTCGACCAAGTTCACTTCCACGAGGTGGGCGCAGTGGACGCGATGGTTGACATCGTCTGTGCCGCGGTGGGGGCCGAGTCTCTCGGAGTGGATGAATTCCTGTGTTCGCCCTTGAACGTCGGTGGCGGAACCGTGGAGTGTGCCCACGGCACATTTCCCGTACCGGCTCCAGCCACGGTCGAGTTGCTCAAGGACGCGCCGGTATACTCCTCCGGCGTGCAGGCCGAACTGGTCACGCCCACAGGCGCCGCGATCGTCAAGACGCTGGCGCGCCGCTTCTCCGTATTTCCGGAGATGAAGATCGAGAAATCCGGATATGGCGCAGGCTCGCGTGAATTTCCCGGACTGCCGAATGTCGCCCGTCTGACCATCGGCGAGAAGGCCACGTCCCTTGCCGCCAAAACCGCCTCCGAAACTATCACAGTGCTGGAAGCGAATCTGGACGATCTTAATCCCCAGGTCTTTGGCTATGTGATGGACCGACTGCTCGAAGAAGGAGCACTGGACGCCTTCGGTATGCCGGTGCAGATGAAGAAGAATCGCCCTGGCACTCTGCTGACGGCCTTGTGCAAGCCCGAAGACGCGGCCAAGTTGACGCAGCTGATCTTTACCGAGACCACGACCCTTGGCGTCCGGCGGCGTGATGAGGTTCGTCAGACATTGGCACGCCGCTGGGAAAATGTTCGCACCCCTTGGGGCGAGGTCCGCATCAAGATTGCCAGCCTGAACGGCACAGTCACCAACTACGCCCCAGAATTCGAAGACTGCCGTCGCATCGCGGCCGAGCACCACGTCCCGTTAAAAACGGTGATGCAGGAAGCGGCGCGACTATTCTCAGGCGGGGGTGGCGGGTGAATTCCAGTTGGCGATGACAGAGCTAAAGACCAGCGAGGTCCAGTCGAGTTATGACCGTGTTGCCGACGAGTACGCCCGGCATATCTACGACGAATTGCGGCACAAGCCCTTGGACCGCCAACTGCTCGATCGATTCGCCGACCGGGTGAGGGGCACGGGAATCGCGTGTGATTTGGGTTGCGGCCCTGGACAAGTTGCGCGTTATTTGAGTGAGCGTAAGGTGGAGATTTGCGGCGTGGACTTGTCGCCTGGAATGATCGAGCGAGCCCGCCAGTTGAACCCGGGCATCGAATTTACCCAGGGAGACATGCTCTCACTCAGTTGGCCCGACCAGGCGTGGGCCGGGATCGCGGCGTTTTACGCGATCGTCAACCTTCAACCCACGGATCTCGTGAAGGCAATGCGCGAGATGCATCGAGTTCTGCAGCCTGGTGGATGGCTGCTCATGAGCTTTCACATCGGGGAGCAGGTTGAGCACGTGGACGACTTGTGGGATTGCCACGTATCCCTGGACTTCTATTTCTTTCGCCCTGAGCAAGTGATCCGTGATCTACACTCGGCAGGATTTGCGATCGAGGAAGTCATCGAGAGGGATCCGTATCCACCAGAGGTTGAGTATCAGAGTCGGCGGGCGTACGTTTTTGCCAGAAGACCCGTAGACTCGACAAGATCATGAGCAGAAAGTTCTACATCACGACCCCGATCTACTATGTGAATGCGCGCCCGCACATCGGGCACGCGTATACCACAATCGCGTGCGACACCGTAGCGCGCCGCCAGCGCATGCTCGGCGCGGATACGTTTTTCCTCACCGGCACTGACGAGCATGGGCAGAAAATCGAGCGTGCGGCCCAGGCCGCGGGCAAGACTCCCCAGCAGTACGCCGACGAAATCTCGGCGCAGTTCCGCAACCTCTGGAAGCGGATGGGCATTTCCAACGACGACTTCATCCGCACCACCGAAGAGCGCCACAAGAAACGTTTGCAGGAGTTGTTCCGCCGCATTCGCGACAACGGCTACATCTACAAGGGGACATACACCGGGCAGTATTGCGTCTCCGATGAGCTTTACGTGGACGGTGCGCAGCCCGGCGATCCCTGCCCGATCTGCGGCCGCATCACCGAAACCGTCCACGAGGATAATTACTTCTTCAAGCTGTCGGCGTTTCAGGACAAACTGCTTGAGCTTTACGCGAATCCCGAGTTCATTCGTCCTGAGACCCGCCGCAACGAAGTGATTTCGTTTGTCCGCTCCGGCCTGCGCGATCAGTCGATCAGTCGCTCCACGTTCTCCTGGGGAGTCCCGGTTCCGGACGATCCCAAGCACGTGATTTACGTTTGGTTCGACGCTCTCGCGAACTACATCACCGCGATCGGATACGGTTCCACCCACGCCGGCGCGCAAGAAGCGTTCAAGAAATATTGGCCCGCCGACGTGCATATGATCGGCAAAGAAATCGTTCGCTTCCACTGTGTGTATTGGCCGGCATTTCTTCTGGCGGCGGGCCTGGCCGTGCCCAAAGCCATCGTCGCCCACGGCTGGTTGCTGTTTGAAGAGAACAAGATGTCGAAGTCGCGCGGCAACATCGTCCGCACCGAAACCATCCTCGATGTTCTGGGAGCCGATGCCCTGCGCTACTTTTTGCTGCGTGAAGTCGTGTTCGGCCAGGACGGCTCGTTCTCGTTTGACGCGCTGGTACAGCGCTACAACTCCGATCTGGCCAACGGCCTTGGAAACCTCGCCAGCCGTACGTTGACGATGATTAACCGCTATTTTAAGGGCCAGGTGCCGTATCCGTCGCCCGGGGCGTCAAAGACCGCCGCCGACGGTGCGATTGCCGAGACGGCGCGCCAGACGATCCGGGAATTCGGAACTTTGTTCGATCAATTCCAATTTTCCCGTGCGCTCGAAACTGCGTGGGGACTAGTGGCCGCAGTCGACAAGTACATTGTCGAGAACGAGCCCTGGTCTCTGGGCGAGAAACAGGACGACGAAAGCCGCGCGCGCCTGGCCACGGTGCTGTATACCTCGGCTGAGGCACTGCGCATTGCAACCGCGCTGGCGCACCCCGTGATGCCCGATGCTACGGCAAAGATCTGGGCACAGATGGGGCTCGGAGACATCAAGAAAGTAGCCTTGTCCGAGTTGGCGTGGGGACAGTTGCCGCTGGGCACGAAGTTGGGCGAGGTAAGCCCGGTCTTTCCGCGTGCCGATAAGAGCGCCATTGAAAGGATGCAGCAGATGGAAGAGCAGCAACGAGGTCCCGCAGTGGAAGACGTGAAGGCACCGGAAACGCAGCCGTCGATCCCACAACCACCCGCCGCGCCGGCGGCAGCGCCGACCGACGGCGCAAAAATAACCATCGACGACTTCGCCAAAGTCGAACTGCGAGTGGGTATCGTGAAGGTGGCGGAGCGCGTACCCAAAGCCGACAAACTCCTGCGCCTCGAAATCGACATTGGAACCGAAGTCCGGCAGGTCGTAGCCGGAATCGCCGAAGCCTACGCGCCCGAAACTCTAATCGGTCGTAAGGTCGTCATCGTAGTTAACCTGGCCCCGCGCAAACTACGCGGACTGGAGTCGAATGGAATGATCGTGGCGGCCTCGCTCGAAGGCGGAAAACCAGTACTGGCAAGCTTTTTGGAGGATGTCCCGGTTGGGGCGCGGCTGAAATAGGCAGTTCCATCAACCTCAAGACCCAGCCGAGCTTTCGCTCGGCCGGACAGCCGGGGCGGCTGTCCCCACATAAACGGTGCGGCCTTCACGCTTTTGCTAACGACCGACGACT
>CAVRCR010000025.1:0-193791 GCA_963719615.1 uncultured Acidobacteriaceae bacterium | reverse complement strand
TTCTTGTTCGGAATATAGAAAAGGAGATACCGAAATGAGATCGAAGATTTTGACGTTGCTTCCCGCGATGACGTTATTGTTTGCACTGGTGGTCTCGATTCAGCTTGCGGCGCAGTCAGCCGACGGTCCGAAGGCGCACAACGAATGGACGGTAGCCCAACTTCAGGCGGCGATGACCGCCGGCAAACTCACCTCGGAGGAACTGACCAAGGAGTATATCGCTCGTATCGTCGCAATGGACCAGAATGGTCCGGGTGTAAACTCGGTGATCGAGCTCAACCCAGACGCACTGGCGATCGCCCGCTACACCGACATGCTGCGGCACCACGGGATCGTGCTTGGCCCCATGCACGGAATCCCGGTGTTGCTTAAAGGTAATGTGGACACCGGCGATAAGATGCAGACCACGGCAGGCTCGTTCGCTCTGCTGGGCAGGCCGGCGCTGATCGACTCGACGGTTACCGAGAACCTGCGCGACGGTGGCGCGGTGATTCTGGGAAAAACGAACCTGTCGGAGTGGGCGAATTTCCGCTCCTTCGAATCGATTAGCGGATGGTCGGGCTGGGGCGGGCAGACGAATAATCCATATGGCATCGATCGCAATCCGTGCGGCTCCAGTTCCGGGTCGGGTGCCGCGGTGTCGGCGAACTTTTCCGCGGTGTCGTTCGGAACTGAGACCGATGGCAGCATTGTCTGCCCCGCGAATGCGAATGGCGTGGTCGGCCTCAAACCGACGGTGGGCCTGACCAGCCGCGCGGGCATCGTGCCGATCTCCCACACGCAGGACACGTTCGGCCCGCATGGACGACACGTGGCCGATGTCGCGGTGGCCCTCGGGGTGGTACAGAGTCGCACCTACGACGGCCGCGATCCTGCAACTGGCGGCGTGCCCCTGGGATGGCAGGGACGCTTCACTCGACCAACCAACATTCCCACTGATTACAGGAAATTCCTCAACCCCAAGGGCCTGCAGGGTGCGCGCATAGGCGTTACACGGGTAGGGCTCGGTGGCTTTGATCCCTTCGTGCCCACGCCGCCTCTCGTGCTGGCGCAGTTTGAAGATGCCATCACCGCGATTTCGAACGCAGGAGCTACCGTCGTCGACCTGGACACCGCCGGCTTCACCTTCCCTCCCGCAAACAACGAGACCCTAGTGCTCTGCTTCGATTTCCGTGACGATCTCCAGAAATATTTTGCCACCCGTGCGGGAGTCCCCATGGCGGGCAAAACGCTGACCGACGCCATCGCTTTCAACAACAGCCACGCCGCCGAGGAGATGCCGTTCTTTAATCAGGATCTCTGGGAGTTCTGTAATGGCCTCGCCACCGGACCCAACGACCCCCAACCGGCGTTCGGAGGCGTGACCTACAACCAGGCGCTGGCCGAGGATAAGAATCTTGGAGTCAACGGCATCGACCTTGCGCTGAGTCAATTCAATCTCGACGCGATTGTCAGTGCAACCGATAACCCCGCCTGGGCCACTGACCTGCTATACGGCGATCACTTCATCTTCGGCACATCGAGCCTCGCTGCGCCCGAAGGTTATCCAATCGTCCAGGTTCCGGCAGGCATGGCGTTCGGAACCCCAATGGGCATCAGCTTCTTTGGCACCGCGTTCAGCGAGCCCAAGCTGATCACCCTCGCGTCCGGATTCGAGGCGGTCACCAGGGTGCGCGCGCACAACCTGCCTACTTTCGCGCCGACGGTACCATTCGACCACATCAAAGGTACAACACTAAAACGGCCGCACGAGCGGAACGCATCGCGCGGGAATGGCCAAATCGCGCCGGCGTCTCCGTCAAATGCGAGCCCGCAGCCAGGGAAGGAACTGCGGAGGCCGCACCACTTGTGATTCTGTCTGGAGTTGCAGGAACTCCAGGGAACGCAGCTTTGAAGTAAGCCTGAATCAAACATGAGCCGCCCAGGGTTTGGGCGGCTTTTCTTTGCATTCCGAGGTTGTGGGACCGGCGGATGTCCGTCGGCTAGCCCAATCGCGGAGAGAAGTCGGTTAGGGTGAGGAAGGTGGAGTCAACTTTTTCCACGAGCTTGCCGTTCACCTCGGATTTTTCGTGGACACTCTTCCACTCCGGGTCGTCTTGGAAAGACTTCCAGTTGGCGGCTGCCGCCTCGCGGCTTGGATGCTGAAGAATGTAGATCAGTGTGTTGCTCTTGTCCGGCTCATCGAGGGGCGTCCAGTAAGCAACGCTTTTTATTCCGTGGCGGTCAAAGATTTTTATGGTGTGTTCGCGAAAGCGTGACAGCAGGTCGCCCAATTTTCCTGGGGCTGCATGATATACGCGGAGCTCGTAAACGCTCGACGTGGCTTGCGCAGGGTTGGCGTTATCTTGTTGAGAAGCGGCCCAAAGGGATGACGGAAGCAATGTCGCCGCAGGAAGCGCCTGGAGCAATGTTCGTCTTTTCACGGCACGCATTCTAGCAGAAATGGAGACGATGAAAGCGCATGTGATCAGGGTGGAATCACTT
Organism: uncultured Acidobacteriaceae bacterium; assembly: GCA_963719615.1. Classification (GTDB taxonomy): domain Bacteria; phylum Acidobacteriota; class Terriglobia; order Terriglobales; family Acidobacteriaceae; genus Sulfotelmatobacter. The sequence goes on along the minus strand of CAVRCR010000025.1, from coordinate 191,307 downwards.
GGAGGTGAATGGCCTATTGTTACGCGTTGATCAAAACAGGTGTTTGCGGAGGCGGCTCTGCGATGCACCAGTTGATCACTGGCGAGATAGCAAGATCCTCAGGGTCCTGCTCGACCCCGAAGAACCCGGCGACCGGATCCAACTTGCGAGTTGAATGGTCGGGAAGCTTCAGCGCGAATGGAACGCTGGAGAGCCCGGAAGGGAAACTTCTGATGCTGATGCCGACGCCGTAAGTCTTGTGGGAGGGCAACGTGCTCGGTATAGCGCTCATGGACTTGAAGAAATCGGAGAAGGCAGCAGCTCCTACGGGGATAAACTTGGCCGAGTGAGCGGCCGAAGTCACTGCGCTTTCTATTTCGCTGGGAATCCAGTTTTCGCGATGCCATTCGAAAACGTGACTACGCCGACGCTCGGGAGGATCACCGAGGTAAGGGAAAAGATCCGCGATCCAGCCAGTCACGACGTCGGTGAAATAGACTTGCTTGGGCTTGTAAATAGCCTGCCAGAATTCGCGGTTCGGATGACCTTGGATGGTCTGTATGAATTCATCGAGGATCGGGCGCAGCCGCTCGATCCACCATTCAAGTTCATAGGTCCCCAATACTTCGATTCGATCCCGCATTCGCTGCCAATCTGCCACAGAGCCGGTCAAGGTAATCGCAGGGATGCCGCAGACGCATTCCATGTTGTACTTGAAATAGCTGGAGTAGGTGTCCATCAACAGCACTTCGCTGGCGGTTCGAATCTCCGGTATGGTCGTTGAAAAGTAGCAAACGAGCGTATCGTGCAACACGTGGTCCGACGCCTCACGGATCTGCGCGGAAAAATCGGCGATCGCACGTATCAGACTTTTCGGACTTAAGTCTCCGAGGGTTGCGTTCAATTCTCTTTTGCCTTGATGCCTAACAAGACGCTGGCGGAGAGCCTCCACGTTGTCCGCAGTGTGATGGCTGACCCCTTGTGCAATCGTGAGCCACACGCAATCCGGCGAGAGAACCAGGGGACGATGCTTGCTGAAAGCGATTTGTAGCGCCTCGATAAAGGAATGGCACCGGCTGCCAAGGTCAGAGAGATTCCTCCCCGGCAATCTTTGGTAAAGCGCATCGTAAGGTGCGTTGACCACGGACAGCGTCGGTTCGGGAAGAAATACGATTTTTCGCTTAAATCTCCGAGCGACACTTTCGGTCAGGTTTTCAGTTCTCCGAATCCGGGCAAGCGTAGCACGCTCGGACCGCGATTGATCAGGATTTGTGTATCTCTCCGGTTGATGCTATCAGGCGGTGCAACTCACGGCGAGAAGGTTGGGCAAAGGAACCAACCCAGGTGACATCTGATGGCTGATCGCTGACGGCTTTCTCTGTTATAGTTCGGTCAAGCCGGCACTTCCGCGAACCAATCGCAAGCCGGACTGCCGAACCGCATGCAATTGACCTCGCCCACGGAGTTTGCCAAGCAGAAAGTCCTGGCGGTTCAGGATTACACCATGCTGGCCGCGCAGGCCGTTGGCAATCTTTTCCGCAAGCCTCTCTACTTTGGAGACATGGTGCAGCAAGCCGACACCATCGGCGTAGGCTCGCTGCCCATCGTCGTGTTGACGGGTTTCTTTACGGGAGGCGTGCTGGCGCTGCAAACGGCCAATACTCTGCAGCGCTTCGGTTCCATCACCCTGATCGGACAACTGGTTTCTACCTCGATGGTGCGTGAGTTGGGCCCAGTGCTTACCGGACTCATGGTGGCCGGACGCAACTCGTCGGGCATGGCCAGCGAACTAGGGTCGATGGTCGTCACCGAGCAGATCGACGCTATGCGCGCGCTCGGCACCGATCCCATGAAGAAACTCGTCACCCCGCGCGTCACGGCGACGGTCTTCATGCTGTTCTTCCTCAGCATTATTTCGGATCTGGTCGGACTCGCCGGCGGACTCATGGTCGCCAAGCTGTTCCTGAGTCTAGATGCCCGCCAGTACTGGAGCAATGCCTGGCAGGTGCTCGTGTTTCAGGATGTTTTTATGGGCTTGCTGAAACCGACACTGTTTGGTTTCATCATCGCGACGATCGGCTGCTACTACGGAATGACGGCGCGCGGCGGGACGCAGGGCGTGGGCCGGGCGACCACCCAGGCCGTCGTGGCCGCCTCTGTCTTGATTCTGGTTACCGATTTCTTTGTCACCAAGCTGCTGATCTCCGTGCTGTCGTATAAGTGAAGCTACAAGGGATTTATGTCCGCTCCCACTTTACCGATCGACGAAGCTGTCCGCTCCGGACAACAACCCTCCGGCGCCGCCATCGTGTTTGACGATGTGTATCTCTCGTTTGAAGATAATCACGTCTTGCGCGGCGTTTCCTTTCACCTTCCGTACGGAGAAACGAAGGCGCTGTTCGGCGTTGCCGGATCCGGCAAGAGCACGATTTTGAAGCTTGCGCTCGGCCTACTACAACCCGATTCCGGACGAATCACAGTTCTCGGCAATGAAGTCACCAGCCTGCGCGAACAGGACCTGTTCCCCCTGCGCGGCCACTTGGGCATGGTCTTCCAGGAAAGTGCCCTGTTCGATTCACTCACAGTGCGGGAAAACGTTGCCTTCCGCCTAATCGAAGAACACGGCGTCTACGATGACGAGACGGATCGCAGAGTGCGCGAAGCCTTGCGCTTTGTCGAGTTGGAGCACACCCTCGACATGTTCCCTTCGGAGCTCTCAGGCGGCATGCGGCGGCGCGTGGCCATCGCCCGCGCGATCATCACTCAACCGGAATTGCTGCTCTACGACTCGCCCACCGGCGGCCTCGATCCCGTCACTTCCAACACGATCGTCGATCTCATCATGAAGCAGCGCGATGTGTCAAAAACGAGTTCCCTGCTTGTCACGCACCGCTTGCAGGACGCGTTTACCATGGCCACGCACGAGTTTGATAAGAAGACCAACCAGGTGCGGGCCTTGCCCCGCGGTCAGTATTGCGACGTGCCCATGAGTTTCCTGGTTCTGCGCGATGGCAAAGTCATTTTCGATGGCGACGTCCGCCAGTTGTCCCACACCCGCGACGAGTACATCCGCGAATATATTTCGTAGGCCGAAGAAAGTTGCTGCCGGAACAAATCGCGGAGCTTTCCAGCTGGGTCGCGGCTTATATCGCAGAGCAGCGGGGCCATTTTGCGCCGAATGCCCGCCCCATCACTCCTGAGCACAAGCGCCTCTTGGGTCCGTTCTTCCCAGCGGACATTCTCGACCAGGTGAGGGTCATTCGCGGGCGCGCTTCTGAACCCTCGTTCTATCCAAAATTAAAGGCGATCGGAATCCGCAACGCTCCTCGGTTCTCGCAGATGGCAGGCATCACGTTTCAGGATGTTGTTGTGCATGTCCAGCCGCTCACGGAAGGTCTGCTTTTCCACGAACTCGTCCACGCCGTTCAATACAAGCATCTCGGCTTACAGCGATTTGCAGAACAATATATTCGCGGTTTTCTAGGTGGCGGCTCCTACGAGGAAATTCCTCTGGAGAAGCAGGCGTACGAACTGGAAGCCAGATTTGCGGAAAATCGCGATGCGGGGTTCTCGGTCGAAGCTGACGTGAGACAGAGAATGCGACTGAACCAGTTCTAAACGGGCTAATTGCGCGTTCCAGGTGCTTCCAAATACTTCGAGAACCAACGTGTAATCTCAACGGTCGAACGGATACGATTTGGGACCTTCCGCCAGCCGTGTCCTTCATCGGGAAAAAGAACGTACTGCACGGGAACGCCGCGCTGTTTGAGGTTATTCACAACCTGTTCGGCCTCGACGACAGGAACGTTCGTATCGTTGGCACCATGCAGGACGATGGTCGCAGCTTTGACCTGATCCAGTTTATGGATGGGGGACAGGCGCCGAAGCAGTTCCGCCTGAGTCTTGGGATCACCATACTCGACGGTCGAGATGGCCGCCATCCAAGGTTCGGTGTGGGCGAAAAATGTCTCGAAATTGACGATGCCAAATAGATCGGCGCCTGCCTTGAAAAGATCGGGATATTCGGTGATGCCAGCCATCGTCATGTAGCCACCGTAAGAGCCACCCATGATGCCCAGGCGTTGCGGATCAGCAATCTTTTCACTCACAAGGAAATCAGCCGAGGACTTGATGTCTTTGACTGCATTGACACGCAGTTCGCCGTTATCGAGATTGACAAAACGCTTACCGAATCCGGACGAACCCCGCACATTGGGCGCGAACACGGCGATGCCTTCCATGAGCAAGGCCTGGTAGTCGCTGCGGAAGCCGGGCAGTTCCTCACCTTCGGGCCCCCCGTGATAGCTGAAGACTACCGGGCCGGGAGCGTTCCATTTTTCGGGCAACCAGAGCCAACCGCTCAATGAGAGGCCGTCCTCGGCTTTGTAGCGCAGGAGTTTCGGGTGCACTAAGTCCTCGAAATTCACGCCGGCGTGCGGACTGTGCGTGATCTGGTTGAAGCGAGCACTGGCAACATCGAACACCCATACGTCCGAGGGCGCGGCAGCACCGTTCAAGATCAGCGCCAGTTGCCTTCCATCCCGCGAAAACTTGGGCGAGAACGCCAGTTCTGCCGGCAAGGCGGGCCCAGATGTCATCTTTTCGGTACGGAGATCGACCCAGGACAGCTCGGATTTTCCTGCCACATTCCAAATCAATGCAGCCTGCGTGCCTTGCTCGTTGATAGCAAAGCTGTCCAACTCAGCGTCGTCGCGAGCAGCCACGACTTTTATGGGGCTCGCCTGTCCGTTCTCGCCGATGGTTTCTTTGGCAAAGGCAACCAAATCGCGGTCTTTATTCGAAGAGAGATAAACCGTGTGAGCGTCGGGCGATAATTTTGCAGAGAATTCTCCCGGGCCCTCATGAGCCGTAAGGTTCGTCTCCTTGCTATTAGTGGTATCGATTAGGTAGACATCATTGCTTCCGCGGCTTTTCATGCGGGCAACCAACGCAATACGATTGTTTCGGCTAACGTCCTCTAGGGTCCCGATGCCCGGATTCTGGGCGACCATCTTCATCTGTCCATCGGAAACGGATAGAAGGTAAGAGTCCATGGCAGCGCTGTCGCGAACGTTGGACGACATCATCAAAGCCGAGCCATCGTAGGTCCAAGTTGCGAGCCAATTGTTGTCCTTGGCGCCGCGTGTATAACGTTTCAGCTCAGTCCCATTGGGCCGAACCAGGTAAATCTGCGTGTTCATGCCCCCACCAGGGGCGACGGAGAGCGCGAGCCAATCGCTGGTGGGAGACCACTCAACCGCTTGCACAGGATCGTCCAGCGTGGTGACAAGACTGGGCCATCCACCTTTGGAGGGAGCGGTCCAAACCTGCGGAATACCGCTCATGTCGCAGACGAAAGCCAAGGACTCTCCATCGGATGAGAAACTGGGGGAACCGCATCGCCCGATCCGGGCCATGCGAGTCACGGCCTCCGATAGTTCGTCGGCAGGAGGTATGTCAGCGGGAGTAGCGACCAGAGTCCAGAACAGCACCGTTGCCCATACGAGCAATCGCATGCCGACACCTCCACATTTAAAATCTCAGGAAATGCTCGACATCACCCACTGCTCCGCACCCCAGGAAAGGTGCCTGGTAGCTTTCATTTTGGCGTAGAAGTCAAATTCTTCCCCGCCTGCAGGAAGGCATCTACATTCGATTTGTCAATCAGGGCCGAGCCGGTGTCCACGAAGCTGGGAATCGGCGCGTAGTTATCTTTTGACCAATCCTTATCGAGCGATGCCGGCTTGTGGTGATACAAAGTGTCGAGCATCTGTAGGCCGACGAAGGCCATGGTGTAAGGCTTCTGCGCGATGGTGGCTGCGATTCCACCCTTCTGGATCCAGTCCAGCGTTTCCTGGTCCGTATCCATCGCCATGACAATTTTTCCGGTAACATGATAGCTGTTCAGCACGCCCGCGACTTCTTTCCCCGATTGCGCTTCCAGACAGACGAAGCCGTCCACCTTATCGCGCTCTTTGCCGATGATTTGTGTCGTGGTGTCGAATGCAATCCGTGGGTCGCCCTGGATATCGACCACCCGGGTGACTTTGATCTCGGGAGTGCGGGCCAGGCCGTCCTTGTAGCCGCGCAAGCGATCCTGCAGGTTTGGTTGGTCGGGCATGGTGAAGACCACCACGTTGCCTTTGCCTTTCAGTTCCTGGGCCAGGCGCTGACCACCCGTGAAACCCGCTTGATAGTTGTTGGTGCCGATAAAGAACAGGCGCTTGCTGGCCGGTGCGTCGGAGTCGATGGTGATGACCGGGATACCCGCCTCTACGGCCTTATCGATGCTGGGCTTGAGCACTGCGGGATCGGTCACGGCCAGCAGGATGCCGGTCGCTTTCTTTTGCACCGCCTGGTCCAAAGCATCGCGCTCGGCTTTGGCATCGTAACTCGGCGGCCCGTCGAAATCCGAGCGCACTTTCAGCGCCGAAGCGGCGTTCGAAAGTCCCGCAGCTGCAGCCTTCCAGTAGGCAACCTGCACGTTCGCCGCGACAAACACATAAAACTCATCGGAAGTGTGCGCCGAGCCGCAACTGAGAACGAACAACAGCAGGATCGCAAGACCGGTCAGGTGGATCAATCTGCGCGAGAGCAACATAGCACCCTCCTTCGCCTCATCCGGATAAACGTGCACTGCCGGATGCAAACTTTCAGCGAGAGGATTCTAACTGAGCGGTCAAGCGGAGGCCAGAATTCTAGTGTAGAGCCTTGTCGAGAAGGCTGGAAATGACCGCTTCGTCGACTTCGCCGGCACGATCATACACGGCGGTTCCGGACGAATCGAGCACAACCACGTGAGGGATGCTGCCGCGATAATACTTCTTGCGCAGTTCCTGCTGTCCGTGCGAAAGGTAGCCGTCGAGGTCGACAACCACAAATTGCACGCGATCTTTGTATTTTTCGTAAAGGCTGACTGTGCGACGCGCTTGCCGTTTGGAGTTATAGCAGGCCTCGCCATACATGATCACGTACGAGGGTTTGCCGGAAGCCGCGCCTGCTTCCATATGTTTGCCGGTAATGAGGGGACCGTCCTGGCTGTCGCTCGTGTAATCGAGATGGGGATGAGCACCCGTAGAGAGTAGCTTGCTACGTCTCTGCCAGATAAGATGAACGAAAGCGCAAAGAGGTTACGGCCGCAATTCCTTACACACCCACCGGAAATGGTTTCGTGTGCGCCGTAGTCCGCAGTGCGGCCCCTCCAAATCTTCCCTGCAGCAACGACATCAATCCCGTATACCAGTACCCCACAACAAAGAGCAACAGGAAAGGGACGGTGATGTAATTTTCGTTGTCCACGGCGTAGTACACCGTCAGCGCGAAGTACGCACCGATCAACAATTCCAGCCATGGCACCCAGCCCAGCCGCTTGCGGTACTTGGTGGCGCCGACTTTGTCTTTCTTCGACACGACGCGATATTTTGGCGTGCGGGCGAACGCCGACTTTTTCCCGATCAGAGCCTCGACCACAGCCTTCGTGTTGGTAATGGTCAACCCGATCCCCAGCGCCATCAGAAATGGCAGAAACAACAACGCCCGCGGCCAGCTTCGAGGAAAGAGTTCGCGCTGCGACACCAGATAGAAACTGGAAATCGAGAACGTCGACGCCATGAACAGGGGCAGGTCAATGTACAGCATCTGAAACCAGCCCTGATAAAAGCGAATGATCATGGCCGGCAGCAGGAGCACCGAAAGCATAATCATCAGCGGATAGCTGATGTTCGCCGTCAGGTGATACCACGCCTCGATCTTGGTGTGCAGCGGCGCGTCGCTGCGCATCACCTGCGGCAATATCTTCTTTCCCGTCTGAATCAGGCCTTTGGCCCACCGCGCCTGTTGTGTCTTAAATGCCGTCATCTCCACCGGCAGTTCGGCGGGACACTCCACATCCTGCAGGTAGAGAAACTTCCATCCCTTGAGCTGGGCGCGATAGGAAAGGTCGGTATCCTCGGTCAGGGTATCGTGCTGCCAGCCGCCGGCTTCTTCAATGGCTTTTCGACGCCACATGCCTGCAGTGCCGTTGAAGTTGAAAAATAGCCCAGTGCGCGCCCGCCCCGAGTGTTCCAGCACAAAGTGCCCGTCGAGCAGGATCGCCTCGACCTCGGTCAGAAAGGAATAATTGCGGTTGATGTGCGTCCAGCGCGTCTGCACCATCCCGATTTTGGGGTCGGCGAAGTGATGAATGGTGCGCAGCAGAAAATCTTCCGGTGGCGTGAAGTCGGCGTCGAAAATGGCGATGAACTCTCCCTTTGCCGTCTTCATCCCCTCCGCCAGGGCGCCGGCCTTGAAGCCCTCGCGATTCGTGCGATGGTGGTAGCTGACCGGATGCCCCAGGGCCGCGTAACGCTCCACCAGGTCCCGCGCCACATCGACGGTTTCGTCGGTGGAATCGTCGAGCACCTGAATGTCGAGTTTCTCCCGCGGATAATTCAGCCTGCAGATCGACTCCAGCAGGCGCTCCACCACGTATTGCTCGTTGAAAATCGGCAACTGGACGGTAATCCGCGGCAGTTCCTCAAAATGTGCTGCCGGCTCGGTCGTGCGGTTTTTCTGATGCTTGTAATAGAGATAAACCAAGACGTAGCGGTGTGCCCCGTACCCTGCGAGCAGAATCAACACGATGAAATACGGGATAAGCAGCGCCACATCGAATGCGTTTGCATGGTAGAGACCACGAAACGTGGTGTCGAGAAAGTGCTGGCGGATGTAGGGCACAATGCCCTTGGAGGCAGCCCATCCCAGCAATGCCATGGAAAAAATGAAATCAGAGGTCAAAGCGCTGTCCGGTCAAGACCTGTATTTTACCGGATTCGCGTGCTTCTCACTGTGAAGTCGCTTACATCGCTGAGGTTCGCAGCAGGCCAATCCCCAGCGTCACGACCGACACAGCTAGCACCGCGGCTCCGGCATAGATGAGCGAAATCAAACCATTGGGCTGAGTCGCCTGGGGTAAGGGCATCGATAGAAAGAATCCCAGCGGTATCAGAATCGCGGCGGCAGGCACACCAATCCGCACCATCCACAGCACAGAGGGCGGTAGCGTGGCCGCATCCGCCAGCAACTGGCACACCAGCGAAAGAATGACTATTACCCCCGCATGGGCATGACCCGCGCGGAAAAAGTTCTGGCGCAAGGCGTTGTCCATGTAGTGGCTGCTGCGATCCCGCAACGAATGCAGCAAGAACAACCCGCCATACTGGATCGACGGAACGGTGATGAGGATAACTCCAGCCATTATTCGAGCTTCCCGAGTCATAGATTCCTCCTATAAAGCCCCGCACGGGCTCGTTCATTGAATTATTCGGGTGCCCCACTTCCAGCGCCTTTGGCGAGAAAGCCTGCCCTGAGCGAAGCCGAAGGTGGGGATTCTGATCTTAGACTTGAAGGGCCTCAGCGATTCTCGGCCACTTCCCCGCCGTCCGGCACGACGAACGCATCCACCCGCAAACCATCAGGTAATTGCGAGCCGGGGGCGAGTTCGACGAGAGTCTCCAGAATCTTAGTATCCACTTTCTCCGTGGGCTCATCAGTCCGCACGTTCTTCGGTCCTAGTTGCTGCCCCACGCGCACGACGTGTCCCCAGAATTTCTGTTTGCCAAAGGCGTCGGCGGTCACGTAGGCCCGCTGGCCCACGCGCACCTTGCTCACGTCCGTTTCATCGACATCGACGCGGACGCGCAACGTCTTGCGGTCGCCGATGGTCAAGACCGGATCGGGCACGGTGGAGGAATTAGACACGCTCTCGCCGCTGCGATGATGCTTGCGTAGCACGCTGCCATCGATTGGTGAACGGATGAACGTCTTCTCGTAGCGCGCCTCGGCCTCGCCGAGCTGGCCTTGCGCCAGTTTCAGATCCGCCTCCGCCAGCGACTGGTCTTCCTCGCGCGCATGATCATCGACCAGCGCATGCTGCTGTACCGCCGCGTCATACTTGGCCTTGGCCACATCGGCCTCGCGCGCATAGCGATCCAATTCCTCGCGTGAAACCACGCCCACGGAAAACAATTCCTGACGACGGTGCAATTCGGACTGCGAGTTCTCCATGACCGCCTTGGCCTCGTTCACCGACGACCAGGCCTCGTCGCGCTCTTGCCGCCGCGCGCCATTCATAACCTTTCGCAACACCGCTTCCTTGGCCACCACATTGGCCCGTGCTGCCTCAACCTGCGCGCGATAATCAGCATTCTCGAGCTCGGCCAACACCTGCCCGTGCCGGATCGCGTCTCCTTCTTCAACGTTCACCGACTTGAGCCGTCCGCTCAATTCCGACCCAATCTTGATGTCCTCGGAATAGGGCTCCACGCGTCCTGGTCCAGCAATCGGAAGAGGCTCGTGGCTCGCCGAGGCGGTAGCCGCCGCCACCGCAGTCTCATGTGCGCGCCTCGACGCTACCACCAAGGAGGCAGTTAGCAAAAAAACGCCCAACCCCACCGCCAAGGCAATGCGGCTCTTGAACAGAGTTCGAATCGAATATTCTCTAGTCATAAAAACCCCCAGTCCTCATCGAGTCTGACGTTCCACGTTCAAACCAAACCCACCGCAGCCTGGGACACACTGTGTGCCAGCAAGCCCGGGGGCACCATCTCCGTCTGATCTGGAGCCGCAATCGCTCCGTCTTCGATTTTCACAATCCGGTCCGCAAAACTCACTACCCGCGAATCATGCGTCACGATCACGACCGCGCGGCCGCGTTGGTGGGCCAGTTCGCTCATCATCTCCATCACCTTGCGACCCGTATGCGAGTCCAGCGCCGCCGTGGGCTCGTCCGCGAGGATGATTCCGGGGTCGCCCGCCAGTGCCCGCGCAATCGCCACCCGCTGTTTCTGCCCGCCGCTCAAGTCGGCCGGGAAACTGCCGTACTTTTCGCCCAGGCCCACCTGCTCCAGCAATTCGTGCGCCCGCTTCTTGGCCTTGGCGGTCGAGATTCCCTTCAGATCCAGCATCAGTTCTACGTTTTCGCCGGCCGTCAGGGTAGGAAACAGGTTGAATCCTTGAAACACAAAGCCAATGTGCTCCAGTCGAAGCGACGGCAACTGCTTCTCGCTCAGCCCCACCACTTCCCTTCCCGCCACCCGCACGCTGCCCGACGACGCGGTCAAAATGCAGCCCATGATTGACAGCAACGTGGTCTTGCCACTGCCTGAGGGCCCCATCAGCAGGAGCAGTTCACCCGGATGCACGTCCAGGTCAACACCGCGCAATGCAAGCGTGCCGGTCGCGCCTTCTTCGTATTTCTTGGTGAGCTGTCGAACTGCGATTGCGGATTGCATCTTCACGTCTCCTTAACTCTTGTCATTCCGAGGAGCGAAGCGACATGGAACCTCGGTTCTTCCATGCGCCCCAGAAAACCCAGATTCCTCGTTTCGCTAGGAACGACAATTCCCCACAACAGGTAACTTCACCCTCTGAACACCATTGCGGGATCGATCCTTGTCACCTTGTTGATCGAAACCAGCGCCGCCCCCACGCACATCGTCAGCGTCAGAAAGAACATTCCCACCGCCATCGACGTCGGCATCAAGATCGCCGCCCCGCCCTTCTGGCTGGCATTCACCACAAACGCGCTGACGATCATCCCCAGCACATAGCCAATTACCGCGCTGATGGCCGCCTGCTTCATGATCACCTTGTAGACGTAACTGTTTGGGGCTCCCATTGCCTTCAATGTGCCGAACTCGCGGATGTGATCCACGGTTGTCGCGTAAATCGTCTGCGCCACCACGACGAATCCCACCACCAGGCCCAGCGCTGCAGCGATCAGTACCGCTACGCCTGCGCCCGTCGTAAACATCCAGTAGAACGTCGTCATCCGACTGAACTGCGCTGTTGTGAATACCTCGACATCCGTCACGTGATCGAGCAGTTCCCGCCGCACCCGCTGCAAATCCGCTCCCGGAGCCACTTTCACCAGGATGAACATCGTCTGGTCTTCCCGCAGCCCGGTGTAGTTCTGAGCATTCTTGAACGTGGTGAAGACGTAGGGCGAAGTCGTGAACGACCGGATCCCTCGCGTGAATCCCACCACACGCGCCCGATGACCTCCGACTTCGAACACCTGGCCCACGCCGGTCACGCCCAGCTTCTGCTTGTAGAGTTCGTCCAGAATGACGGCATCGGGAGACTTCAAGTCCTCCACTCGGCCCTCGACCACGTTCCACGGCCGTTCCAGTCGGTCGTCCACGTTGATCCCGACGATCTGCACCGAATCCTGGCCGCCGTCGTGCCGCTTCCACTGCGTCCAGCGCGCAATGATCTTCTGCGCATCGGCCACGCCCTCAACTGCCCGCACCTGATTGAGCTTGCGCTCGCTGAAGGCGACTCCCTGCTCCACGTACGGCACGTTCTTCGATGTGATCCACAAATCCGCGCCCGAGTGATCAATCAGGTTGGAGGTCGCCGTCGTGAATCCGATAAACAATCCCAACTGCACCACGATCAGCACGACCGAGAACACAATCCCCGTCAGCGTGACCGCTAGCCGCACCTTGTCATGAAACAAATTTCGTTGCGCCAGAGGAGGCATGATTACTTTTCCTCCGCAGGAATGTCAGGCGTCTCATACGCGCTGGGTGCCCGATTTCTCGCGTCCTTTGTGAGAAGTGGGGATTTTTCGGGTATCTCATTTCTCGCGGCTTGTGCGAGAAGCGGATCTCTGACCAGCCCCCGCAGCGTTACGTCCAGCATCATCTCCGCCCGATCCCGGAGGGGGCGCCATTCCACCCAAGGGTCTTTGCACTTGGCAATGTTCAGCGAAATCACCCCATGCACCGACGCCCAGAGCGTCTGCGATACCAACTCGGCATCGCGGACCTCTTCCCGAAAGCATCCCGCCTCAATTGCCGCCTGCACGGCCCACTTCAGCATGGCGTAGGCGTCCATCTCGGGATTACCCACGATCTCGCGATCCTCTTCATCCAGTTCATGCGGAGGATGCGGCGTCATGAACATGAACACGTAGTGATGCGGAAAGCGCGTGCCGAACTCGATGTAATTCCGCCCAATCTGCCGCAGCCGCTCCAGCGGATCTGAAGGCATCGCCGAGTTGGTCATCACTTGCTGCAGGTGGGCAAAATCCTCGCGACACAACTCGTGAAACAACTCATTCTTGTCGGCGAAGTGAACGTAGATGGCGGTCGGAGAGTACTCGATCTTCTCCGCCACCCGCCGCATGGAGACGCCTTCGTAGCCCTCGGTTACAAACAACTCACGCGCCGCGTCGAGAATTTTGTCCCGCGTCTCCGACTTCTCGCGCTCGCGTCTTTCTTTGACTCCCATAACCTTGATCCCTTAGTTAACGTTGTTAAGTTAACAACGTTAAGTTACTGCTCTGCGTTCATGGTTGTCAACCAGAATCTGAACCGCCGCTGTTGATATCCTTCCAAGCTATTGAATAATAGAGGAATAAACCTTCTGACAGGCGGATTGGCCCAGCCACTGAACGATCCTTTGATTTCGCTGCATCAACACACGGGGGCCCTATCCTTCGCGTCCCTTTGCGAAGGATGGGAGGAACGTGGTTCAAGTGTAGGGTTCTCGTGACGGCGGCGCGGCTCCCTTTTAGCAACTGGATTGCGGATGTGTCCACCACCCAGACCTTATGGAGTCGCTGGCATCGCTACCGTCCGGATTTCATCACTGGATCTTGCGGAGGCGGTGCTCCGAGTCATCCAGCACGTACACGGCTCCTGCGGAATCGACCGCCATGGCCACGGGATCGTCGAAGCCGGTATACAGCGGCCACAGTCCATCCCCGTTAAACCCAAAGCCAAAGCTTGCAAAGGTGGTGATGGTGCCGCCCCTGATTTTGCGGATGCGGTCGAAAGTAAGGTCCGAAACGTAGATCGTTCCCGATTTGTTGTCTACCGCAATGCCCCAAGGGCACAGCGTCGCCGCGGTGGCAGACCCACCGTCGCCGGTGTAGTTGCAAGTCCCGTTTCCCGCCACGGTGCTGATGATGCCCGACGTGTTCACCTCGCGGACACGATTGTTTACGTAGTCGACGAGGAACAGGTTGCCACTGGCGTCCACTGCCACCGCGCTTGGGCCATTGAGTCGGGCGGCCGTGGCCTTGATGCCGTCGCCGTTATAGCCGCAAGTGCCGAGCACTCCCGCAACGATACTCACGACCGCCGCCGGAGTGATCTTCCACACCACACACACTCCATCGTCGGCCACGTACAGGTTGTCGGCGCTGTCCTTGGCCATTTGGAGTAAGTCGGTGAAATTCACGTTGGCGGCAAAAGTGGAGATGGTGCCAGCGGTACTCACTTTGCGGACCCGACCGTTCAAGGTATCGGCGATGAACGCATTGCCGCCAGAATCCACAACCACGCCTTGGGGACCGTTCAGCTTCGCGCTTTTACCAAGCCCGCCGTCGCCAGAGAAACCGCTGATGCCGGTACCGGCGATCGTGCTGATCTTTCCCGCGCTAATCTTGCGCACGCGATTGCCAGCATAGTCCGCGATATAGAAATTCCCCGACGTATCGATGGCCAATGCCTCCGGAAGGACCATCGCCGCTGCAGTGGCGGCACCACCGTCTCCAATAAAGCCTCCGGCAATCGTCTTCACGATTCCGCCAGTCGCTTTGCGCACCCGACCGTTGAGGGCATCGTCGAAGATCGGATTTCCGGAAGAATCGAAGAGCATGTTGAAACTTCCGTTAAACAACGTCAAAAGCAGCGAGTTGCCGTCGCCATCGTACCCAGGGCCCGACCCGGCATAGGTGCTGATGATTTTGGTCGACAGGTTGACCCGGCGAAAACGCTGTTGACCGCCTCTCGAGATGTAGAGAACGCCGTTCTTGACCAAGACACTGCGGGGATTGCCAATCCCTGCCAGGGTGGCGAGGCCCCCATCGCCGCTGAACCCCATCTTCCCATTACCCGCAAAAGTGTTGATCGTTCCGCCTGGAGTCACAATGCGGATTCGATGGTTGGTCGTGTCGGCAATGTACAGGTTTCCAGCCGGATCAAAAGTCACGCCACGCGGCTGGTTCAGCTGGGCGGTTGTTGCCGGAATATTGTCGCCGTTGTACCCGCACGTACCTGTACCCGCCACGGTCGTAATAACCCCGCTGGTATTGACCTTGCTTACCACGCAGCTGGTCACGTTCGAGAAATACAGGTTCCCCAAAGAATCGTAGGTGGGGGAAAACGGCGCGATCGAGGCCTTGATGGCCGGGCCGCCATTGCCGCTGTAGCCAAACAGTCCGTTGCCGGCGATCGTGCTGATCTCGCCGGCGGTGGTGATCTTGCGGATGCGGCCGTTCACCTGGTCGGCCACGATCAAATTCCCGCCGGCGTCCAGCGTCAGGCCGCTCGGGACACAAAGCGTTGCCTGTGTGGACGCCATGTTGTCGCCGTTATAGCCGCAGGCCCCGTTGCCGGCGTACGTCGTGATCGTTCCCGTCGGAGTGATCTTGCGGATGCGGTTCCCGTAGACGTCGCTGACATAGAGATTACCGGCACTGTCGAGAACAGAAGCGGCCGGGCCTTCGATGGCGGCGCTGGTGGCCGGACCGTTGTCGCCCACGTATCCGCCCGCCACCGTGGAGACGGTCTGCGGGCCCAGGATTGAACCTCCGATCGGACCTTTGCCGACAGGGATCGTCTGTCTTACCGTGCGGGACGCAGTGTTGATGACGGAAACGGTATTGGAGCTCTCGTTTGTTACGCCGACGAAAGCGCTGTCCTGGGTAAACGCCAACCCGTTCGGACCTGTCCCGACCACGACGGTCCCCGCAACCGTTTGGGTACTGGTGTTAATCACGGTTACCAGATTGCCGCCGCCTGCGTTGTAGTTGGCTACGTACAGCCAATGTCCGTCGGGGCTGACCGCCTCATGAAATGGCCCCGCCGAGACGTTGATCGTTTTGGCAACGACGTTATTCCCGGTCCGAATGACCGTCACGGTGTGTGCATTGTAGTTGGTGACATAGGCCGTTGTTCCGTCCGGAGAAATTACTACTCCAATCGGGATATTGGTGCCGACCGCGATCGTGGCCGCCACGGCGTTGGTCAAAGTCGAAATCACCAGCACCTTGCCTGCGCTGGAGCTGACCACGTATAGAAAAGCTCCGGTGGGTGTTACGGCCAGTCCGATGGGGTTCTGGACAGCAATCGTCTTGAATGTCTTCGCGGTAGTGTTGATCACGGCGACCGCATTCGCACTGCAGCTGACGTAAGCGGTCTTCCCGTTCGGGCTCAGCGCGATGTCCATGGGCGAAACCAGACCGGTAAGTGTTATGGTGGCGACTACGGCGTTGGTGGCGGTACTAATGACCGACACTGTGTCCGATCCAGCGTTGGTCACGTAGGCGAACGTTCCCGCCTGGTTCACCGCCACGCCATAGGGCAAGATGCCTACCCCAATGGTCTTCACCACTGTGCCGGAGTTGGTGTCAATCACCGTTACGGTGTTATCGGTGTTGTTCGCCACGTAGGCGTACGGTAGCTTCGCTTGTGCGATTTGCAGAAAGATCAACAGAGACAGCAGAAGCTGCAGGGGAGTTCTCAAGTGGCGCATGCTCCCTCCTTCGGTGATCGATATGTTGTGTGATGCCCCGGGAAGGCGGGCGGTAACGGTGTTCCAGCCCGTTGGGCGCGAATTATGTGCTCTTAGCAGCGTCTTGTCAATGCCTGAGCGGATGCCCGAGCGGATGGCTTCCAGTTTGCTCCTGCCGCCTCGCTCAGCTACAAATAGAATCATCCATGGAATCCTCATTCGCGGCGTCTGCCCGCCGTTCCGGACTGTTCTTTGAAGTCTGGGCCCGCATCCGCACGTCGCCTTTCTGGATCGTCGCCATCGCTCTGATCCTCCGCATCGGCTGGATCGTCATCGGCCACACCTACAAGTTCAAGAGCACAGACGACAACTTCGGCTTTGGCTGGGAAATGGGTCGGGTGGCTGCTTCGCTGGCCTCCGGTCACGGCTTCAGGAATCCCTTCGGGCCCGCCACCGGACCAACCGCCTGGGAGCCTCCGCTTTACCCGTATCTAGCCGCCGGAGTGTTTCTTGTCTTTGGCATTTATTCGAAGGCATCGGCTTTCGTACTGCTGGCACTAAACAGTGTCTTCTCGGCGCTGACTTGCATCCCGATCTTTCACATCGCGCGTCGACCGTTCTCCGAGAAGGTCGCCGTCGGTGCAGCCTGGGCATGGGCTTTGCTGCCCAATGTGATGTTCTGGTGCACGCGCTCGGTGTGGGAAACGAGTTTGTCGACCTTGTTGCTGGCCGTGATTTTCTGGCTCGCCCTCACCCTGGAGGACCGTGACGGCCTATTGCCGTGGGTTGAGTTCGGGTTGCTGTGGGGTATCGTCGCTTTGAATGGCACGTCGCTGCTGTCGTTTCTGCCCGCCGCGGGATTGTGGACCTGGTATCGGCGCGCCAAACTTGGCCAGCGGTCCCTAGCTGGCGTCATACTCGCTTCGGCGGTTTTCTTCGCCTGCATCACGCCGTGGCTGGTCCGCAACTACCGGACGTTCGGCCAGTTCATTTTTATTCGCGACAACTTCGGCGCCGAACTTCGGCTAGGCAACGGCCCGGGCGCCGACGGGACCTTGATGTTGTATCTGGATCCGCCGCACGATCTCTACGCGATGCGGCAGTTTCAGTCGATGGGCGAACTCAACTACATTGACATACGCAAACAGCAAGCCGTCGCCTACATCAAGGCGGACTACAAGCGATTTGCCGGCCTCTGCGCAAAGCGATTCATTTGCTTCTGGGCGTCGCCACCCAAGCCGACGCAGCCCACATGGCTCGAGCCCGCGAAAATGTTTCTCTTCCTGGCTTCGTCGGCGCTAATGTTTTGGGGATTAAGCCGAGCCCTGCGCTTGCGCAAGCCGGGAGCGTGGCTGTTCGTTTGGCTGGTTCTGCTGTATCCGGCGATCTACTACGTGGTGTACGCTATCCCGCGCTACCGGCATCCCATTGAGCCGGAGATGGCCATCCTCTGCGTGTTCCTGTTGACCGAGTCAGGAAGAAAAACTAAGGCTGGTTCTCCAAGTCAATCTTCAGAACGTGAATCTGCTTGAGCTTGGAGTCGAGGGTCCCGGTGATTTTCACGCGTCGCCCTTCGAAACCGTGCACCAGATCGGCACGATCTAGGCGGTAAACGTCGTTTCCGGCGGAAAGCACGAGGTAACCGCCCAGATGTTCAATGCAGTAAACCGCACAGGTGTTCGACGTGCCCCCCATCGACTTTGATTTCAGCATTTCCTGATGGGACCTGGTCAGAGAGTGAACGTTCAAAGCGCATTGGCTGTCGGAAACTTCGCCCTTGAAGACGCGGGCGTTCTGGCCCCAAGCAGCACTGGCCAGCACCAGCACTCCTGCTGCATACCAAATCGTGTTTCGCTTCATCATTCGCTCCTGATTGTGAAGCATCAGGGTAGCACGGTGAACTTCATGTGCATGCCTTCATGTTCTTCGCTGCAAATTACCGTGCAAACGACTTCGTACTGGCCCGGTTCGGTGGGAGCGGTAAGGAGAAACTCCTGCTTCCCGGCCTTGAAGAGCAGGCCCCAACCGTCCACTCTGGTTCGATCCTTGGCTCGGAGCAGGGTGAAGCCATGGATGGAACCATCCCGATTCCACGATTTCGCTCTGCGGGCCGTGACCCGCAGAAGCACTTGCTCGCCCGCTTTCACCGTGATCTCGGGAACGTGTTGGCCCGCGATCTTGTAGCGGCTGTCGCTGTCGGCGGTGAACTCGATGACATGGGCCTGCGCACTGGCGCGAGGAAGCCCGGCGAGGAGCCCAGCAACAGCCGCGATCAACGCAACCACTTGACGAATGCGCGCTGCTTTTATCATCCGATCGGATCCGGTTCCTTCGCGGTCACTGGGTGATATAGAACAGGACGAGGCGCATATCCTGGTCGGTGATCGTGGCCCTGACTCTCATGTGACGAACAACGGTCGCCATCATTCGCGGCGGAAACTTCTGCGGTGCGGCATGACAGCGGCCGCAATTGGCGCGAAAGCGTTGCTCGCCCTGGAGGCGCATGCTATCGGCGTCGGTGTAGTGCACGACCGGAGCCGCGCTGGTCGCTTCTTTCTTGCCCGACGGAGCGCCTGCGAACACTGAGGAACCAAGCGCAAGCGTGCTGAGCAACACCGCCACCACCATGTTCATGACATGATCTTTCATGGCGCCCCCACCCGACCGAGCGGAATCAGGAAGCGATAAGCGACGCCGTACGTCCACTGATTGAAATTCCCCGCCGAACTGAACTGACGTCCGTAGCTGGCAACGGTTTTCAGCCCGTCGCGCAGAAAGTAATTGACGCCGAAGTCGGCTTCGCGCGTGTTGGCGGATGGAAGGCCGAGTTGCGCTGCGGCGTCACTGCTGATCCCGCCTGTGTAGAACTGTTGGGCGCGGGCGACAACTTCGGTTCGACGCATGGCTTTTTGCCAGAAGTGTGCCTGGCTGAGACGATATGCGCCTTCGATCCAATATCCGCTGCCTTCAAACGAGTGGGCGTACTCGGAGCGCAAGTTCAACGGCGCCTTGGTTGGCTGCCAGCCCATGTGGAAGCCGAACGCGTTCTTGCGATCATCCTGCAGCGTCTTCTGCCACGAGCCACCGACTTCGAGCCTCGGTCCGGGAAAGAAGAAGCCCATGCGTCCGCCGACGTGGCGCTCCGAATCCACGCCGCTGATGCCAATGCTAGTGGCAGAAGTGTAAGCGGCGTAGTTCATGTTGGTCTTGGCATTGACCGGGAAGCCGCCACGCAGCATCGCGCCGTCGCTGGGCGCGGTATTGATGGGAAGAATAAGAGGATCGGGCTGCAGCGCGCGAATCCAGACAGGATACAGGCGCTCGTTGAAGATGCCGAACGGAGTAAGAAACCGGCCCGCCGTGACCGTCATGTAAGGGCTGGCGATGAAGTCGACCTGAGCGTAGTCGACGTGCTTGTCGACTGGCCCGCCGTAAGGGCCGCCATCAGGCCGGCGTTGAAATTGACCTTCAAACTCCGCGCGCGATTCCACCAGCCAGCGATCGCCCAACGGCACCAGCAGGACCGGGTTGATTTGCGTGTCGATCAGGTTTTGACCGCCGCTCACGAAACTGAAGGCGCCAGCGCTGCCGCTCAAGATGGGGACAGGCTTTTCGTTATCCGCGGTCTGAGCAACGAGCCAGGTTGGGAGCAGAAGCAGAAACAGGAGTGCGAGCACGCCCAACGAGGCAACTCTCTGCCGGCGTCGGGACGCGGTTTTTTGGCACAGATGCAACAAGCTGAACCCCACTTAAGCTCTTGATGGGATTGTCCTTGACTAGGCCACTGCAGGGAACATCACGGAGGTAACTTTTGCAACCGCGGGTGCGGGAATAAATCCCCAACGGCTTCGGTTCTCACCAATTCACCACTACTACGTCTAACTCACTGAAACGGAGGGAGTCATGAACCGCCACCGATCCGCCACCTGGTCGGAAATCATCCTCGGAACCGGTTGCGCCCTGCTCGCCTTTGCTCTGAGCGCCCATGCCTCCGAACATCGTGGCGCCCTGACGGAAGAATTCCATCAGACCTACGCGCTGACGCCCGACGGCCGGGTTGAACTCGACAACATCAACGGCGCTGTGCACATCTCGAGTTGGGACCGAAATGAGGTAAAGGTAGACGCCGTGAAGTACGCCGACACCAAGGAGCGCCTGGATGAAGCCAAGATCGAGATTGATTCCGGGAAAGACTATCTTTCGATTCGCACCAAGTATCGCGACCATGACCTGAACTTCAACTGGGGCTCGCACAACAATCCCGCCGGCGTCGAATACACGGTGACGGTGCCGCGTAGCGTGCGCCTGGACGAAATCAAGCTGATCAACGGATCGCTCGACCTTGCGGGTGTGAGTGGCGAAGTGCACGCCTCCTGCATTAATGGACGACTGGAAGGGCATGACCTTGCCGGACGAACTCACCTCTCGACGGTAAATGGCCGTCTCGAAGCCGGTTTCGAGCAGCTTACCGGAAATTGGGTCGAGTTGAGTTCGGTGAATGGTTCGGTGGCACTGACGATCCCGTCCGACTCGCAGGCTGAAATCGAGGCCAGCACCGTTTCCGGCGGAATCAGCAACGATCTCGGGCTGCACGTGAACCATCATCAGTTTGTGGGGCATAACTTGCGGGGACAAATGGGCAATGGAGGCACACACATCAAACTGGAGGATGTGAACGGCCGCATTGAGATTCACCATGCCCAGGATGGGCGCGCGCTGAGCCCGGTAAAGGACCTCAGCCATCGTGACCGCGACGACGATGACGACGAGATCTAATAGATCGTGTAGCCCGGCGCGGGCGTGCGCAGGTCGGGCTTTGAGGCCGATAGCAACAGCGCTCCTTCGCGCTTGAAGGCCCGCAGATCGTCCAGGCTGTGGAAGGATTTCGTCTTGTAATCATCCGGCGTGGGTGTGTCGTCAGGGATGCGGCGCGCCTCTACGCTTTCGAACGCGTGCTTCTGGAGCAGTTCCACGTACTCCGCCGCAGACCGCACGTGAACCGGAACTTTCAGCTTATCGACCCACTGCAGCGAGTACTGGTTGTCTTTGTACAGATTGATCAGGATGAAGAGCCTTCCCCGCGGGGCCATCACGCGGAATAGCTCCATCAGAGCGCGGTCCTGGTCGGGATAGTAATAAAACGATTCGACCGACAAGACTTTATCGAAGAAGTTCTCTTCCCACGGAATCTGTTGCGCCGATCCCCAGACGTAGAGGATATTTTCGAAGTCTTTCGACGACTCGCGCGCCTGCCGCACCATTTCGTCGGAGACATCGAGACCGACCACCTGGCCGAATCCTTCCGGGCCTTCGCCGACCAGCCGCGCCAGCAGCCGCGTCGCCCATCCTGAGCCGCATCCGAGATCGAGCACGCGTTCGCCCGGGCGAAGATTCATGAGGCGAATCGTCTTCTCCGTGATGTCGAGGTGATGGCGCTCCATCTTCTCGCCTTCACCCTCGGCGGCCCAACGGTTGAATTCTTGTTGCAGCTTTTGGTCGGGAGTCTGGGGCTTGTCGGGCATGGGGATCCCCTCGATCGGTATCTTGTGTGGTAACCGGCTTCTTGGGCCGCTCGTCAACCTGCAATTGAAAAATGTCCGGCCGTGCATAGTGGCCGACAACGTCGAGGTCAAATTTCCCACGGATGATCTGTCCGCGATCGATTTCCGCAGTCAAAATCACTTCGTCTTCGGTGTTGGGTCCGGCCAGAAAACTCCCAAAAGGATCGACGATACAGCTGCCGCCGCGCGTCACAATCGCATCGCGATCATCTCCAAGCGCCGCCCCATAGTCGGATGGAAAATCGCGGCGACGATTGAACTGGTTACAGGAAAGCACGAAGCAGCGTCCTTCGACCGCAATGTGGCGCATCGAGGCAATCCAGGAGTCGCGCGGATCCGCAGTGGGCGCACAGTACAGCTCGATGCCCTTGGCATACATCGCGGCACGCAGCAACGGCAAGTAGTTCTCCCAGCAGATGACAGCGCCGATCCTCCCCAGCGGGGTGTCGAACACAGGCATCGTCGAGCCGTCGCCAAAGCCCCACACCAGCCGTTCGGAGGCGGTAGGCATTACTTTCCTGTGCTTGCCAAGGTAGGTTCCATCTGAAGAAAAGAACAAGGCGGTGCAATAGAGAGTGCCGCGATCCCGTTCGATGACGCCGATCACGAGGTAGATTCCGCAGCTTTTTGCCGTCCGGGCGAGTGCGTCGACGGCAGGACCTGGGACGTCCACACTACTCTCCCAGTAGCGCCGAAACTGTTCCCGTCCTTCTTCTGTCCGCGAACCAACGACGGCTCCGAAATCCAGGCCCCGGGGATAAGCGGAGACAAACGCCTCAGGAAAAACCACGAGCCGTGCCCCCTGGCGGGCGGCCTGTCCGGCGAGTGCATGAACTTTCTTAAGCGTCCGCTCACGGTCGAACACCACCGGGGAAGCTTGCACGACGGCCACTGTGAACCGTTCTGCTCTGGGTGTTTTGAGCTGCGGCCTCCGCTTTGCGGTCTTCATGCTTTGGATATGTTTTCGCAAGACCTAACCCTTGTCCAGAGAGACCAGTTTGATCCGAGCGGGAATCGTGATTTTGTCTTGAGCGCGGCTGACGCCTACATCGTAGCTTTCGCCTTCCTTCGTGAGTTGCTCGCGCAGTTGACTCAGCGTAATCTGCGCCGCTGGCTTGCCATTCACATTGGATATCACGTCGCCCTTCTTGAATCCGTCCTTTTCCGCCTGCGATCCGGGACGAACCGCGGTGACGGTGTAGGTGTGCAGATCGGCTCCAGAGGCGATGATTGTCAGCCCATACGTTTTGCGCTCGGGAAAGGGCGCGCTGGTTTCGGCCGTCGGTTCGAAAATGACCCGGTTCCGGGCATAATCGAGGAATACATGATAGCGGCGGAAGATGCTCTGGCCGATCGTACCGGAGAAGTTCGTGCTCGCATAAGCACCCTTGACATTCACCGACATATTGATGGGGATCGATCGCTCGATGAGCTTCCCCAGCGCCAGCCGGTCGATATGGCCGCGAACATTGTTTTGTGAAAAGAACTGATTCTCCAGGCCCGCGGGACGGTTCACGAAAGCATTGGTTTGTGCCAGGTTCACCAGATCATTGGCTTTGACGAACGGCGACGTCAGCGTCATGGTCTCAGCCGCTCCGAAGTCAATCACGAAGAATGCCGGGATATCAGTCTTCGGGCCTACAGAAATCAAGCCATCGGTAAAGGGAATCCCATCGTCGAAGACGACAGGCACGGCGTAACCGGGGCCGGAGTAGCTCCATGTTTTGGGATCGTGAAGGGTGAGCAGCCTCTTTTCGTAATCGATTTCGACGACGAAGCGGCTGAGGAAGTCATATCCCAGCAGACCGCCCAAGGGCACTCCTAATGCGCGCTCAAGGCCGGTTTGATCGAGCACCGCCACGTGCTGATTGCGCACCTCCACCCCGGGCAGCGTAAAGGTTGCTCCCGCCGCGTAGTCGTATTCGGCGGACCCTCCACCACCTGTCGCTTCTGTCTTGCCGTACGTCTTGAGGCCGAACGTCGCCACTCGCGGCGTGTTGATCACGTTCTCATCGGCCCCGGTGTCGAGAATAAAACCGATTGGATCGCTTCCATTCAGGCGCACATTGAAGACGATGTGATTGCTCTCCAGCGTGAACGGGATTGCGGGAGCGCCGGGTTCAAGGGATGCATCGGAAGGGCCTGGCTTTGGGGCCTCGAAAATGTTCGGCGCGATACGCTTCTCGAAGTGCAGCGCGGTCTGCCGGCATTGGTAGTCGGGTTTGTCGGTCTCGCTGACATTGAGCCGGTGTGGGGTGTTGATCCCGCCGGCCCCGGCCCAGTCTTCATAAGTTGTTGTGATTTCGCTGTCGTCACCGGGTCGGACTGATTTCACGGGCAACCAGGTTGTCGCATCCACATACCAGTTCATCGGCGCTGCGCCGGGAGGCGTAGTACGGAGCAGATACATCTTCTTGTCGTCACTTTGCGAGACGGTCGCTTCCGGCATTTGTATCGGTGGCCCGAAAATAATGGCGCTCTTCTCGAACACCTCGGTCCGGAGGCGGGCGAGTTCCTTTCCCTGCACGTCGCGTACAAATCCATTCCAGTCGCGGCGCTTCGCAAACTGTCCGGTTACCACTACCTCGCCTTCGTCATACTCCCGCTTTACGCTGCCGCGATACATCGGGGAGATTGTGATCCATTCCTCCACACGTCCTTGAATGCCATCCTGATTGGAATCGCTCGCCAGCACGGCCAGCTTGGAATGCTCCTGCCTTTCTGCACGGACCGCGTGCCGCCACTTGATGACGACATCCTCTGCACGGGGGTTGGCGGGTTGTTGCTGTTGCGAGAAGGCGGTAATCGCAAGGGCGATCAAGACAGCGAGGGAAGAAAAGGGACGACCAAGACCTCGCATCATCGGAGACTCCTTTCTCTTCAGAAGAACTACGCCCGAATCCCGTCTATGCTACAGTTTTCATCTTCATGGGTACACACCCGCCGAATCCTCCGCCCGAACCTGCGCCGGGACCGCTCTACTGCCCGAATTGTGCGGAGGAAGTCACCGATCCCCTGACCTGCGGAGATTGTTCGGCGGTCATCTGTCGCCGGTGCGGAACGCCGCTGGAGTCTCCCGACGAACTGGGAATCGGATGATGGAACCGGTCCCGGTCTTGCCCGCAACCACGCCGCTCCCAAATTCAACACAGGCTGATGCAAAACCGACCCTGGTGCGCGGCCTCAGCCTCTTGGATTCCGTGCTGCTGCTGGTGAGCGGCATTATTGGCTCCTCTATTTTTATTACCGCGAAAGATATTGCCGGCCCCTTGCCCCAGCCGGTCTTGTTTCTGGGTGTTTGGGTGCTGGGGGCGCTGATCTCGCTAGGTGCATGCGTCGCCTTTGCCGAACTGGGCGCGATGTTTCCCGACTCAGGCGGGCAGTACATCTATTTGCGCGAAGCCTACGGCGATCTGATCGCGTTTCTGTACGGCTGGATGCTCTTCGCAGTGGCCAATGGAGGAACCATCGCCGCGCTCTCGGTGGCGTCGGCGGCGTACCTCGGAAACGTCTTTCCAGTCGTATCGCAGGAGCGCATGGCATTCGCCATTGCCGGTATCGCCGTGACCCGTGCTCATCTGCTGGGGTTGGTGCTGATCGCCATATTGACGTACGTCAATGTTGTCGGCCTGCGCTGGGGTGCGCTCCTGCAAAACGTTTCCACGTGGACGAAGTTCACGGCGATGGTGGCGTTCGTGGTCCTCGGATTCGCTATCGGCAAGGGCAGTTGGTCGAACTTCCACGCCCACGGTGTGGGCTTGATGATGGGGCTCGGGCCGATGCAACTGGTCTCGGCGCTGGGCGTGGGATTGATCGCGGTCTTCTGGGCCTACGACGGATGGGTGTATATCACCTGGGTCGCGGGTGAGGTGAAGGAACCGCGACGGAACGTCCCGCTGGCCATGGTTTTGGGCGTGCTCGCGGTGGGTGTGATCTACATGGCGATGAACGTGACTTACCTGTACGCCATGCCGCTGAAGGAAATTGCCGCGCACGAAACCATTGCCCACGCAGCGGCGGCGGCGTTGTTTTCACCGCGGGCGGCAGGGTGGTTGTCACTCATAATCGCGGTCTCGTGTTTCAGCGCGGCTGCAACCTGCACGCTGTCGGGGGCGCGAGTCTATCTCGCCATGGCGCAGGATGGAGTTTTCTTCCGGCGCATGGCAATGATTCATCCCAAATGGCGGACGCCTGCCTTCAGCCTGATCGGGCAGGGAGTGTGGGCCGCGGCACTCACTCTAAGCGGACGCTACGACCAGCTTTACACTTACGTGATTTACGGCATGGTGCTGTCCTACACCCTCACAGTGATCGGGATGTTTTGGCTGCGATGGAAGCGACCGGAAATTTCGCGTCCTTACCGATGCACGGGGTACCCTTGGCTGCCCGGGATCTACGTACTAGTCGGTGCATCGTGGACGCTGAACACGATCATCACACGGCCGACCGAAGCATTTTGGGGGACGGCGATCGTGCTGATCGGCGTGCCCGGATATTTGTACTGGAAGCGCGGCAACCGAAACGCTGCGGTGAAGTAGCGGATGTTTGGCCGGTACACAGCAATTTCGCCTTGCTCCCCGCCCGAGTCGGTGTTATTTCTCTTGTTCTCGCTCGCGATAGCCTGATCCCGGGACACGCCATTGGCCGAATCCAATCCGAACCGGCAAGCGGACGACATCGCCTTTCTCGCGCCCGGCGTCTCCACCGCGGAGGCCGAAGACCCCAATCACCCCCGGCACGTTATGGGGTTCCGCGACCTGCTGCTGTTTTATGTAATCACCGGCATCAGCCTGCGCTGGATTGCGACGGCGGCGGCCGCGGGCCCGAGTTCGATCGTCATCTGGATTGGGGCCTGGCTGTGCTTCTACACGCCGCTGGCTCTTTCGGTGCTGGAACTCTCCTCGCGCTATCCGAACGAGGGCGGACTCTATGTGTGGAGCAAGCGCGCCTTTGGCGACTTCTCCGGGTTCATGTCCGCGTGGACGTATTGGACGAGCAATCTGCCCTACTTCCCTGCCGTCTTGTACTTCGCCGCCAGCAATGTGCTCTTCATGCGGCAGGCGGCCTGGCAGCATCTCTCCGGCAACGCGACTTTCTATATTGTCTTTTCTCTGCTGACCTTGAGCGCGGCCACGCTGATGAACATCGTCGGCCTCGACGTGGGCAAGTGGCTGCACAATGTGGGCGCACTCGCCATGTGGATTCCAGTCGGCATCGTGATCGTGATGGGACTGGTAGCATGGCATCGCTACGGGTCGGCGACCTCGTTCACACTACACTCGATGATGCCGAGCACGCATCTCAACGACATCATTTTCTGGTCGGTGCTGACGTTTGCCTTTGGCGGATGCGAAACCGCATCGTTCATGGGCGAGGAGATCAAGAATGCCCGCCGCACCATTCCTCTGGCGCTGCTTTCGGGCGGCAGTCACGGTCACGATCTGCTACATCCTGGGGACGGTCTGCGTGCTGCTCGCTTTGCCGTCGAGTGAAGTCAACAGTCTGCAGGGACTGGTGCAGGCCGTGTCGAAGACCGCGTCGCGCGTGGGATTTCGCGGAGTCCTTCCGCTGGCCGCGTTTCTGATTGCGCTGAGCAACGTGGGCGCGGCCGGGGCATATCTGGCTGCGGTCGCGCGCCTGCCGTTCGTCGCGGGACTGGATCGGTTCCTGCCGCCTGCGTTCGGAGCGTTGCACCCGCGATGGAAGACTCCGTGGGTGGCGCTGTTGACGCAGTTCGTGCTGGGCGTAGTTTTTATTTTTCTGGGACAGGCGGGAACCAGTGTGAAAGGCGCGTACGACGTGCTGGTCAGCATGGGCGTGATCACTTACTTCATTCCGTACTTGTACCTGTTCGCGGCGATGATCAAACTGCAGCGCGAGCCAGCAGAGCCGGACGTGATCCGCGTGCCAGGAGGAACGCCATCGCGAAACTGGTCGCGACAGTTGGATTTCTCACCACCACGCTGACGATCGCGCTGTCGCTGATCCCGCAGCCGGATGAACCGAACAAGCCGCTGGCGCTGTTGAAAATTGTCGGAGGATGCGGAGCTCTGCTGCTGATTGGAGCCTGGATTTATTGGCAGGAAAACGCCGGGCGGCGCGAGAGTTGGCTGAGAGAGAGCGTAGCAAGACTACGTCTCGTACAACCATCTTCTGTAGAGACGTTGCTTGCAACGTCTCTCTTGCCACTACACCGGCGTCGCCGTCTTCCTAGCCGGATTGAAGAACGGCAGCGCGGTCACCTTCACGTTCGTCTTCAGTCGGATCGCCTCGATCGTGATTTCCATCTGCAATTGTGTCCCGGGCTTCGAGTACTCTGTCTCGATGCTGGCCAGCGCGATCATCTTCTTCAAAGTCGGAGACCAGCTTGTCGTCGTCGCCTTGCCGATCTGTTTCTCGCCTGAATACACGGGCACGGCCACGCGCGAAGCCTGGCTCGGAGCGGCCGGAGTGAGCCCGTAGCGCTCGTAGAGCTGCTCGACGTCGGTCCAATCGACTTCCAGGCCCACGAGTTGGCGCGGCACGCCGTTCTTGGCATCGTGCTCCAAAGCTCGCTTGCCGATGAAATTTTCCTTCTCGAGATGGACCATCTTGGCGAAGCCGAGCTCGTAGGGTGAAAACTTCTGCGACGGAATCAGCGCCTTCTTCGAACTGGTGTAGTCGACTTCGATCAGCAGCAACCCAGCCTCAACGCGGGCCACGTCGAGCGCCAGCATTCCGGCAGCGTGCAGATCGAACTGCTTGCCCTTGTCGGCCAGTGCGTCCCAGACCTTGACCGCATCGTTCCACGGAATCCAGATTTCGTATCCCAGATCGCCGGTGTAGCCGGTGCGGGAAATGTCGACCGGAACGCCCGCAATCTTGCCGCGAGTCACGCGGAAATATTTCAGGTTCGCGATGTCGGCTTCGGCCACCGTCTTCAACAGCTTGCCGAAGTCGGGCCTTGCAGCGCCAGTGCCGCGACTTTCTCGGAGATATCTTCGACCTGCACGTCCATGTTCAGGCCGTTCTGCCGGAACCAGCGCAGGCTGGGATCGGCGGCGGTCCAGCGATAGACGTTTTCCTCGAGGCGCGAGATGGTGCCGTCGTCGATGACCTTGCCCTCCTCGTCGCACCAGCAGCAATAAATCACCTGCCCGACTTTGACCTTGTTGATGTCGCGCGTGATGACGCGGTTGACCAGCCGGGTCGCGTCCTTGCCGGTGATCAGATACTTGTAGAGCGGCGAAATGTCGATCAGCGCAGCCGCGTTGCGAATGGCGTTGTACTCGTGCTCGTGATGCACTTCGTACACGCTGACCGTGTAGTAGCCCGACCATTCGCGGTAATTCAGGCTCTGGCAGAGGGGAAAGGTTCGCTCGTGAAATGCGGTTCCGATGGGCAAGAGGGTCCTCGCGCAGAAATCCTGCTCGAAGCCGGATTATACCCGATCCCTTCCCTGCCCGATCGCGTCATCCCGAAGCCCCGCGTTTTCTCCAGCGGGGCGAGGGATCTCCCTGCACCGGCGACCATGTTCATCCGTCACCGACACGTCAACGCCAACTGAGTTAAAATCAACGCCATGTCCAAGGAATTCTTCGTTTACATCATGAGCAACGGCCCGATATCCACCGTGATCTACACCGGCATTACCGGCGACCTGCGCCGCCGCGTCTGGCAGCACAAGAACAAGCTGATCTCGGGCTTCACCAGTCGCTACAACCCAACCCGCCTCGTATACTTCGAGCGCTTCTTCTACCCAGACGCGGCGATTTCCCGCGAGAAGGAAATCAAAGGCTGGCGGCGCAGCAAGAAGATTGCTCTCATCGAGTCAATGAATCCTCGCTGGGAGGACCGGGCGAAAGATTGGCAAGACATGTACAAACCCGCAGCAGATTGCCGGGAGATCCCTCGCCCCGCTGAAGAAAACGCGGGCCTTCGGGATGACGCCACTCGTTAGATGTTTGATTATTTGTGCTCGAATGTGCAGACAAGAGCGCTCGCTTCCAGATAGAATGACGCTCGAATATGCTCTGCCTCATCACATCTCTGAGCCTTCTCCGCCGCTGGACCGTCCTTCCCAGTGGCCTCTGAACCATTGCGGTGCTATCGTACGTCTGCATTCTCCTTTTAACTGAACGCCTTCCCTGTTCTGCTCTCTCCTGATTTGAAAGCTGAGAGCTGACGGCTGAAAGCTGAGAGCTACGACCCATGGCGAATTCCTACGACGTAATCGTAATCGGTGGCGGCCACAACGGCCTGGTCAACGCGGCGTACTTGGCGCGTGCGGGCAAGAAAGTGCTCGTGCTCGAACGTCGCCACGTGCTCGGCGGAGCGGCTTGCACCGAAGAGATTGTGCCGGGATTCAAGTTCTCGGTGTGTTCGTATGTCGTGTCGCTGTTGCGGCCCGAAATTATTCGGGATCTCGATCTCCCGCGTCATGGCCTAGAGATTCTTCCGCTCGATGGCACGTTCACGCCCATGCCGAGCGGCGACTACCTTTGGCGCGTGAATGACCACGGCAAGACCCACCGCGAAATCGCCCGCCACTCCCGCGTGGACGCCGAGGCCTACGACGAATTCGGCAAGGCCATGCAGGCCATGTGCCGGTTCGTAAAGCCGATCCTGAGCATGGTGCCGCCGGATCCTACGACGCTGAATCCTCGCGAACTGATGAAGCTGCTGTTCATCGGGCGGAGGTTTCAGGGCATGTCGAGCTACGACAAGTACAACCAGGTTCAGCTGATGACCATGAGCGCCATTGATTTTCTGGATCAATGGTTCGAGACCGACGTGCTCAAGGCGACCATGTCGGCTTCGGGCATCATTGGCACTTTTCTCGGGGTGCGCTCTCCGGGCACAGCATACGTGCTGTTGCACCACTACATGGGAGAGATCGACGGGGCCTTCCGGGCCTGGGGATTCGCTCGCGGAGGTACGGGAGCGATCTCGAATGCGATTGCAGATGCGGCCCGCGAGGCCGGCGTCGAGATTCGGACCCAAGCCGCCATTTCGCAGATTATCGTGAAAGGTGACAAAGCCAAGGGCGTAGTGCTCGCCAACGGCGATGAAATTTATGCGAACGTGGTCTCTTCGAGCGTCGATCCGCGGCTCACGTTCACCAAGTTCATGGGGCCCGAGCATCTTCCCGGCGACTTTCTGGAAGAAATCAACCGCTACAAGTTCCGCGGGTCGTCGGGCAAGGTGAACATGGCACTCGACGCGCTGCCGAACTTCAAATGCATGCCTGGGCCGGGCGCCCATTTGCGCGGCGCGATTTCCATTTCTCCGGCTGTCGAGTACATGGAGAGGGCCTATGACGATGCCAAGTACGGCAACTTCTCGCAGCGACCGTACATTGACATGGTGATCCCGTCACTAACTGACCCTTCGGTCGCGCCTCCCGGCAAACACGTAATGTCGTGCTTCGTGCAGTACGCGCCTTACAAGCTGCGGCCCGGGCTGAACTGGGACGATCAGAAGGAAGCCTTCGGCGATACGGTGGTCAATACGATTGCCGAGTACGCTCCGAATATCAAAGACATCATCATCCACAAACAGGTCGTCACGCCGCTTGATCTCGAGCGCGAATGGGGATTGAGCGAAGGCAACATATTCCAGGGCGAACTCTCGCTCGAGCAACTGTTCTTCCTGCGTCCGGTGCCGGGATGGGCGCAATACCGGACTCCGATCAAGAATCTGTATTTGTGCGGGTCGGCGACGCATCCCGGCGGCGGCATCATGGGAGCGAACGGGCGACTGGCAGCGCTGGAAATTCTGAAGGACATCAAGGGAGCGGCGTAACTATATGCTCTGTCATCCTGAGCGAGGATTTTGCTTCGCGCTGAGCGAAGCAAAACCGCAGTCGAAGGCCCTCGTGTCCTCTGCCTGCGGCACCGACACGTCCAGGCGTTCTCGTCTGAGCTGCAGAAAGTTCGGCCTATGAACAGCCACGGAGGCGCACGCGACGTCTTGATCATCGGCGGCGGCCACAACGGCCTGGTCACCGCGTTCTACCTGGCCAAGGCAGGGTTCAAGCCGCTCGTTCTGGAGCGTAGCGCGCAAGTCGGTGGTGCCGCGGTCAGCGATGAGTTTCATCCTGGATTCCGTTGCTCCACCCTGGCGCACACCGCGGGGCCGATTCGGCCTGACATCGTTCGTGACATGCAACTGGAGCAGCACGGGCTGCGGTTGATCACTCCGGACATTTGTGTGACGACTCTTTCGCCCGATGGACGAGCGCTTTCGCTTTACCACGATGCAGCGAAGTCCGCGCAGGAGATCGCGGCCTTCTCCCAGAAAGACGCCACGAAGTATCCGGAGTTTCAACGGTCGCTCGGGAAAATCAGCAGGGTGATTGGCGACGCGCTCGCCACCACGCCACCGGACATTGACCATCCCAGCAGCGGCGATCTGTGGAGCATGCTGAAGACCGGGCGCGCGATCCGCATGCTGGGCAAGAAAGACATGTTCCGGTTGCTGCGCTGGGGGCCGATGGCGGTGGCGGACCTGGCATCGGAATACTTCGAAACGGAGTTACTGCGGGCGGTGATCGCGGCCCGCGGCGTGTTCGGAACGTTTCTGGGCCCGTGGTCGGCGGGCAGTGCGTTGGTTCTGCTGATCCGCGCGGCAGCCGATCCTCATCCGGCCGGGGCAGCGTCTTTTGCGGCGGGCGGCGTGGGGTCGGTGACGCAGGCGATGGCGTCGGCGGCGAAAGCCGCGGGCGTGGAAATCCGCACCGGCGCCGAGGTCATTGAAATTCGCGTGCACGACGGCGCGGCCACGGGCGTGCTGCTCTCCACCGGAGAAGAAATTCGCGCGCGAGCGGTCATTTCCAATGCTGATCCGAAGCGCACTCTGCTGAAGCTGACCGATCCCACGCATCTTTCGCCGGACTTTGTGCAGAAATTGCAGCACTATCGCGGCAACGGCACGGTGGCGAAGGTGAATCTCGCACTCTCAGGTTTGCCCAAATTCACCGCACTCATGAACGGTGACGCCACGGCGCTCAAGGGACGCATTCACATCGGCCCTGAGATCGACTACCTGGAGCGAGCCTTCGACGAATCCAAGTACGGCAATTTCTCACGCCAACCCTACCTCGAAGCCACGATCCCGTCGCTGACCGATCCCACGCTCGCGCCGGAAGGCAAACATGTGATGTCGATTTACATGCAGTACGCGCCCTACAAACTGAAGGGTGATTGGGAGGAGCAGCGCCGGGCGCTCGGCCAGACCGTCGTGACAACCCTGGCGCAATACGCGCCGAATCTGCCGGAACTGATACTGACCCACCAGATCATCACGCCGCGAGATCTCGAAGAAGTCTATGGAATGACGGGCGGACAGATTTTCCATGGCGAACTCGCTCTGGATCAATTCTTCACCATGCGTCCGCTTCTGGATTGGGCGCGCTATCGTACTCCGATCCAGAACTTGTATTTATGCGGGAGCGGGACCCATCCCGGCGCGGGCTTGACCGGCGGCTCGGGCGCGAACGCCGTGCGTGAGATCTTGAAGGAACTGAAGCGCTGATTCTTCAGTGCTTGGACTTGGGTTCGTTTGCGCCGTCGAAGTACTTCTTTATACTCTTCGGTATCTCCCGGCAAGCGCAGTGCTTTTGGTGTTCTCTGTGCCACTTGATTCTTTGCGCCAGCGTTGCCTTAGGTGGCATTCGATTTTTCTGGTGCCACATTTTGTTCAGCACGACGATTGCTCTACCTCACTTTCATGAAGAATAGCGCCGTTCTACTTATTAGTTGTCCCGATCGCAAGGGCGAAGTCGCCACCATCGCCGACTTCGTTTACCGGCATAACGGCAACATTCTGCACGCCGATGAACACGGCGATGAAGAATCCGGCCTTTTCCTGATGCGGGTCGAGTTCGATCCCAAGGACTTCGACATCGACCTCGCCGACTTCGGGAGGCATTTCACGCCGATCGCGGAAACCTTCGCAATGAACTGGCGGCTGGCTCAGTCCTCGCAGCGCCAGAGAATGATTATTTTCGTTTCCAAGTACGATCACTGTCTCGCCGACTTGCTCTACCGACAGCAGAGCGGCGAACTGGCGTGCGAGATTCCGCTCATCATTTCCAACCATCGGGATACTCAACCAATCGCCGACTTCTACAGAATTCCCTTCACGGTCATTCCCGTCACGAAGGACAACAAGGCTCAAGCCGAGACACAAACCAATGCCCTGCTCGAGAAGCACCAGCCGGATTTCGTCGTGCTGGCGCGGTAC
Organism: uncultured Acidobacteriaceae bacterium; assembly: GCA_963719615.1. Classification (GTDB taxonomy): domain Bacteria; phylum Acidobacteriota; class Terriglobia; order Terriglobales; family Acidobacteriaceae; genus Sulfotelmatobacter. Next base: position 157,036 of record CAVRCR010000025.1, on the reverse strand, counting down.
ATGCAGATCCTGTCGAACGAATTCGTAAGCCGGTATCCAAACCGCATCGTTAATATCCACCACTCGTTCCTGCCGGCGTTTATCGGCGGCCGGCCGTACCATCAGGCGTTTGAACGCGGCGTGAAGCTAATCGGAGCCACTAGCCATTACGTTACACAGGAACTCGATGACGGTCCCATCATCGAGCAGGACGTGGTGCGGGTGTCGCACCGCGACACCGTCGAAGACCTAATCCGCAAGGGTCGCGATTTGGAAAAGATTGTCCTGTCACGCGCCGTACGCTTGCACGTCGAGAACCGAGTCTTGGTCTACGGCAACAAAACGGTTGTTTTCTAAATTCCCTGGTGCTCGCTCAGCCCGGCCTCTTGCGCGAACGTTCATGTCCTTCTGGGAGATTCGCCGCTTCTCCCCTTGAGAGTGCCGCCCCAGTGGTAACTTGCACCGGTGGTAACCTTTCGTTTTTACTTGAACATTAGTAAAGAATAAGGGAGAAATCTGCTCTCGGGGGCGTTCATTGGCCGAAGATCTTCGGTTTGAACTAGCGATTCTCGCGACCGTTCAGGGCTTCTACCAGAAGCTCATGTCGGACACGCTGGGCGGGGAACTGCCCGTCCCCAGCGGCCTCGACGAGGATGCGCTGCGCCACTCCGAGCGCGAACTTCCCAACACCCTGACCAAGATGTATCGCTGGCTGCATATGCTCGACATGGCTATCACGCCAGCGATGCTGCGCCAGGCGCTTACCTCAGATACGGATTCGGAAGTAGCAGAGGCCTTGTTGCGTTACTTCGTGCGACGGCGCGTACCCACGGACGTCAACCGGGACAAGACCGATCTGATCGCCACGTTTCTCTACCGGCATCCGCGCGTGCCGGGGCAATGGGAACAAAGCGGCTACACGCTGGACGGCGCTCTTCCCCTGTCACCCTTTGAAATAGCCCTGATCGAAATCCTGGCCGACACGGACGTACCCTCCCTCCCTGAGGAGCACGTGCAGTTGCTGCGGCGTTTCGATCCTCTCCGCGAAGAGGTCAACCGTTTCCGGGACTTCAATGCCCTGATCGATTCGGGCATCATCGGACGCGTGCGCGAGTTGAAGCAGTGGCTCGATGCTTCGTTTTATCACCCCGGCGTGTTGGCCACAGTCTCCGCCTACAACGCGATGTTTGGTAAGAAGTTTGACGAACTGTTCACCAAGGCGCTGACCGAGATCAAGTCATTCGGGCAGGCGCTCGAGGACATGGGCGGAACGATTCTCACCACGGTCGACGGCGTGGAAGTCACGGTGGAGCACGTGGCCGCGATTGAACAGAACCAGATGCTGGAAGCTGACTACGGCAGCGCGCTGGAGAAATTCCGCCGCGTTTCGAAATTAAAGAAGGAACTGGACCGGCGACCGCCGATCCGCCGGTCGCTGCTCGCTCCGGCCGCGCGCGCGTCGCAAGCCGCGGGCGGCGCCGCGGCCGCTCCCCGCGCGGCTCGAACAGCAGTCGCGAAGGCCCCACCCGCAGTTCCTGTATTTCAACCGCCGACCGTCACAGCGCAGCAAATCTCTGCCGAAGACGGCAAACTCCGGCGCGTGGAAGAATCCATTCGCGTCTTCGTGCGCGTGGCCGATCCAAAATACCGCCAGGTTGTGCCCATGCGCTTCTTCAACCTGACCTTGTCGCCGGCGGAAGCGGACGCCTACAACGCAGCTTTCCTGGAAGAAAAGAGCCTGCGGGCAGACGTGGCCCGCACTTTGATCCGCCTGGTCTCGATTTCGGCGCGCATCGCGACGGAACTGGAAGAACTGAAGCGCAGCCAGAAGATGTCGTCACTGTGGAAGCTCCACGCCGACGCTGTGGTCGTGCTCCTGGATATGGCGAGCACCGCCACGGAAGAGGCCGGCAGTGTGGCCAAGCAAGCTGAGCAGGGAGGCGCGGGCGTGGCGGCCAAGGCGATCCATGATTCGGTGCAGCATCTGCGCGCCCGCTCCGACGGTGCGGTGAAGACGCTTGCTAACGTGGGCTAGGATTTGCCTTAAGGCGTGCGTACCTTCCGGGCAACCTCGTCGCCCAACAGCAAGAAGTGTCCAGTGTTCCACGTGTAGAGCACGTCAGCTTTCGCCTTCAGGGCGCAGGCTGCGACGAGCGCATCATACGAGGTGCCTCCTACCATCCCCAGGGCAGCAGCTTCACCTATTGTTGCAAAGTAATCTGCAACATTAAGGGCAACGAGACTGAACCGTTCTTGGATCATCTCCAGGAACGTAAAAGCCTGCTGTCCGCTCGTCCGATGCTTGCCCGGCAGGCGGGTTATGGTTGCGTATACTTCGGCGATGCTGTGCGCTGCGCAGAACGCGGATTTGACGGTTGCCCGCGAAAATAACTGAAAACTTCGCTCGTGATGGATGTGTCCTGGGATGAATACGGGAACAAAGACCGAGGTGTCGGCCAACCAAATCATCTCCGTTTCCTCGTTTTTGCTGGCGGACGACTGCCCCGCGCCGCGAACTTGCGTCCCATCCATGAATCTTCCCGTTCGCGGCGAATATCGCGGATTGTGCTGTTCACGGCCTCAACCGTCAACGGTTCGTCGACGTCGAGAACCCATATGCCTTGCTTTTTTCGTAGTCCGGCCATGCCCCGAACTGGGCGCAGCACGATCCGATCCTCAGAACTTTCCAATTCAAGTGAGTCCCCTGCGGCAAGTTGCAACTCGTCTCGTACGGGCTTGGGCAAAACCACGCGGCCTGCCTTGTCCACGGTCAGAGTGATATTCATACGTACCATTTTACCATGCCATTTACCATGTCCAGATGGCATTCCCTAAAAGTCCCGCGAAACAAAAGAGAGGTTCGGTCAGCATCTGCGGAGCCGCTCCGATGTTGCGTTATAGACGCTGGCTAACGTGAGCTAAAGGCAAGTGCCACGTTTCATGCCCCTGATCAAAACGGCTGTTCCTGCCAACTTAGTGTGGTGCTTGGGCTTGGGAGAAGAGTTCCCTTTGGAGATGTTCCGTTGGTTATGAGCCCTATGGCCTGCTTACGTCAATCTACTTGTGTAGTTTGCTGCGGAGGTTTTCCGGGATGTCCTCCAAAGTGAACGGCGCATAGTGAGAGGCTGAGTGCCATGTTGAATCCGGGGCAAGTGAAACCGGAATGGAACTTGCATGTACCAGCTTCGCCCCACATGAGTAACGGGAACACTGAACATCAGCCCCTTGCTGGGCTGCACCAGTTCTGTGCTACTAATGTGCCCGGACGCGTAGCCCATCGACCGACATCTGCTCACCCTCCACCAGACCCGCCGCCATGCACTGCTCTACGATGCGCTCAAACAACTCCTGAAACAGGTTCGACTCTTGAAAGCGGCTATGCCGGTTCTTGGAGAAAGTCGAGTGATGGGGAATCTCCTGCTCGAACCCTAATCCGGTGAACCAGCGCCACGCCAAGTGCATACGCAGTTCTTCCAGCAACTTCCGCTCACTGGTGATGCCGTAGAGATACCCCAGCAGCAGGATCCGCAACATCACTTCCGGATCAATCGACGGTCGCCCCGTTTCGCTGTAGGAGGCACGCAACTTCTCCCGCACAAAATCGAAACTGACGTAGCGGTCGATGACACGTAACAAGTGGTTTTCGGGAACCTGATCTTCGATGCGGAAGTAGTAAAACAGCGACACCGAGCGGGAGTGTTGCCCCATCATAAGCAGCCAGCCTCCGAGAATGACGATTGCCTGTAGCATCACAAACTCTCGTCTGCTTATAACGTTGTGTGATCGCCCTCGCAAGCACCAACTCAGTGACTTTTTCAACACCAACTCGTGATATCACTCATTCACTGGGGTCGCCGGTCTAACCCGTATTCCCACACCAAAAAAGACGGGCGATTTCGCCCGTCTCTTTCAAAGCCAAAGGCCAAGAGCCAACAGCCAAGAGCTAATTGATATCGAACTGTTGCTGGTGTATCGCCGGATCGCTCTTCACGATGATGGTGCGCTTGGTCAGTTCTTCCATCTCGTTCAGCAGCCGGCCGTTGTTGGACTTCAACTCCTTCGCCACATCCGGATGCACGCGCAACATGACATCTTCGTGCTCGAGATGTTTCGCGATCTTCCTCATCTCCACGTAGATTTCATTGCAAACGGTGGTGACCGACTTCACATATCCGGTCGATTCACAGTACGGACAGGGAGCGCCGATGGTGCGCTCCAACGATTGCTTGACGCGCTTGCGGGTGATCGCGACCAGGCCGAAATCGTTGAACTGCAGCGTCTTCGACGGGGCGCGGTCGTGGCGGAGTTCTTCTTCCAGAGCCTGCATGACGCGCTGGCGGTTGCGGCGCTCATCCATGTCGATGAAGTCGATGATGATGATGCCACCCAGATCACGCAACCGGATCTGGCGCACGATTTCCTTGATAGCGTCGACGTTGGTCTTGACGATCGTGTCTTCGAGGCGTTGAGTTTTGCCCACATACTTGCCGGTGTTGATGTCGATCGCGACCAGCGCTTCGGTCTGATTGATCACGATGTAGCCGCCGCTCTTCAGCCATACTTTCGATTTGAGCGCCTTGTTCATTTCTTCGGCCAGGCCGAACTGCTCAAAAAGCGGCGTCTCTTTGGTGTAAAGCTTGACCCGCTTGACCAGCGCCGGCTGGAAGCGGTTAAAGAAGCGCAGGACCCGTTCGTATTCCGGTTCGGTATCGACCCAGATCACGTTGAAGTCGGAAGTGACCTGGTCGCGCAGCACGCGTTCCACCACATTGAGATCGTGATAAATCAGCGCGGGCGGCTTCGAGTTTTCGGCGCGATTCTTGATGTCCTGCCACAGGCCTTTCAGGAAACGGATGTCGGCGCGAAGTTCGTCTTCGCTCGCGTTTTGTGCAGCGGTGCGGACGATGAATCCGCCGTGCCCGTTTTCGCGCTCGCTCTGGATGATGCGCTTCAGGCGCTGGCGCTCTTCTTCCGACGCGATTTTGCGCGACACTCCGGTGTGATTGACCGTCGGCATGTAAACCAGGAAACGGCCGGGCAGCGCGATGTGACTGGTAATGCGCGCGCCTTTCTTGCCGATTGGTTCCTTGGCGATCTGCACCAGGATTTCCTGGCCTTCCTTCAGCAGGTCACTGATGAGAGGAACCGGAGCTGACTCGCGGCGCCGAAAACGGCGCGCACCGCCGCCGCCGCCCGTGTTGCCGCGGCGTCCGCGCTGCCCCCTTCGCTCCCAGGCGGGGCGGGCCGCACGCTGCGTGTAACCTGCAGTCGCCGCCGGAGCACGAACCTCGACGCGGGCGTCGACGGTGCCGTTGCCGCGGGCTTCCGCGTCCAGCAAGGCCTCCGCTTCGGCCTGCGCTTCTTCCAGTTCCAGTTCTTCGCTGTCGTCCTCGCCTTCGGCGGGAGTTCCTTCGGCGGTATGCGCTGCGCCGGCTTCGGGCTGGCCCGACTCGCTCAACAATGCCTGGTGGATCTCAGAAACCACTTCCCGAGCCTCGCCGTTCAGGTGTTCCGGGCCGGCTGCTCGCGTCTCTTCTTCAAACTCGTCGTAACCTTCGTCGGAGGAAGATTCGTAATGGATCGCGTCTGCTTCTTCTTCGTCAATGGTCTCCTCCTCCATCGTGCCCGGAGCGGCAAATACCGGAGTCTGGTCCTCCCGCGGGGAAGGTGTCGGCTGGTCGGCATTCTGCTGACGAGCATGCTCCGGAACGGCATCCATCTTCTCGTCCGGCTCAGCCTCGGAGACTTCTTCCACTTCCACCGAAGCGAGTGCCTCTCCGGGCCACCCGAGAATGGGCGTACTGACTTCCCCCGGACGCCGGAACTCGTGGTTCCAGTCGGTCGAAGTTGAGGACGACTCGGCCGGTTCTTCCGCCACCGCCTGCACCTCTTCGCGTACGTCGTGTTCGTGCTCTTCGTGGAGCGGCTCGGCCACCGCTTCACCAGCGGCAAAAATCGGCTCATCCTCGGGGAACGCTGCCGCAATTGGCGTTTCCGGCTCGGCGGCTTCTCCCGTCACTACTTCGGTTGCATGTTCCTGAGCTGGTGGCGCCTGCCGTTGTGTCTGGGCGAAGCGCTGATACTTGGAAATGGATTCTCCCGGCAGGATGATGGGCGTGTATCCCGGAGGCGGCCCCAAAGGCTGAGTCCTTCCGGATTCTGACGCGCGCGGGCTTTCCGGCCGCGCAAAGCGCGACTCTGCTCCACGCTCAAGGCCGCCGTCGGAACCACGGTCCGCGCTTCGGTCTGGACCTCGGTCGGCGCCTCGATCAAATCCACGCTCCCTGCCGTCGCCTCGTCCATCCCGACGGCCACCACGACGCCGGCGCCGTCCCCTCCAACCACCCCGCTCGCGGTTTTGACCGTCGCTGCCAGTGCCCTCTTCTTGTACTCCGGCTGCAGGTGCGACGGGATGCGCCTCGGCAGCCTCTCCTTCGGCAAACTCTGCCTCCGATACTGGTTCGATTCCGCCTTTCAAGGGTTGCGCCTCGGAGGCATCCACAACGACCGGTGCTGATTCCGTGCGCGCAGGTTGCGCGCGCAGGTCATGCACGGCGCGAGTGGCCGGAACCGCGTCCGTCAGATCCTCGTCCGTCTCCTCCAACTCCATGAAATCGGAGACGTATAGGAAGGCGTCGCGCTCCAGTCCAATGTCGACAAAAGCCGACTGCATGCCGGGCAGCACGCGTGTCACGCGCCCTTTGTAGATGGACCCGGCGAGGGTGTATTCATTTTCGCGCTCGAGGTAGATTTCCGCGAGCAGATCGTCTTCCACGAGCCCCACCTTGGTTTCGTGGGGGGTAGAAGAGACAAATAGTTCCTTATTCATCAAACACTCCGGTCCCGCCTTTCAAAAAGTCGGGCGGGCTTCACCGAGGTGGAGTCAGGCAAGGTGCGGGAGGATTGAAGGTCGCGATGCCGCCCCAGACAGGGGACGGCCTGGGTCCCAAGAGGCTTCTCCTGGCCAGGCGCGCTGCATAAGCTTGGGAATCTTTTGCACTTATCGCTTTAAATTCTGCCGGGGTTTGTGACCGCACTCTCAGACCCGCTTGGGTCGGGGGGCCGTTCCCTGCCCGGCTGCCTTCTTAGCTTCAATCCTGCCCGGCCCTCGACTACTCGACTGGCCGGTGAAATGCCCTCTTTACGCGAGGGCGATCGATATTTTTGGGGCTGCGCCTCCAAGCGCAGCAACTGCATCCTTGCCGTCCCCCGTCTATGCTCCTGTAACCCTTTGTCAGTTTACGAAGCGGCGCATCCGAACATTCATTACCATCCCCAGCGCCAGGAACATGAACAATACGGAAGACCCACCATAACTCATCAACGGCAGGGGTATTCCGGTGACCGGCATAAAGCCAACCACCATGCCGACGTTGACCAGGATATGGAAGCTTAGCACAGCTACCACACCCATCACGACGAACGTGCCAGCGCGGTCGGGCGCTGTTTGCGCGTTCTGGGTCAAGCGCATCAGCACTATGAAGTATAACAGCAGAATCCCGAGAGCGCCTACGAATCCATGTTCTTCGGCAAAAGCCGCGAAAATGAAGTCGGTTTGCGGAACCGGCAGGAAAGCCCCATGCGTTTGCGAGCCTTTCCCGCCCCACAGACCTCCAGAACCTACGGCAATCTTGGATTGCTCAACTTGGTACCCCGACCCCTGCGGATCCAGTTCGGGGTCGATAAAACTGGTCAGCCGCTGCTTCTGGTAGGACTTCAGCACATGCACACGTGGAACCAGGAACACAGCGCCGATGCCCACCACCGCCAACAGGCCAACGGCCAATCCCTGTTTCCACTGTAACCCACCCAGGAACACCCCCATCACGGCGATGGGAACGTAAGTCAGGGCCGTGCCCAGATCGGGCTGAGCCAGAACCATCAGCATGGGAATGCCGACGATCGCCCCCGCCTTCATGAAATCGGACCAGGAAAGGTCTCGCTGGCGCATGTCGGCGAAATATTTGGCCACGGCGAGGATCAGGATCAGTTTGACCCATTCCGAGGGCTGGAAGTGAGTGCCGCCGATCTTGATCCAGCGCCGCGCCCCCAGGTACTTCGAGCCGAAAATCAGCACCGCCATCAGGGAACCGATGGCCGCAAAGTAAAACCAGTGAATCTGGTCGAGCAGCGCCTGGTAGTTCACCAGGCTCATCACGAACATCGCTCCAACCCCGGCGACCACCCAATAAATCTGCCTGACGTGAGCCCCCGCGAACTTGGTGTGCATGGTGGCGCTGTGGATTTCCATCACCCCCATGGCGCAGAGCAGAAGCACGAAGCCCAGTAGGACCCAGTCGAAATCGCGATATGAAACGTAGCGTGCCATAAAAACAGCTTCTAACTGCTAGCTCCTAGCTTCTCGATTTTCAGCGCACATCCATCAACCTGTCATCCTGAGCGGAGCATCAGCTTCGCGAAGGGGACCCCGTGCGCGCTTGCATCGGCCCAAGACTCCTCAAGGAGTTCTCTGATCCGGTTTGGAAACGCTCGACAGTGCTCACCGCATTCCCGGCGCCGCCGTCGCCAGAGCCATGGGCTTCTTCGGCAAATCAAACACAAACCGCCCGCCCTCCAATGTTTCTTTGTCTCCGTGCGAATCGGGCTCGGTCCACAGACCGCCAATATCCACCGTTGGGTCACCCTTCGGTTTCTCCACCATCTTCTGCGGAGTGCGGTGCTGTTTATCGACGTAAGCCTTGATCACCTGCGTCGCGAGGCGCGCCGCCAACCTGCCGTGTTCGCCGCCCTGAAAAAGCACACAGACAACGATGTCGGGATTGCGCCGCGGGGTAAAGCCTACAAACCATCCATTCTGCGCCAAGGCATCGCTGTTCTTGAATTTCGCGCGGGTTGTGAGCGACACGATCTGCGCTGAACCAGTCTTGCCCGCGATGTCGATTCCCGCCACATGGGCGGAAGGGGCGGTCCCCTCCGGCAGCAGCACCCGCGACATCGCGTCGGTGATGAAGTTCCATCCGTTCGGATCAATCGGGACGCTCTTCACTTCGGTATAGTGCTGGGTTTCGACGTAGCCCGGCGGCACATCCACTGGATTGATGACGTGGGGTACGACCATGCGGCCGCCCATGGATATCGCAGAGATCGCGCGCAACAATTGCACTGGCGTAATCGCCACGGCCCCCTGTCCGATTCCGACTGAGATCGTTTCTCCCGCAAACCACTTCTGCTTGAAGTTTCGAATCTTCCATTCTTCCGAAGGCATCACGCCGCTGACTTCGTTGGGCAGATCGATTCCTGTCTTCTGCCCCAATCCCAACGTGGTCGCGTATTTTGCGATGCGGTCGATGCCCAGCTTATTTGCAAGAGTGTAGAAGAAAACGTCGCATGACTGGTAGATCGCCTTCTCGAGTTCGACCGATCCATGCCCGCCTTTCACCCAACAGCCGAAGCGACGTCCATAGAACTCGGCGCCTCCGCTGCAGTTCACGTGGAGAGTCTGTGCAATTCCTTCCTGCCAACCCGCCACCGACATGATGATCTTGAACGTTGATCCCGGCGCCAACTGGGCCTGGATCGCTTTGTTCAGCAGCGGCTTGTCGGGATCGGTCACCAGCTTGTTCCACTCATCGCGCGACACATGCACCGCAAAATCGTTGGGATCGTAGGCCGGCCCGCTCACCATGGCGAGAATCTCGCCGGTGCGCGGGTCCATGGCGACGATGGCTCCGTTCTTCCCCGCCAGCGCCTCCTCAGCCGCGATCTGCAAATCAATGTCGACGGTCAGTTTGAGGGGCTTGCCGGGAATGGCCTCCGTCTCGCCCAGGCGTCCTACTTCGCGGCCATGGCTGTCGACCAGCGCCTGCCGCGATCCGTTCGTGCCCATCAGCAGATTGTTGTACTGGCGTTCCACGCCGGAAATGCCCACGACGTCGCCCGCGTTGTACAGCTCAAACTGCGGCTGGTTCAACATGTCTTCGCTGACTTCGCCCACATAGCCGATCAGGTGCGCCATGAACCCGTTGCGCGGGTACAGGCGGCGGTGCGACATGATGGTATCCAACTCCGGCAATTCGTTGCGGTGCGCTTCGATGAACTGTAGTTCGTCGGGAGTGATGTCTTCTTTCAGAAAAATCGGCTGGTACTGCGGCATGTAGGCGGAGCGCCGGATGCGCGCCCGCACTTCATTCGCATCCAGATGCAGGCCCTGTGCAATCAGATCGGCGTCGCCGGCGAGGTCCCGCGAGGAATCTCGCATCAACAGCGCAGTGAACGACGGATAATTGTCGACGATCGTGCGACCTTCGCGGTCGAGAATCTTGCCGCGCGGCGCCAGCACGGGCACGTTGCGAATGCGGTTTTTTTCCGCGGCCAGGGAGTAGTAACTACTCTCCATCACCTGCAGCCGCCATAGCCCGTAGGCGAGCACCAGGAAGATGGCGAGGACGATGTACTGCGTCGCCGTCAGGCGGAGTTCAGAGACTTTTTCGTCGCGGCCGAACATCAGTTTTCAGTTCGCAGTCCTCAGTTGCGAGTCGGCTATCACTGGGCTTGGTACCCAGAAATGACGTTGCTGACTCAACGCAGAACCGCGTGCCTTAATTTTAGTCCTTCGAATAGCCGATTGGGGGAACCGACAGTGACGGAAGTCACAACACGGCACAAGCTGAGAACAGAGAACCTTGTTCACGTCCTCTGTTTGAACTTGTCCAGGAAAAAGTAGATCACGACGCCGAGCACGGCGTTCGCAAGTCCCGCCAGAAACCCGCGACTCCAACTCCAGTTCAGGGTCAGGCTGACCAGCCCGCGTGCCACTGTGAAATAGACGGCCGCATGCACCAGGTAAAAACCAAGCGTCACCAAAAGCCGCGCGCCTGCGTTCTCCACATCGAGTTTCACTCCCAGAGACGAGGCGCCGAAGCCAACCACCGTCTTGGCGATTCCGTACAAACCGAGCGGCAGTCCGCCGAGTGAATCCTGCACCAGCCCGATGACAGCTCCGGTCAGCAGGCCGGAAATCGGGTTGCGCCGCGCCATCGCGAAGAAGATGGTCACCAGAAGAGGCAGATCAAGATACGAAAAAAGAGGAAAGCGCCGCGGCACGAAAGCCTGCAGAAACAGCGCCAGCAGCGGAAAGCCGACGGTCGCCGGAATACTGAACCGGTAGACCTCAACCTGCTCTCCCGATGTGTAGGTAATGGGCACGCTATTGTGGGTTGTCGGCAGGCGGTTGGGAGTTGGAGGGCTTAGGATCGGGAGGCTGGACGGACGGTTGTGCCGGCGCAGGTGGCACGGGTTTCGTGGACGGACTCTGCGCGGGCTTCGTCGATGGACCCGCAGACTTGTTCGGGCTAGCTGGCGACTTCACCCCGATCGCAGGTTTGCTCGGAACGGAGCTTGGAACGTTGCTCGGGACGACAGAAATTTTGTGATCAGCGGAACTTGGGGCTGTCGTCGAACCCACGGCCGGTGATGCTCCCGGCGCCGCAGCGCGGGCCGTAGTCGTCGCCGATGAGTTCTTGGACTGCGGAACGGCCGCAGAACCGGTGGTCTTGGGCTCAGGATTCGTAGAGGTAGAAGCGGGCTTTGCCGAACCGGCCGATGTCCCGGCAGCGGTGCCTGCGGTGCTCCCGGTAGCGGTTGCCGCATCCGTCGCCGGCTTGTCGGGCACCGAGGGCAAGCGCTGCGCCAGAATGTCGGCCGCGCGCACCCGAACGTTATCTTCCGCGGTAGCCTGTCTCTCTTGCTTTTCCACCAGCACCAACACTTCTTCCAGCTTGTCGAGGTTGGCCGCCGCTTTGATCTTGATATTCAAGAACAGGTCTTTGCCGTTCGCCACATTTGCCACAGTCCCGACCGGCAGCCCTTTGGGAAAAATCTGGTCGCCACCGCTGGTCAGGACCGTCTCGCCCACGGGTACCTGCTCGTCGCTCATCACCCGTTCGAGCACGACTTCACCGTTCGCCGTTCCGCGCAGCACGCCCTGCAGACGCGATTTTTCCAGGATCGCTCCCACGCCGCTGCTTTGATCGTTAATCAGGAGTACCTGCGACACCGACGGGTAGACGAGCATGACCTTGCCCACGATACCGTCGGAGGTGATCACCGCCATGTCGCGCTGCAGGCCCGCGTCCCCGCCCTTGTCGATGTATATGATTCGCGAAAGGTCGCTGCCGCTCGATCCAATCACCTGCGCGGCCACCGTCTTCGAGATGAACTGCTCTTTGAATGCCAGCAAAGTTTGCAGACGGCGCGCCTGCGCTGCGTCCTCGCTGAGACGCACCTGTTCGATCCGCATGTGTTCAATCTGTTCTTTGAGATCGCGGTTCTCGGCGCGAACGCCGCGGAGATAGAAATAGTTGTGCCAGATACTCCCGACGCCACGTTGCACCCAGACCACGCTGCGCTCGAAAGGAGTGATCGCACCGACCGTCCAGATTCGGATCAGGCGCGTGTTTTCGGTGTCGGCGCCGCCGCGCTTAACCTGCACAGCGAGCCCCAGCACCTGCAGAAACAGCACGCCCACCAGAATAATCAGATTGCGGTAACGGCCGAGGACGGATTCCATAAAAACAATTTAAAAGTTTCAAGGTTTCAAAGTTTCAATGTCCCAAGGAATGATCGTCCGGTTGAGGGTAATCGCAACCTTGGAACCTTGAAACCTTGAAACTCTGAAACCTTGAAATCTTACTCAATCGAAATCTTCCGCAGCAGCTTGAAGTCGGAGAGCATCTTGCCCGTCCCCAGCACCACACTGCACAGCGGATCGTCGGCGATCGAAACCGGAAGCCCGGTTTCTTCGCGAATTCGCTTGTCGAGGTTCTTCAAGAGCGCGCCGCCGCCGGTGAGCACGATGCCGCGGTCGCTGATGTCGGCGGAAAGCTCTGGAGGCGTCCGCTCCAGCGCCACGCGAATCGCGTTCATGATGGTGGAAACGCACTCGCTGAGGGCCTCGCGAATCTCGCCATCGTCGACGGTGATCGTCTTGGGCACGCCTTCGATCAAGTTGCGGCCCTTGATTTCCATCGTCATCGGCTTGTCGAGCTGGTGCGCGGAGCCGATTTCCATCTTGATCTGCTCTGCCGTGCGCTCGCCGATGAGCAGGTTGTATTTCCGTTTCAAATAATTCATGACCGCTTCGTCCATCTGGTTGCCGGCCATACGCACGGAGCGCGAATAGACGATGCCACTGAGAGAAATGACCGCGATGTCGGTGGTGCCGCCGCCAATGTCGACCACCATGTTGCCGCTGGGTTCAGTGATGGGCAGGCCTGCGCCGATCGCCGCTACCATCGCCTGCTCGACCAGGTGCACTTCGCTGGCTTTGGCGCGGTAGGCGGAATCCATGACTGCGCGCTTTTCCACCTGCGTGATCTCGGAAGGCACGCCGATCACGATCCGCGGATGCACCAACATCTTGCGGTTGTGCGCCTTCTGGATGAAATAGTTCAGCATCTTCTCGGTGACCTTGAAGTCGGCAATCACGCCGTCCTTCATGGGCTTGATGGCGACGATGTTGCCGGGCGTCCGGCCCAGCATCTCTTTCGCTTCCTTTCCCACCGCCTCGACCTCGCCCGTGTTCTTGTTGATGGCGACAATCGAGGGCTCATTCACCACGATGCCCTTGCCCCGCGCATAAACGAGCGTGTTGGCGGTGCCGAGGTCGATAGCCAGATCGCTGGAGAAAATGCTAAACAGCGACCGCAGGTTGTGCGCGCGTGATCCGTTGGAGTATCCGTTGTTTGACATGACGAAATATTTCCTGCGTCTTTTCTAAGCCGCTTCCGGGAGTATCCCGGTCTCTCTCTATCCTGTCGGGTGGCTGGCTGTCTCTATTCTACGGGATGCCCAGCCAACTCGCTCAAATTCCAAGTTTCAGGGTTCAGGGTTTCGAGGTTTCAAAGTGTAAGAAGCACAACCGACTGAACCTTCTCGCACTCGCCCGCGTGAAGCTTTGCAACCTTGAAACTTTGACACCTTGAAACCTTGCTCTTACTGAATAATGATCTTCTTCTGCTGCGTGTTTACGCCGCCCTGCGCCGTCTGCGCCGTCACCGTGATCACAGCTTCTCCTGTGGGTAACGGCGGCGTGAAGTAATGAAATCCGCCATCGGTGCCGATCATCGGCACTTCACTGCCGTTCACCATGACGCGCGCCCCGATCTGCGTCTTACCCGTCACTTCGATCACATGTCCATGCTGAACGAACGGATCCAGGTCAAGCTCGATGGCTTCGGTCTGGTTCCCTTTCGCGATGATGGTGAAGCGGTTCTTCTCGCTCTCCACGGATTCCTTCCCGCCCGTGTCGTACGACTGCACCATCCAGTAGTAGGCGCCCTCGCCCAGACCGGAAACCGTGACCGCCGCTGTGTTGATCTTCTTGTCGACCAGTGTAGAAGAAAAATATGGGTTGCGGGAGATGCGCAGGCGGTAACCAACTGCATTCGCCATCGGAGTCCAGGTGAACTCCACGTCCTTGGTTGATTCGCCGGAGAACAGCGGAGCCATGTTGGCGGGCGCAATCGGCGTGGGCGGCCCGATTTCCTCCGCCTTTTCCAGGTGCGTCTGCGGTCCCGTGAAGCTGACCTTTTCCCAGTTGGCCAGTTTGACCGTTTCGCCGTTGCGTGTAACCTCGCCCGTTCCTTTTTTCATCAAGATTTCGTGATGGTCCGACTTGGGATCGTTATGCACCTGCGCCGCCGACTCCGGAGCCAGTGAAGCCGTGGCGCCCGCCACAATCACCCTCGACTGCGATCCCTGGCTGTAGGTCGCGGTCGAAAGATCCACCGTCCCAGTGCTCACAGCGACAGCAACGTTGGTCTGCTGCTGGTCGTTGGCCGAGTTCTCCTCGATCACGATTAGCGAGTCCTGTTTCACTGTGTAACTGGTGCCGTCGTTGAACACGACCTTGGCCATGCCTTCCGAGCCGGTCTGCACCACGTCGCCTTTTTCCAGAGGGACGTTATAATCAGCGGCCATCCAGCTGTTGCCGTTTCCTTTCTTCACCCGCACCGTGCCATCGAGCGCCGTGAAATGCGCCTGTTGTGCGGTCGAGATCCCACCGCCCGCGCTGGGAGCCATGCCCGCCACGCGCTCCAGCAGTTTGCCGGCCACGTTGTCGGCTTTCTTGACGGTGGCTTCGGTGAACTGCGGAAACGCCACTCGGATGGCAACGAAAAAGATCGCGGCGCCTGCCAGGATCAGCAGCGCCACGCTGCGGTATGTGACCGTCGTCCACGCAACGTGGATTCCCGGTTTGCGATTCGCGGAAGACACTTGGCCTGAAAAATCCCCTAAAACCTTCGTAATCGGCAGTAAAGGAAAACGGTAGCACAAGAAAAACGGAGGGAAGAACAGGTAATCAATTTGGGAGGTTACCTTGGTTTATGAGCGGCGACCGCACCTATTCGTCCCAACTCGGGCCATCCCGAAGGCAGCAAATGGCCAGCCCTTGGGTTCATGACACTCCGACGGCGCGTCAGCTATGCTGGTGTCCCTTATGGCCGGCACGTCCACCCTCCCAGAGCGCGACCAATCCAGCCAGTCCATGGCCTTGATTTGGGCGATCGCCCTGGTAACCCTCATCTTTCACATCTATTTCAACAATCGCTACGGCTACTTTCGCGATGAGTTCGACTACATGTCGTGCGGCGACCACTTGCAGTGGGGATACGTCGACCAACCGCCGCTCATCCCATTTCTGATTCACTTCTTTCGTGCACTATTAGGCGACTCTCTTCGTGCGATCCGTTTTATCCCGGCGCTGGCGTCTTCCCTGCTGATCGTGCAGACCGCCGCGATCGCCCGCGAACTCGGCGGACGCCGCTATGCCATGTTACTCAGCGCCATCTGCGCGTTGATCGCGCCGCAATATCTCTCCAACGGCAGCCTGCTCGGCACCAACTGCCTCGAACCCAATCTCTGGATGGGCTGCGCCTACGTCGCTATCCTCACGATCAAGAGAAACGATCCCCGCTACTGGCTCTGGTTTGGCGTAATCGCCGGCCTCGGACTGGAGGAGAAGTATTCCATCGCCGTCTTTGGCCTCGCAATCGTCGTAGGCCAGCTGCTCACCGAACAGCGCCGCGTCTTTCTGGGCAAATGGATCTGGCTGGGCGGCACCGCCGCCTTTCTCATCTTCCTGCCCAATTTGCTGTGGAATATCCACTACGATTGGCCCTTCGTGCAGTTGATGCGCGGCATTCGGGCCGAAAATCGCGACGTGGTGCTTGGACCATTCCCGTACTTCTTCCAGCAGATACTCCTGGTGAATCCCTTAACCGCTCCCATCTGGCTCACAGGATTGTTCGCTTTGCTGTTTGCCGGGCCGCTCCGGCCTTATCGCGCACTGGCATGGTGCTATGTGGTCTGCTACGGCGTGTTCTTCGTGCTGCACGGAAAGAACTACTATCTGGCGCCGGTGTATCCCATGCTGCTGGCCGCGGGCGCGGTGGCGATTGAGTCTGCGCTCGATCGGCCGCGATCTGGGCCACCTCGCCTGCAGTGGTTGAAACCCGTAATCGTCGTCATTCTGCTGGTCAACGGCGCATATCTCGCGCCCGTGGTCGTTCCAATTCTTTCGCCTGACGCCTTCCTCGCGTATGAGAAGACTCTCCCCTTCAAACTCCCGGTCATGGAGCACTCCCACGCCCGCGCGGCTCTGCCGCAGTGGTATGCCGACCAGTTCGGATGGCAGGAGATCGTGGACGAAACCGCTGTGGCCTGGAATCACCTCACGCCCGAGGAGCGCCCCGACTGCGGCATCTTCGCGCAGGACTACGGGCAGGCCGGCGCCATCGATTTTCTCGGCCGCCGCTACGGCTTGCCCGCGTCGCTGAGCGGACATCAAACGTGGTATTTGTGGGGGCCGCGTGGTTATTCCGGCAACTGCCTGATAGTCCTCGGCGACCGGAGAGAGCGACTGGAACAACTCTTCCAGCATGTCGAGTTCGTGGGCACTTCCGCAGACAATCCGTGGGCGCTGGAGACGCAGATCGGCGTCTATATCTGCACAGGATCGAAGTTCGGCACGTTGAGCGATCTCTGGCCGAAGATTAAGCGCTGGCGCTAGGGTTGTGCCATAAGTGCGCAGCGGCGGAATAATTTAGCCCCAGCCTGCCCTGAGCGAAGTCGAAGGGTAAGTCCGCGCTTGGCAAAAGAAATAAGGAACGAGTCCCGATAGGGACGGCACAGGGTCTCACCCGCACCGGTCTTTTATCCGCACGCAAATCGGGGTCCCTTAAACCCAGCCGGATACCAAGACGAACTAATACAAAACACGCGCCTTCTGTGAAGCGGTCCACCGAGTGTAGGCTTGACATCTCATCGCGCAGTCCAACACAATCACTCCGCCGCCAAGCGAACTGCGTGTGGAGAAGGAACAAGTTTCTCAAGAGAGGTCTTTATGCGAGCTCTGATTGTGCTCTTGCCATTTCTTCTTACCACCATTTTCACTGCGCAGAAAGTTTCGATCTCGCAGCCGACGATTTGGGCCGCCAAGCCCGACATCCCGGCCTTCGAGAAGATCGAGAGTGATCGCCTGTCGGCCGCGCAAACCTCGATCGACACGCTGCTCGCCGCCAAGGGCCCCCGCACGGTGGAGAACACCCTTGCCCCGTTCGATGAAGCGATCCGGCAGGTCAACTCCGCCATCTACCTGGCGGGGTTGATGGAGCAAGTGCATACCGAGGCCGCTTTCCGCGATCATGCCACCGCCATGTTGACCAAGGCCTCGGCGGCGCAAACTGCTATCTCCCTCAACCACGACGTTTACAACGCTCTCGCCGCTCTCGACCTCTCCCAGGCCGACAGCGCCACCCGCTATTACGTCCAGCGACAGCTTCTCGAATTTCGCCTGGCGGGAGTGGACAATGATGACGCCACGCGTGCCCGCCTCAAAAAGCTGAATGACCAGGCTACGGAAGAAGTTTCGATGTTCGATCGCAACATCTCGGACGATCAGAAGGCCGTGGAAGCAGAGCCCGGCGAGTTGGACGGCCTTCCGCAGGACTACATCGACCGCCACAAGCCCGGAGCGGATGGGAAAATCCGCATCACCACCGACTACCCGGATGCCCTGCCCGTTCTCACCTTCGCGAAAAGCGACTCGCTGCGCCGCCGCGTCATGATTGCCTTTAACACGCGAGCCTATCCCAAGAACAAAGAAGTGCTCACCTCCATGTTGAAGACGCGCTACGAGATCGCCACTCTGCTGGGCTATTCGTCATGGGCCGACTACAGCGCCGCCGACAAGATGATCGCCAAAGGCCATAACATCGCGGACTTCATCCAGCAGATCAATGACGCCGCCCGCCCGCTGGCCCAACGCGAGTTCGAAATGCTGCTGGCCGAGAAGCAGAAGACGAATCCGGGTGCGAAGGAAATCTGGGATCACGAAAGAAATTATCTTTCCGAACTCGTGCGCCGCGAGAAGTACAACTTCGATTCGCAATCGGTCCGGCCCTACTTTCCGTTCCCGCAGGTAAAGCAGGGCATTCTCGATAGCGCCGCGGAATTATTCCACGTCAGCTTTCAGCAGGAGCCGAACGTCCCCGCATGGGATCCCGCGGTCGAAACCTGGATCGTCGTCGATCAGGGCAAGCCCATCGGCCGCTTCTATCTCGACATGCACCCTCGGCCCGGTAAATACAGCCATGCGGAAATGGTGCCCGTGCTCGACGGGATTCGGGGCAAGCAATACCCCGAGGCCATCCTGGTCTGCAATTTTCCGGTGCCCACTGCGACGGACGCCGGGCTGATGACGTACGACGATGTGGAAACTTTCTTTCATGAGTTCGGTCACCTCATGCACCACATTCTCGGTGGCCAACAGCCATGGGCGGGCATCAGCGGCATAAGCATGGAATCGGACTTCGCCGAAGCACCCTCGCAGATGCTCGAAGAATGGATTCGCAGCCCACAAGTGCTGGCCAAGTTCGCCCGGCACTACAAGACCGGAGAGCCGATTCCCGCCGACCTGGTCACCCGGATGAACCGTGCCGCGGCGTTCGGACGCGGCACCTGGGTGACGCGCCAGCTTTCCTTCACCGCCATCTCCTACGACATCTACAAAGGCAAGCCCGAGGACGTCGACCTGGATGCCGTCACTTTCGCAGACTCCCGCAGCTACACGCCGTTCACTCCCTTGCCCGACACTCACTTCTGGGCCTCCTTCGGCCATCTCGGCGGCTACTCCTCCGCTTACTACACCTACCTGTGGGACAAAGTAATTGCCGAGGATTTCTTCGTGCAATTCGATCACAAGAACCTGCTGGCCGGCGACGCCCCGGCGCGCTACCGCCGCCTGGTGCTCGAACCCGGCGGTTCCATGTCAGCCAACGACCTGGTCAAGAATTTTCTCGGCCGTCCCCACAACATGACCGCCCTGCAGAAGTGGATGGCGGAAGAATTCGAGGGCTCGGCCGAAGGAACCAAGGCGGCGGGAAAGTAAGAACGCCGTTGTGGGAAAGGAGCAGCTCATGTGGGGACAGCCGCCACCGGCTGTCCTCCGGGCGCAGCCCGGCGCGCTTGGTGAATAACCTTTAAGAAACTTTGGGCGCGGTCTTCCCCAGCAGCCCGCATACCGTATCGGTGTGGGTGACGATCGTGTCGCCCATATGCTCCAGCGCGGCCAGGGAATGATTTGCCGCCCCCTCGCTTCCGTAACCGCAGGCGTCGCGTACCAGAATCGGCCAGAAGCCAAGATCGGCGCCCTGGCGGCAGGTGGGATCAATGCCGACCTCGAGCGCAATCCCGGCGATGATAAAGCTTCGAATGCCACAATCGCGCAGCGCGATCTCCAGAAACGTCCCTTCAAACGCCGACATCGTGATTTTGTCCACAACGGCTTCACTCGGCAGCGCCCGAAGCTCGTCAATGATCTGGAATGCGGGGCTGTCCCTGAGAAACATGGGCTGAACCTTATCCGGCGAGTCCACGCGCTGCCACGCCATCGCCGTCCGACACTGGAACGCTCCCATCAGTTCCTTCGGCAGGGACATATGCCGTGTAAAGAACGTCCGCAATCCGGCGCTCCGCGCGGCCGCCAGCAGCCTGGCCACGCGACCTGTAATCTCTTGCCCATTGGCGATCTGCTTTGTTATTCCCGCCTGCATGTCGTAGACCACCAGCGCAGTATTCTGCGGGCTTAAGACCTCTTGCAGGGTTTTCGGAATCCTCAATCCACAATGTTCCAGCATCTCGTTCCTTTCGAACGCTATCTCAGGGTTTGGCGCGGCCGCCGGTCGTATGGCTCGCCCGTGTCGACTGCCGAGTTAAAGAGATACTCCAGGGGCAACGGAGCATCCAGCGCAACGTACTGCCAGTCGAGGAAACCGCGCTTCGACAATGGGAAATCATCCACATAGCTTTTGGCCTCTTCGACGCTGGCACACTCAAAGACGATGACCACGCCGGGAACATCGGCCCGCGCATAGTTTTCCCGGACGATTCCAGCCTTCCACAGTCTCCAGACATTCGCGACTTCCTCTTGTACGTAGGGCTTTAGCATATCGAGCGTCACCCCAGGTTTGAACGTGTCATAAGCAATAATTTTCATGACTAGCTCCCCACTCCGTTGATAAACCAATCGCCGGATCCCCGCAAGAACGCACAATTTTGATAGCTGCTCTCCGCCGGGTTCCTGCCACACTTAGCGCATATCCCGCGCTTATGCTGTAATGGATGCTACCGGCGAACCTGAAGCAACCTGGCATTTTGGAAGTGGACCAGCATGGACTTGAATGACTGCCCCGTAAAAGTCACCGCCGATGTCGTCAGTGGAAAATGGAAGCCTCTGATCATTGTGTGTCTCAAACCCGGTCCACAGCGCTACAGCGAGCTGCGCCGGAACATTGCCGGCCCCACCCACAAAGTGCTCACCCAGCAGCTGCGCCAGCTCGAGCGTGACGGAATTCTGACAAGAACGGTTTATCCCACGATTCCTTCGAGAGTGGAGTATGCCCTCAGCCACTACGGAAAAACGCTGATTCCAGTGCTCAACGCGATGGCCGAGTGGGGTCAGAAGCATGCCGTACGGCTTTCACAGGGCCACGATCTCGACGCATCGTCGCCGGAAGACGGTCGCTTGCTGCGTCCTTCGCGAGAGTTGTAGCATCAATCGAAAAGGTTCTTACTAGGAGAAATCATGGCAACCGACACCTTGGCCACGCCTGCGGGTCTGAGCAGCACCCAGACGCGCGTCTTCAAGAATTTTATTGACGGCGAGTGGGTCGAGTCCTCGACCGGAGAGACTTTCGAAAACCGAAATCCCGCCGACACTCGCGATCTGGTCGGCATCTTCCAGAAATCCAACAAGGACGATGTCAACTCCGCCGTCGACGCCGCCAAGCGCGCCTTCAAGAAATGGCGCCTCGTTCCCCCGCCGCGCCGCGCCGAGGTCGTTTTCCGCGCCGCCGAAATCCTGATCGAGCGCAAGGAAGAGTACGCCCGCGACATGACCCGCGAGATGGGCAAGGTTCTCGCCGAGACCCGCGGCGACGTGCAGGAAGCCATTGACGCCGCCTACTACAACGCCGGCGAAGGCCGCCGTCTCTTCGGTCCTACCGTGCCCTCGGAAATGCCCAACAAGTTCGCCATGGCCGTGCGCCAGCCCATTGGCGTCTGCGGCATGATTACGCCGTGGAATTTTCCCATGGCAATTTCGTCGTGGAAGCTGCTGCCTGCCGTGGTTTGCGGCAACACCTGCATCATCAAACCAGCGCAGGACACGCCGTTGTCAACGTTCAATCTGGTTCGCGCCCTTGCCGACGCCGGCCTGCCCAAAGGCGTCATCAACATCGTCGCCGGATTCGGCTCCTCGGTCGGCACTCCGCTCGCCGAGCATCCCGATGTCCGCGCCGTCTCGCTAACCGGATCGTCCGAAGTCGGACGCATCATCGGCGGCATCGCCGCGAAGAGTTTCAAGCATTGTTCGCTCGAACTCGGCGGCAAGAATCCCATGATCGTCCTCGACGACGCCAACCTCGACCTCGCCATCGAAGGCGGCCTCTGGGGAGCGTTCGGCACCACTGGCCAGCGCTGCACCGCGACCAGCCGCATCATCGTGCAAAAGAAGGTGTACCGCGAATTCATCGAGCGTTACGTCGACCGCGCCAAGAAACTGAAAGTCGGCAACGGCCTCGACGAAACCGTGCAGATGGGCCCAGCCGTCAACGAAAAGCAGCTTCAGACCGACCTCAGCTACGTCGAAATCGGCAAGAACGAAGGCGCCAAGCTGGTCTGCGGCGGCAACCGCCTCGACCAGGGCGAGTACCAGCACGGCTGGTTCATGGAGCCGACCGTGTTCACCGACGTCGATCCTAAGATGCGCATCGCGCAGGAAGAAATCTTCGGCCCGGTGGTCTCGATCATTCCCTGCAACGATCTCGAGGACGCGATCGAAATCGCCAACGGCATCGAGTACGGCCTGTCGTCGGCGCTCTACACCAAAGACGTGAACAAGGCGTTCTCCGCCATTCGCGACCTGTATGCCGGCATCACCTATATCAACGCGCCCACCATCGGCGCCGAAGTGCACCTTCCCTTCGGAGGAACTAAAGCGACCGGCAACGGCCACCGCGAAGGCGGCATCGGCGCAATTGATTTCTACACCGAGTGGAAGTCGGTCTACGTGGATTACTCCGACAAGCTGCAGAAAGCGCAGATCGACCGGGAAGACTAACTTCACACTGTCATCCTGAGCGGAGCAACATCTTCGCGCTTTGGTGCGAAGATGTTGCGCAGTCGAAGGACCCCGCGCTCGCCGACCGCAACACCGGCCTCAAAGGCGTTCTCACGATGCTACCTGCGGCGCGTGTGCGAAAGCCTTGCATCATTCGAATGCTCCAAACGAAACCGGGATCCTTCGACTGCGTGGGCGACGCGCCACCGCGCGTCGCCCACTACCCTCAGGATGACAATGCGTACGATTTCTCTGCGTGCTCGGCGGTCTCGGCGGTTAAAATCTTCCCATGCCGCTCACCCAAGCCCGCGAAATCACCGCCGCTTCCCGGCTCGAAAACGTCCGCTACGCCATTCGCGACCTGGCGTGCGTTGCCGACGAAGTCATCAAGCTCGGCCACAAAGTCCTGCCGCTGAACGTTGGCGATCCGCTCAACTTCGATTTCCAGACGCCGCCCCACATCATCGATGCCGTCTACCAGGCCATGCGCGAGGGTAAGAACGGATACGCGCCGTCGCCTGGAGTTCCGGAGGCGCTGGAAGCGATTCGCGGCGAGGCCAACCGCAAAGGCATCACGACTATCCGCGATGTATTCGTCACTTCCGGCGTGAGTGAGACTGTCGATCTCTGCCTCTCTGCGCTGGTGAATCCAGGGGAGGACGTATTGACTCCCAGCCCTGACTATCCTCTGTACTCGGCGGTGCTGTGTAAGTTGGGAATCAAGCTCAACGCTTACGATTTGAATGAAGACGACGCCTGGCAGCCCGAACTCGCCGACATCGAACGCAAGCTCACGCCGCGCACCCGCGGCGTCGTGCTGATCAATCCCAATAACCCCACAGGCTCGCTGTGCACCCGGCAAATGCTCGAACAAGTCGCAGAGCTGGCTCGCCGCCACAACCTGATCGTCTTCTCCGACGAAATCTACGACAAGCTGATTCTCGACGGCACGCCGCACCTTGCCTTCGCCGCGGTCGCGCCCGACGTGCCTTGCGTAACCTTCGGCGGCATGTCGAAGAACTACCTCGTCCCCGGATGGCGCATCGGATGGGGCATCGTCTCCGGCGACGCCGCCGCGGTGAAGGCCTACACCGAGGGCGTGCATCGCCTGCTGCGCGCGCGTCTCTGCGCCAACCACCCCGAGCAATACGCCATCAAGCCCGCGCTAGATGGACCGCAGGATCACCTCGTCGAAGTGCAGCGCAAGCTGCGCTCCCGCCGCGATCTCACCCAGAGGTGGTGCGAAGCGACGCCGCGAGTGAGTTGCATCGCCCCGCGCGGCGCGTTCTACGCCTACCCGCGCATCGACATCCCCGAGAGCGACGAAGTCTTCGTGAAGGAACTCATCCGCCAGAAGCACGTCATGGTCGTCCACGGCTCCGGCTTCGGCCAGAAGCCCGGCACGCAGCACTTCCGCATCGTGTTCCTGCCGGACGAGCAAACACTGACGAAGGCTTACGCGGGGATCGCAGATTTCATCCGCGAGCGCTACGGAAAAAGCTCTTAACCGCGAAGAAGAGCGGCAAAGGCCGCAAAGACAAGCATGTCTTCGCGCACTTCGCGAGTGTTCTTTGCGATCTTTGCGGTTAAAGGCTCTTTCAATTATGACCATGGTATAATGACCATGATCGAAAGGATGCTTTGGATGAAAACGATGGCGGCGGGGGCCTTTAAGGTCCACTGCCTTGCGGTTATGGACGAAGTTCAGTCGAAGCGGGAAGCCGTCGTCATCACTAAACGGGGCAAGCCGGTAGCGAAACTCGTCCCTGTCGACAGCAAGACGGATGACATCTACGGCTTCCTGAAGGGCAAAGGGAAAATCCTGGGGGATATCGTGTCTCCCGTACTCACTCCTGAGGAGTGGGGCGACCTCTATTGATTCTTGTCGACACTCACGTCGTTCTCTGGCTGGCCTTTGATGAGACCCGGCTCTCCAAGAAAGCGAAAGCCGCAATCGATCGGGCCCGCCACAGCGATAGAGGACTGACGATCTCTAACTTCTCCCTGTTGGAATTGACCATGGCGTTTCAAAAGAAGCGTTTTGGGATTGATATCAGCCTGGAATCGTTCCTTTACGAGGTGGAACAGAAATTCGTCGTGTTGCCGATTACCCGGGCAGTTTGCGTGCAAACTCTAGCCTTTCCTTCGGATTATCCCAAGGACCCAGCCGACAGAATCATCGGTGCCACTGCCCTCGTGCAAGGATTCAGGCTCGTCACCGCGGACCAAGCCATCCGCAAATCGGGAGTTGTGCCCACGATCTGGTGAGCCTTTCTCCACGCCTTTGTGGCGCAGTCTGTCGTGGCTTTCTCTTTCCCTACGAATCTGCTTAAATCAAGATAGACGCACCTGGCGGCGTGTCGGTGTTCCTACAATCGTGGTCGATATTCATTCCCACATACTCCCCGAAGTAGATGACGGCCCCAAGTCGTGGGACGTCTCAGTTGCCATGTGCCGCGCGGCGGCCGCGGACGGCATCACTCACCAGGTCGCCACGCCCCACGCCAACGACCGCTACCACTACGACCGCGAATATCTGCAGGGACTAGTCGCGCATCTACAACAACTTGTTGGCGATGCGCCGAAACTCAGCCTGGGCTGCGACTTTCACCTTTCCTACGAAAACATCCAGGACGCTCTGGCGAATCCCAAACGCTACGTCATCGAAGGCACGCGCTACCTGCTGGTCGAGTTCAGCAACTACAGTGTGCCGCAGCAGACTACGGATTCTTTCCTGAAGCTCGGCGACTGCGGGATCACCGTTATCATCACCCATCCCGAGCGCAACCCGATTCTGCGGGAGAGCCTGCAGCGCGTAGTGGAGTGGGCCGAGCAGGGCTGCGTGATTCAGATGACCGGCTCCGCCCTGACCGGATTCTGGGGCGAGCGCACGCGCCGCGCCGCGCAATGGCTGCTCGAACGCCAGGCCGTGCACGTGATCGCCACCGACGCGCATGACCTGGAGAAGCGCGTCCCGATTCTTTCCACCTCGCGCGATGCCGCCGCGGAAATTTGCGGCGCAGAAGTTGCCGAGGCACTGGTCGAACTCAATCCCCGCGCCATCATCATGAATCAGCCGCCGCCCTATTTTCCCCGGCCGCTGGGCACCGCTACCGCAAGGACAGCAATTACAGTTAGCACTTCTGTTTAGCCGATGCCTGACTGGTAGTCCAGGCAATGCCCGTGCGGCGATCCTCCTGAGCCGCTGCGAGGAAATGGGTTCGGGCTGAACCCCAGGATTTCCACTCCATAAGGTCCGACTGCTGGCGTAGTTGAATCGATTTACTCCCAAAGGTAGCGTATTGTGTTCAATCGATTACCGGGGGGTTAGCACAGGATGAAGCTGCAAAGTGCTGGAAGAAGCGACTTTGCGGATCACTGCACGATTCTTGGTGCAGCGATCTATTGCGGGCCCGAGGGATCGTCTTACCGGCACTTGAGCGGGATCTGCGCTCGGGAGCGTGGCGTCTTTTGAAGCAGCCCGCGGTGCGTCCGGACCCGTGGTCATCGCGCTATCCGGATTCAGCAAGTGATCGTTGCTTGGTCCCAGTCCCAATTTGATGAGCGCCCGCGAGTCGGGCACGGTTCTTGGTCTGCCACCCATGGTCGCCTTGATAGCGTCGCATGGCTTCTTCGCTGGCCTGATTCCAGTTACCGGTAGGCTCACCGTTCAGGTAATGTTCGCGAATCAAGGCCTCTTGAATCGAACGGGAGCGCTCGGAGTCGATCTTCTGTTGTCCGCGCACCGTCGTCTTCTTTGCGCGAATGCTTTGCGGTGGAGGCAGTGTGCGTCGTGCTCGCCGCCTTCGCGGAACTGGACGATGAAGACGTCGTCTTGTGATGCTTGCGCGGCTTGCCCGTAGCGGTCGCCGGTTTCTGGGTCGCGGAATCGTTCGCGTGCTGCCGCGCTCTGCTGGCGCGCAAACGCCGTCGGAACACAAGCGCATGTCAGCAGCGCACAAATCGCGCCGTATCGCGCCAATCGAGTTCTGCCGAACGCCCTGTCATAAATCGCAGACCGCACGGCGCGGCCGGAAGCCGCGCCATTATAAAACTTCAGCCGCGTAAAGGCTTCAGCCACACAAAAACAAAAAGCCCAACCGTGGCACTGTAATCATCCTCGATCAACGGCTACAGTGCCAGTTCCGACTGGGCTTACTTACGTTACGGAAGTGTACCGGCCAGGAAGATCGTCCCGTCCTGCCGTGTCGAACCCCGCTGGCGCACCAGGAACACAACGTCCTGGCCGCTCTTCAGGTTCGACTCGAGGCGCGAGAAGTCCTCCTCGCTGTTCACCGGTTGTTTGTTGATCTCGAGGATGATGTCGCCACGGCCAAGGTTGATATCCTCGGCGAACGAATTGGGTCTCACATCCTGCACAATCACTCCCTTGCCCGCACCCATGTCGAGGCGATCGGCCATTTCCGGGGTGACCTTGCGCACGGTCACGCCGAACTTGCTCTGCTTGGGCGTATTGGAGTCGTCGTTCTCCTGATCGTCTCCGAGACGGGAGGCAAACAGCTTGGCGCGATCAGCGATGGTTACGCTGGTGTCCTGACTCTTGCCGTTGCGCAGGAAGCCCAACGCCACCTTCGATCCCGGCTTGCGCGAGGCGATGTCGCCCACCAGTTCGGAGCCCTTGCTGACTTTCTTGCCGTCTACGGTGGTGATCGTGTCGCCCACCTTCAATCCGGCTTGGTCGGCGGGACTGCCCGCCACCACGCTCGAGATGGTTACACCGCTTCCTGATCCATAAACACGGGTGATCGCTGGGTTCTCGACGGCGTCAAACATGATGCCGATGGAACCGCGCGAAACCCTGTGCTCAGGCCCCGTGAGCTGGTTGTAAACCTCGACCACGGTTTTCGAAGGCAAGGCAAATCCCACGCCGGCATAGGCGTTGGTCTCGCTCAGAATGGCTGTGTTGATGCCAATCACTTCCCCATTCATGTTCACCAGCGGTCCCCCCGAGTTGCCGGGGTTAATGGCCGCGTCGGTCTGAATGAAAGTCTGGAATTGGCGGCCGGGAACGATGTCCCGTCCCTTGGCCGAGACGATTCCGGCCGTGACTGTTTCCGACAGCCCGAACGGGCTGCCCACTGCCAGCACCCAATCGCCTACCTGCATGCTGTCGGAATTGCCCATTTTGGCCGCCGGCAACGAGCGGTCGATGTCAACCTTGATGACGGCGAGATCGGTTTCCTGGTCCGTACCGATCACTTTGGCGTCGTGCTGCACTCCCGGCGGATCGTCCTCGAAGCGGACGCGAACCCGGTCGGCCTTCTCGACCACGTGCCGGTTGGTGACGATATAACCTTTGGAGTCGACGATCACGCCCGAACCCAAGGAGCGCTCGCGGATTGGCCCTTCACCCTGCCCAAATTGGCCTCCCCCCGGACCACCAAAGAAGTGATTGAAGAAGTCGTCCATACCGCCGCTGTCGTCATCCTGCCCGTTACCACCGCCGCCACCAGGGCGACGTTGATGAAAGTTCTTAATCGTTGATTCTGTATTGATGTTGACGACGCTCGGTTCCATTTGCTTCGCGATCTGGGAGAACGCATTCGACATCTGCGACGGCGAAGGCAGGGCAAGGGGCGTGGCATCGCTGCCCTTCTGGCCCCCTTCTTTTCCCTTGACTCCATACGAGATGACCGTCCCGATCAGAATGCCGACCGATAGCGTAGCCAGAATGCTGAGTGTGTAGGCCCAGCGATGAGCCTTGATGCGCGCCCACAATGCGCCCGAATCCATAGGTCTACTTCCCTCCAAAACTCACAAACCCCTTATAGTATACCCATTTACCCACCATTGCCGGAACCGTCGTAGAGGCGATGTGACCCCGTTGATGGGCGTAAGCTATTAGACGCAAAAACCGACCAAACCGTTTGATGCCACCGGATTTGCTGATTCTTCAGCCATTTTCGGCGCTTCGTTCTTGACAATCGCCAGTCCCGATGTAAGCTGGCTTCGCTTCCCCTGACGTTCCGTGCTCAAGCGGATCGAGAACTTCCCAATGAGTTAGGGAGGTGGGGAATGAAGTGTATTCTGCGCAAAAACCGTTGGATGCCAATCCTCTTGCTGTGGGCCGTTCTCGGCCTTCCTCGAGGCTACTCTCAAGCTTCCGCGAAGTCAGACCTCCAGATCGAAGGCGATCCAACGCTCAATCTGGATCCGGCTTGCAATGCGTGCAAGGGTGCACCCCTCAACTTGAGAGTTCGCAACGATAGTGCCCTGGACGTTCCGATCTCCTTCAGCCATGGAGCGATTACCAGCGACCCGAAGGACAAGCCATTTCCGGCAGTTGTCGCGATCACACCGCTTGATTCGAAGGGCAACCCCGATCCGGCAAGAACTTCCCTAAAAGCAAATGACTCGATGGACGTTCGGTTCCAGGTCACCGGCGTTCTGGGAGAGGCCGTGTGGACGATCCCGCTGTGGAACCAAGGGAAGCAATTCGTCGAGGTCAAAGTTAAAAACCCGAAGCCGGATTTCGCCGTGAAGCTGGACTCGTCGGTTCCCGACAATCCCGAACTGACCTTTGAACGTGGCAAGCAGGCAACCCTCACGCTTCGAAACGATGCTGATGTGGGTTATTCGGTAGCTGTGTCCTATACGGTCAACGGTCAAACAGCGAACCTGTCTTTGGCGGACGAGGCGGCTCCATGTGGCCAGGGCTCAACGGCGGCGAACCAGACGTGCATCGTCAAGATCCCAGCACACAGCGCTGTCCTGTTGAAGGCGACGCCGGAAGACGACTGGTTTAACCTAGCCACCGCACCCGCGAGTTGGTGGAAATTCTGGACGTGGTTCTCGCATCCCTTGGAATGGGCGGCCTGAGGGCTCTCCCGCTTCGGAGCTCTGCTCAAGGATCAAACCGCAGATGGGCGCCTGCAAGTTCAAATGGCCTCCCCATGTGCGCCAGAGACCGCGGCGCCCCAATTCTCTCTTACAAGATCAATACCCACTTGGCGGCGTTCTCCAAGAATGCGGAGAGTCTGGGTGGAACCTTGATCATTGCCGCAGTGCTTCTGCTGGGAGGTACGCTTTCCCTGATCGTTAATTTCTTTCTTCCCATGCAAGCTCGTCGGCGGCGGTTGAAAGCAAAGCTGCAGCAGGCCGGGCGTAAGATCACGGATCTGTCCCTTGAACTCGATTCCCGGGTGCGCGTTCCGGTCGGAGTCGAGCGGCAGCGCCTGCAGCAACGCATCAAAGACCTGAGCCCTTTGAATCCGCAGTACGGTCCAGAGGTGACCGAGATTGAGCAATCTCTCGATCGGCTGATGAAGCGGCTGGATGTAATGGAGCAAATGCAGCTCAGTCTGTCGGGATACTGGCGGCACCGCCAGCACGATTTGCCCGCCACCCTGGTGCGCCAAGTCGAGAATATTCGCAAACAAGCAGTGGATCTGCTGCAGAAATCCGACCCCAGTGATGCTGACTTACAGAAGATCTTGGGGCTCATCCAGGAGATTGACAACCAGCAGACTACGGTGGGACAAGCCAACGTCGCCTTCGCGAAACAGCTCATCGATGAACTGACCCGTAGGAGGAATGAGCGAGCTGCCGCCCCCGGCACGGGACCGCTGGTTTTCAACTGGTTGGCGGTTTCAGGCTATCCTGCTGGGTTTTTCGGCGGGTTCAACGGATTGTTCATTGCTCTGGGCCAAGAGCTCGACTTAGCGCCTCAAACCGTTGATCAGACATTGCCCGAGAACTATGCGGCGCTGGACGCACTTCGGGTCCGCCTCAATCAGCTCGATCGATTTCGGAAACTCCTGCCCATGCACCCCGCGCCCTCGGATGGCTTCGTCCACGCCACCCAGCGCTTGTTGACGGAATTGCAGAGTAGCTCCTGGGATTCGCTCACCCGCGCCGAGCGGTCAATTCGCGAGATGGAGGAAGGTGTTTTCCCCGAGGACATTATCGCGCATGTGGAACAGGATCGCGTGCGCATCAAGATTGACCGTCTCTTTGTTCGCCAGTTTGAGCCGGCGGAGCTTTCTCTTGAGTTTGGCAACCGCGTGCTCCGCAATGCAGCGGCACGGGAAGAATTCACCTACCGCTGGAATTTCGACCACGACAACCTAACCGAAGATGGGTGGAGCGTCTCCCACTACTTTCCGTACGTCACGGTGCGCGAGATCAGAGGTTTGATCCGATCGCTGAAGCGTACTGTCAGGCGTTTGTGGTTGCGACTGCTGAAATGGATCCAGACACATGATGCCGGGCCGCTACCGGACGACGTCAGAGGACCGTACAATGTGCGGGCCAGTTTGATCCTGAACTCCGATGGCACGACTGTGGCGCGTGAGATTACTCTGAGAGACGGACCTCTCAACGTGTATCCGCCATTGCCCGTCACAGGCCATGCGTTGGTTGCCGAACTCTTTCGCCTTGTTCTGGCATTGGGATTCGCCGTGTTGGGCTTGGTTGCTGGCGCGAAGGACCAGATCCTTAAGCTGGATGTAGTTCCGGCACTGATTGCCGTCTTTCTGCTTGGCTTTGGGGCCGACCAGATCAAGAATCTCCTCATGCAGCAAGGTTCGGAGAAATAGGAGGAATCGCTGCCACGCAACGGAACGCGGCTTACTTGGCCTCGTATACTGTCTTGCCGCCCAGAACCGTGCGCAGCACTTTCGTCCCGAGAATCTTCTCGGGCGAAGACGCGGTCACGTCGCGGTCGAGCACCACGAAATCGGCGAGCATGCCCGGCACCAGCTTGCCTTTTTCCTTTTCCCCGAACTCGGCGAATGCCGAACCTGTGGTGTAGGCCGCGATGGCTTGATCGATGGTGAGCCGCTGCTCCGGAAAATATTCCTGCTTGCCGTTTTCGCTCTTGCGCGTAACGGCGGCATAGAGCCCGCGAAACGGCGATACGGGCTCGACCGGATAATCCGTGCCAAACGCAAGAGTCACGCCCTTGTTCAAGAACGCCAGCCAGGCATACGAAGTCGCTGCGCGCTGTGGCCCCAGCCGATCCTGCGCCCAGCGCATGTCGGTCAACACGTGACTGGGCTGCATGGAAGCGATGACTTTCAGCTCTTTGAAGCGGGCGATCTCCTGCGGCGTGGTGACCTGCGCATGTTCGATGCGCAGGCGGAATTCGTCTCCGCCGCTGGGGCCTTTGACGTTGGCCTCGCGCGCCGCTTTCTCGGCCTCGGCGAAGGCATCGAGAGCCATCTGCACTCCCTTATCGCCGATGGCGTGAAAGCCAATCTGAAATCCGGCAAGTACGCGCTCTTTGGTCAAGTCATTCAGCTTGGCCGCGTCATAGCGGGGCAAGCCGGAGTTCTGCGTATCGTCCGCATACGGCTGCAGCAGTGCCGCCGTGTGCGATCCGAGCGAGCCATCCATGTATCCCTTCAGCATGCCGGTGCGAAGCATCAAGTCCGATTGCGGATGCGAGTTGCGCTTGCGGGTCAAATCCTCGATGGGATCGTCAAAGGGCAGCCACTCTGTGATGCGGGCCGTAAGCTTGCCTTCTTTTTCCAGTTCTTCGTAGATCTGAAAATCCTCCCACGTCGAGCAGGCTTTCTCTGAGGTGGAGCAATCCTGCGCCGAAGTGACGCCTTGCGCCGTCAGTTCCGCGAGGGCCGCTTCAATGGCTTCGCGCCGCTGCTCGTGGGTGGCCGGAGGAATCACGCCGCGCACGGCGGCCTGCGCCGTCTCCCGCAGAATGCCGGTCGGCTCGCCATTTTCATTGCGGTCGATATGCCCACCTTGCGGATCGCGGCTGGCTAGTGTGATGCTCCCCAACTGCAGGGCTCGGGTATTGGCCACGGCAATGTGGCCATCGATCCGTTCCAGAAACACTGGATGTCCTCCGGAGACCTCGTCCAGATCCCAGCGCAGGGGAACAGCTTTTACCGGCCACAACGTTTCATCCCAACCCGCGCCGAGAATCCACTCGCCCGCCTTGGCCTGTTCCACCTTCTTCTGCACGCGGGAGCGAAGCTCGTCGAGCGACTTCACGCCGGTCAAATCTACGCTGAGCTTGGTGGCCCCGGCATCGTTCAAGTGCAAATGAGCGTCGTTGAATCCAGGCATGACGAAGTGCCCGCCCAAGTCGACCACCTGTGTCTTGGGGCCCTTGAACTTCTCCAGGTCAGCATTCTTACCGGTTGCCAGAATGCGGTCGCCGCGCACGGCGATTGCCTCTTCCCGCAGGATGGAACTGAAGGCGGTATTGGCGGGCACACCGGTGTACACGTTGGCGTGGGTGAAGATGACGTCGGCCTTGGGCACCGATGGAGCGGGCTCACCGTTTTGCGATTGACATTGCATGCGCTGGAACAGCGGCAGCAACAACGCCGCGAACACTGCCATCGCGACCGATCTCAGCTTTATTCTCCCAGGCATTATTCTCCCACCCCCGCCAGAGCCAGCATGGTCAGCAGAATCCTTTTCAATCCCAGCTCGCGCCCGTTAGAGTCGAACCACTCCTGCAGAGTGTGTGCGCCTCCACCCGATCCTCCGCCGCCGATAGCCACCGCTTCTAGCCCTAATGACAAGGGAACATTCGCATCCGTTGACGCCCGCTGGATTTGTGCCGCGTTTGCCAGCTGGGCATCGACCGCGCGCACTACTTGCAAAATGCGTGCCCCCGCCGGCAACTCGCCCGCCGGACGATTCCCGATGACCACCACCTCGCAGCTCACCCCGGGGCGTTTCTGCGCCGACGAGCGCATCTCGGCCGCCAGAGTCTCGTCTTCGACCGCGCGATTGAGCGCCAAACGGAGCGACTGCTCCAGCCGTTCCATTTCTGTCATCGAAGTCGAGCGGATGTCGACCTTCATGCTGGCCGACTCGGGAATCGAATTCACTGAAGTGCCGCCGCGAATCACTCCGATATTGAACGTGGTCTTGGGCGCCTTAGGCACCGGAGTCGCGTGGAATGTCTCAATCGCCTTCGCCAGGATCACGATGGGATTGGGCGCGCCAAAATCGCTCCAGGAATGCCCGCCCGGCCCGCGCACGATCACCTCAAAGCGCCGGCTGCCGAGGGCTTCGGCAACGATGGTGTCGGCGCCTGCTCCGTCGAGCACCAGGCTGTAGGCAATCGAATCCTTCCACCGGGGCGTGGAAAAGATGTGGCGCATGCCGCGCAGGTCGCCTTCTCCTTCTTCGCCGACGTTGCCGATGAACACGAATGGCAGCGCATGCCGGACGCGCACCGCCCGCAGCAGCGAAGCAATCCCCAGCATCGCCGCCACGCCGGCACCATTGTCGGATACCCCCGGACCGTAGATGCGGCTTCCCTGCTGGCGAATATTCAGCGGCGTGTTGGCTGGAAAAACCGTGTCGATGTGTGCGCTCAGCGCCACGTAGCGCTTGCCGAAGCCGGGATGCGTACCGAACACGTTGCCCACGTCGTCGATGCGGACATCATCCAGCCCGACTTCGCGAAATCGTTCCGCCAGCCATTCACCACGCGCCGATTCGCCGAACGGCGGCGCCGGAATTCGCGCCATCTCCATCTGCCAGTGCGCCAACTGCGGCTCCTGCAAGCGAAACCAGTTGAACGCCGACCGCACCTCCGGCGAAGCCCCCAGACGCGCCACTTCCTGCTGCACCGCAGGGCCGAGTTCCGGCATGTCCGGACGCTGGGGGATCGGGCTCATGGGGATATGTGCCAGTTTACAACCGGAGGAAAGATTAGGATTGGCTAATCTGGGGGCGGAATATTACGAATGGGTGGTAACCACGTGTGTCAGGGAACCACGCTTGGGGATTATCGGTAGACGTCGACCCCGCTCTGTCATCCTGAGCGAAGTTGCCGTTCGCGAAGCGACGGTAACGCAGTCGAAGGACCTCGGGCCTCTTGACCTCAGCACCGGCACATCTAGGAGTTTCAGTCACCTGGGCTGAACCCATCGTGGGAAACCCCTTCAGGGTTCAACTGACTGCGCAGAACGCGGGGTCCTTCGACTCCGTGGGTGCCTCGCTTTGCGAAGCACCTACTCCGCTCCGGATGACAGAACAGAATTACGCCAGCAGCAGACTACTGGCAGCACCGATTCGGCGCTCCACCATGCCCACCAATTCTTTGGTGCACGGGATTGCGATTCCGTGGCGGCGCGCGCCGCGGACGATTGGACCGGCGATCGCGTCCAGTTCCGGAGGCTTGCCCTGCGCCACATCTTTCTGCATGGAGCTGCGCATGTTGCCCGGCATTTTCACCACCGACGCGATCACGGCATCGGCGTCAATTTTCGCGCCCTCGGCAACAGCTACCGTGCTGGCTTCGCGAATGCAGGACAGTCCCAAATCTCGCCAGTATGGGTCGGTCAGGATTACACCGGTGGTTATGTCGCCCGCAGTGGTGGTCAGGGCGAAGGCAGCCAGAAATACGAGCTTGCTCCACATCAACGTGGATTCGTCGTCGATGAAGCGGCATTCGAAGCCGAGATCCTGACACTGTTGGACCGTGTTGCCCAGCAACGGGCGCCCGGTCGACAAAACGTTAAGCCGCGCAAATGACGACCGGTGGATGATGTGCCCGGGCGCAACCCGCTCCGACTCGACGGCAATCGTCGCCGGGATGACGCGATCCGCTCCGTACTTCGACCGCAGCAGCGCCAGATGATCGACGCCGTTGAGCAGCGGAACGATCGCTCGCACGAACGCCGGGTTCTTGAGCGCAGCCAACGCCGATTCCAACTGAGTGGCTTTGACGGTCACCCAGAGCACGTCAACCGGCGGCACCTCCGCAGCGCACGAGACATCCACTTCGAAGTTGCCGAAGGGACTCTCCAGGCGCAACTGCCGCGGGTAACGATCGAGCGACTCACGCTTTACGATCAGCGTCACCGAAGCTCCCGAATGGGCGAGGCAGGCGCCGATCAGACCTCCTACACCGCCGGCGCCAAGAATGGCATGTTGCAATTGGTCGGTCATTATTGGTCGGTCATTGCGGTCAGATATTCTTCGCCGTCGCGGTGCTGATGCACTCCAGAATCTCAGCCTCGGTGAGCGTGTGGTCGCTCTGCTTGGCGCGCTGGTAAATGCGATCGACGGCTTCATCGGTCGCAGGGATGCCGTGGCGCTCCAGCCAGAACAGCACGTTGGACTTCCCGCTCATGGGGCCGACGTCGATAATTTGATCGAGCCCGAAGACATGCGAGGGCACGCCCGAGTACACGGTGTTGGCCAGCACGACGTCGTTCTTGTGATACGCCTTGATGATCGCCGCCGCGTGTACGCCGGTCGCCGTGCGGAACGCGTCGTCCCCGACCACCGGATAGTTCTTCGGGATCGGCACCCCCGTCGCCCGTGACACGGCCTGGCAATACTCCTTCAGCTTGGTCAGGTCTTGCTGGTCCCATGGCGCGATACCCATGAGCTTGAGATTGACCAGCATCTGATCGATCTGGGTATTGCCGACGCGCTCGCCCAGGCCAATGGCACAGCCGTGGACGCAATTGGCACCCGCGATGATCGCAGCCATCGAGTTGGCAATGGATAGGCCGCGGTCGCTGTGACCGTGCCAATCCACGCGGACTTGTTCGCCCGAGGGCTTCACGACTTCCGCAATCACAAACCGCACCAGCGCCAGCGCGCCCATCGGCGTAGCATGCCCCGCGGTGTCGCAGATGCAGATCGCGCGCGCGCCGCAGTTGATGGCGGTCGCATACAGCCGCTTCACCGTTTCGGGATCGGAGCGGCTCGTATCTTCGGTGACGTACATGCAGTCGAGCCCGAGCGAAACCGCGTATTTGATGGCCTTTTCAGTAGTGTGCAGAAGAAAATCGTCGCTCCACCCTTCGGTGAACTGACGAATCGGACTCGATCCGATGAAGGTCGCCGCCTCGATGGGCAATCCCGTCTTCTGAACGATGTCGGCGATGGGACGAATGTCACTTTCGAGAGTGCGCGCCGCGCAGTTGGCGCGAATCTTCATCTCGTGGGTGACGATCTCGCGCGCCAGGGCGGTCACCGCCTCGACAGCGCGCCGCCCCGCGCCGGGTAGTCCGAGATCGAGCGAGTCGATCCCCAGCGCCTCCATGAGGTGAAGGATTTCGATCTTCTCGTCGATCGATGGGTCGCGCACTGACGGCGACTGCAGCCCGTCGCGCAGGCTCTCATCGTTAAGCAGCACCGGCCCAGGCGGTTTCAGACCCGGAGGGTGGTTCTTGTTCCAGTCGTAGATGAGGTCGGGAGTCATGAAGGAAGCTTCTAGCTTCTAGCTGCTGGCTCCTAGCTAAACCCAGCTTGTCCGCAGTCGGAGGGGCTGTCCAGGCCGCACGAAGTTCGGCTTGTCTGTGGCGCGCGAAAAAGCATTTTTGAACCCCAAACCCCGGTCGTACCTGCCTCTTAAGCAACAAGTCGGCCGCTGGCCGTCGAAGTTGCTTCCCTGCAATGACTTCCATTTCTTGGAAGTCGCCGGGCTAGCTAGGAGCTAGGAGCTAGAAGCTGGCAGCTATTTCTCCTTCGGCGGCAGCGTCAATCCAAAGACCGAAATCATTCCTGTCCCAGCGACATTCACCTTGCTCTCGCCGGGAGTCGGCAGATATAGCGTCTTGCAGTTTTCGCAGCGATACACTTCGGCGTTCGGTCCCCATGCTTTCTCAACGTCCCCACATTCGCGCTCGACCGCGTCGGTCTTATAAAACCAGAGCTTTAAGTGCCCGCCGCAGAATTTTCCCTTCGCGTCTTTTTCGTTGCAGGCGCGTTGCCCAGCTTTTTTGACCTTAACCTTGTGGTTGGGAAGCTGCTGGACATTCTGGGCTGAAGTGGTCACTTCGCTCGTCGCCAAAGGACATACCCCTCATTCGCGCGGCAAACGCCGCCGGATTCGGCCTGATGCGGCCATTGTAACCGAAAATGTGGCGCGGATACTCCGGCGCTCGAGGTCCGCCCTCTCGACCAAGGCGGCCATGTCGTATTCTAGCCAGGTCGCTACCGGCATTCACTTGCCAGATCGAGACGGCATGAATCTCTACAGAACTTCCTTCTTCGGCGCTTGCATCCTTGTCCTCTCTGCACTCCTCGTTTTGATCCGGCCAACCCGCGCCCAGTCGCCGCAGAACCGGGCTGGAGTGGAGCAAGAACTGGTTCACACCGAATACGGCTTCTTCGAGGCTTGGAAAGCAAAAGATCTGGCATATTTCCGCAATCACATTCCGGAGAATGGAGTTTTCTGGGGGGAATACGGCACGCTTTCGCGCGGACAGCAGCTCGAAGAGCAGCAGAACTCGGCCAAAACATGCACTGTGCAGGGATACACCTTGTCGGACTTCGGCATGCTGTCGATGGCGAGCGGTGTCTATCTTCTCACTTACAAAGCCGAGCAGTTTGCGACTTGCGGTGGACAACAAGTTCCGGTTTACATGAATGGCAGTTCGGTCTACATTTTCAAAGAAGGCCGCTGGCAAGCCATTTACAGGGCTGAGGTGCCGATTCGGGAACGTTAGGGGCTCAATCACGTTGAGGTGTGATTTCAGTCACGTTTCCCGAAATGAAACGCGGCGACACTTGCCATGCAGGACCGAGAAAGTAGCGGCAAAATGTTGCAGTCAAAGGTAGGTAGCTTTCAACCCTTGTGCCAGTTATCCCACGATTTGATTAACCAGCTGTCGGTTATTGTCGGCAATTGTGACCTTCTATCCAAAGAGGCCCTAGAGGGCTCGGAGTACGCAAGACGTCTCTTCCTAATACGGGAAGTAGCCAAGGAAATGGCGAAGCAAATCAATCAGCACGAGTGCAACGTTGATGCCAGGATCCGACCTGCCGTTGATACCAGGATCCGACCTGCCGCGATACGCGATGGGTCGAT
Organism: uncultured Acidobacteriaceae bacterium; assembly: GCA_963719615.1. Lineage (GTDB taxonomy): Bacteria > Acidobacteriota > Terriglobia > Terriglobales > Acidobacteriaceae > Sulfotelmatobacter. Next base: position 118,637 of record CAVRCR010000025.1, on the reverse strand, counting down.
CGCAAAAACGGGTTGATCGACGGCGGGGCTCTTAACGGGAACAAAATGATTATGGCGTCGATCATTCATTCATTTCTTAGGACACCGCCGAGCTAAGACCCTCCCGCACAAATCAGGAACAAAGCGACGTCCGCACGTGCCTCTGCTAGTCTGGGAACTTCCAGGCCATCAAGCGCAGGGGCTGCCCCTTCCGCGCAGGCCCACAGGGAATCATGATCACAGTCGTATCGGGACTGCCGCGCTCAGGCACATCACTGATGATGCAGATGTTCGTCGCCGGCGGAATGCCGAAGCTCTCCGATGGCGAACGGCAGGCCGACACCGACAATCCTCGCGGATACCTCGAGTGGGAGCGCATCAAGCAGTTGCCCAACGATCCCGGTTGCATCGCCGAGGCCGAAGGCAAAGTCGTGAAAGTGATCGCATCTCAGGATCAGATGCTGCGCCGCCGCGGCACCTACAAAGAAGGCGCCGACCCGGCGGTTATCTCCGCCGCATTCGAGAAGCATTTACGCGAGGTTTATGCCTGGCTCGACAGCCAGACTTACGTCAAGACGCTGCGCATCCCATACCACGAAGAGTTGAGCCAGCCGAAAGAGATCGGAAAGCAAGTCGCAGAATTCCTGCAGATCGATCTTAACGTGGACGCGATGAACCGCTGCGTCGACGCATCGCTGTATCGCAACCGCTGCGAGTAGCCCACGGGTTAGTCAGAACTCCCGCTTCGCTGGGGATTGATCGTCGCCGACGCGGCCCGTTTGGATGTCGGCGACAAAATAACTCTCGCCCTTGACCGGCGCGCCCGCCATCCTGCGCAGGATGGCGATCTGGCCGACATGCGTCAAGGCATCGGCAATCGGGCCCTGAAATAGTTTTTCCAACGGCGCTTGCACGGGCTTGCTCGATCCCAGAAAATCGTCGAACTTCTTCAGCGCCGTAAAGAATCGGGTAACCTCTTGTTCCCACCTCAGAGGGGACGAGTTCTGCCACTTCTGCTGGCCCATGGCGATCGACAGCGCCCAGTCGAACAGATCTCCAACGTGAGCCAGGATCTGTCCCGGCGTTCGCAATCCTTCTCCGCCATGAAAGTCCGCGAAGCCGGCGGGCGCGTTGCGGACGGCCTTCCCGCCACGATAAGCGAGCGTTGCCAGCGTGTGGCGCAACAACTCCCGCTTGGGATCAATGGTCTGCGGAGAGGCAGCGGGCGTCGTCATGGCCACAAGGTTACACTGGTCGTGAGGAGTCGAAAAGCATGGCGCATGAAGTCCCATCCGCTCATCCCGGCGCGGTGAACCGCGGCAACGCCGAGCACTATCGCTGGGGAAACAATTGTGACGCCTGGTACCTTGTCAACGATGAGCAGCTGAGCGTAATCGAGGAACTCATGCCGCCAGGCGCCGCCGAGATTCGCCACCATCACCAAAAGGCGCAGCAGTTCTTCTACATCCTGACCGGCGAAATCCTGATGGAGGTCGAGGGCGAGACCACGTTGCTATCGGCTGGAAGTGGTATCCGCGTGCTTGCCGGACACCGTCATCAGATTCGCAATCCCTCGTCCGGTCCAGTACGTTTCCTGGTGATCTCGCACCCCCGAAGCCACGGCGATCGCTTCAATGAATGATGCCAGCGGGAAACACGAACTTTCGGGGCTAGGACCTATGAGCTGCTGACTCAATGTTGTTCGTAGGTGTGCTTACGATGTCGGGCTCTTCTGGTTCTGCTGCACCGACGCCCATTTCGCGTGTTCCTGCGAGACCAGAGACTCGATTCTTTCCGCCAGCAGCGCATGCGGGTCCGCCGTGCCGGAGTAGGGAGCCGCCTTCCCCAGGTAGACATACTTCTCGTGCTTTAGGGATTCACAGGTGGATCGATAGGCAATCCAATTCTGCTGGTACTGGTTTAGGTGCAGCATCCCTTCCAGCACGGTAATCAGCGCGCCGAGTCCGCCGGTCACCCAAAGCACATGGTCAAATTTCAACGCCGAGAGAAGCGGGATCAACGCTGCAGCCGAAATCTCGACTACCTTGATCCGTTTATAGCATTTCTGATTGACAATACTCTTTCGGTCATACCATGCGATCTGATCTTCGAGCCGCTCCATCGTGGGATCAGGTCCAGGTGCTTGCGTAGCTTGCGTGCCCATGGCGGCGATTCTAACCCGTTTCGTGCGATCCCAGTTACTAACTTTCTCTCGCACCGGCAACGGTTCGGGTCGAACATCGATCGGCGCGCGCCGCGGACGGAAGACGATGTTATCCACCCGTAAGAGAAAAGTTGACGGTGATTTGCGTGTTTACCGGCACGGCTTGGCCGTTCTGCACGCACGGCTTGTAGCGCCAGTGCCTGACGGCGTCGATAGCCGCGGGAATCAGGAGCGGGTGCCCGCTCACCGCTCTAAGATTCTCGACTGCCCCGTCTTTCGAGATGTTAGCATCGAGAACTACCGAGCCCTTCACGTGAGCTTGTCGTGCCAGAGGTGGATAGTCGGGCACGACTTTCTCCACGAGAAGACCGGCTGCGTCGTCTTGCGACAGACGAATTCGTTGGAGAGGCGAAGGTTCGCTTTCATTTTTTGCGTGTGTTGGAGTCGATCTGGAAATCTTGGCATCCGGTTCGGCTGCAGTAGGAGCGCCGGTATTGACCAGCGCGGGTTCCGCAGTCTGCGTCTGCTGGGCCGGAGTCGGTGTCTTCTGGGACGAACGTCCTTCTGGTGTTGCCAGCCGCTCACCAACAACGACAATGATCGCCAGCAGCACGAGGACTGCTCCACCAACGAGAAGCAAATACTTTCGCTGGCTTGATTTTGTTTTCGCCGTTGTGGTCGGGCTCGCCGTTGTGGCCGGCATCGCCCTTGTGGCCGACGGCGGCGACATTGCCGTTGGGGCTGTCTTGTAGCTCGGTTCTTTCGCGGCGGCGACCGCCTGCGCTCCGACCATTCCTGCTGCGCTCCTGGGCTGAGCTGGTCTTGAGCCGGAATCGGATAAGGGAATCGGCCTGTTCGGCGCGCACAGTGAAAGGAATTTCTCGCGTTCCGACGGTGAGTTGATCTCTTGCGCGACCTTGAGATAAAGATCTTGGGTCGAAGTACAGCCAGAGGCGGCGCGACTCACAAAAATGTCCGCAATCGGACCAACATACAGCGCAAGCTCCCGGCTAACACGCTGCAAAATCGCAGGATCAATTCGCGAGTCTCCGCTTGGCCTCGAGGCCTCAACTGCTCTCGGTGGCGCATTGACGGCCGCAGTGCTAACTTTTGCTCGAGTAGGGCCGGTTCCTTTCTCGACTCCAACCTTCTCTCCAAGCAGACGCCGCAGTGCCTCGATCAACAGCTGGGTATCCGACTTCCATCTGGCATGAGTCAGTTCAATGCAGTTGCGATACGCCAGGTCCGTGAGGTTTTCCGGCAGTTGCTCGGCGCGAGGCATCGCGGCGCCGTGCACCAGAACCGGAATGACCGGAATGTCGCGCCTCAGTGCCGACGCGGTTTCGATGCGAACGAAATCCCCGGGATCGTCCAGACGGCGGGCTCCGTTTTCGTCTTTCGCATCGAGCCATTGCGGTCCCATCACCACCAACAGCACACCGCACTTCGCTACGCTCTCTTCAATGGCCTTGCGAAAATCGCGTCCCGCTTCGATGCCCGCGACATCCATGAAGACCATGTCTTCGCCAAAGCGCTGGACCAGATCGTCGAACAGTCTTCCGGCCTCACCCTGCGAGTCATTTCTACGATAGCTAATGAAGATGGCGCCCAACGTGCCCCTCCTTTAGCGAGCCGCGCATAAAATCGGCTGCCTGCCCCGAGCTGGATTTCCCAAGCAGCGATTGGAACAAAGTTTACTCTTTTATAAGTATGAGGGAATACACAAGCATCGGGGAGTAGCTGACTGGCTGCCTTTTCTGATAGTCACTTACGCGGGCGACTTATAGCGCGGCTATCCAATCACTGGTGAGGGCAAGACGTTGCCAGCAACATCTCTACAAGTCGGGCGCAGGGGCGTCGTCAGAGATCAGGCACAGGTGCGCTGCAAACGTTCGCACAACTCCGCCAGCGAACGCTCGACGCAGTCGGTGAGCCACGATTCCAGCAGCACGCGATCCCCATCAGGCATAGACCTGAAATGGATTCCGGCGTGCTCGGCCGTTGTCCAGGCAACGGTGCCTGAAACGCAAAGTGTAGCCTCACTCTCCGGCAGAGCAAAGTGCAGATCCAGTTCTTCTCCAGCCGTCAGGTTGACGCGCAGTCTGTCCTCGCCTGGCTGCAGCTTGATTCCGACGCCGCCCTCGCTCAAGTTCACCATCGTCAACCTCAGCGTGTGGCCGATTCCGAGTACTGACGGACGGGGCAAAGTTCACGGACTCGCGGTGATGCTTGCGCCGCCGGGCCAAAGAGGCGGAGTAGGCTGCACGCAGGCAGCGTTCTGATCTGGATCGTTGACGGTGGCTTATGAATCAGAAAATGAACTCCCGCGGCGAATGCTTGGCGCAGATCGCGCACGATCGCCACCAGAACGCACTCCTGGTTCAGCTTCGACCGTCGAACCGCACAAAGAAACTCGCCCAGGCTGAGGATCTCCCGCCAATCCACCACGATCAGGTCAAACTCGTGCTCCTGGATCAAGGTGAGGGCCTCGTCGCAACCGCCCACGACCTTCGGCGTCACGTGGAACTGGCTCAGAACGCCGCGAGTCGTTCCCAGGAACGGAACGTCGGAGCAGAGCAACAAGGTGTGCATGGCAAGTGTGGTCTGCGGATTCTCCATCACTTTCTCCACTCCGTCTCTCCCGGTCGGGAGCGCCCAACCGTTCGTCATTCACTCCATCGGCGCGCGGCCGTCCGGGTTGAATTGCCACTGCATCCCCGGGAACCGGGCCGGGTTACCTCGGTTCGCCCGCCCGCTCAAGGCTTCGACCATCCCGAATTCGCGGGTGTGGCTTGCGCCGCCCCAGCCGCCAGTTGCAAACTTTGAGGTTGGCGCAGGACCATTTCGCACGGAGCATTCTTGTGGGGATTGTCGAGGCACGCCGCGCCCCATCCTCCAGGAGGAGGCCCTCCTCATGAAGATTCCAGTTCGAGGCTCGGCAGCACTACTGACCGCGGCGTTGATTGTGGCAGTCACCCTGATCTGGCTGCCTGCCTACCGCCTGTTCTTTGCCATCAGCGTCGGCTTGGGACTCATCGCGGCCGGAGCCCTCTATCTCTGGCACAAATTCCGCCCCGTGCGCGAAGAGGACATCGAGAACAAGCGGCCCTTGGGATTGAGCTAAGGGCGGGGCGCAGAAAGACACGGAGCAACTATGTCTACCAGGCAACCCCGGCTTCGTGACTCCGGGATGATCCGCGCGGGTCTCGGAATCATCATCGTCGTCGTCCTGCTGGTTCCATAGGGGCGATCGTTGCTTTCGGTTTTGGGCATGACTTTGCAGTTGGGTCTGCAGGCATCTGGGCATTCCTATGGCTGGTCCTCGGGACTGGCTTCGTGATTGTGGGCGTCGGGCAGACCGTCGTACGTCGCAGGAAGAATCGCAGGTGAAATTAAACCGCTCTCCCGCCCTTGCCAATCGTTCGTTCTCCATTGCAAACTTGAGCATGAGGGTTCTAGCACGATTCCTGGCGGCGGCTACCGATGCCGCACACTTCCCTGCTCCCAGCCTGCCGGAGATCGCCTTCCTTGGCCGATCCAATGTCGGCAAGTCGAGCGTGATCAACTCTCTGGTCGGGACCAAGCTGGCGCGCACCAGTTCAACTCCCGGCCGCACTCGCAGCATCAACTTCTTCGAGATTCGCTGGCCCGGCAAACCGCAGCCGGAACTCATCTTTGCCGACCTGCCCGGCTACGGGTACGCCAAGATCTCGCGCGAGATTTCTCAGGAGTGGCCGAAGTTTATCGAGCCCTATCTCACTGACCGTCCCACGCTGGCCCTCTGCGTGGCGCTGGTCGACGCCAGCGTACCCCCGCAGCAGAGCGACCGGCAACTCGTGAGTTTTCTCAATTCCATGGGCCGCGAGTTCCTGCTGGTGGCGACCAAGAGCGACCGGCTTTCGAACAATCAATTGCACCAGGCGCTGCGCACGCTGACCGACGAGCACCCTGCAGCCCGTCTTCTTCCCTTTTCCGCCAAGACCGGCGCCGGACGCGACGAACTGTGGAAGCGAATCCGGCAGGCCGCGCAAGCAGCGACCGCAAACGAGGCCACACTCGGGACCGGGCTCGATTAGAAACCTCTAACCTAGATTCCTCTACCCGGCTAATCTTTCGTCCAGTTTGCTCCGATATGAGCAACAGAGTTCCGGCAAAGCTCGTCCGTCCAGACGGGCCGCGTCAGGAACTGACCTTCGGTGACGGCGGAGACCGTAATTCCGCGTCAGCGACCTATGGCACAACAAACCAACGACGGCATCTCGTGTCTGATGGCTTTGAAGCATAGTGGCTCAGAGGCCGCAAGCGCAGCCGCTCCAGCTCGCGAAAGCACTCCAAGAACACCGCCGGACGCGAGTCGCAGCCTCCAGGGAGCAACCGCACAACCCTCGTATCAGGGAGCGGAAAAGCGCCGCAGTCCCCGTTACAAGTGAGAAGGCAGCGCCGAGATGCGCGAACTGAGCTGCGACGTTCACACCTGGGCGACCTTTACCGATATCAGCCTTCACGGCTGCTATGTAGAAGCCCAAGCCACCTATCCGGTGGGGACTGTTCTGCAAATGAAGCTGGCCGCCAACGGCGTAAAAGTGGAGGTCACCGGCAACGTGCGCGTGAGCTATCCCTACCTTGGCATGGGGATCGCCTTCGTGAACATCACGGAAGAAAACACTGCTCGCTTGAGGGACATGCTCTCCACCGTCTTGCGGCATTCGGTAAACATGGGACCGGGCATCGCTTCATCACTTCCTGCCAGCGGACCGCTGGAAGCTGTGCCCCTGATTGCCAACCCTACGGCCGCGATCCAGGCGCTCGTTGAGTTCTTCGAAAGTCGCCAGATGCTCATGCGCGACGATTTCCTAAGAATCCTCCGCCGGAGTCAGAGCGCTCCGACCCAACCGTAGACACGTAGCTTGCTACGTCTTGCCAGCGCTATCCAGACCGGTCTTCTTTGCGCCCTTCGCGGTTTTTCTTCGCGGCCGTTGCGGCTAGAAGCTCTTGCCCGCGAAGGCCTCCGCCCCGGACGAATTCATCGCCGTTCGCTATGATGTATCGTCATGTCTCTCTACCTCATCACTGGAATTGGCGGCTTCATTGGATCGTCACTCGCCCGCGCTCTGCTCGCCCGCGGTGAGCAAGTTCGTGGCGTAGACAACTTCTCGACCGGCAAGCGGGAAAACATCGCAGAAATTCTGGATCGCATTGACTTTCGCGAGGCCGACCTTCTCGACGTCGACGCCATGCACAAGGCCTGTGCCGGCGCAGACTTCGTCTTGCATCAGGCAGCCATTCCCTCCGTGCCGAAATCCGTTCTCGATCCTCTGGGCAGCAACCGGACCAACATTGACGGCACCGTCAACCTGCTGGTCGCGGCGCGCGATGCCAAGGTGAAGCGCGTCGTCTATGCCGCTTCATCCTCCGTTTACGGCGACACGCCCACACTGCCCAAACACGAAGAAATGAAGCCCGATCCAATCTCTCCCTATGCGGTGGCGAAACTCGCCGGCGAACATTACATGGTTTCGTTCTATCGCTGCTATGGCCTCGAAACCGTGTGCCTGCGATATTTCAACGTCTTCGGACCATGGCAGGATCCGTCCTCTCCCTACTCCGGCGTGCTGGCCAAGTTCATCACCGTGATGCTGCGCGGCGAGCAGCCCACCATCTTCGGCGACGGCGAACAGAGCCGCGACTTCACCTATATCGACAACGTGGTCGCGGGGAATCTGCAGGCCTGCCACGCACCCGCGTCTCAGACTGCGGGACAGGTGTTCAACGTAGCCACGGCCCGCAGAGTCACGCTCAACGAAACTTTCAAGGCATTGCAAGGCCTGACCTCGTACTCCGGACAGCCCAAGTTCGCCTCGGAGCGCGGCGGCGATATCAAACATTCGCTCGCCGACATCGCCAAGGCGCAAGCAAACCTCGGCTACAAGCCCACAGTCGACTTCGAGGAGGGCCTACGCCGCACCGTGGACTGGTATCGCGGGAAGTGACTTCGAGCCAAGATTTGCGTGCCGACCATCAGCGAGTCGCGAAACTTAGGCGCCAGCGTTCACTGGCCTCTGATTGAGAGTCTAATGGCGTTTTTTTCGATAGTTACCCTATGCAACCTGTGGCTTTCGGGTGTCCAGACATTGGATGCAGTCACAGACAACCGCGGAATCAGGCGGAGCGACAGCGTGCCTACACTTCCGGCAAACGTTGCTGCCATCTGAAAGCGTACAATTTTCACAGTCAACCAGACGCTTTATTTGTGGTTCTAACGTTCTAACGGAGGTATCAAAGGCAGCGCTTCAATATGTCCCCAATCGAACGTCTGAATCGTCCGTTGCTCATTGAATGCCTGACAGCGCAGGTCAGAAGACTAAGCGATCAGTAAAGCGTAGCTGTGCAAAAAGCCGCATTTGTAGGGGATGACGGAGGAGGAGCCGAAAGGGGTATGACGAACGTTCTGCAAGGATTGCGGAGCTGGTGAAACAGTTGGAGATGATCCGATGAGCCCATGCCCCGAATACGATAAACTGCCTCTCACGTGGAGGAGACTTTGAAGCGATTGGCCGAAACTGCGACCCTTCAGCTTGAAATCTTTCGCTCAAGAAGGCCCGCAGAGTTCGCGCGTGTGGACGAGGAACTTTGAGTTGTTAGTGGGTGAGAAAGAACGCAGCATTGCGCGCTTCGACAGCATGCGATTGAGCACAAGTGTTCAGATGGCGCTCTCAGGCGTTTAGCACAAGTGGTTAATAAGTGTGAGAGGTGCTTGAGTGGAGACTCTTAACCCTAAGACCATTTCACGACTTCCGGCGAGCCGCTTTCCTAACCCTGCGGAGGTCTATTTCTGTGACAACTGTGGCAGGAACTTGACGAAAAACCTGCATCATGACAGTTCACCCGTTTGGCAACCGCTTCGCCCGATATGGTACGTGTGCCAGTGCGGTCGAAAATATCTCAGCGGAGCCGCAGAATGGGACAATCTCACCATTTGGGAACGTAAACAGCGGATTCGGCAACTCAGGATTGGTTTCGTGCTTTTCGCGCTTCTGATGATTCCTGGCGCGCTAGCGTATTTCGCTCTGAGTTACGGGAGCGAAGTGCTGTTAGCCGTTCTGGCAATTGCTCTGATTCCTTCGATCTTGATTGCGAGACTACTCTGGTTTGGTCTGCTCGACGTTTTCGAAATAATCGCTTCAATTTGGAGGACAAGGGTCAGTGGGAGAAGGGCCTCCGAGCAGTCGATATCCCGTGATGCCGAGGTTGACCAGAAAAAAACCCAGGCAACACAACCCCTGACCGCGCCGCCTGCCATTGAGCACATTGCAACTCAAATGCAAAAGTTTCCCGGCGACGACAAGTCTCCACCGGGACCCGCAGGCAATCACGGGTTTCTGCACAAGCTCCGGTTAAGCCCAGTTGCAGCCGTTATTGCCGTGCTCATAATAGCGACTCGCTGGATTTCTTACGACCTCCGTCCGACGTCACCCGTGGGTGCCTCGCCGTCGCCACAGAGATCGAATGCTGCCCCGCAGGAGAATCTGTTCGTACCCACAAAACGGCCACTTTCGCTCATGGAGCAAACCTCGGCAACTGAAACAGCAATGCCTAAGGTGCCGAGCCCCGCGTTCAGGAGGGTACAGGTCGGTCCGAACGAAATCGACGACATTGCTGAAGATGTGACCATACGACATTTCACGCCCACACTTGCGCCGACGCGAGTACAACTCGGGTACAAGGAAGTACATATCGGAGCAGATGTGACGATACGGTATTTCGCGACCAACCAAGCGGTTGTGCCGCGAACGCGCCCTGTGTCAGTGGACCGCTCGTTGCCACTCTCGAAATAGGGTGAGCCCCGGCCCGCTACAAAAACTTCACAAATTGGCGGATTCAGGCGATTTTTCTGACCGGCCTATGATGGTGCGGGATAGAGCTCCGACGCGCCGGCTGTAGGTGGAGGGTTACCAAGCCCGCTCTTTCGATTGCGAGTTGGGTTCTCATTTCCACCATGGCCACGTTTTCGAAGGCCTCCCTATAATGCCGGACGGCCGAATTTCCCAGGTCCGGTTTGAAGCCTTGGCATCTCGTCCGTGAGCCTTCCCATTCGCCACGAGGTTCAAGCGCTGGTTCGCATACGCCCCGACTGCGAATGGTTTGCTCTCAGCTCTCCAGGAACTCCACCCGGAACTGTCCTAAGAAACTCCCAGTCGTGGTTCTAAGCTGCCGCGCACTTCGATGATTTGCAACCCCAGCTGGGCAGCTTTTCGCTTGAGATGGATGACCTGTTGTTTGCGGTGTTGGGCATCATAGAACTCGGCTCCTTGGTTCACATATTTCATTCCGTAGCGCAGCATGCGGTAGATGAGCCGGGCGAGTTTGGCGGCCATCGCCTTGGTCGCCACCGGAGGCCCGAGCCGAGTCCGAAATCGGCGGAACTGCGCCCCTAAATAGCTGTCGCTCTCCCGTAAAGTAGTGGCCGCCATCCTTAAGACAGTGGTGGCCCGGTTGTTGGTGGGTATGCGATCTTTCCCAATGACTTTGCCCCCGCTGATTTTGTTGTCCGGAGACAGCTTCAGCCAGGAAACAAAATGGTTCTCGGTCTTCCACTTGCTCATATCCGATCCTACTTCGCTGACCACCGTCATCGCCGCCATAACATCGATGCCATCGATCTGGGTCAGGTCCGTACCGGTCATGCGAAACAACTCTTCCCGCAAGTTAAACTGGGGATTGCCTTTCTTCTTCTTGCGCCGTCCCTTTCGCGTTTCTTCCGGCAGAGTGGCCCCCTGGGTCCGATCCTCTAATCGCGCGAGGTACTGTGCCAGCTGCTGATCGCACTCCGTGATCTGTTTCTGGCAAAACTCATATCCCGCCTGTTCCTGCTGCAACACAAACAGCTGATCCTGTTGCCAGTTACCCTCCAGAGCCTGCGCGATCTCCTCCTCGCTGGCCTCCACCCGGCAATCCCGATACGCTGCCAATTCCCGGGGATCGCGTTGCCCATCCAGAATCGCCTTCACGATGGCCTGCCCTGTAACCCCGCTGATGTCGCTGATCACGTTAGCCAACTGAATATTCATCTGCGTCAGCGCCTTCTGCATCCGCTGAATATGGCGACCGGTACTCCGCACCAGATCGTGGCGCTGTCGCCAGTACGTCCGCAGAGTACGGATCTCCCGCGACGGGCGGAACGAATTCCGTAATAAGCCGTAGGTGTGCAGCTTCATCAACCACTGGCTCTCCTGCACGTCCGTCTTCCGGCCCGGCAGATTCTTGGTCTCGCGCGCATTCACCAGATACACTTCCAGACCCGCCTCTTCCAAGATCTCGTAGACCGCAATCCAATAGACTCCCGTAGATTGCATCGCAACCGTACGAATCCCACATTGCTTCAGCCATTCCGCCATCGTCTTCAGCTCGGCGGTAGTGCAACCAAAGCATCGCACCGGTTGGGGATCGCGGCTCGGCGGTACCGCTACGTAGTGGGATGCGTTGCCGATATCAATGCCCGCAGCGTGAGGATGCACCACCTCCAGGTTGAGATCTCCGCTCTGCATTTGGCGCATCATCTCCCGCCGTTGCTTGCGGTTCATCTCCTCCCACTTGCCCGGCATTGGCTTGCCACTGGTTTTCTTGCTCTCCTGCTTGTCTTTTGGGGCTTTCTTTGCTGGTTGGCTTTTCATGCTAACCTTCTCGGGTTGAATTCAACCTGGCCCGGCCCGGGCGGCGAAACTTACACAATCTCTCCATCGGGGTCCGGGCCTTGATCCTTGTTCAGGACAATCCCGGCCACCATCTTTTCAATCGCCAATACCGGAGCCATGCTTAGTGACGGGCAGAAACGCTCCAAAGATATTGCGGCCTTAGCTGCCGAGCAGGCTGTGCCCAGATTCTAGTGCCGCACGACCCTCGAAATCGCGCGGGACTCTGAGAGACTCTGAGGGAGTTCCAGGCTCATACAACCACCCCCCCAGGGGGTGGCCGGTGCTTAGTGCCAGCTCATGCGTCGGCTTATCTCGGCTCTGTGTCCGACCACCGCGCTGCCGATGGCACCACCAAGTACCCAGAGTCCCTTTGCCCGATCTTGGCGTTACTGATCAGGGAGACGTGAACCGCCTCCTGCGAGGACATTACTCCCCGGTCATCGCTCCTACAGACTCATGCGTCGATCCCACTCGCTCTCCTCTCCTTCGGCCTTAGCCTCGTTCGAGGAGTCTCTGCAGGTTGCTACCAGCCCCTGCTGCTAGCGGAACCTTCCCGACGTTATCTCTGCGAATCCTTCCCTGCGTGCCTGGGCCCCTGTCACGGCTGTCCCGTGGAGTGCACCTGCCTGTTTCTTCCTCCACGTCATCGGCCTTCCCCCGTACACTATCGAGGTCGGCTTCCAGCGTTTCCCCGTCAAAACGATTTCATGACGGATCCCTTTTTCGAGACTGCAGCCATTTCGTTATGTTCAGGCCCTCAGGGTTGCTCGCCTCCCGATCGTTCCTAGTTGGGATAGAGCTCGGGCGCGCCGACTGTCAGGTGGAGGGTTACCAGTCTCGCCCTTTCGGTGTGCGAGGTGGGTTCACAGTTCCACCATGGTCACGGTTCCTGAGGCCCCCCTATAATCCCGGACAGCCGGGTTTCCCAGGTCCGGTTCGGAACCTTGGCCTTTCTTCCATGGGCCTTCCCAGCTTGGTGAGGCTTAAGCGCTGGTTCACATGCACCTCAACTTCCGTGGTTTGCCCATAGCGTCGTTCCACCTCATGCGTCGGCGTAGCGCCAGCTCTGTGTCCGGCCACCGCGCTGCCGATGAAACCACCAAGTGTCCAGAGTCCCTTTGCCCAATGTCGATCTCTCTTCATTGGGGAGACGTGTATCGTCCCCTCCGAGGACATTACTCCTCGGTCGTCGCTCTTACGGACTCATGCGCCAATCCCGAGTGACTCTCCTCTCCTTCAGCCTTGGCTTCGTTCGTGGAGTCTTCGCAGGTTGCTACCAGCCCCTGCTGTCACTGGGACCTTCCCGACGTTATCTCTGCGAGTCCTTCCGAAGATGCCTGGGCCCTTACCACGACGGTTTGCAGGTTGCACTTGCCTGTTACTTCCCCTGCAACATTGGCCTTCCCCCGCAACGGTTCCAGGTCGGCTTACCGTGAGTACCCGCTAAAGCGACTTCTCAGCGGAGCGAATTTTCGTGGTTGCAGCCATTTCGTTATGTTCAGGCCTCTTCGTTTGCTAGCCACCTTGGTCGCTCTCCACCTCCACTGTTACCAGCAGGGCGGTCTGTGACGTTTAACTCCGAGCAGAACATGCGTCGTTACCTTCGCATGCATCGGAGATACTAGCCGTCCAAACCAGGCAATTGACGGCGCGAGGACTTTCACCTCGCTAGACTCGCAGCCTTGTCGGCCGCTTCCCGCTGCCGCTTATCGCCGCGGGGCAGCCGAGGCTTTTACGTCCGAGCTGAACATGCTTCGTTGCCTCCGCATGCATCGGATATGCTAACCACCCGCCCAGGCAATTGGTGGTGTGGGGACTTACACCCCACAAGATTCGCAACCTTGTCGGCTGCTCCAGCGTAATGGGATCTAACGTCAGTTAAAACCGCGCTCTCAAATGTTTGTGCGGGCGGAGCCGGTCATGGTTTCGGGTGATCTGCGGTGTAGGGATGGCAACAGGGATCCTTAGCGGGCGTGAATTCCATGACTTCGACACGGGTGCCATCGGGATCGTAGACATCGAGGCTCCACTTGCCGTCGCGCCCAATTTCCGGGCCGTCCAGCTTTTCCAAGCCGTTCTGGTGCAGTTGGCTTGCGGCGGATTGAATTTTGTCCACGCCCAACGAGAAATGATTTTGCACACCGCGCTCCTTGGAGTCTGCCTTGGCAGGAATGTTGAGCATGTACTCAATCCAGTCGGTGCCGTCGGGAACCTGAATTTCCCACCAGTCGTCGCCGGTGTCCTTGAAACCACCATGCCAGTACATGCGGAAGCCGAGCAGGTCCCTGTAGAAACGATCTTCGGCCGCGCGGTCCTTGACGATGAAGCCAGCGTGCAGCATGCGCGTGCTGAGCTTTCCGGCGGGGGCGTTGGACCCAGTGAGAGGGTGAAGCTGCACGAAGGCGATGGGATTTCCTTCGGGGTCGCGCAGCGAGAAATACTCGACCGAGTTGATGTCCCGGGCGGGGCGGCCAACCGCGACGTTATGGGCAAGGAGGTAGGTGCGCATCCGGCCAAGGTCGGGTGTGGCAAAGGCGATCTCGAAAAGAAGGTTTGGGGGTGGAGCAGCAGGTGCTTTCGACAATAGAATTTGCTGGTGATCGCTGAGGATGAAACACGGGCGCGTCATGCCCGTGCAGCCTCCACTGCGTGCTGGTAAGCCGAGCATTCGACTGTAAAAATCAGCGGACTTGGGAAGATCGGTGGAATAGATGCGGACGTGCGCGATGCCCGTGATGGGCGGGCGCGTGGGCTGGTCCTGCGCAACAAGGGGAGCAGCGAGGCAAAGGCCGACGTAACATGCGAGCAGGAAGAACGCTGTTCGATTCATTTGTGCCTCAGGGTATTCTGACATGGAATTGAGTGGTGCCGTGCCCAGTGGAGAAAACGATCCGGTAGTCGTAATCCGAATCCGCCAACTCAAATCTCAAGTAGTGATCTTGGTCGTGCGTGTTTTGGTTTTCCAACAGCATCCGACGATCCAACTCCGTTGCTTCGATCTTATTCCAAATGCCTTTCGACGCGGATGGGTTCTGTGCATAGCACGATACTCCCAGCACTAGCAGAAGCGACAAAAACGCAAGCAGTCTCGTCTCGCCTCCCTCATAAGAAAGCTCGCTGGCCGGACGCGACCCAGGGCATACCCGAGAGGTCGGTGAGATCGTACAGCCAACATTGAGAAGTGCCCACTGAGGCGACGCGACATCCCGCGCCGTTCGTGGCCAAGATTTTTGATATGACCGTGGCTCGACTCACCTCCCGTCTAACTCGTGGCCCAATGGCGGCCTTCAGCGTGCCATGGGATTCGGATGGCATAAATCGCACACAAGATCAACAGCATCGCGCAACCAGGAACTTCAACTGACCTCGGCGGTGAGAGTTTGACGCGGACTTGCCCGCGCTAGAGGAGAATACGCGGCCTGTGGAAAACAATTCGCCAATCGCAGAATTCGCCGTAATTTTTGTAACCAAGGCGTTTACACTCGTGTTCCGCCCCGTGCGCTACACGATGACGTACCCCTTGGTCCAGTGATCCTGGTTCAGTTCGTACTCCGCGATTTGGAATCCCTCCGGGTGTATTTACAAAACCGGGCTTTTGCTTGAGGCGTTCTTTCGCGGCGACTGCGTCGGCATTACTTGCGTAAACACCTGTCAGCTTCTCATCATCGTCGTGAACGTGCCAGAGCAGGTGAACGGATTTCACGCTTGGTTTCCTTCCGGCACAGAATGGCAGGTGGTTGCTTCGGGATTCTCAGTTGACGTAAGCAGATTTCACTCAGAACCCGGGTTGAGCGATTGATTTCTCGCCCGGGCGTCACCGACTTCGGCGCCGAAAGCCCTTTCATTACGTTGGTTATCTACGTCACCAATACGCTGATCGCTACAGTGAAGGCATGCCTCTTTCCTCGATGGTAGTCTCGCGCGACTGGCAGGAAGTCAGTGTTCTGGAATGTATCCTCGGCAGCCTTCACATGGATGTTGCGGTTGAACAGGAACCGCAGCGCGCCCTAACCCGCATCACAAAGTCAAAAATCGATGCCCTGATCGTCGATTGCGATCTGAATGGAAGTTCGCAGTTCCTGCATCAGTTGCAGCGCGAGGAAAAGCGCTCGAACACCGTGCCCCTGGTCATCATGGGTGGTCCGCATTGCAACCGCACCCTGGAAGATACGGGCGCCTTGTTTGCGTTCGAGAAGCCGATTTCCGTGGAGCAAGCCGTGCGCACACTCTCTGCCGCGCGCAGCATGATCCTCGACGGACGCCTGCGCTACCACCGCGCCGGTCTGGAAGTGCCCGTGTCGTTAAACTACCGCGGCCGCAAACAGGCGGAAGGCCATCTGGTCAACGTGAGTCAGGGCGGAATGCAGATTCATACCGCAACCGCGGTCGAAGCCGACAAACCACTGCAAGTCTCGTTCGAGCTTCCCGGCGCCAGATCAGCCCTGAAAGCACAAGCCGAGATTGCGTGGCAGGACAAGCGCGGCAACCTGGGCATCCGCTTCGTGAAGATAGCGCCGCGCCAGCAACGCACCCTGCAACTCTGGCTCGCCCAGCAATACTTCGCCAACTGAAATCGTAGAGATGTAATCGGCTAGGTCTCTGCCGCCGGCTCAACGGAAACGTGCGTCGTCCTCGCGGTCAGCCTCCAAGTCCGTAGCCGCCAAACGCGCCAAACGCGTACCGAAGCTTGACCCTCCGAAGGTCTTGAAGAATGCCCAATATAGGCCGCCCAGCACGATGGCCGCGCCCGTCGTCATCGTAAACGGCCATTTTGGTGCCTCTCGTGTGACCGACAGAAACACCAGCGCGAACAGCAGCAAGGCTGCAATGACAATCAGTGTGTTGACCGTCCAAGCCAGGCCGCGACTGGAAAGCGGTTGCGACAGCCAGTCCAGTGCGGGCTCCGGCATCGGTCGAGTCGTCGCCGAAATGGCATCCGGCACCGCGGCAGGCTCCTGCACCGGCAACTCGATCACGTTCACGGGCGCCGGAGAAACGATGAGCCCTGCTTCTTCTTCTTCCGCTTCTACAACCCCGGTAGCCGTTCCCGAAGAGCGGTCCGCAGCCGTGGAAGGTCTGGCGACGGCCGCAGACGCGGACGCCGACGCCGCCGCGGCCAGCCCGGCCTGTGCCCCCTGCCAGGGAACCGCAAGTCCCGAAAGCAGGTCCCCGAAAATCCACTCATCAATCTGCCGGGCCACGCGCGGAGACAGGTCGAGGAAACGGATGCCGCATTGTCCCGAGAAGGTGGACCAAACCACCTCACCCCGGGTCTCCACGCGCAACCGGGGATAGCGCAGTTCGAAGCGCACTCGGACTTGCTGCCGCGGACGAATCGCCGCCACCGCCTGCACCCCGATGCCGCCGTGCGTAAGATTGCGAATGATGCCACCATTGGCCTGGTCCAGCGTGACGTAGCTCAAGATGCGCAGTTCGTGCCGATGCCGGGTTCGCCCCAAACGCGGGGGAGACGGTCCTGCTTGCATGCACCTACCTCCGGAGAAAGTCGCAGGGGTGGTTTGTTTTAGCCAGAAATTATTGTCAGAATTCTATGGCCGGGACGGGCCATGGCTTAGTAACTCGATTGGTACAGCCCGATAAACCGGTAGGGGACTCCTCCGACCGAAAAATGGCGTAAACTCTCGCAGATTGGGAGGCTTCGGCGTCTGTATCGGAGCCAGGCGATGGCCAGAGGTTGACTATGGGCAACAATCTCAGCCGTGAAACGCGAAAGAATGTATAGGAAGCGATCCCAGCCATGAAGCGGCGATAGCGTGCAGCCCAGGGCGATCGCCGCGGGTTAGATAAGCGGGAAAACGCAAGACCCGCAGGGTCTGCCCTGAGTGCAACCGAGCAGGCGAAAGAGAGGCTAGGCGTAGGCTCCAAAGTACATGCCCAAACGGTCATGCTAGGTAATTGCAACTGGGGCCAAAGACCGATAACTTACTTTGTGAACTGTCTTTAATGGCAACCATACCCACCAAGCCGGGCGCGGACATATCGACTCCCGTCAGCGCAGCCAGCGTGCCCTCCTGGCCGCGCGGGGAGAATCCTGCTTCCAGCGTCTTCTCGGGACAGATGGTGGGAAACCACTCCGGCGACGGTCATTCTCCGCAAGATGACGCCATCGACAAGCCGTCTCAACGCGACGCGCTGCAGGCCTTGCTGGCTTTCTCCGCGCTGCACGAGCAAGTGCGCCGCAGAAAAGCGCTGGCGGCACGCCACCGTAGTTTCGACGCGGGTGCTCCGCTGGCTGAGTTTGAAGAGAGTGAACTGTTCGTTCTCGACGAGGTGTTGCAACTCGTCGCCGAGCGCGCAGTCGCGATCACCGGCGCCGATGGGCTGGCCATTGCCCTGGCGGAAGACAATGAGATCGTGTTGCGCGCCTCGGCTGGCACCGTCCGGCCCGACGTGGGCGCGCGCATCGACCGCGATTCGGCGTTCTCCGGCGCCTCTTTTCGCATGGCGCAAGCGGTAAACTGCGACGACACGGAAACTGACCCGCGGGTCAACGTACAAGCCTGCCGGCGCCTGGGCGCGCGGTCGATGGTCGCTGTCCCGCTGTGCGGACGGCGGCGCGTGATTGGATTGCTCGAGGCGTTTTCTTCCTGGCCCTTCGGTTTCAACGACAGCGACGTCCGCAACCTGAGCCTGCTCGCCGAACTGGTCGTAAGCGCGCTGAAGCCGGAGGATGAAGATCGTTTCGCAGAAGCGGCCGAGGCAGCCGAAACCAGCCTGAACGTTCCTCCGCCCACGGCAGCAGAATCGGCGAGGATCGTCACACCAGTTGTTGCTCCGCCTGCGCAGCCGCTTGTTGCTCCCCCACCGGTGCCGTCGAAGCCGCCCGCTCCAGTCGTTGAATCAAAAACGGCTGAAGCAAAGAAGGTTGAGTCGAAACCGGCCGAGTCGAAAGCGGTTGAGCCGAAAACGTCTCAAGCGCCCATCCCTGCCGCGACCACCACAATCGCTCCCGCCCCACGAGCCCTCCCAGTGCCGGCTCCGGCAATTCCGGTTGCGCCCGCGCAGAAGGCGACGAGCCTCCTCCAGTTCGAATCGCCTAAGTTTGAGCCGCCTGAGTTCGAACCACCCATCTCAGCCGAGACCGGGACGGCGCGAGTTCTCACCCTCGGACAAGAGCCGGCACCGAACAAGCACCGCGCCCTGATTCTGCTGATCTGCCTTCTCATCGCGGCCGCGTTTGGGGCCGGATTCTGGTGGAAGTGGAGAGCAGCGCAACTCGGCGAACAAATGGTGACCGAACCGCCCGTCTCAAATACCGCGGGCGGCGGGCCCGGTGCTACGACGTCACCAAATGCATCCGCGAGTCCCGCGGCCGATGGGAACTCCGGTCCGGATGCGACTGCCGCGGCCGATGAACAGCTCAATGCACCGGCTGCTCCCCAGGATCTGGCGAAGTTTCCGCGTATTACCGGAGTCCGCCACTGGTCCTCGGCCGACACCAGTACGGTCGTTCTCGACCTCGAAGATCAAGTGCAATACGAGGCACACCGCCTGGCCGGACCGGACCGCATCTATTTCGATCTTCACGACACTCAGCTCCCGCCCGAACTCACTGGACGGTCGATCGAAATCGGCGATGCCTTGCTGAACCGCGTCCGCGCGGCGCAACCGGTGGCCGGTATGACTCGCGTCGTTCTGGAAACGCGCGGCGACTCGAATTTTTCCGTCAGTCTGGAGCCGAATCCCTACCGCCTGGTCGTGGAGGTGCGGAAGATTGGTTCGAATCCCAAGGGCGCCGTGAATCTGTTCCCCAACGCCGAAGCGGAGAAGAACCGGCTCGCGATCGTCATTCCACCGCCGACGAAAGAGGATCTGCAAATGCGCGCCCACGTGCCCAAAATGCGCATCGTGGTCGACGCCGGCCATGGCGGCTGGGACCTCGGCACCGTGGGCCGCCGCGGCTTGCTCGAAAAAGATCTCGTGCTGGAAATCGCCGAACGCCTGGGCAAACTGCTCGAGACACGCCTGGGCATGGAAATCATCTACACCCGCCAGGACGACAACTACATTCCGCTCGACCAGCGCGCGGAGATTGCCAACCACGCGCAGGCTGACCTTTTCGTCTCCGTCCACGCCAACTACAGCGACCTGCCTTCGGCGCGCGGCGTCGAAACTTACTACACGAACCAGTTCTCCGCTCCCGGCTCCAAAGAAGCCGGAGCTAAGGATGTCGATACGCGCGCAAATGGCAGCACGAAATCCGGAGTGACGCCCGTGCTCTCGCCCGCCGACCTGCAAGAACGCGTCGAACAATCGCGGCACCTTGCAGCCAGCGTGCAGCGAGCCTTGTATGGAACGCTGGCCGTGCAGAACCCCGGCCTGCGCGACCGCGGCATCAAGTCAGCCGCCTTCGTAGTCCTCACCGAAAGTGCCATGCCCGGAATCCTCGCGGAAGTCTCGTTCGTCAGCAGTCCCGCAGACGAACAGAAACTCCGCAGCGACGGCTACCGCGAACAAATCGCCGAAGCGTTGTACAAAGGAATTGCCCGCTACGCGGCCAGCTCAAAAAACGTGAAGGTCGCGAGCGCCGCGAAGTAGTAGCGCCATCTCTACTAACTCGCGAGGCGTCATCCCGAAGCCCCGCCTTTCACCAGCGGGGCGAGGGATCTCCCGCATAACGTCGTGACGCTCGAAACCCGCGCTAAGACCGGGAAGGGCACGAGTTCACTCGTGCCGCATTCAGCCGTAAATTAAGATCCGGCTTCAGATGGAATGAGACGGCTGGCCTCGCGGAACAGCTAAGCTGTCCGCACGCACTCAAAGGTGCAAAGGAGACCAGCCAATGAAGAAGCATAGCAAAGTGCAGAAGGTAACGAACAAGCCGAGTCGGACCGTGGGAATCGATCTCGGAGACCGTTGCAGCAGTTATTGCATTCTCAATCACGAGGGAGAAGTGGTGGAGACTGGGCGCATCAAGACGCAGGGCAGTGCCTTCCAGCAGCATTTCGAAGGTGAGGAGGGGATGCGGATGGCGATGGAATGCGGTACGCACTCGCCGTGGATCAGCCGCTTGCTGAAGGAACTGGGACATGAAGTGCTGGTGGGCAATGCGCGCAAGTTGAAATCGATCACAGGGAGCGAATCGAAGAATGACGACCGGGATGCCGAGCAGTTGGCGCGACTGGCGCATTTCGATCCGCGGCTGCTGTTCGCGGTACGGCATCGCAGCGCCGAGCGACAGCAAGATCTGACTTTGATTCAGGCGCGAGCCACGCTGGTGCGGGCGCGGACGATGATCATCAACACGGCACGGGGCTTGGTCAAGAGCAGCGGAGGGCGGCTGCCGACCTGCAGCAGCGAGAGTTTCGCCACTCAGGTCCAGCCGATGTTGCCAGCGGAACTGGCGGGGATGATCGGTCCGTTGCTGGAACAGGTGGCTAGTTTGAACGCGCAGATTGCTCGCATGGATCAGCAGGTGGAAGCGTTGGCGAAGAAGTATCCTGAGATTCGGATCCTGCGGAGCGCGCCCGGAGTGGGGCCGCTGGTGGCGGCGACCTATGTGTTGACTCTGGACGGAGCGCAAGCCGTGGCCCACAGTCGCTCGGCAGGAGCCTTTCTGGGATTGAGGCCGCGGCAGAAGCAATCGGGCGAATACGATCCTCAATGCCGCATTACCAAGACGGGGAACACCTATTTGCGGTGTTTACTGATGCAGTCGGCGCATTACCTGCTGGGGCGCTTCGGACCGGATTCGGCGCTGCGTCGTTGGGGATTAAAACTGGCAGCCAGTGGCGGCAAACGTGGGAAAAAGCGCGCTCTGGTGGCCGTGGCTCGTAAGCTGGCAGTGATCCTGCATTGCATGTGGCGCACGAACCAGGTCTATCAAGCCTTTCCGCAGTCGGTGGCACAAGGCTCAGCCGTTCCGGTTTAAAGTACGCTAGTCGTCAGCAGAAAGATTTTGAAACCAGGAGGAGAGCGGTTTTGCAAGTTGCGTTTGTCAATCTCGTGTTGCGGTGACTGCGCTCAGCGGCTGGGTCCTCAGAGACCGCGCTTTAGACAGCAGCGCCCATTTCATCGGTATCGGACACCAACATGCACCAGCCAACAGGCTCACCAAGAGTGCGAATAGAAGCCCGAGATGAATCGATCGAGAAAAAGACAAAAGCAACGGCAACACCCAAAACCCTCTGACAAGAGGAAAAACAACTTCAAAACCAATAGCCAAACCAAATTTATCTTGACACCATCAGCCGTCTCATAGAAGCCGCTGAGGGGCGTCAGGCGGGTAGCCTAACCTGTGGGTGCCCCGTCCAAGCTTCGGTTGGGCGGCGATTTTGACTGCGCTCAATGCCGCAAATTTTTCCACAGCCTTTCACAGCAAAAGTCCCATTTCCTGTGACGAACAACCTTTACTGAGGATATGGAAAGAGCCAGACTGGGAACATGCGCGAGGGCAATGCCATTCATCTCGACGACACCGACAAACGCCGCCGATCGGAGCCGGCTCAAGATTTTGCCCAGATCTCGCCATATCTCACGCCGACAAGTCCTTAGAAATGAGGATTTTAGGGGAAGGCGAGAAAAACTCTTAGAGATATATATCAAGTCAAAATCCCCACCGTAGTCGCACAGAACACGACTAGGATGGGCACCCTCGGGAGCTGATTTGGAATTCAGATCAGTTCCCTGCCGACACACCGCCATACTTTTCGAGCCACTTCAGTTCTTCCCGCACTTTGATTTTTCCGTGCCAGGGATTCTTGGCCAGCGAATGGCCTTCGCCGGGAAAGATCAGCAGCTTGTTCGGAATGCCGAGCGAGTAGAGCGCGTGTTCCAACAAGTAATCTTCCAGCACGGCGACGCGGATGTCGTCGGCGCCGGCGACCATGTGTGTGGGCGTGCGGACTTTGTCGATCTGGAAGATCGCGGCTTCGTCGTGATAGCGCTGTGCGGCTTCCCACGGACGTCCGCCGAGGAAGTAGGCGTCGTCATACGTCGTGTCGTCGTTGCCCCAGTTGCCAATGTGCTCCACCGAGCCGGCGCCCGTGACTGCGGCCTTGAAGCGCGTGGTCTGGGTGATGAGCCAGTTGGTCATGTATCCGCCGTAGCTATAGCCGCCGATGGTGAGGCGGTCGGGATCGGCGATGCCATCTTTCAACAGCGCGTCGACGCCTTCGAGAATGTCCTTGCCCGGACGCGACACAATCTGGGGAACGATCTGCATGAGGAACTTGTCGCCGTATCCAGTGGAACCGCGGTAGTTGGGCTCGAAGACGAGCCATCCGTTGGTGGCGGCGAGCGCGGCCCACTGGTACCAGTCGGCCTCGAAGTGATTGCCGTCGGCGTCGGCGGGGCCGCCGTGGATGAAGGTGAGCATGGGCAGGTGCTTGGCTTCGAACTTGCCCGGAGGATACACGAGCATGCCTTCGACGGTGGTGCCGTCATCAGCCCTCCACCGGAAGGGCTTGCCTTGCGGAAGATCGCGCTCGGAAAACAGTTTGTTGAACGAAGTGATGGCGCGGGCCTCATCGAGTTTGCCGGAACTCTCGGCGAGATAGACCTCTTCGGGCTCGCCCAGCGAGGAATACACGAAGGCGACGCGCGGCGAGCGTGCCGCGACCGAAATGTCGGAGTAAGTTCCAGGCCATCCGCTGAGGCGGTGCAGCGACTCGGACGGTTTGTTCACCGAGTACATCTGAACTTCAGTACCGGCGCGCGCGGAGGTCAGCACGGAGTCACCGGTGGCGGCGTAGCGCTCGACGGGACCGATGAAATCCTTGCTCCACTGCTCGACGGCGCCGGAGTCGGTGTCGGGCTTTTCTATGTCAACCCAGTAGAGATGCGGCTGCAGATCGCGGTAGGGGCCGGAGACGTCGCCGATTTCGACGCTGAAGAAGATGTGGCGGCCGTCATTGGCCCAGTGCGGGCGGATTTCGACCGCTTGATTGTGCGTGACGCGGCGGGGTGCGGTTTGGGTCGGACTGGCCTTCGTATCGCCGCCGGACGTCGCGGGCGAGGGCGCCCGCGCCACACTCGGCAGATCGACAGTATAGAGCTCAACATCCTCGACCTTTTCCTGGCGCTGATTGATGGCGTTGGTCAAGAAGGCGAGTTTGTTGCCAGTGGGCGACATGAGCAGCGCGTCGACGCGCAGGGGTGTTGTCGCGATGGCCTGAGCGCCAGGAGTGACGTCCTCTTTGTTCTTCTTTTCTTTCTCGGAATCTGGTGTCACTTTGGCGGCCGTGGCCTCGTGGCGGGCGAGTGCGGAGCCGAGGTCGAGCGCGAAAATTGTGTCGCCGCGTTCCGCGGTGCGGTACTGCACCACGTCTTTCCATTCTTCTGTGTAATCGTCTTTCTGTTGCTTGCTCCAGGGCTGGCGCGTGGCGAAGTAAATGGTCTGCGAGTCTGCCGACCAGGAGAAGGCGTGGACGCCTTCCTCGCCTTCGGTCACAGCAAAGGCCTCGCCGCCGTTGGGCGAGATGACGTAAAGCTGGCTGGCCTCGTCGTCTTTCGAGTCGGAGTCGGAATCGCCGCCTTTTTCCGCCGAGGTCTTGCGCTCCGAGAGAAAGGCGATCCAGCGGCCGTCGGGCGACCACTTCGGGCCGGAGTCGTGCCCGGATTGCGTCAACTGGATCAGCGCGCCGCCCTTCGCATCGTCGCGGTAGAGCCACAGGTCCTTGCGGAAAATCTTCTGGTCCCAGTCTGCGCGCTCGGTGACGATTACCACGGAATTGCCGTCGGGCGAAATCTCCAACGCGGGAAAGCTGACGGAGTTAAAGAACTCGTCGAGGGTCAACTTCGGCTTGGCTTTCGTTTCAGTTTGTGCGAGAACGACAAGCGCGCAGCTCAAAGCCGTGACCACTACAAAAGCAGTTTTAAAGATTTGCATAGGGCCCCTGGGGAACAAGGTTTATACAACGCGGGAATTGCGAGAGGCAAGTGAGCGTGCGCCGTCCGGTGCGCTCACTTCTGCGGATTGGCGCCATAAGGTCCACAGCAACGCGGCAAAAACTGGGACCGATAGCTGGACATGGGTCCAGCGCGAGAGCGGGCCGAGCAGCGGAAGAGTGTAGGCGAGATAGGAAAGTAAGAAAAGCGGGGCGGATTGTGGGCGCCGCACGTTGTTCAAGGTCCAGTCCACAACCAGTAGCAGCGCGGGAGCCAGAACCAGCAAGTCGTACACGAACAGATGCGGATTGACCAGCACCGCCGCGATTGTCAATGCGGCGAACCGCAGCGCCAGCGGGGACGAAGATTTCCATGTGGCCGCTGCGATGGAGACGACCGCGATGGAGCTGACAACATACAGCGGAAACGCAACATTGGGCCACGGCATCAGCGGCGACCAGAACGAGTGCAGCGAATGCATCTGAATTGGAGCGAGGTTGAGTTCGACGGTGCCGATCCAGCGTGGGATATGCACGAGGGCGTCGACGTAAGAGCGCATCACGGGAGAACCGAAACAGGCCCAGGTCAGAACAAGCTGAGCGCTCGCCGAGCCGACTAGAGTGGCGAAGGAAATCCACGACCGCGCCAGCAGCAACACCAAAGGAACGGCAACCAGAAATTGAGGTTTGAAGATGAGCAGACCCAGCGCAGTTCCCGCGAGCCAACCCCGATCCGAGCGGAAAGCAAGCCAAGCAGCGGTAAAGCAGGCCAGTACCAGAGCGGAAACCTGGCCGCGAACGAAGAAGTGAAACAGCGGAGGATAGGCTACTGCGGCGATGGCGACAATCGCGGAATAGGGAGCCAAGCTTGAACACGTTTTCAGAACCGCATAAATGCAGCCGCAGTAAATGAGCAGGCTCAACGTCACCCAGATCCGTGCTGCCACCGGAAACGAGAATCGCGTGAGCGGAACGAACAGCAGCGCGACTTGAGGTCCGTACAGATTCGGCAGGCGCACCGCGGACTGCTCACCGATGATCTGGAACTCTTTGGTAGCGATCACCCGCTGGTCGTAGAGGTCGGGGGCGCGGCCGTGCGCGATCATCCGGGCCGATACGTAGAACGGGAGGAAATCCTGAAACTTGATGTTGCCGGCGCGGTCGAACAGTCCGAGCGTGGCAAAGTCAACGGCGCAGACTCCCCACAGGCAAAGAGCAAGAATAACGGCCTGCGCGCGAAGCCGGCGCGGAGTCAGCCACCCCACGGCAGAGGCAACCCAATCGGGATCACCTCACCGGCGGAGGCCGTCACGGCGCCGGCTCGGCGTGCTTGAGCGCGTCGTCGAGTGTTTGGGCTACGTGGGGGGCGCTCTGGGTAACGACAATGCGCCAGCCGTCATCGTAGTTGCGAAATCCGGCGGTGGATTTGTAATGCACTTCGCTCGAGTAGAGGGTGGCGCCAACTTCGTTCAGCGGAAGCCATTTCCAGGTGAAGTCGACGTCGGCAACGTTGCCCTGTTTGCTGACCCCGGTGATCTCCACCAACTCTCTTCTTGCCACCGGAATTGCGAAGGAGGGCTTGCTGGCCTCATCGGTAGAGACGAGGGCGCGAACCGTATCCACGCCAGAGGGAGTCAGCAGAATGTCCCAGCACGGCGGGGGAGCGAGTCCGGTCCTACAGGCGGCATTGGTGGCAGAGATCCAGCCGTGGTGCTGCAGCACGAGATACTCAGGCGCGACATAGACTTCGTTCGACACCAGTCCGGTTTGAAGGACGAAATGCTGCGGAGCGCGGAAGGCGTCGGAGGCGGAGATCAGATCACGGGCGAGACGCCGGGACAGGAAATCGCGCGGAGAGCAGGATGCGAGCCAGAGGAGACCGACCAGAAAGAGGATGGATTTGTTCGACATCAACTTGAAAGACCAAGCCCGGCCTTGACTGGCGGACAGCCGGGGGCGGCTGTCCCCACATGAACCTTTCCCATGCGTTGCCTTCGCTGGATGAATCAACGAGTGATTGTAAACAAACGGGACTGTTTGTGCGGGAGGAAAGGACGCGCCGTAATCTGGCCGGAGAACTGCGTGTCCCAGCGGCCCGGGATCTGGTGGGCACATTGAGGGCAGTGGCCTTCGGGCGTGAGGCGATAGTCTTCGATCAGATATCCGTAGCGGTGGATAAGGACCTCGCTGCACTGCGGGCAGCGGGTGTCTTCCCAGTCACCCACACTTCCGGGCAAATTGCCGGCGTAGATGTAGCGCAGCCCGGCGGCTCGGCCGATTTCGGCGGCGCACAGCAAGTCTTCCGTGCTGGTGTCGCGCTGGCCATCGTCCTGCATTTTGTAGTCCCTGTGAAAGGCGGTGACGTGCCAGGGAATGTCGGGTGAAATGCCCACCAGGAATTCGGTGAGGCGGCGGATTTCGTCGGCAGAGTCGTTGAAGCCTGGGATGAGCAGGGTAACGATCTCCAGCCAGAGCCCCATGGCGTGAATACGGCGGATGCTGTCGAGAATCGGGCCGATGCGTCCACCGAGTTCGTGGTAGTGGCGATCATCGAAGCTCTTGAGATCCACTTTGTACAAATCGAGCCACGGCCGCAGGTAGTCAAGCACCTGGGGCGTGGCATTGCCGTTGGACACGTACCCCGTGAGCAGCCCGGCGGCTTTGGCCTCTTTGAAAACGGCCACCGCCCATTCGCTGGTGATCAATGGTTCGTTGTAAGTGCTGACTAGAACTTTCGCACCCTGATCCAGCGCATCGCGCACCAGGTATTCGGGCGACACTTCGAGCGGTGGCGAGATTGCGTTGGGATCGCGCAGTGCCTGCGAGGTCACCCAGTTCTGACAGTAGCCACAATGCAGATCGCAGCCGAGCATGCCGAAACTGTAGGCGAGCGCGCCGGGGTAGGCATGAAAGAACGGCTTTTTCTCGACGGGATCGCACTGCATTCCGGCCGTGTATCCCCAAGGCGCGTAGAGCGTTCCAGCGCGGTTGTAGCGGACTTTGCAAACGCCGGCCTGGCCTTCGGGAATCGGGCAGCAGTGGCCGCAGGAGAAACAACGGACGCGATTGTGCTCGAGCTTCTGGTAGAGGGCTGCGTCGGCCTCGCAAACTCTCTCATCGAGAATGGCACGGAGCGTAGGCACGGAATCTCTACCCATATTCTAGCGCCGCGGAGGGAAGCTCGGAACAGTGAACAGTGAACAGTGGCCAGTGGTTCGTGATCAGAAGTTAGTGATCGGGATCACTGCCCGGCCGGAGGTTTCGCTCTCGGGCCATGTTGCTGGAGCCAGCGGCTGGCATCCAGTTCGATGGCAGTCACTTGCTCACGTGTCAGATGAGCGGCCACGAGAGGCGCAAGAACCTTGCTGTTCTCGTCGCCGTTGGCGCGAGCCAGAGCCATCCAGAAATAGGCTTGATTGAAGTTCTGTGGGATGTCCCTTCCCCGAAAGTAAACGGACCCAAGTTTGGACTGGGCTGCAGTGTTCCCCTGCTCGGCAGCCTTGGTGAACCACCGCACCGCTTCGCGTTCGTTCGACGTTACGCCGTCGCCGGTGGCGTAGCGTAGTCCCAAAGCATTCTCGGCGGAAGGGTCGCCTTGGAGCGCCATACGGCGGAGCTGGTTTAAGGTTGCGGACTCGACGATCGCGATGTCGACGGCTGGGCCGCCAGCAGAACGATCTATGGGCTTCGGCGCTTGAGAAGAAGCCAGCACCGTCTGCAGTTGGCCCCGTCCGTGCTCACTGAGCTTGCTCTGAATCAAAGGCGCGGAGAAATACCCGAGAACCATGGCGATCACGCCTGCTGCGAAGATCAGCAAAAACAGATGCGTCCCGGGCAGGCTGATTCCGCCGTTGCTTTTGGATTCCGGATTCTTGTCTTGATCAGGTGCGGAAGCAAACAGCACACTGCCGGACGTCGGCGCGAAGTCGACTGCCTCGGGTGGTGCTTCGAGCGCCGGCAAATTTTCGGCTCGCGCCGCGCGATTCAGGGCGGCAAGAACGGTTTCCGCGAGGCGCTGCAGCACTCTGCTTTCGCTCTCGCCGAAAGCTTTGGGCTGGGCGGAAAACACTTCCAGAATCCCTACGGACTTGCCACCTACACGCACCGGGACCGCGATCATGGAGCGAATGCCCAGCGCGCGGCAACTCTCGGGGTCGACGCGCGAATCGTTTTCGGTGTCATCGCAGCGTAGCAATCTTCCGGTCTTAACGCACTCGCCGGAGAATCCAGATCCGACCTGCAAGCGTGCGTCGACGGGTGGAGCATCCGGGCCAGCACTGGCACGACAAACCATAAACTCCGGGTCGTGATCGGCGAGTGCGATGGCCGCACCAGAAGCATGAATCAGGGTTTGGGTGCGCGTCGCAATCAATTGCAGGGCCGCATTAAGATCCGCGCCCAGAGCCTCAACTTCGCGTTGGATGGCGGTCACGGCCGCCAGCATGTCGGTATAGCTGGGACGAGGAGGAACGTGCTCCAACTGCGGCGGTGGGGCGCCGCTGGCGTCATCGGCGTTGGCCACGGAGGCGACGGCGTTCAGGAAGAGCCACTCGCGCAGGCGGAACACGGAGAACGGAGGCAGTTCGGCAAAACGCAGACCCACGCGCCCGTCAGCGTTCGACCAGATTACTTGACCCGTGGTGTAAATGTGATCAGGACACTCAGCCAGATCGAGGCAAAGATTCACGCGCCTGCCAACTTCGAGCGGAGCGGGACACTGAATCGCGACTCCTTCTTCGCTGACATTCAGGATCTCGTGTAAGTCGAGCATGGCGCCTTTGGATTCACCGGTGAAAGTCGCATAGGCGGGAGTCTGGATTTTATGTCGCACGCGACGGCGACGGTTAGTAGCAGGTTTCCCGACCGAAGTTGACGCAGCCATGGAATGGGGCCCTATATTTGAAATTACATATTAACGCGGGTTCGTGGAAAAGTAAGCAAGGAAGACAAAGAAGAAAAAACACATTAGGACCACGAGGCCCGCCAAACCGCCGTTCCGTCAGGATAGGCGGCGCCAGAGAGGCTTGCTTTGCTGAAGGACAAAGTCTGGCCCAGGGGACTTGGGGGATAGGGCGAAACTTAGGGTTCGGTGGTAATCAGGGCCCGAATTTCCAACCCCCTCAGCCACTCCTAAACCGTCAGGCGGCCGGGCGGGCTTGAGCCCTTTGCAGGGTGGAGATGCGGGAAATCGCCGCAACCATCATGCTGGAGAGAAGCTGCATGGTGGCGACGTCTCGCTCGTCGAACGCTCCCGGGTTCGAGGAAAGCACCTCAAAAACCCCCAAAGTGCGCCGGTAGTGGCGCAACGGGGAGACCAGGATGGAGCGGGCTCCCAGGCGGCGGCAACTGGCCAGGTCGACGCGCGGGTTGCGCTCGGCGTCATGGCAAAGCATGACCTCGCCCGAGCGGACCGCTTCGGCCGAGATGCCGCCTTCGGTTTGCAGGCGAACTCCGAGGTCGGGAGCGGTGCGGCCGGCCCGGGCACGGCAGACGATCTCGTCCCCAGCACGCAGGGCAATGGCTGCTCCGGTGGCGCCGGTCAACTGCTGGGCACGCTCCGTGATGGCGCTGATGGCAGGCTCGAGCTCAAGGTCCGCGGGGTGGATCTCGAATTCCTCAGGCAGCGTTACTGCCCGAAAGCCTGAAGCGGGATGAACTGCGTTAGCCACGCGAAGCTGGCCACGCATGGCGAGCGAGGGCACGCGGGAGCGATCGGCCACGTCGATCACGGCAGGGTCGGGCACGGACCGCAGCAGATCACGAACCAAGCTGTCGAGTTCGGAGTCGGTGATGAGATGAGCGGTCTGCTGGTGGCGCAAGGATCCGCCTAGCACCCGCGAAAGTCCGATCAGAGCATGGCTTCCGCAGGCCACACAGTAAGGCTTGCTGCTTGAACTGATCAGTTCGCACTGAACACAAAAGGTGGCTGACTGCAATGGAACAAAGGGAATGTCCTTGAACTTCGTGCCATACAGTGTCTTTCCGAACATGAGTGCAGAGCCTCTCTTCCCGTCACGGTGGAATCGAAGGTAAATAGACATTGGGAGAGGCAGAAGTGACGATAGAGGTTCCTGGTGTGGAAAAGGGGGGCAGAAACCCTTGGCGGCAATCTCCTCATCCGGGGGGCGAGCCCAGCGGCTAAAGCCAACCAATACTGCGAAAACTGACACGGCACGCCTGAAAGGCGTGCCCTGATACGAATCGTTCTTTGGAGACTCTAACAGCAAGATTTTGATGCGGTTGATTTCAATGGGTGACTCGACTATCCTAAGGACAATACCCCGGCGAACCGCCGGAACCAAGACTGGGGGAAACCATGGAATGGACCGCACCCGCTTTTGAAGAGATCTGCCTGAACTGCGAAATCAATTCTTACGCTAGCGCGACGCTCTAAACGACGCCTCGCTGTTTATCCCGCCTTACGCCGCGCCTCGCAAGATGATTTCTGCGATGCGTTCGGCTGCGTGCCCATCCCAAAGGGGCACGCGCTGGTTGCTGGTTTCTATCCTGCTCTCCAGAGTTGAATTGCGTTTGAGTGCTTCGCTTTGCAGAACTTCGAGGGCGGCAGCGCGAAGCCGCTGAAGATCCCTTCCTACAAGCTGATTCGTTCCATGACTGATGGTGATCGGCCGCTCGGTGTTCTCGCGCACGGTGAGGCAAGGCACGCCCAGGAACGTTGTTTCCTCCTGAATTCCGCCGGAATCAGTAATCACCATCGCTGCACGGCGCTGCAAAGCCAGAAATTCGAGATAGGGCAGAGGTGTAAGCAGCCGAAGACGCTCGCCCAGGCGCGGTTCCGGGCTAAGGTCATCGAGACGCTGGCGGGTGCGAGGATGAACTGGGAACACAACATGGAGCTGGCTGCTTAGATCTGCGAGCGTAGCCAGTAAGTCGCGCAACCAGGGGGCATCGTCGACATTAGACGGACGGTGAAGGGTAACGAGCGCATAGGGCGTTGGCAACCGCGCCGGAAGGTGCGCGTCGGCGAGCGGAAGCAGGCGCACCACCGTGTCAATCATGACGTTGCCGACGCGGTGGATTTTGCCCGGGTCGATGCCCTCGCGCACAAGATTCTCGTCGCCGTCGGCCGAGGGCGTGAACAGCAAATCGGACAACTGGTCGGTCAGCAAGCGGTTGATTTCTTCTGGCATGCTGCGGTCGCGAGAGCGCAGTCCGGCCTCAACGTGGCCGACGCGAATGCCGAGCTTGGAACAGACCAGCGCCGCAGCCACCGTGGAGTTGACGTCGCCATAGACGAGGACGAGATCAGGCTTTTGCTCGCGTAGAACCGGTTCGAGTGCCAGCATCACGCCGGCGGTCTGCTGGGCGTGTGTTCCGGAACCAACCCCGAGATTGAAGTCCGGCGGCGGCATTTCCAGTTGCTGGAAAAAGACGTCGGACATGGCGGGATCGTAGTGCTGCCCGGTGTGGACCAAGATCTGGCGAACTACTTCGTATGGGGACAGCGCGCGCAGCACGGGGGCCGCTTTGATGAAATTCGGCCGGGCTCCGACGACGTGAAGAATGTGCATGCGCAAAACCCCCACCCTTCGACAAGCTCAGGGCAGGCTTTCTCGCGCAAAGAACGCGCGAGAAATGGGGCACCCTCGATTATCTTCCTGACTCAAGTGCAGCAATGAAACCAGATTGTAGCTGTTCGGGGAGGCGCTGAAGTACTATCCGGCTTGCGCGGCGATCAAGGAAGTGTCCTGCTCGGGCAGCGGAATGACCTGGGCGGAGTGAGCGAGGGTCCGGTCAAGGGCATCGGCGAGCGCAGTAGGGAACGTTGCGGTCAGCAGGTTAATGTCGATTTGCAGATTCCGCGGAGAATAGAGGCGGTGCACCATCAGGTGGCCTCGGCGCTGGTTGGTGGAACTCAGTAGGTCCAGAGCCACGATCCACACGGCCGCGCCATCCAGAACTCTGGGGACCCCGGCCTTGCTCCAACGGAAGGCCAGTCCGGTGCGGCGTAACTCCGCCGCAACCGGAAGCTGTTCTCCTGGGAGTAGTTCGACCTTTAGTTCGAAGCTGTCGAAGTCGTTGCTGCCGAATGCGGCCACCAGAATCCGCCGCACCTGCTCGTAGTCGCGTGCCACCTTAAGTTCTTCGGTGGCGCGGCGAATCGCCAGATTGTTTACGAAGATCTGCGGCTGATCGAACGTGCGCTGAGCCACCCGGGCCAACTCGCCAAACTCCAGGTAGCCGAGGTGCTGCACGCCGATCCAGATGCCGATGCCGAGCACGGCAAGCACCAAGCCCAGGGAACTTCCCGTCGGCCACAGCAGGAACAAACTGAGCAAGGCGAAGACGGCTGAAACTCCATACAGGAGGATCACGACCTGGCGATGCGTCATGCCGTGTTGCAGCAACTTGTGGTGAATGTGCTCGCGGTCTGCGGTAAACACCGGGCGGCCGCTGATCAGACGCCGCATGATGGAGAGCGCCGTCTCGAGGATCGGCAATCCGAAGGAGACGACGGGAATCGCCACTGCGACGATGGTCGGCGCCTTTTGCGCGCCAGCTAGCGCCAGAGCGCTGAGCACAAAGCCAATGAACAGGCTGCCGGAGTCGCCCAGGAAGATGGTAGCGGGATTGAAGTTGAAGCGCAAGAATCCGAGAATCGCGCCCGCCAAGGCGATGGTCATGAACGTGACCAACGACTGACCGTTCAGCAGCGCCACCACGAATGCCACCAAGGTCGAGAACAAGGCCGATCCGGCGGCAAGGCCATCGAGACCGTCAATCAGGTTGAACGCGTTGGTGATCGCCAAAACCCACAGCACGGTGAAAGGAAGGCCAACGTACCAAGGCAGGGAGCGATCGCCGAACAACACCGGGATGTTCACGATTCGCAATCCACCCATGAACAACATGGTGGCGGCAATCCCTTGCACCGAGAACTTGAAGTAAGGACCAACGCCGTGCAGATCGTCGTAAACGCCCAGCAGAAAAACGAGCGCCGCCGGCACCAGAATCGTGACCATGGTCCGCGAAAAGAAGGGAGTTTGGGGGCCGCGATGACGCGCCGACCAGAATGCTGCCACAGCCATGCAGGCCGCAAAGGAGAGAAAAATAGCCACGCCGCCGAGTCGCGGCAAAGGGCTGGAATGGAGGTGCCGCTCTTGTGTGGGGCTTGCGACCCAGCCACGGGAAGTGGCGAAATCGCGCACGGACCGGGTCAACAAGAATGCAGAAACGAGCGATAGAAGGAACAGTGCCAAACAAATTACGGTCAACTGTGCCACCTCTGCATGCGACCCAAGGCCCCGGGCAAATTGTCTGCTCTCCTGAGGAGAGTATGGTCCTGCGGCTACGCGGTTAGTAGTGAGTGATCAGATTCCTGTTTGGTGTTGAGAATGACTGAGACTGTAGCAGTTCCGAAACAGGACTTTCAATGATCGACCCCGAAAAAACCTGTGGAAAACTATCCCCGGGAGTGCTAAACGCGAACTCTGCAAGGCATCCTGCTGTGCTGCACTGCTGGTCAAATCTCGTTCATTACTTCAGGGGTCTGCTGATGCTGTCGGGCGCACCGAGGTTCACCTGCCGCAGCGGGGTTTTTCTGCTCATCTGCGTTACCTTCTTGATCAGTCTCAGCGTAGCCGCAGCTCAGCAGTCGTCCGGCCAAAGCAGCCAGACCGCCCCTCCAGCCGAGCTTCCCGCGGGCGCAACCGGCCGCGGCGGCAGCGGCGAGTGCATCGGGGGCAGCCTCGACCCCTGAGGAAAAGGCCGATATGAAAACAGACACGGCCGACGATTCGATGACGGTGAAGCTAGGGCCTGGAGACCTGATCGAGGTAAGCGTTTATAACGTTCCGGAATTGGCTATAAAGGCGCGGGTCGGCAATTCGGGCGATTTACATCTCCCACTCATCGATTATGTGCATGTTGAGGGCCTGACGCTCGAAGAGGCTCAGAAACTGATCCAGAAGCGGCTGGAGGAAGGTGGATTCGTCCGCAATTCGCATGTAACCATATTTGTGGACCAGGCCGCTTCGCAGGGTGTGACGATTATCGGGGAAGTGGGTAGGCCCGGGATCTATCCCGACACTGGGAAAGGCGGGCCTTCTTTAAAGTACTTCTACCCCTAACGCGAATTCAGGGTTTTCAGAATCTCGATGTACTTCTCCGCGGTCTGCCGGCGAGAGAAGCGGCGTAGGACGTATTACCTTCCTTTTTGCCCCAGGGCTGCGCCGT
Organism: uncultured Acidobacteriaceae bacterium; assembly: GCA_963719615.1. Taxonomy (GTDB): domain Bacteria; phylum Acidobacteriota; class Terriglobia; order Terriglobales; family Acidobacteriaceae; genus Sulfotelmatobacter. The sequence continues at coordinate 83,757 of CAVRCR010000025.1, read as the reverse complement.
AAGCGGGATTCGCCGGCGAGTTGATGGATGGCCTGCGCCAGTTCTGTGGCGTTCTCCGGTTCGATCACGATACACTGCCCTGCCTCAGCTGGAAATGGAGAAAGCGTTCGTCCGTTAAGATAACGGAGCGAACGTATGAGGAAGGAACGGAAGCATTTCATCCCAGAAGAAAAAGCAGCCATCCTGAAGCGGCATCTTGTGGACAAGGTGCCTGTCTCGGAGCTGTGTGAAGAACTGGGCCTGCGGCCAACGGTGTTCTACCGCTGGCAGAAGGAACTGTTCGAGAACGGAGCCGCAGCTTTTCAGTCTCAAGAGCGTCCCCACCGCCAGGTGGAGGAGAAGCAGAAACGGATCGAGTTCTTGGAGACGAAGGTGCAGACCAAGGACGAGGTCCTAGCTGAGTTAAGGGCGGAGCACATCGCGCTAAAAAAAAGTCTTGGGGAACTCTAACAGGTAACTGGGTGCCGCACGACCGGCGGGACCAAATAGTGGATTTCGTCCGGCGCTGGTCGGAGAAAACCGGGCTCGGCGTCGGACGGTTCGTTCAGTGGTTGGGCGTGACCGCCAGCAAGTTCTATGACTGGCGGCAACGGTACGGGTGCGTCAATGAGCACAACGGTTGGGTTCCCCGTGATTTCTGGCTGGAGCCGTGCGAGAAAGAAGCGATCATCGGGTTCCATCTGAAGAATCCGCTGGAAGGTCATCGGCGGCTGACGTCATGATGCTCGACCCTGACGTTGTGGCGATTAGTCCGGCGAGTGTTTGGCGAGTGTTGAAACGAGCTGGATTGTTATCCCGGTGGAAGAGCAGGCCATCGCGCAAGGGAACCGGCTTCGAGCAACCGCTGCAGCCGCACCAGCACTGGCATATCGACGTTTCCTACATCAACCTGTGCGGCACGTTCTATTACTTGTGCAGCGTTCTGGACGGGTTCAGCCGCTTCCTAGGAGTCCGTCCGAGAATTGCATTTTGAAAGCTGCTTCAGCAGCCGAGAACCGAATTGTGAACACAGCCCGTCAGAGTTCACCCCATGAAGCTCGGAGCAAATGCTTGGAGAAGGGCTTCCCGATCGCACTTCTCACCTTTGTGAGTGGCCTTTCTTGGTCGTTTCTAGCTCGATCCATAGCAGAGCCGATGTAACTTCAGAATGTTGTGCGTCAGACAAACCAGGGCCCACTCGCCTTGCACCTTCTGGAAACCACGCAAGAGAAATTGCCGGAAGCCGCGCGCTTGTTTGATCTGTCCAAACACTGGCTCCACCACTGTTTTACGCTTGGAGTAGATCGCCGCTCCCACCTTGGTCTGCAGTTTCCGTCGCATGCGATCCACCCGCGTCGCTCCCTGCGGTAGCGGTCCCCGCGGGCCCGGCTGCTGACGGTCACGATAAGACTCCTTGTCGGTTGCAATGAAGCCTTCGATCTTTTTCTTCTCCAGATACTTAAGATTGGCCTCCGAGCAATACCCGCTGTCGGTCATGACTTCCTGCGGCTTCTGTCTCGCTTGCTCCTCAATCGCTTTCACTGTGGGCGCCAGCTGTTGCTTATCATTGGTGGCCTGGGTTACCCTCTGCCCCACAATCCACTGCAAATTCGCTTCCACTGCAATTTGCGTGTTGTAGGCTTGCACAAATCCGTCTGCCCCGGGCATGATGCGCGACTCCGGATCGGTGAAGTTATATTGCATCTTGGCTTTGGGCTTGGCCTTCTCCTCCGGCTTGCCCTTGCTCTTGGCTTCCTCTTTCGCGCGCTCTTCCAGGGCCCGCTTGGCTTCCTGGATCCGCTTCAATCTCGTCTCCCGTCGCCCCAACTCCGCTGGTAGTTCATCTCCTGTCTGATCCCGTCCGTAGCGCCTATCCTCTTCTGCATCCGTGGCCTCGGCCTGCTCCAGTAACCGTTTCACCTCTTCTTTTAATCGCTTCTCTTCGTCCTTCATCCGCCCGTAACTCATCGCCTTGTGTTTGCTCGCGTTGGCTTTCACTTTGCTCCCATCCAACACCACCCGTCCCAGCTTCATCGTTCCCGCCTGCAACGCGATCTGCAACACTTGATCAAACAACCCTTGCAGCGCCGCCAGATGCTGCTTCCGAAAGTCCGAGATCGTTCGGAAATCCGGTTGGTTCCCCGCTGCCAACACCCGAAACCCGATATCCTCGCTCAGTTTCTTCTGTATCCGCCGCGAGGAAAACACCCCCACACAGTACCCATAGATCAAGATCTTGGTCATCATCCGCGGATGGTACGGTGGTTGACCGCGTTCTTCTTCCTCGTATACCGACTCGATTGCGTTCAGATCCAGTTGCTCCACCACGTCGGAGACGAAATACGCCAAATGATCTTCCGGCAGCCAGTCGCCCAGGCTCGGCGGTAACAGAAAATCTTGCTCTGGCAGATAGGCGCGGTAGGTTTTTCCCATGCTCTGAAACTTGGCATATCGAACCTGTGAGTTTCAATCTAAATCAGCCGTCCACGGTTGAATACTCGGACACACTCCTAGTGCATTGGGATTTGCGCGAGTCGATGCGGGAAGCGGATGTCGAAGTACTTCTGGAACGCGCCAAGGAAAAGTACCCGGAGGCGAAGCCGCGCATTATCTCGGACAATGGTCCGCAGTTCATTGCCCGCGATTTCAAGGAGTTCATTCGCATCTCGGGCATGACACACGTCCGAACCTCGCCTAGCTACCCGCAGTCGAACGGAAAGTTGGAACGCTGGCACAAGTCGCTGAAAAGCGAATGCATTCGGCCGGGGACGCCACTGTCACTGGAAGATGCAAAACGCCTGATTCAACAGTATGTGGATCGCTATAACAACGTCCGGTTGCACAGTGCAATCGGCTACGTGACACCGAAGGACGTGCTTGGGCAGGCCGACAGGTAGAGATTCACACTGAGCGCGACCGTAAGCTGGAAGCCGCCAGACAGCCTCGTCAGAGTCGCCGCCAGCAAGCTGCGTGAAGAGCGAAGTGGTTAGCGGCCGCGATGTCGGATAGTCGTGAAGTAGATAAGTTCCGGTTATGCCGACAAACCGCGGCTTTGCTCTACCCTTCGCCAGCACTCAGGTACTATTCGCGCGACGCCCTGCCAAGAGTTCGTACGTCCCGGCTTCTCAGGTAAGTCGCCGTCGGTCCTTGGTCTCCCGGGAACAGCAGCGCGTAATCAAGAGGCGTGCATTCCACCACTTCCCTTGGGGCCTCATAGTGTCCTGGGAGTTTTGCGCGGAACGTGAGATCAGCGCCTCGCTGCACCAACAATTCGACGAGCGGAAGCCCAGCGTCCTCTCGCTGTGTCGCTGCGTGGAATATGGGTGTTTGGCCGCCAACGCCGGCTTCGTCCAGCATCGCTGCTGCATTGACATCAGCGCCTCGATCCAGCAATAGCCGCGCCACATCCAGGCTTTGAAACTCAGCGGCCACGTGTAGCAACGTTCCACCGCGCAGGGTGAGCATGCGAGCTGCCGTTGTACCAAAATCGAGTCCAGGAAATCGTTGGTGGATTAGATTAGGACTTGCGTCCAGCAGTTCGACCAGTTCGGTCACGCGGCCGCGAATCACCGCCAACACCGCAGGAGACGCATGCTTCGATTTTCCCCCGGCGCGAAGAAGGACTTCAATGCAGGTGCGCAGCACCTCGGGATCTCGGACGTAGGCGCCCAGCAAATAGTCGAGCGCCGTGCCCGGGTGCGGAATGCCTCGTGCCTTCCATAACGCCTCACTCCCGCAATTGGGATCCGCGCCGTGCTCCAACAGCCAGTGCAGTGTCTCGGGGTTGAGCGTCTCGCAGGCGGCAAAGAGAATGGGATAGTCACCGTGCCAGGCTGCGTTCACCTCTGCTCCATGGGCAACGAGCAATTCCATCATCGAAATTCGCTCGCTGTCGAGTGCGGCGCGCATCAGGGGTGCATCGCCTCCCTGATGGACGTCTGAACCGGCCTCGATCATCCATTTCGCTATGGCCAAACGGGTCCGGTCCGGTCGTACCCGCGGTACTCGACATTCGGCTACCCAAGTAAGAGGTCCGTCCTTGGCATAGCCCAGCGGAGCCTTATGCAACGCCGGATTTCGCAACATCATGGTTTGGACAAGGGAAAGATCGTTACGGTCGATCGCATCCTTAAGCTGTCCAGCTTCTTCAAGCGAATCGACATGCGCTTTCAGTTTGGGCCAACTGGGAAACCCGTATTGGCGGGCGATTTGAAGCTGAGCATCGGAGAGAGAGCGAGCATTGCCCGCTTTTAATAGGTCCTTAGCTTGATCCTTCAAGTGACGGACGTTCGGGCGATCAGGAAGGGGGCGAGCGGCGTGGGAGATTTGGTTCGACATTGCGAACTCCTTTCATCGAGTGCCCGCCGTCCGCAATTTCGGGCTGAAAGAAGTATCGCGAAACCAGATCGAATTGCGGGTGGGCTTCTACCCTTTCCGCGGACCGGAAGCGTCCCTCACGCTCATTCAAGCTTACCATACGGCCCGCGGGGCGTTGCTACACCTGCTCGCTAAGCTGGAGCGTTTTGCACGGTTCTGGATCGCGGGCGACCCGGAAGTTGAGACGAGGCGGAGCTACAATGAACTTGCCGGGTGAAACGGAGGCGTGCTCTGGCGGGAGGCAACCATGCCGAGGGATAACCGGGCGGGCTCATCGAGCCGATGTTCAGCAGCGCGGGAGCCAATCCTCTCGCGCTGTGCATTGCGAGGAAGAAGCCATCGGACCATAGACCCTCATGCCTTGAAAAATCCCCGCCCCTGCGGGGCGGAATCTAGACTAACGGAGAACGCCGCTTCTCCATTTCAAGCTGAACCAGCCCCTCCGGACTCTTCGACAATTTGCCGCGCCTGACCGTCTACCCCTACGATCACGGGGCGCGAGCAGGACATGAATTCGAGCATCTTGGTCGGAATGACGGTCTTGAAGACATCGGTCTTTTTGAGAAGAACGAGGCAGACGTCGGAAGCGGAGATGAAGGCCGGAATTTTTTCGCGCGCCTGCTGGTCGAGAAAGTGTAGGTTTCGCAGACCTTGATCTTGCGCCCGGGACTTGATTCGTTCTTTTTCCGCGCCTTCGCCGATCAGAAGAAACATTACTCCGGATTCTGCGGCTGCAGCTGGGACGCGGCGTCCAACAGGGTTTCGAGCCCATGCGCCATGCCCATGGTGCCGGCGTAGCAGACCAGAAACTTCCCTTCCGCGCCCAGTTGCCGGCGCAGCGCAAGATTGGCCGCCCGCGGTGGCGAGGCAAAAAGATCGGCCTCGACGCCGTTTTCAACCACGGAGATTCTTTCCTCAGGCACGCGCCAGCGGTGGATCAAATGTTGTTTGAACGCCGGAGTCACGACGACGATGCGGTCGGCTCGCTCATACAGAAAGCGCGCCACCGCCGCCAGTCCGTGATGCAACAGAGAATTTTCGTCGCGCCCATGCCTACGGCGGTCAGAGATTCCGGCCAGAGGTCGCGGACTTCGAACAGAACGGCACCTGCCGCGCGAACCCGAGCCACCATCCGGAAACGGCTACCAATGATTGCGGCGAGGTCGCGATGATCACATCCGGACTCGGAAGAGCGAGCCCGCGGAGCCCGGACGAGATACAGAAAGAGGCATAGTTGCGCATGCGCTCGTGCGCCTTGCGATTGGGCAAGGGCCACAGCCAACTGCGAAAGACCTTCACCTGCCCGATTTTTTCGTCATAGATCAGGCGGCGCAGTCTGGGGACTACGCCCGTCGGGTGGTTGGGGAATCCCGTCAACACCGAAACGTCATGGCCCGCCTGCGCCCAATGATGCGCCAGTTCGGACGCTCGAGCGGCAGGCGCTCCCCATCTCGGGCGGGAAATATTGTGAGACGTAGACGATATCTTCACGCGAGACTAGAGGCTATCTCATTAATGCGCGTTCGGGGCAGGTGATGTGGGATGCATTACCTAGGTTATCGTTATTGCCAATAAATGCATCTAAATGTGCCGATATAGGAGGTAAGTTTGTGAAGTGGTCTAAGGGCGCATGGAGACCTCCGCATATGAAGAATCCACATGAGCATATCCCTTTTTGCCAAGCCAGTTCAGCCGTTGCCGCCCTATGTCCGGCATGTGCATGGGTGCTCCTGCAGCAGAGTCAGCCTTTGCCTGAAACAAGTTGCGCGGGAATGCTCACACCGGAAGATCAGAAGTTTCTGGCGGAACTGGCCATCTCTTACTAGAAGGACTTGAGTCGACTACGGTGGATCCGGCAAGCCAACCATAAACCTCCCTACCGCAACGGCAATTTCCCTGATCAGGGGTTCCTGTAAATCTAGTAGTAACAGAGTTTGAACGCAGTTTTGTAGCACAGGGCGCGGGTGCGTTTACTGCGGCTGCGGCTGTAACTCTCCTTGCGATCGGCGACGCGCGCGAATGTGTCTTCTCCGCTCAGTCGGCGCATCACGCGCAGCTGCACGATGTGCAGTTGATGATTGAAAAGACTGGTCACCATGGGCAGGCGTGTGCCCGACTGCTCGTAGAGCGACCAGAATCCCAGATCGTAGCGATCGAGATTGTGCAGCAAAGTTTGCACCGCGCGCGAGAACAATTCCTGAGCGGAGCGATCGTTGGTCGCAAGGAAGTAGTCGTATACGCCCCACGCTGCCCAGGTAAATCCGTTCAGAATGTGGGTGGGCGGGCGAGACGATGTATTCCTCAAACCACAGGTCGCCACGATCATCAGTAAAAGCGACGCCGCCGGAATCGGTCGTCTGGAAGAAGCTGGCGAGAGCACGCTGCGCGGATTCCAGATAGCGCACATCTCCGGATTCTTTGTGAGCTCGCACCAGCACGGAAATTCCCTGCCCTTGCGCCAGGGCGGAATACCGCCTTGAGCGTATCGCGGTATGCCCAGTTGAAGTGGTGGTTCCAGACGGCGAGCCCGTGGCTATTTGGTTCGAGGTGCGCACGCAGCCAGTCGGCACTGATGAAGAATTTCTTTCTCCGTTCAAGATCGCCGCTGTGATGGAAAAGGTTGTAGGTCCCCAGGCCGTATTGCGCGATGGCGATCGGGTTGTACTGCAGGCCGATGCGGCCGTGATAGTCGAGCAGCGGCACACCGGAGGGATCGTAGGCGCCGGGATAGTCGGCCTTCTCCGCGAATAACATGCAGTATTCGCCGAGTTCGACGGGGCTCGCGTTCGGATTCTCGGACGGCGTCTCGTGCCAGAAGGTGAGATGGCTCTTCCCGCCGAAGAGGTAGGCGCTGAAAATGCGTCGGTAGTAGCTGAGACCAGGCAAAAGAGTTGAACGATTTCGCACTTCATCTTACGGCAGTTGCGGAGTTCAAGAGCTCACGGGGTAGAGCGAAGTGGTCAGGTCATCGGATTCTACGGCGATCGTAGTCACGGCCAGCTAAGGAGTAGTGTTATTTCTGTCGGGCAAAAAGGCATTGCCGTATTGAAACAGACCCATAGGCCAGAGGTCTTTACCCCACGCAAGCAGAGGCTGCCAGCCGTCCGAGCCATGGCCGCCATAGATACGGACGTGTCGGTCGCGATTTACCTCGCTCGGTACCACCGTGGTGGAGAAACATATCTGGCCTCCGACGCGGCAGCCGTAGATGGACGAACTGCTGATGGGAGCGATCCGCGACAACTTCCGCTGGCGGTCAATGCGGTAGACATAGTTCGATTCGAGGGGAGTGTCAGAAGAGAAATAGAGCCCGTCTGGCATGGGTACAAGTGCGACGGCGCGCGCCTGCTGATTGCCCTGCAGTACGATTTCGACCCGGCTGAAATCGCATGAGGCGCGCAGGATGCGGCATTCATCGCCGTAATCGCCGGTGAGGCCCCAGAGGCAATCCTCCCACGGATCGTGGACGATGTTATGGACATGTCGGATCGCGCCCCGAGGAAATGTGTAGGCGACGGCCCAGGTCGCTCCAGCATCGGAAGATGCGTAGATGTGGACTTCGTCGCGGGCGGCATTATCGAAGTATTTTCCCCAGTAGACAGTGCGGCCGGGAACAGCAGTGATGTGCAGCGGGCGCGTGCCGCGAGCAATCACGTGGGTCGCACGGAATTCGTTATCACCGGCACGAAGCATAACGATCGATCCGGCGACGGCGGCGACGATTCCACGGGACGCCAAAACTGCGAGAGCTTGGAAGCCGTCACGGAACAGGCGCGCGCTCATGCGATTCGTCACGGATAACCGGCTCTGCCAGGTGGGGCGAAATGCGGCCATCGGTTTCTAGGCCAAGCCCGACGAAATATCGACAATGCTAGAACGCAAGAGCTGATATCCCCGCGAGGCATAGAGCTGATCGCCGGACCACGACCAGCGATCGCAGCCCGGGAAAGCGAGCAGCACGAACTAAGGCGGGGATAGGCGCATGATGGGACGGCATGAAGATAAGACTAGCGTTCATGAATGCGAGGGGAAAGAATCATTGCGCATTTCACCACAACTGCCATATCGATTTTCTCGTCGGATGAAAATCTACGCTGCTTAAAAACACCACACAACGACTTTCACTCAGTGCGCGTTTTTGCTCGGTCCACTGCGGGTTTTCGCATGCTGCAGGTTTTTTTCTGATCGGCTACATCGAAATAATTTGGTGGACACTACAGCCTCTTCCGCATAACTAGAGATAGTAACGATCAGTTGTGGCGAGAGCAGCTCGTCGGCGACGATCAGTCGGCCTCTATTGCCGATTAGGCGGCAGAAGATGGGGGGATCGTCACTCACAACAACGTTTGGGCAGTTCGCCAAAGCAGGAAGTACAACGGGGAAACCCTGATGGCACACGAAGTGCTCAGAAAGCGGAATCCGGTTGCTCCGAAAGATTGGTTTATGGCGTAGCCGTGGAGTGAGAATTATGCTCAGTCGATGCGCCAATCCGAGATGTTCGAAACCCTTTCTTAGACTCAGGGAAGGCAAGCTGTTTCTGGTGGAGACGAACCGGTTGACGAAACCGGGAGAATCCGTTTCGCCTCCCTTCATTTGCGCCCGCCAACCACAACGGCAAGTCGAGCACTACTGGTTGTGCGATGAGTGCGCGGCGCAATGGACGCTGGTGTACGACGGCGATAATGGAGTTGGGCTAGCGCCGCTGCGCCGCCCGATTGCCAGCGCTCCGGTTGCACTGGGCGCTGTTTGCGGCGAGATCGCTTGACGTCGCTACTCGTATTCTAGGAGTATCCGTCGCGCTTCCAATCCTTCCAGTCTTCCCCAACAGCCCGCAACATATGCTCGGTGGCTGCGTGCAGCCACTTCGCTTTCTGCTTTTGCAAGTGACGCAGGATGGCGTTGCGAGTGGTCCTGGTTCCCAGGTGAATGTTCGCCGTCTCCCACCCCATGGCCGCCAACAGGCGCATCTCCTCGCCCGGCGCCTTCAGAGTGGCCAGTTCGATACGCGAACAATGGGGACTAAGGCGACGCACAATCCAGCGACCGCGTAGCTGTACAAAAGGATCGAGGCAGCGCACGGCCCGGCTCACGATTGTCTGATAAAGGATCTCCGCGGGCCCTTCGCGGTCCGCTGCCCAATAATTAGCGGACGTGACCAGAGCCTTCGCCTCACGGGCAATCCGCCCGCCGCTCCAGTCGGCGATGGCAACGTAGCGTGCGTGCCCCAGGCTTCCCAATCCCGCCACACGATGGGCCAAACGGTACTGAAGGTTGCGGGTGGGCATCAGGTGTTCGAGGGCATCGACGGCGCTGATCGGTACTGGTTCTTTCAAGGTCGGGAGGGCGTCCATCTTGGCCCAGAAGTGAACCGGGTCGCGCAGTTTGCTCTCTGCGATTTGCCGCAGCCAGGAATGGTCCTCGCCCAAAACAAACGGCCGGCCTTGTTCGCGGATGGCGTTGCGATAGCCCTCGAGGATCGCGTCGCAGATGTCCTTGCGCTTGATCGGCAGATGATTGGCTGCCGACGCCATGTGAGCGCTCACCGCCAACCGGACCAGGTCGTTCGCGTAAGCCATGGGGAAAGCTTCATCAAAATCGTTGACGCCCCAGATCAGGCGGCCTTCCACGTCGCGCCAGGTACCGAAGTTCTCGATATGGAGATCGCCGACGGCCAGCACTTGCGGGGCCTGGGCAAAATCGGGGCAGACTTTGGGCCAGATCTGGGCCCAGCGATAATACGTGGCGCGCAAAAAAGGAAAGACAGCTGCCTTCATGTTTGCGTGTTTCAGACGGAGATCTTTTTTCACCAAGTCGGTGCGATGGCCCAGCCACTCTTCGAACAGGCGCGTCGCTTTAATGACGTTCATAACGCGCACGATAGCGGGGAGAGGAGGCGAAGTCAACGGGAGAGAGCGGGAGAGAGCGAGAGTGGGACCCTGATGATTTACATCCCACTTACAGACAAATTACATAGTCATTGCGCTCGCGCAACCAATCAGATTTAAGACGGGTTGAATCTGGCGTAGGACTGAGGTGAGATCTTGAATCGAATCCTCGTCATCGCGCTGTTCGCCCCCCGCGAATTTTTCGAGTGCATTGAACCAAGCTCCCCTCGCGACCCGTCATTAGGAGGAAAAGACAATGAACACTCCACTCCAAGAAGAAGAGCAGTCAATGAGCAGGCGAAAGATAATCGTAATAACGATCACGATTCTAGCCCTCGTCGCCTTGGCGATTTGGCAGGGCCTTGAGTTAGCTCTGCGCCTAACATCGTGAAGCAACACCCGGCGCGATATCGATAGGGAATCCCTCGGTCCAAAGCAGATTGAACGCAGCAAATTGAGGGTTCCCCCGCGTCGGCTGCCCTTTGCACACCCCGCAAAGGATGGGCCACCCAACAGTCGCGGGAATTGATCGTCCTCAGCGACCCCCAAAACCAGCGTTGAATGTGGTATTCATTCAGCAGGACTCACCAAGCGCTTTGAGGATGGGCCCCTTGTCAATTCCGCCTCGCAGAAACCTGCGCTTCGAAGACTGCGAACTGAGGTGTAAACTGCCGCCTAACTGTGGAGGCTCAGAGTTGAAGATTGCCAGACTTTGTCTTTGTGGGTTGGTGGAGATGGTGATTCTCTTGTCGGCGGTGAGTCTTCCGGCGATGGGGCAGGCGAAGCATGGACCAGCGTCCCAAGTTCAACACGGGCTAGGCCAAGCCGCGGCCAAAGTTCTGCGGGAGGGTCTGGATGCGAAGCTACCCCCTCACCTGGCAACCCTACTCGGACTTTCGCAAGAAGCAGAGTTTCCGGTGACGAATGTCATAGCGCGCACCGGGAAGATAGTGCAAGGATTTGACGTCTCGGTTGAGGACAAGAACGACATTGTTCTTTTTGTGGTGGATGAGGGATCGAACAACCAAACCCTGTACCTGACCTCAGCTCAGGGGAGATTACGGAAAATGGTGTCGGTCGCCAACGGAGTAGGTACTGTTGGGAAGATTACGGACGAAGACAAGAAAGCGTTCGAGAAGGAAAAAGAGTTTTGGTTAGGCCGCTTAGCTCCACCCAAAGCGTCAAAGTAAAGACCTGCTAGACACCAGACAATGACCGGGCATCGGCGACGGCTGGTTTTCCTTTCGTCCGACGCCCGGTTATTGCGGAGCAGACCGAGAAATGATCCCAAATGCGAAGTGATCCCGCCAATTAGTGCGCGTAGTAAGCCGCGTTCTTCTCGATGAACTCCTTCTTGTCCTCGGGCACATCCTCCAGCGCATGGATCGAATCGGAGGTGCAGACCGGAATGCAAGCTCCACAGTCAATGCAGCCCTCCGGATCCACATACATCTGGGTCGCCGCCTCAAAGCCGGGCTCGTCCTGCTTGGGATGGATGCAATCGGTCGGGCAGACCTCGACGCAGAGGGAGTCCTTGATGCAAGAGTCCGTAATCACGTAAGCCATGATGAATTCGATCTCCGGAATAAGATGGGCACTTCTAGTTTTCTCAAAGCGAGTGTAAGAAGGCTCCAAATGACTGGCCGTGACCACGGTCACGCACGGATGTGCGCCGGTGCCCAGCGCGGGCAAAAAGCGGCTGGTCAGGACAAAAAAGATCCGAGGGTACAGCTGATGACGAGAATCACACGAAACTGTGACTGGGGTCACAGAAATGCAAAGTCGAACAAGCTTAAATAGGCACAATTGAACTAGGCCTTCTAGTCATAGGATCGCCCGGCTCCACCCACAGAACCCCACAAGCCGTTACCCCAGACGGCGGGAGCCGGGCGCTTGAAGGCTCGCAGTAGCCTCCCCCACTTCTCTCATTCCACCATCGCCGTGCTCAAATCCATACCAACTGGGAAAGTGTGTGCCTGCTGCCACAGCGTGGCCGAGGCGCCACGGTTTGCGCCTCTCCGATCGCATCCTAACGCCTTTATTTTCTATTAAATAGGATTCGGTCTCAATCCTGCCCTCTAGATCAGCCCGAGGCAAATTTACAGGAGGGCGGTCATGGAACGGGCCAACGGCAGCACGACAACGAAGCGGGCTTTCCTTGCGGTACTGACGATCAGTCTGGCGCTCCCCGCGGGCGCGCAGAGCGCACACCTTTCGGAAGCTGATCTGGCCCGGCGCGTGGCGCTGGTCAGCATTCCGGATCGCAAGTTGGCCGTCATGGAAGGCGGGGACGTGATCGCCACATTTCCCATTGCGGTCGGCGCGGCGGTGAACCCCAGCCCGACGGGTGAATTCCAGATTGTGAACCGCGTCTCCAATCCCACCTACTACCACGCGGGGAAAGTGATCCCAACCGGCAAGAGCAATCCGCTGGGCACGCGGTGGCTGGGACTCAGTCAGAAGGGCTACGGCATTCACGGAACGAATGCACCGAAATCGGTGGGACACGCGGCTTCACACGGGTGCATCCGGCTGCGCAATCGCGATATGGAGCAGCTATTCACAATCCTGCGAGTCGGCGACACGGTAGTGATTCGCGGCGAGCGCGACGAGCAGGTCGCGCGAGTGTTCGGCGGTAGCACGAATGATGCGACCGTGGCAGACGCGCAGGTCGCACCGTTGGCCGGCGGTCAGTGAACGAGCGGAAACGGACTTAGATCGGGAGCTGAAGTCAGAGGCAGAAATCTCAGGAGGACTTTATGCAAATGGCAATCACGTTCATGGCGGTGGTGGCGGGAATGATCTTTTCGCTCGCGGTGGCACTGCTGGCGGAAGAACTCATCTTCGGGCAAGTGTTCCGTCTGTTCGTCGCACCGGGCAAGCTGGCCCGGCAGACGGCGGTGGCGAAACAAGGACAGAAGGACTGATTTCCAGAGCACTGATTTTCGGAGCAATGAGTTCCGCGAAGGAGCTCGCAAAGGAGAACGACCATGCTAGCGTTGAAGTACTTGCTGATTACCGGTGGCCTCGGGATGATTTTCGTGGCCGTAAGCATTTTGGGCTATGACCTGTATCGCGAACTGATGTACCGGAGAGCGCTGGCCGCGCCGGGAGCGAGCCCGGTGCCTCCGCTTCCGCAATTGCGCTGGCGCACTTCTCTGGCGCTGGTGCTGCTGGCATGGGGACCGATTCTGCTGGCCTTCAGCATCGTGGTGGTGCCGAGTGGAACGGCTGGGATTCGAGTCAGCCAGATGAGCGGGACGGTGCCTGGAACGCTATATCCCGGCGTACATTTCGTGGCACCGCTGATAGAGGACGTGGCACTGTTCGACACGCGCGACCAAGTCTTCACCACGGGCGTCTCGGAAGATGGAAAGAATGCGGCCGCCAACGTCGCGTCGAAGTCGCAACTGCTTGACGTGCAAGCCAAGGAGGGATTGACGCTAGGCCTCGCCATCACCGTGCGTTACCGGCTCGACCCGAAACGGCTGGACTACATTCAAAGCAATCTGCCGCACCCGGTGGAAAAAGAAATCGTGCCGCCGGTCGTGGCCAGCGTGTGGCGCGAACTGGTCCCGAACTACACGGTGCGGGATGTTTTCTCTGCCAAGCGCGAGGAGGTGCGGCAGCGGGCCGCGGGCGTGATCACGCAGAAGCTGGCCGGGGACGGAATCGTGGTGAAGGAAGTCATGCTGCGCGATATCCAACTGCCCGAGGATTATGCGAAAGGACTGGAGACCCTACTGCTGAAAGAACAGGAAAATGACCGCATGGGCGTGGAGACGGAACTGAAGCAGAAACAGGTGAAGATCGCGGAACTCGAAGCCGAGGCGACCAAAGTGCAGCAGATCAAGCAGGCTGAGGGCGAGGCGCAGGTTCACGTGCTGCAAGCCAAGGGCGAAGCCGATGCGATGCAGTACACGCTGCCGCTGAAGGAAAAACAGATTCAGCAAAGCAAGCTGGAAGCCGAGGCGCGTAAAGAAGCGACCATTCAGAACGCGGAAGCCGCTGCCCAGGCCAAAGTGATCGACAGCAAAGCAGAAACGGAGCGGCGAAAAATGCTGGCCAACGCTGAAGCCGACCGCATTCGCGTGACAGCAGCCGCCGATGCTGAACGGATGCAGAGTGAGGCGAACATTCTGAAACAGAATCCTCTGCTCATTAACAAGATCGTGGCCGAACGGCTATCGGACAAGCTGCAGATCATGATGGTTCCGGCCGATGGCAAGTTCTTCATGAATGACGTTTTGCGCAGCATGAACGTGGGGAACCCGGCCAGCCAGGCGGAACAACCCGAGGAGCAGAGATAGTTTTTGAATAATCCGGCGAAATCCCCAGGTCTCGCAAAGTACGCGAGACATGGGGCACCCGGGTTTCCGGTGGTGTCCAAACAGTACAGGGCAGGAGGCCGGTCGCATGTGCGAAGCGGTTTATAATTCGGCCATCTCAACAATTCTGAAGCCCGTGATTCCCGCGTTGTGCGCCCTGCCCGGCCTTCGCCATTCGTATCTGCTCGTTGCGCTGGTTGGGCTCGCCGTAACCGCCTGCGCGAACGATTGGAACACTCCCGAGCAGCATTTGGCCCGCAAGATCGTCGCTGTGACCGGACCGGGCGCCGTTGCGCTTACGGTAGAGAACCGCTCGTCGCTGGGAAAACGAGATTTTGACATCATCCAGAACGGCCTGCGCAGCGCGCTCGAAGGAGTCGGGCTTCGCTTTGTGAAGCCCGACCAGGCCGCCGCCACGGTTACGATCTCGTTATCCGAGAATCCGACATCATACGTTTGGGTCGCGGAAATTCACCAGGGTGCGGGGGAGTTTGTGGTTGTCATGGTTTCGACATCGCGCCCGGAAGGCTCGACTGCGGCGCGGGATTCCGTACCCCTTAGCCTGCGCAAGACTCTGCTGTGGACGCAAGTAGATCCTATCCTCGACGTTGCGGTGCTGGAGGAGGGCTCTACTCCCACGCGCATCGCGGTCCTTGATCCGGAAAAGGTCTCGCTCTACCACATGGTAGGCGGAGCTTGGCAGCAGGAAGCGGTGCTGACCATCGCTCACTCGCGGCCATGGCCGCGGGATTTGCGCGGGCGGCTCATCCCGGCCAGAGATCACCTGCTCGATGTGTATCTTCCCGGACTGATTTGTTCCAGCACCTCGGCATTGCCACTAACGCTGAATTGCCGCGAGAGCGACGACCCTTGGCCGCTGATTGCGGGAACTCTCAATGGGGGACCTTTGTCCGTTTTTCCGAGTGCAGGGTTGGCAAGCGGCGCTTCGACAGTTCTCCCGCAGATGAAAGCGTTCTTTGCTCCCCGGCGAGACTTCTTTACCGGGGCGCTGACTCCGGGCGTGGGTAAGTTCACGACCGTGCCCAAGTTTTACTCCGCCGCGTTGCTGCCCCGCGACAAATACACGCTGTGGCTCTTCGCGGCGGTCGATGGCCAAACGCACCTGGTGGACGGCGTGAGCGACCAGGCAGCCAAGCTCGGCTGGGGCAGCGATCTGAGCAGCGTGAAGACCGCATGCGGGGCGGGCTGGCAGGTTCTGTCCAGTGCCGCCGTTCGGCCTGAGGACGATCAGGCTGACGACGCGGTGCGCGCCTATGAGTTCCCCGATCGCGATCCGGTGGCGGTCAGCGCCGCCGTCGATTTCGCCGGGCCCATTACCGCGCTGTGGACAGAGGCAAAGGGCGACTCGGCAATCGCAGTGGCCAGAAATCGAGAGACACGGAGTTATGAAGCATTTCGTCTGGCGATGGCTTGCGGTCAATAGCCTGTTGATGTTGGCGCTGGCGGCGCGCGCCGAAACGCGCCCGCAGTACGGTGGCACGCTGCGCGTGACCATGCGAACGGCGCCGACGTCCCTCGATCCGGCGGAGAACGCGCAAACTGACTCGTTCGCTCGACGCAATCTCACTCTGCTATTATTCGACACCCTGGTAGCGACCGACGACTCCGGGCGCGCGCGTGGAGCGTTGGCCGCTTCGTGGCAGGCCTCGCCGACCAATCAGCGGTGGCAGTTTCACCTGCGTCGCGGCGTGAAGTTTCACGACGGCACAGCACTTACCTCCGAGGTCGCGGCCGCCTCCCTGCGTGCGGGCAATCCCAGCTGGAATGTGATTGTCGACGGCGACTCGGTGGTGATCGAGCGCGACATCGCCGATCCGGAAATGCCGACCGAGTTGGCATTGTCGCGAAATGCAATCGCGAAGAGAAGCTCGGACGGCAATCCGAGCGGAACTGGCCCTTTTCACATCGTGGAATGGCAGCCGGGCAAAAAACTGGCGCTGGGAGCCGAGGAAGGCTATTGGCGCGGGCGTCCGTTTCTCGACGGCATCGAGATCGAGATGGGGAGAAGTTTTCGCGATCAGATGACGGCACTCGAACTGGGTCGCGCGGATCTCGTTGAGATCGCGCCCGAGCAGGCGCACCGGTTCTCGCTCGATGCGCGCCAGCTGGCGAACTCGGCTCCCATGGAATTGCTGGCTCTGCTCTTCACCCGCGACGTACAGACGCTGGAGGAAAAATCGTTGCGCGAAGCGCTCGCCTGGAGCGTGGAGCGCGGATCCATCCGAAGTGTCCTGCTGCAGGGCGCGGGACAATCGGCGGGCGGTGTTCTTCCGAGTTGGATGAGCGGCTACGGGTTCATTTTTTCCACTAATGCGGATTTGGCGCGAGCACGGCACGACCGGGAGCAGGTTCGTACGATTCCAACCTGGACCGTCGGATATGATAGCGGCGACGCCGTGGCCCGATTGCTGGCCGAGCGGGTTGCGCTCAACGGCAGGGATGCGGGATTGGCTCTGCAACCAACCTCAGCGTCCACTGCAGATTTGCGGCTGGTGCGAATTCCGCTGGCGTCGGCGGATCCATGGATCGCCCTCGCAGGTGTAGCGTCGGTCGCCGGCGCGCCGGCGCCCAAGAATGATGGCGGCTCGGTCGAGGACGTTTATGCGGCCGAGCAGGCGATGCTCGCGACTCAGCGAATCATTCCGCTATTTCATCTGCCGGTCACGTACGCGGCATCGGCCTCGGTTAAGAACTGGACGCTGCGGCCCGACGGAAGCTGGAATCTGGCCGACGCTTGGCTGGGGAACGGCAAACCATGATTTTTCGCCGCAAGCTGCTGGCCGTGTTCGCACTAACCGTATTTCTGTCGGTCGCGGCGGTGACAGGCCTGGTGCTGGCGGTCACGCGACGTGCGTTCGAAAGAAGCGAGGACGAGCGGACGGCCGCATTGGTGGCGCAATTTCAACGCGAGTTCAATCGCCAGGGTGAAGACATCGCGCGGCGTGTCGAAACCATTGTCAGCTCCGATGCTGTCAGCCGAATGGCCATCACGCTGAGTGGTACGGCAGCAGACTCCGCAGGGTACCTGGACCTCGCCAAGTCGATGGCTGACAGCCACCAACTCGACTTCCTCGAACTCGTCGACGAACACGGAACAATCATTTCTTCGGCCGAGTGGCCGGCAAAGTTTGGTTATCCCGTCAGCGGGTTCGAGAACCTTCCGTCGTTGAACGGGCAAATCGCCTTTCTGATGCAGGAGGAATTGCAGGACTCCACAAGTCTTGGTTTGTTCGCGGTGCGGGCGACGCATGGCGGGGAGCATCCTGTTTTCGTCATCGGGGGACGGCGGCTGGACCGAAATTTTCTTTCTGCGCTCGACTTGCCGCCTGGCATGCGCGCGCTGCTCTACCAAAATCGCGGAGAACATTTCTCGGGGGAGTTGCTGGTAGATCCGTCGGGGCCAGCTAACGCCATCGGCGCGGCGCGGGGAGCGGACAAGTTCGCTACGCTGGTCCAGGCGGTGCAGCACTACAACCAGGAGACAACCGGGATTGTGCATTGGTCCTCTGATCAGGCGGATGACGAGGTGTTCCATGCGATTCCGCTGCGGGGTGTCGGGAAGGATCATCCGCTGCTGGGGATTTTGTTGATCGGGCACTCGCGGCGTTCGTACGTGGAGCTAAAACGGCGGATCCGCGATTCCGCGCTTCTGGTGGGCGGTGGCGGAATTGTTCTGGCTATTCTGCTCAGCGGTTGGGCCGCCGCACGCGTGACCAGACCCGTGGAACAACTGGCGCGTGCGGCGCACGACGTGGCCGAGGGAAATTGGAGTACGCGGGTGGAGGTGCCTGGCAGCGACGAGCTTTCGCAACTGGCCGAATCGTTCAACCGCATGACCACCGAATTGCTCACGCAGAAAGAACGGCTGGTGCAGGCCGAAAGAGTCGCGGCGTGGCGCGAACTGGCGCGCCGCCTGGCGCACGAGTTGAAAAATCCGCTATTCCCGCTGCAGCTCACGGTGGAGAACCTGGTGCGGGCGCGGGAGCAGAGCCCGCAACAATTTG
The DNA here is from genome assembly GCA_963719615.1 of uncultured Acidobacteriaceae bacterium. GTDB lineage: Bacteria > Acidobacteriota > Terriglobia > Terriglobales > Acidobacteriaceae > Sulfotelmatobacter. Next base: position 65,163 of record CAVRCR010000025.1, on the reverse strand, counting down.
ACGAGGTCTTCCAGGAAAGTTCGCAAACCCTGTTGGCGGAGATCTCGAACCTGAAAGCAATCATCGGCCGCTTCAGCGAATTTTCGAAAATGCCGCACCCGCAGTTGCAATTGGCGCAGGTGAACGAACTTTTGCGAGGTGTCGCGCAATTGTTTCAAGCGCAACTACAAGCGCCGGGACGCGAGCCGATAAAATGCAAGCTTGAATTGGAGGAGGGACTCGACCCGATTGCCGCCGATCCGGAGTTGCTGCATCGCGCCCTTTCGAATCTGGTGCTCAATGCAATGGATGCCATGCCAAACGGTGGGATGCTCACTCTTCGCAGCCGGCGCGACGATGGAAAGGTGATCATGGAAGTGGCCGACACCGGCTCGGGGCTGACGCGCGAAGAGTGCGAACGACTTTTCACTCCGTACTACACCAGCAAGCAGCACGGAACGGGCCTCGGGCTAGCCATTGTGCAATCGGTGGTCAGCGACCATGGCGGGAGAATCAGCGTACGCAGCGAACCACAGCGGGGCACGATTTTCGTCATCGAGTTGCCAGACAATCCTGAGATGCGACAGAAAGCGGCCGCCAGAACGCCCGAGAACGCAGCCGAGCTGCGGCATTAACGAAAGGAGGACGGTTGCCACGCAAAGCACACTTGTTGATCGTCGACGATGAAGCCAATACTCTGGCCTCGCTTTCTCGCGCCTTCCGTCTGGCCGGGCACGAGGCCACGGTGTGCGACAACGCGGCGAAGGCTCTGGAACTGGCTAAAGCGCGAAGCTTCGACTTGATTCTTTCTGACGTGGTGATGCCCGGAAAAGATGGCCTCGCTCTTCTCGAAGAACTCAAACAGCAGGGGGTGGCCGCGCCGGTCGTCATGATGTCGGGGCAGGCACACATTGAGATGGCGGTGCGGGCGACGCGTCTGGGAGCGCTCGATTTTCTGGAAAAGCCGATTTCCACCGATAAATTGCTGCTCACAGTGGAGAACGCGCTCAAGCTGCAGCGTCTGGAAAGCGAAAACCAGCAACTGCGGCAGCGCCTGGGCAAACACGAAATCGTTTGGAAGGCGGAAGCCATGCGGCGGCTGATGGCGCAACTGGAGCGTGTGGCCGCAAGCGAGTCGCGCGTGTGCATCCTGGGGGAGACCGGTACGGGCAAAGAACTGGTGGCACGAACCATTCACGAGCGAAGCGCGCGATCCGTTGGCCCTTTCGTGACGCTGAATTGCGCAGCAGTGCCCGCGGAGTTGATCGAGTCCGAGCTGTTTGGTCATGAGAAGGGATCGTTTACCGGCGCGTCCGGGCGCCACATCGGCAAGTTTGAGCAGGCGGATCAAGGAACGATCTTTCTGGATGAAATCGGCGACATGCCCCTGAGCATGCAGGCGAAACTGCTGCGGGTGCTCGAGGAAGGAGAAGTCGAGCGCATCGGCGGCGATAAGCCGATTGCGGTGAACGTTCGCGTCGTGGTCGCGACACACCGGGATCTGGAAGCGCGAGTCCGTGAAGAGAAATTCCGGCAGGATCTGTTTCATCGAATTTACGTTTTTCCCATCGTGCTGCCGCCATTGCGCGACCGGCGTGAGGACATTCCGGCTCTCGTCGAGCACTTCGCCAAGCAAGTGTGCGCGCAGAATGGATGGAAACCGGTTCCCTTCACTACGCGAGGCAATGCAAGCTTTGGAGGAGCACGCATGGCCGGGTAACGTTCGCGAATTGCGCAACATGGTGGAGCGCCTTATGTTGCTTGCGACCGACGGTCAGGTTGATCTGGCAACGGTACAACTCGGCGCTGCCGAAAACTCCGGCGGGACGGGCGTCTGCCGGCAATCTCTCTCGGCTCCGGCCCGCTCGCCGATCGCGTGCAGGCCTTCGAGCGAGAAGTGATTCTGGCTGAACTGAAGCGCACTCACCAGATACATGTCACGCCTGCCGCAAAATCGCTTGGCCTGGAGCGCAGTCACCTGTATAAGAAGGCGGAGCAACTGGGGATCGATCTGCGAGCGGTGCGGCGGGAACAAGGCGCGCAGGATTGACCCAGGTCACATTTGTGTACGCTCCGGAGACCGTTTTGGCTAAAACTGCCTCCACCGCGATCTGGGTCATCTGCTTCGTCTTCTGGTTCTCTCCCTCGCCTGCGCGCCAGTGAGCCGCCCTCGCCGCCCGCTTACGGTTTACGCATGGAGCAGGCATGGATTCCGATGAAAGACGGCGTGCGCCTGGCTGCAACTTTATACAGGCCAGACGGAGCGAAGCCGGAGGAAAGGTTCCCTGCCCTGCTCGAGTATCTGCCGTATCGCAAGGATGATGGCACGGCGGCCGGCGACTACCCGAAACACTCCTACTTCGCGCATCGTGGATATGTCAGTGTGCGAGTTGATATTCGAGGGTTCGGCGCCAGCGAAGGAGTTCCACCGGAGCGCGAGTATTCCGAGCAAGAGCAAGAGGACGGCGAACAGGTCATCGCGTGGCTGGCACACCAGTCGTGGTCGAACGGAAATGTAGGGATGTTCGGGATTTCGTGGGGCGGATTCACAGCCTTGCAGATGGCGATGCGGCATACGCAGGGGCTGAAGGCGATCCTGGCAGTCGACGCCACGGCGGAGCTGTTTCACGACGACGTTCACTATGTCGACGGCATGGCTCACATTGATGAATTCGAATTGAACATGGACATGGCCGAGGGTTGGGTTGGCGCCCCCGACTATTCGCTGGAAGAAAAGGTTATCAGTCCGCGCTTCGATTCCCCGCCCTGGTCGCTGCTCTATCTGAAGCATCAGCACGACGGACCGTTCTGGCGCGAACGAGTGCGGCCGCTGAGTCGAGATTACGATTCCAAGTTTTCTGATCGGCGGACTGCTCGATGGTTATCGCGATAATGTTCCCGACATGCTCATGCAGTCGAAAGCTCCGATCAAGGCCATCGTAGGCCCATGGAACCATACGTTCCCGAATGATGCGGTACCGGGTCCGCAGATCGAATGGCGCGACCAGGCAGTGCGCTGGTTCGACTACTGGCTTAAAGGACGTGACACGGGAGTTCTGCAGGATCCGCGCCTCGTCATTTATGTGCAGCACTGGCATCCGCCCGATCCGAATTTGCAGACTGTGCCGGGTGAATGGCGACGCGAAGACGTTTGGCCGCCGAAGGAGGTGAAGAACACGACTCTCTTCCTGCAACCGAATCACGGACTGGGCGACTCGGTTGCGGCCGAGGCTGCGCATCAATTGAAGTATGTCCCTACGATCGGCGTCGAGGCTGGTTTCTGGTGGGGAGAGCTGTTGAGCGATCCGCGGCCGGTCGATGCGTTCAGTCTGGTTTATGATTCCACGCCGCTGCCCGAAGACATGGCGATTCTCGGGCGTCCGCATGCTTTGCTGCAGGCCTCGGCTACGGCATCGTTGGCGGATTGGTTCGCGCGTCTCTCCGACGTTGCGCCCGACGGCACGGTCACGCAGATCACCGGGGCGGGAATCAACGGAGCACAGCGCGAATCGATGAGCCATCCCCACGACCTGGAGCCCGGGAAGGTCTACCCGCTCGACATCGAGATGCACCTGACGTCGTGGGTGTTTCCCAAGGGCCACCGTATTCGCGTCGCGATCTCCAATTCCCTGTGGCCAATGGTCCTTCCAACCCCTTATGCGATGACGACGTCCATCGAACTTGGTGGCAGCAGCGGATCTCGGCTATTGTTGCCCGTAGTACCGTTGCATGGAGCGCCCGCACCAGAATTTTCTCCGCCGCAACCTTCCGAACAGCGGACCGACATCAAGAACGAAGGCTTCCCCTGGCCCGGAGAGTGGACCGTGGAACGCGACGAAGCCCGTCAGAAAACAACCGTGCACTGGAAGGGCAAGGATGGTTATGTTTATCCGTGGGGCACGGAAGATGATTTTGAAAATCTGACGTATGAAGGGGATGATGCGCATCCGGAAACGTGCTCTGTGCGTGGGGAGGCCGAGAGCATCTTTGCGCTGAAGGGGCGGACTCTGGTGTGGCGCGGACATCTTCTGGTAACCACGGACCAGAAGAATTTCTATTACAAATACACGCGCGAGTTGCTGAAGGATGGGCAGATGCTGAAGTCGAAAACCTGGCAGGAGGCGATTCCTAGGGATCATCAGTAGGTCAACGAATGCGTGCCTCGGGCGACAAGACGTAGCAAGCTACGTCTCTACGATTAGTCAGTGCTTGTAGATCTTCCCGGCTTTCATTACGAACAAAACATTTTCCAGGAGCCTGATCTCGGCCAGTGGATCGCCGGGGACGGCGATGATGTCCGCGTACTTGCCGGGCTTGATGGAACCGATCTCGTTGGCGTGACCGAGCAGGTCGGCGGCGTTGCTGGTCGCGGCCTGAATGGCCTGCATCGGCGTCATTCCATACTTCACCATAAAGGTAAACTGCTTTCCGCTGGCGCCGTACTCGCAGACACCGGCGTCGGTCCCGAACGACATTTTCAGCCCTGCTGCGACGGTTTTGCGAAAGTTGTCCCGTTGAATCCGCCCAAGTTCGGCATCGTGTTCCAGAAAATCCTGCGGGACCGTGCCTCTTCTTCCGTCCTCCTCAATGCACTCCTCGTCGTAGATATCCATATCCAGGTAGGTGCCGTGCTGCTTAGCGAGGGCGATGCCCTCATCGTCGATCATGGTGGCGTGCTCGACCGATGCGACTCCAGCACGAATCGCATTCTTGATTCCTTCCGGCGAGTGCGCGTGCGCCTCAACCCGGAGTCCGAAGTGGCTCGCCTCGTCGACGGCAGCTTGCAGTTCTTCCGGCGTGAACTCCTGTGACTTGGGATTGCTTCCGTGCGTCAGCACCGCGCCGCTGGAAAGAACCTTGATGTGATCGACGCCATCGTGGGCAAGCTGACGAACAACTCTGCGTACTTCCCACGGGCTGTTTGCTTCTCCGTAGTGAAGATCCCATGGAAGTTGAATATCCGGAGCAAGTCCCGTCAAAGCGCCTGCGCCGCCGGAGATGGTGACGTACGCCCCTGCAACGAACATGCGCGGGCCAACGATGTCGCCCCGGTTGATGGCGTCGCGGAGTGCGATGTCGCCGAGTGCCCGGTAAGTGCCGACGTCGCGCACTGTCGTAAAACCCGACTCCAACATCGCGCGAGCATTCGGCACGGACTCGAGCGCAATCTGCGCAGCTGTCTTTTTGAATTGCGCAATGGGGTCGCCCGTTCGGGCACCGTCAGCCAGGTGGGTGTGGCAATCAATTAGACCCGGCAGAACGGTCATAGTACTGAGATCGACGACCACCGCGTTAGGAGGGATTGCCAGACCCTTGCCGACTTTTTCGATCTTCGAGTCGTGAACGAGGATGATCTGGTCGGACAAGACTGTGCCCGAATCCGGGTCGATGACTCTCCCGGCGCGGATCGCCGTTTCTTGAGCTGATGTGACGGCGGCGAAGACGCAGCTTGCGACAATGAGACCTAGAGGGAATTTCACAATGACCTTTTCCAGTGCGAAAAGAAGTGCTAGTCTGCGGCGGCAATCGACGTTGCCGGAATTCCCTTCAAGTCGGCGGCCAGCAGGCGGTGGAACAGTTGCTCTCCGGCTTCGCGGCGCACTGAAAGACGGCCCGCGCCATAGGCTCGAGACTTCAAGCCGCGCTGTACGTCTTCACAGATTCCAAGGTCTTCGTCCTGCACGCGGTTGCCGACGTTCACCGACTCCGTGTTGTATTCGCGGCGGGTTTCGCTTACGTCGCTGAAATAGAAATCGAAAATCACCGTGCAGTGATCGGCGTCCACGGGGATCACGTAGTTCGTGTCCATGTATCCCTCGTAGCAGTTGATCATGAGATTGGGATACTGCCAGAAATACCAGGCGCGATCGCCTTTGCGCGTGGAGCCGGTGGCCGCGTCCTCGTCGGATGCGACCATGGGGCTTGACTGCAGGCAATAGCGATCTTCGTTTTCGATGGTGTACTGCTTGTAGTCGAGCACGGAACTCAACCCCTTGTGGAGATGAGGCACGTGATAGCCGCCATCAAGGTAGTTGTCGACGAAGACCTTCCAGTTGCAGTGGATGTCGTAGGTCCGGCGGTCGAAGTAGTGGAGTTTGCGAACGCTCAGGGGCGCCATGCGCTTCACTAGTCCGCCGAGGAACTCTTGCAGAGGCGGAGCGTGGGGATCGAGGTTCACGAATACGAAGCACTCCCAGGTCTCGACCCGGGCGGGAACCAGGCCATTCTGCCCGCGGTCGAAGTTCTGCACGCCCTCGAACTCGGGCATGCCCTTGAGCGAACCGTCGAGCCCATATTTCCAGCCGTGATAGGGGCACTGCAGGATTGGGGCCTGGCCGCACAGTTGGGTCACGACTGCGGCAGCGTGGTGACGGCACACGTTGTAAAAAGCTCGCAGGACTTGGTCGCTGCCGCGCACGACCACGATGGGTTCGCCCGCGAGCCGGACGGTCACGAAGTCTCCAGCAGCTTGCACTTGATCCGTGCGGGCAACTAGCTGCCAAGTCTTGCTGAAAACGTTGAGCCGCTCAAGTTCCCCGATCCGCGGATCGACATACCAGGAAGCGGGAATCGTTGAAGCTTGGGCCAAAGGGGCGCGATCGTCGTAGCTGGAGAGAATCTGCTCGATGGAGGTTTGCATGTGTGAGTTCTCAGACCAATAAGCGAAATGGGCGTCGAGTAGTGGAACACCGACGCCTCAACATTCTAAGGGCGTGCCTGGTCTCGCCCACGCTGCCCGCCCGTCGGCACCGATCGCTCGCTCCAGTACGGCGAGAAACTGCTGAATCCTGGCCTCTTTCTTCTCGGCCGGCTCGCCTTGCCGACGGAACAGGCCCGGATCGAGTTCGGCGGTGAGCAGCGCGTCCTGAAACCGCTCCATCATCCAGTCGAGGATGGAGACGATCATCTCGATATCCATGTCCTTGCGCAGTTCATTCCGCTCCAGGCCGAAGCGGACGAAACTCACCGTGCCGTAAGGATCTTCCTCAATCATAAAACGGTTGATCTCGCGCTTCAGCACAAGGTCGGTGCCATAGTTGCCGAGGAGCGAGACGCGATACGGGATCCAGTCGTCATGCAGGAGGTGTTCGGTGCGCACCAGCCAGTAGCGGAGCACTTCGAAGAACCCCTTCAGTCTGACCTCCGAAGGCGCGTCCAGATATTTGGCGAAGGAACGCACGGCGCGTTTGTATACCTCGAAGAAGAGGCCATCCTTGCTGCCGAAATGTTGAAATATCGATCCCTTGGCGATTCCCACCGCGGTCGCGATGTCGCCGACCCGCGCGGAGTGATAGCCGTGTTCCGCAAAGTGCAGCGTAGCTGCCTCGATGATGCGCGCGCGCTTTGCTTCGGAACGAGGACGAAGTGGTGGCTGCCGTTGGTAAAGCGGAGGTGCAACTCGGTTACTTGCGATCCCGGGCATAGAATGACTCTAAGTCACGAAAGCATAGCGTACGCTCGTATCGATTTCAACTTCATTTTGGCTGCCACTTGGGATAATGTTATGCGGCTGTGGGATGAGATTCGTGACTTCCAGTCAATCCAAGGCCAAGGCCTCGCGAGCAGTTTATGACGCCATTGTTATCGGCGCCGGCCACAACGGACTGACCGCCGCTGCATATCTAGCGCGTGCCGGTTTATCCACTCTAGTACTCGAGCGCCGCGACATTGTGGGCGGATGTTGTGTGACCGAAGAGATTGCCCCTGGCTGTCGCGTCTCGACTACCTCTTATGTGGCAAGTATGCTTCGGCCTGAAGTGATCTCGGAGTTGCGACTAGCGGACCACGGCTTGCACATGATTCCCTGCGATCCGGCGATCCAGGTTCCCTTCCCCGACGGTCAAGTGGTCCCTTGGTGGGTCGATCGAGCCCGGGCGCAACAAGAATTTTCAAAGATTTCCGCAAAAGATGCAGCGCGCTATGTGCAAGTCGATCATCAGCTGAAAAAACTGGCACGCTACTTGCAGCCGTTTTTCATGGAACCACCACCTGAGATCGACACCTCGAGCGTGAAGGGCTGGGCCGACATGTTCCGTGTCGGCAAACGATTTCGTGGCATTTCGAGCGCGGAGATTTCACAACTCATCTCCTTTCTCACCGGCAGCCTCGGGGAGTTCCTCGACCACAACTATGAATCCGAGAAAATAAAGACCATGTTTCTAGCCAACAACGTTTATGGCAAACATGGAGGGCCGTATCAACCAGGAACTGCGATCGGCCTCCTCTTCCATCTACTGAGCGGCGGAGAGCATGAACTGCAAGGGTTTTATGGACACGTGATGGGCGGCATGGGATCGATCACGCAGGCTCTCGCCGCGTCGGGAAAGAGGCTGGGCGTTGAAATTCTTACCTCTGCATCCGTTGCTCACGTGGAGGTAGGCAACGGCCGAGCGCGTGGCGTAATCCTTGAAGACGGCACGGAGTTTCGGTCCCGGATGGTGCTTTCCAATGCTGATCCCAAGCGCACATTTCTGAGACTCGTGGATACGAAAGAGTTGCCGGAAGATTTCCTGTCCTCGGTCCGGGCGATCAAAATGGACGGGCCGTGTGCCAAGGTGAATATGGTGCTTGCGGAGGAACCCAAGTTCACGGGAACTCCTCCCCAGGCCACGGCGCTGGAGCGCACCTTCTACACGCTGGTTCCGTCGCTCGAATTTGCGGAGCGCTGCTACGACATCGCCAAGTTCGGAGAAATCCCCGAACAATTGTGGGTGGATTGCGTCGTGTCCTCGAATGCCGATGATTCGCTGGCTCCTCCGGGCAAGCACATCCTGACTTGCTTTGTGCAATACGTGCCCTACCACCTGCGCGAGGGCAATTGGGACGAAAAGCGCGAACTACTCGGCGACCGGGTGGTCAAGAAGATTGCCGAATACGCGCCCAACGTGCCTGGCGCCATCGTCGCGCGGCAGGTGCTGACTCCGCTTGACCTTGAGCGCACGTACGGCTTGACCGAAGGCAACATTTTTCACGGAGACCTGCGGCTGGAGCAACTCTTCTTTATGCGCCCCGTGCCAGGGTGGTCGCAGTACCGCACCCCGATTGCGGGTTTGTATCTGTGCGGGGCGGGGGCGCATCCTGGAGGCGGAGTGACTGGAGCACCCGGGCGCAACGCAGCGCATCAAGCCCTTCGCGACTGGAAGAAAGGTCGATTGCAGGAGGCGGCCGCGTGACGTCGGGGAACGGAAATTCCAATTCGCGACTGAATACGGCCGACATCGTGATCCTGGGTGCCGGTGTGATGGGCGCGTCGATCGCCTTTCACCTCGCCCGGCGCAAGGCGGGAAAGATTGTCGTGATCGAGAAAGATCGCGTCGGGCGCGGTGCGAGTGGCCGATCCTCCGCGCTGATCCGCATGCATTACAGTTTTCCGCCTGAGGTGCGGCTGGCAGTCATCAGCCTGCATATGTTTCAGAACTGGCGGGAGATCGTGGGGCAACCCGGCGACTTTCATAAGACCGGATTCGTGCGCATCGTACATCCTCACGAAACCCAGCGACTCAAGCGGAATGTGGAGATGCAACGCTCTCTCGGCGCACAAGTCGAACTTGTCGACCGGACTCAACTGCACGAACTTGAGCCGGACTGGAAGGTCGACGAAGTGGAACTCGCCGCCTATGAGCCAGACTCCGGATACGGCGACGGTGCCGCGGTGGCGGGAGACTTTCTAGGAGCCGCCCGCGACCTTGGCGTTCATTATCTTTCGCGCACTCAGGCCACAGGATTCATGGTTGAGGCCGGGCGGGTTCGCGGAGTGACGACCGACCACGGTAGCATCACAGCGCCCGTCGTCATCTCCGCTACGGGACCGTGGACGAGGCCGCTGTTTGCATCGATCGGATGCGACCTTCCCATCGAGTGCGAGTTTCACCAGGTCGCCATCCTTCGCAATGCGGCTGACATGCGAGCCGGAGGGTGTGCTTGTATTGATTCCGTCTCAGCCACGTATTTTCGCTCTGACGCGCATGACAAGTTTCTGGTGGGAGATTTCTACGGAAAGCGCCCCGTCGATCCGGACGATTTCCCACAGCGGGCCTCCGACGAATCCTTGGAAGACATCCTCGAGCGCGCTTGCCGCCGCATTCCGAAGCTGGCGGGTGCGGAAGTCATGCGCGGCGTTACCGGCGTGTATGACATGACGCCTGACTCGCGGCCTCTGCTCGGCGAAATTCCCGGCATCGCTGGCCTCTATGTATGCGCGGGTTTTTCGGGAATGGGGTTCAAGATTTCTCCGGCGATTGGGCTGGTCATAAGCGAACTGGTAGTCGATGGCCGAGCAAAGACCGTGGACATTCAAGCGTTTCGGCCAGACCGCTTCTCCCTCAACCAGCCGATTCAAGCAGAATACGAATATGTAGACGAATAACAACTCTCAGGAGCTGCTATGAAAAAGAAGGGCATTCTCGAACGCTTAAAGGAAGGGCCGGTGCTTGGCGATGGCGGCTATCTTCTGGAACTGGAAAAGCGTGGATGGGTGCGCGCGGGCCCGTTTACGCCCGAGGTTGCGCTGACGTATCCGAATGCGCTTCGGGAACTGCATGTTGAGTTTCGCGAGGCGGGCGCCGAAGTCCTGCAAGCTCTCACTTTCTACGCCAGCCGTGACAAACTCGCGACGGTCGGGCTGCAGGACCGACTGGAGGATCTCAACCGGGCCGCAGTCCGGGTGGCGCGGGAGGTCGCGGGCGATCGCTGCCTGGTCGCCGGAAATCTCAGCCTTACGTGGATGTACGAACCGGGAAGTCCATCGGCCGCCGATCGTGTGCGCGCGACCTTTGACGAACAACTTGCGGTCCAAGTGGACGAGGGCATCGACTTCATCATCGGAGAAACCTTTTCCTGGCTGGGCGAAGCGCTCATCGCCGTGAAGCGCGCCAAGCAAACGGGATTGCCCGTGATGGTCACGATTTGCTTCGAGAACAAGGACGAGACTGCCGAGGGAAAAAATGCTGCCGACGCGGCCAAGGCATTGTTCGATGCGGGGGCCGACATCGTTGGCATGAATTGTCTCCGTCCGCCAACGCACATTCTTGGCCCGATGGAACAGATGCGGAAGGCTGTGTCTGGATACCTAGCCTGCCAGCCGGTCGCCTATCGCACACCGAAAGAAAAACCGGACTTCACCAGTCTGGAGGAATTTCCCTATGCGCTCGATCCTCTGCAACTCACGCGTAAGGAGATGGCGGACTATGCCGTGCAAGCGCGCGAACTCGGCATCAACTTTATTGGCGCATGCTGCGGCACAGTCGCGATGCACATCCGCGAGATGGCTCGCGTTCTAGGCAAGCTGCCTGACGATTCCCGTCTGTGGAAGAAAGGCGGCGACAAGCCGATGTCGGCCTACGAATACTACGACCATGACAACGTGAAGGCGGGGGCTACCAAGTAATCCCGCTCAACGCAGCAGAACAAAGTGGGCCCGGTTCGCACCGGGCCCGCATTCTTCTTCTCTGGGTGTTCTCCGGGCGGACTACCCGGCCTTTCGAGCACTCGGCTCTTCCGCATGCACAAGCGGCATATCGACAAGGTGCTCGCTTAGAAACCACACTTGCAGTTCGTTACGGCGCAGCACATCACTTACCGCCATATCGTTGGTGCCGTCGTCGCCAAGCTCCGAGGCGCGGCGCGCCAGTTGCCGAGAATTTCCGATAATGATCTGATGCGCGTCAAGCAAGCGCGAAATTTGAACCGGCACTTCTTCCCTGCCGCGAGGTGGACGCTCGATCCGCGTGTTCTCGGCGACATCCGCCGCCATGGCGATTGCGATTCCGCCCAACAGCTGGATACGTTCGGCAATGGTGTCGACGATCTCCGCCTGCTCTTCATAGTGTTTGTCGAACAGCAGGTGCAACTGATAGAACGTGGGCCCAGCGACCTGCCAGTGCGACTTTTTGTAGAGGTCGCGCAAGGTCATAGTGTCGGCAAGCAGGAGATTCAGTTGCTCGGTCATTTCCTGGCGTACAGGCTCTTCGAGTTCTAGCGGCAGAGCATGCAACACCTTGCCGTAATCTTGGATCTCCCGGGCGTGCTGGTGAATCCGCGGTTGCGAGTTGAGGGTGGCTTGATGCGCGGCGGAAACGTCCTTCTTGGGCATGACGACCTCCTTTAGTTCTGCGGGTGATGAACGCTAACATGTGGCAATCTAGGGGCGCAACCACTCCAGCTTAGATACCGCTGGCCACAAAAGGATGCCGGATCTCTGCGTGTCGCATTGCATCATACTTCAAGCCTGATGCCTGCAGATCTAGAAGGGTTCTGACTTAGCTGGCGGTGCTGCGCTGGGCGGAAGAAACCTGTCGCGCGGTGAACAACGCAGCCGCGCGAACCGCGTTGGCACCGGTTAGCATCATGCCACCGTTTGACGGCCCTCCGCCCCGTTGTTATCATTCTTTCATGCGGGGTGGAGCAGTCTGGTAGCTCGTTGGGCTCATAACCCAAAGGTCGGTGGTTCAAATCCACCCCCCGCAACCACTTAGCGATTTCTAGGGACTACAGGCGTAGTCCCCAATCCCAAAAATCACTGGATCGCGGCGGTTTCGGGCTTCAAATTCTGCAGGGAAACTTCCTTCGCCCTATCCTTCAATTGCTTTTTAATCGCGGGTGGCAGAACAAGGGCCGCTACCCGGCTGTTGGCTCGGCGTTTGCTTTTTTCAAATGCCGAACCGTAGGTGTTCATGGTGGTTTTGATATCGGCGTGTCGCATGAGGCGCTGCTGCACCCCGAGAGGCGTGCCCACATCGTCAATGAGCGTTCGATAGCTGTGGCGAAACGTATGCCAGCCCACTCCTAGCACCCCGACCTTTTCACCTGCCGGTCGCAAGTAGTCTTTCTGGATCACGTCGCCGTGCACTGGCCGGTTCGTGTCGGCATTCGCAAATAGCCAGCCCTCTGGCGTCGGTACACAACTCTTCTGCCAGTCCTCCAGGACGGAGACTAGCTTGGAGTCCAGAGCCACTTCGTCTTCCGAAGCGCCGGTTTTCCCACCGTTCCAGACGTACTTGCCCACGATGGATCGCGCCAACGTCAGAATCCTCCGCTTCAAGTCAAAGTCCTGCCATTGCAATGCCCTGATTTCGCTAACGCGCAATCCCAGGCACATCGCAATCATGACCATCACCTGAATGTGGTACGGAAGCTCAGCGAGAAGAGCGTGATATTGCTCCACCGTGAGGACAATCTTCTTGCGAATACGTTTCGTGACGCCCTTGATTTCAACCAACTGCATTGGGTTCCGCTGAGTCTCCAAGATTTCCCATTTCATCGCGTATTCAAAAATGCGATGCAGGAGACCCTTTATATTCGACTTCGTTTTAGGAGAATGCTTCAGGTCTTTCAACCACTGTTCCACCTTGAAAGGCTTTTTCACTTCTGCTAACGGAGCATTACCCCACTGCGGCAGAATGTGTCTCTTCAAGATGGATGCATACGACTTTTTAGTTGAATACCGTTCAGGCATTGCTTCGTGCATGTATCGCTTCACCAATGCTCCGAACGATTGGCCGCAGGACTGTTCCATTCGCTGGTATCGAAAGTCCCTCGATCCCTGCCATGCGTGTGCCTCTGTCGGCCATTCCTGTGCGTCTCCCGCTAACATTACGCTGCGCTTTCGCGTAATGCCCATTTCATCCACTTCGTAGAAGCGCCAAACCCAGACATCCGGGCCTCGCGCTTTCTTCTTGCGGATGATCGTTCCGACATCTTGCTGTGTGCGCTTCAAGAAGCTTTCCTCCTTAAAACGCGCACGGATGACGCTTCCGACTCTACACGACAACGCATGTGGGAAACCAGTTCGGAAATTCGAAAACGCCAGCGCTTGCGAACTCCATTGCCTATGGGATGTGCAGGAAGCCAGCCTTCCCGAGCCATCTTCCTCACGGTGACCGGGCTGATCTTTAGAAAGTCTGCTGCTTCTTCAGGCGTTACGAATGGTTCGTTGTCGTCGGCTGGATTCATTTTCTACTCCGTCCCGGTCCTCCGACGAAGCACCACTTCACTGGAGCGTGACCTGGGTCGTCTAACCGGGGAAACAACGTTGCCCTTGACACTAGCGCATGCGTACCAATACAGTCAATATGTAACGTTACAAAATTAAACGAGACTGAGCGCATGGCAGACAAGAGCGCAATCCTGCAACAGCCTGTGATCTCCATTCGCATCTCCGACGAGATGCGTTCAAGGCTCGAGACCTTGAAAGAAATTATGGCCGCGAAGAGTGGCGAACCTGTGTCCACATCCGAGGCCGCAAAGCAGCTTCTTGAGTCGGCTAGAGAAGAGCGCTTGGAGTTCGTAGACCTGCTGGCCAAGCCAACCGATTCCCTGGTGAAAATTCGCGGAAAGATGGACGCAAAGCTACCGCTTTCACACGCCGAATGGACCCTCGTTGCCTACTACTGCCAGCAAGGTGCGGAGCTGTTTGCAGGGACGGGCCAGACAGAGCTTTCCTATGAGTCTCTCATTGGAATTCTTGAGGCTTTCCTCGCCCTTTATGCCCTTGGATCCAAACAGAGAAAGAAAAGTGGGATGGCTCCTTATCTCCTCACCAATCTTCCCTCAGAAAAACAAACCGAAGCCAAGCGTTCAGAGGAGCTTGTGAACGAAGATTTGCGTCGTGCTGTGAATCGAAAAATTCAAATATTGAAGAACCCGACCAGCGACACTCCTCGACCGGTTCATACCGTTCGACTGCTCTACATGGTGCTGGACAACGAGAGATTCCTCAATATAGAGAAGCTCAACGAAACACTACGCCCATACTGGCCGATCCTCTGGCGCGTGTGCGCCCGTGGCCACTATCTCCGCCACGCGAAATGCATACCCGATGGCGCATTTTGGGGTGCGGACTTCAGCTCGGGAAATCGCAGGCCATTGCCGTCGTTTCAGGAAGGCGAATACCGTCTCGAATTTCATCGTGGACTTGAGACGGAGTTTTCTGTCTGGCTGCATTTTCCCGGAAGATTTGGTCTGCAATATCCGCTGTTCGATTACCCGAGAATTGCGGAACTTCGGGCGATCCTGGAAGGACTTGATGTTAGCGACACCTTGATCTTCTGGGAAGGGCGCTATTTCCTCGCAGTCACGGGTTTCGATGAAGAGGAAAAAGTCAGCGTCGAGTTTCGTTCTCGGGACAATGGCATCCGCATTGTATTTCGCAATGATGATTGGCGGGCAATTAAGACTCTGTTTCGCCGCGCGTGGCAGGCCCCAGAAGTGGTTCGTTTGTGGAACGCGCTGGCGAGGGAGTATGGCGAGTTGTGAAAGGCGCGGTGCTACGCACCGGAAGATTTGTGGACACGTCACCCCCAATTTGGGAACTGCAGAGCGCTCGCGAGCGCCGAAATGTTTACGAACGTGAACTTGTTTTGGATGAACGGTTTTGTTTCGTGACGGAGTTTCCGTACGTCCTTGGCGTTTACGTTCGTAAACGGAAAAGCATCCCTAGATGCAGTTGGCGTAAACATATTGACCCGCAAACGCTTTCACAAAGTGTCGTGAGACCGCCGCTGACGGGCATTTACTGAGAACCTTGAATAGGATTTCCCATGAGTACTCCCGAACTTCCTTTTCCGATTCGGAGCGAGACGCCTCTTAGGGATGAGACTAGGCCCGGCTTTCGCACCAAAACGATAGCTACGCGCCTGACTCCAGGAGAGCTGGCCGAGGTCGAAGCCACCGCTGAAAGCGCCGGCCAATCACTCGCCGAATGGCTCCGCGAGACTGCGCTGCACGCAGCGCGGCAACGGCCTGCCGATCCGATTGAATTGCTGCTTGCTGAGGTCTGGGCCTTGCGATACACGCTGCTAAATTTGTTTCATTCAAACGCAAAAGAGGCATCAGAAGGAAAACAATTACTGCCCGATTCCATCGTGAAAATTCGCGATCAAGCAGACGCAATGAAGCTCCAGAAAGCTCACAAAATCCTCGCGGACTTCCTCGCATTGGCCCGTGCCAGCCGACTCGACAAATGAGGTATCTGTGTCATGCTTACCATCTCGAAATCGCTCTCGGCCAGCCAAGCGCGAACTTATCACCAGCGGGAGTTTGCTTCTGAAAAACAGAACTACTGGAGCCGCGACCAGCAAGGCCACAGCGAATGGCAGGGCAAGCTTGCGGAGCAATGGAACCTTGCCGGGACTGTGGAATCGGAACATTTTGCGCGGCTGAGTGCAGGGCAACATCCCCATACTGCCGAGCAGCTTGTTCGCCACCAAGTCTCAAGGACTTACGAGGGTAAATTCGGCAAGGAAGTCAGCAGCGCCGAGCATCGCGCCGGGTGGGACGCTACATTTTCTGCTCCTAAGTCGGTGTCGCTTACCGCACTTGTGGGAGGCGATGAACAAGTCCGGGAAGCCCATCGCGAGAGCGTCCGGACGGCTCTTCGCGAGCTAGAGAGATACACACAAGCCCGTATCGGCAATGTCCACGTACCGGAAACCAGCGGCAAGTTTATTGCTGCTACTTTTGAACACGATACCGCACGTCCCGTTGATGGCTACGCCGCCCCGCAGCTTCACACCCATGCCGTCATCTTCAACGTAACGGAGCAAGCGAACGGAACAACGCGCAGTCTCCAGCCTCACGAACTATTCGTTTCGCAGCGATACGTGACTGCCGTCTATCGATCCGAACTGGCAATGCGACTGCAAATGCTGGGCTATGAATTGGAGCGCGGGAAGCATGGGCAGCCCGAGATCCGTGGCTACACCAAAGAGTATCTGGAGGCATCCAGTCCTCGACGGGAACAGATCAAAGACTATCTGCGCGAGCAAGGAATCGACGGCGCAGCGGCGGCGCAGATCGCTGCTCACCACACGCGAGATCGGAAGGAACTTTTGTCCCAGGGAGAGGTATTGCAGCGGCACAGCGAACTGGCAGCACAATACGGGAATCAGGCCGACCGTGTAGTCGCACAGGCACGCGAACATGGGCAATATCGAATGCAGCAACCGGAGATGCAAGCACAGCAAGCTGTGACATGGGCGCGCGATCACGTATTCGAGCGATCAGCAGTGCAGGATCGTCGCGCAATTTTGGAAACTGCGCTAGCGCGCAGCATGGGAGAAACCACCTACAGCAACATCCAGCAAGAATTTCAGCGCCGGATCAACACGGGGGAGTTCCAAGAACTTTCGCAGGTCGGCGCACGCAGACAGTACACGACCAGAGCTATGGCAGGGATGGAGCGCGAGATCGTTGACAGAATGTTGGAGGGCAACAGACGCGATTACAGCGATCCAATGCTCGTTTCGCCCCCGATTCGTATCGCCACCGAAGACCGTCATCCAGAATTGAATCCTTCGCAGCTTCAGGCGGTGGACGAGATCCTTCTCTCGCGGGAAAAGATCGTGGGATTGGACGGTGTTGCCGGTGGGGGCAAGACCACCACCCTGGCGGTGATCCGCGAAGGTGCAGAGCTTGACGGCTACAGGGTCGAAGGGTTCGCCCCAACATCCCGAGCAGCGCAGAAGCTTGGCGAAGCTGGCATCGAGACTTCTACTCTACAGAAGCATTTAGCACGGGGGCGGCAGCCCGACACGGGTGAGAAACGGCTCTACGTGCTGGACGAGTCTTCACTCGCTTCCACTCGGCAACTCCATGAGTTCATCGAGCGGCTGCGTCCGAATGATCGCGCCTTGTTGGTCGGAGATCGGCGACAGCATGAAGCGGTCGAGGCTGGACGCCCGTTTGCACAACTGCAAGATGCTGGCATGAAGACCGTAAAACTGGAAGAGATCGTGCGGCAGAAAGATCCCGAACTCAAGGAAGTGGTTCAACAGCTTGCACAGGGCAATGTACGGGAAGCTATTAACAATCTCGATCAGCAGGGCCGGGTCCACGAAATTCGCGGACATGACGAGCGCATCTCGGCGATCGCGAAAGAATATGCGAAGTCGCCTGAGAACACATTAGTAGTGTCCCCGGATAATCGCTCCCGCATGGAGATCAACGAACGCATTCACGCCGAATTGCAAGGCAAGGGCCGGGTCAGTGGCGAAGAGCACCCAATCCGAACTCTAGTTCCGCGCCAGGAGCTCACGGGAGCTGACCGCACATGGGCAGCGAAGTATGAAGTAGACGATATCCTGCGCTATTCCCGCGCATCGAAGGAGACCGGAATTGGAAAAGGCAAGTACGCC
Source organism: uncultured Acidobacteriaceae bacterium (assembly GCA_963719615.1). GTDB lineage: Bacteria > Acidobacteriota > Terriglobia > Terriglobales > Acidobacteriaceae > Sulfotelmatobacter. Next base: position 47,053 of record CAVRCR010000025.1, on the reverse strand, counting down.
CAGGTTAGGAGCATTGATGCTGCCAGCAACCGGCTCACTGTGCGGTTGCAGGACGGAACCGACCGCACATACGATCCCCGCCGACAGCGCGGCGTCTCTGTATATCGAGAGGAGATGCGAAGATTCTCCGCTGGAGATCGCATTCAATTCACTGCCCCTGCCAACGACCTGAAGATTGCAAATCGCGAATTGGGGGTGATCGCTGGCATTGACAACGCTGGACGAGTAAGTCTGAACATGGATTCCGGACGCTCGCTCCAAATCGATCCCAATAGGCACACACATCTGGACTACGGCTACGCAATGACCAGCCATTCCAGCCAGGGACAAACCGCGAGTCGTGTCTTGATTCACGTTGACACCGAGTTGGCCGCGAACGACCTGCTCAACAGCCGGATGGCTTACGTCTCGGTTTCGCGCGGTGCTCATGATGCGCAACTGTTTACGAATGACCGTGAGAAACTGCCCACGGCTCTCGGTCACGACATCTCAAAGCAGACCGCCAACTCGCCTCAGATCAGCACGGAGCCGACAATTGCGCAGCAGGACATCTCTAAGGCACCGCAACAAGAGCACGGCATGGGTCTTGGAATCGGGTTTTAGAAACCTGCCTGCCCCGGATAATGGCAGCGTAGCGCGGGCGCAAACTCTGTCAAGGCCGACCAAAGGTCGCCGCTATCGCGGGCACGCGCCTTGACAGAGTTTGCTCGACCCGCGCCAAAATCTCTCCGCCATTCGGGGCAAGCAATCTATAGGATCGCGAGCCAAGCCCGGCCAATGAAGCCGGGGAAGTGTACGCACAGGACGAGCAGCACCTAAGCACTGTTTGTACGGGAGGTGGTGAAGGGATAGTCCAGACTCCAGATCGGAAAGCGAATTCTCTTCACATGCCAGAACTGAACCCTCAAGGGTGCGTTTGCGGGCTAAGATTTCGGCGTCGCTCGAATCACTTTCTGGACCGCTTCGCCCATCCTCCATCGGTCCATCAGATATGCGATGCCCTGCGGGCCGCCGTTCGTGAAGGTCAGCTTCGGTGGCCAAAGCGCGGTCGGCTGCTGTATTGGCCAAATTTGAGCAAGCAATTCATTCCAATTGCCCATCTTGCATGCCAGCTCAGGTATCTCGATGTTCTCCCCCTCGAGATGCACAGAGACTGCCTGTGTGACGAAATGACCGGCCACGATGGTCGTGACTGACCCCATTCCGATGCGTTGCTTTTGAGGATCGAAGAGGGCGAAATCCGTACCGAAATTGCCAAGGTGCATACCATCAATCCTGGCGATCCATATCAGAGTGCGTGGGGGAATGTCGTGGCCGATCCGCATTTTCACCCGCTCATCCCGGCTGTAAAACTGGTTTAGGGCTGCCCGACCTTTCATGGAATCGCTGACCATCGCTGTCTTGATGGACCACGCAGCCACTGACTTTTGCTGCGTTTCGTCTAGCGGCGTGGAGATGTCCTGCACCATGCAACCGATGGTAGGTATATTCTCCGATTCAAGTTTGCTCATCCAGCCGTTGTTACAGACGCCACAAACTGTCTTAACTGTGATTTGTGGGTCCGGAATAGTCTTATTTTTCGAGCCTCCGAGTTGGAAGTTAAGAGGCCCGAAATCTTTGCGCTCATGAATCCATTTTGGCCAAAGATGTTCTTTACTTTCCGCGTTGTTATCGCAGAACAGGCACGCAGTGGGCATAGGTCATGCCAAGATATCGCACTAAGGAGTCTGGTTGGTAGCGCGGAGTATACTTCGGCGTAGGTAGCTGACTACTGGCCGATGAAGCTTTCTGAACGCGTTCTCGAAGAACTTGCCAAGATGGTGGTGGGTGACGCGAAGCATTTTCCCTATCGCAGCAGCAGTTACATCACCCGCTTTTTTCGCCGCTGCGATTTGCCTTTCGTTCACGATGGCAGTACGCGTGCGAGATGGGCCCAGGAACGCCTCGCCGAAATGAACCTTGGCGCAGCACAGTCTGCCGACCTTCCTTCCGATGATTTGTGCCGCGTGATCTCTGAGTTATTCGATCAGGACGATTTCGACAGGTACAACGACAGGGGGGATGTAACGGCAGAACATTTGGCAGACGTGCAGCTTGCCTTGGTGAGTTTCAACAAGCTTGTTCAGCGGGCTGGATTGATCGCGTATCTGGACGAATCGGGCCGGTGCTACCTGCGAAGCACCGGAACTGGCATGAGCAGTGCCTCCTACTCACAAAAGGCACGGCCTCTGTCTCAGGAAGAATTGGCGCAGCGCCAAAAGCTTTCTAATTTCCTCGACACGGCGAGCGAGGATGAATTCACCGAAAGAGTATTGGTCCCTCTGTTTCAGCGGCTTGGTTTTCACAGGGTCAGCCCCAGCGGACACACCGAAAAGGCGCTCGAATTCGGCAAGGATCTCTGGATGAAATACCAGTTGCCGACGAGCCACTGGATCTACTTCTGCGCGCAGATAAAGAGGGACAAGATCGACGCGAGTGGAGCAGGCGGAAACAGTAATGTCGCAACCGTTTTAAACCAGGCGCGAATGGCTATCGATCATCCCATCTTCGATTCCGATACCAACCGGAAGGTCCTGCTGGATCATCTGTATCTGATTTCCGCGGGAGAGATTACTCGCGCCGCGAGGACATGGCTTGTGGAACAGCTCGATGCGGGTCAGCGCCGTCACATCATTTTCATGGATCGCGATGAATTCCTCGATCAGTCAGCACGCATCCTGCTTGACCTGCGGCTTGACAGCCCGATGGCCATCACAGATGAAGACATTCCGTTTTAGGTGGTTGCTACTCTTGGCCGCAGATTATCGGGGCTGATCAACCAGCACTGAAGCGGCCAGCTTTCTTTGCCTTATATTGAGTTGCCCAGAACGAAGAATCTTCTGATCTATTTTGGCTGGCCGGCTGGACATTGATTATCAAGTACAATCTCTATCCCAGGCCTATAGGAAACCTTGCCCCGCGGCCGAAGTGGCGAAAAGCAGTAGATATGCGGTCGGGAGCGCGCTCCGCCAAGGGGCGTGTGTATTACTTGTGTTGCACTGGGTTGCACTGTGCTCTCGTATTGCGCTATTGACCTAGGGGTGGGTGTGGGCGGGGTTTGCCAACAGCAACATCTACCCCCACAATGGCCCCAGAAAGGTTGGACTGGCCGATGAAAACGAAAAGACCACCCCGCGATCAGCGATACCGCGACAAATGCTTTCCGGGAGCAGCGAAAGAAGTGTTTTCTCCCGAGCAAGGCGGGTATGCGCCCTTACCCTACGTTTCCCGCGAACTGCTGAAGCATTTGAAAGGGGCAGAATTGAAAGTGTGGATTTACATGCTCACGCGGGGTGGTCCCCAATCGATCTGCTACCCCACCTACGAAGACATTCTCCGTGGAACAGGCCTGGAGACCAAGGGAACGATAAGCAAGGCGGTCAATCGTCTCGAAAGAATTGGACTGGTGCGTGTTTTCAATGACCGGGGTACCCGCCGCTACCTTCTGCGCGATCCGAGACTGGCTGTAGAACAGCTGTACGCGCTCAACGAAATCACGCTCGATGAAGTCGAAGATGCGAATGACATCCTGGAAAACGTGGGCCTTCCCTTAATCACACCACAGCCAGCGGCGAAAAAGCCGTCCCAGAAAACGAGCTGACTATGGAAGCTGCCCTCCGAAATGCCATCATTCTTATCGCCACGGTTGCGGCGCTAATTAGGTTCGCGCTTCTGGAATGGGAGGGCATTATGCACGCGTGGACCCGCGCGACCCGGGTCACAAAACGCAGGACAACTGGCGGAGATCTACCTAAATGAATGTTGCTGACTTGTCTGTTCCGCAATTGCTGGTCTTGCACACGCAAATCGGGGATAAGGCTCCTTTTACTATCCTGCGTCGATGTTCCGGCGAAGGTTGCGCATGGTCAGCCAGACTGCAACTGTCCCGAGGAGAGCGAAGATCGCGGCTGACACCCACCATTCGGGATATAGCTCGCGCGGATCGGTCAGGGACAAGGTCAAAAAGAAAAACGGATTTGCCAGCAACGGCGCGCGGGCGCGCAAAGGTAAGTTTGCCCACGCAGCTCCCCTGTGCGTGGCTTCCTGCGCCACGTAAAGAAGTGCCGAGACGACGCACAGGACTATCACCGAGGCGTAGCTCACGGCGGTTGCCGCCACGCTACGCCGAAACACCGACGACCAATACAGGCTCACTGCGCTCATGCTGCCGAGGATGACGACGGTGGTAGTCGTTACGATGAACAATTCCCAAAGACCAACCCCGCCAAAAGCGAAAGCCAGGCTGAGAACTGGGAGTCCGGCCACAAGGAGCAGCAGCACAAACAGCAGAGAGGACAAGAACTTGCCCCACCATATTTGGGTATTTGTGAGTAAGGAGGTCAAGAGCCCGGCCATCGTGCGTTGTTCTTTCTCGATCGTCAGGGCACCAGCGCTGAAGATCGGAACGAGTAGAAGTAGCACGGTCAGTTGGGTATAGAGGAGAGCCAGAAACAGCGGAATCCCTATGTCCGGTCCCTCCAGAAAGCGCACGGCATTGACGTGCATCTGAAGAGTTTGGAAGTAGACGAAAATCGCCACGCCTCCCAGAGCCACCAGATACAAAGACGGCAATACCCAACCCCGGCGTTCGCGCATCAATTGGCGGAGTTCTTTCCGGATCATGGGGTTCATGAGTTTCCTCCGAAGACCGCACGATATCGCTGCTCCAGGCCGGAGCCGCGCCGTGCGAAGCTGGTGACCGTAATGCCGGCAGAGACCAGAGTTCGCAACGTATCCGCAATGCGATCGTCCGGTCCGTCGATACTCAAACGTAGCCGCGTTGCAGCGGCTTCGAGCACCTGAACGCCCGGCATTGTCGCGAGCGCGGCAGCGGCTTTCTCCGCGCCGCCAAGTAATTCCACCTCGAACAGGCGGGGTTTGCGGCCCGCTTGCCGTAATGCGATTCCCGCATTTCCCTCTTCGTCGACTACATTCTTGCCGCCCGAAATGAGCACTGCGTGCGTACAGATGTCTTCCAAGTCGGCCAAGATGTGAGACGAAATGAGGATGGTGAGACCGTGCGAGTTAAGCTCCTTCAGAAAATCCCGGAGGTGAACGCGGGCAATTGGATCGAGCCCATTGGCCGGTTCGTCCAGCAATAACACGCTCGGGCTGTGGAGGAGTGTCTTTGCCAGCATCAGGCGCTGCTTCATGCCGAACGAGAGTCCTTCGACAAAGTCCTCCGCACGCGACTCCAGGCCCGCGCGAACGAGAGCATTCTCAATCGCGTGGTTGCGTCCAGTTCCCTGGAGATGGAACGCATCGGCAAAGAATTCCAAGAGCTCACGGACCCGCATGTCCTGATAGAGGCCTGATTGATCGGCGAGATAGCCGACCACTCGTCGGATGGAAGCCGGATTTCGAACCACGTCTGTGCCGTCGATGCTCACGGTGCCACGATCCGGAAGCAGCAAAGTAGAAAGAATCCTGATGAGGGTTGTCTTACCGGCTCCATTGGGCCCCACCAGTCCCACCAGTTCTCCTTTCTTGACTCGCAAGGAGAAATCGTCGAGGGCCTGGGTCCCGTTGAAAGATTTGCGAATGTGTTCGACTTCGATCATGGGAATATCACCACCAGCAACGAATATTCTCGTTGTAATTCGTGAGAAGCCAGAGGCTGCACCGGTTGTGCCGGCCCCGCACTCAGGCCGTAAAATCTGCGCTCGAGTGACTCTCTTTGCAAGGGTTCGTGCATTCGTTCCAAAATCAGCCGTGCTAAAAGAGAGCTGTTGTCCGTTATCTCCCGTGGCAGCACGTCCGGATGTTTCTCGTCCCGCTGCGGGCGTGGGATGTAGCGTGCATGGGCCAAGTCGATTTCCGCGCCGGGAGCAACTTGCCCCAGAAGCCAGAGCCCTTTTTGCGCGCTGTCCATAAAGACAGCATCGGAGAACTGTTGACCAGTATCGTTACGCAGATGGCCCGGAGAGATTTCACGCAGTGTTCCGGGGAAGGAGTGAGTTCCCCGAAAATAGAGATCCTGGCTGGTCCAACGCGGCATGGTCAGCACAATCTCGCCCTGCGGAAGCGGGTCGTGACCAAGAGGCGAACGTTCGTAGTAGCCCCGCGTGAATTCCCGTCCCAGCCAGATGCTGGGAAGGGAATGAGTGAAACCATCGTTGAAGCGGGATTTCTCGACGAGCAGTGCATCCGGGGCAGTATGCAAGACTACGTTTTGTCTCTCGGGTACGGAGATCCGCAGGCCGTAATCCGTGAAGGCTTGACCACTGTGCGTATCCAGAAAATGAACAGCCACGTTGTCGACGATCACTTGGTGCGGTCGATGAAACGAGCCAAACGCGTAGAGGATGAAGACGAAAAGCAATGCAATGGCCGTCACGGTTAACCAGCCCCATTCCAATCGACGCCATCGGCGCAGTAGTACGAAGTTTGCCAGTCCCACCACGAGAAGGTAGATCGACAACCAGATCAATACCGTCCCCAGGCGGGGAAAGGTAAAGGTCGTTGCGTATTCCATTTGCAAGCGGCCCGGACCGGGAGTAGTCCAATCTGTTTGCAGGCCGGAAAGAAGTGCGTACAACATCTGGCCGCCAAAAATAGTTTCGAGAGATTCTGCCTCGCGCGCGACGTAGAGGCGCCCGGCGCCGATCGGCACTTCGCCACGGTGGAGAACTGCATCCCGACGGTAATCTGCCAGGAAATTCGAGTCGCCAAGGTAGTCTTCCAGCAGCACCAGACTTCCACCGCTCCGTGCGTACGATTCAAGTGCCGCACGCTGTACACCGCTGAGGTGGCTGACCGGAGCAGCAACAACAATCATCGAGAACTTATCATAGGACCACCAATTGGAACGTGGCCGTAGCGGTACTGCCAGTTGCAGATTTCCGTTCTTCCAACTACGGTCTTCTGGAGAACCGCTCAACTGAATCTGAGACTGGACCTTTTTACAGATAGATTCGTCATCACACACAACGCCGACGCCGGGGCCCGAGGCCATCCACTCCGGTTTGTAGTTTTGCCAATCGTGCCCAGTCAGAACTCCCTGGTGGATTCGAGCCGTTACTTCCAGGACTGGATCGCCGTAAGAGGACGAAGGAAGAATCGCCTCGATTTGACGTTCCTCGAGAGCATCGAGAGTCAGGCGATGTATGTAAGTATGCTCGGGATCAGCTTCTCCGGGCCCTTCTTTGGGGCGCACGCTGATCTGCAGTTCGAAATCCTGAGGTTTTGGAAACGGATTCGACAGTGTCACAACAACCGGGCAGGGTTCCTGATAAGTCAGGCACATGTGATTTAGACCGACATCCACGATGCGGACGTTGCCCTCCGCGTGGGCGGCAGAGGCCAGTGTCAGTAACAACGGACAGATCAGTAGAAATCGCTTCATAGTGTCTGCGACCATGCCGACGCTGTAATCCCACTCAACTCTGTGCCTATTATCAAAAGCACACGGTGGAGCTGCCCCTCACGGAAACATGCACGATAGCGGTTTGCGTGCGGTCGATTTCTCATCGAAACACAACCTCAGTTACCGCAAATTGCCGCTGCTGATAACGGACACCCAATGGTTGCGCGGACTCGGCTGGGCCGGGGCTCAGTCCATAGAAGCGTCGTGTCGGCACGATGTTTGAGGGGCGCGAGTCCAACCACGGGCAGGCGAACTCGGACAGAAAAAAGTCGTCGCTCTTCGACTCGAAACCGCGGGTGTTCCGAGTAAACGCCACGGTCTCACAGAGAGCCCGCGGTTCGTAGCGGATTTTCGATAAATCAATTTCCGCGCCCGGCTCGACCTCGCCCAAAAGCCAAATGCGTCTCTGCTCGCTATCCACAAAGATTGCGTCGAAGAATCGTTGTCCGGTGTCATTGCGGAGGTGGTTGGGAACGGTTTCGTGGATCGTGCCGGGAAAGGCGGTCATTCCTGCAAACTGGAGATTCCGGCTGGTTCGCCGCTGCATGTGAAGGGTGATTTCAGAACCAGGCAGGGGATCCCAACTTTCGTACCTCACACGGTCAGATCCGTGGATGAATTGCCGACCTAGTTGGACTGTCGGAAAACCACCGCTATAACCGTCCCCATATTGCCAGCGGTCCTCCAGTTGCGATCGTGTATTCAGCAGTGCGTTCACGGGAGTCTTCAGGGTGATCTGCTGTTTCTGCGGAGCGGACACTCGCACTCCGAAGGCTGTGAAGGCGTCGCTGCTGTGCGAGTCGAGATGATGCATAGCCATGTAGTCGACCGTGACCTGTCGCGGTCCCCGGCGCGAGGCCAGCCAGTAAAGGGCAAAGACGAACAACAAGGAGATAGCCGCAACGGTAAGCCATCCCCACTCTCGCCGGCGGAATCGACGTAGGATCAAGAAGTTCACGACTCCGACCAGCAGAATGTAGGCGGCGAGCCAAAGCAACAGAGTCCACCAACTGGGGAAGCCGAAGGTTGTCGCATGCTGACCCCGTAAGCTGTTCAGCTCGTAACCGGACCAACTTGCCCGGCTGCCCTGCACTAGTAACTCTCGTTGGGCGCCGATAAAGAGGCTTCCTAATGCCGTGCCTGATCCTCGTGGGATTCGGTACAGATGTCCGCTGCCAATCGCAATTCCGTTGTTTTCGCCGGGAGCCTGACGGTAGCCAGCGAGAAAGGTGGTGTCAGCAAACACATTCTCCAGTAGCACTACATTCCCGCCACCGCGAGCGAACCACTCCAGCGCCGAACGTTCGTCGGGGCTGAGACTGCTGGCCGGAATCGCCACAACTATGATGGATGCCGCCGCGTAAGACCACCATTGCGAGCGTTGGCGTAACGGCATCGCCAATTCGAGGTTGCTGTTCTTCCAACCCCGGTCTCCCGACGAACCGCTCAGCTGGATCTGCTCCTGAATATCTTTGCAGACCCATTCTTCGCGGCAGAGAACGCCGACAAGATATTGGCCGCGGGTCCACATTCGTTCTTTTGTATCCTGCGCGTCGTGACCGACTACGATCCCGTCAGGCAACCGAACGGTGACATCCACAATCGAGCCGCCGCGAGAGGGCTCAATGGGGGCATCGATCTCGCGGGCCTCTTTTGGTCCCAGGGTCAGACGATGAATGTACGTTTGCGGTGCGGCGGGCCGTTCCATTCCCGGAGGGAAGAGCAGGCTGACCTGCAGTTCAAAATCCTGAATCGTGGGATAGGGGTTTGATACGGAGACGAGTACGGAACACGGCCGATAAGTTGCACAGCGGCCATTCAGGCCAACCTCGAGAATGTGAATATTGGCGTCGGCCCATGCTGCACACTCCAATGCCGCCACCAGGTAACAGACCAGCAAAAGTCGCTTCATAGAAGAGCGAGCGCCAGAAGCGCTTGCTGAACCGCATGCCGAACCGCAGTAGGACGCCAACGCTTTCAAGCTACGAGAGCGTCATACAGGTATTTGACACCGGGAGTGCTTCGATACGCACATTACTTGAGTTTAAGAAAGGCACTGCTCGGGTCGGTAGAGATATAGACCAGCGGCATTCAGCCGACGACCTCCGGCAGGGGAGGCCTCAGTTCGATTTAATGTCCATCAGAGTTCCCGAAGCATGCCGGCGTCTTCGGCTGCCATAAAACTGCCAGTTTTTCCTGCAGCCAGATCAGCACGCACTTTACAACGGCAACAACGCTGGCTTGTCGCACTAACGACTGCGCACTTCAAGTTGAACGGGACGTGCCACCGAATTAACTTCAGGGGCATAGTACTCGTAGACACTCGACTTTAATGTTTTCGCGCGGATCGGATACTTGGCTCGGAGCCGATACTTCAAATTGACGGTGTCTCCTGGTGCGAATGAATCGAAGTACAAGATAGCCTGCGTCGCCGTGAGACTGAATTTTGATAGATGTCCGCTCTTCAGTGCTGCACTCTTGTCTCGGTAGTCTTGGAGATCTTCGCTGAAGACTTCGAACCCAGGCGGTATGCCTAAATCCAAGATCACCATTTTCGCCGGTTTGTCGAGGTTGTTTCTGACCGTAGCGGTCGTCGTGGCGATATCGTCCTGGAACAGGCTCGTGCGATCGTAGGATACGTCGATGGAGAGCGGCTCAATAGCAGGTTTCTGGTCCCAAGGAAGGAAATACCCGCCCACAACTTGATATGTGAGCCCGCCCTTTCCTTCAAATCGAATCTCGATGTTGTTGGTTTTCCCCTGCTCAATGGGTTTGACAACAAACTCGTGATACAGATCGTTGTTTTCTGGGCTCAATACAAGAGTCTCGACGGGCTTGCCGTTCAGCAGGACCGTGGCAGTACCGCGCACGTCCGCTGCGCCCTTCTCTGTCGCTGTAAGGAGAGCCCGCAATGCCATGATCGTTGCTTGGGTTGTGCCCCATGTTCCACTGGCGTCCTTCTTTGAGATTAGGTAGGTAAGGGCCTTCCGCGCCACGCCGGAGGATTCACCTGATCGAAGCAGGGCTCGCACGGCAATGCCTGTTGTCTCGACAGCTGCGCTTGCTCCGGTGCCATAAACACCAGTTTCTTCAGTAGTCCACCAGACTTGTTCGTCCTTTTCGGTTCGTGAATCAAGAAGCCGCTGAACCGCGCGCTGTGTGAACTCGCGATCACGGCCATAGTCTGCGGCGAGATTGGCGATCACCGCGAGTGTGTATGCATCGGTTACGCCATCCATCTGTTTTTCAATAAACCCAATGGCCCGGTCCACAGCGGGCCCGTTGTATTCCGTGTTTTCAAGCGACCACGCGATGTACGCAGTTATCCGCATTACGTCCGAGTCGTAACGATCCGTAGCGCCGTCATGTAGGTTGTGCGTGTCGGGTTTCCAACTCCCGTCAGGCATTTGCTGTCCGGCCAACCATTGTTGAGTGCGTTGTAGGAGTTTCGGATCTACTTCGTACACCTTCAACATGTCATGAAACTCCATTAGGCCGTAGGCGGTGAGAATCTTATTGGCCGGCGCATCTCCAAACCACGAGAACCCGCCGCCGAGAACTTCGAACGTCAGCAGGCGCTGATAACCATTGGCAATATAACCTTCGGCCTTCGCGTGAATTTCGGGCGTGAGTTTTTCCGTACGCTTCATGTAGTCGAGCGCCAGGACGTTCGGATAGGTGGTTGAAGAAGTTTGTTCGAAGCAACCGCTTGGCATTTGCAGAATGCTATCCATACCCTCAACGATCTGGCTGAGGGGGCTGGGATAGAGTCGAACGCGGATCTTGCTTGCGTCGGGGATAGAGCCAGCCGGGAATGCGAGTTGATGCTCGACCGCATCTTCCAGGCGACCGTTGAAGACTAGCGCCTGTTCTCGACCGTTCGGGATCACTTCGATCTCGCGCACGACAATATCGGTGCGGTTTGGATCATCCTTCATGCGAGCCGAGAGCTTTAGTTTGTACTTACCAATTCGATTCGCCTGAAGCGTAAACTGCGAGCCTCCGACGCGGGCTGAATTGAGCGAAACGGATTTGTCCGCAACGTCATGGTCAAGGGAAAACCAGTCCTCTGGTTGAAGATGCAGAGTGACATCTCCAGCAAGTCCCGAATAGTTGTAAATCGCAACCGGAACCGACACGCGGTCCCCCTGCGTGAGCGTGACCGGAACATCCAGATCAACGAAGAAATCCTGAAACACCTTCAAAGCTGAGGTCGATGTACCGAGCGCACCATGCTGGGTTGACGCGATCATCGCCATGCGCCACGTCGTGATGGAGTCGGCCACGGGAATCGCGATGCTTGCCCGGCCATCGCGGTCAGTGATGATCTCAGGATTGACGTACAGCGACTCTGGAAAATATGAGCGGACTGTCGCACGAGTGCTGGAGGCGATGCCACCAATGACGCCTCCCATTTGCCCGCCTGGCACTCCTCCCGGAACTCCACCAACTACGCCCATCATCGACATCGACGTCTCCAGCATTGGAGCCTCTGCTGTGACCTCGACAATTTCCGTCGTCTCGCCCACGGACAAAGCCGCAGACATCACTGCTCGATCCTGTGTTTTGAGCCTGATTGACTGAGACGCGATTCGGAAGCCGGGCGCGGTAACCTCGACTACGTAGTCGCCAGCGGTCAACGCAGAAAACCTGAACTGGCCAGATTCGGTAGTTCGTGCCTTGCGAATCCTCCCGCCTTTCGCTGCGCGAACCTCCACTTGGGCGTGAGGCACAACCGCTCCTGATCTATCCACTACGGTTCCCACAATGTCCGCAAGCCCATTCCGTGCAGCGGGATTGTGTTCGAGTTTTACATCGATTGATGTGTGAGCTGAACCGATCATTTTGCGCCGAATTAACAGTGTGCCTTGAATATCATCAGATGTCTTGAATTTCCGGTCGGGACCGGCGCTGTGCACCATGAGGTTTGTCTTTGTGGAGTCCCACGGAACGGGTTCCAGTATGAGCTTCGTACCCCACGCATCAAGAAACTCTGGTCCGCCATCTTTTGCCAATCTGGCATAGACCTGTAGTGGGTCCGTGTTTTTCCGGTCTTCCTTGAACGCGCGATTTAGATCTTCTGCCAACTGCCCAGCCTGCTTCTGCAGGCGCGCGCGATAGCGTTTGGCATATTCCCAATATTTGGTCATCGGCAGGTCCCTGCCGAGTTCAGCGTCGAACTTTTCTGGGGCTGCCATCTCCGTTGCCGCAAATAGCGCCTGCGCTGCTGTGTCCTGTTGTTCACGTTGCGATTCCGGAACAGACTCAACGATTGCCGGCATTCCGAGCGAGTGAATTTCATAGCGCGGCTTCATCAGTTCCTGTTCAAGATAGAAGAAGACCTTGGCAAATCCGGGCTGCTTCTCTGCTAGTGCAAACACAGCTTCATCAACGATCTGGACGCCGAGCGCAGCATGGACAGCTTCGCCGCGGAAGTTTGTCACGTGGAAGCTCAGTCGCGCTTCTGCGCCCGGTTTGTACAGTGGAGCATCGGCGACGGTGTCAATCTTCAGTTCATCCGCCGGATGCACGAAGATGAGCCGGTGATCTGCTACGGGCTGGGCATCGCTGCCAAAAAGGTATGCACCTAGATCCAGCGTCCCTGTCATATCGGAGGTCGCCGTCAGCGTTAGCTCTGCCTGGCCGTTTTCAATATCTACATCGCGGGTCAGAAGGGTCTGCCCCTCCCGGACAATATCCAGATACACTGTTCCGCGCTTCCGGGTGGAGAAGACCTTAAGCTGAATGCGATCGCCTGCTCGATACAGTGCGCGTTCGGTTCGGAGCAGAATCTGTTCCTCAGTCGCCCGGACCTCCAATTTCACTTGGCTTGATGCACGGTCTCCTTCCTGATCAGACGCATCGATCTGGAGGGATTCGCTTTCCCCTGAGGGCGTGATACTGATGATGGCAATTCCGCCATCATCAGTCGCAACGTGTTGATCAGGATTTCCAGTCGCACGAATCGTCATGTCGGCTTTGGCGGGCGTGCCATCTGGATACGCGGCCAATACAAATACGCGATTCGGCAGTTCTGGAACCAACGCGCCTCCCTCGGGAACTGCCGTGAACATGAGAGGAGACTCGTTCACGAAGATCGGCTCCCCTCGGGTTTCCGAATGTCCAGCAGAGTCTCTGATGGTTGCTTCAACCACAACGCGTGTCGCACCATTATTTAGAGGGCGTCCGACGAAGTACTTCGGGAGTTCCAGGTCGAAGTGATAACTGCCGTCCGAATCTGTTTTGCCTTGCACTGATGCCGCTTCGAAGAGGACAACATCTAGCGCGACAGCTCTAACGCTGATTTCCGCATCTTCGACCGGCTTTCCAAAAAAATAGTTGGCGTGTACTGTGCCAGTGACACGATCACCGGGCTGGTAACCGTGCTTCTGCTTTTTCCCTTTCTCAGTGAACTCCACTGCGACCTTGAACTTTGGAAGGACATAGCGCTCTACATTGATCGATTTTTCTGCCCTGTTTGTGGGCGCATCCGGGTCACCCATCAATGCACGCACGTGATATGTGCCTAAGTTCACTTCCTCCGCTAGACCAAATTCCGCCGAAGCGACTCCGAATTGATCAGTTTCGGTTGACTTTTTGAAAACCTTGTTTCCACGTGAATCCTCCAGTTCGAATGTCAGCCTGCGATTGCCTGAGGCCTCGTGATTTGACCGATGAAGGGCGAGAGCTCTCACGTGAATGATCTGTCCTGGCTGATAGATCGGCTTTTCCGTTGTGAGGAGGATCGATGCCTTATCCTGAAGGTGGACTGGTTGAGTCAACTCTGTGGAGCCGATGGGAGTATCTGCGAGATACCGAAGTTGGTAGCGTCCTGTAAAACGGGCGGGAAACCGGAACTGCGCCTCAGTCGTTCCGCGCTCATTCAGGTGCCCCGAAAAAAGGTGTTTCGGCTTACCTGCAGCATCGAGAAGATCGATTCTGACCACCACGCGACCGGAAATCGGGAGGTTGTTTGAATTGGTGACGATGACTCTGACTGCGGCGAGGCTGCCGGATAGATAAGACTGCTGTCCGAGAACACGAATTACTGGTCTTTGCAGGATTTGCGATATCGACTCAATTCCTTCAAGCGCCGACTTGCCCTTGTCGTCATATTCGAAGCGGTAATGAACGCGATGCCAAATCAGGTCTTCCAGCGGGAGAGATTTTGCCAGCTTGATCTCTTCCTTCCAGAACCCCCGTCCTGTCGAGACCGACAGTTGTTGCTCGGCGCGCCCGAGTACTTGGTCATCTGGGTTCAGAACTTCCACGATAAGGCGCCCGTTGCCTGAGCCAGGGGCGCGGTATGGGATCGTCAAGTGCAGCGAGCCATGCGAATAGGTTGCAGCCGGTGAGGCCGAACTTCCTTCCACCCGCTGAAGCTGTACGGTAAGAAGCGCAGTGATCGTCAGAATGGCAACAGCGATGAATGAGGTGAATCTAGTGCTTTGGAACTCCCTTTGGGGATTGTCCATGGCTTCTCCGAACGAACCAAGGCTCGGTCTCCGGGTCCTCGATCAGAGGAACGGAATCGGGCGCCCATCTTGCGAGCTACTGACGTTTGCTGACAAGAGAAGGCTTACAGAAGGCACACTGTTCCTTCCCGTACTGACCAGTCAATATTGACTGACTCCAATTTCACCGCGAAAGTTCCCAACGTAACAGTGCTTGTTGCGACTCCCGTGGCCCTTTTTTCCCCATCCAAGAGGGCAGGACTTGATCAGTCGCACATGCATGTTCGCGATCTGCTGGTCGCTATATCGGGAGCTTCCTCCCGAGATTAGTTTTACAGGGCGTCCTGTTCGGCTGAGGAACAAGGAAAACCTTCGCCCCGTCACTGCGTGCGATATCGATCACATTTACAACGTTCGCCCACGCTACGCAGTCGTCTCCTTCGACGTATACAGTCCATTCTCGTCGGACGCTCAGTTCTCTCTTTAAGGCACTGGCAAGGTCATCCCACGCAACCAACTTTGAGTTCACGAATAGTTCTGGTTCCTGACCAAGTCCGGCATCCGTCACCACCACTATCACGGGCTCGGTCCAAGCATCAGGCTTCATCGGCACCGCGCCCGGCTTCGGCAGATGAACCCACAGTCCCCTTGGCGTGTATCGGAAGGCTCCAGTTAGCATCATCATAAGCATCGCCAGGATTGCGAACACCATCCCTGCAAGCAATCCGAACGACGGGATGCCCACGATCGGCCGGCGCAAAGGCAACTTCTGTGCCCATTGAAAATGTTGACCTCCGCTCGGTGCGTTTGTAACGATCGCAAACTGCTCAGACTCTCTGAAGACACCACCTCGCCAACCGAGGACGACAAGGCTTAAACCGACCACAACAAAAGCTCCATCCGTCCACAGCAGCACGCCTGCGTAAAAGCTATCGTCATCTCGGGACGTCACGACCCGCAGCCGTGGACGATTCGCATTTAGGCAACTGGCGTCGGCGAGGACGTGTACGTCCAGATCATAGAATCCCTTCGTAGCGTGGAAACCCTCGAGGTAGCCATCCTGGAGAACCGGGACGTCCCATTGCGTCTGGACCCGCCCATCTCGATACAGAGTCCAGGTGGTCTTGAGAGTGGAATACGACGAGCACATCGGGTTAAAGTAGGTACTTTGGTCAAAGTCAATCCAGATTGAATATCCCTGTTCAACATTGATCCGGAACGGGCCTGTTCGTATGTGGCCTGCCGCGAGGGAGACAGGGATATCCACCGGCACGAAGATGCGTGTATCAATCCACCGTGTGACGATGACAAAACTCGTCATTCCCAGTATCGCCAGACCGAGTCCGATTAACGGTCTCGCGCGTAAGAGCGGACGGCGCTCAGGATCAGACTTCTTGGTTGCACGTTCTGCCTGCCACTGAAATCCCCCGGCAATTGGTCCAGGCGAAGTCAACGACACTGTTTGCTCGGCGCGTTTCCTGCTTCTGTTTTCGACGATTCCGCTCACTAAGAACGCTGCAGCAATCGCGCCGAGAAACATCGCGAATAGGAAGACGGGGGTTCGATTTTCCTCAAAACGCCAGTAGTAGCTTTGCTCGATTGCCAGCCGAGGGTGTCCTCCATCGAAATGACTGTTATCCTCGGGAAACTCAACATCCAGAACGAAGTGGTCTCCGGATGGAACCGAGAAGTGGCCGATGCCGCGGCCTTTGGTGAGCATTCCTCCGAGCGACCCCTGGTCCGTGTCCGTCGAGCCGCGCGCCACGACTCTCCCCCTGTCGGATAGAGTCCACGACGCATGAAGCTCGCGAACACCATTCTTGTGACAGTAATCAGAGATATAGCCGGTAAGGCACGAGACTCCTTCATCATCAACCTTGGTCTCGACCTCGACAAAAATCCAGAAACCGGCATCGAGATTGATCTTGAACTCGGGAGAACGAATGTGTCCCTGTGAAAGGGACACGGGCATGTAGAGTGGAACCCACGTTCGGGTTGCCATCCACCACTCCCAGCCGCCATAAATAGACGCCGCGATGAGGATCAATGCCACGCCGATTCGGATTCTCAACAGCGTGCGTTTCAGAATGGGTGCTAACAGAAGCAGCACTCCCGCGACAGTCAAGAGGCACCCAAGCGCCAATTCGTTGGCGGCGTACATCGGGACTTTTAACGGAGACCAATTCGTTAGAAGAAAGGTGAAGGTATCGAACAGGAGAGACAGGCCAGCGGCCAACAGCGCATATCCGACCCATCTTCTGGGTGGTATCGCCATATTAAGCTTAGACTCCACAGAAAATCCTCAGGTTCCACGACCATTTCGGGCAAGGGTACCAAAGTGACCTGCCACTGAAACTGCCCGCCATGGAGGGCGGTTTGCAGTACCACAGAATCACCTCCTATTTTGCGGCCCTAATAGGTGGTGTCCAATGGCACACAACTTCCCTTGACTAATGGTGTCCAATGGAGTACAAGAGAATTGTGCAGACGGTCGTCGAGACGCCCACTTACCTCGCCATTGCCAGCAAGCTCTTTAGCGAGGAGGAGCGTGGAGACATCGTGGCTCTCGTTGCGGCTGACCCAGAATCTGGAGACCTGATCCGCGGAACCGGTGGATTTCGAAAGGTTCGGGTTGCACGCAAGGGAATGGGGAAGAGCGGTGGGGCAAGGGTTGTGTATATCTGGCGCAACGAGAGATTCCCGCTTTTTCTGATCACGGTTTTTCCGAAGAATGAGAAAGAAAACCTGTCGATGGCGGAACGGAACGCGCTCAAGAAACGTGCCGATAGTATTTTCGAGACCTACGGGAGGTAGCATGAAAACGCAATTCGAGCAGATGATGGATGGCCTTAACGATGTTGAGGCGTTCCTTGCTGGAGAGCAAGAAGGATTCAAGGCATATGTGCCCCAGGAAGTTGACGTCAAGGCGATCCGTAATCGACTGGGCATGACGCAAGCCAAATTCTCTGACACGTTTGGCTTCAGCCTTGACGCGATCAAACACTGGGAGGGAGGCCGCAGGACCCCAGAAGCGCCCGCTCGCACATTGCTGACTGTGATCGACAAGAATCCCGCTGCCGTGCTCACTGCACTGAATCCCGCCGGCGTCGGCTCCTCTAAACCCACCGCCGTCCACGCCAGCCGGCATAGAAAGCGTCAGGCATCTCAGGGCATTACAGGACGAAACGCTTATTCTGCCGGCAGAAGAAGAATCGCCAAGTGAAAGGCTTTGATCACAGCGAACCCAAAGCGAGTTGGTAATCGAGTGCGTGCAAGCGACGAATTCTTGAACCTGCGATCCCAATCATGAACTGATCGTGAAACTGGGGACTAAATTGGGGACTACGATGCGTTCCCTGCAGTACCTTACAGTCGCTTAGGTGTCATCCGTGCGCGTGTAAGTTGTTTGGTATCAGTTTCCCGTTGAACTCATAACCCAAAGGTCGGTGGTTCAAATCCACCCCCCGCAACCAATTTCTTCAAGCACTTATGGGCGCTCCGAAACCAGCGCCCTTTCCATTTCCCCAAAGATTTCCCCAAAAAAACCGCAAGACCTTACTGAAAAAACCCGGTCGCTTCCGGATAGCTTTGCTAAAATCTCGGGAGCGCAGTTCGGACTGCTGGTGGGCGCTCCTGCCCACCGTCACCAACCTTGCCTGATCCGCGCGAACTTCGGTGTGCCCGCCGCTGGCTTTGGCGGGAACGCCGTAATTCGCGGAGTCGGTATGGTGACGGAATCGACCAGTGGTCTCCCACAGAATTCCGAGTCAACTCTTCTCACTGAATCTGAATCGGCGAAGCACCTAGGGATTTCTCCATCCACGCTGCGGCGCTGGCGGCGCAAGGGAATCGGGCCGAAGTTCTTCTTGCTGGGGGGCATACTTCGGTACCGAATCGTTGACCTGGATGAGTTTGTCGGACTCCATGTTCGGCGAGGGGGTGCGTGATGCCGCGCCGATCCGATGGCTTCTATCAACGGCGCGGGTACCAATACTTCAAGTGGAAGGATATCGATGGGCGTTGGCACGAGCACGCCACCCGTACCCGGAGCTACTCCGAGGCTCGAGTGATCCGAGCCAGATTTCTGGCAGACCAGGCACTACGCGTGGTGCCGACGGAGCGCGCGAGGTGGACTCTTCAGCAAGCTGTCGATCAACGCCACATCGACCGCAAACATCGAATTGCTGGCAGCAGCTTCGCGTCGGAAGCGTCGATCATGCGAACCCTGTTGCGCCTGCTGGGCTCGGGTACCCGGCTCGGAAAACTAGCTGATATCAATGCTATCCGGAAGTATGAAACCGACCGGCTTCAAGAACGAGTTAGCGGCAAATCTGTGAATAATGAGGTTCTGGTGCTAGCCGGTATTTTGCGAGACGCAAAGCTCTGGCGTCTGGTTGAGCCAGACTATAAGCCCTTGCCGGTGAAAGAGAGCGATATCCCAGATGCGCTCACGCGTGATGAAGCTTACCGACTCCTTCGGGTAGCGAAGGCTGCTGGAGATGATTCAGTAGCCCCGCTGGTGGCAGTGGTGGCATACGCGACCGGGATGCGATCCAAGGAAATTAAGCAGCTACAACTCGGCTCCATCCGACTGCATCCTGCGCGTCCGCAAGTTCAGGTCAAGAGGGCGACGACGAAAACGAACAAGGGCGCCCGATTCGTTGCATTGGACTCGATGGCGTGCTGGGCGTTCCGGAGGCTCCTCAATCGGGCTCACCAACTGGGCGCTTGTCAGCCCGAGCACTACCTCCTTCCAACCCTTCTGGACCGGCACACTCGCACCAGTGATCCACTCAAAGGTGGGTCCGGCTGGGATGTGACACACCCTCAGTCCTCGTGGGAAGCAGAGTGGGATCACGTACGCACCGAGGCTGGAATTGAGCACCGAAGATTTCATGACCTCCGCCACTCCTACATCACGAGGGCAGCAGAGGCGGGCGTACCGCTCATGGTCATCCAGGAGCAGGTCGGTCATATGTCGGCGGCGATGACCAGATTGTACTGCCACATTTCACAAGCGACTGTGCACAAGGCAGCCCGATTGATCGAGGAGCAGAATCCTGATCTTCTTTCAAAACTCGGTTTGCCAGATGTGGTCGAAAATACGGGAACGTCGACCAGTCTGAAAGACAGTGACAATGCGCGTGAACTACTCCTTCGCTACGAAAACCCAAAGGGGGTGATCCAGTAGTGTGCAGAGCATGTCGGGTTGGGGTGGTGATGATTGCTCAGTAGGGAAGTCTTCACCGTGATTCGCCGTACAGCGGTTTTCAAGATATATAGATTGAGCCGGTTCTCAGTCGTATCAAATGCTTATGGGCGGGTGAGATGGCTCGGAATCGGGAGAATTGGCTCTCATTCGGCAATTATTGTTCCCCACTTTGTTCCCCACGGCTTCACGTAATTTCGAAGCTGGATTCTAGTCGGGACTTGATGGGCGGGGAGCTATGCGAAGGAGTTTATTCCAAGGTCCAATCATGGGCCAGCGAAGTCTGGTTCGAAGCAGTTAACACCGGAATCAAGGGAAACTAGAGCTTAGCAACCGCCAAGGTTTAGGGAGGATTGGGAGTGCCAAAACCAAGCCAACCTGTCGAATTGAGAGAATGAACAATTTCCAGTTCCATGCGTTGCGGGAAGCTGACACGAGGAAACAACGAGATTTGTGGTCCGGGGCCAGGCAGGAATTCTCAGTGAGTGAATTAGAATGCAAAACTTCTTTGGGAGCGCGAAGTGCACAGGATCGGGATTTTAATTCTGGTAGCAGGTGCAATCGTTGTAGTGCTCGGCATTGTGTGGACTCGACGCGGCAAGAAGCCGCCCGCACAAAAAACAGACGTTAGAGAATTCGATCCGAAGTCAATACTTTTCTCGTTGCCCACCATTTGCGATGAGGCCCCTGAGACAATCCAAAACGCAGGCCAGGCTAGCCAGAGTGCGCTCCAGATCGACGAAGACGATTGGAGACAGATTGAATTCATCGCCGTTGCGGATCTTACTCAAATTGACCGCGAGATGGACGATATTGAAACCTTCAAATCACCACTGCGGCCAGCCAAATCGGAATGGTCAGTAGCCAGAAAATGCCGCTTTGCCATCGTTTTCGGCCGAGGATGAACGCGCCCCACGTCAGATTCAACATAAGGAAAACGGCACAGATTGGAAAAACGTAACCCGCCCAGACGTATGGCTCTCCTGTCACAGAATGCAATCCCGCTTCCCGCTCTTGTGGTATTACCCAACCGTGCGAAGCCGCAACCACATAAATGACTGCGCCAATAAAATTGAACGCGAGAAGGACTACGCTCCATCGCTGTGCCGAAAGGTTCTTGCGGGTCAATTGCTCTGAATGCGTGTGCATTTGCTGAATGGGTTTTCATCGAAGCACTTTACGATGAAACAGCGCGACTTACCACGATGATTTACGTTAACAGTTAGCACTTTATCGCAAGTTCCGCTGAGCAGGAATCTGGCGCAGATCGAGGCCAGTGGCGGGACTTGCGATAAAGTCTGTTGAACGAAGTCGCTGGTGTTTGCGACGGACGCGGTGGGCTATGGGTATTCGATAGGGATTTCTCGATGGTCTGGGGTAGTAGGTGGGGAAAGGATTTGAGGAAACAGAACGGATGGCGAAGATGGAGGGCGAAGGTTAGTGGGAAGCGGTAGATTTTCGCGGGTTATAGGCGGCGGATGAGTGGCAG
The DNA here is from genome assembly GCA_963719615.1 of uncultured Acidobacteriaceae bacterium. GTDB lineage: Bacteria > Acidobacteriota > Terriglobia > Terriglobales > Acidobacteriaceae > Sulfotelmatobacter. The sequence goes on along the minus strand of CAVRCR010000025.1, from coordinate 25,496 downwards.
GAAAAGTGACTAGAGACACGACGGGGGTACGAGCCGAAGTTCGCGCTGGGTGGAACAGATAGGTTTTGTGGTTAGGAAGAATCAAGGGGAGTGCTCCTGGGTGCGGTGGGCGCGAATGTCGAGGCGGAGAATGTTTCTACGATTCGCATCATAGTGGCGCAGTGGGGACAGCGGAAGCCAGTGAGGGGAGTGGCTGTGGAGTTAGGTGTCGGGGATGGGTCGGTGTCGGGATGATGGAGCAGTAGCTGTTGACAAAGCGGCAGTAAGTTGGCTCTGCGTCGATTGGCCAGGAAGCCGTAGAAACGAATGCGGACGAACCCTCGGGGAAGAACGTGCAACAGGAAACGGCGTAAGAACTCTTGCGCGGAGAGTGTCATCAAGCGTTTCTTGTTGCCATGGGCATAGTCCTTGTAGCGAAAGGTAACCTGATCGTGGTCGAAGGCGACTAAGCGATGATTGGAAATGGCGACGCGGTGGGTGTAGCCGGCTAGATAGCGCAGAACCTGTTGGGGACCGCCGAAAGGCGGCTTGAGGTAGACCACCCAGTCTTGTCGGAACAGGGTGCGCAAGAAGGAGGCAAAGGCTTGATCTTGACGGAGGGGTTGAAGGGCTCCGGAGAGAGTGAGTTGGCGGTGGCTTCTTTTTAGAGCATCGACGAACTTGCCGCGGAAGACACGCCGGAGGACGTGGCGTGGCAAGAAGAAGTGGTAGCGAGGATGAATCCAGCGGCGGCGATCGGGTGCGAGCCCTCCGGATGGAATTACGCAATGGATGTGCGGGTGATGTCGTAAGTTCTGACCCCAGGTATGGAGCACAGACAGGAAACCGATCTCGGCTCCAAGATGCTTGGGGTCGAGGGCAATCTGCAGAAGAGTTTCGGCGCTCGCCCGAAACAACAGGTCGTAGAGGAGCTTCTTGTTCTGCAGCATGAGTGGAGAGAGTTGGTGGGGCAAGGTAAAGACCACGTGGAAGTAGTCGAGGGCGAGCAATTCTTTCTGGCGAGCTGCGAGCCAACGCTGACGGGCTGCCACCTGACATTTTGGGCAATGCCGATTGCGACAGGAGTGGAAAACGAGAGCACGATGGCCACAACTGGGACACTGATGGCGATGTCCACCCAGGACCGCGGTCCGGCAGTTTGCGATGGCACGGAGCACTTTCTGGTGTGCCCAGTGAATCCAGCTGCGGTTATTGGCGAGGAATCGTTCCCCTTGCGCCCGTACGATGTCGGCCACCTCGATGTGTGGCCGATTCATTTTTTCTGTAACCTCCGAGATCGTTGTACGTTGTCGGGATCGGAGATCTGCAACTGATCCAGTGGATTGGGTACGGTCTGCAGATGCTTGTGCGACAGATGCAGGTAGACGAGAGTGTGTTCGAGGGTGGAATGACCGAGTAAGAACTGGATGGTACGGAGGTCGGTTCCGGCTTCGAGCCAGTGAGTCGCACAGGAGTGCCTCAGGCTGTGAGGAGAAAAGCGTTTGGTGATGCCGGCGGCCTGAGCCGCCTGGTGACAGGCTAACCAGACGGTGTTGACACTGATGGGCACGTCAGCGCGCCATCCGTTTACGGTTCCCGGGAACAAATAGGTTTTGGGCTTCATCCAGCGCCAGTAGACTCGCAGGGTCTTGAGCAAGGTTGGACTGAGCGGCACCTCACGGTCTCGGCCGCCTTTGCCTTGTTCAATGCGAATCATCATGCGCTGGCTGTCGATGTCGCTGACTTTGAGTTGGCACAGTTCTGCGCGCCGCATGGCGGTGGAATACAGCGTCATGATCAAGGTGCGGTGAAAGAGGTTACTGGCGGAGTCAATCAAGCGACCCACTTCCTCGGGGCTGAGTATGGTCGGGAGTCGTTTGCGGAACTTGGGGAACGGAATATATTCGGCGCGGAAGTTCCGGTGGAGAGTCTTGAAGAAAAAGAAACGTAGCGCGGCGGTATGTTGCCGGATCGTGTAGGGAGACAACTTCTCCTGAAACAGATGAAGCTGATACTGCCGGATGTGTTCCGGCCCGAGCGTATCCGGTGACCGCCGAAAATACCGGGCGAAATCGCTGATGATGTGAAGGTAGATTCTTACGGTAGAATGTGAGTAATCGCGACGCTGGAGTTCCTCCAGCATTCTTTTGCGTAGTCGGGTCACAGTGACCTCCCTTAAAGTTCTGTGACCTCACTTATCTCAATCTCTCAATCTTTCCACAACTTCTGCCCCCCGCCCCACGCGTAGCGTCCGTCGCACCAGCGACTTCGTTCAACAGTTAGCACTTTATCGCAAGTTCCGCTGAGCAGGAATCTGGCGCAGATCGAGGCCAGTGGCGGGACTTGCGATAAAGTCTGTTGAACGAAGTCGCTGGTGTTTGCGACGGACGCGGTGGGCTATGGGTATTCGATAGGGATTTCTCGATGGTCTGGGGTAGTAGGTGGGGAAAGGATTTGAGGAAACAGAACGGATGGCGAAGATGGAGGGCGAAGGTTAGTGGGAAGCGGTAGATTTTCGCGGGTTATAGGCGGCGGATGAGTGGCAGGAAAAGTGACTAGAGACACGACGGGGGTACGAGCCGAAGTTCGCGCTGGGTGGAACAGATAGGTTTTGTGGTTAGGAAGAATCAAGGGGAGTGCTCCTGGGTGCGGTGGGCGCGAATGTCGAGGCGGAGAATGTTTCTACGATTCGCATCATAGTGGCGCAGTGGGGACAGCGGAAGCCAGTGAGGGGAGTGGCTGTGGAGTTAGGTGTCGGGGATGGGTCGGTGTCGGGATGATGGAGCAGTAGCTGTTGACAAAGCGGCAGTAAGTTGGCTCTGCGTCGATTGGCCAGGAAGCCGTAGAAACGAATGCGGACGAACCCTCGGGGAAGAACGTGCAACAGGAAACGGCGTAAGAACTCTTGCGCGGAGAGTGTCATCAAGCGTTTCTTGTTGCCATGGGCATAGTCCTTGTAGCGAAAGGTAACCTGATCGTGGTCGAAGGCGACTAAGCGATGATTGGAAATGGCGACGCGGTGGGTGTAGCCGGCTAGATAGCGCAGAACCTGTTGGGGACCGCCGAAAGGCGGCTTGAGGTAGACCACCCAGTCTTGTCGGAACAGGGTGCGCAAGAAGGAGGCAAAGGCTTGATCTTGACGGAGGGGTTGAAGGGCTCCGGAGAGAGTGAGTTGGCGGTGGCTTCTTTTTAGAGCATCGACGAACTTGCCGCGGAAGACACGCCGGAGGACGTGGCGTGGCAAGAAGAAGTGGTAGCGAGGATGAATCCAGCGGCGGTGATCGGGTGCGAGCCCTCCGGATGGAATTACGCAATGGATGTGCGGGTGATGTCGTAAGTTCTGACCCCAGGTATGGAGCACAGACAGGAAACCGATCTCGGCTCCAAGATGCTTGGGGTCGAGGGCAATCTGCAGAAGAGTTTCGGCGCTCGCCCGAAACAACAGGTCGTAGAGGAGCTTCTTGTTCTGCAGCATGAGTGGAGAGAGTTGGTGGGGCAAGGTAAAGACCACGTGGAAGTAGTCGAGGGCGAGCAATTCTTTCTGGCGAGCCGCGAGCCAACGCTGACGGGCTGCCACCTGACATTTTGGGCAATGCCGATTGCGACAGGAGTGGAAAACGAGAGCACGATGGCCACAACTGGGACACTGATGGCGATGTCCACCCAGGACCGCGGTCCGGCAGTTTGCGATGGCACGGAGCACTTTCTGGTGTGCCCAGTGAATCCAGCTGCGGTTATTGGCGAGGAATCGTTCCCCTTGCGCCCGTACGATGTCGGCCACCTCGATGTGTGGCCGATTCATTTTTTCTGTAACCTCCGAGATCGTTGTACGTTGTCGGGATCGGAGATCTGCAACTGATCCAGTGGATTGGGTACGGTCTGCAGATGCTTGTGCGACAGATGCAGGTAGACGAGAGTGTGTTCGAGGGTGGAATGACCGAGTAAGAACTGGATGGTACGGAGGTCGGTTCCGGCTTCGAGCCAGTGAGTCGCACAGGAGTGCCTCAGGCTGTGAGGAGAAAAGCGTTTGGTGATGCCGGCGGCCTGAGCCGCCTGGTGACAGGCTAACCAGACGGTGTTGACACTGATGGGCACGTCAGCGCGCCATCCGTTTACGGTTCCCGGGAACAAATAGGTTTTGGGCTTCATCCAGCGCCAGTAGACTCGCAGGGTCTTGAGCAAGGTTGGACTGAGCGGCACCTCACGGTCTCGGCCGCCTTTGCCTTGTTCAATGCGAATCATCATGCGCTGGCTGTCGATGTCGCTGACTTTGAGTTGGCACAGTTCTGCGCGCCGCATGGCGGTGGAATACAGCGTCATGATCAAGGTGCGGTGAAAGAGGTTACTGGCGGAGTCAATCAAGCGACCCACTTCCTCGGGGCTGAGTATGGTCGGGAGTCGTTTGCGGAACTTGGGGAACGGAATATATTCGGCGCGGAAGTTCCGGTGGAGAGTCTTGAAGAAAAAGAAACGTAGCGCGGCGGTATGTTGCCGGATCGTGTAGGGAGACAACTTCTCCTGAAACAGATGAAGCTGATACTGCCGGATGTGTTCCGGCCCGAGCGTATCCGGTGACCGCCGAAAATACCGGGCGAAATCGCTGATGATGTGAAGGTAGATTCTTACGGTAGAATGTGAGTAATCGCGACGCTGGAGTTCCTCCAGCATTCTTTTGCGTAGTCGGGTCACAGTGACCTCCCTTAAAGTTCTGTGACCTCACTTATCTCAATCTCTCAATCTTTCCACAACTTCTGCCCCCCGCCCCACGCGTAGCGTCCGTCGCACCAGCGACTTCGTTCAACAGGCGTTTACGCTCAGAACCATTTGGTTATTAACGAAATGCTGATATTTCGCCAACCATCACCCTGCAGTCCTTTGATGGTTGGGAAACAGCTGATCCACTATCCTACTTCTCCCGCTTCGCCTTTGCCGCCACCAACGCTTTGGCGCGTTCGCCGACGATCTCCGACGACGGCGGGTCCTGATTCGCCAACACCACAACCGTGTAAGATGAGTCGAGCACCATATAGAGGTGCGTACTCACGCCGGGGAAGCCGCCACCGTGGCCCACGACAGTGCGTCCGTAGAGATCTGAGATTTCCATGGCATAACCGTAGGCGCCGCCGGGCCCGCCCTGCGGGCTGCCGTGCTCGGTGACCATCTTGGCAAACGTTCCTTTGCTGACCAGCTTGCCGTTGCGCAGCGCGTCAGCGAAACGAATGAGATCGGCGGCGGTGGAGATAGCACCGCCGGCCGGGCTTCCGATGTCGTGCTCGGCTTCGTGCCAATCGTCGGTCCGGCCCTGAGGGCTGAAGTGCGTGTACGGCACCACGAGGTGCGGATGCGGGCCGGGAATGTTGTTGGGGTCGCTATCTTTCATGCCGGCAGGCGCGAAGATATGCTTGCGAATGTAGTCGGGATAATCTTCGCCTGAGACCTTTTCCACGATGGCCCCGGCAAGCGCGAGTCCGGCATTGCTGTAGCCCCAGCCGGCGCCGGGAGGAAAACCCAGCTCGTCCTTCTCGAACAGCGGGACGAATTCGGCAGCGCGCTTCACGCCGTTCTTCATCATCTCCGGCGTGCGCTTGCCGAGAAAATCCTTGAGGCCGGCGGTGTGCGAGAGCAGCATGCCGACCGTGACTTTTTCGCGCACGGTCTGATTGGCATAGTCAGGAAAGAACTTGCCGACCACATCCTCATACGAGAGCTTGTTCTCATCCACGAACTGGCCCACCGCCGTGGCGGTGAACATCTTGCCCATGGAGCCGATGGTGAACTGCGATTCCGGCGTGAACGCGATGTTCTTGCCGCGGTCGGCAAAACCGACTGCATGCGTGAGGATGGGCTTGCCGTCGCGCGCGACGACGAGAATGCCGCTGAACTCGCCCGATACGGCCATCTTGTCGGCGTAGGCCGTGAGGTCAGCAGCGAGCGCGGCGTCGCTCAGATCCTTGGGTAGAGTGCTTTCGGGCGGCGCCGCCGGTCCGCCGCCGAAACCTACGATCTTGTCGAGATCCTTCGGATCTTTGTCCCTCCCCGAGAGCACGAGGCTCATGTTGGAGTACGCGCCGGTTTTGTTGGCCATCACGATCAGGCGAATGCGGTCTGGCTTGGAGTCAGCGACTTCGATCGCACGGTAGCCTCCGGTGTCCGTACATTCCTTAAAATCGTCTTTAGCGATCCTGTCCGCCGAAATAAATTTGAAAACTTCCGATGAAGTGTGCTCGCTGGTCCACTTGGTCAACTGCTCAAGATTCGGAGCCGAGCACATGGCCAGCCACTCACCGAAAAGCTTGCCCGGAGTGGTGTCCGGCATCTTGATTGCGGAACTCTGTGCGGAGGAATCGGTCTTAGCCGCGGGCTGCGCCTGGGCGACGCAGAGAGAAGAAAGGAAGAGCGCGGTAAGCATCGTGATCTGTCCCGACGAACGAAACAGTTTCATGTCGGCTCCTGGGAATCCCAAAGGCGTGTCTATTGTACTGACGAGTACGTCGATATTTTGTTTGTTTCCGAGACAACTGTTTTGTGGCGGGAGCAAACTAGACAACATCCATGTCCAACGAGTAAGTCGGATGAAAAATTGCCGCAATCGCGAGAAATGCGAAAAGCAGATGCTGAAGCATGGGGCGGCCTCCAAATTAGAATTTCCTACTTAGAGTGCGCTTGCTTTTTCAGCATTGATCGGCATTTTCGTACTTCCCTTCGCCGCAAAACGCGTTAAGTGGCTCCCGTTCGTGAGTTGTTTACTAAACGCCTCCGGTATCGCATTCTTGTTCTTTGCGTCGATCGAGTGGCGGCTTGCCATCCCAGTTCCTGGTCAATGAGTGAAATAGAGATGTTACAACAACCACATGCAGGGGCTCTCGATTATGATTCTTTAGTCTGAACGCTGGACCAATTCAACTGGAACCACACATATGGGCCTCAAATCCACCACAGATAAGGAATTTCTCACGACGCTGAAGGACTGGCTGGACAACCAACCAGAAATTATGGTGCTGATTCGCTATTCTCGTGCTGGCGGGAACAAGTCCTTCGAGTTCTACACGTCATTTGACGCGTTGTCGAAGAGGCTCCGTCGGCTGTCACCCGGCACGAACGTCATCGCGTATAGCAAGCCCCAGCTTCCAATACGGGGTGTTGTCGACGATTCCTTCATTAACAAGTGCCTGCTGGACATTCCCGATGGAAAGGAGTTCCTGGTTGTTGAGACTGTTCAGCGCACCGCAGGCCCGCATTCATGGTTTCACGAAGAGGAGGGGGAGACACACGAAGAACTGCGGGAGACGCTTGAATCGTCACGAGGGATGCCTGTTGCTGTCGGCGAATTTCCTCCTTGGCCGGACGGTACTCCTGACGTGATTTCCGGCTACGTTCCAGACGAGGACGGCGTTGCTAGGACCGGGGTCTACTAAGCTTCGGACTGTGACCTTGGCTAGCTGTCGTAAGCAGGCGTTCTCGCAAGTTTGCGCTTTTTTGTTCGCCAAAAACCCTGTCAACGAGTGCTATAGAGATGTTTCAACAGTTTACTTGCCAAATGCTTTCAGCATCATCGTCGCGCCCAAGATAATAGCCGCGCACACTATAAGCGTCCAAGATGCAAACCGAACGCAGCGTGGCAGCACGCTGTTAGGAAACAGAGCTGCGTATGTGCCCAAAACATCGTCACTGTCCGTTGCTGAATCCCTTCTCATCAGGCGGATTCGCATCACCAACCAGAAGGCGAGGTTGACAGCAGCTAGTATCGGCAGTGCTAAGAAAACGACCGCAACCATCTCAAGCGCCCTCAAAGCCTTGCGAACGTCAACATGATATGCGAATCAAGGATAACTGACGTAAGCAGGCGATCTCGCAACTTTGCGCTTTTTGTTCGCCAAAAAAACGCGATGGTGAGTCCTATCGAGATTTTGCAGCGGTTACGGCCAGTCCGTCGGCTTTTCAACCCATCCCTTGTCATTTTGCAGTAGGCAGGCAATCTTCGTTTCCGTGGTTTGCTTCCAAACGGTGGGCAGCAAGTCAGCAACGCTCTGGCACCCGTTGTATTTTGTGAAGCAGTTTTCATCAAGCGAGAGCACGGTGCTTAGGCTTTGAGGAGAACTGCTTCTGCCGATCTGCACAAGCCCATTTGTGTCCAGCGGCGACGCCGCGTCCCATGGATGGACGGCAATGTAGCGACAGTTGCAGAAATCAATCTGGATGTGGCTCACGATGCGATGATCCCGGTTCAAAGTCGTTGTGTAGTTGAGCATGTTCTCCAATATCACGCCGTCTCTCGTCCAGAAGTAGGACTGCAACTCCGTATACGGCACGATGTGGAGAAGCGAAAGAAGTTGATTTGACACGGTCACCGTGTATGAGCATTCAGAACCCACGCATTCATCAGGCATTATGTTCCCGAAGCGTTGTCGAATGTCTGTCACGGTATGGTTCTGCTTCGCTTGTGCGAGTTCAAATGCGGTTTCCGCTATGAAACGTGCCCGCTTTGTGAGGAGGTGCAAGTACCAGAAAGCCGATCCGCCCACGATCAGTGCTGCAAGCGTGACCACAACTACCAAACGTCGAATCACGTATCAATTAGACACCAACCGAGCACGGTTTTGGGCGTAACTGTTGTAACCAGATGTCGCAAGTTTGCGCTTTTTATTCGCCAAAAACTGCGTCAACGAGTCAACGAGTGCTATAGCGATTTGCACGAAGCCGCTGGCGCGGCGGACGCTATCGCGTGTTCGGGGGCGGCAGGTTGTGTGGGATGATGCAAGAGCTCGACTGCAGGTGATAATATGCGTCTGTGCATGAAGTTACGTTTCAACAGAATTTACAGTTAGCAAGGCCTGAGGGCGATGAGATGGCGAAACGGCCATTGAATCCCCATACCTTAATATTTATATAGCCCTCCGCGTCCGCCGCAAACGCCAGCGGCTTCCTCCAAATCCCCCTATCGCAAGTGCCCTGGCGGAACACACTCGGGCCCACCGAACAACTCGGCGCCGGCGCACTTGTCGATAGGGTACTAAGATTTTGCAACAACTATGCAGCAGGATTGCTGGGGGAGTGGGGCAGTAGGGACTCGGGAGCATCGCGCCGCTTCACCCACTGCTCAGAAATCGCCAGTCCTGCCGAGGCGCTAACTATGCTTATGCCGATAAAAAACCAGAAAGTGGGAAAGAGTCCGTAGAGCACTTTCTGGTGTGCCCAGTGCGCCGACCGGTACCGGCACAACCAACGCCACTCCCGGGTCTCTGGCTGGAACCAACTGCACGATCTGCATCGCGAACCCTGTCAATGGGACGCCGATGTTGCCTGCCGGCAAATACGTGGTCGAGATGATCGTTCCACCCGGCTACGAGCTGGTGAAAGAAGAAGATAAGAACATCCTGCTCGGCGACACCTATGAAGCTCCGGTGACCACGCAGTTGGCCGGATTCGGCAATATCTTCATCATGCCCGACCAGGCCACCATCGCCGCAAACTACAACGCCAACAACCCACTGAACTCAACCACCGATCTGGGCGCATCGCCTCGGCACGAAGGCGATACCGGAAGCGTTGAAACCTTCTGGCCGTGCGTCGGCGAATCTCGCATCGTTCCCGACTACATGAGCCTGTTCCCGAACTCGGGACAGAATGCTCCGTTTGCCGGTGCAACCCGCAACCTCTGTGATCGCAAGGAAGTGGTTCTCGAAGATCAGATGTCGGTCCTGGCGAAGTTCTACGTCTTCACCTCGACCCATGTCGCCGGCCACTTCACCGGCATCATCACCGATGACTTCACCTCCGAGTTCGATCCGTTCTCGCCGCACTTTGGCGAAAAGTTCTCGCCCGCGAATCTGCCCGTCTCGATCAAGGACTGGAACGGAAACGAGATCTCTCGCGTGTACTCGGACCAGTGGGGCATCTACAACGGTCTGAACTACTCCACCTTCTCGGTGAATCCGCCCGATCCGAGCGGCTACATCCCCAACATGATGGTGATGTGCATGAACGATCGCGGAACCACTGTCGCGGCCGACCCGCTGTATCAGGCCAGCTACAGCCAGTTCTGCTACGAGCTGCCGTTTATGCCAGGCCAGACCGGCTATTTCGACACGCCGGTCATTCCGACGACCGCCTTTGCGGAAGGCTACAACCATCCTGACTGCGCGTACCGGGACTTCACTCCTGCCGTCGCGGAAGTGGATGGTGATGGCGTCGGCCCGTGGGTGAGCGCGGCTGGCCACACGCTGACCATCCATGCGTTGGGCGATCAGAGTGTCAACAACTACGGCTACTCGGGTCCGCGGTCCTCGACTGCGCCCTGGAACCAGAAGACGACCACGCGCCATTACGGCTTCGGCAGCCAGTGCACCAGCGTTGGCGGTGCTTGCACGGCGGTCTCGAGCGTGACCATCGGCGGACAGCCGGCAGCCATCACCGGTTGGAGCGATACGCAGATCACCGTGACGGTGCCAAGCCTCACCTCGAACCAATCGAGTTGCCAGATCTTGCAGCGGACGAGTCCCCAGAGCATCGGGAACTCGGCTCGCTGCGGTCAGTTGGTCATCACCGCGGGCAACGGTAAGAAATCCATCGACACCGTGACCGTCACGATTGCCGGCAAGACTCCGACTCGGCTTGCGCCCGGCCAGTCGCTCCAGTCGGCCATCGACGCGGCACAGCCCGGCGATCTCATCATCGTCCCGCCGGGAACCTACAGCGAGCTGTTGCTGATGTGGAAGCCGGTCCGTCTGCAAGGTGTCGGAGCCGCATCCAGCATCATCGACGCCAATGCGCATCCGGCGGGCAAGCTGAACGATTGGCGGCAACGGGTCGTTTGCTTGTTCGGCCTCGGTGTTGACGGAGTCCATAACTCGTGGAGTCCCGCTTGCGGCGCGGGTTGGGCTGGATGGAATGCGTCTGCTTCCAACCCACAAGTTGACCGCTTGCCTCTGGAAGCCACGGTGGGCTGGACTGCCACGCTGAACGGCAACCTCGCCGAGCAACTGCAAGAGCCAACCCTCATGGGTGCCTATGAGGGAGCGGGAATCACGGTCCTGTCCAAGGGCGTGAGATTCCCGAACAACAACACGGAGTTCGATGCCGACACGTTCCCCGCCGGCACGATCCTTCTGACAGGTAACAACGCGAACAACACAAACTGCAACGCGTTCCCAAGCGACTTCTATTGCAACCCCTCGCGCATTGACGGCTTGACGGTGACCAACAGCTCTCAGGGTGGCGGCGGCATCTACGTCCACGGATGGGCCCACAACCTCGAGATCGCCAACAATCGTGTCACCAACAACCAGGGAACTCTCGCCGGCGGCATCACGGTTGGCCAAGGAGAACATCCGGACGCCTACCTCCAGGGCACGGCTAACCCCGACCCCGGTTCGTGCATTAACGGTGGCGTTCCGACAGACACGCAGCTGCCCTATTGCTTTGACCGGTTTGTCAATGTTCACAACAACTCGGTCACGACCAACTCCTCCGAAGGCGACGAACTGTTCTCTGCTACGCCTTCGGGTGCAGGCGGAGTCGCATTCTGCACCGGGGCTGACAACTACCAGTTCAACAACAACTGGGTCTGCGGAAACATGAGCACAGGCGATGGTGCCGGAGTTTCGCAGCTCGGCTTTATCTGGGATGCCAGCATCCAGCACAACGCTATCCTGTTCAACCAGAGCACGAACCCGACCACCCCGAGCAATGGCGGCGGCCTCCTTATTATGAGCGCCCCCGATACCGATCCAATCTGTCCCGGCGAACCCGATGTCGATTGCAACCATGCCTTTGGCACGGTCGCCGACGGTATCGGCCGCAATCTGGCCATCAACGCGAACCTCATTATGGGGAACGCGGCCGAGGCGGGTTCGGGGGGCGGCATCCGCTTCCAAGGCGTCAACGGCGCGGAAGTTTCCCGCTTCCCGAGGAATCCGGACCGTTGGTATTCGGTCCGAGTCACCAACAACATCATCGCCAACAACGTAGCCGGTTGGGACGGAGGCGGCGTGTCGTTGCAGGACTCCATTGGCGTGAACCTGATCAACAACACCATCATCTCGAACGACAGTACGGCGTCTTCGGGCGCGCTCTTCGGCGCCTTCTTCGCAACCCAGGCCAGTGCTCCAACTCCCTGTCCACCCGATTTCGTGAATCAAAATGGCGGCAGCGGCAGCTGCGTGCCCCTGTCCGATCCACAACCTGCGGGACTCTCGAGTGCTGGGCATAGTGCCGAGTTCCTCGCGTCTCTCCCGGCCACCATCACGTGCCCTGCTGGCCATTTCTCGGGCAGCAACGCGAACAACGGCAACTGCCGGTCGGTCTCGTACCCGATTCTCTATAACGATGTCTTCTGGCAGAACCGCGCCTTCAACATCGTCGTGACCAATCCGGGTTCAGGCGGCCAGCAGTCTACCGTCACGCTCGTGCCCGCCCTCAATCAAACCGCTACCGGCCAGTGCGTGACTCCGCCCGCCGGAACTACCTACTGGGATATTGGTCTCCGTGGCGACCACGGACCGGGCAACCACTCCTCCGGTGTCACCTTCGCGCCGCAGGCGTCGGTACTTACTTCTACTACGGGCTATGCCGGCGGCGGATCAGGCTTCCGTGGCAACACGGCATTCACCGGCGCAGGCGTGGTTCGCCAGTACTGCAACGGCTCGCGTATCCCGCCCGAGGCGCCGGGTGCAGGCGGATTGTGGTACCAGGTGCCGCCGGGTACGAACGAAACCAACGTTCCCGTGCCCGTCTTCAACCTGACCGCGGGCGCCACCGTCGATGAGGGCAACAACTGGATCAACATCAGTTGGGGTCCGTTGTCGCTGGTCAACCCGAGCAACCAGAATGTGCTGGCCGATTACTCGCTGGCCTCAGGTTCGAACGCCATCGGCTATATCACCGCTGCGAATTCCAGTACTACTTACGCGACGGCGCCGGCCAATGACTATTTCGAAAATCCGAGAAAGACCAACGGGTCAGTCGACATCGGCGCCGTCGAATTCAACGGGCCCGCCTCGGCTGTGCTCACGGTCACGGGCGGACCGCTGGCTTTCGGTAATGTCGTAACCGGGACGACCAGTTCGTCGCGTACGCTGACGCTCCAGAATTCCGGCAGCGCCGGCGCCACCGGCATCGCTCTGGCCTTCTCGTCTCCAACCTTTGCACGTCCGGCGGGATCCGCTGGCGGCACTTGCGGTACGACCCTCGCTGCGGGTTCGAACTGCACCATCAACGTGGTCTTTTCTCCGACCGCGGCCGGAACGGTGAACCAGACTCTGACGATTACCGCGAACGTTGCGGTGAATGGTTCCCCCGTCGGTCTCAGCGGAACGGGCGTGGCCGCAGTCGTGAGTGCAAGCCTTGCGCCTTCATCCTGGAACACGTCCTGCACGGGAGCGCTGGGTTGCGGTGCGCTTACAGGTCCAATGCAGGTCTTCACACTCACCAACACTGGCAACGTCACCCTGACGGGAATTACGCAGGCAACACTGGGAGGCACGAACAGTAATCAGTGGACTGTCGTCCGCTTCCTATCAACCTGCGGGCCGTCGGGCAATGGTCAACTGCTTGGTCAAACCAGCTTGGCTCCCGGAGCTGCTTGCGCTGTCACGGTTCGCTTTACACCGACAACCGCTGGGGCGAAGGGACCGGCGACGTTGTCCGTCAGCGACGCCGCAGGGACGCAGTCGTCCACTCTTATCGGCACGAGAAATTAGCAGGTTCGTGCCGAAAGCTAACGCTCCGTCACCCCGCTGCTCCGGACCAAAACCCGGAGCAGCACCTTTAGAACGAACTTGCCGATGTTCCGTTGGGCAAGAGTGCCTAAGAGGTGCAGTATGCAATCACAACAGCCGCTGAGAAGCAGCCGAAATACAAAGTTGATGACGCCTGCCCCGAACTCCTCCAAAGAGAAAAACAGTCCGGCACTCACATCAACACCAACGCGAGAACCGAGACCGGAAGCGCGCGAAACGCCAGATCAAGACGCACAAGGCTGGATCGGAATCTTGAGGATAACCTCCAACCGCTTCGTGCTGACCATCGCCGCGCTGCTCGCCTTTCATTTCTCCTCGATGGGCCAGACGCCGTCCGCAACTTCGCCTGCTACCGCAAAATCCGCTCCCGTTGTTCCTTACCGCTATCAGACGAAAAAGTTGTCGAATCGCGCGCAACAGTTCTACTCGCTCGTCTGGGGCATCGATTCCTTAACGGTGAAGTCAGTCGAATCCGGCGAGCTCATCAAATTTACTTACCGGGTAATCGATCCGAACAAGGCCAGGGTTCTGAACGATAAGCAGAGCGAGCCGTTCTTGATCGACCCGCGAGCCGGAGTCAAACTCGTGGTTCCTTCTCTCGAAAAAGTCGGGCAACTGCGCCAAAGCAGCACGCCGGAATCGGGCAAGGTGTATTGGATGGCCTTCTCCAACAAAGGACGGCTCGTGAGACCGGGCCACTTTGTTGACGTATCCATTGGGCTCTTCCGTGCCAACAGCCTGATCGTGCACTGACGCAAAGAGATGTCCGCAACAGCGTGAGACTCTTCCATTTGCGAATCCTCGCTAACTCGGCAACCAGTACTCCACCGCTAGGCGTCCGCCGATTGCTGAATCTGGTCCTGTCGCTTCTATTGCTCGGGTCAAGTGTGCCTGCTTGGACGCAGCAGAAAAGTGACACGGCGCCGGCCATTCGGGCGCACCACGCAGAAAGAAAAGGCACTGTGGATGAACGCGTGGCGCGCTTGACCAAGGCCCTGCAATTAGATCAAGAGCAGCGGTCGGCGGTGAAGTCGATTCTGGAGCAGAGACGTCAGGAATTTTGGTGGATTCGCCACGACCCTTCCCTCTCCGGAAGTGACCGCATCGCAAGGGTTCGAGCTCTTCAGCAGATCACCGTGGAGCAAATCCGTGGCGTGCTGAATGACGAGCAAAAAACGAAGTACGATCCGCTCGCCGTGCGTCGCCTGGAGCCTGCGCCGGGACAACCCAGCGTCGAGGATTGGCTCAGCGGAGCCGCGAGACCGTGAGAGAATCTGCAAGTAACACTTCGGTTGCCACAAGCAGTCAGTAGGTTCGAGCCCGTCGTCCTTCACCAGCCTAAGGATCGAACGGCCGTTGGAAGGTCGGCGAATCCACGTCCATGCTTGAGTGCATTCATGAGACGCTCAATCCGCCGCAGGCCTGATAGTAGTCGACGCACGGGTCGGCCCTTAGGATCCAAGTTGTCGAAACTGGAGTGAGTCAATTGCAGATCCGGATTTATGTTCAAAGTTTTCTCCGCGCTCCGCGATTTTTCCTTCCGTGTGGCGGTTTCTGGCGGCGAGTCTAGGAACCTGAGACATCTCTTCTCCTCTCCGGAAGCTTCTGCCCGAAAAATCAACTTCTAAATTCTGCTGGCCAGTAGTTTCGATAGCGCACGATTTCTCGAAACCCGAGTCGCAAGTAAACCGGCAGGCCCATGGCTGTGGCCTCCAATGAGGCCAACTTGGCTCCAAGCGTGAAGCCAGCACTGGTCGCTGCGGCCGTCGCCAGGCGGCCCAATCCCAGACCACGGAGGTGATGGCGCGTCGCGACCCAGTCGATCCACGCAACCTCCTCTCTCACCACCGTCAAAGCCGTCACGGATGGCTTGCCGCGATAGTGCACAACGAATGCAGCGGTGTCGGAAGCGATAAGTGAGCCTCGCTCCGAAAAGATGCGCGTATCAAGTCAGGAAGGCACCTGTGCTCCGCAGAAAGTCCATACGCACATAAAAAGGTGCAACTTTCGCGTGCCACGCTGACGTGAACTGTCCCCTTCCAGCCGCAACTTGAAGGTTTCGTCGCCAACCGTTCATGCGCAAAATCGCACAGCTCC
Source organism: uncultured Acidobacteriaceae bacterium (assembly GCA_963719615.1). Taxonomy (GTDB): domain Bacteria; phylum Acidobacteriota; class Terriglobia; order Terriglobales; family Acidobacteriaceae; genus Sulfotelmatobacter. Next base: position 9,684 of record CAVRCR010000025.1, on the reverse strand, counting down.
TCCGATCCTCGCTTTCTATCCTTACTATTACAGCCGGTCAGGGCATTCAGTTTCTGTGGTTAGCGGTCTCTTCACGGGCGGAATTGAGTGCCGAGGTGCTGTTCCTGCGCAAACAGTTGGCGTTCTACCAGGAACACCAGGTTCATCCCCGCAAGCTCACCGACGCAGCGCGCTTCTCCTTGGCGCTATGGTCTCAACTGTTCCACTGGAGAGCGGCATTAGTGATCGTTAAACCGGAGACCCTCATCGGCTGGCATCGCAAGGGGTTCAAGCTGTTTTGGCGGTGGAAGTCGCGGTTGGGCCGACCGCGACTTCCGGAAACTCTTTGCCAGCTGATTGTGAGCATGGCGCAGGAGAACCCGACTTGGGGTGAGGAACGCATCGCAGCCGAACTGTCGGTGAAGCTGGGGATCTTGGTTTCGCCACGAACGGTGCGGGCGTACTGGCCGCAAGATAGGGATCTGCGAGGCGGGAGGAGAACAGCTTCGCGGCACTGGCGGACGTTTGTCCGCAATCACGCCAAGGCCATCGTGGCCGCTGACTTCTTGGTAGCTATCACGGCTGGGTTCCGAGTGCTGTACGTGTTCGTGGTGATGGAAGTGGCCAGTCGCCGCATTCTGCACTGCAATGTCACGGCCCATCCGACTGCAGCCTGGACCTTGCAGCAGTTTCGCGAAGCCATCCCGAGCGATCACCCCTACCGATTCCTGATTCATGATCGGGATTCGATCTTTTCGGCAGAAGTTGACGATGACTTGGGGACATTTGGGCTGAAAATTCTACGAACCCCCGTGCAGGCGCCGAAGGCGAATGCTTATTGTGAACGATTGATCGGAAGCATGAGGCGCGAGTGCCTGGACTGGGTGATCCCGCTGCACGAAAAGCACCTGCGGAAAATTCTGCGGGAGTGGGTTGTGCATTACAATCGCGGACGCCCGCATGCCAGTCTTGGTCCGGGAATTCCAGAGCCGGCTACTACGCGACGGCCAAGCCCGAAGCATCCCAGACACGAATTACCGCCGGATTGTCGGATAAGAATTAAGGAGGTGCTCGGCGGACTGCACCACGAATATCGGCTGGAGAAGGTCGCCGCGTGAGATCGAACCCACTTTCTGCGGACCACAGGCTCCGCCCGTTCAAGAGTTTGGATCAGGCGGGAGCTCGATCGTGTACGCTGCCCAACGTCGAGCTTCGAGTTTTCTGCCAGTGCCTTAAGGCCAAGAGTTGACACGCGAACGCGGAGGAATTGGGGAGCTGGTCAGTCTGCGCATTAAACCAAAACCCCTATCGCCCAGAGAAGAACGGATTAAGGAGGGCCACGTGCGGAGTTTTCCACCATTTATTACAGGATTGCAGCAAGGCCTACATAACTTTCACGGAAGTTTTTCTGCACCTTGATGACAGAAAACGGCTCTCTCGTATATAGTCCGTGGGGAGATTCCGTCCTTGTCCATCCCTGCACAGGGCTGGAGCTAGAAAACGCCAGATTCGTCAAGGAGAAAGAGATGAAAAACAACGAAAGGAGTGGTGTGTCCGCGCACTTTCGAAAGAATGAAACGCGGATGAACCTTGTGAGTTTGCTTCGTCGCGCAGCTCTATCTACCTTCGGTTGCGGAGTGCTCGCGCTGGGCCTTGCGAGTACGGCCCAGGCGCAGTCGTGCCAGCTGAATTCGCCCTCGGGAAAGATCGAGCGCGTGGTGTACATCGAGTTCGACAACGTGCATTTTACCCGTGACAACCCCAATGTGCCTTCGGATCTAGAGCAGATGCCGAACCTGCTAAACTTCCTCAAGGATAAGGGCACGCTCGATGCCGGGGATCACGCCGTGCTGATCTCCCACACAGCTAACGATATTCTTACGACTCAGACGGGGCTCTATTCGGACGATACGAGCATCTTCGTCGCGAATAGCTTTGGGCTGTTCTCGCCAAGCGGAGGCAACGCCGTGTTCCCGTCTTCGTTTTTCTATTGGACCGATAAAGTGGAAGACATCCAGCCCCCATTTGACACGGACGCTAACTACGCGCTCACCACGCCGGGCGGACAGAATGTGCCCGCTCCGTGGGTGCCGTTCATCCGCGCGGGATGCACGGTCGGCGCCTTTTCGACGGCCAATATTGTCCTCGAGCGCACGCCTTTTGACGTGATCAAGGTTTTCGGCGCAGGCTCGCCGCAGGCAATGGAATCCACGAGTACGGCGGTTAAGCCGAACCAGACGGATGATTTCGAAGGCGCGGCTATCCATTGTGCACTCAACGACCCCATCTGCGGATCCAACGCTAACGCCGTCGCCGACGTGCTGCCGGATGAACCCGGAGGCTACAACGGCTATCAGGCTTTGTTCGGACTCAAGTATATTGCTCCGGCGCTCGGCGGCATCACCGATTACCACGGCGTTCCAATCACCGGCTTCCAATCTCTTAGTTTTGACCCCACGCCGGCACAAACCCTGGCGGTGGTGGAAGACATGCTGAAGGCGGGCATTCCCGTTGTGTACGCCTATATCGCCGACGCTCATGACAACCAGGGACCGCGTAGCTTAAATTCCTCGACCGAAGGCACGTTCGGCCCTGGCGAGATCGGCTACGTCCAGCAGTTGGCGGATTACAACGCCGCTTTCGGCACTTTTTTCCAACACCTCAAGCAAGCCGGAATCGACGAAAAAAATACGCTGTTCATCTTTACGCCAGATGAGGGCGACCACTTTGTCGGCGTCTCGCCTGTTCCGGCGAACTGCAACGGCGCCAAAATCAAGAAGAATGGCGAAGTTGTGCCCGACGTCCCTTGTACCTATCCTGCGGCCAATGGTGCCACAGGCATCGGTGAGCTCGACCTCAATTTACCCTTGGTTGTGAGCAACGCCGGGGACGCGACCCCTTTCGAGATTCATTCCGACGATGCTGCGACTACTTATGTGAACGGGCAGCCGTTATTTAACGCGCCGGTCGTGCGTACCTTGGAGCAAACCATGGCCAGCCAGAGCGTTCTCAACCCGCATACGGGTCTCGCCGAGAGTCTGCTCGGCAATGGTCTGGGACCCGATCTGCAGGGAGCGATTGTCGATCAAGTCGGACAAAAACTTCTGCACATGCACAGCGAGATCGATCCCGATCGCGATCCGACCTTCACCTTCTTTGGTAATCCCAATTTCTTTTTCGAATCCAGCGGGCCTGCCACCGCGGTGGTCGGCAGCAACATCGGCAGCGGTTTCGCCTGGAACCACGGCGATATTCAGCCGGAGATTGCGCGTACTTTCATCGGGATCGTGGGCCCTGGGGTGAAGAAGCTTGGCGTAACCAGCCCTAGCGACTTCTTCACTGATCACGTCGATCTCCGGCCGACGATGATGATGCTGACCGGACTCACTGATGATTATCAGCACGATGGTCGCGTGATCACTGAAATCCTGGATGCAAGCATCTTGCCGAGCTCTTTGAAGGCGCACAAGAACACCCTGGAGTCCCTCGGGCAGGTTTACAAGCAGATCGATGCACCGTTTGGGAAACTTGCAGAGGACACGTTAAAGATCTCGACGTACGCGATTACGAGCACGTCAACTGGTGATGTAGTCTATAACAATCTCGAGAGCAAGATCACGGACTGGACCGCCGAACGAGACGGCATAGCCGCTCAGATCAAGGAGATCCTTGAAGGAGGGGAATTCGGCGGAGTACCGATCGATGAGAAAGTTTCCAAGCAACTAATTGACCAGGGCCAGGATCTCCTTGACTCAGTCCACGACTGCGCGGCCAACCTGGCAAAGTGCGCGAAGTAGAGATCGGCAGGCGAGGCGCTAGCGGCTAGCCGCTGGCGCGCTTGAGTTGGACTCCGACTCCTTCCTGGCAAGCTTTTTTCGTTTTTGTACCCTGCACCTTACTGGATGTTTCGGGGAGGCAGTTGCCAGGGGTGCAGGAGGTCTTGATGATGTCTGGCTGGCATGTCGGGACCATGGCCAATTTCATTGCGATGTATTGTGACCGGGGTAAACGTGACTCGAAGAATTTGACGCTGGACGGCCCCTGGTACCGAGGCTAGTACCGACCACGGGAACACACTCGTTAGCCCCGCTGAAGCAATGGTGACCGGCGCGCTGACGGTATTTTGTGGGCGGGTCCTGACCCTCGCTCGGCTGCCCGATTGTCTCTAGGAGCAGGACACCAACGGGCTCTCAAATCTTCCGGGTCGTGTCCTTGTTATCCCACCCTCAGCAATGTAACCATTAGTCTTGATTCCTGCACCTTTGCCCACTTCTAGTGGAGCTGAACCTTGGAAAGCGTTGATACGAAGCAGAGTTATTTTCTTGAGACTCGAAGGCTTCATTCCTGCTGAATAACTCTGGGGAATCCAAATCCAGCTTTAATGATGAGCACAGGCAAAAGCAAGCTATGCGGACGTTGTTTCTTGTAGGGAGTCTCCTGATTTTCGCGCAACCGGCGGCGTTTGCGCAGACATCTTCCATCACCATTCCTGGTGTAATTAACGGCGAAGACCAAGCCAAAGCATTCATCGAACGGAACGCACCTTATTCGGATGCTTACTTCCTTCGGTTTACATGCCGATCTCTGCATGTTAAACAACTTGGATTACTCTGCTACCGACTTCTCAAAGTTGCGGATTTCGTATTTCTCGGAACGGGCTGAGTAAAGAGACTGGAGAAAGCCGGTGTCCTCCATGTGACTTGAGAGGGCTACCGCACTTACGGGGGTCGATCCCCAGTTCATCATTTCGCGAACAGCAGCCGTGAAGGAGTGTGAAGGATGCGCGAGATGGTCCAAGACAATCGCGTATTGCCCCTGATTTAAGGCATCCATCACAATTCCTTTAAGGGAGACTGCCTACTTCGTCTTTAATAGCCCCCTCGTTCCGACAGGCGGTCCACGCGCGTGGGCTGCGGAGGCGTAGCAAGCTATTTGCTCGACTGTGAAACACTACGTGTGTAGTGGCAGAATCCTCACAGTAAAAGGACTGACGGGAATTCCGGTAGCAAGCTGCGCAACAGCAGAGTCTTGCCGACACCAGTGGGGCCCGGGCCCAGTCCTGAGATTCATTTTCTCACCAGCAATTCGGAGAATTGGAAAATTCGGTCGACTGCGACCGCAGCGATTCCTGTCCCGATCACAGTTGCCATTCGGATTGTCAGTGCCTTCACAGCAATTTTGTCTTTAACGATTCGCCACACAATGGGCAGGTTCACGGCGGCGCTGGCCAAAGACGTGAGCACTGTGGCACTCCCGGCGAGGGCAGGCGTTATCTTGCCGTGCATTGCCATCGTGGCGGCAGCCGCCGTGGTACTAGCGCTGCTTACCAAACCACCGAAAACGCCCGTAGCAAGCATGCCGTAGCTACCAAAGTATTTTGTGAGCAGCGCCCCGGCAATTTGTATGGAAATGAATAGCACTCCAAACCAGATCACTTTTGTGAGCGAAATTGGAGAAGTGAGGGTCAGAGTTCCGGGAACTCGTGCTTCAGTTTTTCGGTCCCGCCAGACCCAAAAGCCGGCAACGAGAGCCATGGCAAGAAGCGGTACCAGCGTGGCGCTTAGGGAGCGTGGCGAGAAAATCGTAGCGAGAATCAGATTCCTGCCGAACATCGCGATGGTGGTCAATAGGCAGAGAGTCGCCGTTCTATTGACCATATTGGTTTGTCGCAGCCTGGTACTCAACTCAGCGACGGTAGCGCTGCTATTCACTAAGCCGCCGAAGAGCGCACCGAAATAGAGACCTCGCGTGCTGTATATGCGGAGCAGTACGTAATTTACAAATCCGATTCCGGCGATGGCGATGACACTGATCCAGGCATCGCTGGGGTTGAACAACTGCCAGGGATCCACATACCGATTGGGCAAGACCGGATAAATCACGAACCCGATCAAGCCGAGCAGGACGGCGCTACGAATCTCCGATGGTTGCAACCCACCGGCAAAGCGGCTCAGTTCGGTCTTCCAAGCGAGAAGCATGGTCATGACGATCGCTCCCGCTACGGGTGTGAAGATATGACCGAGGCCAACCAAAAGACCGAGTAGGTAAATCACCATCAAAGCCGCGGATGTAGTTATCTCGAGGGAGTGGTCGTGGAGAATGCTGCGTGTGTTCATGGCAGCAACCAGCAAGAACACGCCGATCATCGCCGCGACGGCGACGTTTTGCCCGATGAGGGAAGCGAGCATGCCGAGCAAGGCCACGATGGCGAAGGTTCGAATGCCTACATCTTTGTTGGACCATTCGCGCTCCATGCCCGCCAGCATTCCGATACCGATTGCCACACCCATTTTCAAGGCAATCGGAGTAGCCGGGAAATGTGCGGATTCCGTTTGCATTCTGATCTATGGCCTCGCAACTGCTTGAATGCTAATACAGAAAGGGAGGCCTCTGGAGTCTTCGCTTTTGATCGATCACCGCGTGCCTGCTTTCGCAGAGGCGCGGGTCTCTATGAAAATGGTCCCAGGACCTTGCTGGAAGCATTGGGATTATGGCTTCGACATTCGCTTGCAACTGCACCTCAATAGCCTCCGCAGCGGGCAGCCCGGGCCTTACTTGGCGCAATTCCGCTTGCAATTGTGGATTTCCGCTGGCAGATTGAGCAAACTCCCCTACAATTCAATTCATCTAGCCATAAGGCGATGACTCTGATCCGGATCGGTCGAACAAATGCTTTACACGATGAGACGTGAGATCGGACGGTCCGCTCGTAGAGGCATCGTTTGCGTCGGTTATCCATGATGATGACAAAATCTCCTGGCATGTTGGCACGAAGCCCACTGCGAAGAGCACGACGAGCGATCCCATGGCTGTGGCTGATCGCGCTCGTCAGCATTGCGATCCTACTTTTCACAGTCGGCTTCCTTCAATACCGATGGAACAATCAGATCAAGCAGGCGACCGAAGTCCGGATGGGAATCGATCTGGAATCGGTCATGATGAAGTGGCATTTGGATTTGTACGGCGAATTCTCCGCAATCTGTGTCGCGTTGCAGGTGGGGCCGGATTCTGGCGCCAGGGACGACTGGAATGATTACTTGCAACGCTACGAGGAATGGACTCGGGCGGCGAATAACTCTGAATCGGTCGAGAACATTTACGCGAATCGCGATCTCGTCCGAGACATTTACATTTGGGAGACGAGCCGCCAGGAACAGCCAAGATTGCTCCGCCTCGACGCGGACTCGAGGAAGATCGAAGCTTCCTCAGCGCCAGTTGATTTGCAACCTCTACTTCTTCACCTGGAGCAAAATTCTGCGAATCTTCGGGCGGCGCTTCACGCCTGGCAAGCAGCCGAACCTTCGCCGGAAGCACGGTCGGAGAGCAAAGGCGAGCTTCCTCCGGGCAGCCGACTGCGCAGCAACGCGATTACGGGATGGCAGTTTGACGAGAACATCCCGGCAATCGCGCACCCCATCTTGCATCGCAAGCCGACCAGTACCCAACGTGCGCAGAGCCTGATTAGTCGAGATCCGGTGGATTGGGTCGTGATTGTGTTGAACTTCGACACGATCCGCAACCGCATATTTCCGGAATTAACGCAGCGCTACTTCAGCGGTGGCCAAGGCTTGGAGTACAAACTCGCCGTACTGTCCGCAGGCAAGGTGTCACGCTTGCTCTATTCCTCCGATCCCGAGTTTGGCATCGAGGATGTACGGAAATCTGATTCGGTGATGAACATTTTTGGGCCTCCGCCGGAGAGCACGGAAGGAAGCTTCTGGCAGACCGTCAAAAACCGGGAATCCATCCGCGGTGAGGAATGGCACAGCTTCTCTGGACCCGTTTGGTTCCCGGTTATCCAAAGCACGTCGCAAGGCGGGCCGTGGATGTTGTTCCTGAAGCATCGCCAAGAGCCGCTGGAAGCAACGATCACCAAGGTCTGGCGTAGCAATCTCATTACCGGCGGCGTCGTTCTGCTCTTGCTGGCAATCACGATGGTGCTGGTGGTTATTGCCAGCCAGCACGCGCAGTCGCTGGCAACCTTACAGATGGATTTTGTTGCATCGATCTCTCACGAGCTGCGCACTCCTTTGGCTGCGATTCTGTCCGCCGGGCAGAACATCACCGATGGTTTCGTCGCAAATCTTCCTCTGTACGGATCCATCATTACGAGCCAGGCCCGGCAACTCATCGATCTCGTCGACCAGATTCTCATGTTCGCATCGATGAAAAGCGGCAAGAAGAACTACTCCCTGCAACCTGTCAGCGTGGCGGGGCTGATCGGCACCGTTCGCAAGAATAGTTTGCCACTTTTTCAGGAATCCGGATTCAGCGTGGATTTTCAAATCCAGGATCCACTGCCGCCCGTTTGGGGAGATCAGCAGGCTCTTTGCCGATGCCTGCAAAATTTAATCGGTAATGCCGTGAAGTATAGTGGAAAGAGCCGCTGGGTCGGCGTTTGCGCGGACTTGCACGAGTCCGGACGAGGTGCCCAGGAGGTTCGGATCACCGTTAGTGACCAGGGAGTGGGGATCAGTGCAGAGGAACTCCAACACATCTTCGACCCGTTTTACCGGAGCCCGAGGGTTTTAGCGGCTCAGATTCATGGCACCGGCCTCGGCCTGTCAGTGGCCAAACACATTGCGGAGGCCATGGGTGGCAGCGTATCCGTAACCAGCGAAGTAGATGTGGGAAGTGTCTTTACCTTGCACCTGCGAATCGCAGAGGGCTTCGATCCCAAGTCTTTGAATGAAAGGTCGGGTATCCTGACGGTAAGATGAACGAGAATATTTTATTGGTTGAAGACGAAGATGCTTTGCGAACGACTCTCGGCGATCGCCTGCGAGGGGAAGGCTATGTCGTCGACACTGCGAAGGACGGACAAGAAGGCATGGAGAAGATCACGACATCGCCATTTGATCTTCTCATCCTCGACGTCATGTTGCCTTACCGCAGTGGATTCGACCTATGCCGCGACATTCGTCAGGCCGGTCTCGTTACACCAATCTTGTTTCTGACCGCACGCAATGAGGTCCTCGACAAGGTCGTAGGGTTCAAACTCGGTGGCGACGACTACGTCACCAAGCCTTTTGAAGCGGCGGAGCTTCTCGTACGGGTGGAGGCTCTGTTGCGCCGTGCTCCTGTGCAGGGGGGCCGCGGCGTACATCAGATCGGGTCGTTGCGCGTGGACGTAGGCAGGAGAGAAGTCACCCGTGGCGGGAAGCCGATCTACCTTTCAGGCCGCGAGTTTCAACTGCTGCGTTATCTCATGGAGCGGGCGGGCAAGACAATCTCCCGGGCCGAACTCCTGCGCGCTGTATGGGGATACGACGCGGGAGCCTATACACGCACCGTCGACGTCCACATCTTCAGCTTGCGGCAAAAACTTGAAGAAGAGCCGAGCCGGCCCGAGTTGATCATCACGGTCTCTGGGGTCGGCTACAAGTTCGAGGGATCCAGAAGCAGTTGACAACTTCGCGGACCGTTCCTACACGTTTCCCATTCCCGACCTAACGGCGCTCACACGCGCTGGTTCAAACTCATTCAGTTCAACGCTTTCTTATTGCATAAACGCGCCAAGCCGATGCCCTTCAGCATGAGCGAAATCAATTGATTCTGACGACGCACCCCCGTTTTTGCGAACACATGATCGAGATGATCTCGCCCAGTAAGACGAGTGATGTTCAAATCATTACACACGTTCTGAAGGCGTTTCCCGTTCACCAAAGCATTCGTAAGTCGGGCCTCGGTGGGCGTCAGCCCGTA
>CAVRCR010000024.1:0-99310 GCA_963719615.1 uncultured Acidobacteriaceae bacterium | reverse complement strand
AGTAATACTGGTTCAGCCCATGTAATTGCCGATGGATGCTGGCGGTGACCAGTTCGTTCACATTGACTTCGACTTTAAACGGCACCGCAACCTTATCCCACCGCATGGTCACGACCGTCGCGTTCGGCTTCACATCGTCGAAATCGTAAGCCAGCGCATCGTGCGCGTCGGCCGTTTGCGACTTCACCTTGACACGAAGGGCATCTTCGTCCTCTTTGTAAGCAAAACTCCCCCACGAGGTCGAGTTCTTGGAGAAGATGACGGTCCACTCGTTCTCTCCCGGAATCATGTGCAGGCCATAAGTTCCCTTGTCGAGCGCTTGGCCCTCGATCGTGACCGGATCGCTGAATGAGATCGTCGTATTCTCGTTCGCCCCCGCCCGCCAGACCTGCCCATAAGGCACGATTTTGCCCCAAATCTGGCGGCCATTGGCCAGTGGCCGGTGATAGTTAATGGTGATGTCCGTGAGGCCGACGCGTTGGGTAATCAGCGCATGCTGGCTCTGCCGGGGCAGCGTGAGCATAAGGGTCTCGCTGGTCGCAGTTTGCGCTTGGCAGAAATTTGCTACCAACAAAACACCGGCCAACAAGGCAAGCAGACGAACTTCGTTCTTCACAAGATTGTGCATGGAAATCTCCTTCTCGCTGCCAGGATCGGGCAGCCGACGAGTCAGAATCTGGATTGGAAATCTCGAATTGAACACAGGCGGATCGAGACGCTGTTGGGCTTAGACGGATGGAGGAAGGCGAGGTGAGCAAGAGGACCAGAAATCGCGACGCGGGACGACTCGTTGATGAGCGTAATCTTGTTCCCGTCAGTCATTGAGCAACCACCCCCACATGGGACTGGGCCGGTTGGACGAACGCGGATAGCGAGTACACTCACAATTCGGGCTCTTATCAATCAGGAGGTCGCCAGATGCCAACGGATAGAGAATCTAAAGAGATTTCCAGACGAAGTTTCATGCAGCGCACTGCTATCGGAGGTGCGGGACTTCTGATTGCGACTGACATTTTGAATTCCGACCTGGCCGCCAGCACCCCCAAGAATGCAAACTCTTCAATGATCGGTGTCCCGTTTGAAGCAAGAGAACGTGTTCGACTGGGAATCATCGGTGTCGGCGGACGTGGTTCCAGCTTGCTGCAGGATCTGTTAGCCATCGAAAACGTAGAGATCAAGGCGATCTGCGATCTGGTGCCGGAAAAAGTGGCGCGAGCGAAAAAGGCGGTCACCAACGTCGGCCAGGCCGAGCCTGCCGGATTCAGCAAGGGCGAATTGGATTTCAAGAATCTGACCGAACTCGATCTCGACATCGTCTATATTGCGACCCCATGGAACTGGCACGTTCCGATGGCGCTCAGCGCAATGAAAAATGGCAAGCATGCCGCCGTCGAAGTTCCTGCCTGTACAACGCTTGAGGAGTGCTGGAACCTCGTCGATACCTCCGAGGCTACGCGCAAGCATTGCGTCATTCTCGAGAACTGCTGTTATGGATCTACGGAGATGATGGTCCTCGGCATGGTACGGGATGGAGTCTTCGGCGAGATTACCCATGGAGAGGCGGCTTATCTCCACGACTTGCGCAGTATCTTGACCGCAAGTGAAGGGGAAGGTCTGTGGCGCCGTGTTCCCCACATCCAGCGCAATGGCAATCTGTATCCGACGCACGGACTGGGCCCGGTGGCCCATTACATGGACATCCATCGCGGCGACCGCTTCGACTACATGGTTTCGGTGAGTTCGTCGGAGGCCTCGCTGAGCGCTTATGTGAAAGCGAACTTTGCGGACGGCGACCCTAAGCGAGCCGAAAAATACATTTGCGGCGACATGAATACCAGCATCATAAAAACTCTGAAAGGCCGCACGATCCTGCTGCAGCATGACGTGGTGAATCCACGACCCTACAGCCGCCTCAACTCGATCTCGGGCACGAAGGGTGCGTTCGCCGACTATCCGCCGCGGGTCTTCGTCGATGGTTCAAAGCAGGAAGATTGGCAGAACATCGACGCGTTTCGCGATAAGTACGAGCACCCACTCTGGAAGACGACGGGAGAACTCGCCCGTAAAATGGGCGGCCACGGCGGAATGGATTACATCATGAATTACAGGCTGATGGATTGCCTGAAAAGGGGTCTGGTGCCCGACATCAATTGCTACGATGCAGCCGCATGGAGCGCGCCCACTCCATTGAGCGAAGCGTCGGTGGCACAGAATGGCGCTCCGCAGAAATTCCCGGATTTCACCCGCGGCAAGTGGAACATCCATTCGGACTCCCCAGGCTTTGCGCTTCAGACTTGAGAGCCAGGGACATAATTGTGGCAGCGCCGCAAATGGGTTGGCATGTGGTTAGCCATAGGAGCCCTTTATGATCGAAAGCGCGCAGGTGGAAAGTCCCACAGCAGAACCCCCCGTAACCGAACCGGAACGCAAACCTGAAAGCGTCACGCGACTGGTCTCGCTGGATGCATTCCGCGGGACAGTGATGCTCCTGATGCTCGGAGAAGCCATGCGTCTGCCCGTGGTGGCGAACGCCTTCCCGCATAGTGTGGTTTGGAGGGTGATCGGCTTCAATACCGAGCACGTGGACTGGCAGGGATGCTCGCTTCATGACCTGATCCAACCCGCCTTTTCTTTCTTGGTCGGCGCCGCGCTCCCGTTCTCGATCGCGAGCCGGAAAATGAAGGGACAAGTCTTCGGACCCATGCTGGCACACGCGGCCCGGCGCGCGCTCATCCTGATCCTTCTGGGAATCTTTCTCCGGTCCCAATGGTCGCGTCAGACCTACTTTACCTTTGAGGACACGCTGACGCAGATCGGATTGGGATACGTATTCCTATTCCTGCTGGGATTCGCACGGGTGCGAACCCAGGTGTTGAGGCTGGTCCTGATCCTCATCTGCTTTTGGGCAGCTTTTGCGCTCTATCCAGCGCCGGGTCCGCTGTTTGACTACGCCAGAGTCGGAGTTCCACAGAACTGGACCCACAACTACACCGGATTTCTCTCTCACTGGAACAAGAATTCCAATCTTTCGTGGGCATTCGACGTCTGGTTCCTGAACCTGTTTCCGCGCGAGCAGCCCTTTGTCTTCAACGAGGGCGGTTGGTCTACGCTGAGTTTTATTCCAACGCTCGCGACCATGATCCTCGGGCTCCTGGCGGGAGAATGGCTGAAGGGCAAAGGATCGAAGGAACAGAAATTGCGCGGACTCGTAATCGCTGGAGTTGCATTGCTGCTGCTCGGGCTGTTGTGTCAATGGGCCGGCATTTGCCCCATCGTCAAAAGGGTCTGGACATCGTCTTACACCCTGTATAGCGGAGGCTGGGTGGTGCTCATGCTGGCCGGCTTTTACGCGCTGATCGAATGGCAGGGATGGCGGCGCTGGGCGTTCCCGCTCGTGGTGGTTGGAATGAACTCGATTGCCGTTTATGTGATGAGTTGGACGATGGAGAGTTTCTTCCGGAATGCCATAGACCGCCACTTTGGATGGGCGCTCGCGGCTATGACAGGACCGACCTTCCAGCCCGTACTCCACGGTTTTGCAGTGATCCTGATCTTTTGGCTGATCCTGTTCTGGATGTACCGCCGCAAGATTTTCTTAAGGATCTGAGCGATTGAGCAAGGCATGCTGGCGTTGTAGGTATCGCGCTCAAGGGACGAACCATCTAATGGCCGACCGGGGCTCCTACCAGCTTCTGCTATCACTAGTTAGTTAGTGAGAATGGAGGATAGTTTCAAAACGCTCGACCGCATTGTGGTGTAGCACCGCCACTCATAACAGAGAACTAAGTCCGTTTTTCCTAACCTCTTGACAATTCGCCCCCCATAAAGCAGAATCTTAATAGGCGAATAAAAAGCGAAACTAAACAATCGCCTCCGCGGCACCAGCCCCGGCGTTCCCTGAAATTTCCCGAGGAATCTTATGTCTTCCGCAGTGGTTTCCACTTCGGCGGCCAAAGGCCGCCCTTTTTTCTTTGCCGATGAGGTCGAGCCTGAAGGTTCATGTGGGGACAGCCGCCCCCGGTTGTCCGGTCGAGCGCAGTTCGACCAGCACTCGCCAGGAACCAACCTAGGATTCCACATACAAAAATTCTGCCCTCGACGTAACCCCGGCGTCGCGGCTCGAGATCCGCCCGGCACCCGAAATGGTCTCCAGCGGTATCCCCGCCATCGACGCCCTGACCGGCGGCCTGCCCCGCGGATGCCTGACCGAAATCTGCGGCCCCGCTTCCTCGGGATGCACCACCTTCCTGCTGGCTGCCCTGGCCGCCGCCACCCGCCGCGGAGAATTCTGCACCGTCGTCGATGCCAGCGACGCCCTTGACCCCCACTCTGCCGCTTGCGCCGGCGTGGCCCTGGACCGCCTCCTCTGGGTGCGCTGCGGCGACAATTCACCACAGAGACGCCCTTCGACTCCGCTCAGAGCTTGCCCTGAGCCTGCCGAAGGGGCAGGCTCCGTCACAGAGAAACACGGAAATCAGAGAGCAGGGTGCCCCATTTCTCGCGCGTCTTTTGCGCGAGAAGTGGGGGCGGGAGAAACCTGCCCTGAGCTTGTCGAATGGACGGGGCTTTCCTCCCAAGCCGCTTTCGATTTTGATCGCACCAGCTTGCGGCAATCAGAGCGCCGCCTGGAACAGGTGCTGCGAGCCACCGATCTGCTGCTCGAAAGCGGAGGCTTCGGCCTGATCGTCCTCGATCTCGCCGACCTGCCACCCCAGTCAGCCCGCCGTATCCCGCTGACCACGTGGTTCCGCTTCCGCCGAGCCATCGAGCACACCCCTACAATCCTGCTGGCCATCGAGCAGCACCCCATCGCCGGTAGCTGCTCTTCCCTGCTGTTGCAACTTGGCGCACAGAATAATTCGGAAGAGACGATGAGGTGGGCACAATCAAACTCCAGCCGCGAAGCGGCGGTATGGGAAAACCCGGCACGGCAGTGCCGGGTAGGCATGAAAAAAGAGAACGAGTCCCGTAGGAACGGCACGGAGCAAGCGAAGCGCTCCGAAGGGGACGGCACTACGCTTGACGACGGAAACACGACAAACAGTAACGATGAGTTGGCAATTGACACACCCACACACGCGCACCTGTTAACCGGACTGAATATCAATGCGGAACTAATCCGTTCTCGTCTGGACCGCAAACCTGCACGCTCCGTCACGTTCGCAACCAAAACTGCTTGGGCGGGATGAATCTCACCGTCAATGCCTCAATCCCATGCCGTTCGCCTGCATCTACGTCCCGAATTTTCCCGTCGCGGCGGCCCTGCGCGCCGAACCGGAGCTGCAGGCACGCGCCGTCGCCATTCTCGAAGGCACCCCTCCGCTCGAAAAAATTATCGCCGTCAATGAAGATGCCCGCCGCATGGGCATTGCGCCCGCCATGACCAAGGCCCAAGCTGAACTATGCTCGGACCTGGCATTGCGCCCGCGCTCTCCACTGCAGGAATCCGCCGCGCACGCAGCCCTTCTCGACTGCGCCCAATCGTTCTCCCCCTGCGTGGAAGACACCGCCTGCGACACGGCTCTTCTCGATCTGGCAGGCATGGAATCTTTGTTCGGATCGCTGCCAGAAATTTCTCGTGCGATCCACCACCGCGCCACCACGCTCGGACTCGAAGCCAACATTGCCATAGCCTCCAACCCCGACGCGGCCGTGCTTGCCACCCGCGGCTTGTGTGGCGCGGGCGCCCCCGCCCGCGTCTGCGTCGCCGTAATTCCCGCAGGCAAAGAAGCGGGATATTTGGGCACTCTGCCCGTAGCAGTTTTGTTTCCCGATCGTCTGGAAGGCGAAAAGCAAAAAGAAGCCACCCGGCTGCTGGAAACACTAGACCGTTGGGGCATTCGTAACCTGCGCGCGCTGGCCGCGTTGCCCGAAGTAGCGCTCAGCGAGCGTCTCGGACAGGAAGGCCTGCGTTTGCAAAAATTGGCGCGCGGCGCCGCTTCGCGCACTCTGGTCCCGATCGAAGCCCCATGGTTGTTCGAAGAAGCAGTCGAACTGGAGCATCCCCTCGTCCTGCTCGAACCACTGGCCTTCCTCCTGAATCGCCTGCTCGAACAACTCTGCGCCCGCCTGGCGACACGCGCCTTGGCCACGCAGGAACTACGCCTCACGCTGGAACTTTCAAACCTCACAGGTGTCGACGATGAATTCGAAAACATCGGAATGCCCAGCGAGAGTGATGAAGTCAAAAATATTTGGGGACAGCGGCTTAAGCCTGCCCTGAGCGAAGTCGAAGGGGCTGTCCGGCGGAGCGAAGCTTCGCTGCTTCACCACCGGCAAACCCATTTCCGCCGCACTATCCGCCTGCCTCAACCCATGCTCGACGCCAAAATTTTTCTCAAGCTGCTGCAACTGGACTTAAACGCCAATCCCCCAGGCGCACCCATTGTGAAGATTCACTTGGCCGCCGAGCCAGCCAGACCGCGTTCGTCCCAGGGAGGATTGTTCCTTCCTCCGACGCCGGAACCGGAAAAACTCGAGCTCACCCTCGCTCGCATCGCAGCCATGGTCGGCGAACAAAAAGTCGGAGCATTGGAGTTGCTCGACACACACCGTCCCGAGGGCTTCCGCATGCAGCGTTTCGTAGCGGCAGTTCCACCAGAGAAGCCGCACCCCAAAACCGCCACCTCGACTGAAGAATCGATTGTCACGGCTCTGCGCCGTTTCCGTCCGCCACTGCGCGCCCATGTAACGCTGGAAAACGGCCAGCCTGCGCATTTGGTGTGTAAGAAGAAAGACGTGCAGGGCGACGTGCTCTGGAAGACCGGCCCCTGGCGCTTCTCCGGCGACTGGTGGGAACGCGAAGCCTGGTCCCGCGACGAGTGGGACATCGCTCTTCAAAACAACACCCAAAACGGCGATACGATCGCTCTTTACCGCCTCGTGCACGACTTGCTCGGCGGCGGCTGGTTCGTGGAAGGAACGTATGACTGAGTTTTTTGCCACAGATTTTCACGGATCAGCACGGATAAAAATGGCGGAACAGAAATACAAAAATGGCTCGTTCTGATCCGTGTGTGAATCCGCGTTAATCCGTGGCTGATTTTTTACTGAGTGATTGTACGTCGAGCTTCACGCCCGTTCTGCTTTCAGCTTTCTCGAAGGCGCTTCCCTGCCCGAGGAGTTGGTGGCTACGTGTGCTCAACTCAAGTTGCCCGCCATGGCGCTGCTCGACACCGACGGCGTTTACGGCGCTCCGCGCTTTCACCTGGCCGCGACGAAGGTCAACCTCAAGGCACATATCGGCGCGGAAGTGTCTGCCAAGTTATTTTCACCACAGAGGCACAGAGTCACAGAGAAAGCAAATCAACAAAAAATCAACAATCAAAAATTGCATTCCTCTGTGCCTCTGTGTCTCTGTGGTGAATTCCGTCTTTCCCTCCTGGTCTCCACCCGCACTGGCTACCAAAACCTCTGCCGCCTGATCACCAAGATGAAGCTGCGCGCCAAAAAAGGCGAGGGTGCCGTCTGCGCACAAGAACTCGAAGAACACGCCCAAGGCCTCATCTGCCTCACCGGCGGTGACGAAGGCCCGCTCGCCACAGCCTTGCAGCGAGGCGGCCTCGATGAAGCTCGCCGCCAAGTTGATCAACTCATAGCCATCTTCGGCCCCGGCAACGTCTACGTCGAACTGCAGCGCCATTTCCAGCGCGAAGAAGAATCCCGCAACCGCGCCGCGATCACCATCGCCCGCTCGCTCAATCTTCCTTTGCTCGCCACCAACGGCGTCTGCTACGCCACAGCCAAAGCTCGTGAACTCTGTGACGCCTTCACCGCAATCCGTAACCACCGCACTCTCTCCACCGCCGGACGCCTGCTCTCCCGCAATTCCGAACGCTTTCTGAAATCCGCTCAGGAAATGCAACGACTCTTCGCCGACCTTCCCGAAGCCATCACCAACACTCTCGAACTTTCTTCGCGCCTCGAATTCACCCTCAACGATCTAGGCTACGAATTCCCGCTCTACCCCGTGCCCGAAGGCGAGACCATGAATTCCTTTCTGCATCAAAAGGCCTGGGAAGGATTCCACCAGCGATATGGCCGCAAGCCGCCTGACCTGCAAGCGCGCGCCCAACTCCAAATTGAAAAGGAACTAAAACTCATCGAAAAGCTCAAACTCGCCGGATACTTTCTCATCGTCTGGGATCTGGTCCGCTACTGTCGCGAGCAAAACATTCTTGCGCAAGGACGCGGTTCCGCCGCCAACAGCGCCGTCTGCTACTCGCTCGGCATCACCGCGGTCGACGCCGTCAGCATGGAGTTGCTCTTCGAGCGTTTTCTTTCCGAAGAACGCGGCGAGTGGCCCGACATCGATCTCGATCTGCCCAGCGGAGATGAGCGCGAAAAAGTCATCCAGTATGTCTACAAGCGATACGGCGAGCGTGGCGCTGCCATGACCGCCAACGTCATCACTTACCGCAACCGCATGGCCGCTCGCGAAATGGGCAAGGCCCTCGGATTCGATCCGGAAACGCTCAACAAAATTTCCGCCGCCGTCGCCACCTGGGAATTCCGCGACGAAAACGACGCCCTCGACCGCCGCTTCCGCGACGCCGGACTCGACCTCTCCCATCCTCGCCTGCGCAAATATTACGAACTCTGCCTCGCCGTGCAGGACATGCCGCGCCATCTCGGCCAGCACTCCGGCGGCATGGTCATCTGCCAGGGACAACTCGATTCCGTCGTCCCGCTCGAGCCCGCCTCCATGCCCGGCCGCGTCGTCGTGCAATGGGACAAAGAAGATTGCGCCGACATGGGCATCATCAAAGTTGATTTACTCGGCCTCGGCATGATGGCCGTGCTCAAAGATTCCCTCGAACTCATCCGCGATCACTATCGCGAAGAAGTCGACCTGGCGCATCTTCCCCAGGATGACTCGCAGGTGTATTCCACGCTGCAGCAAGCCGATACCATCGGCATGTTTCAGGTGGAAAGCCGCGCCCAAATGTCGTGCCTGCCACGACTGCGCCCCTTGCGCTTCTACGACGTCGTAGTCCAAGTCGCGATCATCCGTCCCGGCCCGATCGTCGGCCAGATGGTGAATCCGTTCCTGCAACGCCGCCAGGGAAAAGAAGAGGTCACTTATGCACATCCCTCGCTGGAACCGGTTCTCAAACGCACGCTCGGTGTCCCGCTTTTTCAGGAACAACTCCTGCGCATCGCCATGATCGCAGCCAACTTTACCGGCGGCGAAGCCGAAGAATTGCGCCGCGCCATGGGATTCAAGCGCTCGCAAGCCCGCATGAAGGAAATCGAAGCCAAACTTCGCGCCGGCATGACGCACAACGGCATCGCGCCCAAAGCGCAGGAAGAAATTATTCTCTCCATCACTTCTTTCGCGCTCTACGGATTCCCCGAATCCCACGCCGCCAGCTTCGCCCTGATCGCCTACGCCAGCGCCTACCTGAAGTGCCACTACCTGGCCGCCTTCACCGCCGCATTACTCAACAATCAACCGATGGGCTTCTATTCGCCAGCTACGATCGTCAAAGACGCGCAGCGCCACGGTCTGAAACTGTTGCCGGTAGACGTGACGAAGTCAGAATGGAATTGCACGTTGGAAACAGTAGTCAGGAGTCAGGTGTCAGTAGCCAGTAATGTCGTTGGTCGTTGGTCGTTAGTCGTTGGCCAAGAACAAGAAGATGTCCGAAGCCCAGCCGCGGAGCGGCGACAGAATGCAGCCCACGGCGCAAGCCGTGGGTTAGACGCCGGAAATGAAAAAGCCCCGGAGGGGCGAAAGAAAATCGCGCTACGCATGGGCCTGCGCTACGTCCGCGGCCTGCGTGAAGAAGCGGCACAAGCCCTCGTCCGCGAACGCCTGCGCTCTCCCTTCACCTCCATCCACGATCTCACCCGCCGCGTCCCCGAACTGCGCAAAGACGAACTCACCACGCTGGCGGAAATCGGCGCGCTGAATGCCATCGCAAATAAAACCTTTGTCATTCCGACCCCCGAGCGAACGCGAGAGGCAGAGGAATCTCGGAGTGGCTCTGTACTCGGTATACGCTGCTCGCAACTCACCGACTCACAACCCGAATACGCACCTCGAAACTCCACCGCCGCGACGCTCTCTGGCAGGTCGAACGCGCCGTCCGCGCCTCCGGCCCGCTGCTGGAAAACCAACCCGAACCCGACTCCCCTTCCCCGCTCCAGCCCATGAATCATGAAGAGCGTCTGGTCGCCGACTTCCACGGCACCGGATTGACCGTCGGCCCGCATCCCATGGCCTACCGCCGCGCCTGGCTCAATGCCATGGGCATTCGCCGCGCCATCGAACTCCGCGACATTCCCAACGGCAAGCGTCTTCGCATCGGAGGCTGCGTCATCACTCGCCAGCGTCCGGGCACCGCGAAAGGATTCGTCTTTCTCAGCCTGGAAGATGAAACCGGCGTGGCCAATGCCATCGTCACGCCTGACCTGTTTCATCAGCAACCGCCTGCTGCTGGCCAGCGAGCGCTTCCTCGCCATCGAAGGCATCCTGCAGAATCAGGACAACGTGATTTCCGTGAAAGCCGAGCGTGTACAGCCCGCTCTTCGTCACCAGCGCGGAAACTGTCTCGCACGACTTCCACTAGCGAATCACAGATCGAATACCCGGTACACCGCGACGGTTCTGCGCCTGCAGCAGCGAAATCGCCACGTTGTGCACCGGCACTCCGCCTGTTCGTGCGACCATCCGACCTTTCCGTGATGCGCGTGGCCATGCACCACAAGATCAGCTCCATGCCGGTCCACAACTTCCGCCAGCCGCGACGTGCCCATGAAAAGGAAATATTTCCGGAGCTTCCCCTTGCACTGTTTCGACGATCGGCGAATAATGCAACACGACTACTCTCTTCTTGGCGCGTAGTTGCGACATCGCCCGCTCCAACTTCATCGCCTCATCGACCGCAGCGCGCACAAAATCCTTGATCTCGCGCTCGCCGAATGCGGTCAGGACGCCGCGCCCAAAGCCACCCACAAAACCTTTCGTGCCGGCAAAACCAACGCCATCGCGCTCATAGCGCGCTGCCGTCGAGAACTTTCACTCCGGCCGCCGACCATCATCCGCCGACAATTCTTCTTCCTTTCCGCATTCGTAAGTCGTGATTGCCCAGCACCACCATCGTCGGCACGCGCAGCCGGACCAGAACGTTCAACAGCGGCTCCATCTCGCTCGGCTGGCCGTAATTGGTCAGATCGCCCGCCAGCACCAGCACGTCCGCATCATCGCGCACCCGCTCAAACTGGTCCTTCAACTTGGCGTAACTCTGCGGACTAAAATGCAGATCGGCGCTGGCGGCAATTCTCATTCTTCTTCCCTCGAATTTGACGTTCGCTTCGCTCTTGACTCCAGCCCTTTCCCGAGATGCGACAACCGCTCTTTCCGTTTTTCTTCGAGCAGATTCGCCAGCTTCCATTCATTCACGTCGATGGCAAACATGTTGTCATCGACCAGGCTGCCGCGAAACTCAGCCTGCGGATCAGGTTCCCGGACTTCGCGCTCAAAGCGGGACAGCAAGTGGCACCACACCCATGCCGGTACATAGTCACTTTGCCCCGGATACACATAGCGAAACAGTACCAACGCCCAAAGCAGCAATTCCCAGTGCTCGGCCACCAACTCCATCTCGCGGTGCCAGTCAAAGTTGCCCTGAGTTCCATAAATGACGTGCGCGATATCGGCGCCGTCAAAGCGCTCACGACGAGCCACAAAAAGCTTTGAGGCCACGAGTTCTTCCGGCGCCAGGACGCGAGTTTCCACGTCATACACCACAGCGGGGCGCGCCCGCCCAATCCAGGAATCCTCCACGGTGATCAGACCATTACTCATGCCAGTGATGATGTCGACAAAAAAACCGTCGCGCCGCGCCTTGGCCAGCCACACCGGATCCGTCACTTCGCACTCCAGCCCGATTTGCCGGAGCCAGCCCAGCGCAGCCGGAAGCGCTCTGGCCGTGAGGAATAGGTCTAGGTCTTTGGTGGAACGGCAAATGCCAGTATGTTGGCGCAGAGCAAAAGCACCCGAAACCGCGTACGGGACGCGTTTGCCCTCAAGCGCTTCGAGTACATCGCGAAACAGTTCGTACTGCTCCGTAGGATCCAGGGAAGGAAGCGAAGACGTTACGGGCAGTTCTTCCGATTTCTGGGTTTCCGGCACGAACCTTGGATGTGGCACTTCCACCCACGGTTGTTAAGGGTTTGCGGCAATCTCGCCAAACGACGAACGAAACTGCCGTTTTCAAACCGCCCAGCCGGCCTTCACTTCCCCGTATAGCTGATCCTCCAGATCGAATTCGATCCGTCATCGCTCACCAGCAGCGAACCATCCGACGCTACCGTGATCCCCACCGGACGGCCCCACACATTCCCGTCCGGCAATACGAATCCCGTCAGAAAATCCTGGTATTCACCGCTGGCATGCCCGGTTTGATGCAGCGGTACGCGAATCACTTCGTAGCCCACTCGCACCGACTTGTTCCACGACCCGTGTTCCGAAGCAAAAATATCTCCCTTGAATTCACCCGGTAATTTGTCTCCGTCGTAGAACAAAAATTCCAGCGACGCGTTATGCGGCTGCAGCAGCACGTCGGGAACAATCGCCTTATCCTTCAGCTCCGGATGCTTGCCCTTGTGCCGCGGATCCTGGTGTGCCCCGATGTACCACCAAGGCCAGCCATAGAATCCCCCCTCCTGTACATGCGTGATGTAGTCCGGCACCAGGTTGTCGCCAAGCGCGTCGCGCTCATTCACCGAGCACCACAACTCGCCATTTTGCGGATTCACCTTAATGCCGCCTCCGGCGTTGCGTATGCCATAGGCATACACCTTGAGCTCACAGTTCGCCGGATCACATACGAGGATGTCAGCGCGGTCTTTCTCGCCCGGATGCGTATCCGGGTCGTCGATGTTCGACGCCGAACCCACCGCCACAAACATCCTCTTGCCTTCAGGAGAAAACTCGACCGCGCGTGTCCAGTGCCCGCCCCCCGCGGGCAGATCCGCAATGTGCTGTGAAGGACCACTGGCCTTCAAATCGCCTTGATGATACGGAAACCGAATCACCTCGTTTTCATCGCCGATATAAACCCACTGTGGATCGGCCCCCGGAGGATAAAACGCAATTCCGTAAGGCCGTTTCAGTCCCTCGGCGAAAACCTGCATCTGTTCCGCCTTACCGTCGCCGCTCATCCCGCGAAACACACGAATTCGTCCTGGCTCGCTCTCCGCCAGAAAAATGTCGCCGTTCGGAGCGGTCCGCATCCACCGCGGATTGTCGAGTCCCGATGCGTAGAGTTCCACCTTGAAACCGGCGGGAGCCACCGGCCACGCGTTTGCCGGACGCGCCACCACCTCCGCGCCGTTGTTTGACGACTGCGTCGCGAACGGCTGAGGAAGATCGCTCACCGTGATCTTGCGCGTCGTTCCCGGCGACTCATAGCGGAAGTCGGTGAACGGCGCATGAGGTGAAGGATCCTTCAGTGGCGTTCCCGTCGCCGCTGCCGCCGGAGCCGCGCTCGCGGCCGCAGTAGCCTTCCCTGCCGCCAATGACTCCACATACGTCACGATCTGCCAGCGCTTCTGCTCCGGCAGAAATGCCCACGATGGCATCCCGTTATCCGTATCTCCTTTTGTGATGAACCAGAAAACCTCACCCGGCGCCACGCCATTCAGCTTTCCATCCACTAGAGACGGCACATTGCCGGTGCCCTTGCCCAACTTCCCATGGCAAGCCAGGCAGTTCCGCGCATACAGCGGTTTGCCCGCGTCCACAGCTTCCTGCTCACCCTCAAACGGATTCTTCTGAGCCTTGGCCGAATCCGGCGCGTCATGAAACTTCTTGTCGATGGCCGGCAAACTCGCAAAAGAAAGAAAGAAGAAAACAGCCACCGCGGTCGTTCTGCTCACAATCAAATTCATGGTCTTCCTCGCATGTGAATTCTTTTTAGAATAACTGGGCTGCGTAAAGGATGCCAAGTTCGGCTGCAGAACTCCGAGCCTAAGGCATTCGCTCAAAAGAGTGTCACGGGTAGAAGTGAGACAGGTCACTGCGCCATCGACAGATCTTCCCACAAAATATGGCAGAGTGGCCGCCTTGCTAACCCAGCGCTTTAAGTTTCTCCGGAGTAATGGGAAGACTCCTGATTCGTTTCCCGGTAGCGGCGAAGATGGCATTTGCCACTGCCGGAGCCACCGGGGGCACGGCAGTTTCGCCAAACCCGCCGGGTGGATGGTCGGCGACGACGATGTGTGTTTCGATTTCGGGTGCCTCGTCCATTCGGATTACTTCGAAGTCTTGAAAACTTTCCTGCACGGCCGCCCCGTTCTTGAAGTCCATCTTCCCGTGCAGAGTGGCCGAGAGTCCCCAGGTAATCCCGCTCTCCGCCTGGCCTTCGAGACCTAAGGGGTTGACCACGATTCCGCAATCCACAGCGCACACAATGCGATGCACACGAATGTCTTGGGATTGCCGGCCTACAGAGACTTCGGCCACCTGGGCGATGAAGCAGTCCTCTGCATAGACATTGCAAGCGATGCCGCGGCCCCATTGGCGGTCACCGGGCTGCGCGAGCGGGCGCTTCCACTGCGACTTCTCCGCCGCCACCTGCAGAACTCGAATCAGCCGGCTCCGGTCAATCTTTGAATCACCGATCTTGAGAATATCTCCTGGTTCGAGCAAATGCAGGCGAAACTGGAGCGGATCTTGCCCTGCTGCGTGCGCCATTTCATCCAGAAATGATTCCCGGGCAAACACCGTAGGCGGGTATTCCACCGCGCGCCAGGGACCGGTCGGCACCGGTGAATTGAGCGGAATGAAGTCGGCTTTCAAGTTTGGGAAATTGTAAGGATTATCAAACGAACCCCAGGGGCTGCCGTCATCGAAGTAAAACCGCGGTTTCTTCTTCTGCTCTTCAGTGGGAAAGCCAAACATGGAAAGGTTGGAACCAACGGATCTCTGCACCCAAGCCACAGGCCGCCCATCCGCATTCCATCCCCCTGCAATGTGTTCAACGTCGGCAGGATGGAAAAATCCGCAGCGCATGTCGTCCGTACGGGTCCACAACATCTGCACCGGCTTGCCGATGGCACGCGACACTTCCACCGCTTCCGGGACGTAGTCCGCAAAAAGCCTGCGGCCGAAACCGCCTCCCAGCAGCGTGATGTGAACCTTGACCGAATCCTCCGGCAGTCCAAGCATCTTGGCCGTTTCCGATTGAGCGACCTCAGGGCACTGGGTCGGCACCCAAATTTCGCAGGAATCCTTGCGCACATCGGCGACACAATTCATGGTCTCGAGGGGAGCGTGCGCCTGGAAAGGAAATTCGTAGGTCGCCTCCAGTTTTCTTGCGGCCGAGCCCATCGCCTTTCCAGCGTCTCCATCATCACGGACGAAATATCCTTCTTGTTGCCGCGTCACCTGGTCCTGCATTTGGGTCAGGAAGTACGCGGAGTCGAAGTCGGCGTTAGGACCGTGGTCCCACTCAACCTTGAGTGCGTCGCGTCCCTTCATCGCAGCCCAAGTGTTATCGGCAACCACCGCTACTCCGGTCGCAATGCCAGTCATGACCGGAACCACGTGGCGAACCCCGCCGACCGCCAATGCCTTCGTAGCATTGAAGCCGGACACTTTTCCGCCCACGAAGGGGCACCTGGCCATGACTGCATACAGCATGCCGGGAACCTGGACATCAATTCCGTAGATAGCTTGTCCCGTCACGATGCTGCGCCCGTCGATTCTGTTCAAGGGCTTGCCGACGATGCGGAAATCCTTGAAATGCTTCAGCGGCGGATTGTCGGGTACCCTCTGTCGCGCGGCCGCAGCAGCAAGTTCTCCGTAGGTCAACTTGCGGCCGGTGGCGAGGTGGACAATCGTGCCTTGGTCCGCGCGGCACGACGAAGCATCGACGCCCCATCTTTCCGCCGCGGCGGCGATCAGCATCTCCCGTGCCGTGGCCCCCGCCTTACGCAGCGCGTCGTAGGTACCGACCGTGCTTCCGCTTCCGCTGGTACGCAAACGGATACCTTTGAAGCGCCCGCCGGGCATAGCCTGTTCGTATTGGATTTGCGCCCAGTCCGCCTCCAACTCCTCAGCGAGCATCATGGGGAGTGTGGTGCGAACGCCCTGCCCCATCTCCGACCGAGTGATCCACAGATGAACGACGTTGTCGGAAGTAACGCCGACATATGCGTTCGGATTGAAAGCCTCAGAACCTTGGCTGGCGATTGATGAAGGCAGTTCGAAGTAAAGAACCATCCCAGCACCAGCGAACGTGCTGGTCTTAAGGAAAGACCGCCGTGTCGCTCTCATGTCTTGCTCACCTGGCTAGCCGCGCGACGAATTGCTTTTCGTAGGCGCTGATAGGTGCCGCAGCGACAGACGTGATCAGAGAGATCGGCGTCAATATCTGCGTCGGTTGGATTGGGTTTTCGCTGTAGCAGCGCCGCCGCTTGCATGATCATGCCGGCTTGACAAAAGCCGCATTGCGAGACGTCTTCCGCAAGCCACGCCTGCTGGCAAGGATGATCGCCCTCAACCGACAACCCCTCGATGGTCACATAATGTTTCCCCGGTGTGGCGGAGAGTGGAATCTGGCAGGACCGCACCGGCACGCCGTCTTCATGAACGGTGCAGGCGCCGCACACAGCCATTCCGCAGCCATACTTGGTACCGGTGAGACGAAGGAAGTCGCGCAGAGCCCAGAGCAGAGGCATATCCGCGTCGGCATCCAAAAGATGCCGCTTTCCATTCACGTTCAGCGTGAAGGCAGGCATGTTTTCACCAGTAGTTAGTGGGACGGAATTTTGACAGGAAGGTGAGCACAGAAGTGAGGCTTTTGGGATAATCAAACCCTCACCACGCCCTGAAACACTTCCCCGGCCTCGGCATCGCGACCCAGCAGAATCTCCGAATACTTCCACGCTCGAATGGATCACCGACACCGCCGGCGCCTCACCCGCACAGAGGCGCACTCGAGCTGAGGTCATCAAGCTCGGGCCTCTGGCAGGGAACGGTATTCTTGTGCCGGGCTACTGCACGGTAACGGCGATTTGGGTCGTGTGCGTGAGCGAGCCCGATGTCCCTGTCACCGTAGCGCTGTAGTTTTGCGGGGGCGGCGGGTGCTGGGTGGCGGTTCCGCCGCCGCATCCAGTCTGCAAGATGACCAACGCAACAAACAGGCTCGCCAGAATCCAGAGATGGCGGTGCCGTCCCTTCGACGCGCGGCCGGCCGTGCTCACTCCGATCATAACGATACCCAGCAGCGGCAAAAACGCATAGTGCGCACGGCCCGAAAATCTGCTGTCGCTCGCCGCCGTCAGCGTCACGGATCGCGCCGTCGCCGTGATCGTCAGCGTCGACGTAGCCGGATTCGTTCCGGGTGTCACCGACGACGGCGACAACCCACAGGAGGGCATCGGGGCGGGCCCGTTCACCGCGCACGTGAGCTGAATCGCATTGGCGAAGGCGCCATTCTGGGGAGTGAATGTGATGACATCAGTACCCTGCCCTCCCAGACTCACGCTCAAGGTGGATAAGGCAGCGCTCACTTTAAAGTCGACGGTCGCGAAAGTCGCGGTCACCGATTGCGCTGCGCTCATCGTCACCGAGCACGTGCCCGCTCCGGTGCACGCTCCGCTCCAACCTGTGAACGTCGACCCCGCAGCCGCAGTCGCCGTCAGTGTCACATTGCTGCCAGCTGCGAAATTTGCCGAACACACGACGCCGCAATTAATCCCGGCGGGGCTGCTGGTTACGCTTCCCGTGCCGGAGCCGCCGAGGGTCACCGTGAGCGGGAGAGTAGCTGTTCCAGTGAATGTCGCCGTCACTGATTGCGCCTGGGTCAGGTTCACCGCGCAAGGAACCGTCTTGCTGCAACCGCCGCCGCTCCATCCCGCGAACGTCGACCCAGAAGCGGGAGTCGCTGTCAGCATCACCGTGCCGCTCGCAAACGTGGTGGAACAAACCGCCCCGCAGTTGATCCCCGCCGGGCTGCTGATGACGCTTCCCGTGCCCGATCCGCTCAGAGTCACCGAGAGCGGGAAGGTTTGAACCGCTCCGACCACTGCCAGAAAAGCGTCCTTCGTGCTGCCCGGGGTGGACTGGAAGGCGCCCGGGTTGGGAACAATGGGGAAAGTGGAGGAGGTGGCGGTTGACCCTGCCGACCCCGTTAGATACACATTGCCCGTAGCATCGAGCCCGATGGCATCGGCATCATCATTTGCCGATCCCCCAAGATAGCTCGAGTAAATCGCAGCATTCCCGGCGGAATTAAGTTCCGTCACGAAGCCATCAAAATTACCATTGTTCTGGGATTGGAATGCGTTCGCCGTCGCCGGAAAGTCCTTCGAGGACTCGTATCCCGCCACGTACGCATTCCCGCTGGAATCTACGGTAATAGCATCGCCGAAATCATCCACCGAGCCGCCGATGAAGGTGGAGTAGGCCAGCCCGCCGCTCGTGTTGAACTTGGACACAATCACGTCCCAGGCGCCCGAGCTTCCCCCTGGCTGGCCTGGAAGGGATTCAGAGTGGGGAAATCCGAGCACGTGGTGCCGCCGACCACATAGGCGTTGCCCGCGCTATCCACCGCAACGTGGCCGGCGGACTGGCTGGCCCCGTAATTGGGGTTCACTGAAGTGGAGCCGCCGAGATAGGTCGAGTAAGCCAGGGCGCTGCCGTCAGGGGTGAATTTCGTGACGAAAATCGACCCGCCCACGGGGGCGTTGTTCGTCGCCTGATACGGATTCTTTGTCGGAAAGTCGGTTGCATAAGTTTCCCCGACCAGATAGGCGCTCTGGGCGGAATCCACCGCCACCGACCACGCTTGCGTAGTGCCCGTCGTGCCACCCAGAGTCGAACCGCCGAGATAGGTCGAGTAAAAAAGCGTCTGACCGTCGAGCGAGAGCTTGGTCAGAAAGGCGTTATCAATGGCGACCGGCGTCTGCTGGAACGCGCCCGAAGTAACGGGGTAGTTACCCGATGTCGTATTCCCGACGAAATAAACGCCGGAGGAATCCACCGCAATTCCATACGCGTCGTCGGTATTGGTCGAGGGGGGCGGCGATTGGTGCCCTCCGAAGTAGGTCGAGAACACGAGCGCCCCAGTTGAGTCGAGCTTCGACACGAAGATGCTTTGGGCACTCGGCGGACGAGTGGAAAAACCCGGAAGGGCATTCAACGTCGGGAAGTCATTCGAGTTGGTAATGCCCGTCACATACGCGTTGCCGCCCTCGTCCACCGCTAGGGCTTCGCCATAGTCGTAGCTCGCACCGCCAAGGTAGGTGGAGTAGATCAGGGTCGTGCCAGTGGAGTCGAACTTGGTCACAAACACGTCATAGTTATAAGGGGGCCCGTTGAGGACGCCACCCAACGTGCTCTGAACCGCGTTGGCCGTCGGAAAGTTCGTGGAAGCCGTGGTTCCGGCGACGATGATGTTGCGGGAAACGTCCACCGAAACGCCATAGCCCTCATCAACTCCGTTCCCTCCCAGGTAGGTGGAGTACTGCAGCACGACCGGGTCGATCACCAGTGCTTGGCTGTGATCGTAGGGCCCAAACTCAAATCCGAGCTGATTGTCGACTTTCAGTACATACCGGCTTTCAATCGGAGTTCGCACACCCGTCTGCGATGTCGTCTGGTAGACGAAAGGCTTGCGGAATCGAACCTCGCGCCCCTCGGCATTGATGACCAGATCCCCGTTGCTGTCCAGCAGCGGCTGGTACGCCTTCTGACGCGCCGTCCCTTTTGCCTTAAACGCCAACTGGATGAGTCCGGGGTCCGCGCCCGGCGCGACCACAAAATCGTATTCGAGGTGATTCTCGTTGCCGTAATACACCAGGTCGACGCCGCGGTAGATGTCCTGGTAGCGCACCTTCCCGAAGTTCGGAACCTGCGTGTGCCAGTCCGCCGGGCCGCTGCCCATGAAGTAGTTGCTCGAACTCGCCAGCTTGTCGAATCCGGTCACTTCCGCACGAGGATTTGCCCCCACCAACCGCATGGCCAACGCCGTATAGTCTTCTGGCCGCTCCGGATTCGATCGAGACGGGAACCTCCCCGTGAGGATCTTCGACCGCAGCATGCGATCACTCGATTGCCCATTCCGGAGCTTGGCATAGTTCGGCGCCGAGGCTGTCTTCTTCAGCAGGAGGACGGCCTCGTCCGCCGTTAGCGAAACCCTGTATCCATTCCCGCGGGCGAGAAACTTCACCTGCGGGTCGGCCTGGCCCACATTGGGTTCAAAAGTCAGAGGACGTTCGGCGCGTCTCACCCGCAACCCGGCCCTCGCGCTCTCGTGAGTCTGCGCTGATGTTGCGGGGTTGGCAGTGTGCGGAACGTGGGCAGGCCCTCGCATGCCGACGACCAACAGCACAACGATGAAGCTGGCCCCAAGCCTTATCGCCCGCGTGAAGCAGGCGCGTTTGTCATCGGTCAGTCTCACGGACAATCCTCCTGGTTCATCTCTCACGGTCACTGATCGCTCCCAGGCTCTCCCACCCAGTGTGAACCAACCCGAGAAATCGGGGGTTCCACGGTGGCTGACTCCTGAGAAGACGGGTAGAACAGGCGGTCCGGCGGCCATTCTGTTCCGTGACGTCCCGTTCACATGTATACCATTTTGTAGCACCACATTTGACGCTAAGGCCCGCTTATGACCTGCTACTAACTTTTTCGGGCGAAGAAAAACCCGCCGATTTAGCGGGTGTTAACCAATGATAGCTGGTAGCGCTACCGGGAGTCGAACCCGGGTTTGAAGATTGAGAATCTTCCGTCCTAACCCCTAGACGATAGCGCCACTCTGGCAGACCTCGATTATAGCAAGCCATTTCGCACCGGCACAGGCGCCGACCGGCGCCAGATGCGGTTGCTCGCAAATCAGGTCCGTTGCGAATTCCGGTTTCAGGATTTCGCATGCCCGTATCATTTTTATTACTACAACTTGCCCCCCTCCACAGCCCCTGTAGGTTTATATTAAGGATACTTCGCAAGAGCAGTCCATTGTGTGGCAGTAAACGAACTCGCCGGGGAAACGTGTATGCATGTTGTTCATTTATTAACTATTCCAATCATTCCTAGACTTTTAGGAGACCTTAAGGAGTAACCACTTATGCCCAGATCAAGACCTCCCAAGAAGCACCCTGGCGCGGGGGAATTTGCCTCCAGCTCCAGCACACCCGCACCCAATCCCGGCGATGGATCGCAGCAAACCATCGCGGCTCACCCGGCCGCAGAAACCATGAAAACTGAAATGAAGAATGAGACCCCAAGAAAAGCGCGCAAGCCCCAGATCATGAAAGCAGAGTCCCGTTCGAACGTCGTTCCCATCAACCTCGAAGATGAGATTCGCCGCCTTGCCTACTTGCTTTCCGAGCGGCGCGGGTTCGAACCTGGCCACGAGACCGAGGACTGGGTAAGCGCGGAGCGCGAGATTCGCCAGCGTTACCACCAGCAAAGCGCGTAGCGCCGACTCGCCTCCGCCGAACTGCGATGGCGGCCGAGCCCCGGCCGCCGCGCCAAGGCGCCAATGTGACCTTCCCGCCCAATCGATTTTCCGGTCCCGTTCCTAATCGTTCCAGGCTGCACTTCCCCGTTATCCGTCCCGGCGTGTCCTACTGGTACTTGTTTTCCTGTCCTCCCCAGTTGCCTCCACGGTGGCTTTCTGAAAAAATACATTGGGGACCCCGACATGGCGCAAATAGGTAGTTTTGCCTTGCTCATAGCCCTGGCGTTGAGCGTATATTCGTTCGCTGCCGGAATTGTAGCGCTCGTGCTCCGCAATCCCGTTCCCGACGGGGGTGCTCAGCGCGGCGTCAAAACCGTCGATCACAGCTCCGATTCGTTCTGGTCGTTCCTGCTTGCCGGGCTGCGCCAGTCCTCCGATCGCATCGCCGAAACCGCGCGCCGCGCCGGTCTCACCGTATTCGTTGCGGTGCTGCTCGCCGCCATCTGCCTGGTCATCTCCGCCTTCAACAATGATTTCCGCATAGCCTACATCTTCCATCACAGCAATCGCGACCTCCCCGGTCCTTACAAGTTCGCCACGCTGTGGTCCGGGCAGGAAGGCTCGCTGGTCTTCTGGTCGCTGCTGTTGTCGGGATACGCCTTCGTTCTGCGCCTGCGCTACAAAACCGATCCTCGCCTGTTCGCCTACGCCTCGGTGGTTCTCGCCGGCGTCCAGATCTTCTTTCTATCGCTCGTGAATTTCGCGGCAAACCCCTTCGGTCTGCTCGAAGGCCCCCTCCGCGCCGACGGCAGCGGTCTCAATCCCCTCCTGCAATATCCCGAGATGGTCATCCATCCGCCCATGCTCTATCTCGGCTATGTCGGAACCACCGTGCCCTTCGCCTTCGCGCTGGGTGCGCTGATCATGAAGTATCCCGGCGACAAATGGATCCACATCACCCGCCGCTGGACCATGGTCACCTGGGGATTGCTCACCTGCGGCATCTTCCTAGGTGCGCATTGGGCCTACTCGGTGCTCGGCTGGGGCGGCTACTGGGGATGGGACCCGGTCGAAAACGCTTCCCTGATGCCCTGGCTCTTCGGCACCGCCTTCCTGCATTCAGTCATGATGCAGGAAAAACGTGGCATGCTCAAAGTCTGGAACATGTGGCTGGTCTTCGGTTCGTTCTGGCTCTCGATCTGGGGAACGTTCCTCACCCGCAGCGGCATCATCAGTTCCGTGCACGCCTTCGCGCAGTCTTCGATCGGCGTCTGGTTCGCATACTTCCTCGCCGTCATTGCCGCGGTCTTTCTGTTCTTCTACATCCTGAACCATAAGCATCTGCGCAGCGAGCACAAACTCGAATCGCTGATCTCGCGCGAGTCCAGCTTCCTCTTCAATAACCTTCTGTTTGTGCTGCTCTGTTTCACCGTAGCGTGGGGAACATGGTTCCCGAAGATTTCCGAATTGATTCAGGGCAACAAAGTCACCGTGGGAGCACCCTTCTACAATCGGGTTGCGATTCCGGTCGCGCTGCTGCTCCTGATCCTTACTGCGGTCGGCCCCCTGCTCGCGTGGCGCAAGACGTCGTTTGAAAGCTTGAAGCGTAATTTCGCCTGGCCCACCGCCGGCGCGGTCGTCGTCGCCATCTTCCTGATCCTGACTCCGCCTTCCTGGGGAGGACCGTTCGGTCTTCGCCCGTGGAAAGACGTTTCCTACTTCTACTCGCTGATGGCACTCAGCCTCGCCGTGCTGGTCATTCTGACCATCGCCAGCGAGTACTATCGCGGTGGCAAAGTCATCTCCAGCCATACCGGCCAGGGAATGTTCGCCTCCATGGTCCAGCTCACGCATCGCAACACACGCCGCTACGGAGGCTACATCGTCCACTTCGGTGCCGTGGTCGTCATCATCGGGATGGCTGGCTCTGCTTTCAATCAGGAAAAAGAACAAGAGATGGGTTACGGCGACAAGATGTACATCGGGGGCTACACCTTGGTCTGCCGCTCATACACCGAAGAAGACTCCGCGAATTACGCCTCCGACTGGGCTGTCCTAGATGTGTATAAACACGACAAGATGATCGACACGCTGACCCCCGAGCGCCGCTTCTACAAAGCCAGCAACCAGACGTCGACTCTGCCGTTCATTCGCTCCACGCTCAACGAAGATCTCTATATCGTTTATGAAGGATTGAATCAGGACACCGGCCATCCCATCCTCAAGGCACACGTGAATCCCTTGGTGATGTGGATCTGGCTGGGTGTGTGGCTCATGCTCCTGGGTACCGGTCTAGCCTTGGTCCCCAACGCCCCAGCACAAGTAAGAGTGCCGGCACCAAGGTTGGTGGAACACGCCGCTCCCGTAGCTACAGGAGACTAGATTCAAATGTGGGGACAGCGGCCCTCCGCCGGACGCAGTCTGGTTGTTTGGGGATTTAAAATTGTAGAACGGTGCTGGTAGCAACCATGCAGACAGCACCGTCGAGCATCCCAGCCGCGCAGCGGCGGCATGTGAAAGCGCGGCACGGAAGTACCGGGAAAGATCACCCCCGGAGAATAAGTCCCGTAGGGACGGCACTATTTCGGCCCAACTCGATCAGGCTCAATTTTATGAAGACGAGACCAAAACCCGCCCTCCGCCGCGCCCTCGAATGCGCCCTCCTCTCTCTCGCCGTCTTCGCCCTGGCCGGCGCCGGCGATCCCGCCTCGCGCTTCCACGATCTCGGCCATCAACTGATGTGCATCTGCAGCTGCAACCAGGTCCTGCTCGAATGCAACCACGTGGGCTGCCCCGACTCCGACAGCATGCGCAACGAACTGCAGGCCGCCATCACCCGCGGCGACAGCGACAGCCTCGTCCAGCAAGCCTTCGTACAAAAATACGGACCCACGGTCCTCGCCGCTCCCACCGGCACCGGCTTTGATCGCACCGCTTGGATCATGCCCTTCGCCGCACTGATCTTCGGCTTCGGCCTTGTCATCTACATAGTCCGCCTCTGGAAGAACCGGCCTGCGCCAGCCATCGCCGACGGCCTGCGCCCCCTTCACGGCGCCGAATTGGAACAATTCCGCGATCAGGCCCGCAAGGAGATCGACCTGTGAGCTTCGAACTGGCTTGCTGCCTGCTGTTCACCGCCGCCGTGCTGTTCTACGTTTTCTATCTCCCGGGCAAGCTCTACCTGGGCCCCGAGAAAACACGCGCCTCATACCTGCGCGAGCGCCGCGACGTCGTTTACGAAAACCTGCGCGATCTGAACTTCGAATACAAAGCCGGCAAGGTCCCCGATGTCGACTACCAGTCCATGAAAGCGTCCCTGCAAGACGAGGCCGCGACCCTGCTGGCCGAGATCGCCCGCCTAGAAGGCGGAGTTGCTGCCGCACCAGGAAAACCAAGACCATGACCGAAACCCAAATCTCAAAATCCCGTGTCATCGCGAGCGCGGCTCACGCATCGAAATCTGTCATCCTGAGCGCAACGGGAAGTGCGCGAAGCGCAGTTCCCGCGAAGTCGAAGGACCCCGTGCTCGCTTGTATCGCAAACCGGCCCGTCAAGGAGTTCTCACTTGCTTATGTGGGGACAGCCGCCCCCGGCTGTCCGGTCGAGCACAGCTCGACTGCATTCTCATCCGGCCGGCAGCAGCCGGGCTTCGCCCGGCTCGACAGCCGATGGCGGCTGTCGCCATATATTTGCCGAGGAGGATTTCTCAGCCTTCTGGCGGCCCTCCTCCTCACCTCCCTCTCCGCCGCCCAGACCCTGACCGGCACCGTGAAGAACGCCACCACCGGCAAGCCCGCCGCCGGCGACGAAGTCGTCCTCCTGAGCCTCGGCCAGGGCATGGAAGAAGCCGGGCGCACCAAGGCCGACGCCAAGGGCAATTTCAGCTTCAAGCTCGACGCGCAGGGTCCGCACCTGGTCCGCGCCATCCACCAGGGCGTCACCTACCACCGTATGGCACCTCCCGGAACCACCTCAGTCGAAGTCGAAGTCAACGACGTCGCCAAGCAAGTGGACGGCATCGAGGTCGTCGCCGACATCATGCGCGTGCAAGCCGAAGGAAACCAGCTCGACGTCATGCGTGCCTTCGCCGTCGAGAACAAGTCCAAGCCTCCCCGCACCCAGATGAATGAGCGCAATCTGGAGTTCTACGTCCCCGATGGCGCAAAGATCGTCAACGGCTCGGCCATGACCGCGAACGGCAATCCGCTCACCACCATGCCGGTCCCGCAGGACGACAAAAAGACCCGATATTCCTTTCTATTCCCCTTGCGCCCCGGGACCACGCAATTCCAGGTCGAATACCAACTCCCCTACGACGGCAGCGCCAACATCGACCCCAAGAGCGTTTATCCACTGCAGCATTTTGTCGCCATCGTGCCCAAGGGCATGAACTTCTCCGCCGCCTCCGGCACCAACTACCAGTCCATGAATGACCCGCAGCAGCCCGACGCCAATGTTCAAGTAGCTTCCGGCGCACAGGCGGGGCAGTCGCTCGCTTTCAAGGTGTCAGGAACGGGCACTCTGCAGGCCCGCCAGGAAAACGCTGGCGCACCCAGCGACGGTGGTGGCTCCGCACAGCAGGGAGATCGTCCCGGCGGCGGCCTCGGGCCTCCCATCGACGCTCCCGATCCTCTCCAGAAATATCGTTGGTGGATTCTCGGCGCATTCGCCGTAGCGCTCGTAGTCGGAGGGGTCTACGTAGCCTCGCGCCAGCAAGCCGCCGCTCGCGAAGCGGCCCGCCCGAAATCCAAGAAGGCTTTGCAAAAAATGCAAGAGCCCGATCTGGACGCCGATTACGAGGAACCTGAAGCTCCGCCAGTGCGCGAGGTACGCACTCGAGAAGTTCGCGCTAGCGAGCCTCGCCCCAGTGACGGTCGTTCAGCGGAAGCACGCCCGCAGCCCGCGCGTCCCCAGACCTCCTCGACCTCCATGCTGTTGGAAGGCCTGAAAGAAGAGCTCTTCGAACTCGAGGTTGAACACAAACAAGGCCGCATCTCGCAGCAGGAATACGAAAAAACCAAGTCCGCCTTGGACCAAACCCTGCAACGCGCCCTGAAACGCGAAGCCGCCAAACAGGTCTAAGCCGTCTTCGCTGTCTACGGGAGGAAGCTAATGTGGGAACAGCCGCCTCCGGCTGTCCGGTGGAGCAAAGCTCGACCTATCGGATGCGCGTGGCGCCCTCGCACGCTCCTTCCTTAAGTCTTGCTATTCCGAAGCGGCCTTCAGTCGCTGAGGAACCCGCTATCCTGTAGTCCACACCTCGAAGCCGCGAATAATTACCCAAGCGCCGGAGGCGCGCACTGAAGATAGCCCGGCGTTTTAACGCCCGGTCGCGATCGCCAGATCTCAAACACCCGTCCCGTTAGGGACGGACGGGCTGAACGACGGCCACAACTCCTTTGCATCGCGCCCACGAAAAAAAGTGACACCCTACAGTAAGCTCCCAGCGCCAACTCCACCTAACCGCTCATTCCGCAAGGTTTTGCCCGTAACTCATTGAGCCCCATATATTTATTTTAATTCTCCCGCTAACTCAATGATTCTAATAGACCAAGGAGAAGGGGAGGGGGTATCCCGACGCCGTTATTCCCAAATTGGCACCAATGCATCTCCCAACCCCGCTTGTCATCTAATAACGCTAGACTCAAGAATTCTATGGGAAACACCTTCAAGACCGCATTTTTGCTGACCCTGATGACCTTGCTGCTGATGTTCATCGGCCGCGCCTTCGGCGGCCAGAACGGCATGATCCTCGCGCTCGTCTTCGCCGCCGTGATGAACTTCGTCGCCTACTTCTTCTCCGACAAGATCGCGCTCGCCACCTACCGCGCGCAGTCCGTCACCCGCGAAGAACTCCCGCGCGCCTACGCAGCAGTCGAACGCCTGACGCAGAAAATCGGCATCCCCATGCCGAAGATGTACGTCATTCCCACAGAGTCACCGAACGCTTTCGCTACCGGACGTAATCCGCAACATGCCTCGGTCGCGGTCACGCATGGCATTCTGGAGTTGCTCAATGACGAAGAGCTCGAAGGCGTCCTTGCCCACGAACTCGGCCACGTCAACAACCGTGACATCCTGATCAGTTCCGTCGCCGCCACAATCGCGGGCGGCATCACGATGGTAGCGAGATTCGGCATCTTCTTCGGAGGAGGTAGCGATCGCGATCGCCGAGGCGGAGGCCTCTCCGCGATCTTCATGCTGATCGTCGCCCCCATCGCTGCCACGCTGATTCAGCTTGCCGTCTCGCGCTCGCGCGAATATCAGGCCGACGCCAGCGGCGCGCACTACACAGGCAATCCCTATGCCCTAGCGAGCGCCCTGCAGAAGATCGACGCCTACGCGCGCCGTCTTCCCCTGCAGGCCAGCCCCTCAACCGCGCATCTGTTCATCATCCAGCCCTTCTTAGGAGGCATGAGCTTCGGCAACCTGTTCTCAACCCACCCTCCAATCGCCAAGCGCATCGAGCGCCTGACTGGAAGGCCCGCGGAGTTTATGCAGTAAGTGGCTTTTGGCTCCAGCTCGGCAGTGCAAGTTCTGGGGTGAGAAACCGTTCTAATGTCACGAGGCTCGATTAGCTTCGTCGTCGAATCGAGGAGTCAAGAGCCAAAAGCCAAAAGCTCAAGAGCCAAGCACGTCCGTAACTCCGCGACCTGCCGGAGCCGATAGTAAAATCAGAGGAATGTCGCCCGAGACCGCCAGCGCCGTATCCCACAAAGCAAAAGAACTGGAAAAGGCTATCTGCTGCGTGATTCGTGGCAAGGACGACGTGGTTCGCCTGGCTCTGGTCTCGATCTTTGCCCGCGGACACCTGCTTATCGAAGGCGTTCCCGGCGTCGGCAAGACCACGCTCGGTCAGGCCTTGGCCCGTGCCATCGACTGCACGTTTCAGCGCGTGCAGTTCACCAGCGACATGCTGCCCTCCGACGTGCTCGGCATCTCCGTCTATTCGGCCATGGAGCAGCAGTTCGAATTCAAGCGTGGACCAGTCTTCACCAACGTCCTGCTTGCCGACGAAATCAACCGCACCACGCCCAAAACGCAGTCGGCTCTGCTCGAAGCCATGAATGAAGGCCAGGTCACGGTTGACGCGCACTCCTACGCCCTGCCTCAGCCGTTTCTGGTGGTTGCGACGCAGAATCCCGTCGAGCATCACGGAACCTATCCCCTGCCCGAGTCGCAACTCGACCGCTTCCTGCTGCGCGTGCGTATGGGATATCCCGACGCCCAGGCCGAGCGCGAGATCCTGCGCTCCGAAGCCGGAGCCTCGCATATGGCAGATCTCCGCCCGGTTCTCACCGGTGCGGATATGCTCGAGATGCAGGAAGCTGTAAAACTCATCCGCGTGGACGAGTCTTTAGTGAGCTACGCCCTCGAAATAGTGCGCCGCACCCGCGAGTCGGAATTTCTCTCGCTCGGCGTCTCACCCCGCGGCTCGCAGGCTCTCTACCGCGCCGCCCAAGCCATGGCGTTTCTCGAAGGCCGCTCCTACTGCACTCCAGAAGACTTCAAGCCCCTGGTCGTTCCTGTCTTCGCGCACAGAGTTGTGGTCAACGGTCTCTACGCCTCGACCCTGAAAAAATCCGAGCAGTCCGACCAGGTGCTGCGCGAGATCGTGGAGAACGTTCCGGTTCCGGTGTAGTCAGCAGTTGCCAGCATCCAGTGTCGAGACCTTGAGTCTGGGGCAGATTAGTGGGATGATTAGTTTTAGTATAGAAGGTGTGCTGTGTCTGAGAATCGCCATTCCGGCATCAACATGCACAAACTTAGCGTCGG
Source organism: uncultured Acidobacteriaceae bacterium (assembly GCA_963719615.1). Lineage (GTDB taxonomy): Bacteria > Acidobacteriota > Terriglobia > Terriglobales > Acidobacteriaceae > Sulfotelmatobacter. The sequence continues at coordinate 70,115 of CAVRCR010000024.1, read as the reverse complement.
GGCTGGATTCCCGGGTCTGGTGTTCACCTTTGGTTGTGGCCTGATTTTTGTTCTTGGCCTTCCAGCCCTGTGGTATTTCGTCGCCTTCAGCACCGCGTTGGGCCTCGCAGTTGCGGTCACCCTTCATCTGTCAAGCAGCCATCGATCGGAGAGGATGAGACCGCTTTCGATCTTGTCCACGACCGAAAAGGCTGAAAGCAAGACCCTCCCAGAGCAATCCAAACCAGGGAGTCTGTTCCGTGCGCTGCCCCAAGCCTACTCGGTATAGTTCCCCGGGCGCAGCGAGCATCCCGGCGTTCGTCGTTCAGACCGCCGAGGCTCGCACCACGATCTTTGGCGGATACGCCCCGCCTGTGTAAACTACCTTCGCGATGAGGTCTTCCCCCAGATCGGTCACGCCATCTCTCTGGTTGGCCCTGGCCGTGATCGTGGTGGTTGCCACTGTACCGGTTCGCGCTTTCGCGTCGGCTTATAACGGACGCCCCAAGCTGGTCGTGGTGATTGTGATCGATCAATTCCGCGGCGATTACCTGGAGCGCTATCGCGATCAGTTCGGAGACTCCGGCTTCCGCTTCCTTCTCGACCACGGCGCCTACTTTCCCAACTGCTACTACGACTACGCCAACACGCGCACCGCCCCCGGGCACTCGACGCTGTTCACCGGCACCTACAGCAATGGCCACGGCATCGCAGCCAACGAATGGTGGGACCAGAAGAAGAAGCGCATGGTGACGTCGGTCGAAGACGACGACACCAAGCTTATCGGCGTCGAGGGAGACAAAGCCGGAGCCTCCCCGCACAACCTGCTGGCCGACACGCTCGGCGATGAACTCAAACTCGCCACCGAGGGCAAGTCCCGCGTGTTCGGAGTCTCGCTGAAGGATCGCGCGGCCGTCTTGCCCGCCGGGTTCGCTGGAGATGCGGCGTACTGGATTGACGCGAAAAGCGGTACCTGGGTGACGTCCACCTACTACCGCAACGAACTCCCGCGCTGGGTCAAGGATTTCAACTCGACTCGTCCCGCGAAATACTGGGATCGCGACTGGAAAGACGCCCAGGGAACCTTGCTGCGCACGACCCAGCATCGCAAGAACAAGGACGGATCCGAAGCCGGTTTCTACGAGGTCGTGGGATCGACCACATTCGGCAACGAGTACGAATTCGAGTTCACCAAGGAATTAGTGGTCTACGAAAACGTCGGCCGCGGCCCGGCCACCGATCTGCTTTCGATCAGCCTCTCGCCCAACGACATTCTCGGTCATCAGGTTGGCCCCGATTCTGCCGAGATGCGCCAGATGGCTCTCGATCTCGACAAGGAGCTCGCCGACTTCATCAATTTCCTCGGCCACCAGATCGGATTGGCCGACGTCTGGATCGCTCTCTCCGCCGACCACGGCGTTTCGTCGTTGCCGGACCAGGTGAAGAAACTGCACATCCCAGCGGCAAATCTCGACGTCGCCAAGCTTGAGTCGCAGATCAACGGCGCAATCACAGCCAAGTTCTCTTCCGGACATCCAGCCTCCTATGTGAAGCTGGATTATCCCCTGGCCTGGCTCGATCCGGACGCCTTCGCCGCGGCTCACGTGCGCCAGCATGATGCTGAAAGCGCCGTGGGCGAGGCCATGAAGCAAGCGGGCCTGCGCGACTACTACACCAAGTCGCAGCTTGCGTTAGGCGAGGTCCCCAACACGGCACTGGGACGAAAATACCTGAACAGTTATTCTCCCGAGGGGAGTTGGTACGTGATGGGCATCCCGGACATATATACCGTCGGGCCCGGCAAAGGCACCGACCATACCTCGCCGTACAACTACGACACGCACGTTCCGCTGGCCTTTTACGGCCTGCCTTTCCAGCCCGGAACGTATCGCACGAGTGTCGAACCGGTGGACATGGCGGCGACTCTGGCGTCGCTGCTCGGAATCAACGCTCCCACCCATTCTGTGGGGCGCGTGCTGACCGAGGCGCTCGCTCCGCCACATCGTGGGACTGGTTCATCCGGCGCAAGCGCGCAGGCGGGAGAGAGCCAGCCGGGAGTGAACCAGCCATGACCTCTTCCCACCCGGACCTGAGCGTCAACGTGGCTGGTCTCCAACTCAGGAACCCAGTCATTGCTGCCAGCGGGACCTTCGGTTACGGCGTCGAGTTCGAGGATGTAGTCCACCTGGGCAAACTCGGTGGTCTTGTGGTGAAGGGGCTGTCGAAAGAGCCGATCATCGGCAATCCACCGCCGCGCCTGTGGGAGACAGCGGCCGGCATGTTGAACGCGATTGGACTGCAGAACATGGGCGCGCAGGCATTTCTTGACGAGAAGATGCCACGGCTCCGGCAGATCAGGAACGCCGTGGTGATTGCCAACGTGTTCGGCTACACACGCGAAGACTACGAGCGAACCATCGAGATTCTCAATGGCGGAGAAGGAATCGCCGCCTATGAACTGAATGTCTCCTGCCCCAACACCGCCCATGGTGGGCTGCAGTTTGGCAGCGATCCGCGCACGCTCGATGAGGTCGTGACCACCGCGCGGCGTGTGGCAGAGCGTCCTCTGATCGTCAAACTCTCACCCAATGTGACCAGCATCGCCCAGATGGCCTACGTCGCACAGGAAGCGGGCGCCGACGCTCTGTCGCTGGTCAACACATTTGTGGCCATGGCCATCGATACCGAGACGCGGAAGCCCCGAATCGCCAACATTACGGCCGGACTTTCCGGCCCGGCGATCAAGCCCATCGCGGTGCGCATGGTCTACGATGCGGCGCACGCGGTGAGGATTCCCGTGATTGGCATGGGCGGGATCTCCACCGCTGCCGATGTCATCGAGTTCATGCTGGCGGGTGCGACCGCGGTCCAGATCGGCACGGCCAGCTATTGGGATCCCTGCGCTACCGAGAAGATCGTGGACGAACTGCAGGAGTGGTGCCGCGAGCACCACGTACCGCAGATTGCGAACCTCATCGGCGGAATGCTGCTGGAATAGTCGGAGAGTCGCCGCGTCTCACCGCCAAGCACCAAGAATCGCGCCCATCACGACATAGCAGACCGCCTGATACCCAGTGTTAATCATGTAGAGCCTATTGCGCTGGCGACTGAACAGCGCGTTGGTGAACTGCACCGTGGTGACGAATCCGAGCCACACGACCAAGCCGATCTTCAGACCGTCAAACGCACCTACGGTGCCCGACACAGCGATGATTTTCCCCAGCACGATCGCCGACAGCACACTCGCGATCAGCGACATGGCATACGACGGCCCGGCGCTCTTCTGCATCTCCGCGATTTTGGCCTTGTCGTTGGGATCGTAGCCCATCAAAACCATCCACGGCTTGGCGAACAACATCGGCGAATACCAAACGAAGCCGACCACCATGGTGGCCAGAGCGGAAACCAAGACAGCCCACAGATTGACTCCCAGAAAATGCATTCGACTCCTCCGTCACGCGAAATTGAACCGCTGCGCCGGGATCAATTCCGCAATGCAACGAAGAAAGAAAAGTTGCCTAAGACTCTAGACTTGGGAGTGTTGATCGCCCGGCTACTGATTAACGACCGCGAGTGTACCAGATAGAGCCCGGAGATTTGTAATCGCGCCCTTCGCCCCACACGGCATGAGTGGCGCCCTCGCTGTCGATCGCCAGGCCGAAGTAGTCTCCGAAGGGGAATCGGAAACCGCCGGGCAAAACGTAATCGTATCCGCGACTGGGACCGGAAAGCTGCGCCTCGGGGCTCCAGGTAGCGCCGCCGTTGGTCGAACTGCGGTAAAAGGTGTTCCACAACCGGCGGTTGGGGTGGCCGAGTTCCGGGGACCGAGCATCCATCCATGCGACGCGAACATCGCCGGGCGTGCCAGCGACAATGGCGGGAAAGCAATGCTCCACACCCGCCGGGGCATCCGAAACGCTCGTCCGCGCGCTCCAACTTGCCCCGCCCGTAGTGGACGACGAAAAATACATCCGTTCGGCGCCACCGGCGATGCTCCCCGCGTTCCACAGAGCGTAGATCGAGCCGGCTGCATCCGATGCGAGCGCGATCTGCGCGCCGAGAAAGCCAACTTGGCAACCTTGAGCATCACATCCCGGCGGAGCGCTCGAAACGTCCAACAGCATCGTGTTCCAGGTGCGGCCGTTGTCAGACGAGCGGCTTATGTACACGCCGACCGGGTGCAGAGGCATTGCGCGGCGAGCGTATGCCGTCCAACCAAAATAAGCGTTACCTGCGGGATCGACCGTAGCGCCGCCGGCCAGCGACCATCCCGGCGGAGCCGCGGGATTCACGCTCACCACGCTGAACGTCTGCCCCGCATCGTGCGAAGCGGCGACCAGGAATTTTTCCTCGTGGTTGAACCCTACGTAAACATCCCCGCCATGCACGGCGAGCACCGGCTTGTCTGCGTCCTCGCGACCGTGCTCCGCTACTGAGAAAGACCACGTGCGGCCGAAGTCGAGCGACCGCGCCACAATGATGTCGCGCTTATCATTCTGCAGCCACGATGCGTACACCGTCTGTCGATCCTGCGGATCGACCACAATCTGAGGATCAAACTGACCAGTCGGGAACGGAAGCAGTGGACGAGAAGTTTGCCACGAGAATCCGTTGTCATTGCTGACCAGCAGGGCAATCGTCGGGGCAGTACAGGTTGGGCATTCGGGCACGGCACCGTACTGCGGATAAAGCACGTAAATGTGCCCGCGGGCATCAGCAGCCATGGACGGTTCCCACTGATCGCCATTGCGGTAACCCAGGCGCGCTTGGGGCGCGAATCCTGAGACCGCCCGGACCACCTGCGACAAGGCTGCCTGAGACGCCGTCAGCACCAATAAAATGAGCAGTGCGAACTTCGGCACAGTCTTGAGCGCGAATTGAAGGCGGCTGGTCGCGGGCACCACTGGACCTATCTCGGGGGGAGAAAAACCCTGCTCCCGGACTTTATCGTGGATACCAAGGGAGCGTCAATGACCAGAGGTACCCGGGCCGCGAAATTTACACCCTCGTGACTTTTCCACCCGTTCTTCATCTAACCTAGAGCCAGATCAAAGCACTCACAACGGCCTTCTGAGGAGGCAATAAAATGGCGAAAGCCACGTTTGCAGCAGGATGTTTTTGGGGAGTCGAAGCCACCTTCCGGCAGATTCCGGGCGTGACTGCAACCCGCGTCGGCTATACCGGTGGAAAGACTGACAATCCCACCTACAAGGAAGTTTGTACGGATCGAACCGGGCACGCCGAGGCCGTGGAAGTCGAGTTCGACCCGGCCAAGGTAAAGTATGCCGACCTGCTAGAAATCTTCTGGGAGAACCACGATCCCACGCAGCTGAACCGTCAGGGTCCGGACTGGGGCACACAGTATCGTTCCGCGATCTTCTTCCACTCACCCGAACAGGCGGCGGAGGCCCAGGCCTCGAAGGAGGCGCTGGATAAGGCGCACCGCTACTCCAAGCCTATCGTGACCCAGATCGTCCCCGCCGTAGAGTTCTATCCCGCCGAGGATTACCACCAGCAGTATCTGGAGAAGCGGGGCCTGGCCAGCTGCCACATCGGGACCTAGCAGGCAGGATGCCCTTAGACCACGATCAGGCAGCGGTCAGAAGGATGGGCTGCCCCTTGGTGATCACCAGCGTGTGTTCGTAATGTGCGGAAGGCCGCCGGTCGGCCGTGACCACGGTCCATCCATCTTTTGCGACCACGGTTCTTCCCGACCCCGCGGCAATAATCGGCTCGACCGTGATGACCAGCCCTTCCGTTAATACCTGGTTCGCGCGCGGGTCAGGAAAGTTCGGGACCCGCGGGTCTTCGTGGATGGTGCGTCCAATGCCGTGCCCGCTGAGATCGCGGATCACTGCGAAGCCGCTGCGTCGCACTTCGCGCTCCACGACTCTTCCAATTTCTGAAACCCGAAAGCCCGCCCGTGCCACCAGCATGGCCTTGGTAAACGCGCGCTCCGCGCACTCGGCCAGACGCCGGCTCTCTTCTGTGACTTCACCCACTGGAACGGTGATGGCAGCGTCCGCCATGAATCCGTCTTTTTCAATCGTGACATCCAGCTTAACCAGGTCGCCGGACCGCAATTCCCGCTTCCCCGGAATGCCATGAACCGCTTCTTCATTGACGCTGATGCAGTTTGCGCCCGGAAACTGGTAAACCAGTGCCGGAGCCGAGCGTGCTCCTTGCTCCCGCATCACCCCGGCGCCAACTTCATCCAGCTCCGCCGTGCTCACACCCGGGCGGACGCAGCGTTTCATCGCTTCGAGTACTTGACGCACCACTGCGCCAGCGGCGCGCATACCGTGCAGTTCTTCGGGCCCGTTGATGGACATCCACCCTCCAAAGGAAAATCAGGCGCTGACGGGCTCTCTCGCCCGGAAGAAGAAGAGCAGCGCGAAGCCTCCGCCATAGAACAGGAGACTGTGCTGCATCGGGCTCCCCAGAAATCGCAGCACCAGGCCGAACAGGGCCAGCGCTTCGCAAAGCGCGTAAGTCACGAAGTAGCCCGTGCTCCAGTGGCCGAGGCTGAGGCTGTCATCTGGGTCGGCGGCCAGGCTCGCTGCGGCTCGTTGCACCAGCGTGCGCCGCACCACAAAAATGGCCCCCACGATGCCCACGGCCAGAGTGCTGAACAGATAGCTCAGGCCTGGGTCCACGCCGCGAGAGCGCGGCCCCACGAGTTCTCCCAGCACGGTGTACACGAGGATGCTGGCGAGCATCGACCACTGCACCGCCCGCAGTGTCCGCAATGCTTTAGACATCTGATAAATATTCTCTCGCATTTGCCGAGGGTTCAGGCAGAATTTTTTTTACTACCATCTTGCTGCATACATGATTATATCGACCCTTCCCTGATTCTCAATTCCCATGCATGTGAGTTGATGCAGCAGGACGCAATCGCAAAAAAATCTGGAACGAAACCGGAAGGCTGCCGTAAGCCTCATCGAGCACCGCCGGTTTGGAATAGAACGTCACGGCGGCTCCCAATCCCAGTTGCCATGGCTGGTTCTCGACGCGAGCGCGGAAAAGATCGCGCACGCCGCCTATCGTGTACGCCCCGATGCGGTAGGCCGGATGCACCAGCGCTTGGGGAAAGAGTTCGTCTTTGTCGACCAGCTCCAGACGCGAGAAAACGTAATTGCGCTCCCGGAAATTCAGCGTGGACTCGAGCAAGTAGCTGTTCAGGTGCGAGTCCGTCGCAACCTTGCGAACCCGTCCCCACACTAGCAACGTTGCCCAGTTGCCGCCGCCGAATGACCGGTTGTATTCCACCGACGCACTCTGCCGCCACTGACTTCCCGGCTCCAGCGCCTCGGGATGTTCGAGCCTCGCAATGCTGTATTGCGCGGTCCAGTTGCGCGTGGGCGCCACACTGGCTCGCCCCGACCAGGAATCCAGCGCCGCCAACTGAATGCTCCAGCGCTGTTCATTCGGCTCGCGTCCGTTGAACGCCGAGGCTTCCAGCTTGATGCGGTCGATGACAAAGCCAGTTGTGACCACTCCAAAGCTCGTGTGCGTCGAATCCTGCAGGTGGTGGCCCAGAGGAGCCATCGGCAATTCCGAAACCGACACGCGATGAAGATAGGCGACCGGCCCCAGCGCTGGCTCCGCCGAAGGTCCGCCGTAGAGTTCCCAGGAAATTTTTTCCATGACCGGCAGGGTGTAAAGCACGGCCAGTTCCGCAAACAAATTGTGCGGGTGCTGATGGTCGACGAGTTGTTGGCCATGGTAGGTCTCGCCCGTCTGAAAAAGCTCAGGGAAGCCCGGATGCGGCGAGGTCAACGACTCGGCCGAAAACATTTGCCGAAAGAGGATCGTGCCCGCGCCCCACTTGTGTTGCTCCATCAGCATGCCCCAGTTGACCGATTCGGCCTTGCCTGCGCCGCGCGGGCCGCCTTGCTGGTTGTAGTCGACGAAGATCACGCCGTGCGCCATCAATTCCCATCCCCCACGCATCCACATCCAGTCGTGCCCAGGCACCGAAGCGGGCTGCCATCCGGTACCGGACCCGGCATGAGGCGAGGGCAACTGCGATTCGGCGTGTTCGTCCATATGCATTCCGCCCATCTGCATTCCCGCCATGGAAGGATCTTGCTCTTGGGTTTGATGCTCATGCGGTGGAGGAGTAGGGCTCTCCTGAGCCGAGGCCGAGACCAGCGACACCACTAACAGAATCAGCACCCCAGACAATGTAGTTTTCACCAGAACCTCATCGCGAGTAGTCACAAGTTCACAGCAGCTTAATGTGAAATCACTACCACGAAGAACACGAGGTCGCACGAAGGAAACCCAGCAACCGGGCATCTTCGGGCATCTTCGCGCACCTTCGCGTCCTTACTAGTTTTGAGGTTTTTTCTAGATTCGCAACGGGGTAAGCCCGGGCGGGCTGCTGGCCGGAACGACGATTGTCGAAAAATGCGCGGCGAGAACGGAGTCCAGCGAGAAGTCCTCGCCTCCATGCGATTTAGAGAACAGCGCGAGCAGCGGACGCGCCTGAAACGTCGCCTGCGGAATCGCAGCATGATGTCCATTGACACAACACTGATAGCTGATAGGCACGCGCGAAGGCCGCTCGGGCATTTGCCCGTGACAAGGAGGAAGTTTTGGCTGGGGGATGCTATGGTCTGACGCCTGAGCACTCGCAAAAGCCGCGCCCACCGCGACCAGCACGATCACCGCGACAACGCGTGAGGAGAGTGGCATGCCGATTATGTGCCTGTGATCCGCAGCCGGATTTCTTCGGGCAACCGCTGGCGAATTTCCTCCGGCAACCGGTCGTGCACGCGCCGCGCGCCTTCTTTGGCTGCGTCCAGCACAGTGACGGGAGCCGGCGTCGCCACAGCCACGACCAGCCAGATCAGGGCAGAAAGGGCAAATCCCGCCAAGGCGCCGATTTCCAGCCAGAAAGCATGACGCGGCCCGAAGTACCGGATGACGCCAAACGCGAGCAGAAATACTCCCGCCGAAACCGACGCCAGCCCGATCAGTCCAACATCAATGATGCGATGTATTTGCTGGCGGCGTCGGCAGAATTCACACCCTGCGAAATGGCTTTCGTAGTCGCCGCGCATCTCCGGCGCCAGGCCTGAGATGTCATATCGCCAGCCCGCCAGAATCTTGCCTACGATTGGATCAACGCACTGCTGACTCATTTGGGGGATACGAAAGCCAATCTAGAGGCAAATCGGCGCTAGGGCCTCAGTCTGCGAAGCCAACACTACGCGGTTCTGGAACAGGCCACCCCGCATGGCAAGCGCTTTTTCTGCCTCTCTCCGCGCTATTTCCGGATGATTGTTCTCTTGTGAAAGATGCGCCAGCACTACAAACGTTGCACTATTATCATAGTCGTTCGTGAAGAAATTCGCGAGGGCCTCGTTCGAAAGATGCCCCACGCGGCTCATCACCCGCTGCTTGACCGACCATGGATACGGCCCACCCCGCAGCATCTCCAGATCGTGGTTCGATTCCATCACCAGCACATCACAACCGCGCAGGTGATCGCGCACGCTCACCGGCAGATATCCGAGATCGGTTGCGATCCCGACCTTGATGCCTTCGGCGCGGAACGTGAAGCCCACAGGATCGGCGGCGTCGTGCGGAATGGTGAATGGTTTCACCGCAATGTCCCCCACCTGAAAGCTGTGGCCAGATTCGAAACGCTCCCACTTCTCCAGTTGAGGCCGCACGCCGTTCTCATCGCGCAAAGCGCGAGCCCAAGCCTGCTGTGTGGCGCCAGTCATGAACACTGGGATGCGCAACTTCTTCGCCAGCGTTGCTAGGCCGTAGATGTGATCGCAGTGCTCGTGAGTAACGAGAATCGCCGAGAGCGAGTGCGGATCCTCGCCCAGCGACTTCATGCGCTTGAACGTCTCGCGGCCGGAGATGCCTGCGTCCACCAGAATTTTCGTGCAGGCGCTGGCTACAAGCGCGCAGTTGCCGCGGCTCCCCGAGGCCAGCATCGACACACTTACTCCCATGCTCGCAGCATACGCGCCCAGGCGTGGAACCGGGAGTAACTTTCTGGTTAGCCGATACCTTGGAGCAAGATCACCGGAGGGAGGCTGGCAATATCTTCATCGTGCGGAGCCAGGCCTCCACGCTCTCAGGCCATCGCGTGACCGGAAGTTCCGTGCGCCGCAAGCCATAGCCGTGTCCCCCTTGCGCGTAGATATGTAACTCAACCGGCACCTTAGCGTTCTTGAGCGCAAGAAAATAGACAGTGGCGTTTTCGACGTACACCGGATCATCTTCCGCCTGCACGATGAATGAAGGCGGAGTCTTGTCCGTGACGCGGATCTCCGGATTGAGCCCTAAGTTCTGTTCCACAAGCGCAAGATATCCGGGATAGACGATCACCGCGAAGTCCGGACGGCAACTCAATTGGTCCGCGGCATCGATCGAATCATAGAGTCGCTGCTCGAAATGAGTGCTGAGCGCTGCAGCCAGGTGCGCTCCGGCGGAGAAGCCCAGAACACCCACGCGGTGCGGGTCGATATGCCACTCCTCGGCGTGGGAGCGGACCATGCCGACCGCGCGCTGCGCATCCTGCAGGGCGGCTGACGATTTGGGGTAAGGTCCCGAGTCCGGCACGCGGTACTTGAGCAAAACGCAGGTGACGCCGGAAGAAGTCAGCCAATCACATACTTCGGTCCCTTCCAGATCGATAGCCAGAATCCGGTACGACCCTCCGGGAAACACGACCACCGCAGCGCCGGTGCTCTTGCCCGCAGGCGTGTACAGAGTAATCGTCGGCGAGGATACGTTGGTCAGACGCGTGACCGGCTTGCCAGCGATGAGTTTGTCCTTGGCTGTCGTAGCGTCGATCTCGGGACCCAGATTGGCCTTAGAGTGCGGCCACAGAGGGAGAGTGATATGGCCCGGTGCAGGCTCCCAGGCAGATTTCTGAGCAAACAACCCCGTAGAAATTCCCGTGAACGCAATGAGAGCCAGCAGATGCCTCCGCATGATTAGAGTCTCGCAATGTTGGGCTAGTTGTGATGATGGCAGCCAGGACGCGGCTCGGCAAGAAAAAATGCGCGCCGACAATTCCGGTTCACGGACTTCAGCGCGCCATCACACTGAGGAGGATGCGAGGATTTGGTGATCGAGTCTTTTTCGTCTGTTGCAACCTAACCGACAGGAACTAGCTGGCCGGATTGACCGCATTCAGCAACGGTGTGGCCAGTCGTTTTAGGCGACCTGAGATTCTCTTCGCGGCGCCTAACTCCGCCTGATCTATGACCGCTGTTATCTCGCTACGCTGCCGAGTGATAGTCGGGCGTCCTTTCCCGGCCCGTCCTTTTGAGCGAACGCTCTGGCCATCCGACTCTCCCTGAAAAGCTTCGCCATCCGCGAGCACCGATCCAGTGTCCGTATCGTCGATGAGCAGCGGAGCCACCAACCGCAGAGCCTCAAGTTCACGAACCAGTTGTTGGATCCGGATCTCTTTCGCTCGCAAAATTTCGTAGACATCTCGCATGTCGCCCTCCTGGGAAACGAGGTTTCCAATCGTTTGAGACTTCATATTCCTACAGGACCAAACGAGATTTGCATTCAGCTAAAACGACCGCAGGTGTGACGGAAACAGCACCCGCATCGACACATGCATGGTGCCGACACAGAATTTACGATAATCATCTTCAAGTGGAACATGAGGGAGTTTCTGTAGAAGCCTAGGGAAAATACCGTACTTCGGGGCAGTCGCCTGACATACAGCTTACGACCGAGTTCACCCGCCCGGCGGAACTGGGGAACCTTCCGGAAACCCGATACCTTCGGTCTCCGGCTTCCGCCTCTTGGCGTCCGGAAGTTCGCCATCCGACCTGCGATGGCAAGCAAACTCCGCAGCCTAAAGGCCGGAAGCCGATTACTTCAACCCTACGCCATAAAAGTACGTGTACATGCCGTTGTTCTGAACCGGCAATGCCGTTTGAAAACTGGTAAAGATGACCGCATTGCCCTGGAAGGTGACGAACACGTCCTGGTGCAAACTCGCCGTTAACGTACGAAACGTGAACATGCCGTAACAAGGATCGGGCAGCGTGTTCGGTGTGCCGTCGTAAACGTAAGGTGTATCGGCAACCGCTGCCAGCGTTCCACTCGCCATAACGTTGTTCTGGCTGTCGGTAATGGTCACGGCTCCCACGGTGCCCACCGTTATGCTGGCTTTTCCCTCCACCGGCGTACCGACTTCCACGTTGTTTTGCATCCGCGCGTTCGGCTTTTCGTAGTAGATCGCGCTGTAAGTGCCGGCAGAAACGGAGTTGAAAGCTTTTCGAGGAAGCCTTCGGCAGTCCGATGATCGCGCCGTTGTCGTTATCGCCGGCCCACAGACCACTCTGAGTCCCAAAAACCGTGCTCGTCGATCCGTCCTGTTCGACGACGGTGAAGAAGTTCCCCGAAGCGTCCTCTTGCGTACCGGAGGCGGCAAAAGGTCCGCCATTGAAATAGTTCGACAGCGTCCACCTGATTCCCCCCGGATCGTAGCTGCGGGCTGTGAGATTTCCCTCCGGATCGATAGTGACGTTTCCAATCTCCACTCCGCCATCCCGAGTGCGGAATTGGATGCAATTGAAATTCTGCCGGGCAAATGTGTTGACCGAGGCCGGCACGCTTTCGACCGCGGTAGTCAGAGCGGCACTGTCGTGGAGAGGCCCTGCGTTCGCGGCTTCCACCACCATCACCGAACCTGGGACTTCATAGGCAGAAAGCAGGTTCCCTTGGGGATCGGTGATCGTGTAACCCCCATCAGCGTTGACTGTGTACGGGACCGTCCCGGTTTGTCCGTTGGTGTAACTGTGGTAGGCGATGGTGTTCGTATTGGAATCGATGGAGATGGTTAAGAAATCTCCAACCGCTGCCGTGCCGTTGTAGGCGCGAACCGAGTTTTGCGTTGTTGTTGTTGTGGTGGTGGTTAATTTCGAAGTGGAATTACAACCGGCTAACAGAAAAATCACGACCAGTAAGGCAAGCTTGGCACTCTTCATCAGAGAAAAAGCCTCCACTGAGGATCAGCCATCGGCATAGCGTCGAAGCACTTTAGCGGCCCGTCGCAGATTGCGCTTACCGAGGTAATGGAGGATTAGTTCTGGCTCAGCAACTGCAGTTACGATTCGTATCAGGATCTGCCTTCAGGCATGCCGCAAATGCTGTTGTGCGGGGACGCCTTTAGGCGCTTCATTTAACCGCGGAGAGATTCACTCCGCCTGTTAGGGTTTAACCGCCGGGAAGACGCGAGGGCTACTTTCCCTGCCGCAGGTTCTCAATCACGCCGCGCATCACCGACCCTCCGTACGCACCCGCAATTCCAGGAAGAAATGCCAGGAACGATCCGTAGATCTGCGCCCGCGACGGCTTCACGGTTTGAATGACGTAAGCCGCGAGTTCGGTTAGCGGAATGAATGCCCCCACCACAACCACCCAGCGCCACGGCCACCGCGGCCGCAGAAGCCCCAGCAGCATGCAGGAGGCCAGCACCAGCAGGGCCGTGAACAGCAGGTCATTGATCGTGACGTCAGCCCAACCGGCGCCAATGCCGCATAGCGCAGCCAGCAGGTAGAACCACGAGTCGCCTTCAGTTCCGGTTGTCATTCAACGCTAATATTTGTAAAACCCTCTCCCGCTCTTGCGCCCCAGCCATCCTGCATCCACCATCTTGACCAGCAGCGGGCAAGGCCGGTACTTGGGATCGCCCAAACCGCCGTGTAGCACGCGCATGATGTCGAGGCAAACATCCAGGCCGATGAAATCCGCCAGCGTCAGCGGCCCCATCGGATGCGCCATCCCCAGCTTGAACACTTCGTCGACCGCCTCAGCCGTGGCCACACCTTCCATCACCGCGTACATGGCCTCGTTCAGCAGCGGCATCAGCACCCGGTTCGACACGAAGCCGGGCGCATCGTTTACCTCCACTGGCGTTTTTTCCAGCCTCAGCGACAAATCGCGCACCGTGGCGAACGTTTCCTGCGAAGTGGCCAGCCCGCGGATCACCTCCACCAGTTTCATCACCGGTACCGGATTGAAGAAATGCATCCCGATGACCTTTTCCGGCCGCTTCGTCAGCGCCGCGAGCTTGGTGATAGAGATGGAAGACGTATTCGACGCCAGGATAATTTCAGGCCGCGTCAGCCGGTCCAGATCGCGAAAGATTTCGGTTTTGATTTCGAATTTCTCAGTCGCGGCCTCGATCACGAAATCGCAGTCCGCCAGCTTGCCGCGTTCCGTGACTGGGTGAATGCGCTTCAGAGTGGCGGCCTTGTCCTCTGGAGTGGTCTTGGACTTCGCCACTTCGCGATCCAGATTCTTGCCCACAGTCAAGAGCGCGCGTTCCAGAAACTGCTGCTCCACATCACACAGCACCACGTCGTATCCGCTGCGCGCGAACACGTGCGCAATGCCGTTGCCCATCGTCCCGGCGCCGACCACCCCGACTCGCCGAATGTCCATGTTCTTTGCCTCTCACGAAAACGTTCGAGTCTACCACCCGCTAACAGTTGCCTGCGAATCGGAATCTGAAGCGAGGCGTGAAACACCTACCCCCGAGAAGAGTTGCACACTCCGGGCATGTCCAAAAATTCGCCGCATCATTGGCCGAATTCGTGCCAACGTCGCAGGCATCACCCAGCCGTCACACCCGCATCGGATGAAATGAACGAACCGGACCGGTTCTTCCCGGGCTTCGGTGGTGGAGGTAATCATGCTGGGAACGAGAATGTTGCGCACCCTGCGATTGGCGGCCCTGTCGACGATGGTTTCCCTCGCCTTCGGCAGCCTCGCCTGGGGCTACGATAACGATGATTACCATCGCCGTGGTGAGGCGCGAGAGCATGGCCATCAGTACGGTTATCGCGACGGCGTCCGCACCGGTCACTACGATCGCGAGCGCGGCCGCCGCTTCAACCTCAAGAACGACCAGTAGGAAGACGCTCACGGCTACGAGCACTGGATGGGCAACCACGGCCAGTACAAGCGCGCCTACCGCGATGGCTATGCCGAAGGCTATCGCTGGGGCTTCGACTCCGATGACCGGCGCGATTGGGACCGTGACCGTGATGATCACCGCTGGCGCGACCCCGACGACCGGCGCTAAGCCTTGAAGAGTTTATGGGGTCGCCCTTCGACTAGCTCAGGGCAAGCTCTTCGGCTGGACCTCCCGGGCGCAGCCCGGAGCGTATCATAGGGAGTCTTGAAATCCT
The DNA here is from genome assembly GCA_963719615.1 of uncultured Acidobacteriaceae bacterium. Taxonomy (GTDB): domain Bacteria; phylum Acidobacteriota; class Terriglobia; order Terriglobales; family Acidobacteriaceae; genus Sulfotelmatobacter. The sequence goes on along the minus strand of CAVRCR010000024.1, from coordinate 54,942 downwards.
TCCTCAGGGATCTGGCCGCATGCCCGCAAAGACCATCATTGAGCCCTTCCGCATCAAGAGCGTCGAACCTATCCGCTGGACCACGCGCAAACAGCGTGAGCAACTGCTCCGTGCCGCGCACTACAACCTCTTCCTCCTACCCGCCGACGACGTCCTGATCGACCTGCTCACCGACTCCGGCACCGGCGCCATGTCCACCCACCAGTGGGCAGCCATCATGGAAGGCGACGAAAGCTACGCCGGCAGCCGCAGCTTCGACCGCTTCAAAAATTCTGTCCAGGACATTTTCGGCTACAAACACGTCATTCCCGCCCACCAGGGCCGCGCCGCCGAGCGCATTCTGTTCGGCGTGACCTGCCGCAAGGGCGACGTTGTCCCCAACAATACGCACTTCGACACGACTCGCGCCAACGTGGAGTTCGTCGGCGCCGAAGCCGTCGATCTGGTTATCGCCGAAGGCCGCCAGCCGTCGTCGACCTATCCCTTCAAAGGCAACATGGATGTGGCCGCTCTCGAAGCCCTGATCGAGCGCGTGGGCAGCTACCGCGTTCCGCTCGTCATGCTCACCGTGACCAATAACTCCGGTGGAGGCCAGCCGGTTTCGATGCAAAACGTTCGCGAGGTGAGAGCGGTGTGCAAGCGTCACGGCATCCCGCTCTATTTCGACGCGTGTCGCTTCGCCGAGAATGCATGGTTCATCAAGCTGCGCGAAAAAGGATACGAATCCAAGACTCCCAAACAGATCGCGCAAGAAATGTTCAGCCACGGCGACGGATGCACCATGTCAGCCAAGAAAGACGGCATGGCCAACATTGGCGGCTTCCTCTGCACCAACGACGACCAACTGGCGCAGCAGGAAAAAAATCTCCTGATTCTGACCGAAGGCTATCCCACCTACGGCGGCCTCGCCGGACGCGATCTCGAGGCCATCGCCGTCGGCCTCGACGAGGCCCTCGAAGAAGACTACCTGCGCTACCGCATCGCCTCAACCGCGTACCTGGGCAATCACATCGCCTCGCAGGGAGTCCCCATCGTGCAACCGCCGGGCGGCCACGCCATCTACCTCGACGCCCGCTCTTTTCTGCCGCAAATTCCAGCCGATCAATTCCCCGGCGTCGCTCTGGCCGCCGAACTCTACCTCGAAGGTGGAATCCGCTCCGTCGAAATTGGCACGCTGATGTTCGCCGGCGCAGCACAAATGGACCTGGTCCGCCTAGCCATCCCGCGCCGCGTCTACACGCAGAGCCACATCGACTACGTCGTCGAGGTAATCCTCGAAGTCTGGAAGCACCGCGAGAATATCCCCGGCATGCGCCTGACCTACGAGGCTCCATTCCTCCGCCACTTCACCGCGCATCTGGAACCGGCACCCGTGGCCGCCACACGCTCCTGAGTTGCGGGCAAGTCTTACGGATTAAGGGACTCGAGGGTGCCCCATACTAACGTCGCGCTTTTTGCGACGTTAGTATGGGGATTTTGACTTTTGATCCTTTTGAGAAAAACCCCGTCCCAGCAAAGCTTGGACGGGGCACCCTCCAAAGTACTTCAGGTAGCGACTGCGCGCATGCCAGCTATGGTTTGGACTCTTCCAGCAGCACCACATCAGAATCAGTATGGCCGCGGACCAAGCCCAGCTTGCTCCCGTCGAAAGACCAGTGAAAGTCCCTGATCTGCTCCGACTTGAAGTTGGTGATCTGCTTTCCCGGCGAACCGTCGAGCGGCTGCAGCCAGAGATTATCCGCGTCCTGTTCATGGAAGGGATAAGCGACAGCCTTGCCATCATGGCTGAAGCGGACCGCTCCCTGCGCTGGGCGTTGCAACTCCAGAAGTTTGGTATTTTGCGGCGAATCGACTGGGACTAACGCCAGCTGCTGCTTGGGAGTGCTGGGCGACACGAAGGTTGCAAAGGCGGCCAGCTTGCCATCTTGAGAAATGTCGAATCGGTGCGCTGGAAACTCAGAGAGTCTTTCCGACTTTCCTCCCTCCAAAGGCACCCTGTTCAGCTTTGCGCCGTTGGAGTAATCCGAATAAAAAACTGACCTCCCATCGGGAGAACAGGCTGGAAACTCATCATTCTTTCCGTCGCTGAGCTGTTTGAGATTTCCGCCGCCAGCGTCCATACGCCAAATGGTTAGCGTTTTTGCGCCAGCATGGCCACCAATGGAGAGCACAACATAGCGGCCATCCGGGCAAGAAGAAGGCATGAACGCCCCGCCATCCTGTTGCGCCGACGTCAGCGGCGTCTTGCTTCCAATGTCAGGGTGGAAGAGGTTAACGACGTTCTGTTGTTCGAGGAGCATTTGTCCGTCCGCCGTCCATGTGAAGGTGGACACCGCAGCCCCTGAAGTGACCTGCTGCGCTTGGCCGTTGCTCAGGTCCGTTGCCCGCGCCACGAAGAGGTCGGAGTGAAGCTGTCGCAGAACGGTCGCCACCATGTGCCCGTCAGCGGAGAGGCTCAGGTCGGAATAATCGTTGATGTCGTGGGTAATGGCGCGAGCATTGCGGTCTCGCAGAGAAACTGCGACAATTTGCTGACGACTGAAATTGGTTTCTCCGCCGGTATACAGGGCCAGCAAACCGCTGCCATCGGGCAACCACACGGGCTTGAACAGAAACCCGTCTTTGGACTCAAAGACTAGGTTCTGTTTGCCGCTGCTTGCGTCCACAGCCACCAAACCACCGAGCGCATTTCCCGGCTGCATGATCACGCACACGATCGTCTTGCCATCGGGCGACCACGCGGGGTCCTGCAACGCTTGATTGATGTTGCCGGTCACTAGCGTCTTCTCCTCACCGGTCTGCAGGGAATAAGTTACCAGCCGGAACTTGCCCAGTTCCGGATTGTTCAGTACAACATAGGCAACCCTGCGGTCGTCGGGAGAGAAAGTTATGTTCGTGTCTATATCGGTGACGAGTTTCTGTGGAGTGCCTCCCAGAACTGGCGCGCGATAGAGAAACTTCAACACTTGTCCCTGCTCCCCGCGGACAAAGTAAAGATAGTTTCCATCGGGAGAAAACCGCACTCCCAGGTATCGCAACGGCTCAGGAGGCATGACCTGCGTGTCGCTGTTAGTCGGAACGTTGCGCAGCCACAAGCTCTGCTGCCCTTTGTCATCCACGACGCTCAAGATGTATTTGGCATCGGGAGAGATGGACACGAACCTGGCCTTGCCAGTTTCGGTAATTTTATTGACAGAGAAGTTCTGAAATGCAACCGACCTCGCATGAGAAAGGAGCGCGTAGACGCCGTAGGCCGTCGCCGCTACAAGCATAATGACGATCGCGCTGATGATTCCAACTCTCAATCTGTTCTGGCTTGCCGCCCCCACCACCGCCGCACTGCCGCTGGTGTGCGGGGCCTGCGTGCGCGCGGCTTGATCAACGGCGGGCCCCGGGATTCCCGCCTCTGCGCTGACCGTCGCGACTCTCCCGCTCGAAGCAGTATCCCGCCTCAGCCTTTGCAACTCTGCTCGCAATTCGGAGGCATGCTGGTAGCGCAGATCGCGGTCCTTCTCCAGTGCCCGGTTGATGATGCGTTCTAATTCCACCGGCACGTCGGGGTTCAGCCGCGTAGGAGAGACCGGCGCGCGATTGAGCACACCGTCGAAAATAATTCCCGAAGTGTCGCCGCGGAATGGCAGTACTCCGGTCACCAACTCGTACAGCACCGCGCCGAAAGAGAACAGATCCGTGCGCGCATCCAGTTCCTTGCCTCGTACCTGTTCCGGCGACATGTAGGCCACCGTGCCCAAAGCCGTCCCCGGACTGGTGAGGTGCGGATCGTCGAGGGTACCGGTCACTGTGTTGGCCGCGGCAAACGGGCTCGAGGACCTGGCCGGACTCGTGACCTTGGCCAGGCCGAAGTCCAGAATTTTGGCGTGTCCGCGCTTAGTGACAAAAATGTTTGCCGGTTTGATGTCGCGGTGGATGATGCCTTCTGCATGCGCAGCGTCGAGCGCGTCCGCGATCTCGATGGCCAGGCCCAGCACCACATCGGGCTCGACGGGCTTTCCCGCAATGCGATGCCTCAATGTCACGCCGTCCAGAAACTCCATGGCGATGAAGGTTTGACCGTGCTGGTCATCAATCTCGTAAATCGTGCAAATGTTCGGATGGTTCAGCGCAGACGCCGCCTGTGCCTCACGCTGGAAGCGGGCCAAAGCCTGCGCATCTTTGGAGATTTCATCCGGCAGAAACTTCAAGGCCACAAAGCGGTGGAGCTTCACATCCTCGGCCTTGTAGACCACACCCATCCCCCCGCCGCCGAGTTTGTCGACAACGCGATAGTGCGAGATGGTCTGGCCGATCACTGGCGCACAATCTTACGAGTCCCGAAATAGCCAAGTCAACGAACCCGATCGCCGGCCGTACGCCTCATCAACCGGTACTGAACAAAAAAGTTCTTGACATTTACTATACTTGTAGTAATACTGCATACGTCGGTAGGAGATGACATGGCCGGACCCAAACTAACCAAGCTGGAACTTCAGATCATGGAGACGCTCTGGATTCGCGGCAGCGCCTCCATCCGCGAAATTCAGGAAGACTTTCCCGAAAAACAGAGGCCCGCCTACACCACTATCCAGACGACCGTGTACCGCATGGAGAGCAAGAAGGCCGTTCGTCGGGTCAAGAAGGTCGGCAACTTCCACATCTTCGAAGCCGCGGTCTCGCGCGACGTCGCCCAGCGCAAGTTGATTGATGATCTGCTGGCTTTATTCGGCGGCCGCACCCAGCCCGTCATGGCGCATCTGATCGAATCCGGCAAGCTCACCCTTGCCGACGTAAAGGAAGCTGAGAAGACGCTCCGCAAGCTGGAGAGAAGGGACCAATAATCATGATCCCAAAATATTTGTCCGCATATTTGTCCGGGACGTGGGATGCCATCGCGCCGGCCCTGGCCAATCATTTGTGGCAATCGACACTATTCGCCCTCGCCGCCGGCATGTTGACCTTGCTGTTGCGCAAGCACCACGCCCGCGCTCGCTACTGGCTATGGCTGGCAGCGTCGGTAAAGTTTCTCCTTCCCTTCTCGTGGTTGGTTGCCTTGGGGAACCGTCTGGCATGGTCGCGCGCCGCTGCCACGCCAAAACCTGGCCTGTACGTCACGGTGGAGCAAATCAGTCAACCTTTCACTCCGCCATCGCTGCACGTGAGCACCAGTCCTTCCATGGCCTCAGGCCTGCTCCCCCTGCTCCCAGTCTTGATCGCAGTGTGGCTGTGCGGATTTCTCGCGGTCCTCCTCGTGTGGAGCGCCCGCTGGTGGCGGATTTCCGCGGCCAAGCACGCCGCCCAACCACTCGCCGACGGACGCGAAGTCGGTGCCCTGCGCCGCGTCGAACGCATGGGAGGATTGCGCAAGCCGATCGAGCTGTTGTTGTCGCGATCTTCGCTCGAGCCGGGAATTTTCGGCATTGCCCGCCCAGTGCTGATCTGGCCCGCAGGCATTTCCAAACGCCTGGAAGATCCCCATCTCGAAGCCATTCTCGCCCATGAAGTTTGGCATGTGCGCCGCCGCGACAATCTGTTCGCTGCTCTGCACATGGTGGTCGAAGCCCTCTTCTGGTTTTACCCGCTGGTCTGGTGGCTCGGAGCACGGCTGCTCGAGGAGCGTGAACGCGCCTGCGACGAAGAGGTCGTGGAACTGGGCGGCGACCGTCAGGTCTATGCCGAGAGCATTCTGAAAGTCTGCGAATTCTGCCTGGGTTCGCCGTTGCCCTGCGTCTCAGGTGTCACCGGCGCCGATCTTAAGAAAAGGATGGTTCATATTATGACCGCTCGCATCTTGCGCAAACTCGATTTCACCAGAAGGTTCTTGCTCACGACAGCCGCGTTGTTGGCCATCGCTGTTCCGATCACGTTCGGCGTGTTCAACGCGACGCCAAGCCGAGCCCAGTCGAACGACGTAACCATAATACAGCCCGCACGTTCTTTCGAGACCGTCTCCGTCAAGCCCAGCACGAGGCCCGCCGATGGCCCCACAAAACTGATGATGAATCTGGACGACGGAAGCTTCGTCGCAAGAGGCGTTGCGCTGCAAACGCTCATTAAACTGGCGTACCACGTGCAAGATCCTCAGCTTTCAGGAGGCCCAGATTGGCTCAACACCGAGAAATTCGACATCGATGCCAAAATGAGTGCCGCCGACGCCGCCGAGCTTCGCAAGTTACCCATGGAACCGCATGGCGACCAGGGCGTGCTGAAGACCCTGTTACGCGATCGTTTCCAGTTAGGAGTGCACCCCGAAGTCAGGAATCTTGCTGTCTACGATCTGGTCGTCGACAAAAAAGGAGCCAAACTCCAGGAGTCGAGCGGCCCCCACATGATGCGCCTCGGAAAGGGTGAGCTAGTCTCAGAAGGGGCTCCCCTTGCCCTCCTGACCGAACAGTTGTCCGTGCGTCTCGGCCGGACTGTTGTGGATAAGACCGGCCTCAAGGGCAACTATGCTTTCAGCCTGCATTGGACGCCAGATGCAAACGAAGAAGCTCGTATCAAAGCTGATGGCATCAGCGAAGCAGCTCTCCCCCCATCGGCCGAAACGTCCGAGTCAATCCTCACCGCCGTTCAGGAGCAGCTTGGCCTGAAGTTGGAACCGAAAACCGACGCGGTGCAGGTGCTCGTCATCGATCACGCCGAAATGCCCTCCGAGAACTGACCCCGTAACGCACGAGGGTGCCCCATACTAACGTCGCGCTTTTTGCGACGTTAGTGTGGGGATTTTGACGTTTGATCGGCATGAGAAAAACCCCGCCCAAGCAAAGCTTTGGACGGGGCACCCTCCCGAGTCCAGATGGCGGCGGCTGCGTCCAACAAAAAAAGTTGTCCCGAGACTCTTGAAATTCTGCCCCGCTCCCAAACGCGCTCCCACCCGCTGGTCTACAATGTTCGCGGGACAACGTTCGACCACGCGACGATTCTCAAAGGAACTCACTGGTTCGCGTGGCAAGCATGTTCCGGTTCCTGAAATCAAGAGAGCGCCTACAAGTGCAGTGCCATTTCTTCCGCAACCCTAAAACTCGTCGATACACTCTGGCCGCCCTTCTTTTCATTTGCTCCCCCTGCTTTTCACGCTTGTGGGCCCAAAATGTTCCTTCTGCTCCAGACCTGTTGCCTAAGCCGTCCGCCCGCATCGAGTTGTCCGATCTCGGTTACCACGGACCATCCCGTTCGGATCGCCTCTTAGAGGACGAGCCCAATGTGTCTTTTAACTTCGTCGACACCAATCACGTGCTGCTCACCTTCAATCGCAGGAAGCTGTTCCAGCGACTCCCCGGCTGCCCCCGGAGCACCAGGACAGATTGGTTCATGCCGTCGTCCTCGAGGTCCCCGGCGGAAAGGTCGTGCACGAGGCGGATTGGTATCTCCACGATCGCCGTCGCTACCTTTGGCCGCTGGGTCCCGGAAAGTTTCTGCTCCGCAAATTAAACAGTCTTTACGTCGTCGATTCCGCCTTGCACGAGAACCTGCTGATGAGTTCGCCCAAGGATCTGCTCTGGGTTTCCGTGACCCCGGACGGCAGCCAGATTGTCGTAGAAACCGCCAACGACACCCGAGACTCCAAACCAGAGCAAACCTCAGCCGCCAAACCCAAACCCAAGTTTGTGGCGCAGTTTCTCGACGCCAAGACCCTAGCGTCGCAGCGCACGATTCTCTTGAACGAAGTAGTGGATCTCAACGGCACGAGCGCGGGATATGTCGATCTGGTCCACAAGGGCGAGATCTGGTTGGTCCGCTTCGGTTCCACACCAGCCAAGCGTCGCAATCTGGCCCGGGTGAGATCGCGGACTGTCCCGAGCGTGCTCTATTCGAGCAACAACTCGATCCTGATTGGGCGATGTGCCTCCTCGAACTGCGACTACAGCGTCACTGCCTTCACTACGGCCGGCCGCCGCCTGTGGCGGCAACACTGGAGCCGGTATCGCTTCTTCGCCTCGGTCGCGCACAGTGAAGACGGAAGTCGCTTTGCCGTGAGCACGGCGCGACTCGCAGCCCCGCTGGCCTCAACCGCCACATCTCACATTGACCCTGACGACCAGGACGTCTCTCAGCCGACTCCTTCTCAACAGGAAGTCTTCCAGCAGGAGATTCAGATTATCGAAACGGCGAGCGGCACACCCGTCGCTTCGGTTGACGTGAGCTCCGCCGTGTTGAGCGGCCAGAACTTCTCGCTCTCTTCCGATGGCCGCCGCTTAGCCGTCCTGCAAGGCGCCGGCGTGGAGTTGTTCGACCTGCCGCCACCATCCGAACAGGAAGGGGCCAAATTCTCCGCCCTGCAAACCGACGTGCCGAATTTGTACGCACTCGCTTCGGATGAGGACTCCGTCCCCCGCCCGGTGCCGATCCTGCGGTGGACAACACTTCCGCGAACACAACCGCCGGGGCAACGGACACGTCGCCCAGCACCGCAACCGACAAGCCCGACGCTTCGCCTTCGACCGTGAATCCCGCGGACGCATCTTCCGCCGCCTCCACGCCTGCGCGAGATGCGCCGCCCGCGGCCACTCCCGTAACTACTTTCAAGGTCAGTTCGAAAGCCGTAGTCATGGACGTCGTCGTGACCGATAGCAAGGGAAATCCGGTGCGCGGTTTACACCAGCAGGATTTCCAGTTGGCAGAGGACGGCAAGCCTCAGGACATCCGCTCCTTCCGCGAATTCAGCGATGCGGAAGCGCCCATTCCGTCCGAGCCAACGCCTTTCAAGCCCGCGCCCCAAAAGCCGTCCCCCAATCTCTTCACCAACAACACTCACACCCCCGATCCCGGCGCCGTCTCGCTAATACTCTTCGACATGCTGAACACGCCATCGCAAGATCAGGTGTACGCACGCCAGCAGTTGATCAAGTTTCTCGGGAACAAACCCAAGAATGCGCAGTTCGCCCTCTGCACCTTGAGTGCAGGAGCCTCCCGCTTGCGATTGATCCAGGGATTCACTCCCGATGAGACTCTCCTGGTAGCAGCGGCCAAGGGCAAAAAGAGTTCGCCGAAGGCCGTCAAGTGGAAGGCATCGGCGGAAGGAACCGATACTGCCGTCAGCGCTGTCAGCGATCTTGCCCAGGGCGGGCCAACCAGTGGCTTTCAAGGACTGCAGAGCGCCCTGCAACAAATGCAAGCCGAGCAACAGGTCACCGACACCGAAGAAAGGGCCAGCATCACGCTTGACGCCATAATGCTGTTGTCGCGCTATCTCTCTGCCATTCCCGGCCGCAAAAACCTGGTGTGGCTCTCGGGTTCGTTCCCCATTTCCATCAGCGCGACCACGAATTCCGGCAACTTAGCCCTCGACAATCCCAACTACACCGCCAGGATCAAGCGCGCCACGAACCTTCTTGCCGAAGCGCAGATTGCTGTTTACCCCGTGGATGTGCGAGGCCTGCTCGCCAACGGCGTGGGCGCGGACAGCGCCGGAACCATGGGAGGATCGACCGCCATCCTTCCCTCCGATTTCTCCGCCAGCACCGTGATCTCCCCAACGCCGAACGTTCCCCAAGACATGCAGGCACTGGCGCAGCAAGCCGCCGAGCAGGACACGCTCAACCAGTTTGCAACGTCCACGGGAGGCAAGGCGTTCTACAACTCCAACGGCATTCGCCAAGCCATTGCCATGGCAACCGAACAAGGTTCCAACTACTACACTCTTTCCTACACTCCCGCCAACAAGATCTACGACGGCAAGTTCAGAAAAATCAAAGTCCTGCTGGCCCAGAAGGGACTCACGCTCCACTACCGACAGGGATACTTCGCCGACGACGCGAGTGCTGCAGCCAAGAATAGAGACGCCGACCTCGCCCGCCGAACCCGCGCCGTTGCCATGCAGCACGGATCGCCACCCTCACGCCAAATCCTGTTTTCGGAGATCGTCGCCCCAGTGGGCGCAAAAAAGAAAATCGATCGCGCCAGCCTGGGCGACATTCTCGTGCAGGCGAAAGCCCCGGAGGCCTCCGCCCCGGTCGAAGTGCAGCATTACAGCATCGACTACACGCTCGAAGGCTCGGCCCTGCGCTTCATCCCGCTGGCGAACGAAACCTATCGAAACGTCCTCACCCTTATGGTGACCTCATTCGATCGTGAAGGCCGAATGCTTACTGGCACCTCAAACGTCGGCGCCAGCGAACTGCAGCCCGCCGTCTACAACAAAGTGATCGCCGGAGAATTCGGCGTGCGTCAAGAAGTGGACGTCCCCGTGGAAGCGGCCTCGCTGCGCCTCGGCATTCAAGATCAAATGAGCAACTACCTCGGCACCGTCGACATTCCCCTCCCCGTCCCGCCGCTCCCGGATGCCGCACGCGGCAAGAGCCGCCTTCCCGAAATCGAGCCAGACTGAGCTTTTCAATCTAAAACAATCACGAGAGTGCGCCCCATACTAACGTCGCGCCTTTTGCGACGTTAGTGTGGGGACTTTGATTTTGACTTCTTCTGGAAGCAGCACGAATCTTTTGGGCAGCCCTCGTTGGGCCCGCGGCGCTGCGGGTATATCTCTGCAATTTTTTGGCGGTGTCCCTCCAAAATATTCTCTTCTAAGGACTTGCAGGTTTTAGGCACGGGGAGATGTCCGTAAAATATTGAGCGGCAGCAAGTTACGCGCAAAATATTGCGGAATAATAACTTAGCTGCCGATTTCGGGCGGTGCAGTGGCGTGGTCGTGCCGGACTTGCTTGGGAGATCCTTGGAGCATGTTCCCAATCTTGCACTTTCCAGATTCTCAGTAAAGGTTGTTCGTCACCGAAATCGGGTTGCGGCCTGTGGAAAAAGGGAAAAGTGGTTATGGGTCGCGCTGACTCCTCCCACCCTTTCGCAAAGAGCGCGAAAGAGTGGGGTACCCCTTCGGCGGCAGCACGCGGGTGGGCCAGCCCCCACAACGAGAATCTGATGGTGGGCCGCCGGGCCTTCCATTGTTTATGAGGTGTAAACTAATCCAAGTCTCATACCTCAAGCAATTCCGTTTCGAAAGGATTTCCCCCATGGCAACGCTCGAAGCCCCCGTCCGGCCGCGCACAAGCCTGCATCAAGGTCCCTTCGTCACCGAGCCCTTTTTCGATTTCCGCAATGAAGAGAACGCGCGCCGCATGCGCGCCGCCATCGCGAAAGTCCGCAGCCAACTCGGGCGCGAGTATGACCTCATCATCGGCGGCAAGCGCGTCAAGACCGCGGACAAGATCAAGTCGCTGAACCCGTCAAAGCCCTCCGAGATCGTTGGCATGCATCAGAAGGCCAACAAAGAGCAGGTGGAACCCGCGATGAAAGCGGCGCTCGAAGCCTTCACGTCCTGGAGCCGCACCACCGTGGAAGAACGCGCCAGCTTGGTCTTCCGCGTCGGCGACCTGATGCGCCAGCGCAAGATGGAATTCATGGCGTGGCTGGTCTTCGAAGTCAGCAAGAACTGGGCCGAGGCCGACGCCGACATCTCCGAGACCATCGACTTCTGCGAGTTCTACGCGCGCGAAGCCCTGCGCTTTGCCAAGGCGCAAACGCCCATCCATTTGCCCGGCGAGCACGACACGCTGATGTACATTCCACTGGGCGTAGGAGCAGTGATTCCGCCGTGGAATTTCCCCTGCGCCATCATGGCCGGCATGACGCTGGCCTCGATCGTCAGCGGCAACACGGTCATCCTGAAGCCGTCGAGCGATTCCCCGACCATCGCCGCGAAGTTTGTCGAACTGCTCGAAGAAGCGGGAATGCCCGAGGGCGTGGTGAACTTCTGCCCCGGAGCCGGAGCCAGTTTCGGTGATGCCGTCGTCGCGCACCCCAAGACGCGATACATCGCCTTCACCGGCTCACGCGAAGTCGGCCTGCACATCAACAAGGTCGCCGCGACGCAGGCGCCCGGCCAAATCTGGATCAAGCGCACAATTCTTGAGATGGGCGGCAAAGACGCAATCATCGTCGACGCCGATGCCGACATCGATTCCGCCGTCGAAGGGGTGGCGCAAGCCGCATTCGGCTTCCAGGGCCAGAAGTGCTCGGCCTGCTCCCGGGCCATCGTCGATGAGCGCGTCTACGACAAGTTTCTCGAGCAACTGAAAGCCCGCATCGAGAAGATTCACGTCGGCGACGTCACCGAAAACGCTGCGATGGGCGCCGTGATCAACGAAGGTTCGATGAAGACCATCCTCGAATACATCGAGCAGGGAAAGAAAGATGGGCGCCTCATCACCGGTGGCGAACGCGCCACCGAAGCCGGTGAAGGTTACTTCATCAAGCCCACCGTGATCGCCGATATCGCCCCGAAGTCGAAGCTCGAGCAGGAAGAGATCTTCGGCCCCGTGCTGGCCGTGATCAAAGCTCACGGCTTCGACCATGCGCTCGAGATTGCCAACGACACCGAGTTCGGCCTGACCGGCGCCGTCTACACCAAGTCGCGCGACAAGATTGACCGCGCGATCCAGGAATTTCACGTCGGCAACCTGTACATCAACCGCAAGTGCACCGGCGCGATGGTCGGCGCGCACCCGTTCGGCGGCTTCAACATGTCAGGCACCGACTCTAAGTCCGGCGGCCCCGACTATTTGTATCTGTTCACGCAGGCGAAGTCGGTCGGCGAAAAGATCAGCTAGCGGAGTTCCTATTTCGCGGGCGGTGGAACAGGCGGCGGATTCCGTTCCGCAAACTGCCGCTGATGCCAGTACGGATAAATCGGCGTCACCTCGCTGGCGCGATCTAGCTTAGCGACCTGCTCGGACGACAGAGCCCATCCCGCTGCACCAAGATTTTGGCGCAGTTGTTCTTCATTGCGCGCACCAAAGATCACGGTGGCGACCGTGGGACGCTGCAACAGCCAGTTGAGCGCCACCTGGGGCACGGTCTTGCCGCATTCCTTGGCAACCAGGTCAAGCGCGTCGACTACGTTAAACAGATGCTCGTCAGAAACCTGCGGCCCTTGCTCAGCGGTCTGATGCAACCGGCTTTGCTTGGGCAGAGGTTGTCCTCGGCGGATCTTGCCCGTGAGCCGTCCCCATCCTAGCGGACTCCAGATCAGCGCACCCACTCCCTGATCGAGGCCCAACGGCATCAGTTCCCATTCATACTCTCTGCCGAGCAGCGAGTAATAGACCTGATGGCCCACGTAACGAGCCCAGCCATAGCGGTCAGAAACATCGAGCGATTTCATCAAGTGCCAGCCCGAGAAATTCGAGCAGGCGATGTATCTAACTTTTCCACTTGTGACCAGATTGTTGAGCGTGCTCAGTACTTCTTCCAGCGGCGTCAGCGCGTCAAAGCCGTGCAGGTGATAGATGTCGATGTAATCCGTTCCAAGCCGGCGCAGGCTGGCTTCGCAGGCCTGAATCAGATGGTAACGCGAGGATCCGATGTCGTTCGGCCCGGACACCGTGCCCATGCGGAAAGTCGCTTTGGTGGAGATCAGAACTTTGTCGCGTCGGCCGGCGATCGCCTTGCCCAGAATCGTCTCGGATAACCCGTCCGAGTAAACGTCAGCCGTGTCGAACAGGTTCACGCCCGCTTCCAGACAGATGTCCACGAGGCGCGTTGCCTCGGCCACGTCGCTCGCGCCCCAGGCGCGAAAGAACTCGTTCCCACCGCCAAAGGTGCCGGTGCCGAAACTCAACACCGGAACTTTCAAACCAGATCGTCCGAGTAGTCGGTATTCCATAGCCGATAGTTTCCCCTCAATCGTACAGGAATGTATTTTGTTTCGCGTGCTCGCTGCGACCTGGATTTTATCTCTTTTGTTTGTGACCGAAATCAGCTGGACGCATCTAACCGGTTTGCGTATCACGAATCGTGGCCTGTCACAAATGAGACTCCGCTCCCTGGCAATTTTTTGCCTTGTCGTCTTTCTTCTTTCCTTCAACCTCGCAGCTCAGAACCCTTCGGAACAGACGGCGGTTCAACTGGCGACTAGAATCATTCGCCCGGAGGAGATCCGGGCCCACATTCGTTTCCTGTCGGACAGCTTGCTGCAAGGGCGTGCACCGGGCACGCCCGGCTATGATATCGCGGCGCGCTACGTGGCCACGCAGTTGGAAGGGATGGGACTGCATCCAGGTTTGTCAGGCGGGTGGTTCCAGCCCGTGCCCCTCGAGAGGGCGGTGACGGACACACCCGCCAGTTCGCTGGTGGTCACAGTGAACGGCAAGGAGAAGATGCTGGTCGACGCCAAGGACTACGTGCTCTCCACTTGGTTCGCGAGTCCGGCCCGGAAGGATGAAAGCAAGGCAGAAAGCGACGTCAGCGCGCAAGTCGTGTTCGTGGGTTTTGGCGTGACCGCACCCGATCAGAAGTACGACGACTATGCGGGCGTCGATCTGCGCGGCAAACTCGTGTTGATGATCTACGGAGCACCTTCGGCTTTTCCTTCCACCGAGCGCGCCTACTACTCCGACGGCATCGTGAAGGCCAAGAATGCGGTGGCGCATGGGGCGGTCGGAGAGTTGTCGATCATGCTGCCCGAGGACTGGAAACGTTCTCCGTGGGAATGGCTGGTTCCGCAGATCCAGGTGGGAGAAATGCACTGGATCGATCAGAGCGGTATTCCGCACGATTTTTTCCCTGAGCTTCGCGGCAACGCGCTCTTCAGCCAGCAAGGAGCGGAGTTGGTCTTTGCGGGCGCTCCCAAAACACTCGAGCAGGTTTTCTCCGCCGCCCGCGCCAGCAAGCCACAGGCATTTGCCCTTCCGGTGAACGCGCACATCCACACCATGGCCACGCAATCGGTAATCCAGAGCCCCAACATTGTTGCGGAACTGAAGGGGTCCGATGCTGCGCTCCGCGACCAGTATGTGGTCTACACCGCGCACCTGGATCACCTGGGGATTTGTCCGGCGGTCGAGGGCGACAACGTTTGCCATGGCGCTCTGGACAATGCTTCTGGCGCATCGACGTTGCTCGAAATCGCGCGCGCCTACGCCAGCCTGCCGCAGCCTCCGCGACGGTCCGTGCTCTTTGTGTTCGTGACCGGGGAGGAGATGGGCCTGCTCGGCTCAGATTACTTCGCGCACTTTCCCACTGTGCCGCTGCGATCGATCGTGGCTAACGTCAACATTGACGGCGCTCCGGGCAGCTACTTCCCTATGAAAGATGTGGTCGCTCTGGGAGCCGAACACTCCACGCTCGGCGATGAAGTGGCCTCGGTGGCCAAGGTGATGGGATACGATGTCAGCCCCGATCCGATGCCGGAGGAGGTGTCGTTCATTCGCAGCGATCAATATTCGTTTGTGCTGCAGGGTGTGCCGGCGGTCGATGTCGAGGACGGCGTGAAGTCTACCGATCCCAAGGTGAACGGCCTGGATGTGATCAAGAAGTGGTTAGTCACGCGCTATCACACACCGCTCGACAACATGGAGCAGCCCATTGATTTTGACTCGATGGCGAAGGGAGCGGCGATGAATTTCCTCGTCGGCTACCGAATCGCCCAGCACGACGATTCTCCGGTGTGGAATAAGGGCGATTTTTTCGGGACGACCTTCGGACCGAAGCATTCCGGGCGCCGCTCAGGAGAGTGAAGCGAAGGTGGAATGGAAAGGCCGCCTCTTGCGAGGCTGGTACTGAAACTCGTGCCGTCCGTTAAACCGGACTCGGGTTGTGCCAGATATGCTTTCCCGGCACTGCCGTGCCGGGCTTTCACATGCCGCCGCTGCGCGGCTCAGAGGGGTTTTGTCCCACCCTCGGTGCTTAGCATTGAGTTCGCAACAGACTTGAAAAGGGCCGCTTTTTTTGCATGTGGCCCTTTTCGTTTCTGCGGATTCGTAAGTCTTACGGTGCAACGCCGGCGGGTGCCTGCGGCGTGGCGCCGGAAGCGGTGGCGGCTGCGGCCTCGTTCAGAATGCGGTGGTGAATCGTGAATAGCGCCAGCTCGAGGCGGTCCGAAACGCCAATCTTGTCGTAGACGTTGCGCAGATAGTTCTTGATGACCTGCTCGGTAGTGCCGAGCTGGGTGGCGATTTCCTTGTTCTTGTAGCCCTGCACGATCAGGGCGACGATGCGCAGTTCCTTGGCGGTGAGACGGTCGCGCACGCGCAAACCGACCATATCGTTCTCGGTGAGTTCGCTGGGCACAGCGACGTCTTGCACCCAGGTTTCACCACGAGCCACTTTGCGCACGCAATCAACCAGAGCTGCGCTGGTCACATTGCGATAGACCACTCCGTGGGCGCCATTGGACATGTGACGCTGCGCGCTCTCACCGGTATCGGCGAGGACGATCACGCGGGTTTTGGCCTTGTTCGCGGCCTGTACAATGGCTGCAAAGTCGCCGTGGAATCCCGCTGCCACCACCAGCACGGCGGCACGGAATTTGTCGATGGCCATGGACATTTGTTCCGGGGTCTGCGCCTGGGCCACGATGCGCATCTCGTCTTCTACGGCAAGCACTTTAGCGATGCCCGCTCGGAAGATCGCCTGGTTATCAGCCAGAATCAGTTTGAGCATTTTGTCAGCGCTCCCAAAAAGTTCTATGAGTTCCGCACGAACTCGTACGAGTCGATCACGCAAGCCACGCCGCGGCCTTCTCCGCCTTCTCCGGTTTCGTCGGCGCGCACCACCCGCCCCTTGCATTGGATGGTGACGTTTTCCTGGCCGCCGGTCATCTCCGGGGGCAAGGTGATTTCAAATTCCACCGGTGAGCCAATCTCCATGGAGGCGTCGGCGCGGATGTACACGCCCGCCGCGCTGAGATTCCCGGTTACGCCGTTGGCGTCTGCGCCGGTCTCGCCCTTGTGGATCTTGATCGGTAATTCCAGGGGAAATCTTTTTCCGGTCCGTGCTTCTTCGGCCAAAGGGCCTCCTCTGTGCTGGCCTGATCTCGATGTCTCATCCTTAAAAGAGGCCAACGTCGTCAAACCAAGCTCCCGGCGGGCTGGGGCCCGCTTCTCTGCTTACGGGCGGTTATATCACGAAAGTTATCGTTGTAAAAGCCTGATTACCCATTAGTTAACGGTAGCAACTAGGTTCCCCCTGCGGGCTGGGGCTCAGTTTTCTGATCAATTCGTCCGGCGGAACAATAAGACTGTGCCTACTTCGCCTTTATAGGGATCGGTAAACGAGGTGGCGGACTGCAACTCTTGGGCGAGTTTTACCTTGTCGAAGATTGGGCCGTAGGCCGGATCTGCCAGGGATCCCCAAACTACAACCGCGTCGGCCTTCGCCGCGAGCGCTTTGCTAGAGAGTGCGTCCGCGTCGGACGCGGGCGGCAGTTCGGAGTTTCCTCCCACCAGCCGCCATCCCGCAAGGTACACCAAATACGGCCCTGCTTCGAATCCCACACCGTGCTCCGGATAGGGGCCATCTCCGATGCTGACCAGCGTTCCCGCCGGCCCGGCGCCTCGAAGGACAGCGGCGGCTGGTAGCAACTGGCTTCGAAATCACGGTCCACTGTTCGAAAAGGAGACGCCCAGTAGACCGCGAAAAAGACGATGCTCGCGGCGAGCAATCCGAGCCCGGCCTTCTGCAGCCCCGGTGATACGTGTGGCGCGCATGGGGCCAGATCAGAAACAACAATAAAGGACAGCAGATAGCGATCAGTACCGGCACAATCGCAACGAGATAGCGACCGTCAAAGACCAACATGCAGTACGCCACGATCAGGCTGAGCGTGCTGACCAATTGCGGTGCCTGCAAAAGCGGCCTCTGGCTCGTGCTGTCCGCGATTTCGGAATAGCAACGTGAGCATGAACGGAAACGCCAAGGCTCCGGCCGGGGTGAGCAAGATCAAAGTCTCCTTCACCGCCTGCGGGACATTCCGAACCTCGGTGGCGACGATCATGTTAAGGAGCGTGTTCCGCGCGAGCTTTGGGGGCCAGAGCCGGGTGGGGAATGTTCATCAGCGGGTGCGATCAGCGATCCTCATTGTAGCAACGAGCTTTCCATTACGAGACGAGCGTTATGTCTGCGAGCGACCGCCCGTGATAGTGTTTTGAAAAGGGGTTCTTCCACAACAAGGGCAGGAGTTCGTTATGGCACATGCCGTTCACACTCATCCGGTCGTCAAGGCGGGAGCAATCCGCGTTCTGTTCCTTGTGGTTCTATGCTTCGCCGGCGCTGTTGCGCAGACCTCCAGCCCGAAGCCAGACGCGCAACCGCCAGGGCAGAAGACAGAAGCTGGGAAGCCCGTGTCGAGAACCGAGGCGGCGGACTCCGAAGCTCAAAAGGTTCTCGTGCAGTTGAACAGCGCCCTGGAAGGTCTGGCTATGAGGGTGTCTCCCGCGGTGGTGCAGATCCTGGTCACCGGATACGGTCCGCTCCATGAAGCCGATAAGTCCCAGACGGCGCTGATCGTCCGCCAGCACGCGGTTGGTTCGGGCGTGATTGTCGACTCCACTGGTTACATCATGACCAATGCCCACGTCGTGGAGGGCGCACAACGGATTCGGGTTGCGCTGCCGCTGCCGATGGGTGACTCCGCCGGGCAAGTGCCGTTGGGCAAACGCCGCATCGTGGAAGCGAAGCTGCTGGGCCAACACAAGGAAACCGATCTCGCTCTTCTTAAGATCGACGACGCTGACTTGCCTACGATTCCCCTCTTTACCCAGTCTCCAAAAGTAGGACAACTCGTCTTTGCCATCGGCAGCCCGGAAGGCTTGCAGAACTCGATCACCATGGGTGTGGTCAGCGCGGTCGCGCGGCAGGCCGATCCCAACAAGCCGCTCACCTACATTCAGACCGACGCTCCTATCAACCCCGGCAACAGCGGCGGGCCGCTGGTGGACATGAACGGGTCCGTGGTGGGGATCAACACTTTCATTTTGTCGCAGGGCGGAGGCAGTGAGGGATTGGGCTTCGCAATTCCGGCGCGCGTGGTCGACTTCGTTTATCGCGCCCTGCGCAAACATGGACACGTGCATCGCGTCGAAATCGGCGCGGCATCGCAGGAGATCACACCCGACCTGGCCGAGGCTCTGCAACTCCCACGACGTTGGGGAGTCATCGTGGTGGATGTGAACCCAGACGGCCCGGCCGCAGCGGCGGGCCTGCAAGTTCAGGACATCATCCTCTCCGCCGACGATCGCCGGATCGAAACCCTGGCTTCACTCTCCGCGGCTTTGTACCTTCATCGGATCGACCAGGTGGTGAAGCTGGAGATCCTGCGCGGCAAGGACAGGAAAACCTTGTACATCCCGGCCATCGAACACCGCGACCACATGGACGAACTGCTGGATGCGGTGAATCCGGAAAACAGTCTGGTTCCCCGCCTGGGCGTTCTCGCCGTCGATCTCAGTGGCGACCTGCGTTCCCGGCTGGGCTCAGCACTCAGAATTCCTTCCGGCGTGATTGTGGTGGGACGCTCCGCGGACCTGACCATGCCCGACACCGGATTGCAGGCTGGCGACATTCTTCACCAGATCAACACGATGCCGATTGATACCGTTGAGACCTTGCGCACCGCGATGGCTGCGCTGAAGCCGGGCGATCCGGTGGCGCTTCAGGTCGAGCGTGACGGCGGGCTGTTGTACGTGACGTTCGAGGTGGAGTAACCCCAACTGGGCGAGGGATCGATGACGGGCTGCTGCGAAGCAGATCTTTATTGAGAACCCGCGCTGACCGAAGTTGCCTTCTGCCGGCAAGCGTTCTCGATTGAGGGTGTCAAGCCCGACGCCATCGTCTCGGCGACGCGAAGATCGTCGGCAGTGAACGCATCCTGCTCCGCGCGATAGAGGGCGAGAACCGCGGTTACTCCGGATGCGGCTTGGACTGGAACTGCCAGAGCTGAACGCAGCGTGCTGAACTTGGTGGGATCGTTGAGGTATCCCGGCTCAACCGCTGGATTTCCATTCAGAATGGCCTTGTTATTCTGCGCGACCCATCCCGACAGGCCTTCCCCGATTGGAATTCTTAGCGACGAAAACAGGCGGAAGTTTTCTCCACTCACAGACTCCGGAATCAGGACGCCACTCTTCAGCCAATAGAAAGCCATCGAATCGTACGGCACGAGAGATCTCAAGCGCACGGCGAGCAGCGAGCCAATGTCTGCGATGCTCAGTGCGCTGCCCTGCTGGCTGAGGTTGGTGATCTCCTGCGCTTGGCGCTGCACATCCGAAATACGCGCGCTCGAATCCTTCATTCCCCCATTTGATCTGGAGGGGGCGGCCGACTCCGCAAATCCCGCGTCCGGGGCCAGGCCGCGTTCGACCTTGATATCGGTCGAGAGCTTGGGCGGTGCTTGCAGGGGCTGCTCAGTCGCCAACTTCTCCAGTTCGACGTAGCGGCGGTGCAGAATCGTAACCACTTGCGGGTCAAAACTGCTGCCCGCCTCTGAGACCACTTTCGCCATAGCTTCATCCAGCGGCAGCGCGTTGCGGTATTGCCGGTCGGAGGCCAGGGCGTCGAGGCAGTCGACAGCAGTTAGAATACGAGCGCCAATCGGAATCGCGTCGCCGGCCAGCCCATACGGATAACCGCTGCCATCCCACTTTTCGTGGTGGGCGCGCACGATGGGCGCAACCGGGTAGGGAAAGTTCACTTGCTCCAGGATCTCTGCGCCGACAATGGGATGGATCTTCATCTTCTCGAATTCTTCCGGCGTCAGTTTTCCCGGTTTCGAAATGATGTGCTCGGGCACGGCCAACTTTCCGATGTCGTGCAGCACGGACGCCGCCCGCAGCGCCTCGGTCTCGTCCTCGCTCAGGCGCAGTTCCTTGGCCAGTTCCATGGCGTAGACCCGCACGCGTTGCAGGTGCTCTCCGGTGGTCTGATCCTTGGCCTCGATAGCCAGCGCGAGGGTCTCGATCGTGCGCAGATGAAGAACCGATACTTGCTCGGCGTGCCGTTTCTCGGTTTCCAGCTTGCCCAGATAAAGGCGATAGGAGCGGTACATCAGGTAGATCGGGGGCAGCACCAGCAGCGAGGATTGCCATCCGATATGTGCATTCAGAAAATGGACCAGCCCCGCCGTCGCGGCTCCAACGGTGTAGTAGGGCAACAGCCAGAGATGACTCTCACCCCATACTTTTCGGACGGACTTGTCTTCAGTAAGTCCAATGATGGTCGAAGTCGCCGCCGTGTTGCAGCCGAAGTGCGTGATAGCGGCTACCAGAAGAGCGAGCGGGCCAGGAGAATGCAGAACATGAGCGACAACCAACTTGTACGCCCAGTATGCGACCGCGCTTGAAACCGTGACTTGCGACAGATTGAATACAAGCTGTACCAGTTTCAGCTGTCGTGCCGGCTTCCAATAAAACTGCGCCAGTGTGCTGGCCACGCCTATCAGCAGAGTTTCGGGCAGGCTGAGTTCGAGGATCCCCAACAGTGTGAACAGGAAGTTAACCGAGAGCGTCCCCTCAATGCCGGGCAGGCCTACCTTGAGCGACGACGCCAGCAGCGCCGCGATGAGGTAGCAGGCAAACTTGACGGGATCGCTCGATTGCCAGTGGGAGAAAGCCAAGAAAAAGCAGAGGCACGCTGCCTCAGACATCCCGGCAATGAACACACGCGCGCCAATGGTACGAACCCCAGACATGACAAGTGCTTAAATTTTCAACGAATTGCAGAGGAGTGTCCCGCCCAAAACAGTGCCATTCGTTACCATGGTTTTCCTCTCGCAAATCAGGGAGTTAGCAGATCCTGGCAACCCACGGGGAAGCAGACGCCGAGTCTCAGAGCGCGCCAACTTGGCCCAGGTCTTGGGCGGTGGGCCAATGTGCCCGTTTAAATCTGCAACAACGCCACCTAATGCATTGATAAATAAGGGCCCTCCGGATTTCCATTTGGAACCCAGCCTGCACCAGTAACGGTCACTTGGGGTGCGCCAATTAGGCGCTTAAGTGGGGAATCATGAAGAAGATCGTGCTGTTGTTACTCCTAACCTCGGTGACGCTGGCCTATGCCACCGACACCACCAAACTCTCTCCGGACCTTCAGAAGTCGACCGCCCCCACGGCCCGGGTCGTTGTGCAGTACAACAATCCACCTGGTCTTTTAGATCTGCAGTTGCTTTCGACCTTGGGCTCCTTGTTGAATGCGCTGCCGCTGGTGAACGCGGTGGTCGCCGACTTGTCCCTGTCGAACATTCTTTCGCTGTCAAACCAGGCGAATGTGAAGTACATCAGCCTGGATCGCCCGCTGGCTCCCACGCTGAGCAATGCCGCACCCGCGGTGAATGCCTTCGCCGCGTGGCAGTCGGGCTACACCGGCAAGGGAATTGGCGTTGCACTGGTGGACAGCGGCGTCGCCAGCAGCCCCGACCTGAACGGCGGGTTTCTGGGATTGTCGCGAGTGGTTTGGAACCAGAGTTTCGTCACGGGCAACGCCAGCGCCTCGGATCAGTTCGGCCATGGCACGCACGTCGCCGGCCTGATTGCGGGCAATGGCGCCAGTTCCACGGGTTCAAAGTATTCGCACACCTTTGAAGGTATTGCCCCGCAGGCGAACCTGATTAACCTGCGCGTACTGGACCAGAACGGCGCGGGTAGCGACAGCGCGGTGATCTCGGCCATCAGCACCGCGATCGCGTTGAAACCGTTGTTTAACATCCGCGTGCTGAATCTGTCGTTGGGACGCGCGGTCTACGAAAGCTACAAACTCGATCCGCTCTGCCAGGCGGTCGAAGCCGCGTGGAAAAGCGGCATCGTGGTGGTGGTTGCCGCCGGCAACAACGGGCGCTACCAGCCTACGGATGGCTATGGGACGGTTACCGCACCGGGCAACGATCCCTACGTGATCACGGTGGGGGCGATGAAGCCGATGGGAACGCCGACGCGCGTCGACGACCTGATCGCCAGCTATAGTTCGAAGGGGCCGACAGCGATCGATGCTGTGGCGAAGCCGGACATTGTTGCGCCGGGCAATTTGCTAGTCTCGCTCGAAGCTCCCGGCTCGACGCTGTACAACGAGCTGCCCGGCAATCGCGTGCCGAATAGCTTTTACGTAAACGGTGGAAGCAGTGCGCCGTCTGCGAATTACTTCACGCTGAGTGGCACCAGCATGGCGACGGGCGTGGTCAGCGGAGTCGTGGCTGACCTGCTGCAGAAAAGTCCTGGGCTGACTCCGGATCAGGTGAAAGCCCGCCTGATGAAGACAGCCTGGAAGTCGTTCCCGGCCTACAGCAGTACAACCGATCCCTCCACGGGAATCACGTACACCGATCAGTACGATGTGTTCACGATCGGTGCCGGCTATGTCGACGTCGAAGCTGCCCTCAGCAGTACCGATGTGGCGAAAGGCACGGCGATGTCGCCGTACGCGTCTTATGATGCGAGTTCGGGCAATGTCTACCTGAACGATAATCCGTCGGCGGTCTGGAACACGTCCGCCACGTGGTCGAACGCTGCCGTGTGGGGATCTTCGCAGTTCGTGACCGGGGCGCCCGCGTCGACCGTCGCGGGCAGCAACGTGCTGTGGGGCAGCAACGTGCTGTGGGGCAGCGGCGGCGAACCGTGGGGTTCCAATGTGCTTTGGGGCTCGAACGTGTTGTGGGGGAGTAATGTCTTGTGGGGCAGTAATGTGCTGTGGGGAAGCAATGTTCTCTGGGGATCGAACGCCTCAGCGGGCGAGCAGTAAGAAATTCCGCATCTCAGTGGGGAATGGGCCGCGATTCAGTCGCGGCCCATTTTTTTCATGCTAGGACGCTCATTTGAGAACAGGGGCATCATAAGGCGTTTGAATTAAGAATAAGAATTAGTTCCGGTTTGGCCGTCAACCGCTAAGAAATGCGAAAGCCTTTCGGATCGGAGCAGAAAGCCGTTCAAGAAGAGCGTTATCTCCCATTTGTGCCATTTGACCGGCAGTTAACCGCCGAATGACACAAATGGGAGTCCCTTTCGCGCTAACGAATTAGTCGCCACCGTGCACGGGACGCAAGTTGTGCTTATATACAGTTTTTCCTACTGCCCTTCCCAAGCGCTCGCCTGCGACCTGATCGGTTCGAAAATGTATCCCGCCGAATACACGCGCGTCAGAGATGTCGTCGGTAATCTGCTTAAACGAGGTGTATTGCAAGACGATGCTGGGCACCGCAGGATTGGTCAACGTGATCGAAACTCCATCTTCGCCGTAAATGCGTCTCATTACTTCCGCCGCGCCGTTGCCCGCACTGCCGTGGTTTGAGGGATAGCTTGGGAAGCAGGGGGTCGTGATGAATGGGGCCCAGTTGGGATCACCCGCGGTGTTCGGGTTGCCGTCCATGCTGCCCCCATGGATTGCGGTTTCAGGACGCCAAAAGTTGTAGGTGTATTTGTTGAGGAATGACGCCACCAGGCTGTCACTCATTGCCATATTGATCAGGGCCAGAGCACGCGCATTGTCCGACAGCGAGCGGCTCTGTGCCACTGCGACCTGCTCCGCGGCCTGATTAAACACCTGAGTTGGCGACGAAGCCGCATAGAACAGGGCGACATTCGCCCGATCTTGAGGCCGCTGTGTGCTGTTCAAACTGCCCACCGTCATGACTTCGTTGTAAGCCTTCGCATATTCGTTGCTCGTGAGCGCCGGTGGCGGATCGAGGAGAAAGTCACTGGCACTCGAAATACCGAAGGGAGTTACGTTCGGCCATTGAAAAGCGATTCCGCACCGCGGGTGGAACAACTCGGAGTTGCCTGCCATTCCCCTGGAACGGGCGGTCCGGGTGGAAAAAACAGCGCCGGCGACGAACCGTCGTTTGCGCGCAGCAGCATCATGGCGGAAGCTGCGGTGTCACCGGTTGCCATGCCGTCGGTCTTAGCGGGGCCGTCCGGTATGGCCCCCATCGACTTGAGATAGGCCGTATATAGAGTCGGTTGGCTCGAGGGAAAGTAGGCGACGAGCACCTGATACGCAGCCTCTATGGCTGCTGCGTCGGGTGAGGCATCCGCCGGTGCAGTGATGGTCCCAAGATATGGTTGATATTCATGGGTAATGGAGTTGACCGCCTCAAACACCGCCAGTTGTACGATCGCCGCGTAGCGCGCCTGGGCGAATGGGTTCTGTTTGTTCGCAACAGCCGTGTTGACCGCGATCGCATTCCAGTCCAAAACGACGTCAGCTCCTGCGGCCAAGGATCCGACCAGCAGACTCACCATCAGCCCGCATACGAGCCCGAAAATCCTCTTCATAATTCTGTCCTCCATCCTTTTCATTTTGTTCCTGCGACTATCCCGGAGTGTGGGTGCGCGGCATGATTGCCGCGGAGAACTTGCTTGTCCATAGCGCTGCGTGTGTCGGATCGTTATGGTTTGTGTCGCCCCAAGCATAAGTGCTGTTTGCACTTAAGTCGGGGTTGCTGATGTGTTGTAGAATCGTTCAACTTCCCTGGGGCTTAGCATGACCTCCCAGCCATTTGGCCTCCAGCAATCAATCCGGTTCGGCGAAGACTTCGAGCTCGATCTTCGTCCTCGAAGGCTACGCCGTGGCAGCCATGTGCTGAAACTGGAGCGCATTCCCTTAGAAATCCTGGTCCTTCTACTTGAGCACCGGGGCGAGATCGTCAGTCGCGAGAAAATCGTTTCCAGGGTTTGGGGCAATGATGTTTTCCTTGACACGGATAACAGCATCAGGGGCGCAATCCGCAAAGTCCGCCAGGTTCTTAAGGACGATCCCGAAACCCCGCGGTTTATCCAGACCGTGACCGGACGAGGGTATCGATTCATTGCGCCGATTATTTCTCCCGAAGAAGAACACACTACGGAGCCACCCAAACCTGAAGCATCAGTCGTCCCCACAGGCACGCAGAGTTTCGTTTCGGAGCCAGATAGCTGGCCGCAAGGGGGCAGGCTGGGCCTGATGGAGCAAGAACAAGAGCGGACAGCGGGGCAGGTACCGGGCACTGAAGCCGCTCGTGGACAGGTACATCGGCGCGCGCGGACGTGGCTTTTCGTTGGGTTAGCTTCGCTGGCAGTTGTGTCCATGCTGTCACTTCTCGCATTTTGGGGCTGGCGAGGTTCGCGCGGCCCAGCCGTTTTCCAGCGCAAGACAGTCTTAGCTGTGCTGCCGTTCGACAATTTGAGCCGAGATCCTGATCAAGAGTTCTTCAGCGAGGGGCTGACAGAAGAGATGATCGCTCAGGTCGGGAAATTGAATCGGGACCGACTCAAGGTGGTCGCACGGAGTTCTGTTGCAAAGTACAAAGGGAGCACGCTGGCTGCGAGGGAGATCGGTAAGGAATTAAACGCCGATTATCTTGTCCAAGGCAGCGTTCGACGCTCGTCGGACCGTGTGCGCATCACGGTCCAACTCATCCAGGCACATGATCAGACCGACATTTGGACCGAGAGTTACGACCGCGAACTCAAAGATGTGCTGGCCCTGCAGGACTCCGTCGTGCGAAGCATCGCAAGCGAGATTCACGTCGCTCTTACTGAAGAAGAGGAAAAGCGTTTGGCTGCTCCACGGCAAATCAGCCCGGAAGCATACGAGGCGTACTTGAAGGGTCGCTACTACTGGAACAAGCGAACCGGCGAGAGCATGCAGAAAGCGGAGCAATATTTCGAGCAGGCGATCGACAACGATCCCACCTATGCGGCAGCGTATTCCGGACTGGCAGATTGTGACAGCGGACTGACCTGGCACGGATTTAAGTCCCCCGCCGAGGCACTCCCGAAAGCTTACGCCGCGGCTCGCAAGGCGCTCGAGATCGATCCGGAATCGGCTGAGGCCCATGCGTCCCTGGGCCTTGCGATGACCCATCGTTGGGATTGGACCGGTGCGCAGGCCGAGTTCAGGCGCGCTCTGCAGTTGGATCCCCAATACGCGAATGCGCACCACTGGTACGGAGACTACCTTTCCATCAGGAGCCGCCATGGCGAGGCACTTGCAGAAGCGAGGCATGCACTAGAGCTCGACCCCCTGAACCTCATGATCAGCACATGGGTGGGACTCCGCTATTACATGGCACGTGACTACTCCCGCGCCATCGATCAGAATCGAAATTCCGTTGAACTGGATCCGAACTTCGCTGCCGCTCACCTTCTGCTCGGAGAGGACTATCGGGGGGCAGGGTTGCACAGCGAAGCTGTTAACGAGCTGAAGAAAGCGGCAAATCTGTCAGGCGACAGCCCACTCTACACCGCGCAAGTCGCCGTTGCCCTTGCAGTTGCAGGACGGAATGGCGAGGCACTCCGAATCGCGCACGAACTGGAAGCAATTTCGAGGACGCGTTACGTGTCCCCTTACGGCTTGGCTCAGATCTACGCAGCTTCAAATAAGAATGAGGACACATTCAAATGGCTGCAAGCCGCCTATGAAGATCACGCTGTTTGGATGGGATACCTCGCGGTCGACCCGATTTTTGACCGATACCGCTCGGATGAGCGCTTTAAGGACCTTCTCCGGCGCGTAGGCCTGCCCTGACAAAGAAGGGAACCTTGGGAAGTCTCGCTCTAGCCCAACGACTAAAACTGAGCAGATTCCAGATATCCTGTCGGGTAGTCTACTCAGAAGTTACCGCCCAGAACGACCAGAAGGGTTAACTTCTAGCACGTCCGGTTCGAGTTAATGCTTATGGAAGAGGGCCCGGGCGGTCCATACAGTCGACTACCGCTCATGGACAGCCTTGTGCAGCGCCGCCTGTAACTCGTCGGGCTTGAATCCGAACGGGCCGGGCTTGCTCTTATAGGCCACCCGGCGGTTGGCGTCGATCAGGTAAAGGCGATCGGGCCACGCCGTGTACGTGCTCTCGGTTGAGTTCCCGAATTCATCGAGAACCGCGGGGATCTGGATTCCGAGCTTGCGGACGCACGTGCCGGCAACGGAAGCGCGTTCGTCTTCATTGCGCGGGCTGGCAAAAACCACATCGTCTTTGATGTTGCTTCGCATCTGCCAGACGTCGCTGGGATGGGCCTCGGTGATGTAGACCACCAGAAAGGCCACCTGGCTTCCGTATTGCTGATAAAGCTTGTTGAGGGCAGGCACCTCCCGCCGGAACGGCGGTCAGGTGTAGCTGCCAAATACCAGGACCACCGGGCGTCCGTGCGCGTTCAGCGAGGACAGTTGGACGTGATCGCTCTTGTCCAGTTTGGCCAGCGAGAAGTCCGGTGCGGGGTCGCCGATCTGGAGGTTTCCCGCGCGGGCGCGCATCCAGAGCGTTTCAAACGGAAGAATGAGAAAAGGGATAGGCCCCGGAATTTTGGACATCACGCCAGCGAAGCGTTCCGGCGGTTGCCGCATCACGCGGTACAGAGCGGTACTCGCGAATAGCCAGAGCGCGGCCACGATGCAGAGGGTCGCGACCAGTGGCTTTTTGAAACGCTGATATTTTTGCAGCAAGCGAACCCCAATAAAAAGTGGGGCAATTATAGGGGTGCAGAAAGGAAGATCAATAGTAGGAAAGAAGTATTCCGCCTGCGACATGCGCAGGTTTTGTCAGGTCACGAGCGTCAAAACGCGCTGCCGCCGCCGCCGCCAAAGCCGCCGCCCGAGAATCCGCCACCGCCTCCACCGCCGCCAAACCCGGAACCACTCGAACTGGCGCGCGGCGCGGAGACGAAGACCTGATGCATATCCGTTGCCATGCTATGCATCGAACTCGAGAAGAAGATCGGGTTGAAGCCACCGCCGTAGTAACCACCCGGCCCGACGTACCACTGGGGAGAATCCTTGACGATCCCGGCAAAGGCCTGCGCCCAGTGATGCTCGACGCCGAGCGCCATGGCATAGGGTAGGAACTTTTCGAACGTGGTGGGCGGCATGAGCTTAAGCCGCTCCGCGTCCACCCGATTCATAAACTCCTGAAAGCCGAGCACGGCGACGCGAACTCGTCCGCCCTTCACAGTTTTCGCCGTCATCACTCGCGCAAACAGCCACCAGATCAGGGCCGCAACGGGCACACAAACAATCAGCAGCGGGACCGAGTTCAAGAAGTTCGCCCATCCCAGGTATTGAAAAACTCCGAACGGGATGAGAATGGCGATGGCCGCGCCCACGCTGTAGCCGTTGGCCGACTCCGGATCGAGCAGGTAGATGCCCTTGCCTTTCAATTGGGACATAATGTCCTGTCGGATGATGGGCACAGCGGTGTAAAAACGATTCTTGAGGCTCGACAACCGCGTCTGGTCGCCGCCGGCGAAGACATTCTCTAGCATGACGCGTTCATGGGGAGCGAGATCGGTACCCCACTGCTCGCGCGGCTTGAGCAGGTGGAAGACATAGTCCTTGTGGGTGAAGAGAAGAACTTTCTCCGCGGTCTCTTCGATCTTCAGGTAGCCACGCACTGCCAGATCGACAATCGTCGATGTAATATCGCGTGGGTGGATAGTGTCGTCGAGCAGCGTGCCAGCCTCCGCTGGAGTTATGCCCGGCGGAGGGTCGTACATGGGAGCGACCGACATCCCGGGATCCGGATCCCGCCCCTTGTACCACCATAGGGGAAGCATCACCGCCAGCGTGACCAGGGGCAAGAAGATAACTGGATTGCCGCCCACAAACCAGAAGAACCGGGTGAGCGCTCCGGGTTCTGTGAGAATGTCTTTCGGAATATAAACGTCAATCGTCAGACCGCCGCGCATAGGCAAGGGATTATTGGTCTCGAACTGGGCCTCGGCGCCGACGATCTTAGTGGACGCGTCGCGCAGGGTTGAGCCATATACGCCCGTGAACGCCTGCGCGCTCAGTGATCCCGCGGCCGCTTCGGGGAAGCGCAGCGTGGCCGCAGCATGATCGATCGGCACGGGCCAGTCATTGCCGGTCACATTCCAATAAAACTCATCGTGCGCGTCGAAGAAGCGCATGCCATTGCGCACGGCGTAGGTGATCTGGACGGTTCGAGTCGTGTCCACTGCGTCAGGAATGTAGATTTTTAAGTCGCGTTCGCCGTGGGCCACCGACGATTCGTATTTGAGCTTGCCGCCCTCACCATCGCTGACGCTCTTCATGTCAAGGTAGAGTTCGTAATTGGTGCCGTTCGGTCCGGGATATTCGATCGGAATGGTGCGATGAATTCCGTGCCACTCGCCCACAAACACCAGCGTCATGTGCTCGGTCACTTCGGCACTACCGTCCTTGGCGACCACGATGTTGTCTTGAAAGTCCGCGACCCGCCACGATTTGGCTGCGAGATTCGAGGTGCAAGCGAGAACAATCGCGACCATCTGGTAGAGACGTAGCTTGCTAGGTCTCTCTCGCCTGCGCACAAAAGACGTTACAAGCAACGTCTCTACAGCAGAGAGTGCGCTCATCGGCTAGAACTTCACCTGTACCGGCTCGCGGTCGGCGTCGGTGGTCTCGAAGAACTGGCGGGCGGTGAAACCGAACATTCCGGCCAGAATGTTGGTTGGAAACGACTGAATCTTCGTATTCAGGTCGCGGACCACAGCGTTGTAATAGCGGCGCGCGTTCTGAATCGAATCCTCGGTCTGGCTCAGCGATCCCTGCAGTTGCGTGAACTCCTCTGACGCCTTGAGTTCGGGATAGTTCTCGGCCACCGCGAACAGGCTCTTCAGGGCGCCGGTCAGTTGATTCTCCGCAACCGCCTTGTCGGCCGGCGTTGACGCCTGCATCGCCTGGGAACGGAATTTGGCGATATTTTCAAACGTACCTTTCTCATGTGCGGCGTATCCCTTCACCGTTTCCACGAGATTGGGGATAAGGTCGTGCCGGCGTTTCAGTTGCACATCAATATCGGACCAGGCCGAATCGCAGCGCACGCGCAGCTGCACCAGGCTGTTGTACATCCCGATGAGCACCACTGCGATGACAACCAGGATTACAAGGAAGATGATGCCAGTCATGAGAGTCTCCTCAGAAATCTGAAGAATGAACTGGAAGTCAATGGGACGGTAGCACAGTGAAAGGCCCGGCGCAAACGATTGGACCAGCTGAATCTTCGCATTCTGCAATAGAGCATGAAGGGCGGAAAGATCCAGGTTGTACCGCGTTGCGCGCCTGCGCCCGGCTGGTATACCGTAAACAGTCCGCTCCTTCGACCCATGGCCGACCGCAACGAATCTGCAACGGTGAACTCATCTCCACCAGCGAACGTGCTGGCGACGAAAATCGACCCGACTTCGGCACGCTTTGAGGCCAACATGCGTTTTCTTGCGGACCTGATGTCACAGGTGCGCAATGAGGGCGAAAAGATTTGCGAAGGTGGTGGCGCCCGGGCCATCGAGAACCAGCATGGCAAGGGGCGGCTGACGGCGCGGGAGCGTATCGGGTTGCTCGCCGATCCCGAGACATTTTTCGAGCTCGGCCAGTATGCGGCGCACGGCATGTACGAGGAATGGGGCGGGGCACCCGCCGCGGGCGTGGTGGTCGGCATGGCGCGCATCCACACTCGTCTGGTGATGATCATCGCCAACGACGCTACGGTGAAGGCGGGAGCGTTTTTCCCGATGACGGCGAAGAAGGTGATTCGCGCCCAGAACATTGCCATGGAAAACCGCATTCCAACCATCTACCTGGTGGATTCAGCCGGGGTCTTCCTGCCGCTGCAGGAAGATGTCTTCCCTGACACGGACGACTTTGGTCGCGTGTTCCGCAACAACGCGGTCATGTCGGCCATGGGGATTTCGCAGATCGCGGCCATCATGGGCATGTGCGTAGCCGGCGGCGGATACTTGCCTGTGATGTGCGACCACTTATTGATGACCGATGGCAGCGGATTATTTCTCGCCGGACCGGCACTGGTGCAGGCGGCGATCGGCCAGAAAGTTTCTGCCGAAGACCTGGGCGGCGCGGCAATGCATTCGGCGATCAGCGGCACCATCGATTTTCGCGAGCCCCATGATGAGGCTTGCATCGCACGCATCCGCTCGATCGTTGAGAAGTGGGGATATCGCCGGCTATCGCCATGGGACCGCAAAAAGCCTGTCGAACCGGCCCTGGCGGAGGAGGAAATCTACGGCATCTATGATTCGTCGCCGGCGCGGCCGTATGACATGAAGGAAATCGTGGCGCGCGTGCTCGATGGCAGCCGCTTCGACGAGTACAAGGCTGAGTATGGCAAGACGCTGATCTGCGGCTATGGGCGCATTGGCGGATTCGCCGTAGGCATCGTCGCCAATCAAAAACTGCACGCGCAGCAGGTCGACCACGAAGGCCACAAACGAATTGAATTTGGCGGCGTGATCTACACCGAGTCGGCGGAAAAAGCTGCGCGCTTCATCATGGACTGCAACCAGAACCTGATTCCGCTGGTCTTCTTCCATGACGTGAACGGATTCATGGTGGGCCGCGATGCGGAATGGAGCGGCATCATCAAGGCCGGGGCGAAGATGGTGAACGCCGTTTCGAACTCCGTGGTGCCGAAGATTACGGTGATCGTCGGCGGATCGTTCGGCGCAGGACACTACGCGATGTGCGGGAAGGCCTACGATCCGCGGTTTGTGTTTGCCTGGCCGACGGCGAAATACGCCGTAATGAGCGGAGATTCAGCCGCCGGGACACTGGTTGAAATCAAGGTCAAGCAACTGGAACGCGGCGGGAAGCAACTGAGCGAGGAAGAAAGAAAAGAACTCTACGAATCGGTGAAGCGCACCTACGACGAACAGACCGATCCCCGCTATGGCGCGGCTCGGCTGTGGATCGACAAGATCATCGATCCGATCGAGACCCGGGATGCAATTACCCAGGCGCTCGAGGCAGCCGCGCTGAATCCAGATGTAGCGGAGTTCAAGGTCGGTGTGTTGCAGACATAGGGGAACTTCTTTTGCCACGGATTTAGGCGGATCAACACGGATAAAACATATTTTTGCAGATTGATTATGATCCGTTTGGATCCGTGGAAATCTGGGCCACCACTTTTGTATGGGCGCTGCTGTCAAATTGATCGAGTGTCCGCGCGATGCCTGGCAAGGGCTGCAGGGATTAATTCCTGCCGACCTGAAAGTGGACTACCTGAAAGCCTTGATCAGCGTTGGGTTCAAGCATATCGACGCGGTGTCGTTCGTCTCTCCCAAGACTGTGCCGCAGATGGCCGACTCGGAGCAGGTGCTGAAGGAACTCGATCCGCCTGATGACGTGGAGATCATCGGCATTGTAGTCAACGAAAAGGGCGCGCAGCGGGCCATTGATACCCAGGCAGTATCGACGCTGGGCTTTCCGTATTCCATTTCCGAAACCTTCCTGCGCAAGAATCA
The DNA here is from genome assembly GCA_963719615.1 of uncultured Acidobacteriaceae bacterium. GTDB lineage: Bacteria > Acidobacteriota > Terriglobia > Terriglobales > Acidobacteriaceae > Sulfotelmatobacter. Next base: position 22,009 of record CAVRCR010000024.1, on the reverse strand, counting down.
AAACCAGTCGCCCGAGGAGGCGCTTGAGGAATTGGAGAAGATTCAGAAAAAGGCCGACGACGCCGGAATGGAAGTCGTGGTGTACATCTCCATGGCGTTCGGCAATCCCTATGGCGACCTGTGGAATGCGGACGAAGTCATCGAAGCGATCGCGCTGCTGGAGGTGGAAAACCTGCGCATGATCTCGCTGGCGGACACTGTTGGCATGGCCGGTCCGCAGCAGATCAGCGACCTGGTGGACGCGGTGATGGCGAAGTACGACTATCTCGAGATTGGAGTGCACTTGCACAGCCGGCCAGAGCAAGCCGAGGAAAAAATCCTTGCCGCGTACAATGTGGGCTGCCGGCGTTTTGATTCCGCGTTGGGAGGTTTAGGTGGTTGTCCCTTTGCTCAGGACGCGCTGGTTGGTAATATCCCGACCGAGAAGGTGATCGAGGTGCTCAGCCAGCAAGGTGCGGATTTACCACAGATAAAGCCCCTGGACGCGCTGCTTAGAGCAACTGGTGGGATTGGGGCAAAATACTCCGCTGCGCACGCGGCAGATTAAGACGCAACAGATTTGAGTCGATCGTCACGGATTATGCGACGAGGGTTTGGGTGAATCCGTGAAATCCGTGGTCGGGTTTTGAAATGAGCTATAACACGATACAACTCGCCTATGACGGTGGCGTCGCGACTATCACGCTGAACCGTCCAGAGAAGCGCAACGCGATCAGCTTCGAACTGATCGATGACCTGTTGGGGGCGTTGCATGAGGTTGCGAAGTCAGACGCAATCGTCTTAATTGTGACGGGCGCAGGAAAGGCTTTCTGCTCGGGCCTGGACCTGGATAATCTGAAGGCACTGCTGGGACGCACGCCGGAAGAGAATTTGAAAGATTCGCGGACCATGGTCCAGTTGTTTCGATCGCTCTATGAGTTTCCTAAGGTGACGATTGCGGCGGTAAATGGCGCAGCCATCGCTGGCGGCACCGGACTCGCTTTGCTATGTGACTTCACCCTTGCCGTTCCCGAGGCAAAGTTTGGATACACCGAAGTGCGCATCGGTTTCGTGCCGGCGATCGTTTCCACGTTTCTGCTGCGGCAAGTTGGGGAAAAGCAGGCGCGCGATCTGCTTCTGACGGGACGGCTTTTTGGCGCAGAGGAAGCAGTACGCCTGGGCCTGGTAAGCGAGATTGTTCTTGCAGATGACTTGATGCCGCGGGCCCGCGCGCTGGCTGCGTTGCTGATGGAAAGCAGTCCGTCGTCGTTGCGAGCGACTAAGCAACTGCTCACTGATCATGCGCGCGCGGAACTCGACTCTCAGATTGACGCAGCCGTGCGGGAGAATGCGGCGATCCGCACGACTGTCGACTTCCGCGAGGGGATCATGTCGTTCCTCGAGAAGCGCAAGCCGGTGTGGACAGGCAAATGAGCCATCCCGGGTTTAATGAAACGCGCCTGCGCGTGCGCTATGCCGAAACCGATCAGATGGGCGTGGTCTACCACTCGAATCATCTGATTTGGTTTGAGGTAGGGCGCGTCGAACTCATGCGACAGATGGGATTCTCGTATCGCGACCTGGAGCAAGATGAGGGGCGATTCATCGCCGTCGCCGAAGTGAAGTGCCGTTACCGGGCTCCTGTGTATTACGACGAAGAGGTCATCGTGCGGACTCGATTGAAGAGCGTGCGCACTTCGGTAGTGGTCTTCAGCTACGAACTGGTGCGCGCGCAAGACGAAGCCCTGCTGGCAGAAGGTGAAACGACACACATTGTCACTGATTCGAGTATGAAGGTCGTGCCTCTGCCGGAAAAACATTTGAAGGCGTTTCGCGCAGCGGTAAGCAACGGGGCGGTCACCAAATAGGTCCTTATCGTTCCGAATCAGGCACACAGGAAGAACTGTTGAACGCACTCCACATCAACGGAAACGATCTCACGCTGCAAGACGTGCGCGAGGTCGCCACGGAACGCAGAGCTGTGCTCCTCGCTCCCGATGCCCGCGCGGCGGTTGACATGGCCCGTGCCGTGGTTGACGAGATTGTCGCGGGCAACAAAGTCGCGTACGCCATCACTACCGGAGTCGGAAAGCTGAGCGACGTGCGCATCGCCGGCGATCAGATTCGCGAACTGCAGGTCAACCTGGTTCGCTCGCACGCGGTCGGAGTTGGAGAACCGCTTTCCGTCGCGGAAACCCGTGCGATCATGCTGTTGCGCGCGAACTCGCTCGCTAAGGGCCACTCCGGAGTGCGAGCCATCGTGATCGACAAACTCAGCGAGATGCTGAACCGTGGCGTCACCCCGATGGTGCCGTCCCAGGGCAGCGTGGGCGCAAGCGGCGATCTGGCTCCGCTTGCGCATCTGGCATTAGCCCTGATCGGTGAAGGCGAATGTTTCGATGAAAAAGGCCAGCGCATCCCGAGCAGCGAAGCGCTGAAACGGGCGCAGATCACGCCCCTGGTGCTTGAGTCCAAGGAAACCATCTCCCTGATCAACGGAACGCAGGCCATGCTGGCCGTCGGCACTCTGGCGCTGCTTGCCGCGGAAACGCTGGCGGACTCAGCCGACGTATTAGGTGGATTGTCTTGCGACGCACTCAAGGGAACCGACACGGCTTTCGATGAACGGATTCACAAGGCGCGTCCGCATGGGGGACAGACCAAGACCGCAGCCAATTTGCGCCGCATGCTGGAAGGAAGCCAGATTCGTGAATCGCACCGGGCATGCGGTCGCGTGCAGGACGCATACTCGCTGCGCTGCATTCCGCAGGTCCATGGCGCCGTCCGCGACACGCTCGCACATTGCCGCGAGGTCTTCGAGACCGAAGCCAATTCCGCCGTAGACAACCCGCTCGTCTTTATCACCAATGCGAAAAATCCTGAGGGTGATGTGATCTCGGGTGGAAATTTTCACGGCGAGCCGCTGGCCTTCGCTCTGGACTTTCTGGCCATCGCGCTCAGCGCGCTGGCGGGCATCAGCGAGCGCCGGATTGAGCGTCTAGTAAATCCAGCCCTCAGCGAGGGACTTCCCCCGTTTCTTGCTCCCGGCGCCGGCCTGAACTCGGGCTTCATGATGCCGCAGGTGACGGCGGCGTCGCTGGTCAGCGAAAACAAAGTGCTGGCGCATCCGGCGTCGGTGGATTCGATCACAACATCGGGAAACAAAGAAGACTACGTCTCGATGGGGATGACCGCGGCGATCAAGTTGAAGCGCGTCGTAGAGAACACGCGCAACGTGCTGGCGATCGAAGCCATGGCGGTGGCGCAAGCCCTGGATTTTCTGGCTCCGTTGAAGACTTCAAAGCGTGGTCAGGCGGCGCATGCTGCGATCCGATCCGTGTGCCCCACGATGGAGAAAGATCGAGTAATGTATAAGGACTTGGCGCGGATCTCGGAGTTGATTGCGAGCGGCAAGGTGGCCGAGGCGCTGCGTTAGGGGCACAGAGTCGCATTCCACCCTGGGTTGGTTAATGAAGACGTTGACCGAGTATTTGAAGTTTCATACCAAAACACATCGCGCCTACGTGCACATAACGCCGCAGGTGGAAGAAATTGTCCGCAAGAGCGAGGTTAAGGAAGGCATGGTGCTGGTATCTGCCATGCACATCACGGCCGGAGTGTATGTGAACGACAACGAGAGCGGGCTGATCGAAGACATTGACCAGTGGCTCGAGCATCTGGCGCCCTTCCGCAAAAACTATAAGCATCACGAGACCGGTGAGGATAATGGCGACTCCCACCTGAAGGCGCTACTGATTCACCATGAAGTCATGGTGCCCATTACCGCGGGCAAACTAGACCTGGGTACTTGGCAGCGAATCTTCTACGCGGAGTTCGACGGCCAGCGCGACAAGCGCGTAATCGTAAAAGTTATGGGAGAATGACCAGATGTCAGAAGAACTGAACGAACTGAAGGAACACGCGGAGCACGCGAAAGAAGATCCAACCCTGGCCCCGGTGTCCCTGACTATGGCGGTGCTGGCCGTTCTGGTCGCCGTCGTTTCTCTTCTGGGACACCGCGCCCACACCGAAGAAGTTGTGTTGCAGGCGAAGTCGTCGGATCAATGGGCTTACTATCAGGCCAAGAACATTCGCCGACATACCGACGAACTCTTCACCGACCTGACTTCGGTGACCCCGACCACCGACGCGGCCGCCCTGGCTAAGTTGCGTGACAAATATTCCCAGGAAGCGTCGCGCTACAAAGACGACCAAAAGGAAATCGAGGATAAGGCGCGCGAAATGGAAGCAGAGGTGGCCACGGAAAGGAATCGCGCCGATCGATTCGATCTGGCCGAGGTGTTCCTGGAGATTGGACTGGTGGTCACGTCGATCACCCTGCTCTCAGGTCGCAGAATCTTCTGGGGACTTGGTCTCGTGCTGGGAGTGGTTGGAATCGTGGTTGCGGCTACGGGATTTGTTGTGAGCTGACCGGATCGCCTCCTGCCGTTCTTGATTCAGCAGCCATCGCCGAGACTTCCTGCTCTTCGGCACGGAAGAGGTAGCCAGGGTGTCTCGAAATTCGCAGTTGGCTCTACAACCAATGAACGGGGGTTGCAAATAAACAACTTAGTGGCTTCGTTTCGAAATTCCTCTGATCGTTTTTATAGAACTCATCGACGTACAATGTTGAGCCATGAAAACGTGTGAACAAAGGGACGAATTGCAGTCTCAAGTAAAGGCCGCGTTTGAGCAGTGGTACAGCTTCAAAGATGTTCCGGGCAAGAACCGCGAGGCGAAAGACGCTGAGAAGAAGGTTCACCACGTTCAGCGTTCTCTGGGCGATCACGTTACCAAGCACGGCTGTAACAACGATTGAAACTGTCGATAAAACCCGATAATGCATTGACCCCGAAGGGTTCTGACAACTGACCGAAGCGTGCCCGCTGGTGTGGCCAAACTATTGCGTAAGGGGCATGTTTTGGCAGTTCACCACCGCCATAGTCAAACTCGCTAAAGCCCTTGCAAACTGGCATAAATAAAGCCCCTGGTGACTATTGAGCCAAACTGGAGGCTTGTGACTGACGTAATCTAGCGGGTAATCGTGCCTCCCGAAGATCATCAGAGAAGCAGTAGGAGACACAATTGCAAATTCTGCGTTCGGCTCGTTGCTTCTCTTTTGTCCTGCTGATGCTGGCTTTAGCGGCCCCATCTTTCGCAGGAGTTTCAGTCTCGGTCACGATCGCCCCACCGGTGCTGCCCGTTTATGAGCAGCCGCCTTGTCCAGGCGACGGTTATATCTGGACGCCCGGCTACTGGGCCTACGGTCCGGACGGCTACTACTGGGTGCCAGGAACATGGGCGACGCCGCCTACGGTCGGCCTGCTCTGGACGCCTGGCTATTGGGGTTGGCACGAAGGCGTCTATCTCTGGAATGCGGGTTATTGGGGACCGCACGTCGGTTTCTACGGCGGCGTGAATTACGGATTCGGCTACGTTGGCACCGGCTATGCGGGCGGATACTGGAGAGGTCGGAACTTCTTCTACAACCGCAGCGTCAACAACGTCAGGATCACCAATGTTCATATCTACAACAGAACCGTGATCAATAACGTCGCGGTGAACCGTGTCAGCTATAACGGAGGCCATGGCGGAATCGGCGCTCGTCCGACTCATGAACAAGAGAGATGGACTCGGGAACGCCACTTCGAACCCACAGGTGTGCAAATGCGGCATGAGCATGAGGCGGGCAGCAATCGGGCCTTCCTGGCTTCCGAGAACCATGGGCGACCGGCAATCGCCGCCACCGCGCGGCCCGGAGAATTTCACGGCCGTGAAGTCGTAGCCGCGCACTCGGGTGATGCGCATGATCGTCATGGCGACAATCGCCCAGTGTCGCATCAGCAGAATTCTTCCCATGCAATGGAGCGCCCGGTAGCGCACCAGGAAACGCATGGAAACCGAGGTGTGCAACCAGCGCACGAAACTCGCAGCTCAGAAAATCTTCGCGGCTCGCAACCCAGCGCCTATCATCCCCAGACCGCTCGTCCTCAGCAGAACGCACCTCAGCACGAGACTCATTCTGGTGGAAGTCACGACCAGAAGCGTCATTAATCACGATTTGGTGATTGGGCTGGCGAAGAGCCAGCCCAATTTTTTATGTTCTTGAATACGGTCGACAGGCGCGCGCACCTGCTGGTGGTAGCTGCTCTGAATTGCGCGCACGGCGATATAACTATTTTCTGACTCCGGCCAGGATTATTCACACGGTTTCTAGCCAAGAGTATCGGATCGCTCGCCAGCCTTCAGAGCCAGCACAGTAGCCGTGCGCTCAGTATGGTCATTCACCCTAATGGTCTCGAAGCTCGTTGATGGACCGTGAGGCGATAAGCGAAGGGTTTCACGAAGCGGGCGGAACAAGCCGCCGGAGCAACATTAAATCAATAGTGAAGTACGGGATCGCTAACACTCGATCCATATCGTCCCGAACGGTCGCAATCGCGATCGCTGCGGTTTGTCGGATGCTGTCCAGAAAAAGTTGTTGAGCAGAATGCCGGACCGAGACGTACTCATCTGATGATTGCTGAGAAGCTGAAATCTGACTCTCTTTAATCACGCCCTCGACGATTTTGAGAACTTCTCGACCACGTATAGCGTAGTAGTCAGGTGTTGCTACTTCGGCTAAAGTATTGACCTTCTCGGCAAGTCCGGCCATTATTACGACAAAGTCTCGCCGTGCGCGGTCAAGCGTCGGCCCGCGCCTAAGTCTTGTTATAGCCCACGCCAAGCCATTTTCCGCCTCTGAGCATGAGCTCAGAAGCTGGGTATCAGGCTCGCTTGCGAGCCGAGTGACTTGCATTCTGAACTCGCTGAGATGTTGATCGGCCATGTCCACGAATTCATCGTAACGCGATCGGTTTGCCTCACGAACGCGGTCACCACCAGCGACGTTGAACATTCGCATCACGTCAACGAAAACGGCAGTAGCAACATCTGCCAAGCCAGAGCGGGCGAAGGTCGCCGAAACACGGCCGCTGTGTCGGCGAGGATCGTAGATCAGATAGCGGCCTATCGATGTGGCCACCCGCGTAGCCAACACGTCTGGCGTGGTAAAGACATCCCTAACGATGAGCTTTTCAATTCTTGCCTTGAATGCAATCAGTTTTTCCTTTCCAGGACTTTGTTCCATGTACTCTTGTGGCCAAGGATATTCACTATCAATGAAGAAGCAAAATGTGGGGCGCCGAAGGTTGCAGGCGTAATCGAATTCAGATTCCGTGATTGAGGATGTTGAGCCTGGCGGGACATACCCGTATCTGTGCGCGTAGATGCCAACAAATATTTCACTGCCTTCTATCTCCTTTAGGCAGGCCTCAGTTGGGTCCTCTGGCCGGGCTCCAAAAGTCTCCATGCGGGCCAGTTGGAGCCCGAGTCGCTCCAAGGCCATCGCTACCGCGAGCCGGTGGTTTGGCAGATCGAGAGCTGTGGAGCTGACAAAAACATTCATATTGATACCTGGTCTTACGAATCTTCGCGACCAAGTCTACACGCCTCGTTGAGGATCCGAGGCGCGCACTGCACTACGTGGCACCGGCGGATTCGCGCACTACTAAAGGTCAGCGGCAACTAAGCTACGCTTCTTGGTTGAGATGGTGCGGGATGCGACGACTGCTGGGCTCTACAAAGGTTATCCAGACCGGAAGTCGGCTTCTCCGAAGGGAGGTGCCGCTCAAATTCAATTTACCCTTGATCTCCGCGAAGCCCGTTTGCTGGACTGACCTACTTCTGTCCTGTGTCCTCGATAAGCACGACATCACGGTTTTGGCCACCTCGACTGAAGACCAACTGTTTGCCATCCGGAGACCAGTCGAAACTGATCAGCGTGACTCCGTGGAAATGTGTAATTTGATTCAGCGTGCCATCGCCTATTCGGAAGCCCCAGATGTCGTCGCCGTCCCTCCCGCGATTGACGTACGTCAATTCGCTGCCATCCGGGTTCCAGCGGATGCCTGCCGCTAATGAAACCGAGAGGGGGATCGGAAACATTTTTCGCGGCTGCCCGCCATTGATCCCGATGATCGCAATACTCTCCGGAAATTTCTGCGTGCTCAGTTGGTGGTCCGCGTAGAACCCTGCAATCCATTTTCCGTCGGGCGAAATAACGGGCCTCTGCCAGAGTCTGTTGTTCAGTTCGATAGGCCGCCCTCCCTCTGACGCCACCCTCCACAGAGTTGTCCAGGGCGCCGAACCGATGGCCGTGAACGCGATCCATTTCCCGTCCGGGGAGAGTTGCGGAAACGATTCACCACTGGCCCTGACCACCATTCCCAGATTGCCGCCGTCCATATCCATCGTCCAAATGGCAGGACTACCGCTCCGGTCCGAGATCCACGCTATCTTCTGCCCATTCCGGGAGACGGAGTGGTCATAATTATTTCCACTTAGCGTCAATTGCTTACGATTTCCACCTTGGCCGTCCACGGTCCAGATCGTGTGCCGACCGTCCAACTCTTCTTCGAAGGCGATTCGGTCCTCGCCAGTCCACGCCGGCGGGGACCAACCGCTCAATCCGGAAACAACCAGATGCAAATCCTGTGAGCGCACCGCGGGTATGCGCCAGATGCTGCTCGAGAAGCTGCTTTCTTCGACGGTGACAATCTGGCGGGAATCTGCGGAAACGCTCGCGCCCGTTTGGCCGTTCAGTCCCCCCGTCACTCTGCGCTCGATTCCGTCCGGGTAGGAAACGAACCAGACGTGGAAGATACCGGCCTCCTCTTGACCGCGGGCGCTCATCACTAACCCAAGTCCGTTCCCGAGCCAGGCCAGTTGCCTGACGTATCCCCATGCATGGGCCGACAACGTTTTCTGGGTCCGGTCTGCAACATGAACCTCGATGATTCGCGTGTCGCTTCCTCTGGTGCTGGCGACCGAGGAATCGGTGTCAGTGCAGGCGATGATCTGCCCGTCGGGCGACCATGCCGGATAATCCAGCACCCTTGGAAGTTTGCGGGAGATGAGGCTCTGCTCTCCGCCAGCCTCGAGATCCGCCACGATCAACGAACTCTCGCCTTCCGACTCGCGCACGAACGCGAATTTCTTTCCGTTCGGGGACAGTGTTACGGGCGAGTCCAGCCGTGCTTTCAGCTTCTCCGGCGGTCCCCCCATTACGGCGACTCGGTAGAGCGAAGGTGGGTCAGTTTTCTCTGTGCGTACCACGTAGTAAATGGTCTCGCTGTCGGGAGAGAAGGTAATTCCGATGTAACGGACGGCTTGGGCAGGCACAATCTCAATGTCATTTAGGGTCGTTGCGCGTCTTATGCGCAACGATTCCTGGCCCGCAACCAGCGACGTGTGCGCAATGTAGCGGCCGTCCGGAGAGATTGTTGCCTTGAAGGTCTGCCCGTCGCCCGTAAGCCTGGTTGTCTTGGTGGTTGCAAATGGCACACTCTTCGACCGCCTGAGATTCACGCTCAGGAATGCAACCACTGCGGCAACGACAGCGAGCGTTCCTAAGGCAACTCTGCGCCGGCTCAAGAACCGAGTGACTGGTCTTGCCACTTGACGATTTTCTTGGCGCAAGCACTCCAGATCGGTTTTCAGTTCTTTTCCCGACTGGTATCTTCGCTCCCGATCCTTCTCCAAAGCCTTAGTGATGATTTGTTGCAGTTGGAGCGGCTGTTCTGGGGCTAATTGCCGCACTGGTATTGCGGGCTGGTTCAGGACGGCTTCCCGGATCACAGCGGCTGTGTCTCCTGCAAAAGCTCTGCACCCGGTGGCCATCTCGTAGAGAACCAGGCCGAGTGAAAACAGATCGCTGCGAGCGTCCAGCTTTTCCCCCCTTATTTGCTCGGGAGAAAGATAGAACGGCGTCCCCATCGATGAGCCGGTTCGGGTCAAGGCCGGGTTGGCAACCGGTGCAGCTTCTTGCGAGCGTTGGGGGAGGACCGGTGCGAGCTCAGGCAACTCCAGAAACTTAGCTACTCCGAAGTCAAGAATTTTGGCTTCGCCCCTGTTCGTGATAAAGATGTTCGCCGGCTTGATGTCGCGATGAATGATGCCCTTCTGATGAGCGGCCTCCAGGCCCTCAGCAATCTGTACGGCGAGGTCGAGAAGTTGATTCAATCGCGCATGTTTGCTTTCACTCGCGGAATTCTCAATCCACTGACGCAGTGTTTTTCCCTCCAGCAATTGCATCACGATGAACGGCCGGCCTTCGTGCTCGTCGAGCTCGTAAATGGCACAGATGTTGGGATGATCGAGCGCTGAAGCCGCCCTTGCCTCGCGTTGCATGCGCTCAAAGGCGGCCGGATCGCTGGCTAATTCGGCGGGAAGAAACTTCATCGCGACTTGTCTGCCCAGCTTGAGGTCCTCCGCCTGGTATACCACTCCCATGCCTCCGCCACCGAGCAGTTGCAGCACCCGGTAATGGGAGATTTTCTTGCCGGTCAGATTTTCGGTGATCGGGGATTGGGACAGCAAATCGGCAGCCTCTTTTACTGGTGCGGGCTTGATCACGGGAGCGATGAAACGGTAGCCCCGACCCGGCACAGTCAAAATGTAAGGCTGATCGCGCGTCTCCCCAAGCGCTTTGCGCAGCATAAAGACGGTCTGGGTGAGATTCGACTCTTCGACGAAGTTATCTGGCCAGACCGCGTTCATCAGTTCGTCTTTGGCGATAACCTCTCCGTTTTTCTGGACTAACATCTGCAGAATTTCAAACGCCTTCGGAGTCAATGGGACGAGGTTCTGACCCCGCCGCAGGATCCGGTTTTGGACGTCCATGCGGAACTCGCCGAACTCATACATGTCATTGACTACGCCGGGCATAGCGCCCCCGCCAAAAACTTTGAGAAATCTTGATGGGCGCTTTGAGGACTTTTGAGGAGCATACGAAGTAATTTTCGTCCCGCCTCAAGGGAGCTCGAACCCCGATTTGGCTGGCATTTTACCACGGCTTCATGCGGTCTTGATTGAGGCCTCGCTGCATGACAGCAGTGGCCGCTTTTCAACCTGCCCGTTTCGCGATGGGCCGTGCGACATGTTGAGGAGGAAAAGAAATGAACAAGATTAACTTTTCTAGCCGTGTGCTGATCATTTGCTGTCTTTTAGGGCAGATCGGTCTGGCACAGAACGCGATCACCGACTGGGCGGGAATCGTCGCGCCCGCAATCATGAAAACCAGCAGCTCTACGAGACCGCCGGCGAGTTCCGAGGTACTGCATGCAACAATCAACCTTGCGGTATACAACGCGACCATGGCCATCGTAGGCGGCTACCAACAGTACGGAGCGCCCATTTCAGCTCCGCGCGGCGCGGATGTGCGGGCCGCGGTCGCCACCGCCGCTTTTCTCACGGCTGCAGCGCGGGTGGACTCGTCCCAAGTGGGATACCTGCAAGGGCAGTACGACACTTACTTGGCTACCCTCCCGGACGGGCGGGGCAAACAGGACGGCATCGCCGTGGGCAAGGCCGCGGCGGATGCCATTCTCAGCCTGCGCGCGAATGATGGTTTCGGCAACATGGTGCATTACGACTGCAGTTCGTCTACCGCGCCCGCGGGCGAGTTCGAGCCCAATGGCGGTTGCGGGACCCAGCCGGTCGACCAGGTACTCGCCCAGGTATCCCCGTTCACAGCGATTGATGCCAGTTGTTTCCGGCCCGGTGGCCCGAATCCATTGACCTCCCGAACCTACACCAGGGACTTCATCGAAACCCGCGATTACGGCCGCGCTGACAGCACCATTCGCACGCCCGAACAGACTGACATCGCCTACTTCTGGTCAGAACACGCGTATGCAGGTTGGAACCGCAATCTGATCACCTTGGCCATCAGCTACCGATTGAACATCCGGGAGACAGCCCGCCTGTTCGCGCTGGTGCACACTGCTGCGGCCGATGCGTTGATCGCAGGTTTCAACGCGAAGTACTTTTTCCGCTTTTGGAGACCGCGAACCGCGATTCCACGTGCGGATACCGACGGCAACCCAGATACCGATTCGGATCCGACATGGACTCCGCTGTTGACCGTCAACCACCCCGAGTATCCGTCCGCGCATGCGTTCTGGACCTCCGCCTTAACAGAAATCGTTGCGAGGTACTTCGGCAGACGCAACATTACGTGGACCTTAACGACGAGTAAGATTGCCGTGCCGCAACTGGTTCAGACCGAGCGAACCTATTACAACCTGGTGGCGCTGAGGGACGAAGCCGGCAACGCCCGTGTTTGGGCCGGACTGCACTGGCGACACTCGCTTGATGACGGTGACCTGATCGGTCAGGGAGTGGCGAAGCGCGTTTTTGACAACTACTTTCGTCCTGTGCACAGGCATGACTAGGGCATTCGCTCCCCGAGTGTTCGGATAGAACCGGCACTCGAGGAGCAAAAACCACGACACTGATCACGAGTCAGTAGTTGCGGCCATGTGAGCCGCTCGGGCACTCCAAGCGCGTACTACAAATGGCGCCTGATGACGAGCAAATAGGAAGTTGAACCACATAGAAGAGCCAAGTCGGCTTCGGGGAGATCTGCCAGACGCTCGCAACTCCGATGACAGCCGGCTATGAGATTCCCCGGAAGCCGTTTCTGGGGCACAACGCTGAGCGACAATGGCTGCCAAGTTAATCCCTCACCGCGACCGGGAGTGAATCCGTCAGTCAACACTCGGCATTACTCGCTACTAACCTCGGGTTCTAGCTGCAGCGACTCGTCCTGCTCATTTCGTTTTCTATGCAAGCGAAAGGACTACACAACCGGCACAAACTACCATGAAGATCTCGAGAACAGTAACGACCACACGGCTGGAGGACGCTAGCTGAGCGACGGTCGCGGTCGCGGCCCTTTCCGCTCCGCTGCTCAAGCTCCGGCGCGAATGCTCTGCGGTCGCAAGAGGGCTTTGGCTTCCTCCGCGAGCCAGCCCCAGCAACCAGTAGCGGAGAACGCGCTGCTGTTGGCCGTGCGCTGATGATCGTGGGCCCACGTTTCGTCATCGAGAATAGTCACGTCGTCCGCTTGTGCGGCGTACAGCGGTGGCCCGAGAAGCCACCGTCCAACACCGTCCCGCGCCACTCCTTGCTTCTTTTGAAGCAGTGTTCTGGCAGCGTATGATAGCCGACGTATCGCGCGCGAAGCGCATTCAATGCGTTGCACCGGTCGCAAGAAAGCCTCGAGGTAACCCATGCCGAGAGCGCTCGACGGCATCACGCGGCGCTATATGCCAGAGCTGTCGTTGTTTTCCGGCGGACCGGAAGGACTGCAAGTGCCAGTCTGCACCTTCGACGGGGCTATCAGGACGATCGAAATTCAAGATCCGTTGGTCAGCCAGATTTTCGACGCGGCTTTCCCCGCGTTCAAGGCTGGCGAAGCGTACTACCGGAACGCGGACCTCTTCGGTGGCCGCTATCGGCGCTACGCCGGCTCGTCGGGGACGCTGGACGCGGGGAGCTATTTCAGCGTCGCACGATGGAACGGCCATGATGACGGCTCTCTGATCCGCGAGATCTTTGCTTATACGGATCCCACCGCGACCGGCGTCGTCATGATCGACGATATGAGCCACCCGGACGACGCGACGTTCGCCAATCGCAAGTACGGCACGACGCTCGAAGCGGGCGAGTACCTGCTGCTGTTCGTTCACGAGCCCGAGCGTCTCATCAGTCGAGATGGACAGGAGATGGGTTCATCCGGCGGCCGGATCTCGAATCTGTTCCGCGTGCCCTGTCGCACGCGACAGTTGCGTCTGGAGAATGTCGTAGACCTGCGACTTCCGACCGTGCAGGCGTGGTTCTTCGAAACGTTTTCTAAAGAAAGGTGGTTGAACATTGGTGTGCCGTTGCCGCCGGTCGAATCGTTCCTCGAGCTCCTGCTCGTCATGCTCGGGCAGTACCGGGGTGGCAACCTTTTGACCCAGGCCGTTGGTCGGGAGCTGCGAATCTGGGGGATAGGAGGGCTCGTCTACCCTTCGGCCCGATGCGATTGTGCTCTGGTGTTCGAGAGCGGTAACGTAATCGACTGGTACGGCTGGAACTTGGTCGACTACGAGACCACGCGCAAGCGAACACAGCGCGTTGACGCAGCGGTCATGACGATGATGGGTGAGGTTGAAGACATCTCGCACGGAACGGATTTCTTCGGGCTCCCGATTGGAGAGATTAAAATTCATCAGGCCAGCGAAGGCAGCAGGCGAGGGACGTGGCAGGTAATTGGTCTCGAGTCCCTCAATTCGTACAACTGGATGCGAAGGTTGAGCCCGCCGCAGCGGCAGCTGCTTGGGCTGCCAGCGGACGCGGATCTCGTCGCACGTGCGCCGGACGGTTTGATCGAGGCTGAACAGCAGCTGCGGGCAAAGTACCGCGCGCTCGTGGAAACCTCCGGCGCGCAGCCGATCGCACTCGAGCGACTGCGCCAGCTGCTCGGCCAGCTGGCGCGCGAGCTGGCGCGCGTGCCTGGCGGCGGAAGGGCGGCGATCAATGTTGACGCCATGGCCGAAAAGCTCGGATTAGGTCCGCTGAAAAACGTGTTCGCGGAGCTCGGCGTTGCCACAGGCGTCTTGGTTGAAGAAGTCAAAGGCTATGTTCGCTTTGAGAACCCAGGAGCGCTGGAATACTTCACGACCATAGGTTCGAGCGGGTCGGAATCTTCATCAATCGATCGCTGAATCTCGCTTCGAGAACCCGAGTGCTTGAAAACACGGCGGACGCCACCTCGTCCCGCGCCTCCCTTGCTGGGCTGCTCACGATCATCAACTAGTGACGAACTCGATGGACCTGCGCGCAATGGAGGAGGAGGGTGACGACCGCTGGCTGTTGGCCAGTATGTGGGGCGGCCTTTCACGAGAAGTCATGATTGCGTGATGCGGATCTGAACCAGCGACAGCGATATTGTCGGGCCTGCGGTTATTAAGCTCGAGCCAACGGAGTTACTCGCGTAAGGTCGCCTAGTGTTTATCGACCAATCTGCAGTAGCAATCTCACGCTCCGGACAATAGGCCGTCCGGAAGTTGATCCGCTGAAAACCAGACGGCCCATAAGTCAGCTTCGAGGACATCGCCCACAGAGCAGGGTTGGCGTTATTGGACCCACAGATGGTTCCTGAGAACTGCGTAATCGGAGAGAACCTTCAGACTCGAAGCGTGGAGAGGGACCAGTCGAGACTTTCTGAACTTGGCATCGAGGATCGTGAGAACGCCTTCCGACCAGTCGATGTCTCCTCCCCGTAGATTGAGTGCCTCGCTGATGCGTAGACCGGCCACCGCTAGAAGACCGAGCAGGCAGTGGTACGTCCAAGGCTGCAGGGTGTGCCGCCTTTCGTGGCATAGGTGGAATCGGGATCGGTGGTCGATACCTGATCTTGCTGATGAACCGGTTCCTCGATCGGATTCTGCTGTTCCAGTTCCACCAGATACTGGCGCACGGTTTGGTTCACTTGCGCTGCTTCTGCGAGCTGCTCGCGTGGAATACGGCTCTCTTTGGACGCATTCGCCTCTACGAAACTGCCATCCACCGACAGATGCTTGCCCTGTACCAATCCCACTTCCACACACTGCTTCACGATCTGTTCGAAGAGTTGCTCAAACAGTTTCGACTCCTCAAACCGCCCATGCCGGTTCTTGGAGAATGTCGAGTGATGCGGGATCTCCTGATCGAAACCCAAACCCGTGAACCAGCGCCACGCCAAGTGCATGCGCAGTTCCTCCACCAGCTTCCGCTCGCTGCTGATGCCATACAAGTAGCCGATCCACAGGATGCGCAGCAGAAGTTCTGGATCAATGGAAGGACGGCCGGTATCGCTGTAACTCGCTTTCAGCCTCTCCCGCACAAAGGCAAAGCTGATGTGCTTTTCGATCAGCCGCAGCAGGTGGGTCTCAGGAACCTGATCTTCCAGGCGGAAGTAATAGAACAGCGCTTCGGAGCGGTCGTGTTGCCCCATCATGATCAGCAGGCCTCCGACGATCGGAATCAAACAGAGCATGGGCGAATGCTTTCTTCTAACATGCTGCTGCTGAATCTCATCCTGCTAATCGACGTGACTTCAACACCCACTCCCGATTACACTCAAAATGCCCGGAACAGGGATCCCGAGACTTGAGTCATGGGCAATTCATCACTCGCCAACGTCTGGGCCTTATCAGATTTCTGATTCTCCCAAAAATTGAACAAATTACTCGACGAAAGCGACGCCGGATAGCACGACTCTGCGGTGGTACCACCGTTGGCGCTGGCCTCGATAGGAGCGATTGTCGCAGTTTTATCATTGTGGTCGCTCCTCAAGTGATGAAATCAGATGTCACAAGTTGGCCTTTGTCGGGCTGCCAAATTGCCTCATCTAATCGCCTCGTTCCTTCTCGGTCCCCCAGGGGAGAGCTAAAGCGACTCATAGCCCGACGTGGACGCCATTGACTATGTTGCGTACCTCGTCGCTGGTGTCGTCGCCGACCGCAAGATACCGAAGCGTGGTCTCAAGGCTGGAATGGCCTAACCACTTCTGTATCTTGCGCGCACTTGCGCCGCCATCGTGCCGGTTGGTCGCGAAATTCTTCCGAAACCTGTGCAGAATCCACTTCTCGCAGACCGGAGCCTCCGCGCACGAGACTTCCTTGCCGTCCACCGTTCCCTTGCACTTGCCGCAGTTGAGACCGCCGAAGGCCACATTCTTGAGCCCGCGCAGAAGGTGACCGTGGGGCCGTCCGTGGTTCCCGAACATCAGACAACACGAGCCGGACTGGGCGCGTGCGTCAATCTCGGATATGAGCGCATCCGGGATCGGGACGTTGCGTTTCTCACAATCTTTCGGCTTGAATCCGAAGTACGGCTTCTCATCTACTCGGATCGTCTTGGTGTCACGGTTCACATCCGTGACCTCGGCCACCGAGACCTCGGAGTCGCGAAATCCGGTGCCCAGGAAAAACCGCCACAGGAACTTTTCGTCCTCGTCGGACACGCGAAACAGATCCGCGAGTTCCTGGCGCGTGTACGCTTCCGGCGCTGCCTCGACGTACTTAACCCTGATGCTCACGTCTTTGATCGCCGGACCATGGCGGCGACCTTCTTCATTGCGTAGGAATGTGACCACGTGCTGCACCCGGTTGTGACGGGTGCGGTCTTCGTTGCCGTCCTCTATGAGGGATGTGTCGAACGCCTGCAGATCTTGCTTGGTGATCTGGTGGACGTGAATCTTCTGGCAGGATTGCCGGAACAGTTCGAGACTGCGCTTGTACGCCTTGTAGGTCTTCGGCGAGAGCTTCGCGACGTTGAGCAGGTAGACCACGACCTCGTCGTCGATGCGGTAGAGGTCTTTCGCTGTCGCCATGTCCTGTTCTGACTTTGCTGCTTCGGTCACGACCAGCGGCATGGCGTGCGACTGCGATAACGCGGTGTTCGCGTCGTTGCCGACCGACTCCCATCCCCACTTCCCATCGCGCTTCACGCGCTTGTAATAGGTAGCCCCTGGATGGTGTTCCGGTGTCCCTTTGACCAGGCACCAGAACGGACGGATGCGGGACTTGCTGTCGTATAGAGCCGGACAGTATGGGGACTGCCCGTCCGGCAGGCGGAATCTAAGGTATAGGCTGGCTTTCGGCTTGCGCATGGATCTTCCTCTTTTCCCGAGTATTGCGTTTCAGGAAAAATCCCGGAAAATCGGGTCAAGCCATGTAGCTATTCCACAAGCGCCTTGTTTTCAAGTACTGGCGGAGAGGGAGGGATTCGAACCCTCGGTACAGGTGTTAGCCCGTACAACGGTTTAGCAATT
Source organism: uncultured Acidobacteriaceae bacterium (assembly GCA_963719615.1). GTDB lineage: Bacteria > Acidobacteriota > Terriglobia > Terriglobales > Acidobacteriaceae > Sulfotelmatobacter. The sequence continues at coordinate 4,344 of CAVRCR010000024.1, read as the reverse complement.
GTCGACACTCTTGCGACGCCCTGCAATCCCAGCTATTTACAGTCGCACTCAGATACCAAAACTCACCTAATGTGATCTCATTCGTCAATTTCAGGACACCAGTCAGGACAGTAGATTCGTAGCGTGCAATCAGGGCTAGGCTAGCCACACAGACTCGAATCTCATTGTCGACACTCACTCGTACAGCACTTCTACGATCTGATCGTCGTGCTCTTTCTGTTCCATTCTTGTTGTTGTCGTCCGTTTAGGTTGCGTTTAGGTTGCCTTATAACTGTGGCTGCAGACGGCGGGAATTTAAGGACTGGCGCAAAACCGGAAACGATGCTCCGCTCGCGCTGGTGCACGCCGCGATTCTGGCCGCCAGCCCGCATAGCGAGGGCGCAGGTTCCCCAAGACCAACCGCCTGCTGTAACAGTTTTCACACAACCAAACGTCACCTCAACGCAGTGAGTCGAACTCACCTTCTTTTAGCGAGTACGCACTCCGCCCCAAATCAAAATCCACACATCTCCACTCAGCGCCCCGCGCGCCCGTCAACAAATGGAGGTTCCCGCCGCGGCCATCTCGGGATAGATATGCCATCTCCCGTGCACGGGTTTACCATCTTTCGATGAGGAACTACCGCTTGCATAAATCAGCATATCGATTCCTTGGGTGGGCCTGCCGGCGCAACCGTCAGAACAACTCGGAGCATGCTGGGCGGTGGCGACCTTTGGGTTGGTTCTTCTTGGGAGACTCGTATTCCGGAGGAGGGACCTCCGAGTATCGCTGTCCAACAGATGTGCGACTATTTTGGGGTCGCTGCTCGGTAGGTTGCAGATGTAGTTTTGGCAGACATACGCAGTGGCTTTGCCGTTCTTGGGGCGCATACTTGCGATGAAAGGCAGCCTGCGTGCAAGTTCTTGCTGTCCGGTTCCTTGGTCGGCAAGCATGAGGATGCTGTTCGGCAGATAACGCTGCCAGACTAGGTCGAGCATTTGACGGGTATCGGCGGCTTGCGGTGCCCCCGCAATCACGATCTGCCTTTGTACCGAGGTCAGCGCGTCATAAGCAGACATCATCGCAGGCATTGTTTCCGGGGTTTTGTTCAGTTGGCCTCCGAAGGCGCTGATCGTCTTCACCGCTCTGTCCCGCGCTGTCTCATCTTCGGTCATCTGCCAGATTCGAAGCAGGTTCATTGCTGCGACGGAATTTGGCGAAGGTTCGGCTCCGTCATACGCCTCACGATCCTTCCAAAGAAGATGCTCACCTGAGGTGAATGTCGTGAAGTACCCTCCCTGCTTGTTGTCCCAGAAGAGACTATCTTGCGTTTTCTGAAGCCGGAGCGCCCAGTTCAGCCACCGCAAATCGAAGGACGCCTCATAGAGGTCGAGCAAACCTTGCACCATATTCGCGTAGTCGGAGAGGAAACCGTCCACTTCGGCAGCACCGAGCCGATAACGCCGTTTCAACTGACCCGTCTCACGAGAGTAAAGATGAGTCTCGATCATGGACCCGGCTCGCAGGGCAGCCTCGAAATAACGTGGCTCATGCAGCACCAGACCGGAACGAGCCAGTGCGGAGATGAGCATGCCATTCCATGCGGTGATCACCTTGGTGTCCACAGGTGGATGAGAACGCAGCGTGCGTGCCCGCAGCAGTTCCTCCCGGTCGCGGTTAAGCTGTTGCCCCATCGCTTGCTCTGCGGTCTTGAAATTTGAGGCTGTCTCAGCCACCGAGTGTTGCTGGTAAAGAACATTCATGCCCCTCATCTTGCCTTCGATGTCCTGCGGCGCAGAGACATTGCCGTCCGGCTGCACTCCGTAGCGATATTCGAATGGTGGGGTATCGGCACTGCCCAGCAACTTTTTGACCTCCGCCGCAGACCAGACGTAGTACGCTCCCTCACCATTCTGCTGGTTCTTCCCCGGCAAGGGACTGTCGGCATCGAGAGCCGAATAGAAGCCGCCCTCGGGGCTCCGCATTTCACGCAGGACGAAATCTAGCGTATCCCGGGTCGTTGCAGCATAGGCGTTGTTGTGGGTAATCTGGAATGCGTGCAAATAAGCCAGCGCCAGTTGCGCTTGGTCGTAAAGCATCTTCTCGAAATGGGGAACGCGCCACGTTGCGTCTGTCGCATAGCGATGGAATCCGCCACCAAGCTGATCGTGGATCCCTCCTCTCGCCATAGCATCCAGCGTATGCAGTGCCATGTCCAGCGCTTCCTTGTTCTTTCCCCGCAGCGAGTAACGCATCAGGTATTCCAGTGCAACAGGACGCGGAAATTTCGGTGCTTCGCCAAAACCGCCATAGGTTGCGTCGTAGTCGCTACGCATCTCGTTGTAGGCAGCCTGAAGAGCGGACGGCTCAACTGAAGCGACGCTCCCGCCACTGTAGGTACTCAGTTGCTGGGTGAGTTTGTCTGCCGTACCCAGTATTTTTTCGTGATCCTTTTGCCACGCCGCCGCGATATTTTTCAACACGCTTGGAAGTCCCGGTAAGCCGCAGCGATCTGCGGGAGGAAAATACGTCCCGCCGAAGAACGGCTTCAAGTCGGGAGTCAGAAAGACATTCATCGGCCAGCCAGCCCCGCCTGTCGTCACCTCCAGAAAACGGATATAGACACCGTCCACGTCTGGACGCTCTTCCCGGTCAACCTTTATGGCAATGAAATCTCGATTCACAATCGCGGCAATCTGAGGATTCGAATACGACTCCCGCTCCATGACGTGGCACCAGTGGCATGTGTAGTAGCCGACTGACAGAAAGATCGGCTTGTTTTCCCGCCGCGCTTTCGCGAACGCTTCTTCTCCCCACGGGTACCAATCGACGGGATTATGGGCGTGCAGCAGTAGATATGGGCTTTTCTCGTGTATGAGATGGTTGGTGTACTTAGGTTTCGAAGGAGCGTTCTTTTGACCCGCAGCAATGGCAGAGAGAGAAGACCATTGCTGCGACCAACACGTAAAGGCGGTTGATACGGCCTGCTCGGAATCGCCGGGAGACGTTCAACGTTCGGAGAACTCCTCAGGATGCTTCGTCTCGGCTCTGCACCCCACCCAAGTTTTTATCTTACTCTCGGTAAGCAATCGCCCGTCCGAGCATGGAAGCTCAACGTGATCCGGCACATAAAGTGGGAGGACCCGATTGCGGCTTTAGCTGTCTCGAGCAGGAAGCGGCCAAGATATTGAGCTCTTCCAAGTAACTCTTCGCCACACTTGCAGAGCTGAACATCCAAGGGAGAAATGGCCCGTCTCTCCGCAAAACGCACAGGTGATGCGCCAGAGCTCCAGCTTATTGGCGGAGAGCCCCATCCCCTCGCCAAGGTCCCCAATGGCGACTGGACAGATCCTATGCCATTCCAGCGCTGGGCGGCTACCAGCGGATTCCCGGTTTGGGACGTTGCAAGACGAAAGTCAACGAAGACGAAACTGCGGTCGAGCTCAGTTGTGTGCAGCTCGGCAAAGGTCCACATTGTTGTAACGTTTGCGTCACCGCTTTTCTCGAGAATGCAGCCAATGGGACACGGAATCCCGAGTACTTTACCTGTGCACCTAACTATTCCCCTTATTTCGGAACCCTCGATTCCGTCATGACACATTTCAAAACCAGCCTACTGTTCAGAGACGCGCTCGAACTCGCGCATTACCCTGTGGCTGTTTCGCAGCTTTCGCAATCGCGAATCGTCAACAGACTGTACCAGCCAACGGATCACTTCACGAGGCGCCTGGTGATTACGCAAATCACGTTGAAAGAGTGGGAATACAATTCCGGCAACTAGGAGGCGGACAATGTGCAGCAGGATCGGTCGCAAGATTTTTACGCCGCTGGTATACGTTGATTCTGATTCCGGCACTGCCGTTGGCACTGGCGGGATTCCTGTTTTCGTACGCCGTCACCCCGAAGTACACCTCGCAGTCGCTGATCCTGGTGGAAGAGCAGAAGGTACCCGAGACCATGGTACAGCCGGTGACCCCCAGAAGATCTGGCGGCGCGTATTAACACGCTGATACCGCAGGCGAAAAGCGAGGCTGCCCTGAAGCCTATGTTGCAGAAGGTTTACCTCTCCGGGAAGAGTGAACAGAACATCAATGACGTAATCGATGCCATCACCGCGGGCCAGATCTTCGAGGTGGAGCCCGCACTTACTACATCAAGACTGCCGCCGACGACGATGTTCGCAACGCGATGACTACGCTGGAAAACCGCATAGCGGAGGCGGGACAGATTCAATCGGACACTAATGGGACACTAGAAAGCAATTCGCCCCGTGGAGCCTTCCACGGTTCAGTAGAGGCTAAGTGATTGGGATTGTAGGAACTGGCGGAGAGGGAGGGATTCTATTACCGCCATTTCCAGCAAGTC
>CAVRCR010000023.1:0-257910 GCA_963719615.1 uncultured Acidobacteriaceae bacterium | reverse complement strand
GGTCACTGAGATATTGGACCACACGGTCAGCAATCTGGAGTATGAGTTTGTTCCCGCCGCAGAGGCCATGCCCGAAGACAAGTTCGGATTCGCCCCCACTGGCGGTGAGTTCAAAGGTGTGCGCACATTCGGCGAGCAGATCAAGCACGTAGCGGCGGTGAACTACGAACTGGGAGCCGCGATTCTGGAACAAAAACCGCCGGTGGATATTGGCATGGAATCAGGCCCCGAGTCAGTCACGACGAAGGCGGACATCCTGAAATACCTTAAAGAATCGTTCGAATACGTACATAAGGCTATCGCGACGATCAACGAACAAATCTGGCGGCAACCGTGAGAAGCCCTTCGGCGAAGGGAAAGTATCACGCCTCGGCTTGGCATCCGCGGTCTCGTCGCACGGTTACGACCACTACGGGCAGATGGTGGAGTATCTGCGAATGAATGGGATCATCCCCCCGGCCAGCCGTTAAGCCTGGGTATCAGAAGGTTCGTATCAGGGCATGCCTTCAGGCAGGCCGTAAGTGCAGCATCACACGCGCGCCTTCGGATCAAACGTCCACCTCGAACCGCTAAGCCCCAGCGGATATCGCACCGGCGACCGGGATCAGGTTGCTGCGATGCTGTTCGAAGGTGATTGTCGGGTCCGAGGCGAACCGGTCCGGGTACGACTCGAGGGCTCGCAGGAAGGCTCGCATCTCCTGCAAAACCTCCTCATTGTTCCAAACCTGAGCCTCCACCCTTTTCCCAACTAAAATCAAGTTCTTCACACAGACTCCTACGGCCGAGCGCTCGCACCTCAGATGCCGCAGCCCGGCATTTTGCTGCCGTTAACAAATACCGCAAATGTAGATTCGGGCTTTTCGGGGGAAGGTTGAACTTACCCGGAATGCGACCTGTGAATCAATGGCCCGTTCGGGCTAAACCGATGTTAGAAACGCGCTCCAGCCATGGCAATGGAGGTGGGAATGAGTTCGGCGGCAAGTCCGTTTCGCGAGAGATGAGCCGAGACAACTTTGCGTACTTTTAGTACCGACGCGTTGGGGTCCAGAAACATCAAGACCGAAGGTCCTGCGCCACTGAGGACTGCGCCGAGAATGCCGTCTCTCCCTTTCAATTCCAGCAGACAAGGCAGCAGCGGACAGAGCTTCGCGCGGTACGGCTGATGGATGCGGTCGTCAAGAGCGGCGGATAGCAGGTCGTACCGTCCCTGCGTGAAAGCCGCGAGCAGGAGCATCGAGTTCTGAATGTTGGTGACGGCGTCGGGCCGCGAATACGCCGCAGGCAGCACGCGGCGCGCTTCCTCGGTGGAGAGGCTCTGGCTGGGCACGGCCAGCAGCAGCGGCCACTTCCCTTTTGGACGAATGCAGACAACCTGGGCTTCCGCCTCTGTCGCCATGCGCGCCACCGTAAGCCCGCCCATCCAGCAGGCGGAGGCATTGTCGGGATGGTGCTCGCGGCGGGAGGCTTCCCCGATGATTTGTGCGTCGCTCCAGCGCAGGCCGCCGAAGTGTACCGCAAGCGCAATGCCCGCCAGACGCGCGGCCGCCGAGGAGCCACAACCTTTGCCGATCGGAATGTCGTTGGCGATACGAAGTGACAGGGGCTTGAGGGCATGGCCTGAGGCTTCGAGCACTTCGCGATACGTATGCAGGATGAGGTGGTTTTCGAGCGCTCCGCAGATTTCGCGATCGCGTCCGGTCGCGGTAATGGAAAACTCTTTTGCCGGGCGCGCATCGATCTTGATGTAAAACTCCATGGCCAGAGCAGCGGCGTCGAACGCTGGCCCAAGATTGGCCGACGTCGCGGGAAGGAAGATGCGGAACTGTTTTGGGATTTTGGTTTTCGATGGCATGGCGCAATCGTCGCGGTTCAGAACTTCTCAGCTTGCTCCAGGGTTTGGATCACCGCGTCCAGCGTGGCATCCAGCACGATGGGCGGACGGCGTAAGCGCTCCAGTGCGCCGCTCCCACCTTCGGCGCCTTGGAACAATTCGCCGCGATGGAAGTCGATGGTGAAGTCGGGATCCTTCAGCAGATTGCCGGTCAGTACGAGAATGACAGTTTCATCCGGCTTCACGAATTTCTGTTGCACCAGCTTCTTCAAACCAGCGAGCGTCACCGCCGACGCCGGCTCGCACCCGATGCCTTCAGCCCCGATCTCTGCCTTAGCTTGAGCGATCTCGATTTCGCTGACCTGTTCGCAGGCCCCGCCCGTGGCTTCCAGGACGCGAGCCGCTTTCTTCCACGACGCCGGATTCCCGATGCGAATCGCCGTAGCGCGGGTCTCGGCCTGCACGCTGATCAGGTGCTTGCCCTTAGCCTCGCGCAAAGTACGCACCAGCGCATTCGCTCCTTCAGCCTGAATGACTGACAGCTTGGGCAGACGCGAAATCAACCCAAGTTCGCGCATTTCAAGCAGCGCCTTGCCGATCGCGGAGCTGTTTCCGAGATTGCCGCCGGGAACGACGATGTGGTCGGGAACTTGCCCGTCGAGTTGTTCCAGCAGTTCGAGCGCGATCGTCTTCTGGCCCTCGAGACGAAACGGATTGATGGAGTTCAACTGATAGACCGGCGCACGCAGCACGAGTTCCTGCAGTAGGCGGAGGCAGCCGTCGAAGTCGGTCCGCAACTGGCAGGTGACCGCGCCATAGTCGAGCGCCTGGGAGAGTTTGCTCCACGAGATCTTCCCTTCTGGAACCAGCACCAGGCTGCGCATGCCTCCGCGAGCGGCATAGGCAGCCATCGAGGCAGATGTATTTCCCGTCGAGGCGCAGGCGACCCAGCGGAATCCAGCGCGGCGGGCAAAGGTGGCAGCGACGGTCATGCCCGTATCTTTGAACGAACTGGTGGGATTCATCCCCTGGTGCTTGGCGTAAAGGCGCGGCACTCCCGTGATGCGCGCGCACCGCGGAAGTTCGTAGAGCGGAGTGTTCCCTTCGCGAAGGGTGACCACTTCCTGATCGTTCTCGATCGCGGGCAGCAGCTCTCGGAATCGCCAGACCCCACTCGAATCGACCGCACTAAGCGAGAGCCGGCGTTTGCGCCACAGGGACTTCAGGTCGGCGGCATCGGGCTTGGCTTCCTGCCAGTGAGGATAAGTGATTTCGAGCAGGTCTCCGCAACGAGCACAACGGAAATTCTGGCTGGCACTGTCGCTGAGATCGCCGCAAGCGATGCAGCGAAAGCGCGAATTCGCGGGCTGCACAACGGGCACAGAACTGGAAGACGGTGGCATGGCCCGGATCTATTTCTCTCCCCGCAGATACTGGTCGGTCTTGTTGATCCAGTCGGCACGCGGGGGAGCGAAGACGTCGAGGTCGACCGTATCTTCCATGGCCTCGGCTTTGTGCGGCATATGTGAAGGGATGCAGAGAGTTTCCCCGGCATGGACTACGATCTCTTTACCATCGATCCAGAATTTGAGCGCGCCCTCGAGAATGTAGGTCAACTGCTCATTGTGGTGGCTGTGCTCCGGGACGATGCATCCCTTCTTCAGCAGCACCCGGGCCAGCATGATTTCCTGGCCGACAACGAATTGCCGCTGCAGCAGTGGGTTGAGATCTTCCAGCGGCACTGTGCTCCACGGAATGTACTGGAGCGCGGCCGGGCTAGCAGCGTGCCTCTTGAGCGCGCTCTTAGCGCGGGCGTGCGGACTGGCGGTCCGGATTCGCTTGGTGGGGGACGATTTGGACTTGATTTTCTTTGCCATGCAAATTTGTGGTACGGAGATCGGTCTTTGCGCCAACACCCGATTGTAAGGGAAACGCAGCGCTTCACAATCCTTTATACACGCCGCCGTCGACCAGCACGGTCTGACCGGTAACGTACGAGGCTCGCTCGGAAGCCAGCCAGACGATGGTTTCCGCCACTTCGCGAGGCTCACCCAGGCGCTTGAGGGGAGCTTCGGCGGCCCATCCATCGAAAAGTTCTTGCTCGGTTTTGCCCGAGGTAGCAGCGCGGGCTTTCGCCAACTGCTTCAGGCGGTCCGTGGCCGTGAAGCCGGGGCCCACGTTGTTGACCAGGATCCCGTCTTTCCCGAACTCGTTGGCCAAGCTCTTTACCAGGCCGACTACGGCCGCGCGCACGGCGTTCGAGAGCACCAGGTCGGCGACCGGCTGCTTGGTCGTGATCGAAGTGAGGGTGATGATCCGTCCCCAGCGCTGCCGCTGCATGTGGGGGATAACCTCGCGAGCAAAGTAGACCGTGCTCATGAAGTTCAATTCGACCGCGCGCCGCCAGTCGTCGAGGCTGGCAGCGAGAAATCCTTTAGCCGGTGGTCCGCCCGCGTTGGTGACGCAGATGTCGACGCCCCCAAACTTGCCCACTACGGAAGAGACGAAACGGCTGACGGCGGCGGAGTCGGAAACGTCCAACGCCTCGGCGAGGACTTCGGCGTGGTACTTTTTTGTGATCTTGTCGGCGGCGGCCTCGAGCGTCTGCAGATTGCGGGCGCACATGGCGATCCGGCATCCTTCGGCGGCAAAGGCTTCGGCGGTGGCCAGGCCAATTCCCTGACTGGACGCGGCAACCAGGGCAACGCGGTTTTTCAGTCCCAGATCCATATCGAATCGACTTGAAGTCAGCGAATTCGGCATTATAAACGGTCGCGTCTGCGCTGTTGCCCGGGATTGGCTTGCCGGAGTTGCACTGGCGCATTAACCTTGAAGGACGAGGTCGCCCATGAAACGTCGCACCCATCGTCCCGAAACCGCCGCCGTGCACGGCGCGGCCGACCTGGAGAAGAAAAACGGTCCCGTTACCACGCCCATCTATCAAACCTCAACCTTCGAAGTCACCGACAACGACGAGCAGCAACGCGTGACCTCGACCGACCGCTACTACACGCGGTGGGGAAATCCGACGAACACGGTGGCCGAAGAAACAGTCGTCGCACTCGAAGGTGTCGAGGCTGCGCGCACCTTCGCTTCGGGCATGGGGGCGATCACCAGCACGATCCTGGCGCTGCTGAAAACCGGGGATCACATCGTGGCCCAGCGCGACATCTATGGCGGAGTGACGAAGTTCTTCTCCGAGTGGCTGCCCAAGATGGGGATTGAGACGACGTTCGTGGATACGACGGACTATGAGCAGCAGGCACGGGCCATCCGGCCCAACACGAAGCTGTTGTACCTGGAGTCGCCGACCAATCCGGCGTTGCGGGTCGTTGATATGAAGAAAGCTGCAGCACTGGCAAAGCAACACGGACTGATCAGCATGATCGACAGCACGTTCGGCACGCCCATCAACCAGCACCCAGCCGAGTACGGAATTGATCTGGTGATGCATTCGGGGACGAAATACTTGAGCGGCCACGCCGACCTGACCTGCGGCGTGGTGTGCGGGCGCCGCGAACTGATGAAGCAGTTGTGGGAGACACGGACGACGCTGGGCAACTGCATGGACCCGCACGCGGCGTGGCTGCTGATCCGGGGACTGAAGACGCTGGCGGTCCGCGTGTCGCGCCAGAACGAGAACGCGCAGCGTGTGGCGGAATTCCTGGAGCAGCACGCGAAAGTGAGGCGCGTGCATTATCCGTTTCTAAAGAGCCATCCGCAGTACGCAATCGCGCGCGAACAGATGAGCGGCGGCGGAGGCATGGTGACCTTCGAAGTGGAAGGCACCGGCGAAGACGCGCGGCGGGTAAGCGAGGCCATGAGGTTGTTCACGCTGGCAACCAGCCTGGGTGGAGTCGAGTCGCTGGTATCGATTCCAGTGCTGACGTCGCACGCCATGATCTCGGCCGAGCAGCGGAAGAAGATGGGCGTGACCGACCAGATGGTGCGGCTGTCGGTAGGGATTGAGAGCGCTGACGATCTGATTGCCGATCTGGAGCAAGCGCTGGAGGCGGTTGGGGCGCGGGCCACCGTGCCGGTGGGAATAGATTAGCTGAGCGCTAGGATAAGCCTACTGCGTTGTTCCAGGACCGGAGTCCAAAAAAACCCAGCCTCTAGCGAGGCCGGGTTTCTTCTTACGCCGTAATTCTGTTTAGAAGTTAAACCGCGCGCCAAACTGGAACTGGCGCGGCGTGTTGATCGTTTGTGTGATCGCGCCGTATGGCTGCCCGCTAGTCGATGTCATGCTTTGCCGGCTCGGGCCTGCAAACTGCCGTGTGTTGCTCAAGTTGTAAGCCGAGACGTCGAAGCGAAGCGCCATGGCCTCCTTGATCTTGAACGTCTTGTAAATGGACATGTCGAAGTTGCGCGCTCCCTGGGTCCGAACGTGATCCAGATAAGCGGGCGCAGTCCCGGGAACGAAGGGGCTGGCGGGAAAGGCGAAGCAGCTGTTGTTGACCCATTGGCTAGCGGACCTTTGGAATCCACTCGAGGGATTACACACCAGGTCGGCCCGCTGATTGAAATAAGAACCCGAAGGCGCTTCAATGACCGGTGAAGCGATAGGGACGCCTGTACCGAGGTAGAGTATGCCGTTCACGGTCCAGCCGCCCGCAACGGCGTTCGCAATGCCATTCAGATTCACAGCCTGGCCCTTGCCAATCGGCAGGTCATAGGATGCCTGCCCGGTGAACGAGTACTTAACGTCCTGAGGAGCTATTGAGTGTTCATACCGCAGGTTTCTCCAGTCCTGGACCACGGTCGCATGGGTACCTACAAATCCCAGGGGAGGGTGCCCATCATCGGTCATCAATTTCCCCCAGGTGAAGGTGGCAAGCGTGGTGAAGTGACCGGTCAGCCTCTTCTGCACCTTGGTTTGCAGTGAACTGTACTCCGAGTCTCCTCCGGGGTAGCCATTCACGAGAACGCCGTTGCCGCCATTATAGCCAGAACTGACCCATCGTATCCGCCGTTGCCGAACTGCGGGAATGGCTGGAGTGTCGCCCAGAGGGGAACTGGACCGCTGAAATTCGAGTTGAGGCTCACCGGCCCAGTATTGGGCACCATGCAGCTCGCAGCCGACACGACACACAGTGAAGCGCCATATTTTTGGATCGTGCCGAGATCAAGTTGGTTCAGATCGACACTGGAAAGGGGCAAGAAAAGTCCTCGGCTCCCAATGTATCCGAGGCTCACGATGACCTGATGCGGCAGTTCATACTCTAAGCCCAAGTTGAAGTTGTAGGTGGTGGGTGTGCGCTGGGAGTGCAGCACGGTGCTCAAAGTTAACTCCGAAGTTATTGGTGAGGCCCGTGGGCGAACTGATCGGTTCAACAACTCCGTTGGGGAAAGGGTTGCTTAGCGAAAATGGCGCTGTATAGTTCCCCGGAGTGGGAGTTGGACATCCAGACGTGCCGCTAAAGACGGTGTTGCCATTCGCCTTAGGCAAGTGGCGTTCCAGGTCGTTGACGTAGAGTACCCATCCGTGTCATTGCCGGCGCTGGCGACGTTGTGCAGGCTGGGGCCATAATAGATGCCCGCGCCACCGCGCACGACAAAGTGCTGGACAGGCTGCCAGGCGAATGCCAGGCGCGGCCCGAAGTCATGCATATTTGTCGTGAACGGAGAGCGATGGCTGCCGTTGACGTAGATCTCCGCACCGGTAAAGGGAACGTTGTTTAAGCTGCCCGTGGCACGAGGATCGAAGTATTCCAGGCGGTTGAAACGCTCGTTGCGCCCTCCGAAGATGTCCCAGCGCAGGCCGGCGGTGATCGTCAGAGATTTCGAAGCATGGAAGGTATCTTCCACGAACGCCGCATAGTAGGGGTTGGATTCGGCTACTTTGACATCCTTGGTGAAATTTGGGTAACCAGTATTCCCTTCGGTGCCGGGGGCCATCCCCATTCCGACTAGGATAGAGGCGAAATCGCTGCCCCCAACAGGAGTTTTATCTTTCAGTGACCGCTCGGTTGCGGTGAAGTCGAAACCATACACTCCTGCGGGCGCAGGCGGCTGGGTGACGTTGATATAGCGCTTCATCCACTCGAAGCCGAACGAGAGTTCGTGCTTGCCGTGCACCTTGTTGACGGTCGCGCTGGCATCGCTGTTCATGCTGGCATAAAAGAACAGGTTGTAGTTGGCAGTGCCCCCGACCCCTTCCTGACTTGAACCAACCAGGTCATTGAAAACCATGATGGGGAGTTGCTTGACAACCTGCTCCGCCGCCAGCGAGGCGGGAAAGCCGAGCTTCGTTATGTCAACGCTGCCGTATGATGGCTGCCCTTGCTGTGCCTCGTGATGGCGCGTAAAAGAGTAGCGCAAATTCAGCACGGTGGAAGAATTCAGCGTAAGGTCGTCGGCCACCAGGACGTTGCGCCCGTTGGTAAGGTTCTGGGCATAGTTGGGGTCCCACCCGGGAGATGGGAAAACGTTGGCCTGGGTAAAGAACAAGTGGTCATAGGAAAACCGCGTGAAGAGACGCTGCTTCTCGCTTGCGTTCCAATCGACCCGGACGTCGAACCTGTGCGCTTTAAACGGATCCAAGCCGGGTAACCCGAAATTATTTGCGACGTCACCGGTTGCCTGATCACAGCTGGTGGGGTCAGGAATGTTGCAATGTGGCATGTTCGCCAGAAACAGCAAGCCAATTGGATTGGGGTTCGTGATTTTATTCCCGGGAAATGGCTGCCGATTAGCACAGGGTCCAGTCACCCCTGGAGGATATACGACGGGAATGCCGGGTTGGGTCGGATCGTAGACAGCACCTTGACCACCCGCAGCGAGAAAGGCAGAGAAGTCTCCCGTCTTCTCAGCGCTGGTAGGGACGGTAAAAGTGTCGAGGCCTTCGAATTGCGTCTGTTGCGTGTCCTCGTAGTCCCCAAAGAAGAAAATCTTATCGCGCTTAATCGGTCCGCCGATGGCGCCACCCTCCTGATAACGGTGGAAAGACGGAGGTGTGTTCTTCAGGCCCTGGGACAATTGAGTGTTCTTATTGAAATAGTCGTTTGCGGACAGGACGTCGGGCCGGAAGACCCCGAAGGCGTCACCATGAAACTTGTTAGTGCCAGATTTGCTCACCAGGCTGATGACGCCGCCGCCGCCGCTCTGGTATGACGCGGCTGTATTCTGGGTTTCAACGCGAACCTCCTCAACTCCGTCCTCCGGAATATTCATCGCCGGGATGATGGCGGCGGAGTTGTTTTCCGCAATTCCGATAGGGGCGCCATCGAGCATGTAATAAACCGACCCCACAAGCGAGCCGTTGATGGTATCGGCGGAGACGTCCACTCCCGGGCGCCCGTTTGAAATGTTCTGCACGGACTGCATGGAATCGCTCGAATTGGGCGAACCATTGACCGCAATCACGCCGGCGCTCAATTGAATGAGATCGTAAACGTTGCGGTAGAGCAGCGGGACGCGATCGATCTGCTCGGAGGGGATCAGCGAGCCGACGGTCGAGTTGGTGGGCTCGACCAGGTCGGCGGTTTCGACGACGACTACCTTTTCGGTGGCAGCGCCGATTTGCAGGGTAAAGTTGACCTCGGTGACCTGATCGACATTGACCGTGATTTTGTCTTGGGTGATGGTTTTGAAGCCCGACTGGGTGGCGGTGACCTGATAGACGCCGGGATTGAGCGAGATGAAAGTGTAGAGTCCCGCTCCGCTGGTGACGGTGTGCTGGGTCACTCCGGTTGCCGGACTTCGCAGGACTAGTTGGGCTCCGGAAACCAAGGCCCCGCCTGGGTCGGTGACTAGGCCGCTGATACTACCCCTGCCGGCTTGGGCAAGCGCGACGGAAGCCGCGATGAGTCCAAGAAAACCAACCGAAAGAAAGTTCCGCACTGTCCCGGCCATTGCATTTCCTCTGTTCATGATCGCGTTATCCCCTTAAGCGCAGGCTTACTCCGCCCGCCTGCAGTTGGTTTGCCCGTTTTCTCCGAGCCGCATGGCTCAGCGCGTCGTTTCGCACACGGACGGCGTTAGCCGATTCAAACTCCGAGACTGACTATTAAATCGTATGAATAGTGGCTTTGGAAGGCATCGACTGTCAAGAAAAAAGCGCGATCCGACCCTTGCGAGAGCGGACTTGGGCGTGGAAAAAATCGGATTTACCCGCATCGAAAAAACAATGCCACCCCCTACAGCAGGCTGCGCGTCGATTCACGGACGACCAACTCGGGGGCGACTTTGCGATGCGTGGCACCGAACTCTCGTTTTTCGAGAACGGCATTGATGCCGTCTACCACAATGCCGACGGCGGAGGCTCCCATCGATTCCATGGGCTGGCGAACTGTGGTCAGCGAGGGGGTGTAGAGCGCCGAGGCCGCTACATCGTCGAAGCCGATCACCGAGCACTGGTCGGGGACGCGAATGCCCGCCTTCGAGAGGGCGTGGATGGCCCCGAACGCACTCATGTCGTCGAACGCCAGAAGTGCGGTAAAGGAACGCTTCTGTTTGATCAACTCTTCGGTCAGCTTGTGGCCCGCTTCAAAGCTCGAGGTGGGATCCCGGGATTCCGGCAGTTCCATAATCATGCGAGCGTCAAGTTCGAGTCCGACCGACTTGGCGCAATTGCGGATGCCGCGCCAGCGCGGTGAAGTATCGGTGAGGGCCTTTGGCCCTCGAATGAAGGCAATCTTGCGGTGGCCGAGGGAATACAGATGCTCCAGGGCCAAGTGGCCGCCCACTTCGTTGTCGACGATGACCGAACTGATGGAATCGGTCTTCAACTCGAACCCGATCATGGCGGTCGGGATGCTATTTTTCTCGAGGTCGCCCAGTAAGTTAATGTCGAGGAAGAGCCAGTTCGCCAGCACAATGAGGGCTTCGATCCGGCGGTCGAGGAGCATTTCAAGGTAGCGCTCGAAACGCCCGCGTTCGTTGTGCACGTCCGTGAGGATCGGAAGATACGACGACTGGTACAGAGTGTTTTCGATGCCCCGAAGCACCAAGGTACAGTACGGATCTGTCATGTCAAACACCATGACCCCTACGGTGTGGCTGCGCTTGCTGCGCAGGGAGCGGGCGAACTGGTTGGGCCGGTAGCCGAGTTTCTGCGCCGCGCGCTCGATGCGCTTCTTGGTGACGGCAGGAATGTAGCGTGCCAGCGGTGCGTTGTTCAGCACGATCGACACGGTGGTCGAAGAGAAGCCGCTTTCCTTCGCCACATCACGTATGGTCACCATCGCCGGAAACGCGATCGCTTGAATTAAGTACGACCGCTGGCGGACACTACAGCAGAGAGTGGAATCAGTGTCAAGCGCTCGGATCACAACCGGACGCATTGCCTGCCTGCTTCTGGCGGCGGCGCCGATCAATGGCATTGGCGTTGGCAGGCTGCGCTAGAAGCACCGAAACGGGCGAAACGGATCGCGAATGATCGCCCGAAACAGGCAGGAACAAAAGCCGTGCCATCGCCCGAACGGCTCGAGGACGCGCAGTGATACACTTGCGCCTCCAGGAGTTTCTCTCACCATAGTGCGAGTTTCACAATTTTCCAGCAGGAGGTTCAAATCATGAAGCGCATTCTAAAAATCCTGGCCATTATCGTGGGAGTGCTGATTGTCATCGTGATCGCGGTGCCCTTCTTCATCGATGCCAACACCTTCCGGCCGGAACTTGAATCCGAGTTGACGGGTGCCCTTGGACGTGAAGTCAAAGTCGGAAATTTGACGCTAGCGCTGTTGTCGGGCGCGGTGTCGGCGGACAATATTTCGATCGCCGACGACCCGGAGTTCAGCAAGTCGCCGTTCGTGCAGGCGAAGTCGCTCAAGGTGGGCGTGGAGTTGATGCCATTGATTTTTTCGAAGGTGCTCAATGTCACTGAGTTGACATTGAACCAACCGGAAATCGCACTGGTGAAATCGGAGAACGGACAAAAGTGGAATTTCTCCAGCTTGGGTGGCAAGAATACGGCGGCGCCTGAGAAGAAGAAATCAGAGCCGCAATCCAATCCGAATCTCACTGTGGCTAAATTGACCGTAAAGGACGGACGGCTGACGGTCTCGCGCGCGGGCGAGAAGCCGCACGTTTATGACAAGGTTAATATCGTAGTAACGAAGTTCTCGTTCGCGTCGTCCTTCCCTTTCAGCGTGACGGCGGATCTGCCGGCGGGCGGAACCCTTAAGCTCGACGGCAAGGCCGGGCCCATCGACGACAACAATGCGGCGCTCACTCCCTTGCAAGCCAAAGTTTCGGTCCAGCGCTTGAACCTAGCCGAGTCGGGCTTCATCGATCCAGCGACCGGTATCTCTGGGATCGCCGATCTGAACGAGACCCTCACCTCCGACGGACGCGAAGCCAAGACCAACGGCACCCTGAAAGCCACGGAATTGAAGGTGGTTCAGAAGGGTTCCCCGGCGGGCAAGCCGGTAGACCTGACCTATGCCGTGGTCCACGATCTGGCCAAGGAGGAAGGAAGGCTTACGCAGGGCGACGTTGCCATGGGCAAAGCGGTGGCGCATCTTACGGGGACCTACGACGCGCATGGCAAAGTCACAGTGGTCAACATGAAGTTGAACGGGCAAGGCATGCCCGTCGACGATCTGGAAGCGATGTTGCCGGCACTCGGAGTGGTATTACCTCCGAAGGCAACCCTGAAGGGTGGCGACCTGAACACGACCCTGGACATCGTGGGGCCGGTTGACAAGCTGGTAACCACCGGAACCATCCGCCTGGAGAATTCTGCGTTGGCCAACTTTGACCTGGGTTCGAAACTCTCCTCGATTTCGGCCCTCGCTGGAAAGCAAACCGGCAACGACACCACGATCAAGAACTTCAGTTCGGACGTGAGAGTCGCACCCGAGGGAACCCAGGCCAACAACATCAATCTGACGGTTCCCTCGATTGGAGTGCTGACGGGTGTTGGTGTTGTGAGTCCGGTCAATGAACTAGCATTCAAGATGAACGCCGCCGTGAGCGGACTGGCTATCCCGTTCGCGATTCAGGGCACGACCGCCGATCCCAAATTCGTTCCCGACGTGAAGGGGATGGCCACCGGCCTGTTGCAGGGAGTGCTTAAGGGCCAAGGCAATAACCAGCAGAATCCTCTGAGCGGGCTGTCCGGCCTCTTCGGCAAGAAAAAGCCGAAGTAATGGGAAATTAGCGGCAGAGGTAAAGCCTCTTTTCAGCTTCGTCGGCACTGACTCCGGACCACACCATCCGATGATAGATCTCGTCCATCTCCGCGGGTGAGGCTTCTGTGCCGTGATCGATCCACCAAGACAACAGCGACCACAAAGCCCCGGCGAGCGCATAGGCTAGAGCGGCGCGCTCAGACGAACCCTTGTCCTCCGGACACAACGTGGAGAGACGTTGCTCGATAGAGCGCGCAAAATAGCCTTTCCCCAGTTCCATCGTGTCGTAGATCTTGCCCGATGCGACCAGCGCGGCATAGAACTCGAGCACTTGGGCAACATGACCAAACAGTTCGCGCACGGGAGCGACCCTGTTGGAAACCTCGGCGCTCCGCGTGAGATGATTTGCCATCATCTCAAAGAAGTCCTCCACGTCGCCGAAAAACAAGTCATTTTTATCGCGGTAGTGCGCATAGAAAGTCGAACGGCTAACACCGGCGCGGTCCAGCACCTGCTGCACAGTGATTTCCTCGAACGGTTTCTCGTGCATCAGTTCCACCAGCGCATCGCCGAGCACATCTCGCGTGCGGCGGACACGGCGATCGGTCTTCCGAGTCTTGCGCGGTGCCGTGGTTGCTGTTGCTTTTCCGGACATATGGCGCCTCTTTGTTCGGATTCCCGAGGTTCCCTCGAAATGCGCATTGACCGCCGATAAGTCTCCACCTACAGTGCGGGACATGACAGACGATCGCAAGAGCGGCCTGGCGCTGATCGCAGGATCAATCGGCTTGATTATAACGATGGCGCTCCATCCTACCGGCCACGATCTGCTCGCGCCCGGACAATTCGACCGGATCGCGCGGCTGGTAGTCGCCGTACACACGCTGGCCTTGGCTAGCATCCCCGTGCTGTTTGTGGGCGCACTGGGATTGTCGCGGCGGCTGGCATCACCCGACAAGCTCTCCGTTTGCGCAGTGGTAGCGTACGGTTTCGCAGGCATTGCGGCTATGAACGCAGCCGCGTTCAGCGGCCTCGTGGCCCCCGGCCTGGCGCGGAAGATGGCGGCAGCAACTCCCGCGAGCGAGACCGCCAATCTGTGGAGCGTGATGTTCACCTATAACGGTTTTCTGAATCAGGCGTTTGCTATGGTCTTTGTCGTGGCTTCATCAGCAGCCCTAACACTGTGGTCTGCGGGCATCCTGCGCAACGGTGTCCTCGGTCGAGGCGTGGGAGTTTACGGGTGCATTTTGGGCCCTCTCACTGTGGTTGCGGCCCTGTCTGGCCACCTGCGACTCAACGTACACGGGTTTGGCCTGGTCGTACTCGGTCAGGCCGTCTGGTTCGTCATAGTCGGCGTGATGCTATGTCGACCTGGAACCACCCACGCCCCCGGTTCTTAGGCTCTGCCAGGATCTCCCACAAGTCCCTGAAGAAGTTCCTGAGCCCATTCGTCACCAGCCGGTGGTAAGCAACCTGTGCGCGGCGCCCAAACCGCATTTCTGATACTTGTCGTACGCCCCGGCGGCCCGATCCCGAATCTGCTCACGATTCTCCGTCGCAATCCACCCGTCCAGCGCGCTCTTCAGCGTGTACGCCTCGGGAGCCATCAGCCCCGTCGTCCACAGCAACGGATATGCCCCGGAAGCTCGCACCGCCTCCCCAAAGAACTGTTTGCTGGCGCAGGCCAGAATGACTGCGTCACGATGCCTCTCATTCTTCTGCCGCGGAAACTGGGTCAACGGAAAATCCATCAACCCGTCGTGGCCAATGTACGCCAGCAAGTCCGCCCCTCCGCGGATCGGCAATTTCGGCGCTCCAGATCCAGCCGTCAGACTAATAATTTCCGCCCTGCCTCCCGCCGCCGAATCTAGAAAATCCAGAATTGCCTGCCCGATCTCAATGCCGCGATAGGCATCGGCGACGAGATACACACTCCCCGTGCTGTGCCGGAACACACAACGTTCAAGGATTTCCGTTTTTGGCTTCTGCCCGCAGCTAATTCGCGCCCAGTCGCCGCTCCGGGAGAAAAAAGTCTTTACCCCGTACGCCGAACCCCAATACAGGTTCCGTTCCGCATCCTCACCGTTGCCCAATTTCCCCGGAACGGGAACGATGCCCTGGTGCCGGTTGTCGGCCAGCGCGACGAAGACGTGCACGGTGCGCAACCCAGCTTCCTGGCTATGTGCCTGCGCCCATGCCGTCACCACCGCCGCGCAGAGTAAACCGATCGCGAGGAATCTTTCCCAGCGACTCATGCCCCCACCCCTCCGCTCAGCTCCCGCAGCAGTTCCACCGCGTAGAGTGCTCCTTCGGGAGTCTCCTCGTGTTTGAAGTATGCAAAGACATCGCGTCCCGCCGACAGGTGTTCCCGGATACGCTCCGTCATCGAGCGCCGCTCCTCTCCCGTATAACTCGGCTTGCGGAACCGGTAGTAGACCAAGCCGGACGTGGCCACATCGGGCGTAGTCATGGTCTCGGTCTCGGCCACGCATAACGCAGCGTTGCTCGACTTCAGCAGTTCCCAGGTCGCATCGCTAAACCACGACGCGTGCCGGAATTCAAACGCTGCCGGCACGGTCTGCGGCACCACCGCCAGAAAATCCTTCAGCAACGCCGCATCCGCCTTCAAGTTCGGCGGAAGCTGAAACAATACCGGCCCCAGCTTCCCCGCCGCAGCCAGCGGTTCGATCGTCGCCAGGAAGCGCGGCACAAAATCTTCCGTCCCCTTCAACCGCTTGATGTGCGTGATGACCTGGTGCGCCTTGATGCCAAAGCGAAAATGCCCAGGCGTTTCGCTTAGCCAGTTCTGGATCGTGGTTTCCTTGACCAGTTGCCGGAAGGTGAAGTTCACCTCCACCGTATTCAGCCGCGTGGCGTAGTGGCCCAGAAATTTCTTCTGCGCCAGCTTCGCCGGATAAAAGTCCGGCTTCCAAGTCGGGTAAGCCCATCCCGAAGTCCCGGCAAAAAACTGATTCATGGTTTTCTCTGTGCCTCTGTGGTGACTCCTCACTTCCCTCTCGTTCGACGCCGCTTCTTTGTGGGCGACTCGTCCGCCTGTGCCGCGATCTCGATCGGCTCAGCCACTGCCGCAGCCGCGCCAGTGTTCCGCAAGTCCGGCAGTCTCTGTTTCAATTCCAGCACCGGCGCAAACATATCCCCCATCTTCTCAAACCGGCCCACCACCTGCCCCGCCTCGAACACCAGCAGGCCCGGATCCTTTTTCTTGTGCGCACGCTCGACCTCCTCCCACTTCACCGGAGTCGAAACCGTAGGCCTCTCCCGCGCCCGCAACGAATACACTGCCACCGTAGTTTTGTGCTCGTCGTTCTGGCTCCAGTCCACAAACACTTTGCCCGTGCGTGCCTGTCTGTTCATCTCCGACAACACCAGTTCTTTGTGATCGTGCTCCAGCAGTTGCGCCAGCGCATGCGAAAACAATTTGGTCGCCTCGTAAGTCGTCGGCGTATTGAGCGGAACATAAATCTGCAGCCCCTTCGACCCGGAAGTCTTGGGAAAACTCTGCAGCCCGAAGTGCTCGAAAATCTCGCGCAGCCACAGCCCCACCTGGCAGCACTGCACAATATTTGCCGGCGGCCCGGGATCAAGGTCGAACACCATCTCCGTCGGACAGGTAATGTCTTTCGCCAACGCCAGCGACGGATGCAACTCCAGCGCCGCCAGATTGGCGAGCCACACCAGCGTTGCCATATCGTCCGCCAGCACGTAATGAACCGTGCGCCGGTTGCGCCCGCTCCAGATCGGCGCCGTCTTCACCCACTCCGGCCGGTGCATGGGAGCATTCTTCTCGAAAAACGGCTCGCCCTCCACCCCATCTGGATACCGCTTCCGCGTCAGCGCCCGTCCTGCCAGGTGCGGAATGATCGCGGGCGCAATGCGCACGTAATAATCGATGACATCTTTCTTCGTGAATCCCGCGGCGGGATAAAGGACTTTCTCCAGATTCGAGAGCTTGAGATTTCTGCCCTGAACGTCGATCACTGAGTCGGTCAAAAGTGCTCCCCTATTTAGGCTCGACTTTCAGCATACGGCCACCGAGCGGATCGATAAGGTAGGCAGTCCCACTCGCCCCCGCAACCACGCTGCGCGCACCCTGTGTAGTCCTTACGACCGCCATCGGGCTAGGTACCCCGCTATCGTCAACCCGAGCAATGGTCAACTGGGCAGCCTCGGCCGCAGCCACATACAGCAACCCGGTCTCGTCGGAGTAGTCAATGTTGTCCACGCCCGCTCCCGTCGGAATCGATCCGGTCACGCGTCCATCGTGTCCCGCGTCCAACACGATTACATGGTCCACGCATGCTACGAACACGAATCCGCGCTTGCTGTCGACGGCTACCCCGCTCGGATCGTCACAAGACTTCCACGTAGACAAGACAGCCCGTTTCCGGACATCGATCGCGAGTGTCTGTCCGGTTTCTTCCAGGTTTGTGTAAAAGCGCCCGTGAAGATTATCTACCGCATAACCCTCCGCTGAGCCAGGCAGCGGAATCTTCCCGGCTGGCGCCAACTGAGCGGGCGGGCTGGCGCCAAGAATTTGGATCGAGCGGTCAGCGGCGGGAACGCCGATGGGCGGCGCTCCGCTGGTGGCCCACAGTTCCTTGGTAGCGACAATGTAGATAAGACCATCGGGGGCGGCAGCGAGCCCTGCAGATCGAGGAGCAAACGCGATGCAGCCGCGTTTTTTTAGAGTTCGCGCATCTACCACGCAAATTCTCGAGTCGGCTCGACTCCCGACGTAGGCCACACCCTCACCGATGGCAATCGACGATGGGCCCACGGTGCGCATTTTGCCAAGAATCTGAACTTGCGCTACGGGGAATCCCTTGGCGCGTTTGATCCGATCCGTTTTTGTATCGATCACGTCGACGCTGCCGGTGTTGGATGCAGGCACCCAAAGGCTCTGCGTCGTCTTGTCATAGGCGAAGTAGTCCAACGTCACCAGGCCGTGCGCGCCTGGTAAGGGCAGCGGCTTAACCGTAAATTTCGATGAACTGGTGTTCTGCGCGATCGAGGTGCTGAGCGCGAACAGCATCCCGACCTTCAGCAATCCGCGGCTCGAGGCGGATACCCGCCTCCGAGAAGGCTTTCGTGCGTCTCCCATTCGCCCTCCTCAAGAGTCTCACTATGCTTGCACAGAATAGACGCTTTGAGAGACGCTTTAGGGTATCAGGATTAAAGCTAGCGTCGCCCCGCCAGCCGTCCGCGCCCGTTTGACAACCCACCTCCCCCCCACGTACTTTCAAACTTCTGCCCTGCATGTCCGTCCAAGACATAACCGTGTCGTGTCGGTCTACTCCGGAGGTCCCATGAAGCACCGCGCTCTTAACCTTGCCGCCATCCTTTTCCTGCTCGCAGCCGCGGCCGTCGCCCAGGACGTCGCCTCATTCGAAAAGCGCATCACAGTCAAGAAACTCCCTAATGGCCTGACGCTTATGATCTGCGAGCGCCCCGAGGCTCCTGTCTTCTCTTTCTTCACCCTGGTGGATGCCGGCTCGGTCCAGGATCCGATGGGCGCAACCGGCCTCGCCCACATGTTCGAGCACATGGCCTTCAAGGGCACCGACACAATCGGCACCAGCAACTACGCCACCGAAAAGCCCGCCCTGGCCAAGGTTGAGACCGCCTACGCCGCCTACTTAGGCGAGCGCGACAAAAATGTCGGCCGCGACGAAGTCAAGTTGAAGCAACTCGAAAAAGCCTGGAAAGACGCCATCGCTGAGGCCGACAAATTCGTCGTCGGCAATGAATTCGGCAAGATCGTCGAGCAAAACGGCGGCGAGGACATGAACGCCTTCACCTCCTTCGACGAGACCGGATATCACTACTCCCTCCCCGAAAACCGCCTCGAACTCTGGGCCTACCTCGAGTCGGAGCGCTTTCTGCATCCGGTCCTGCGCGAGTTCTACAAGGAACGCAACGTCGTGATTGAAGAGCGGCGCATGCGCACCGACAGCAATCCCATCGGCCGCCTGCTTGAGCAGTTCACCGAGGCCGCATTCGTCGCGCATCCCTATCACCGTCCCACCGTCGGCTGGATCTCCGACCTCAACCATTTCTCTGCCACCGACGCCCAGAAATTCTTCGATAAGTACTACGTGCCGTCGAACATGGTCGTAGCCGTCGCCGGCGACGTGAAATCCGCTCAGGCCATGCCTATCCTCGAAAAATATTTCGGACGCCTGCCCACCCGGCCGCACCCCGACGAGGAAACCACCACCGAGCCGCCGCAGAACTCCGAGCGCAAAGTTGTCCTCAAAGATCGATCCCAGCCGCTTTACATCGAGGGCTACCACCGCCCCGACTATCGCAGCAAAGACGACGCCGTCTTCGACGCCATCACGGACCTCTTGGCCGAAGGCCGCACTTCTCGCCTCTATCGCGCTCTCGTCCGCGACAAGAAGATCGCCGCCTCCTCCTCTGGCTTCAGTGGCTGGCCTGCCATCAAGTATCCGCACCTGTTCGCTTTCTACGCCTTTCCCATGCCCGGCCACACCCCGCAGGAGGTTGGCGACGCCATCCACGTGGAGATCGATCGCCTGAAAAAAGAAGACATCTCCGACGACGAATTGAAAATGATTAAGACCCGCAGCAAGGCCAACCTGATTCGAGGCCTCGCTGACAACGAGGGTCTGGCCACACAACTCGCTACCTATCAGACCCGCTACGGCGATTGGCGTGAACTCTTCCGCTCCGTCGATCGCATCGACCAGGTGACCAAAGCCGACATCCGCCGCATCGCCAAGGAAATCTTTGTCGACACCAACCGCACCATCGGCATTATCGAAACCGGAGGCGGCGGGTCTCCAGGCGGCGACCAGCCTCCGAACGATTCCGGCAACCAGGGAGGTGCGCAATGAAAAACCCCATGCTGTCGACGCACAGAGTGGGTGCCCCATTTCTCGCGCGTTCTTTGCGCGAGAAGTGGGGGTTTTCGATGAAGCGCCCAATGATTCGCAGAATCCTCTTCGCGATCCTGCTCGCGGCAGTCGCTTTCACAACCCAGCCCCATGCCGCCGCTCAAGGCACTACCTGGAAGCAGATTCCCATCCCACCACTGCCCGCATTCAAGCCGCAGCAGCCCAAGCGCATCGAACTCTCGAACGGCATGGTGATCTTCCTTCAGGAAGACCACGAGTTGCCTCTCATCGACGCTACCGCGCGCATTCGCGGCGGCTCGGTCAACGAACCCGCCGAAAAGACCGGGTTCGTCGATCTCTACGGTGAAGTCTGGCGCACCGGCGGCACCAAGTCGCAAACCGGCGATCAACTCGACGACTTCCTCGAAGTCCGCGCCGCCAAAGTCGAAACCGCTGGCGGCCCCGACTCCACCACAGTGAACTTCTCCTGCCTCAAGGCTGACCTCGACGACGTCTTCAAAGCCTTCACCGACTTGCTGCAGAATCCCGAGTTCCGCGCCGACAAACTCGACCTCGCCCAAAAAGAAGCTTTCGACGGCATCTCCCGTCGCAACGACCAAGTCGGCGAAATCGCTCACCGTGAAGCCGTCAAGCTGGCTTACGGCGCCGAGAATCCTTACGCCCGCATCGCCGAATACTCCACGGTCAGCGCCGTCACGCGTCAGGATCTTATTGATTGGCACGCCAAATATGTGCATCCCAATGACATCATTCTCGGCATCAGTGGAGACTTCGACTCGGCCGCCATGGAGGCCCGTCTGCGCGCGGCTTTCGAGTCGTGGCCCAAAGGCGCGACGCTTCCGAAGAACGACGTTAAATATTCCCCCGCCAAGCCCGGGTATTACCTGATCCCGAAAGACGACGTCAACCAGAGCAACATCCGCATGGTGACGCTCGGCACCACGCGTGACAATCCCGACTACTACGCCATCAGCGTCTTCAACGAGGCCTTCGGTGGCGGATTCTCCTCGCGGCTGTTCAACGACATCCGCACCAAACGCGGACTCGCCTACGGCGTCGGCGGTGGGGTGGGCACCAATTTCGGCCATCCCGGCATTCTGCAGGTCGCGATGGGCACCAAGAGCCAAAGCACCATCGAAGCCGTGCAAGCGGTCGGCGAAGATATCGACAATCTGTCCAAGCAGCCCATCACCGACGAAGAGATTCAGCGCGCGAAAGACGCCATCCTCAACGCCTTCATCTTCCGCCTCGACTCCCCCGACAAGATTCTCGGCGAGCGCATGACCTACGAGTACTACGGCTATCCCCCCGACTGGCTCGACAAGTATCAGGCGGAAATCAAGAAAGTGACGGCCGCCGACGTGAACCGCGTCGCCACCAAGTACATGCACAAAGATCAACTCGCCGTGCTGGTGGTGGGCAACACCAAGGAGTTCGACAAGCCGCTCTCGTCGCTTGGCTCCGTGAAGGAAATTGACATCACCATCCCGGCGCCACCCGCGGCCAAAGACGAAGCCAAGCCGTCCGCTTCCAATCCCGAGGGCAAAGCGCTCGCCGCCAAAGTCGCCACTGCCATGGGAGGCCTGCTCAAGCTGCAATCGATCAAGAGCATGCACGTCAACATCGCCGAGAGCGACTCCGGCGGCCCTTCTTCCGCCGTCGATGTCATCCTCGCCTTCCCTGACACCATGCGCGTCGACATGGACATCCCCCAAGGCAAGCTGACCATCGTGGCTTCGCCCGATGACGCTTTCATGTCCTTAGCCGGCATGGGCACGCGCGCCATGCCACCAGAGCAAAAGAACGAGATGCTCGCTCAACTTCACCACGATCTCGTCTACGTCGCGCAGCACGCCGACGATCCCGCTTTCACTTTCGCCGCCGCCGGCACTGAAAAAGTCGGCGACGTCGATGCCGCCATTCTCGACATCGGCGGTGCCATCCCCTGGGTCCGCTGGTACATTGACCCAAAAACCGGCTACATCCTCCGAGAAAAATACAAGGGCGTGGGACAATCCGGCCCCTTCGACGGCCAAACCGATCTCTCCGACTGGCGCACTGCCGACGGCCTCACCATGCCCTACCAGCACCAGAACAAACAAAACGGTCAGCAGACCAGCAATGCCGAATTCAAGAAGATCGAACTCAACCCCGCGGTTGATCCCAAACTCTTCGCCAAGCCCGCGGAACCCAAGGCCGAAAAGCAAGAGTCGCAACAGTAGCTTGAAAGCTCAGGAACGCCCGGTGGCGGGTGCCCTGCCCTTGTCTCTGCGCTTTTTGCAGAGACAGGGCCTGCCCCGAGCGAAGTCGAAGGGGGCGGGGACTTTGACGTCCCGTAATCCTTCTGCGAATTTCGAGCGCGAAACGATCGTCCAATTTCTTGGAACGTCTCTTCGCTGGCCGGTGTCTAAAGCATGCAAACAAATCATTCGCCCCCGCTCAGAGGAGTTCTGTGGATTCTTGCTGGGCCCGGCATCGGGGACATTCTGTCTCAGCTGCGAAATGGCGCACATCCGACAGGGTCCCAAAGGAGTTAGCTATGACTAAGGCCCTCACCCACCAAATCACTCTCTTGTTAACGTTGGCGCTGACATTAGTATTCCTTCAGCCCGCCGCCGCTCAGGAACGATCAGCCCTCGACACCAAGAAAGGAGCAGACTCCCTCGACAGATTCGCCGGCACTTGGGAAGGAAAATGTCAGGATGGAGCAACTTTCATCGTGATCGTTCTCCACGTAACCGGAACTCAGGTCGAAGGCATCATCAGCATTGGAAACATGGGCGGCGATCACAATGGAGCATGCGTATCTGTCGCGGATCCTCCGGTGCCGGAGCATGCGCAAAAGATCAACGAAGCCAGCGCGCAACAAAACAGTCTGTCGTTTAAGGGAGCAAAACGGCAGGATGGTACGTCTTCCCGTTTCGAACTGACGCAAACGGATTCCGACAAGGCAGAACTCAAGCTGTTTGATACCCCCGTCGCGGACCACCCGTGGCAGTTGGTAAGAGTTCAAAAGCCTTAGCTAGACTGAGACGTCTGTAGGGGCACGGTCCGAAGCCGGGTGCCCCATTTCTCGCGCGTTCTTTGCGCGAGAAGTGGGGCACCCGCCAGGAATGGCGTGCCATCACAGCGCGCCATCCTGACCTTGCATCGGAGATTATCTGAGCCTCTACAAACCTCGTCTTCTGGGAGACTCGAATGAACGCGTTCTGGCGTATTGCTTCCACTCTGGTCCTTGTCGCTATTCCTGCCTTCGCCCAGGTCACCACCTCACAATACGACAACTCCCGCAGGGGCGCCACGCTCCACGAAAAAGTCCTCACGCCGGGCAACGTAAATACAAAACAATTCGGCAAACTTGGCGCGTTCAAAGTCGACGGCGCGGTCTATGCGCAGCCTCTGTACCTGCCCTCCGTCGACGTCCCCGGCAAGGGGACCCACGACATCCTCTTCGTCGCCACCGAGCACGACAGCGTTTACGCCTTCGACGCCAATCGTCCCGGCGACCCTCCGCTCTGGCAGGTCAGCTTTCTCGACAAGGCCCGCGGTATCACCGCCGTTTCGGAAGACGACGCCCAGTGCCCGTTCATCCGCCCTGAGATCGGCATCACCTCCACGCCCGTGATCGATCTCAACACCGGCACGCTTTATGTGCTCGCTCGCACCCGGATCAAACGCTCGGTCGGTGCCAACGAATATTTCCAGCACCTGCACGCCCTCGCCATCACCACCGGAGTAGAAAAGTTCGGCGGCCCCAAACTCATCTCTGCCGCGGTGCCGGGGAAAGGTGCCGGGGCTGCCAACGGGCAAGTGGCCTTCGATCCGCTGAAAGAAAATCCGCGGGCCGCCCTCACGCTCGCCAACGGCGTTGTTTATCTCGAATGGGCGTCGTCTTGCGACGTTGATCCTTACCACGGTTGGGTGATGGCGTATGATCCGCAAACGCTGGCGCAGCGCAGCGTCCTCAATGTCACGCCCGACGGAAGCGAAGCCGGCATCTGGTTGAGCGACACCGGGCCTGCCGCCGATGCCGACGGCAATCTCTACGTCCCAACCGGGAACGGCACTTTCGACGCCGGATCCGGTGGCCGCGACTACGGCGACTCGGTTCTGAAGCTGGCGCTCGACGGCTCCTCTTCGTCGCTCGCGATCCGCGACTACTTCACGCCCCACGATCAGGATCGCATCAGCGAAGCCGATTCCGACGTCGGCTCCAGCGGCCCTCTTCTGTTGCCTGACCAGCCGGGCCCCCACCGTCATCTGCTGCTACAGCCCACGAAAGATTCGACGATCTATGTGATGGACCGGGACAATATGGGCAAGTTCCGTCGCGACGGCGACGCTCTGGTCGAGATGATTCGCATGCCCGGCGCCGGCCTCGGTGCCCTCGCCTACTGGAACGGCCACGTCTTCTTCGCTGCCAATAATGATCACCTTCGCGACTACGCGGTTAAGAATGGCGAGCTTACGCTGCATGCATCTTCGATCATGAAGTTCGCAGATCCGGGAGCCACGCCTTCGATCTCCGCCGAAGGCAACAAGAACGCAATCGTCTGGGCCATCACCACCAAGACCTGGAACGGCCCCGACAACAAACCCGCCGTCCTCTACGCCTTCGACGCGACCCGGCTCGACCAGCCGATCTACACCTCGGAACAAAACAGCCAGCGCGACCGCGCCGCCCTCGCCACGCGGTTCGTCTTCCCGGTCGTCGTGAACGGACGCGTCTACTTCGCCGCCCGAGGCGAAGTCGAAGTCTACGGGCTGCTGAAGTAGGGGAATATCCAGATCAATTTTTTTCTGACCTTTGAGCTGAAATCCTCGGGCTCAACTGGTTACGGGGCATGGGTATGGCTTGATCCGGGCAAAATGGTGAGGTGCAAGGACTTAGAAGTAAAATATTGCGGGGTAAGGGGTTGCGGAAACGTTTTGGCAGGTTCGGGGCGGAGTCGACGCCGAACTTGTTTTGGAGGCCTACGCGCATGAGGCCAGTGTGCGTTTTCCAAATTCCTCAATAAGGGTTGTTCGTCACAGGAGCCAGCTTTTTATTGTGGACGGCTGTGGAAAAGTGACGAAGAGTTGCTTGGGTCGACCAGTTCGCTTCATGGAAGCCGGGTGCCACCTAACGTCGCGCCGTTTGCGACGTTAGAGCCTCCCCTGAGCTTGCCGAATGGGTGGGTCTTTGAGTGGGCCACCCGCCGCGGGTTCGTGGGCCAATCACTCACGCGTCTTCTTCTGCCCATGCAGGCACCGGATATGACTGCTTAACCGTTCCAGCGAAGGAGGAAATCAGGCCAATCCAGTGATAATCCCTGACGTTGCGGTTCATGCCCTGGGCGACTAGCGCTGTTTTCTGCTGGTCAGATAACCAGAGGCTTGGCGCCCAGCCTGGATCCAGATCGTTGGGGAACATGGTAATGAGCCGCCACGCTGCGTGCGTGTGCGATACAGGGGTGTGATCACGCCTGTAAATCAGACTGCATGTGGGCTGCCAGAGGACGTCGAGGTCAAAGAACTCGAATAGGTCGGAAAGCTCAGGAAAAGCGACCTTGTTTTTGCCAAGGGCCACGATGTTGAACTTGAATGTGGCCGCGGAAACACTGGGTACGATCTGACCCCAGGTCTCACGCTGCTGAAAAGCTTCAATGCAGCGCACCGCAAATTCGCGTGTGTGCTCGGGGTAATTCTTGGGATCGCGTCGCGCGAAGCCCACTCCAAATAGGCCTCCGTCCCGCGTTCCACCGACGACCAAATGAACGGCGCTCAGGGGCGCCCGAATGATTTGAGGACCAGTCCTGAAACGGTATGTTGCTGCATAACAACCCGGTCCAACGAGCTTTTGGATGGCCGCTTCGCCGCGTGCACGCGCCAGGAATTGCGCTTCCGGCGTTATGAAGCCACCGGCAATATTGCCAGCACTGGTGCCATACCGGGTGGGCGGATTACCTTCGTTCGCGAACAGGTCAAAAGTCGCAGCGCCGTCTGTATCACTATAGGCCATGATGTCGTTCCAGCGCCGGATCGTCGGATTGAGCCCCCGGGGATCGAACGCTTGGTCCGGCGTCACCTTGGTGACGGCTCGAATAAACTGCGCCTCCCATCCGGTTTGTGCGCCGTGACGCCCGTAAGCATGACTGCCATTATGCGCCGCCACTTCGGCTTCCAGTTTTGCACTGTGGTCCCGAAGTGCAGCGGACTTGAGGCCCATGAGATTGGAAAGCTCTCTGAATCCAGGGCCCCAGTTTTTCGTCTGGACCTTCATGGCTGTCACCTCGCTTGGTGGATTGATTGCCGGATGAGTGCCTTGCAAAAAAACCGGCAGCCGCCAAGTATAGCGCGGACGGGGGAACCCTAAGGACAGAAAGGTAGGCAGAAACCTGGGAACACCGGTCATCCAGGATGGGTCATCCCGAGCGCAGCCGGTTTTGAGCCGGAGCGAGGAATCCCTCGGCCCGATGGAGAAGGCGCGAGCCTTTGGGATCACCTCGGAAGCGTGGTTCAATTCAAACTGAGCCACTACCCGCCGGGTGCCCCATCCTTATCCGCGTTCTTTGCGGATAGAGCCTGCCCTGAGCCTGCCGAAGGGTGGGGAGTTTGATCTTGTTTCGTAATTCGTATGGGCGACCCTTTTCTGTTGCCCCGTCGGTGGATCGTTATTGCGCGTTCGCGCATACCGCTACCGCTGCGACCGGCATATTGATTCCCGTGCCGCCGCTGAAAGCACACACATAGGAATTGCCTGATGGAGTAGATTTGATGATTGTCGGCGGGTAGTAACGTCTGGAGCACCAGGATCCGAAGCCCTCGCAACCGCCGCCGATCAACAATCTGCCGTGGGACTGAGCAGGAAGTGGTAATAACGAGCTGGCTAAAGCCGTTGGGGACAGTGCCCGTTGAAAGAACCGGGTTCACGCCCGACACACCGTTAGTTCCAGCAGGTCCTGCTGGACCCTGCAGCCCAGGAGGGCCACTCGGCCTTTGGGACCCTGCGGTCCGGTCGAACCTGGCGCACCCTGCGGACGGGGGGCTCCGGCAAAGGCAAGCTCCAGCTCCGGCTCGTGGCTCGTGAACTGCGATTCTTTGCTGTCGAATCCGAAACTGCCTGTTGTTCCAACTGGCGCCAGCGCAATCCCGTTGTTGGGCACTTCGCCGCTGAGCCAAGGTTGAACAAGAGGTGTGATCTCCACCAGCACGAACTGGTTCGATTTAGCCACAGTAAGGGGAACTCCGCCGGTAGCCGATGCACCGGGTGACGGCGCGTTGCTGAAGGTCAGGGCATGCTCTGACCAGGGGCTGTCGATCTCGTAGACATCAAACTTTCCGGGTTGAGAGTAGGGGTCGACGTAGAGCCGAAGCGTGGCTTTGCTCACGGTCGCACTGGCGGGCACGCCGGAGAGGTCGAACTGAATGTAGGTCGTGCAGCCGGACTGCACCGCCAGAAGGGGCCCGGAGCCGAAGTTCTTGCTGGGCGCGATGCTGCTGACGAAGGTGTCGGCGATTGGCGGCGCCTGGGCGCCGGCGACTGAGGTTGCGCAGCTGAGGACAGTGAGGACGGCGGCGATTGAGAGGGGAATGCGCATTTCTTGCCTCCTTGGCTATCGTGCCCAGCTCTCAACGCATCCAGGGGTTGTATCAGTGGCCAGCCTGAGCAGTCGAATCGCGGTGCACCGAGCGACTTTGCGCTCACCCTCTAAAGCGACATTCCCTCCCAAATCCCCTCAGGAATCTTCGGCCAGAGCAGTCATCGCAGCTATGCGTTCCGGAAGAGGGCGGGGTGAAAATTAATCAGTGGCTCGAGGCCGTGATGAAGGTTCGGCCAGCATCCTAGCTGGAAAAGCCCAAGGGATCTGCAGTCCAGAGCGCCCACCCTTTGCAAGAACGCATAAGGATTACCGCCAGGCGAATCCTGCTACAAATCCTCAGGCCTCAAACCCGTACGCTTCGCGATCCGCGCGAGCATCTTAGGGCCGATTTCAACCTTGTCGTGAAATGCCCAGACAAAGTCCGGGTATCCAGTTCTTTGTAATGAAACGAGGGATGAGCCTTTGAAGGGCTTGGGCGACTAGCCAATTCGCAACAACGCGCGATACACTCGGCTGGCCTTCGAACTGGGCCACTTGCTCACGTCGTGGCAAAATTGATGGTCTTCTGGCCGACCTTCTCGCTCTCAATTCGGCCGGCAATTACGCGCAGCGCGAGGGCTTCTACGGAAGCTTCCCGCTTCTTCTCTAGTCGGGCCGTACGCTATGACGCCGGGAAGTTCGGGGATCTCGGCGATCCATCGCCCATCCTCTTCGCGCTCGAATTCGATCTTGAAGTTCACGCAGGCCTCGCTCTATCAGCGATGCTGTGGGAACGCCATAGAGGGGTCAAGGGCACAATCGTGCGGGCGGGTTCTACATTCTGTTGCAGGGAGTTCTTTGATTTTGACAACTACTGAAGTCAACATCCCCGCCCTGTCCCTCCAAAAACGGAGGGACAAGGACCGGGGCACCCTCGGCTTCTTTACGCTCCTCATGCGGCCGTGATATTCTCTAACTGTCACAAGACAATCGATTAAAGACAGGAGCACATCAGGCTAGTGTTAGCCAGAGAGCAAAAGAAATCCGTAATTGACATGCATCGCACGCACGCGACCGACACCGGGAGTCCGGAAGTACAGATCGCGCTGCTCAGCGAGCGCATTGGCCAGTTGACGGAGCACTTCAAGACGCACCAGAAAGACCACGGCTCGCGCCGCGGGCTTCTCATGCTGGTCAGCAAGCGGCGTCGCTTGCTCGACTACCTCAAGAAATACGATTCCGAGCGCTACAAGAGCGTGATCACCAAGCTCGGCATCCGCAAGTAATCGCGCCTGGGGGCTAGCTTCCGGCGGCGGCAATGGGCTGGAAGCCTAATCAAATTCCCCGTTCTCACGCACCGTAGGCAATCAGGCTTGGCCTTAGAGCATGAGAATGGGGCACCCGAATCGTCCCGGGATATTTCTGAACCAGTCTCGGTGAGAGACATCAGCATTGAGGAATCCTCTCCACGTGCGTTGCGTAACGAAGCCCCCGTTCTCTCTTCAGGTGAGAACCGGGACGGTTGCGGCTTTACCTCTGCGGATGGCGACGCGGCCCTCAGGGGCTAAAGGTCACATTGATTCGGTGTGCTGTACGCGGCCCCTTCGGCAAGCTCAGGGCAAGCTCTTAAAGGGCCGCTCTTCCACAGCTATCCGGACGGCGGTGCGCTTCCGGCTCTCCGCACAATCGAATTCCAATACAAATCAAAGAAAAAAGGAGCTGCACCTAGCGGTATGAGCCAAGAGCTAACAGCCAAAAGCCAAAGGCTAGAAGCTAGCAGCTAGGAGCTAGAAGCTATATGAAACCAGAACCTACCAGCATTACCGTAAACCTCACCGGCGGCAAACAAATCTCATTTGAAACCGGAAAGCTCGCCAAGCAGGCCCACGGAGCAGCCGTGGTCCGCCTGGGTGAAAACGTCGTTCTCGCCACCGCCGTCGCCAACGCCGATCCTCGCGAAGGCATCGACTTCTTCCCCCTCACCGTTGACTACCGCGAGTACACCTATGCCGGCGGACGATTCCCCGGGGGCTTCATCAAGCGCGAAGGGCGCATGAGTGAGCGTGAAGTGCTCACCAGCCGCCAGATTGACCGGCCTGTCCGGCCGATGTTTGCCGAGGGATTCAAGTGCGAGACCCAGGTCATCGCTTTCGTCCTCTCTGCCGATACCGATAATGATCCCGATGTACTCGGCATCAACGCCGCTTCCTGCGCGTTGACTCTTTCCGATATTCCGTTTCTCGGGCCCATCGGCGCAGTCCGCGTCGGCCTGGTGAACGGCGCGTTCCTCGTGAACCCCACCTACAACGAGATGCGCGAGAGCCTGGTCAACATCATGGTGGTCGGCACCGCCGACGGCATCGTGATGATCGAATCGGGCGCGAAAGAAGTGAAGGAAGAGACCGTCGTCGACGCGATCGAGTTCGGGCATACCGAGATCAAGAAGATCTGCGCGGCCATTAACGACCTGCGCGCGAAAGTGGGCAAGCCCAAGCGGCAGGTCGACCCGCCTGCGTTTGACGAGGCGTATTACAACTCGCTCAAGAACCGGATCGGTGCCGAGCTTTCCGACGCACTCGATACGAAGAAACATCCCAAGGCCGAAAGCTACACCTTGGTCAAGGACATCAAAAAGAAACTGGCCGCCGAGTTGCCGAAGTCGGGAAGCGAAAAAGACGACGAAGACGCGAAGAAGAAACTCGATCACTACTATGAGGCTCTCCGCGAACGCATCTTCCGCGAGCAAGTCATCGACCACAAGCGTCGGCCCGACGCCCGCGCCTTCGACGAAGTACGCGAGATCTGGATTGAAGCTGGAGTTCTGCCGAGAACCCACGGCAGCGCCATCTTTACCCGCGGCGAGACGCAGGCGCTGGTCACCACGACCCTCGGCACCAGCGACGACATGCAGCGCCTCGAGGGTTTCGAAGGCGAAGCCAAGAAGCGCTTCATGCTGCACTATAACTTTCCGCCGTTTTCGGTGGGGGAAGTAGCATTTTTGCGCGGGGCTGGGCGCCGCGAGATTGGGCACGGAGCGCTCGCGGAGCGGGCGGTTTCGGCCGTGCTGCCTACGGAAGAGAAATGGCCTTATGCCATGCGCGTCGTCTCTGACATTTTGGAGTCCAACGGATCTTCGTCGATGGCCACCGTCTGCGGCGCTTCAATCGCGCTGATGGATGCGGGCGTTCCGCTGAAGGCTCCGGTCGCGGGAGTTGCGATGGGGCTGGTGAAGGAAGGGGAGCAGTATGCCATTCTGACCGACATCGCTGGGGCGGAAGATCACTATGGCGACATGGACTTTAAGGTTGCCGGGACCAAGGATGGCATCACGGCGCTGCAGATGGATATCAAAGTCGCCGGCATTACTGCGCAGATCATGCGGGAGGCGCTGGCGCAGGCGCAGCGTGGACGACTGCACATTCTGGGCAAGATGGATGAAGTGATTACGGCGGGGCGCGAGAAGATTTCTGATTACGCTCCGCGCTTCTATACGGTGCAAATCCCGGTCGACAAGATTCGCGATCTGATCGGGCCGGGCGGGAAGATGATCCGCAGCATTGTCGAGCAGACTGGAGTGAAGATCGATGTGGAAGATTCCGGACTGGTCAAGGTGGCGTCGAGCGATCAGACCTCGGCTGCTAAGGCACTGCAACTGATCGGCGATATCACGGCAACGGCGGAGGTCGGGAAGACTTACCTCGGCAAGGTCACGCGGCTGGCGGATTTCGGGGCATTCGTCGAAATTCTGCCGGGGACCGACGGGTTGCTGCACATCAGCGAAGTGGCGGAGCATCGCATTGCCGATGTGCGCGATGAGCTGAAAGAAGGCGACCAGGTGCTGGTGAAGGTGCTGGCGGTGGAAGGCAACCGCATCCGCCTCTCACGCAAAGCGATTCTGAAAGAGCAGCGGGCGAAGATGGGCGGCGGTGGGGCGCCGGAAGCGGTGGCCCAGACGCCGGCCGTCGAGGGCGAACCGGTTCCGGCGGGCACGGTTGTCATCGAAGGCGGCGGCGATTTTCCTGATGAGCCCGACGCTGAGCCCAACTTTAATCGGGAAGGCGCGCCGCACGTGAGCGCTGGCGGCGGGGATAGGCCGCGGACCGGGGATCGTGGTGGTCGCGGCGGGCGTCCCGGAGGCGGCGGACGCGGTCGTGGGCGCGGCGGACGCGGTGGCGGTCGCGATGGACGTGGCGGACACGGCGGCCACGGAGGCGGTGGCGGCGGACGGCACTAGCCACGGATCTTCGCGGATTCGCACGGATAACAGCAAAAACGGGCTACGGGCAAACCGTGGCCCTTTCTGCTAGACGTCCGGGTCCGTAGGTCATGACGTAACTGGCGGAGCGGGGAAACGGCGGCAATATTGGCGTAGCACTCGTTGACGTCGTCATCGGGACTTTCGCGTCAGTACGTCTTGTGTTCCTTGGCCCAATCTATCCCGGTCTGAAGATCCTTGAGGGCCTGATCGATAAGCGCGATGGCTTTCTGCTTGCGGCCTCCCCAATCATTGGCCGCCTTTTCGAACTCGCCTCTCGCCGTCTGCAGGCTGGAGATGCCGTTATTCATCATGCCGGGTTCGTCGACGTCACCGGATTGCATTTCGTTGGGAGTTGACTCTGCACTCACACCGAGTGTCCTGAAGGTTTGGTCAATCGTCGCGATGCCCTTGATGCGATATCCGCCCCACTTGTCTCCGGCCTTCTGCAGGTAGGCCTTCGCGACTCTTAATTGCGAAATTCCAGCCTGGTATTCCGCGGGTACAATCTGCTGAGCTGGAGCCGGCACCTTGGGCGCAGGTCGTTTCGGGGCCGGCGTCTGGGCTTCGGACCATGCTACGAAAACCCCCAGGCTCGCCACCAGCGCGGTGCTTGCAATTCGTAATCTTTTCGGTGTCGTCATGTTTCTCCTCCGTTCCGATTTGGCTGAGCGTGCGACGTTAAATCCAAGGCCTCCAGACTATATGCGACTAGTCTACGGAAACACCCGAGCAGAAGGCGAAGCATTTCTTGTGCTAGCGTCGAAGCGGATAGCCAGTCCGTTTCTCGCAAAGAAGACGAGAATGGGCCATCCCTTTTTTCATCTTCAGACTCGCATCGTGCATCCATGCCTATAGGAGAAACCATGTACAACGTAATTCTCAAGCGATTTGAAGAGCCGGATGAGGTTCGAACGTTTGAAAAGGGCAAGTTCGAGCTCGTGCGGATTGGGAACCTGACCGTCGGGCGTGCGAGTTACGAACCCGGCTGGAAATGGTCGGAACATGTGGGCAAGGCCGCGGGCGCGAAGAATTGTATGGTGGAGCACGTCGGGTTGGTGATTTCCGGGCGTGCGACGGCGGCGATGGATGACGGCCGGATCATCGAAATGAGGGCGGGCGATCTTTTCTTTATCGAACCGGGACACGATAGCTGGGTCGTGGGCGACGAACCCTACGTATCGTTGCATTTCATGGGCGCTGACCAGTACGCACAGACCAAGTAGGGCTCGAGTGCTGGGTGTCTTCCTCTCCAGATGTTCACATGTGAGCAAATTCTGCCCACCACATCGGCTGCGTCTTCGAGCAGATCGACTCGATCTGCTACAGCCTTCACCGTATTCCGAACAGAAAAATCGCTGAAGCTTGCTCTGTGCGAACCGGATAGCCCTATGCCTAACTTGTTCAAATGGAACAAAGTGCAGTGGCGAATTGTTCCGTGCGTGAGGAAGCAGCAACTCTTTGGCATGCGGTTTGCTTCGGTGATGGGGACACGCGCGCACCGTCTCTGGAGGATCTTGTGAGAAAACGGACTGAATCTCTTTCCTTCGTCGCCATACTCGCGGTAGTCATGGCGATTCTCTCCTGGGGAAGTTTGCTGCACGCGCAAAATAACCAGGCCCCACAGCAACCGTCGCAGACCCAACAACCGCAACAGCCGCCTGACAGCCAAGCGCCTCCGGCGCAGTCGCAATCGCCTGATAGCCAGGAGCCTCCGGCACGGTCGCAGCAGCAACCGGACCAGCAGACTCCCAATCAGACTCAGCCTTCGCAGGATCAGGCGCAGCAGCCCGATGCCAGCGGCAGCAAAGAGTTTGTCGGAACCGTGGTGAAGCAAGGCAGCAAATATGTATTCCAGGAAGCGGCCACGGGCACGACCTATGACATTGACCATCAGGATGAAGTGAAGAAGTTTGAAGGAAAGAAAGTGCGCGTACACGGGACGCTGGATCCAGCCACCAAGATGATCCACGTGCAATAGCCACAGGTCGAGGCTTTTCGAATCACCAAGGGCACAGGCGCCGAGAGAGGTAACCGCCTTCTCGGCCCCGTGCCCCTGCGTGTTCATGCGACGTCATTTAATACGTTCGGCGATGGTGATGATCCAACCCTCGGGATCCTCGAAGGCGAATTCTCGCATGCCGTAGAACTGCTGCTTGAGAGGCATGACGATCTTCGCGCCGCTCTTCTGCACCGCGGCTAGTACCTCTTCGACTCCTTCGACTTCTATAAACAGCGTGAGTGCTCCGCCTGCTGGGCGTGCCCCGAGCGGAGGGTAGTCCTCGGCGACGGCTTTGCGGTCGTTAAAGAAGATCTCAACAGCGCCGTTGGTGACCGATCCGAAGACGTACGGCGGATCGTCGGGTACCTTGATGGCGGGTGCGAAACCGAGGACGGATCGGTAGAACTCCATGCTGGCGGCGACATCGCGGACTACAAGATTCGGCGTGAGCTTCTGGAATTTCATGGGCATCTCCTGTTGAGCTTGACTGGTTCGGGGTGGGCGCGGCCTGGAATTCATGGGGAGGCGCGTCGCACACCGAGGCTGTGTGTTCGCAACGCCTCCATCCACGCTCCTTGCGAAGGGAACGCAGGTAGGGCCGCCTCATTGTCGGTGGCGCTGGCTAAGAAGGTCAGCGCGCGGGGCCCGCGAGGTACGGGAAGGAGGATACCACGGAGAGTCAAACGCAGAGAAATTAGAAAGCCCGGCCTGATCGGGGCCGGGCTTGTTTTGGGCGTGCCAGCACAAGTGCTTAGGCAGCCGCAGATCTCTTGGAACGGCCCTCGGTCGTGACAGGTTGAGCTACTTTGCGCACGAGGAAGGGCTGTAGGTTCGGCTCAGAACCGGCCCACTCCAAACTGATAATGGAGTGTCCGGGCTGGCATCGTAACGAAATAGCGCTCTCCGTTGGGGCTGGTTACTTCAAACTTGCCGGTCTCGCCCTGCAGAGCCTCGGCAACGTCATAGGTCGAAATGCTGTCGTTCAATTTCATGGGGACTTCCTCCGGTGTTACAGCTAGTTTTGGTTGGATTGTCCCCTACCCTAGGATTGAGGAAGCTTGTCTCTATGATAGAACGCTGCACCATGGAGTCAAGGCCGTACGCGAACTTTTCCTGTTTGATTCGTACTACGGGATTCACCTGAGGTCTTGTCGGCACCTTGACCTTGATCGCGCGGAGGCGTAGATATTTGTCGGCTGCTTTCAGTCGGTGATGCCGCTAGACTTCGTCCTGCTCTTTCAGTCTGGCGATCACGCCGAAATCTTCCAGCGTGGTGGTGTCGCCTTTTACTTCGCCGCTGCTGGCGAGTTCGCGCAGCAGGCGGCGCATGATTTTGCCGCTGCGGGTCTTGGGCAGCGTGTCGGTGAAGCGGATGTCGTCGGGCTTGGCCAGCGCACCGATCTCCTTCGCCACCCACTTGCGCAGCTCTTCCTTCAGTTCGGGCGTGGGCTGGCTTCCCTGCTCGAGCGTGACGAAGGCCGAGATGGCCTGGCCCTTGAGATCGTCGGGACGGCCGACGACGGCGGCTTCGGCGACCGCTTCGTGCGCCACCAGCGCGGATTCCACTTCCATCGTGCTGAGGCGATGGCCGCTGACGTTGAGCACGTCGTCGACGCGGCCCATGATCCAGAAATATCCGTCTTTGTCTTTGCGCGCGCCGTCGCCGGTGAAATACATGCCGGGAATCTGCGACCAGTAATTCTTCACGTAGCGATCGGGATCGCCGTAGACAGTGCGCAGCATGCCGGGCCACGGGCGCTTGATGACGAGAAATCCGCCGGAGCCGAGCGGGCACCGGCGTTCCCGTCCATGGTGACGATGTCGGCGACCACGCCGGGGAACGGGCGCGTGGCCGAGCCGGGCTTGGTCGCGATCGCGCCGGGAAGCGGCGTGAGCATGATGTGCCCGGTTTCGGTCTGCCACCAAGTGTCGACGATGGGGCAGCGGTTGCCGCCGATGATTTCGCGATACCACATCCAGGCTTCGGGATTGATCGGCTCGCCGACGGTGCCGAGCAGGCGCAGGCTGCTCATGTCATGTTTCTTCGGCCACTCGTCGCCCCACTTGATGAAGGTGCGGATGGCGGTGGGGGCGGTGTAGAAGATGTTGACTTTGTGGCGCTCGATGATCGACCAGAAGCGGTCGGGCTCGGGAAAATTGGGCGCGCCTTCGTACATCAGGCTGGTGGCGCCGTTTTGCAGCGGGCCGTAGACGATGTAGCTGTGGCCGGTGACCCAGCCG
Source organism: uncultured Acidobacteriaceae bacterium (assembly GCA_963719615.1). Classification (GTDB taxonomy): domain Bacteria; phylum Acidobacteriota; class Terriglobia; order Terriglobales; family Acidobacteriaceae; genus Sulfotelmatobacter. The sequence continues at coordinate 222,045 of CAVRCR010000023.1, read as the reverse complement.
ATGTCGGCGGTACACCAGTAGGTGTCTTCCTCCTTCAGATCGAAGACCCACTTGGTGGTGAGGTAGGTGCCCGACGGAATATCCGCCGGTGGTGTGGACGACGCCCTTGGGTTTGCCGGTGGTGCCGGAGGTGTAGAGGATGTAGAGCGGATGCTCGGCGTCGAGCGGCTCGGCGGGGCAGACGTCGGAGGCTTTCGCCATCAGCTCGTGCCACCAGTGATCGCGTCCGGACTGCATGTTGATCGGCGGTTCCGGTGCGCTTGTAGACGACGACGTGCTTGACGCTGGGGCAGGACTTCAGCGCCTCTTCGACGGCGGGGAACAAGTTTCACCTCGGCGCCGCGGCGGTAGGATCCGTCCTGCGTGATGACGGCAGAGGCTTGCGAGTCGTGGATGCGGTCGACCAGGGCGTTGGAAGAGAATCCGCCGAAGACTACGGTGTGCGGGGCGCCGATGCGGGCGCAGGCCAGCATGGCGATGGGCAGCTCGGGCGTCATGCCCATGTAGATGGCAACGCGGTCGCCTTTCTTCACGCCCAGCGACTTTCAGGACGTTGGCGAACTTCTGCACTTCGCGGTGAAGCTGCTGATAGGTGAGCGTGCGGACTTCGCCGGGCTCGCTCTCCCAGATGATGGCGGCTTTATTTTTGCGGCGCGTCGTGACGTGGCGGTCGAGGCAGTTGTAGGAGAGGTTGATCTCGCCGCCGACAAACCATTTGGCCCACGGGCAATTCCATTCGAGGACTTTGTCCCACTTCTTGAACCAGTGCAGTTCGCCGGCAATGCGCGACCAGAATTTGTCGGGGTCGTCGATGGATTCCTTGTAGAGGCGCTCGTATTCTTCGAGGCTCTTCATGTGTGCCTGTCTGGCGAATTCAGGGGGGCACTCGAATTTGCGCTGCTCCTGCAGGATGGAATCGATGTTGGTGGATTGCTGATCGACGACGGCTTTCTCGGGCATGATGAGAACCTCGACGAGGAGGAATGTATTCGGGCCGCCCCGGCTGCAAGGCAGCACGAAATTCGACGAGTCTATTCTACACAGCGAACGGCAGGATGTGATTCGGATCACAGTGAGGTGGAGACAGCAGGAAGGTGTCAGCGCTCGGCTGTCAGCTTTCAGCAGAGGCAGGGGGCGAGCGTCTTTAGCCCCTGAGGTTTGCTGACGCCGTCGGGTGCGAACTCTAAAGATCGAGGAAACGGTCGCGGACGTCTTCGCTCGGGAGGGGGCAAACGTCGTAGCGCCCGAAGATGCTATACCGGTTGTGGGCTACGGCGCGGTATCCCCCCTCGCGAAGCGGGCGCGGAAGCCAGGTCAGCAGGCTGCCCGCGAAACGCCAGAACCTGCCGAGTTGGCTGAGGACGGACCGAACGGCGTCGGAGCGCGCCAACAGCAATTCGCCGGGTTGGTCGTGGTTGAGGACCACATAGACCGTATCGAGATCGGCGGGATTCACGCCGTGCCGAGCGAGGATGGGGGCAGCGAAGGGACTCTGTAGCGAGGCGAATTGAAAGACGGCGTCGCGATCGCGCCGAAGAATGAATTGGACGAGGTGGTTGCAGAGTCCACAGACACCGTCGTATAGGAGGATGAGATGGGGCATGGTTTGCGCTCAGACACTCGATCCCAGGCGCAGGAGTTCTTTGCGCAGGCGCGGATGTTTTTGGGTCAGGCGGTGGTAACGCATTTCGTTCGGACCTGCTTGTGCGCGGATGATCTTCGCTGCGCCCTGCTTTTCTTGCCGCGACCAGCGGCTCAGGTTGTGAATTAGCGCCAGTACCAGCGACCAGTTCTCGAAGGCATGGCGCTCGGCCGAAGTCCAGCGGGACAGGTTCACGTCCAGTGCGTGGGCGACTTGGGTGACCGACGCGCGGCGAATGCGATTGCTGTCTCCGTTGAACTCGCGGGCCATGCGGCGGTCCACGCGCAGGGCGAGGTTGCGGGTAGAGAAAGTGTCCCAGGGGCCCTCAGCGGCTTAAAACCGACGAGGAGAACGCGGCTCTTATGGCACGACTGGAAGTCGTGCCCTTCCCGGTTTGCGACCCGCTGCGCGTGCTAGCGTCCATTCGCGTCTGCGGCGCGTTATCCGTGTCATCGAAAGCCGTGATCTTCGCAAACGGCATTCGATCCAATTCATAGAACACGTGCGCTTCGGCTAAGCGCTTTAGAGTCTTCTTCGGGCTCCGGTATTGCGGATTCGCGGCGATCTTCTGCTCGTCCCTTCTGGCTAGTTGCTCCAGGTCCGGACGTCCGGAGCGGAAGCCTAATTTTCGGTAGAACCAGAAGGCGCCGGAGTCGAGGGCTTCGTCGTTGTTCTGGCCAATCTGGTACGGGTAGACGGAGATGGTTGTGGCGCCGGTGAAGGCGCGGAGGCAGCGCAGGGCCTGGGCATAGATCCAGGCGGTTTCTCCCTGGCGGTAGGTGTAGAAGGTGTTGAAACCGACCTCGATCCATTCGCAGAGGCCGATGGCCTCGATGTAGTTGATGGGGACACCGTTTTTCAGGGTGAATCCTGCGACGTAGGAGCGGAGCGGAAGGCGGCGCGCGCGGAGAAGATTCCAGAGATGGATGACGACGCCGCGGCCATCAGGGCCGGTGCCCAGATCGGCGCGCACGACGGAACGGAAGTCGCCTAGCGTGGTGCCGTAGAGCTCACGGTAGCGGACGAGCATTACCTCGCGAATCGTGCGCATGATGGCTTCGCCTTCGGGCGGCGGGAGCTTCACCAATCGTGGAGCCGGCTGCGACAGTTCTCGCGCCAGGGAGACCTGACTGCGGGTGATCAGCGGCTCTTCGTGGAAGAAGAAGCGGCGTGGGCGGCTCCAGTTGAGGGTGCGGGAGAGTCTCAGATTCTCGAGACGCCAACGGATAGAAAGGCGCAGTGAATCGTAGAGTTCGGCGCGTTCGCGGTCGGATAAGGGCAAGGCCTCGAACTGGCGAATAATCCAGGGCAGGTCGCGGTCGCGGCCACGGGCGGCGTCGAGCCAGCGCGGCCACGGAATGTTGGCTTCGACGTCGCTGTCTTCTTCGAGCAGGGGAATGAAGCGAGGCCAGGTCGCGCCGAGGGCGCGCTCGGATTGAGGGTCGTCCCAGTAGTTGTCCCACGCGATTTCTACGTTGAGCGGGATGCGGCGGGCAATCCAGCGGGCGGCTTCGAAATTGAGCGTGTCCTGCATGATGGTGCCGGCAACGCCCGAGGTATCGAAGTCGTCAAACACCGACATATCCGCGCCCTGGCGAAGTTTTTCGACGCGCTGGTGGAACGCGTTCAGGATCTTCTCAGCATCCGCGACTAGCGATTTCGACTGAGGGAAGGCCCGAAAAAAGAGCAGCGCTTCGTGGAAGCGAAGAAGAGATTTTGTGTCGGGGAATTCGCAGCGGGAGAGCTGGTTGAGTACTTTCTGCGTATTGGCAGCTGCTTCGGGACCGAAGCTGCTTTTTGTTGCTTCAAGGTTAGCGAGTAGCGCGTCGAGCGATGGGGGCATGGGTTCCCGGCTGGCTAGTGTAGCGCATGGAGAGTCGATTTCCCCGACCCGCTCATTTCGCGCGGCGGCAGGCTACGAGGAGCTTCAACCACGGGGTGTCGTCGACGCGGCTGATTTGTACTACGGGATGGCCGTTGGTGGGGGCGTGGATAAATTGGCCGTCGCCAATGTACATGCCGGTGTGCGTGATCTTTGCCGGTGCGGAACCGAAGAACAGGAGGTCGCCAGGTTGGAGATCCTTGCGCTCGACTGGCGTCACACCTTTCCAGGCGGCTTGCTGATCGGCATCGCGAGGCATATTGACGCCACGGGAGCGCAAGAGCATTTGGGTAAAGCCGGAGCAGTCGAAACCGAAGGTGGATCGTCCGCCCCACAGGTAAGGCAGGCCGAGAAAGCGTTTGGCGAGTTCGATCGATTGCGGGATAGCTAACGGCTTTGGGTCGGAAACCACATCGCCGGTTTGAATCCACGCGGAACGTTTGTCGGGCAGGCGAACCTGCAGCCAGCCTTCGTCGCTGCCCTTACCTTCCGCGATGACTTCAAGGTGCGACTCAAACGGAATCGTAATCAGGGGTTTGTGCCGGGTGACGTCGCCTTCGTTATAGATGTTGGCAAAAAGACTCTCGACCTGGACTGTCTGTCCTGCGGTGGCGTAGCCGGCTCCGCTTTGAACCAGGCGAAGGTAGCGGCTGGGAGTCCAGCCCTTGTAGTGGTCTTCGGTCTGGATCCTCGACCATTCTCCGCGAGCCGTCAGCAGAGTCACGTTGCTTGCATAGATCGCCTGTGACACGACGTCAGACTTGTCGGTTGGGGCCGAATACATGTTTGCGACCGGAACCACCACAACTTGGGTCGCATTCTTCGCAAAAAGGCCGGGGGCTGCGAGCAGAGCGATTGCGACGGCGCAAGCATACAGTCGGTTAGCGGGTTGGAGCGGCAGAGGCTTCAGCCATGTCATGCAAGAGTTCGCAGCACACACGTTCCAACATTGTGCTTGACGTGAGATGGTACCGGAAGGACCTGGTGGCTCGCCACTTGTTTAGTTGCGGGAACTGAGAAACAAAAAGTTCTTGCTTTCTCGGCAGACTTGGCGCAGAGTTTTGTAAAGATTTGTATCCGTAGGAATTACAGCGAATTTACACATTCGATTACAAGTTTTTACCGCCAGCCATCGTCGGGGAGAGTTAAATATTGAAGGAGCCCTCCCCGGTGATTCGCGCCACTCGCCATTGGTCAAGAATTCGTTCGCGGCATGAAACCGAGGAGTGACGATGGTTATGGGATCAAACGGACATCGCACGTTGAAATCCAAGAATCCTCCGGGCCCTTCTGAAATCCTGAATTTCAATTCCATAGCAGAGTTGGAACCCGCCCGTCTGGTGCACGCGCTCTCGGAGTTGCATGATCTTCTGGAGGCGTACGCGCCTTCCTGGTATACGGAAGAACATCATGAAAAGGTGATGGCCGCTCTGCGCCCACAGCGGAAGCAGTGAGTCTTTCGGGCAGCGCCTTCCTTAGCGCCCGACGGAGCGGTTCTATATTATTGACCCATCCCGAATCGATCGAAGTGATCCAACTCCGAACGGACAAGCTGCTCCGAATGGAAAATCCGCAGAGTCCAGCAGCAACAATTGCAAAAATCATTAAGCTTGGGGCAATCTCGGAGGCGACTCAAGACACTAGTATCGTGTCCCGTAAATACGTGACAAAATCTGACGCACACTTCGAAGCAGCGTTGCCAGAGCATTGGCGCTGCAAAACAAAATGCATGGGTCCTTCGCTTTGCTCAGGATGACAAGTCGAAATTATGCCGCGAATTTACGGGACACAACGCTAGCAGTTTGCGCAAAAACTCATTCTCGGCAGTGTGGCGCGCCCACAGCGGCTGAAGCCGCACTGATTCTTTGGCACTTACGGCATCGCCGAAGCGATGCCCTGATACGAATCTGAGTCTTTCAGCAAACTGCTAGGGCTTGAATTTATAGCCCATTCCCGGGACGGTCAAGATCAGTTCGGGGCGCTTGGGATCCTTCTCCAGTTTCTGCCGGAGACTTGCGATGTGGACGTCAACGGTGCGAGTGAAAGTGCCATCCTCGTAGCCCCATACCTCGTGCAAGAGTTCGCTGCGAGAAAGAGTCACGCCCGGGTGTTCCATAAAATGACGCAGGAGTTGGAATTCGCGCGCGGATAGCAGCACGGGCTTGCCATCGCGCGTAACTTCCGTGCCCAAAACATCCATCCGTATCGGGCCCAACTGGTACACGGTTTGACTGGTCCGGCCGGGGACCCGCCGCAACAGAGCCTCGATGCGGGCCATGAGTTCAAGAGTGTCGAAAGGTTTCGTGACGTAGTCATCCGCCCCGAGCTTGAGGCCCAGCACCTTGTCCATGGTTTGATCGCGGGCGGTGAGCACCAGGATCGGGGTAGCAAGCCCGGCGGTGCGAATATCCCGGCAAATGTCGAAGCCGCTGCGATGCGGAAGCATAACGTCGAGGATGATCAGATCGAAGGGCAGGCCCGTGGCCTTGTTGAGGCCTTCTTCCCCGTCGGCGGCAAAGTCCACCACGTAGCCTTCGCTGCGCAGGCGGTCGCTCAGCGTCATGCGCAGCGCTTCCTCGTCTTCGACCAGCAGAATGTTTTCGTTCATGGCCGGATCATGGTCCTTCCCGCCCGCGGTCGGGCTGGTTGATGTCTTGCGCCGTAATGTCTTGCGCCGTGATGTCTTCGTCTGTGATGTCTGGCTCTGCGGTGGGTTCGTCGTTAATCTCTGCGATAACCGGCAGGTGCAGGGTAAAAATGCTTCCCACGCTGACTTCGCTGGATACCGAGAGCCGGCCCCCCATGGCCTCGGCCAGGCTTTTTGCGATGGGCAATCCCAAGCCGGTGCCGTGAATCTGATCGGCCACAACGGCCGGGCTGCGATAAAAAGGCTCGAAGATGTGGGGCAACTCGGAGCGGTCGATTCCCTTCCCGCGGTCGAGGACACTGATTCGGACCTCGGGGTGATGGTCTTTGGATTCTTCGCAGGTTGCGCAAATCGAAATCCAGCGGCCTTGATCGCCGTACTTGAGCGCGTTAGTGATCAGATTCTGAAGGCACTGCGACAGGGCGGTCGAATCACCCAGCACCCGCGGCAGGGACGGCGCAATGTGCTGTTCCATGGTAAATCCAGCCTTGTGGACCAGTTCCATGGTGCCGGTCACGGCGGATTCGATGACTTCTGCCACTGTAAGCGGCCGCATCGTGTAGCGCCCCTTGCCATCCTGGGTAGCAGCAAACAGGATGACCTGATTGACCAAGCCATTGATCTGGCGAGACTGGTTGCGGATGACTGCACCATATTTGGCCATTTGCTCTTTCCCGGTGACGACCCCGTCGGCAATGTTGTCAACCGCCGAACAAAGAACCGCCAGCGGGGTCCGCAGCTCATGCGAAACCGAAGCGGCAAAATCCATTTGCATTCGAGCCAGTTGGAGTGTACTCATCATTTTGCTCTTCTGCAGCACCCACACAAAAACGCTGACCAGCACGACCGTACATAACAGCACTCCGACCAGGCGGATGACCGATCGACTGGCCAGGGTAGCCACATTGGCCAGGCGCTGCGACGCCTGTTCGTCGTAGACGCGCTGGGTCTCTTCCAGATCCTGGCGCACACGATCGAACAGGGGAACTCCCTGTGACAGGTCGAGTGCCACGGCTTCTTTGGTGCTTCCTTCCAAGATGGAGGCCAAGACCTCGTTACGGACGCCAAGATACGCCAGCCAGTCTCGCTGCAAGCGTTGACCGAGTTCCACTTCACGCGGCAATTGGGCCTGTTGCAGATACTCGGCAATTCCGTCCGTGACCCGGCGGTCGGCTTCGCGGGACTGGTCGGCGTATTCGACCTGAAGATTGCTGTCATTCGTCGTCAGCGCGTAGAGGGTGCTGCGGCGGGTCTCCTGAGCGTCATACTGCAGGCCACCGATCCGGCGTAATCCGAGCACCGACCAGGCATACATTCTTTGCACTTCGCTATTGGCGGAGCGGAAATCACGAATCACGAAGCGGACCACAAAGCCTTCCAAACCGACCACGAGCAACAGCAGGAGTGCGGAGCTATAACGGGAGAGAAAAGTCGGCTTGGTTCCCACGCGCGGGGCAAACGACGCCGCTCCGCCTGACGCTGTGGGTTGGATTCGCTGGCTCATCCTACCTCTCCGGACGCTCGGGGATGCGCAAAGCGTACTCGGCATCGCTGGGCAGGTGGCCATCGACGCGAATCACTTTGACCGACGCATCCACGTCTTCGGGACGCAGATAGCCAATCGCCCCAGGCACATTGAATACGAACTTGCGAACTCCCACCGGAGTTGCCAGGGTCTTGGGAGAAACCAGAACTTCACCGGTGAACAAACCCTGCAGAATGCGGCGGCGGAAGTCAGACTCGCTCAGGCGACAGATCTCACGCAGAATCGCCTCCCGTTCCGGTTGTCCCGTATCCATCATCACTAGTGTGATTCTGCGTCCGTTCGGCCAGTGGCTGCGCTCTCCCAAAAAAACAGCCCGGAGTTCGGTCAATGAGAGGTCATCGACCGAATTGGACTGGTTGACGATGATGGCCAGACTCTCCTGCTTGGGCGGCGAAGTTGCCAAGCGGGCTTCCGGTGCCGCCCGCAGGAGTGCGGCGGCAGCGAGGACCAGGAGAATCGTGGTCGTCCGACGGATCATGGATTCGGCCTTTTTCAGAAGGTAAATCCTATCTGCGCCTGTGCGCCCTGAGTCGCTGGTTGGTTCCGCAAAGACGTAAAGTCGTACTGCAGCTTGAGCGCCACCGATTCGCTGGCATCATAACGCACGCCCGCCGAGGGACCAGCACGAAGGCCGATGTCAGGAAAGATCGGCTCATTGGACGAGGCGTTGATGTACTGGTAGCGGAAATAGGGCCGGTAGGAACCGAAGCGGCGTGAAATCTGGCTGTAGAAGCCGGGTGTCTCGAACACATGTTCCACGCCCGTCGGCGCGTGGCGAATCACCAGGGCTTCGTTGAGCCACTCGAAGTTGGTCGAAGAGTAGACAGCGTGAGCTGCCAGAATGGTCTCGCCGACGGTTGGCTTTCCGAACGGGACCAGCAGATCCTTGTACACCGAAAAACCAACTTGCAGCCCGGGAACCTTGGTGGGACGCGCGAAGACAGCGAGGTTGAAAGCCTTGTGGTTCTTGTCTGTGATTATGTTCTGGACTGGTTCTTCGTCGATGGGATCTCGCGATTCGCGGCCGTTGCCGATCTCGGCAACGTAATGCAATCCCAGAGATCCGGAGGGTATCCTCCCGTGAGCCTCCACGCCAATGTTGTGGATGGGTAAAATGCCGCCCTGGTCCTCGAAAGCGAAGAGCAGCGGCCGCCCGGTCGTCGTCTGCAACCAGGTGCTGTGGTGATAAGCGGTGTTGTAGTAGCCAATCGCGGTGTGATACCGGCCGGCAGACAGGCTGAAGAAATCATTGGAGGAATACGTCAGCAGATAGCGCTCCACATCCACGCCGAACGAATTCGCTGTCCCTCGGACCTGGCCATAGATGTTGTCCGGGCCAGCTTCAAAGACAATCTCGCTCAGGAACTTGAACTTGTCGGAGATGTCGGAGGTCACAAACAGATTCAACTGTCCCAGCGTAAAAGTCGTCTTGTCTGGCTGCAGTGGAGCCGGTGGGTGATAGTTGTCGCCGTGCAGGTTTACGTCTCCGAAGCCGCGGACGCGCAGCAAGGTTTTGCTCAGGTCCATGCGCTCGGTCTCCGCATGTTCGGCCGGTTCGGCTTCATGTTCCTGAGGAGGGTTCGCTTGGGCTGGTTCGGAGAGCGAGGTGGCGGGCGAGGTCGGCGGTGGAGGCACCTGGGAAGGCGAAGAGGCGGGTTGCTGCGGCGCTGAGAGTGTGGCCGCCGGTGCGGGTTGCCGCTGTGCCGCTTCCAGTTGCCGGACTCTGGCCTCGAGCTGATCAATCCGCTGGATGAGTGCCTGCAGCGTCTGCGGGTCGGGGGTCGCGGACTGTCCCGATTGCGCCCGTAGGGCGTGCGGGCTCGCCACCATCGCGAGCAGGGGCAGAAGTAAAAGGTGTCTGCCCAACCTGCCGAGGAAACGCTTGCGCGTCGCTTCGATTGTCAACAAAACGTGGGACTTCATCGCGGCCTCCTGAAACTAAGTTGCGGCAACATCAAAGCTTCCCCCGAATCGGAAGAATGCGAACTAAACACGTCCCCGGCGGTGTCAACAGTCCCTTGAGCGAATGAGGCCAGGTAGTCTCCGACCGTCAAAATGGATGCTGGTTCGACTTTTCTTCACCGGGTGTAAACGGATTCGTCTGCTTTCGGGGGAGGAGAAAGTAAGTAACGTTAACCTATTTTGAGGGGGGCTTTCAACCGCCGAGCTTAAGGAGTGGTCGGGAAACAATGGGAGACTCAGGTTTTTCGCAACATTTTGCTCGAAACCTTCGTAACATCCTGCAGCACAGCGAATTCGACCACGCGGTGTGATGCGAGTCACCGCCGATCGGTGTCGGGATTCTCTAGCATGACGATGAGGCGGTCTTTCCCGCTAAGCGCGAGCCGTTGAGGGGCTTACCTTCCCTCTCCGGTTGCGTCCAAACTATAGTGACCACAAGTACGCCATGACGATCCGAGACCTTCTCTTCGACGTGCTGCGAACTTTGTGGGCGCACAAGCTGCGGGCCTTCCTCACGATGTTCGGGATTGCCTGGGGCATTGTCTCGATCGTCCTGATGGTGGCGGCTGGCGAAGGACTGCGCAAGGGCCAGCAAGAGCAAGCCCGGAACCTGGGCAAGGACGTGATGATTGTGTTCCACGGACGGACCAGCCTGCAGGCGGGCGGGATCCACTCGGGACGCGTCGTGCATTGGGAAGATCAGGATGTGCCGGTCGTCCAGGCGGAATCTCCCGACTGCGAGTACGCGATTCCGGAGCTGGAACAAGACACGGTGCGTACCCATTCGAACTTCAACAATGCGGCGTTTACGGTGACGGGATCGTATCCGGCGTTTGCCTATATCCGCAGCCTCGACGTGGGTGCGGGACGTTTCTACGACTGGGATGACATGCGCGAGGCGAGACGCGTGGCCTTTCTCGGGTCGGACGCAGCGAAGCAGTTGTTTTCTGGACGCAATCCCATAGGCGAGAACGTCTATCTGAACGATTTTCCTTACGTCGTAGTTGGAGTCATGGCGAAGAAGAAGCAGGATTCCAGCTACGACGGGTGGGACGTGAACAAAGTTTTCGTTCCCTTTGCCGCGATGCGACGCGATTTTCCCGACCGGCCTCCCGGGACGAATTCGACATTTGATCAGTTGCTGGTGACCCCGAAGTCGGTCGCGCAGCACGAGGCCTGCAAGCATGAAGTACGGGTGGCGCTGGCGCGCATGCATCGCTACGATCCGCGCGACAAGGAAGCGTGTCCCATCTGGGATACGGTGCAGGAGGCGCAGGCCTTCAAGACCATGACCGATGGGATGAAATTCTTTCTGGGAGCTGTCGGAATTGTAACGCTGCTGCTGGGCGGCATTGGGGTGATGAACGTGATGCTGGTGGCGGTGCGCGAGCGGACGCGGGAGATTGGAGTACGCAAGGCGATCGGCGCTCCGGCAGGAACAATCCTGCGGCAGTTTTTTATTGAGGCCCTGATCATCGCGTTTTTGAGTGGAGGGGTTGGACTGGGCTTGGCGTTTGGGGTTTGCGCGCTGGTTAACTTGCTGCCCATGCCCGACTTTTTTGCCGGGCTGCTGCCGAGTTGGGGCTCAGGCCTGACCGCGGCAGGGTTGTTGGGAGCGATTGCGGTGGGGGCGGCGTTGTATCCGGCGCGGAGGGCCGCGTCGATTGATCCCATTGAGGCGTTACGGTATGAGGCAGGAGGATAGGAAGGAACAAGGTTTCAAAAGTTTCAATGTTTCAAGGTTGTGATGTTTCAGGATTTCAGGGTTCCAAATGTTTTTCCGGGGATGAGGTGTTCCGTCGCATCACTACAAGTTTCCGCTTCCTTGAACTCTTGCAACTTTGAAACCTTGAAACCTGATTTCGCTTCAATGCTGATTGAAGTCATCATCGAGGCTTGGATCGCGCTGAAACGGAATGTGACGCGCAGCATGCTCACCATGCTGGGCATTGTCTGGGGCATCGCAACTGTGACGTTGTTGATCGCGTATGGCAATAGCTTCCGTAGTGTCCTGGTGCATGGATTCGACGCCTTCGGAAAGAGCGTGGTGATTTGCTGGCCGGCCCAGACCAGCGAGCAGCCGGGGGGACAGCGCGCGGGAAAAAAAGTCGTTCTCGAGCAGGCCGATCTGGAAATGGTGAAGCAGACGGCTCCGCTGGTAAAGCATGTGTGCCTGGAAACTGTGAGGCGTCCGGGGATCGCTTACGGCGACCGCATGGCGGGGACTGCACCGGTGCGTGGAGTCTGTCCGGAGTATGGCGAGATGCGGAATGAAGTTCCGTCGGAGGGGCGCTGGATCAATGCCGAAGACGAATTGGAACGGCGGCGGGTGATTTTTCTTGGCGGGCGTCTGAAAGAGCAACTCTTCAGCGGACGTCCCGCGGTGGGTGAGACGGTGCAAGTGTCGGGCGTTCGCTTCACCGTGATCGGGGTGATGGCGCGAAAGATTCAGCTCAACAATTACTTTTCGAGCGACGACGATTCGTCGTGGATTCCGTATTCGGCTGCGGGAGACCTGTGGAACACGCGTTACGCCGCAGTGATGGTATTTGAGCCCATCGCTCCCCAGTTTGAGAAGAAAGCAATGGCGCAGGTGTTGGCGGCGGTGGCGACCCGGCAGAATTTTTCTCCCACCGATCCCAAGGCGTTTCAGATGTTTGGCCGGGATGAATTTCGTCCAGTGATTGATGGGCTGACGATTGGGCTGCAGGTACTGCTGACGTTCATTGGGACGTTAACGTTGGGGATCGGCGGCGTTGGCGTCATGAATATCATGCTGGTTTCCGTGGATGAGCGGATTCGCGAGATCGGACTGCGGCGGGCGCTGGGGGCGCGGAAGCGGCACATCAAGCTGCAATTTCTGGCCGAGACCCTGCTGATCATGTTGCTCGGCGGCGCGATTGGAGTGCTGCTCTCCTATGTGATTGCCTGGAGCGTGGGGACTTTGCCGATGCTGGGGCCGCTCTACGAGGACGAATCGGGACAGGCAGACATTCACTTGCGAATCTCGATGATGACGGTGGCTCTTTCCGGTGCGGTGTTGCTCATGGTGGGCGTGATCAGCGGACTGGTCCCGGCGATGCGGGCCTCGAAGCTGGATCCGGTCGAAGCTCTGCGCTACGAGTAGCAGCGGCGGCTAACTAAGACTGCTTGTGTATCTGCTCATCGAGCTTGGCCGTTAGCTTGTCTCTTAACTCCTGATCTGACGCCATTCTGGCGTCGAGTTCGGCTTTCGTCATAATGCCTTTCGCGATCAACACCTCAGAGAGTGCGCTCGCTTGCGCCAAGGCTTGCATGGCAAACTTCATGGTTTCGGCCATAGCGGGCAGCAGCATCTCGAGACCAGGACTATCAAGGCCGGGAGTATCAGGTCGATTTGCATCCATTTTTTTATGCCCCAGTTTACGGACCCATTTGTTTCGCTCATGCTAAGCACACACCGCTTCGTCGGCGAATCGAAGCAATGTGGCAAGTCGTCAGTGCGATGATTATGAAGACTGATCCGATGATGATTTCACGACTTCGGCGCGCAGCTTCAACGGACCTTGATAAATCAGACCAACATATCAGGTTTATCGTTACCCAAATGAATGGAGTTATGGGTGCGATCGTTCGATCGCACATCAGAGACGAACTGTTTCCGTCGAAACTACACCTTCGCCGTTTCGGCGGGAAGGATACCTGCGGGCTTCTCATCGACGAAGAAACCCGTGTGGAGCCGATGAGAGAAGCCCGACTGGAAGCGCTCGTTGAATCCGACTGGTTTCGCGGGCGCCGGCCGGAGCAACTCCGAGACGCGGACGCTGGTTGAGCCAAGTAAGTTTTTGATCAGGGCAACCGGTGTCCAAAAGATTCCGAAGGGAAATCCCCACCAGCCGTAGAAGAACGTATAAAGGGTTGCCGCGAAAGCATGCCAGAAGCGAGGTTCACTGCCTTTTATGATCCACCGCGTTTGCATGCGGCACGACAGAATCAGAGCGGAGAAGACAAGGTGATGACGCACAAGTTCGGTGTCGAGCGTGATCCGCTGGCTACGATAGTAGGCCAGTTGGTTGGTGCGGATCTTTTCCGCATTGGCGACGAGCCACGCGGTGAAGCGCTTGTTCTCCTGCGCCCACTTGAACTGGCGGTACAGGCAATACGCGGTCCCGGCCGCGATGGCTGCTGAGGTCGTGATCAGCAGAATAGAAGCTGCAAGGTGCTGCCGGTGTTCCGGGTCGGTGGCCGCGAGCCAGGCAGCGGTTCCAGCCTCATACGTCCAAAAGCAAACGGCCGCGCATTGGGCGATCAGGCCGAATATCCCGAAGATTTTGCCTCCCAACATGATGCACCTCGATTGGGCAGGGGTACGCGGCACATCATATACATGGATTGGGCTTCTGGCTGCATCACCTCAGTAATACGACTCCGGTAACCAACGCATGTAACTCGAGGCTCAACGCGGGGACATAACGTCGAGGCGATCACCGGTCTCGTGCTCGTTGATTTGGAAACGGAGAAAGTCGTGAATGGCCGCAACCGCAATAGCAGACTGAGACCGGATTCTCACCCGGCCACCCGAAGCTACCTCCTCGTACTTGTAACTGATCTCGGACTTCATCAGCTGCATCGTCGTGATGCCGGGCGGAACGCCGTCATGTATGAACATTGGTGCGGAGAAGTCCCCGTTCCCAAACATGATCGCTATACGAGAAAGGTGCGAGCGAATGGCGTTGGCATTCGTCTTGTCGTTGGGATCATTCGCGGTGACTTCAATCGAGCCGCCGTCCGATAGCATGCGAAAGTGATGCGTAGTCTTGTCGTGGGGGAAACCCATCGCCTGATCGCCGTGGCTCTGTACGATGGATTGATGCGGCTGCTGTTGGTGCTGATCGTGCATTGGACAGTTCTTCATCGTGTCGTCTTGCGTTGTATCTTGCGCGACAACGACCCCAGAGAGCAGCGAAAGCAAAGCGATGGCACCGTATTTCATCCTGGTCTCCTCGTTAAACTGTTTTTCGCGGACCTTTTCCGGGACTCGGTCCGGAGCGTGGGCTTGTCGGCGAGGGAGAGCAATAGCATCGCCTTGTCACCGGGCCGCGTGCGGCTCAGCTTTCTCCGCCAATCGCGGACGAGTTGACGCATGTAGCTTTGGGTTCGTTGGAGCTCTTGGATCTGTTGTCCCAGCGAACGTAGCTTTTCTTCGGTGAGGTTTAGCACCCGATGGCATGGGGCATTTCCGCTGTCGCGGGTTCTCAGAATTTCTGAGAGTTCCGTGAGCGTGAACCCCAACTGAAGCGCTCGCTGCACCAGTCGCACACGATCAATCGTGTCCCGGGTGTACATGCGATAGCCGGCGGATGTACGCGGCGGCGCCCGTAGGATCCCGATCCTTTCATAATGGCGGATCGTATCAGGGCTCACACCCGTCAGTTGGGCGAGTTCTCCCGAACGAAGAGGCTTGGCAGTGTCGGCCATTCCCATCAGTATGAACCCTGGAAGCGGTTCCAGGGTCAAGCGCTTTCCTCGGCTGACCACGCCGACGATAGGCCTTTGTCGGGGACAGGGCCCGCATGCTCGTTTAACTTATCGCCAGGCTCGATAGCATTAGGCTGCCCCTCGACTTCCGACAAATAACTAAACCCTCGTGTAACCTTGTGTAAAGATAGCTCGCTGGACAATGGCCGCCTCGGCAATTCGCGCTCAACCCTCCCCG
Organism: uncultured Acidobacteriaceae bacterium; assembly: GCA_963719615.1. Classification (GTDB taxonomy): domain Bacteria; phylum Acidobacteriota; class Terriglobia; order Terriglobales; family Acidobacteriaceae; genus Sulfotelmatobacter. The sequence continues at coordinate 206,671 of CAVRCR010000023.1, read as the reverse complement.
CGCCTCCAATCCGTGGATGCCCTCCGGGGGGCCATCATGATGTTGATGGCAATCGATCACATCCGCGACTACGTCGCCCGCAGTGCCATGCAGTTCTTGCCCACCAATCTCACGCGTACTACCGCCGCCATCTTCTTTACTCGCTGGATCACGCACTTCTGCGCGCCGGTCTTCATGCTCACCGCCGGCCTGGGAGCATTTTTCTGGGTGAGCCGGGGGCATCGCTCAAAAGGCGAACTATCGCGCCTCCTGATTACTCGCGGCGTTTGGCTTATATTCCTCGAGGTCACCGTGCTGCGCCTGATCGTGTTTTCTCAACTCGGCTTCCATGCGAGTCCTGTGATCCTGCTGATCCTCTGGGCGATTGGACTTTCTATGATCGCTCTTGCCGGGCTGATTCATCTTCCGGTGCGCGTTCTCGCGGGTTTTAGCATTGCCATCATCGCCTTGCACAATCTGCTCGACAGAGTTTCGGCCGACCGCTTTGGCCGAACTGCCTGGCTCTGGGACATCCTGCACCAGCAGAACGTCTTCGCCTTCCTGGGCATCAACTTTGTGACGGCGTATCCCGTGCTGCCCTGGATCGGCGTGATGGCCGCCGGCTATTGCCTCGGCACGGTCTATTTATGGGATGCCAGTCGCGGTCAACGTTTCCTGACGCGTCTGGGGCTTGCGCTCACGCTGGCTTTCGTCGTTTTGCGTGCGATCAATTTCTACGGCGATCCAACACGTTGGAGTCACCAACCCTCAGCGCTGTTCACGGTGCTCTCTTTCCTCAACACGACCAAGTACCCGCCTTCACTCGACTTTCTCCTGATGACACTCGGCCCAGCGATCGCCGCTATGGCTTGGCTCGAACGCTTTCACTTCTCATTCAACAACCCCCTGATCGTTTTCGGACGTGTGCCGTTCTTCTATTACGCCGCCCACTTGCTGGTTGCTCATCTCATTGCAATCGCCATGAACTTCGCGCGCTACGGCCGAACGTCATTCCTCCTTATCGCGCCGCCCTCGATGGGAAGCCCGAGCGAACTCTTCCCGCCCGACTACGGGTTCCCGCTTTGGACGGTCTACGCGGTCTGGGTCGGCGTACTGCTGCTGCTGTATCCGGCGTGTCTGTGGTTTGCACAGCTCAAGCAACACCGTCACAATTGGTGGCTCACCTATCTATGATTGAGCGAACAAGGAGGGGCAAGAACTCGAGCGGGTCATCGCACGATAACACTGTTTGTGATCAGCGATTACGCACAAAACACCCAGCCGTGCCCGATGTCGAGCGTTCGGTGGCGACGCCACGTGTCGCTCGTCGCAGACACGGCGAGAGCAAGCTTTACCCCTTCGCAGAGTTACGAATGCGCTACACCCATTGATTTTGCTGAGGTTATTGGCTGCCCCCCAGGGATTCGAACCCCGATATGCTGATCCAGAGTCAGCTGTCCTGCCGTTGAACGAGGGGGCAGTGTTTGATTGTGAGAGCCGGGTGCGACTAGCTTCTTCTTGATTCTATGGTTCGGAGCGAAGCGCGGTCAACCGGCAACGCGGCAGGGCCGCGACGCCAGTGACGACTCAAACACAATTAAGGAGGCGGGAGGCGCGGCATCGCGTTAGAATTTTCTACAGCGCAGAAAGAGAGCGGATCGAGCGCCGACTGCGGACATCCGCTCGAGGGGCGCTCATCTCATCGAGCAACCGAAAGGAAGTTACGATATGGCGACCATGATTGAGAACGCAGCCGCGGATCAAGCCGAGGTCGCACGGCGCGCGCTCGAGGCCGAGCGTTGCGCGCTGGTGGTGATCGACATTCAGGAGAAACTGCTGGCGCCGATCTTTCAAAAAGAACAACTGGTGCGGAACTCCCAACTATTGATTCGCGCGGCAGGAACTCTGAAGATTCCTACTCTCGCCAGCACGCAGTACGCGAAGGGCCTCGGCCAGACTGTGCCGGAGATCGCTTCCCTGCTCTCCGGAACCGAGGCGATCGACAAGACGATGTTTTCCTGCTTCGGCAGCGACGCATTCTGCACCTTACTCAAGCGCTTGCCCGGTTCGCGCAATACGCTGCTGTTGTGCGGCATGGAGAGCCACATCTGCGTGACGCAGACGGCGCTGGCAGCTCTGCGCGAGGGATACCTGGTGCACGTAGTGTCGGATGCGGTCAGCTCACGCACGGAGTGGAATTGGAAGATTGGGCTGGAGCGGATGCGCGCGGCGGGCGCAGTGATTTCGTCGACAGAAATGATGATCTATGAATTGATGCGGTCATCGTCCTCCGCCGCCTTCAAGGAGTTATTGCCACACCTGAAGGGATAGTTCACACTAGGAATGTCGATTGTGACCTTCTTGCGCAAAACCGTCGCGCTGATTTGCTTTGCAGCCTTGTTGGGCGCCGCTCTGTCTTCGGCTTCGTGCGGCCTGTTCTGGGCTATTCTCGTCCCTTTCTTTATTCTGTTCGGAATTCTCGTCGCTGTAAGCGCTGAAGTACAGGCGCAAGAAGCAGGGGTTCAGAAAACCACATTCTCAGCGGCCATTCCAGCCCGCGCACCTCCGCTCACCGATCCTCTGACCTGAACAATCCTGAACACTAATTTGTTTAGAGCCGTCGGGCTGCGGTCTGCCTGTGCCCATATTCCTGTCCGTTGCATGAAGACCGCTGGAGGTCTGGGTGGAGATCAAACACCGGCTGCGTACGTTGCTTTTGTGTCTGCCCCTTTTGTTCGGAGCATTGGGCGGGATGCCCATACGTCCGGAAGAAATCGAGGAACTCATGCACAGCATGAATCAACAGAAGATCACGCACAACATTCCCGAAAACAGTGAGAATGGTGACGAATACTTGCCGAAGCTTCCGGAGAGAGAATCTGAATGACTACTCTTTCTTCTTTACCCGGACCACGGTGATCTTGGCAAATCCCTCATCAAACGCTGGGGGCTTCAGCTTCGCGGCCATGCGGCGCATCACGTCTTCCGGCACGACGCGATCGCGGCGCTGATGACGTTCGACGCAAACTTCCAGGGGGACGTCGAAGAAGATGGCATGGACTTCGTAGTTGTAATCCTTGGCCAGTTTGATCCAGTGCTGGCGCTCCTGGGGAGTGAGGTTCGTGGCGTCCACATAATTCATGGGGCGCTTGGCGATGAGGCGGGCTTTAAGCATGGAGCGAAGGTTGGAGAACACGAGGTCCTGAAAACGCTGCTCGCGCACGTCGTCGAACAAAAGCGAACGCACCATGTCGCTAGAAAGTGGCACCACGCTGTGGCGCTTGAACCAGGAACTCTTGCCGGAACCGGGCAAGCCGATGGCAAGAACTACGATGCCTTTCGGCGGGCGCGGTGCGGCCACGGGCACGGACACCGGAACCATCGGCGCCTTGACCTCAGGCTCGACCACGGCGATCACGGCTTCGGGTTCGCTCTCGGGTGCCGCCTCTTCTCCAGTCTCAACCGCGGCTTCGACCTGCCCTTCGGGAATGATCCCCTTCGCAGCGGCAGGAGTAAAAGCCTGCGCGACGGCCTGTTCCCGGCCGCGTCCGCCGCGGCCACGTCCACCACGACGGCGGCGACCGCGAGTCCGCGAGGAGTCTCCGGTTGCGGCCGGTCGAGTGGGCGGCTGATCTGCGGTGTCCGCTCCGGACGCCTCTATAGTGTCGGATGGGGCGTCGGGCTGCAGTTCGACCTCGGGCTGGGAGGCAGCGGGAGCTTTCACTTCAGGGTGGGCGGCGTCGGTCGCGGGCGGCGAAGTCTCGTCCTGATCAAAATATGCGGGCTGCAAGGGTGGAGGCGCCGGTTGAGCGGCTGACTCCGGGGCTTTCTTTTTGCGTCGCTGCAAGCGATCGCGCATCCATTTACGCATGTTCAGGCTTGTAACACAGATGCGGTGACGGTAGCAATCTGCGGTGCCGGTTTCGGAACCAGAGATGACAGGGGAAATGCCAGAACCAACCGAGGACGCAGGATTCTGCGGACCTCAACGCCTAGGATAAGACTATGCCCAGCCAAGTTCCCACGCCCATTCACGATCAGAAATATATTTCGCTGAAAACGTTTCGCAAGAATGGAGTGGGCGTTGCCACTCCGGTGTGGTTTGGAGAAGAAGATGGCAAGCTATACGTAATGACCCGACACGACATGGGGAAGGCGAAGCGCATTCGCAACAATGCGCAGGTGCGAGTGGCGCCTTGCACGATCCGTGGAAAAGTGACGGGTCCGGAATTTCCCGCCACGGCGCGCATTCTGCCACCGGACGAGCACAGTCGTGCACGGCAGACCATCAACCGCAAATATTGGATGGCGCGGCTTCCCTTGCTTTGGTCTCGGACGGACACGTACTTTGAGTTGAACTTTTCCTGAGCGCAGCCATGCCACCTACCACTCCCCGGTGGTGAGGTATTGGTGGATCGACTGGGCGGCGCGGCGGCCGGCTCCCATGGCCAGAATCACGGTCGCGCTGCCGGTCACGATATCGCCTCCGGCGAAGACGCCTTTGCGCGTCGTGCGCTGCGTGTTTTCGTCGGCCTGAATGTAGCCGCGCTTGTTGGTGCCGAGACCAGGCGTCGTGCTCTGCACGATCGGGTTGGCACTGGTGCCGATGGCGATGACTGCGACCGACAATGGTAGATCGAACTCTGATCCCTGGATGGGCACGGGCCGCCTACGGCCGGAGGTATCGGGCTCGCCTAGTTCCATGCGCACGCAGCGGGCCGCGGTGAGCCATCCTTTGCCGTCGGAGAGGAACTCGACCGGGGCGGTCAGCATCTGAAAGTCGATTCCCTCCTGCCGCGCGTGATGCACTTCTTCGGCGCGCGCCGGCATCTCGGTGTCGCTGCGACGATAAATCACGTAGGCCTTCGCAGCGCCCAATCGCAAGGCAGAGCGAATCGCGTCCAGTGCCGTGTTGCCGCCGCCGATCACAGCCACATTCTTTCCGTGCAGCTCGAGCATAGGCTCGTCATAAACCGGGAACTTGTAAGCCTTCATCAGATTGATGCGCGTGAGAAATTCGTTCGCCGAGTAGACGCCGTTTAGATGTTCGCCGGGAATGTTCATGAACTGGGGCAGTCCGGCGCCGGTGCCGATGTAGACCGCGTCGTAGCCTTCTTCTCCCATGAGTTCGTCGATGGTCACGGTGCGGCCGACGACCACGTCGGTTTCGAATTCGACGCCCATCTCGCGCATATAGTCGAGTTGCTCGCGGATGATCTGCTTGGGCAGGCGGAATTCTGGGATGCCGTAGACGAGGACGCCGCCGAGTTCGTGCAGAGCTTCGAAGACGCGGACTTTGTGGCCCTTCTGGATTAAGTCGCCAGCCACCGTCAAGCCTGAGGGGCCGCTGCCGACGACGGCTATCTTCTTTCCGGTGGGCCGCACGTTGGGCACCACGTGGGTTCCCATTCGCTTTTCATAGTCGGCCACGAAGCGTTCGAGATAGCCGATCCCAAGCGGCTTCACCTTCTTGGACAGCAGGCACTTGCCTTCGCAGTGGTCTTCCTGCGGGCAGACTCGGCCGGTGATGGGGGGCAGGACATTGTCTTCGCGAATCTTGGCGGCGGCGCCAAGGAAGTCTCCGACGACGATCAGCTCCACGAACTCCTTCACCTTCACGCCGACCGGGCAACTCACAGTGCACGTCGGCTTGGCGCATTGCAGGCAGCGCACGGCTTCCTGCTGAGCGAGTTCGGCGCTGAAGCCAAGATTCACTTCTTCGAAGTTGCGCGCGCGCTCCTCGGCGGGCTGCTCGGGCATCGGTTGACGCGGAATTTTGATCCGCTCCTTTATGGGCACGGGGTTTTGAGACTTCTTCGTGGTCGTGCTCATCGTTGCTCTCCTTGCCGATGATCTCCTGGCCGATGACCCGAGGCGACGGCACAGGCGCGTTCGACGTCGTGGTCCTCAGCTTCCTTCTTGCGGACGTGCTCGAATTCCGCCATGGAGCGCTGCTCGGCGTCGCGATACATCGCGTTGCGCTGGACCAGCACTGCAAAATCCACGCGATGCGCGTCGAACTCAGGGCCATCGACACAGGCGAACTCGCTTTTGCCTTCAATCAGTACGCGGCAGCCGCCACACATGCCGGTGCCGTCGATCATGATCGGGTTGAGGCTGACGACGGTGCGGATTTTATCTCTCCGCGTCATCTCGGCTACAGCCCTCATCATCACGATGGGGCCGACGGCCACCACCAGATCGATTCGCGTGCCGTTCTCAATCAACTGGCGGAGCTTGTCGGTGACGAAGCCTTTGTCGGCGTAACTGCCGTCGTCGGTGGTGATCATCAGGGCGTCGCTGACGGCACGCATCTCGTGTTCGAGGATGACCAGTTCTTTATTACGCGCGCCAACGATGGAGAGAACGCGGTTCCCGGCTCGCTTGAGCGCCGCAGCGGTGGGATAGGCCATGGCCGTTCCCACCCCGCCGCCCACCACCACGACTGTGCCGTAGTTCGTGATCTCGGAGGGCTTGCCGAGCGGGCCGACGACATCGAGGATTTCGTCTCCCGTGTTGAGCGAATTCAGCAGGTGCGTGGTCTTCCCTGCCGATTGCACGACGATGTTAATCGTGCCGCGAGCGGGATCGGAGTTCTCGATCGTGACCGGGATGCGTTCGCCTTCTTCGTAGACTCGAAGGATGACGAACTGGCCCGGTTTCTGTTTGCGCGCAATCCGGGGTGCTTCAATGACGAAACGTTTAATGCCAGGGGCAAGAAATTGGGCGTGGATGATCTTGAACACAGGCGCTCCGCGGGATGATTAGGGCGACAGGCCCCGACACACCGATTGTGTTCGGGCGATCGGCCCGGCGGCTGTGATTCTGATCACAAAGCGCTGTGCGGGAGCCACTGAGCTATTACGCGGGGATCGACATCAGCTCACAGTTCTGTCGCCGACGCGGCTCTGTCATCCTGAGGCCTGCGTTCTTTGCGGGTCGAAGGACCGATGCACTCTGCTTGGAATTGCAGGGGTCCTTCGCTTCGCGAAGGATGATAAACCTCCCAAGCAGTGCAGGCGCACTAATTCCCTTCCGGCTTGAAGATCACGCCCCGGCTGGTCTTGCTGTTCATCACGATGCGCAAGGGTTCATTGAATTGCAGGCGGCGGACGCAGCCTTGCTCTTCGACCGCAGGTTGTTCCGCGAGCCATTGCCAATCGATGGAGCCTTCGCCGGCGTCGGGGTTCACGGTGAGATATCCCACTTGAAACGCGGTCAAGTTCTGGAAGAAGTGGCTGCCTTGCGACGGGGTGACGCGGAAGTCACGGAAGCCGGCTTCCACGATGGCGCGAGCGCCCGAGATCTCGTCCCACTCCACCGGGATACCGAGCCAGGGATCGTTCGAGCCCCAGCGGCCTACACCGATCAGCAAATACGGGCGATTTTCCGTGCTCAAGATGGCGTTGAAATGAGCGACCGCTCGAGCGACTTCCTGACTGCGGCTGCGATCGAAGCGGTGCGAATCGACGACGACGATGTCGTGCAGATTATCGATGCGGCCGTTGCCCAGAACCTTCGTGCTCTCGCAAATCAGGCGAGTCGGGTCCACCTCGCCGATGGTGAGGTCCTGGTTGTCGCGAGCCAGAGTGAGCGGGCGGATCTGCAGGAATCCGAACTCTGCCGCTTCGTCGGAGCGCGGGAGGCGAACGGCGAACTCGATCTCCACCGGATTACCTAACGCGTCTTCGCCGGCTCGCACCAGCACTTCCAGAATGGCAGCGATCGGAAAGATGCCATGCTTGAGCATGGGAGCGAAGGTCACAACCCTGGCTCCGGGACGACTTAAACCATCGTAGATGGCGTGGTTGTCGACGGAATAGGTCGAGGCCACCGCCTGAAGAGTACCGTCCCCTTCAGCGACGTCGAGCCCAAAGCGCATCTCGCGCAAGTGGCCAAAGCCTCCGCCACCTGCCCTGAGCGGAGTCAAAGCGTGCGGCACGCCATCGAGTTCGAGCGCGCAGAATTCCGTTTGCGTATTGGCCAGGATGTCTTCGACCGACGAAAACTGCAGAAGATTCCGGGGGTAGCGCGGACAGAAACTCAGGCACTTGCCCCCGTCGACCACCGTGCGGCCGAGACCGAGGGCGACGGCGGCGATGCCGTCGGAGAAAGTCATGGGCTCAACCGGATAGAAGTTGTGCGAACGCACGACGCCGGAGAAATCTGGATAGAAGCGCTGGCCGTGTACCGTGCCCACAACCTGCTGAAGGATGACCGCCATCTTCTCTTCTTCCAGGCGGTAGGGCGTGGCACGCACGTAGGTCTTGGCGTGCTGGCTGAAGGTCGAGGCGTAAACGCGCTGGATCGCTTCTGACAATTCGGCGAGGCGGGTGTTCGTATCGGCTTGCTGGTTGCCCAGCATGAAGGTTTCGTAGACACCGGTGAACGGTTGATACTGCGAATCTTCCAGAAGGCTGGAAGAGCGCACCGCTAGCGGGTAGCGGACTTCTTCGAGATATGCCTTGAGGTTCTCCTGCAGGGGGCCGGGGAGGGGCGAGTCGAGGAAGCGCTGCTGGATCTCCGTATCGTCGTCGCAATGCAGGACGAAGTCGCTCAGGTTGTTCTCGGCGAGGAACTGGTCGAACATGTCGGTGGCAATGACCACGGCAGGGGGAACAGAAATTCGCACTCCGGGAAAGCGGCGCGCGATACGGCGCGTGCGCAGCAGATGGCGAACGAACGCCAGGCCACGGGCTTTGCCGCCCAGCGAACCGGAACCGATTCTGAGGAAACTCGACTCGGAGGGCTTGAACGTGTCGAGCTTGAAATCGCCGATCAATACTTCATTCTGCTCGCGGCGATAGTCGTTGATGGAGGCGATCAGATCGCGACGCAAGTGCTCCGGACCATTGAAATCGGAGACTTTGCGCGGCCTCAGCTTGGCGGCGAGAGCAAATTCTGTGCGCGCCATCAGCCAGTGCGAGAAGTGATTGCGCTGCGCGTGGTACATCAGGCTGTCGGCGGGGAGAGCCTGGAGCGTTTCTTCAAGTTCGTTGAGATCCTTGGCGCGGCCGACTTCGCGTTGGTCGGGCATGCGAAAGACGAAGTCGCCGAACCCAAAAGAGTCGGTCAAGATGCGGCGCAGATCTTTGAGTAGAGTGGGCGAGCGCTTGCGCAGGAATGAGTAACCTTCGGCGTGCGCTCGCGGGCGAAACTCCGTGCGGCTGGTCTGCAGCACCACGGGTACGTCGGGGGTCAGGCTCTTGACCATGCGGGCGAGTTCGAAGCCGGCCTCGGCGCTGAGCTTGCCGTCCCAGGGGAACTCGACGTCTGACACCAGGCCGAAGATGTAGTCTCGGTATTCCTGCACCAGTTGGGCGGCATCCTCGAAATTAGAGACCAGGAGAATTTTCGGGCGGGCCTGCATGCGCACCAGCTTGTGCGCCACGTTGATCCCCTCTTGAATGACGCGCCGCGACTGCTTGATCAGCTCGGTGTAGATGACCGGCAGAAACGAAGAGTAGTAGCGGATATTGTCTTCGACGACGAGCAGCACTGGCACGCCCATGGCGCGGGTATCGTGCAGCACGTTGCGCTTGTCTTCGACATACTTGACGATCGCGATCAGGATGCGCGCGGTGCCCTGCCAGAGGAAGACGCGGTCAACGTCGGTGACGGGATTGCGTGCGACGAAATTCTTGATTTCGCGGTAATCGTAGCCGAGCACGACCACGGGCACGTCGAGCCCGGCGCGGCGGACTTCGCGGGCCAACTGCGCGGCGTCGGTATCGCCGACCTTGAGGTTGGTCACGATCAGATTGAACTGGGGATTCTCGCGGGCCAGGTCGAGCGCTTCGGCGCAACTGGAGACGTGGGTGATGCCGGGAATCTGGCGCAGGTTCAGTTCAAGCGATTCGTCGATGAGGAGTTCGTTGAGCCGTCCGTCTTCGCGCAAGATGAAGGAATCGTAGAGGCTCGAGACCAGAAGGATGTTCTGGACGCGGAACGGCATCAGGTTCTCGAAGCCTTCGAAGCGCTCTTCGGCGTCGAGGATGGGCTCGGCGATGCGCGGCAGGGACATGGGTGCGTTAACAAATAATCATACTCGTGGAGGTAGCCCAATAATCATGTGGGGACATCCGCCCCCGGCTGTCCCGGTCGAGCGAAGCTCGACAATCTGCTCACTCTCAGGAAAGCCTCGCGCCAAGCGCGCGAACCTCCGGGATGCATTTCGAGAAGTTGGGTCGTACTCAACTCCATCCTTGTTTCAGGCCACTCTGGCGGGGAGTTAAATCGGTTCAACGATAGCACTGAAGTCGTTCTAAGTAATACACTTACAGCATTTACCCTGCACAACACTTTCAATGCTGAAACCTCTCGGGCATCAACCGCTTACCAGACGAATGCACCATCTCTAGTGCAGCGGGTATCGGATCGAGGGCTTGACTTTCGGTGACCAAGGAAGCAGGCATCCCGACGAATGAGCGACATTAAGGTCAAGATTCCACCTTCGCCGCAAAGAAAGCGGCAAAAAGACGAGGCAGCCCGTGGCGGAAGTCAGCAGATTGAAAGTCAAAATCCCCACCCTAACCGCAAAGAACGCGGTTAGGATGGGGCATCCGTTTCATCGTTACTTCGACTTTCCTACATCAGCATCCAATTCATCGTTGCTGCATACAGCCGCCGGGCTTTGCCCGGCCGGACAGCCGATGGCGGCTGTCCCACATAATCAACTACACAAGGCCCTGGTCAAGCATGGCGTTGGCCACCTTCAGGAAGCCGCCGATGTTGGCGCCGTTTACCAGGTTGCCGGGCGTGCCGTATTTCTCGGCGGTTTCGTAGCAGTTCTGGTGGATGGCGATCATGATCTTGTGCAGACGGTCGTCCACTTCGTCGCGAGTCCAGCTCAGGCGGGCGCTGTTCTGGGCCATTTCGAGGCCTGACGTTGCCACGCCGCCAGCATTGGCCGCCTTGGCCGGTCCGTACAGGACCTTCGCTTCGAGGAACATCTTGGTGGCTTCGAGCGTGGACGGCATGTTCGCGCCCTCGGCAACCAGCTTGATGCCGTTCTTGATCAGGTTCGCCGCGTCTTTTGCGGTGATTTCGTTCTGTGTGGCGCTCGGGAATGCGCACTCCGCCTTGATGTTCCACAGCGGGTTGTGCTCCAGCTTGATGTCCGTGGGCATGAAGATCGCTTTCTTGAACTTGTCGGCGTAGTCGCGGATGCGTCCACGCTTCAAATTCTTGAGCTCCATGACATAAGCCAGTTTCTCGCGGTCGATGCCGTCCGGATCGTAGATCACGCCGTTTGAATCCGACACCGTCACCGGTTTGGCGCGCAGATCGAGCAGCTTCTCGATGGTGTATTGCGAAACGTTACCGCTGCCCGAAACCAGGCAGATCTTGCCTTCGAAATTTTCTCGCTTCGTCCGTAACATTTCGTTGGCGAAGTAGACGCAGCCATAGCCGGTGGCTTCGGGACGAATCAGAGATCCGCCCCAGCCCAGGCCCTTGCCGGTCAGGACGCCGGTGAATTCGTTGCGCAGCCGTTTGTATTGGCCAAACAGGAAACCGATCTCACGACCGCCCACGCCGATGTCGCCGGCCGGGACGTCGGTGTCCGGTCCAATGTGCCGCTGCAGTTCGGTCATGAAGCTCTGGCAGAAGCGCATCACTTCGTTGTCACTCTTGCCCTTGGGATCGAAATCGGATCCGCCTTTGCCGCCGCCCATGGGCAGCGTGGTGAGCGAGTTCTTGAAGACCTGTTCGAAGGCCAGGAACTTCAGGATGCCGAGGTTCACGCTGGGATGGAAGCGGAGTCCGCCCTTGTAGGGGCCGATGGCACTGTTCATCTCGATGCGGAAACCGCGGTTGACTTGAATGTTGCCCATGTCATCGAACCATGGCACGCGGAACATGAGGACGCGCTCGGGCTCGACAATTCTTTCGAGCAAACGCGCTGACTGGTATTCGGGATGTTTCGCCAGCACTAACCGTAGAGAATCGAACACTTCTGCTACCGCCTGGTGAAACTCAGGCTCGGCGGGGTTCTTGGCTTTCACACTGATCATCACGGATTCAATGTAGTTCCCGGGCACCTTGATTCCCGGGCTCGTCAACACAGACATAGTCCTACCTCCGTAGGTACTGCCTAGACATAATGCCGTTCTTCATTGTCGCCTCCTATAGAAAGGCGGCAGTGATAATTCTCACGGGTGAGGGTGATTGGGGTCACGTTGGGTATAGGTTATTTTGAATCAGTAAGATACGCAGACAGTGGTGGTGATTCGACGGGTAGCCGAGCGTGATCCCTCGAGGTTGGGGCTGGGTTAGCACGAAGCTATGCAATCGTTGATTGCACTGCTATCATTGGTTGCATGGCGAGCATTACCATCAGGAATCTGGAACAGGACACGAAACGCAGGCTCAAGATCCGGGCGGCCATGAACGGACGCTCAATGGAGCAGGAAGCACGCGAAATCCTGAACAGCGCGCTGGCCCAGACCTCGAAGAAAAAAATTAACCTTGCCGAGCGCATTCGCGAGATCTTCGTTCCGCTTGGAGGAGTGGAACTGGAACCTCCACCACGGGAGCCCATACGCGATCCGGATTGGCTCGCGGAGAGGGAGTAAGCGCGTGATTGCGGATTTCAGATTGTAGATTAAAGATTGGAGGCCTCCGTCGCTGATGTGCTTTTCAATCTGCAATCTAAAATCTGCAATCTGAAATGACATCGGTTCTCTCGGCGCAAGAATGAGAGATGATCATTCTCGATACCAATGTCGTTTCCGAACTGATGCGCCCCGCGCCGGAACGGATGGTTCTGAACTGGTTCAGCAGCCAGGCTGCTGAAGACCTGCACGTCACCGCCGTCACCATGGCAGAAATTCTTTACGGCATTGAGCTCATCTCCTCCGGCAGACGTCGCGACGTAGTTCGAGCTGGCGCCGAAAGAATGTTCGGGGACGTCTTCGCGGATCGCATTCTGACCTTCGAGGACAGAGCTGCGCATGCTTTCTCGCAGATTGCATCATCCCGCCGGCGACAGGCGAAACAGATATCCGGAGTCGACGCGCAGATCGCGGCGATAGCACGCGTCCATGCCGCGACGCTGGCCACGCGCAACACCTATGTTTTCGAAGGATGCGGCGTACGGCTGATCAATCCGTGGGAAGGGTGAGCTCCTGATCTCGAAAACCCCCACTTCTCGTCAAAGGAACGCGCGAGAAATGCGGCGCCCGGCGAATGTTCTCTATCTTGTCATTCTGAGCGAAGCGAAGAACCTATGCAGTCTGTCCGGCCGCCTAGCAATTGCATGGGTCCTTCGCGGCAAGAGACGCCGCTCAGGATGACAACGCGGAGTGGATCGCATCAGCAGATACGAGGCAACTGCTCGCCGCTTAGCATGTCGACCACGCGGTTGCCGCCGATGCGGCTTTGGAGGACGACCGTGCGGCCGGGGGCCTCTTCCACCTTTCCGATTCGAACCGATCCCTGCGAGACCGGAACTTTCTTCATGATTTCGAGTGCGGCATCAGCCTGCCCGCCAGGCACGAAGACCGCGAAGCGGCCTTCGTTCGCCACGTAGAGCGGATCCAGGCCGAGAATCTCGCAGGCGCTCTGGACTGTTTCTTCCACCGGAATCAGTATTTCTTCGAGCTTGATGCAGATGTTTCGGTCGGACGCGATTTCGTTCAACGTTGTTGCCAGGCCGCCGCGGGTCAGGTCGCGCAGGCAGTGAATTTCGATTCCGGCGCTCAGCAGGGCTTCCACCGAAGGCCATACTGAAGCTGTGTCGCTGACCATGGGGGACTCGAATTCGAGGCCCTCGCGCACGGAGAGAATCGCAACGCCGTGGCGACCGAGATCGCCGCTGACGATGACCGCGTCTCCAGGTTGAACCGCCGCCGGTCCAATTGCGGTGGTGACGTTGGTCTCAATCACGCCGATGCCCGAGGTATTGATGAAGATACCGTCGCCCTTGCCCTTGTCGACGACTTTCGTGTCACCGGTCACCAGTTGTACGCCTGCGTTGGCCGCGGCCTTCTGCATCGAGGTGACCACCGTCCGCAGAGTTTCCATCTCCAGACCTTCTTCGAGAATGAAACCGCTGCTGAGATAGAGCGGGCGCGCGCCGCACATGGCGAGATCGTTGACCGTGCCGTTGACCGCAAGATCACCGATGTCGCCGCCGGGAAAAATCAGCGGGCGCACGACGAAGGAATCCGTCGTGAAAGCGAGGCGCGAGCCGTTGAGGTGAAGCACGGCGCCGTCGTGGCGCTCTTCGAGCATGGCGTTTGAGAACGCGGGGAGAAAAATCTTTTCGATGAGCTGGTGCGTGAGCCGTCCGCCGCCACCGTGCGCCAGGACGATGCGATCGTCAGCGACTCGCGGGACTGGACAGTTCAGGCTGAACGAGCTGATTTTGGCGTCTGCCATAGTGGTAATAGGCCGCGCATGCGCCTTCCGACGATACCATGGGAGCGCCGAGCGGATTCTCCGGCGTACACTTCACAGCGAACGCCGGGCACTCGTGAGGCTTCTTGATGCCTTGCAGAATGAGTCCGCTGATGCACTCGGAAGATTCGCGCGCCGGTTCGCCGGAAAACGGGTAACGGCGGTTAGCGTCATATTTCTGAAAACGCCCGCGCAACTGGAAGCCGCTGGCCGGAATCTCGCCAAGGCCGCGCCATTGGCGCGGGACTATCTCGAAGACGTCCGCGATGCGCTCCTGCGCCGGTCTGTTCCCTTCCCGCCGAACCGCGCGGCTGTACTGGTTTTCTACCTCGTGGCGGCTTTCTTCCAACTGTGTGGCCGTCATCAGGATGCCTTCGAGAATATCGAGCGGCTCAAAGCCGGTGACGACGATCGGGACTTTGTAGCGCTCCGCGATCGGGAAGTATTCCTCGAAGCCCATGATGGTGCAGACGTGGCCTGCAGCCAGGAATCCTTGGACCACGCAATTCTCGGACGAGAGCAGCGCCTCCATGGCGGGAGGAACCAGCACGTGCGAGACGAGCAGGGAGAAATTCTCGATGCCGTCGTGATCGGCTTGCCAGGCGGACATGGCGTTGGCCGGGGCCGTGGTTTCAAAACCTACGGCAAAGAAGACGATCTGGCGGTCGGGATTCGTCTTGGCAAGTTTGAGGGCGTCGAGCGGCGAATAGACTATGCGGACGTCGGCACCTTCGGCCTTGACGTCGAACAAGCTCTTTGCGGAGCCGGGAACTCGCAGCATGTCGCCGAAGGAGCAGAAGATCACCTCCGGGCGCTCAGCGATGGCCACGGCCTTATCGATCAGTTCCACCGGCGTGACGCAAACCGGGCAGCCAGGGCCGTGTACCAGCGAGATTTCTCGGGGGAGCAAGTCTTCCAGACCGCTTTTGACGATGGTGTGGGTTTGTCCCCCGCAGATTTCCATAATCGTCCACGGGTGCGTTACCTTTTTCCTGATTGCTTGCGCGAGTTGTTCGGCGGCCTTCTGGTCGCGGTATTCACTGAGGAATTTCACCGAGTTCCTCTTTCAGTCCTCCGAGTTCTTCGAGGTATTGGAAGACTCGCTTTGCCTCATCTTCGTCGATCACGCTGATGGCGAAACCGACGTGAACGAGGACATACTTCCCGACTTCGGCCTCAGGGGTGTAGGCCAGGTTGATGTCTTTGCGGATGCCGCCGAAGTCGACCTTGCCCAGGCGGAAGGCAACGTCGCCACCGTCGATGATTTCAACTACGCGACCTGGAACTGCGAGACACATGCTTCGACCTCCTTTCTCCCTCAGGGGCTAAAGCCTGGCTTCCTTTGTGGCCCTAGCGGCACGGCTGTAAGCCGTGCCCTGATACGAACCCTTGCGGCTGTAAGCCGCCACCTTCCCGGATCGTCGTAGCGCCGGCATCCTGCCGGCTGTCGCGAGGGCATCTTGTCCTCGCTCGTCCTGTTCTTCGGCTGCGTGGGCGAGACGCCCAGGCGACAGCCGCCGGGACGGTGGCGCTACTCCTGCCTGCTCATCACCGCCTGGCCCAGCGCAATGCCGCCGTCGTTGGGCGGAACCCGCTGGTGCGTGTACACGGTAAAGCCGCGGGATTCTAGCACCGCGGCGGCCCGTTCGGTCAAATAACGATTCTGAAACACCCCGCCGCTAAACACCACCGGCTTCATTCTGATCTGAGTTGCCACTTCCACGATCCACTCGACCAAAGCGTTATGGAAACGCGCGGCGATGAGAGGGACGGTCACACCCGCAAGTTTGTCCGCCATCACAGCGCTGATCAACGGAGCCCAGTCTCCACCCGATAAAGCATACGCCTCTTCGGTGCGCAAACCGCCAATTTCATTTTCCAGCAACATGGCGGCCTGGCCTTCGAACCGGTTCTGCTGCGCTACGCCAACAATGCTGGCCACGGCATCAAAGAGCCTGCCTACGCTGGTCGTGGGGACGACGTTGATACCGTGCTGGAGCATATACCGCACTTTGGAATGATCCAATCGGGGATTTCCCGGCGAATCGTTGACGGGCACAGGGTTTCCCGACTCGGTGCCAAAGACCTCGAAGAGCAGACTGGCTGCCGAGCGCCAGCCTTCGCGAACGGCGGCATCACCGCCCGGCAGCCCGAATGATCGCAGGTGGGCAATGCGCTCGAAGTGGTTATTTTCTACGCGGAAGAACTCGCCGCCCCAGATCGCGCCGTCGAGACCGTATCCGGTGCCGTCCCAGGAAATGCCGAGATACTCGCCCTCAACGTCGTTCTCGGCGGCGCACGCCGCCACATGCGCCTGATGGTGCTGCACCCGCGTCAGTGGGAGGCCAGCCCTTTCCGCCCATTGCGTCGACGCGTAATCGGGATGCAAATCGCAGGCGATCATCTCGGGCTCGAAACTGTAGAGGCGGCACAGGTCGGCGATCGCCTTCTCGAATGCCCCGCGAGCTTCGAGCGTGTCGAGGTCTCCGACGTGCTGGCTGAGAAAGACGTCCTGGCCCACGCCGATGGCCACTGTGTTCTTCAGATGCCCTCCGACCGCTAGCACGGGCGGCAAGCTGTGGTGCACGCGGACTCCAAGGGGGGCATAGCCGCGGGCGCGGCGCAGAATTCCGGCACGCCCACGCGTAAGGCGCACGACGGAATCGTCGCAGGCCCGCACGATGGGGCGGTTGTGCATGAGGAAATCATCGGCGATGTCTTTGAGGCGGGCGGTCGCTTCGTCGTTGGCGATGGCGATGGGCTCGTCGCTATGGTTACCGCTAGTCGCGATCACCGGGAACCGGCACTCCTGCATCAGCAAATGATGAAGCGGCGAGTACGGCAGCATGACGCCCAGATAGGGGGAGCAATGTGCAACATTCCAGGCAACGTCGGTGCCGGGTTTGGGCCGCAATAGAACGATGGGCGCGGCTTGCGATTCGAGCAGTTCCACTTCGGCGGGCGAGATCTCACAATATTCCCGCACCATTTCGAGCGATGGCATCATCAGGGCGAACGGCTTTTCCTCGCGATGTTTGCGCTGGCGCAGGCGAGCCACCGCCGCGGCCTGGCGCGCATCGACCAGAAGCTGAAATCCTCCAATGCCTTTGAGCGCGACAATCAACCCCCCTCGCAATGCTTCGGCGGCGTCTTCAATCGTGCCGTCGAGTTTTGGCCCGCAAACCGAGCAGGCATTAGGCTGGGCATGAAATCGGCGGTTGACCGGACTCGTGTATTCGTCGCGGCACTCGGGGCACAACACGAAGTCGCGCATGGTCGTATTGGGCCGGTCATAAGGAATGTCGACCACTATCGTGTAACGCGGGCCGCAATTCGTGCAATTCGTGAAGGGGTATTCAAAGCGGCGATTGGCCGGATCGAAGAACTCCTCGCGGCATTCGCTGCAAGTCGCGAGGTCGGGCAGAACGTTTACGGTTTTACCGGAGTCGCTGTCGCTGGCGAGGATTTCGAAGCGCGTCGAGCCCTCGGCTGAGATCCAGGCGGATTCGCGCACGGTGACCACGGAAGCCTTCGGGCGCTCGTGCTCTAGTCGTTGCTCGAAGCGGATCAGTTGATCGGTGGTCCCTTCCACTTCAACCACAAGGCCAGAGGAGGAATTCAGTACCCAGCCGGTCAGGGACAGTTCGGTCGCCAGTCGGTAAACAAAGGGACGGAAGCCGACTCCCTGTACGGCGCCATGCAGCGTGATTCGAAGCCGTTGCAACGCGGATTTTGTGGCAACCGTCATGGCGTCAGGCTGAACACCGCAGGTTTGAGCGCTCTCTCCATTCTAAAGCTAGGCCCAGTGAATGATGCGGCCATGCACAAAATCGGCACCATCACCCAGAGAGTTGTCAAAACTAACGCGAAACGATAAGGTCCCCGGCCAAGGAAGAAGCAGATTATCCCGACTGCAGACAGCACTTCACTGAGGTACATAAAGCGCTCGAGAATGATGAGGACCGTCCAGGGAGCGGTAATTTGATAGAGGCCGCAGACTCGCCAGCCCCAGTACCCAAGGTCGCTTACCGTGCGCACTGAAGCTGCCACCATCGCCAGAAGGTATAGAGTTCTTTGTCGCTGCGGGAGTTCGTGACCGCCATAGTAACGAGTCCTCAGTAACGAGTCCTCCTCGCCCACGCTAATGCGAGAACAAGGGCTGGCAACAACAAGATCAGGCCCGCCAACCATATCTCCAAGCTAAAGAGCATGTCAGTTCAAGTAGACAACAAGCGGTGCTAGTTCGCTCCCTTCGACGCCGGGAGCGCCGCCGGAGGAAGGAATTGCCGGGCTAGCGTCTCGATCTTCGCTACCAGTTCCGACAGAGACACCGCGACTGCCTCCGACAGTGATTCGCCATGATCGAAGTTCTGACCAGTCAGGGTCGCCGAGAACGCTCGCGCCCTCGCTCCATAGAGTTGAGCAGCCAAGGCAAAGACCAAGCTCGGCGTCAGGTGATGAGAAAAACGAGACGGGGCAGACGAGCCAGCTTTTTCGGCGTGAATTTCTTCGATGCGGATTTCACCGGGGCGGCGCCCTCCAGCATCAGCAGAAGCAGCGTCCACGAAAATAACGGCGTCGACGTGGCTGACGCTTTCTGCCAACTCTGGCGTGAGCTGATGCAGGCGCAGAATTTCGACTTGCAGGGAGGAAAACTTGCCTTCCAGCGCGTCGGCCACGCGCCAGGCAAGGCCGTCGTCGGAGCGCAGCGGATTTCCGTAGGCGACGATGAGCACACGGACTCTCACACCAGCACGCGGTCGCAAGCAAGACTCCTGCGCCACCTCGTCAGGCGCGAATCGTCAGCACCGGGCAAGGCGCGTGTGCAATCACATGGTGGGCGGTCGACCATGGCAGGTGCGTAGTACCGACTTCGGCCGAACTTCGGGCGCCCAGCACGACCAGGTCGGCCTCGCGCTCTTCTGCAAACCTCAGAATGCACTCGCTGGCCGAACCGAACTCCAGCAACGTCTCGGGGGCGCAGGGCAGAGTCGTATCATTCGGGATAAGCGCCCGCAACCGCCGAATGCCCTCCTCGATCGGCCCTAGGCGCTGGCCCAGTTCAGTGTAGTCCTCGATGACGTGGAGCAGCGTGAACTGGGAGCGGAAGGCCTGGGCAAGCGCCACGGCGGTCTTCGCCATCCAGTCCGCGTCCCGCGCAAAGTTGGTGGCGAAGAGGATCTGCTGCAGATCGAGTTCCACCGGCGCCAGATCGTGTCCTTTACTCTGGAATGCCGGTAGTTTGGCACGTCCGGAGACCTTGGGCCCGACGGTCAACACCGGGCAGGACGCATGCCGCAGAATATCTTCCGCTACCGAGCCCAGCAGCAGCTTGCCCAGGCCGGTGCGGCCGTGCGTGCCGACCACGACCAGATCGATTTCATTTTCTTCTATGATCGCGGCCAAGCCCTTCCACACCTGCCCATGACGGACGTAGCAGTGAATGGGGACTTCCACACGCGCCGCCATTTGATCCAATTTTTCCTCGGCCTCGGTGTGGGCATCTTCGTAAATCGTGCCCATGCTGACGTAGTCCACGCCGCCGGTCATGAGCAGCAGGTTAGCTTCGGAAAGAATGTGAGCGGCGTGCAAGGTGGCGCCAAAACGCCGGCAGATGGCCGTGGCGTAGGGCAGCGCCGCGTCCGAGGTTGCCGAGAAGTCGGTCGCGAACAAGACATTCTTGATGGAGATAGCCGCCCGTGTTTTCTGTTCTGCGGTTGTGCCTTTGTTTTCTTCCGTGCCGGATTCGACCAGTGCCATGGGACACCTCCCCACTCGCTCTTACGATCACATTCCGGGGACTTTTGGCATATGCCCGTTATCACCTGTTTTTGTGATTTGGATCACATCGCTTGCCCCACCCGTGGCCCTCCTTTTGGGAGGCTTCTTTGCTTTGTCATCCCGAGCGAAGCGAGGGATCTAGTCAATATGGAGTGAACCGGTCCCGATGCGCGATGCGTGGGTTACATTGTGAGTCGAGTAACTACAACGCAGAGCCACAAGCGGAAAGGAACCGGTTCCATGAAAAAGGTACGATTTTAGGGTTGGATGTCCATGCCGAGAGGATTGCGCTAGCGGTAGCCGAGCCTGACGGAGAGGTACGCTCGTTGGGGATCATTCCCAATCGAGAAAAGTCGGTGCGCAAACTGGTAAAGAAACTGGGGCGGGCAGAGCAACTGCAGGTCTGCTATGAGGCAGGACCGACGGGATACATTTTGTACTGGCAGGTGTTTGCCGGCAGCAGCAACACTGGTGGTACGGGCAAGAACTAGATCCCTCGCTTCGCTCGGGATGACATTGTGGTTTAGTCCACGCTACTGGGCGAAGCCGTCGGCCTGTGTGACCGCTCCGACAGCGACGCTGTGGTCGATGTATACTCGCCCCGCGTCGAGGGCTTTGCGGTCTAGCTCGAGCAAGGCCGGGTTCTTGACCTTCGCTTCCAACACTTTCATGGCGGTGGCCGCAGACAGGCACTCGGTCCCTTCGAGCAGAGCTCCCATGAAGACCACGTTTGCTACTTTGGCCGAGCCCAGGCGATCGGCAATCTCCGACGCGGGGATGCAGACGACCTGAGCCTGGGGGGCGCTGAAGTCTTCCGGCAAGCTCTCGCGTCCGTAGAGAATGGTTCCGCCGTTGGCGACCTCGGCGGCAAACTTACGCAGCGAAATCTCGTTCATCGCGATCAGAACTTGCGGGCGCGACAGCAGCGGCGAGCCGATGCGATCTTTCGACAGGCAGACGTGGCAATGCGCGCTGCCCGAACGCATCTCGGGACCATACGAGGGCAGCCAACTGACTTCGAGCCCTTCGCGCATGCCCATCTCCGCCAAGAGTTGGCCAAGCAACAGCACTCCCTGTCCACCGAAACCCGCGATCTTGATGCCCATATCGCGGAAATGATGATGACGGTGCGGCACAACGCCGTCGGCCGCGGCCTTGCGCTCTCCCTCCACAAGTTCGGCGACCGTCTTGTGAGGAGGAACGTTGTTGTTCGGGATTTCGACCTTGCGGTCGCGGAAAACGTTGAGCGGGAAGTTGGGAATCATCTTCTCGGCCACCCACTTGCGCGCCTCGACCGGATCTTTGCCCCAGATGGTCGGACAGGGGGAAAGAATCTCGACAAAAGTGAAGCCGGCGCCGGCGCGCTGCAGTTCGAGGGCTTTGCGCACCGCCCGCCGCGCTTTCATGATGTTCTTGTTGTCGGAAAGCGCGACCCGCTCGATGTAGACCGGGGCTTCGAGCGTTGAGAGCAACTCGGCCATATGCAGCGGGAAACCCTCGTTGACCGGGCGGCGGCCCCAGGGCGAAGTCGTACTCTTTTGGCCAACCAGCGTGGTGGGTGCCATTTGCCCACCGGTCATGCCGTAGATCGCGTTGTTGACGAAGAAGACGGTGATTTTTTCTCCGCGATTGGCGGCATGGACGATTTCAGCGGTGCCGATCGCCGCCAGGTCGCCGTCGCCCTGGTACGCGATGACGATCTTGTCGGGACAGGCGCGCTTCAGGCCGGTGGCGGCTGCGGGAGCGCGTCCGTGCGCGACCTGCACGTTGCCCACGTCGAAATAGTAGTAGGCGAACACGGAGCAGCCGACGGGGCTGACCAAAATCGTCTGATCCTGAACTCCCAGGTCTTCCAGAGCTTCGGCGATGAGCTTGTGGGCTACGCCGTGGCCGCATCCCGGGCAATAGTGGGTCTGGTGCTTCAGGTCCGTCTTGCGCTCGTATTCCGGATAGAACACTTCGGACTTCGAGTGCACGACTTCGTATTTGTCAGTCGTCACCTTCGGTTCCTCCAGGATTACGTGGTCTGCCATGATCCCCCCGTAAATCTGCCCTCTCGTAGAGACGTTGCTTGCAACGTCTCTGCCGGCAGCACGGACGCAGCCAGCAAGACGTCGCAGGCTACGTCTCTACAGCCCGACCGCACCCAACACGCCAGATCACACTGCGGCGGGCGCGTGTTCCTCGATCTTTAACAACAACTCCTCGACCGTGGGCACATTGCCACCGACGCGGCCGTAGAACTCGATGGGCTTTGTGCCATTTAGCGTCAGGCGGACATCTTCCACCATCTGGCCGTTGCTCAGTTCCACAACCAGCACTTTTTCCGCGCGCGAAGTCGTGGCCACCAGTTCCTTAGCCGGGAAAGGCCACAGCGTGATGGGCCGGAACAATCCGGCCTTGATTCCCTGCTTGCGAGCTTCATCCACTGCGGAGCGCAGCACGCGCGACACGATGCCGTAGCCGATGACAATCAACTCGGCGTCTTCGGTGCGGTATTCTTCGCAGCGCGTTTCGGTCTGCTGCGCGCGGATGTATTTCGCTTCCATGCGGCGCTGGTGCCCTTCCAGATCGTCGGGCTCCAGGAAGATGGAGCTGATCATGTTCTTGCGAGTTCCGGCAGTTCCCTTCACCGCCCAGGGCTTTGGAGGCTCGACAATTTCGCGGTATTCCAGATCCAGGGGTTCCATCATCTGGCCAACGAATCCGTCGGTCAGCACAACGGCCGGGTTGCGATACTTGTCGGCCAGTTCGAAGGCCAGGACGGTCAAGTCCGCCATTTCCTGCACCGAGGCCGGAGCCACCACCAGGTTGCGATAGTTGCCGTGGCCTCCGCCTTTGACCATGGCGAAGTAGTCGCTCTGCTCAGGGGCGATGTTGCCCAGGCCGGGACCGCCGCGCATGACGTCGACGATGACGCAGGGCAATTCAGCGCCCGCCAAGTAGGAGATGCCTTCCTGCATCAGGCTGAGGCCGGGTCCAGAGGAAGCGGTCATTACGCGAACGCCAGCTGAAGCCGCGCCATACACCATGTTGATGGAAGCAGTCTCGCTCTCGGCTTGCACAAACGTGCCGCCGACTTCAGGAAGGTAGAGTGCTGCTGCTTCTGCGACTTCACTGGCCGGCGTTATGGGGTAGCCGTAATAAGCCCGGCAGCCGGCGAGCACGGCGCCCTTAATGACTGCAACGTTTCCTTTACAGAGTTGCCGCATGTTCGCCTCCAGCCTGGGTTTGTGTCTGAGTGGGGGACACAACCGCTTTGGGGGGCGGGGCCAGCCGGTAGACGATAATGGCGCCCGGCTCCGGACAGCAATAGAAACAGATGCCGCATCCGGTGCAGTCGTGGCCGGTGTAACGGGCGGGATGCACGCCGTAAGAACTCAGTTCAGGGGCGAGTTCCAAGCATTTGGGCGGGCAGGACTCAACGCAGAGCCCGCACCCTTTGCACTCCTCGACATCGATGGTGATGTTGCCGCGTGGTGCGCCCGACATTTGTTGTCTCCTCCGTCACTTCTGTGCCGCTGTCTGTGCTGCCTGCGGATACTGCAACCACTTGGTCTTTTCGCAATATTCGTACAGCTCGGCGCGGAAGTCAGGATGCGCGATCTCGATCAGCGACTTAGCACGCTCGCGAATCGACTTGCCGTGCAAGTACGCGACTCCATATTCGGTTACCACGTAGCGGACCAAACCTCGTGAGGTGACCACTCCCGCGCCGGGATCCAGCATGGGCACGATCCGCGAAATGGTTCCCTGCTTCGCGGTCGAAGAGATCGCAATGATGGGCTTGCCCCCCTTCGAACGCGACGCGCCACGCAGGAAATCTACCTGCCCGCCAATGCCGCTGTAGAACTGGTTGCCGATGGAGTCGGAGCAGACCTGCCCGGTCAAATCGATCTGCAGCGCCGAATTGATCGCTACCATCTTGTCGTTGCGCGCGATCAGTCCGGGATCGTTGGTGTAGGACGTGGGGTGAAACTCGAAGATGGGATTGTTGTCCACGAACTCGAACAACCGCTTGGTGCCGAGAGCAAAACCCAGGATGATCTTTCGCGGCTTGAAATTCTTCCGGGCGCCGGTGAGCACGCCGGCTTCGATCAGCGGAATCACGCCATCGGACACCAGTTCGCTGTGCACGCCAAGATCCTTGCGGTCCATGAGCATGGGCAACACTGCGTCTGGAATGCCGCCGATTCCGGTTTGCAGCACCGCGCCATCCTCAATCAGCCCGGCCACATTGCGCGCGATGGCCACCTGGAGGTCGTTCACCACCGGCTTCTTCAGCGCACACAGGGGCCGGGAAGACTCGACAAAGGCGTCGATGTCACTGACATGAATGAAGCTGTCGCCGTAGGTACGCGGCATGTTGTCGTTAATCTGGGCCACCACGTATCGGGCACACTTGGCGGCAGTGAGAGTTGTGTCCACGCCCACTCCGAAGCTGCAGAAGCCGTGGGAGTCGGGTGGCGAGACTTCGATCAGGGCCACGTCAATCGGCATAGCCCCGCTCTCAAACAATCCCTCGATTTCGCTCAGATAGATGGGGGTGTAGTCCGCGCGGCCATCGTTGATGGCGTCGCGCACGTTGGCGCCGATGAACACGGCATTGTGCCGGAAGTGGCCGGCCATTTCTGGCGCCACGTAGGGGGCGCACCCCATGGTCATCATGTGGACGATTTCCACGTCGTACACTTCGGGGGCCCGGCGGATCAGGGCTTCCACCAAGGTCTCCGGCTCCGCACAACCCGGCTGGATGTAGACGCGCATCCCGGACTTTACGCACTGCAGTGCATCGTCCGCCTCTTTGAGGCGGCGTTTGTAATCCATTTCCCACGACATCGACATCCGTTTCGCTCCTCTTCGCTTAAACCGCGCGCAATGCGCCCTCGTCGCGCCGGGTGCGGGCAGTTTCGTCTTCGTACCCCAGAACAGCATAGTAAATAGCCCGGTCAAAAAACATCTCGAGCATTTGGAGGAGTTCGAGTTCGCCCATGATTTCGACGGCACGGTCCATCACCGCCTCGCTCTTGAGGAACTCCCAGAGATTTTCCTTGGTCAGCACAATAGCCTGGACGACTTCGCTGAGCGGAACTCGCTGGTGCGCACGGCGCGCTCCAATTTCACGGTAACGGTGCTCGATGTCCAGTTCATTCTTGCCCAAAAGCCACTCCCCGAGATGGCGGTAAATCTCGTAGACTCTCTCTCGCAGTTCGCGAGCAGGAATTTCACGAAAGTGGGTTACCTGGGTATTGTTCTGTACCCGCTCTTCGAGTCCTTCGGCGAGCGCATCGGCGTGAGACTCGATCAGGCGAACGAGCCTGTAGGAGAACATCATAATCACCCCCTTTTCGACAGTGCGTTAGACCCCAACCTTGGCGGCTGGTTCCTGATTGGTCCAGCCTTCCACAGGTATTTTGCCGGTTTCGACCGCAGGTTCCAGAGTCTGCGGAACGGTAATGGCGCGCGAAATCATGCACAACTGCTTGGTCCGTCGCAATAGGCCCAGACCGGCTTCGCGCTGCTCCTCGGAAGGCACGGTCAGCCGCGGACGGATCAGGATCTCGGTGAAATTGCATCCCGTGCTCCGGCTGCGGTGCACGCTGCCTTCCATTTCAACCTCGAGGTCGGTGTATTCGAACTTGGCGGCGCGGGCAACGTCATGGAAGGTCGTAGTAAAACAGCCTGCCAGGGCACACAGCAGCAACTGCTCGGGAGTCCAGCGGCCCTGCAGCCCGCCCAGTTCCGCAGCTTCGGAAAAGTGGATCGTGTTAGGGGAGGACTCGCACTTGGCGAGTCCGGTGCGGCCAGACGTCCACCAGGCCGATATGCGATAAGTGTATTCTGATGGCATTTTTTAACTCCTGCGCTGCCCGACCGCGCTTCGCCCCACCACTTCAGGAACTGAGTGAGAAGATCACCGTAATCGTGGTCTCCACTTCTACTGGTTGCCCGTTCAGCAAGTACGGTTTGTAACGCCATTGTTTGACAGCTGCGATCGCCTGCGGCACCAGCATGGGGTGCCCGCTGACCAGTTGCAGATTCTCAATTTCGCCGTTGGTGTTGATGATTGCGCTGAGCACAACCTCACCCTGCACTCGTGCCTGCTTGGCCAACATCGGATAGGACGGTTCCACTCGATGAATCAGCAGGCCTTTGGTAACGCCCTGCGAAATACGCACCCTCTGCGGCGCTACCGGAATAAACTTTGGCACTGCAGCCAGGTTCGAGGTGGCGCTCACGATACCCCCGATCACTCCTCCTAGCTGCCCGCCCGGAATCCCTCCCGGGACGCCTCCAACGACTCCACCGGAGGTTGGCATCGGCGGTGTCTCGTCTTCCTTGAGCATCTCGATCTTTTGTGGAATCTTGGTGGGCGTTCGCAGCTTACCGGAGGAGAGCAGGTCGGTCTCGATCTGCTTCACCACCCGCTGCGCCTGTGCCGCAGCCGGCGGTGGGGGGGCGGCGGTGGCGGAGGCGCTACAAGGAACGTCAGCAACTGCGCCTTCGGCAAGTCCTCGGTGAAAAGCAGCGGTACCACGACCAGGATTCCGATGGCTACACAGTTGACAATAATCGAGGTGGTGGTGGCAAAGGCCTTCCGTTTCCGCTGCACTCCGAATTCCAAGAGGCTGTCGGAGAATATGGGCCTCTGCGGGATCTGCGGCCCCAACACCAGTTCCGTAGGTGGCAGGACCGCCGCAGGAGGACGGGTTGCTGGCTTTGCTTCTTTTACTTCTGGCTCGTGAATATCAATCGTGCTCATTACAGTCTCCTGGACGACCCCGCCCTCGCGTCTCGGCGTTTGGCGGTGCTTGAGACGTGGCCCCCTCGGCCACATCCCACGCTGTCCGTAACCATCTTCCCCGAAGGCTTGGAACGGGCAAATGGCCGTCATCACGGTTCTCCGTGATCGGAATCACCATTTTGATGTTCGCCGCAAACCTAAGTAATGAGGACGGATGGGGAATGTCGAGGCTTAATTGTTGCGTGCTATCCCTGGCCTTCCCGATACGAAGAAGAAGCAAAAGGAGGAAGCCGCGCCCGAGACGGGTCCTTGAACCTAATGCGCCGCTCCGAACCCTTGAAGGTTCTCGCAGCCAGAACCCTCAGTTTCTGGGCCGGGCGGTGAGGCGTTCTGCCAGGTGCGCGGCGTAAAGTCCTGCGATCAAACCCGTGAAAACATCCATGGTGTAGTGAGCACGAAGCATGAGCACGATCGCGGCTTCGAAACATACGATCGTGACTCCACCTGCCGTGAGCCAGCGCCGGCCACAACGCGCCAACTCGCAGGCTCCAAGCACGGCGATTGCGGTATGTCCGGAAAAGAAATAGTCATGGGCCACGCTGTAGGTGACGAGCAGTGAGGGAACTCCCGGGTTGTGCCAGATAGCACCGGGCGGAGCAGGCAGGGCGACGCAGGCCTGCATGATCTGGCGCAGGCCAAGCACCATGACCAGGCTGGCGAAGGGGCGAAGATCGCCGCGGAAAACCCACATCGACAATAGAAAAATGCCTAGCAGATCGATGATCGCGGAGCTGAAGATGAGCAGCGCATTGGCCGCTGCTGGATGATTGTGGAGATACAGGTTGAGCGGAGCAGTGGCCGCATGGATACCGTCTCCGATACCGGAATCCGCCAGGCCTCGCGCTCCGATGAGCGACTGCGTCCAGAACCAGATCGCTAGCGCAGCAGCCGTCAGCACCAGCCGGATGGCGAATGATCGGAGATTGAATATTTGTGTATTGAACGGTTGCCCGCCTGGCGCAGGGAGCATAAGTGCCGGGAATTATATCCTCTGACCGCTCTTGTCCGTGGGGGCCAAGCTTCGCGCTGAAATAACGGCCGCAGGAAGCGTGGAGAAACTAGCTGTTCCACTCTTCCCGCGGCCGTTGGAACCCGTTCTACTCTACGGGTTGCTCGTTTTCAGCTGCGATCCGACGGAAGGGATTAGTCGTCTCCACCGCCATCGTCATCGCCGCTGCTAGCTGTGCAGCGTACCACCGTGGATTTTCCATCCGACGAGGCGACACAACTGTATCTCTTGGGCTTAATCGCGCTAGCCGGAACACAGTTGATAGCGAATCCAGTTGAATTCGGAGCGAGCGAACATGCCGCACCCGTTTGCGATACGGTCACGTTGGCCGAGGCGGATTTCGTCGGATCGGTGACGGAAGTCGCCTTGACTACGCCCATCCCCACTTTCGTAGCAGTGAACAGTCCGTTGGCATCGATCGTGCCGACTGCGCCGGTCGCTGTCCAAGTAACTCCAGCCGTTGAGCCAGACACCTTGGCGGTGAACTGTTGTTTGGCCCCGACGCCGAGAGTCATGGTGGCAGGACTGACCGAAACGGTTACGCCTCCGCCGCCTCCGCCGCTGGTGACCGTAATTTGGGCGGTTGCTTTTTTCGTCGGATCTTCCACAGAAGTAGCCGTAACCGTCCCGGTACCGACAGACACGGCTGTGAAGACGCCGCTCGCGTTTATCGTTCCCACGCTGGTGGAGGTCCAGGTTACGCCCTGAGTGGAGCCGGCGACAGTCGCGGTGAATGTTTGCTGCTGTCCTGCGGTTAATGAAGCGGTTGTGGGCGATATCGTGACGCTGATCGTTGAAGCCACGAGATTGCCCACCAGGTAAGTGGCTTCCTCGGCGATTGCTCCCGAGGAATGGCCTATCGCATTGAAGGCGGCCGTGGCATCCTTTCCGCAGTATGGGGTAATCGGTCCGGGGCCAGCGGGATGAAGTGAGAGGAACGCCGTGACGTTATAGACTTCCGTCTTGTTCAAAATAATCCAGCAATCCGTCGAACTGTTGTGCGTAGCCACTTGCGCCAATGTGTAATTGGGCAACTGGGCCGCGACTGATATGGAGAACGTCAACATGAACAACAAAGCTGCAAACACTGCCTTCTTCATAGGTAACTCAACTCCTCGAGGGGATTAAGCGCAGGGATCTCCCTGAGCTGCGAGCAGCGCGCAAAAACGGGACTACACGTGTTTCTAGCTAACGTTTATGGGGATTCCCGCGGGGTCTTCCAACACCAGCGGGACAGAGGGTTATGTGTTCGGTACCACGCTTGCTCCTTTCTTCGAAATCGCGCTTGCGCGAAACCGAAGGGGGACGAAGGATTTGTGGCCCAGGCGTTTAATGCCCGGTTGATAGAACGAGTAGTGCCGGAGGAAGTGGCTATTTGGACCAGATTGAAACTTGAGTGAAAATATCGTTTATCTGGGAGCTGTTGCAAGTCACGACGGTACAGGTACTATTAAGAGTCAACCCTGCGGTCGAGTTCGCCAACCTTCGTGTCAACTCGGAATTCTTTCTCTCCTGCGAAATGAAATTGAAGAGGACATCGAGCCTGATGCTCGCATAGCCACGCACACAATTTCGTTTTGAGGAGACGATGTGAGAAGTCGTGACTGGGGAATTAATGGAGCGGGAGACCGGGATCGAACCGGCGACATCCAGCTTGGGAAGCTGGCGTTCTACCGCTGAACTACTCCCGCTCAGCCGGGCGAACATTGTTTAGCTTATCACTGTGGGCAAGCGGCCTCAACCAAGGTGTAGGCCCGCCAAGAAGGACGATTCGTATCAGGGCATCGCTTTCAGCGATGCCGACAATGGGCGCGAGACTCTGACGGCTTTAGCCGCTGGGTTATCCCCGTCACGGGCCCGGCGGCTAAAGCCGACTCTTTCTTTCATGCTGGTGCGGTATGCCCGAAGGCATGCCCTGATACGAATCTCTTGCGAAGACCTACATTAGGTCAATTCGTGAATGCGGGCCGCGAATCGTGGTTAAATAGTCGGCCTGTGGGTTGAATCCTCTTCTGAACTATGGGAGACTATGCGCCATCGTGAATCGAAACCCTCGCGCCGTGCCTTCGTCCGAAATGTGCTGACGACCGGTGCGGTTGCTACGATCTATCCCGCACTCAGCGCGGGCCGGGAGGTGGCATCGTCCGCAGAACCTGCCGCGCCTGAGGTCAAGCCCTTCGAACTGGATGAGATCACGATCACCGAACTGCAGGACGGTATGAAATCGGGCAAGTTTACGGCGCGGTCACTGGTTGAGAAATACACCACGCGCATCGAGGAGATCGACAAGCACGGCCCGTCGGTCAACGCGATTATCGAAATGAATCCTGACGCCCCCTCGATGGCAGAGGCCCTCGACCGGGAGCGCAAGGACAAAGGACCGCGCGGCCCGCTGCATGGCATTCCAGTAGTGATCAAGGACAACATCGATACGGCGGACCACATGATGACTACGGCGGGGTCGCTGGCGCTGATGGGCTCGAAGCCGCCCAAAGACTCTTTTGTCGCTCAGCGGTTGCGCGTGGCGGGCGCGGTGATTCTGGGCAAGACGAATCTGAGCGAGTGGGCGAATATTCGCTCCAGCCACTCCACCAGCGGATGGAGCGGGCGCGGAGGGTTGACGAAAAATCCGTATGCGCTGGATCGAAATCCATGCGGATCAAGTTCGGGCACAGGCGCGGGGATCTCGGCGAATCTCGCCGCCGCGGGCATCGGCACGGAAACTGATGGATCGATCGTTTGCCCGTCGTCGTCGAACGGGTTGGCTGGGATCAAGCCTACCGTAGGGCTGGTTAGCCGAGGCGGAATCATCCCCATCTCTCACAGTCAGGATGGCGCCGGGCCGATGTGCCGAACGGTGCGCGATGCCGCCATCTTGCTCGGAGCTCTGACTGGCGTTGATCCTGACGATGCAGCCACAGCTGCCAGCGCGGGCAAGACACAGACCGACTACGCGCAGTACTGCGATCCCAATGGGCTGAAGGGGGCGCGCATCGGCGTCGCGCGAAAATATTTTGGCTTCAATGACTCGGTCGACGCGTTGATGGAGCAATCCCTTGACGTGCTTAAGAAGGCAGGGGCGATCCTGGTGGACCCCGCCGACATCGAAACGCTGGGCAAGTTCGATGACACTGAGCTGCTGATATTTATGTATGAGCTGAAGGCGGACCTGAATGCGTATCTGGCGCGACTGGGTCCGGGCGCACCCGTGCGAACGCTGAAAGACATCATTGACTTCAATGATCGTAACCGTCAGAAGGAGATGCCCTACTTCGGGCAGGACTTATTCGTAAAGGCAGAAGCGAAAGGACCGCTTACCGAGAAGGAATATGTGGATGCGGTGGCGAAGAATCACCAACTGGCGCGGACCGAGGGCATCGACGCTGTCATGGATAAGAACCATCTTGACGCCATTGTGGCTCCGACAGGAAGTCCGGCGTGGCTCACCGATTTGGTCAATGGAGATCATGTGGCCGGAGGCAGTTCGAACGCTGCGGCGGTCGCGGGTTACCCTAACATTAATGTGACCGCGGGTTACCTTGCGGGTTTGCCGGTTGGAATCTCTTTCTTTGGGCGGGCGTGGAGCGAACCGGTCCTGATTAAGCTGGCCTATTCGTTCGAGCAGGCGACTAAGGCACGCCAGACACCGCGTTTTCTGCCTACGATCGGACAAGGATAGAATGAGGACTAGGAACCGGAGGTAAGTTATGGCCACATTCCACGCGTGCCACTCCGCTTTTCTGATTCTGGCTAAGTGGGTGGTGTTGGGTGTTGGACTCGCTTGCGTCGCTCATGGGCAAGTTTTCGATACCGATTTGGAACTGAAAATCAGTGGCCTGCCAGCACTTATGGCGCGGTCGCACGACGCAAGGGACGTGCTGCCAACCGCGCTCGATACTATCTTCCACGACCGCAGCGTTTGCTGCGGGAGAGATTCTGCGCTCGAAGACAGTGTGGCTGCGGCCGATCCCCAGTCTCTGAAGGATATGGCCTCCAAGCTGCAGGGAAGGCATCTGTTGGGCGACGGCCGTCCGATCCAGATCACGGCCGAGTTCTGGCCGCCGGATGCGATTAATTCTGGTAAAACGATAAGCGCACTCACTGACAAACAGGCCCTGCTGATGATCTGGGACTCTCACCTGTATGTGGTTTACGGGGCCGTCTACCGGTGGGTCTGGGTTGGGGGCACAACAGAAGGAGGTGCGACCGCAATGACGGTGATCCGTAAGTTCCTGTTACTAGATACGCGGTTCTCCGATTTGCGCCGCGAAGTCGTGTTCACGCGCGGCGCTAATGACGCGGACAAAGTACAAGGACTGTTGTTCCTGCAATTCAAGCCACAGTAGCTCGTTCTATCCTCCTATTTCTCCTAATATTTCTTCTAATGATTCTTTTTCTGGTCAGCGTGATCATTTCCACGTGTTAGGCTTGTCTCGAACACCAATGAGGGGGTAGTAATGGCTAACTTGAACACAGTGGTGGCCTCTTTACGCGTTGAGTATTCCCGTCTCGAAAAAGAGATGGAATGCGTGGGGAAGGCGCTCGCCGCGCTCGGCCATGCCAACGGGAACAAGCTCAGGAAAGTAAAGCGTACCTTGAGCAAGGAAGCCCGTAATCGCATTGCCGCAGCGCAAAGACTACGCTGGGCAAAAGTGCGGAAACAAGCAGCCAAGCTAGTCAAATCATAAGTAGCAGTAAACTTCGCAAGCACCGCAGGCGGCCTCGTTCGTAACTTCTCCCAGAATGAGCGAGCGAGGCCTTGGCGGGGCGTAGTTAGCGAACCGGTCTAAGTCCAGCGGAACCACTTCAGCGCCAGCACGAACGAAATCCCTCCCCAGAGAAGCATCACCAGCAAGCGCGGCCACTGCTGGAGGAGTGGCGTGCCCTCCAGGATGCTGGCCCGCAACGCATCGTTAAGCGCGGTCAAAGGCAGCGCCTTGATCAGCGGGTGGATCACCGCCGGGAATCGCTCGTAGGAAAAGAATACGCCGGAGAAAATCCACATCGGCATCATTACCAGATTGATGAGGCCGCTTACCGACTCGATTTTCTGCGCGCGACTCGCGGTCAGCAAGCCCACGCCGCCAAATGTGAGCGATCCGATACCCGCGAGCAGGGCAATAGCAGCGATCGACCCCAGAACCCGCATGTGAAAGAAAAGCATGCCAAAGATCAGCAGCAATCCGACTTCGATGACCATCAGGATCAGGCGGCTCGACGCCAGAGCCAGCAGGAAATCTGTGCGGCGCATGGGCGTGCCTACAAAGCGCTTGAGCAGTTTGCGCTGCCGCATGTCGACCAGGGCAAAACCGATTCCCCACATGCCGGAGTTCATCAGGTTCATGCCGAGGAGGCCGGGGATGAGGAAATCGATGTAGCGTGAGCCGGGCTCGGACGCCGTGACTACGGCCGTGGCGACAACGTCTTTGCGGCCGGCCGCGGCTTGCAGTGCGTCGTTGACTTCGGTTTTGGCTAGCACGCTTTCGGGACGGGCGGGATCGTAGCGGTACTGGAAGCCTCCGGTGGCGGCGGGCTCGATGACGAGATCGAATTTGCCGAGACGGAATCCCTGGCGAGCGGCGTCTGCGCTGAGGATTTGGGCCTTGAATCGTTCGTGCTGCGGCGAGCGCGCCAGCATGGCGGGCGCGTCTTCCGTACCCGCGCCTGCAACGATCGCAACCGAGATTGCGTCCCCGGGCTTGTTGCGGAACGCGATGCCCAGGCCGAGCGCGAGCAGCAGCGGGAAGATGAACACCCAGAAGACAACTTCCGGCTCGCGCTTCAGTTCGAGCATGCGCGCCATCAGCAGATGGCGGTAGCCCGACCACCTGCCATTGCGGCGCGGTGGATTAGGTAAGGTCTTCGCCGGCGTAACCGGTGTTTCTTGTGCAACGCTCATCCGCAACATTCCTCTACTGAGCTTCGAGTTTCCAATTGTTCAAGAACTCCAGCAAAGCATCCGGTGTCATGGCGCGCGCATTCTCAAACTCGCCATTCTTCTGGCTCACGACCAGTTTGCCGGTACTTTCTACTACCGCCAGCGCGGGAACGCCCTTATTCAGAGGAACCTCAAACTGCTTGGCCAGATCCGCGTTTTTTTGGCCGTCTTCTCCAATGTCGACATGCACAATCTCATACCGCCCTACGACCGGTAGAAAATCAGGCCGCTGGAAAGCCATGTCCAGGACGTGGCAGTCATAGCACCAGTTGGCTCCGAAGACTAGCAGCACACGCTTGTGCTCCTTCGCGGCCTTGTCTTCGGCTTCCTTAAGCTCCGCGTGGGCGTCAACACCGGCGGGATAAATGTTTTTATCTTTATTGGCCGGTTGTTTCAGATGCGCTGGATCGGTCCGCTTCACCACCGCCAGATGCCACTGGTCCGCCTGCTGCTGCCAGGCTTGCGCTTCCGTGATGTACAGGATTCGTTCCTTGGATGCGCCCGACTCCACTTCTGCCTGGAAGACAATCACCTGAACGCCCGGCTTTGGGGATGCGGTTTGTATGACGTCCAGGTTGACCTTTCGCGCTTTCAGGCCAATCCAGAAATTCGTCTCCGCGCCGGCGTCACTTGGCCCGCTGGCCGTGGTTACCTGCATCGCCGGCGTCGTGCTGTACAAGCTCTGTAGTGCAGCCGCATCTCCGGTCAGAACAGCCGTCTTCCATTGTTCCAATGGAGCAAAGGCCGATGCCGCGGCCGGTCCGCTCGCTTGGGCCATTGCGCAACCGGAAATTGCCAACATCACGAATACTGCTCCGGCTGCAAACTTCCGCACGCAATTCATATCAACCTTTCATGCCGCGAGATTACTCGTCCCGCAGGTGTCTCCCGGTCAACCGCACGAACACATCCTCCAGACTTGCCTGCCGGGTGGTGAGATGCTGCAACTGACTTCCCTGCCTGTCGATCGCGTCGAGCAGCGCCGGGATCGTGAGATGCGGCTCTTTCACATTGAGGGCAACGAGGCCATCGTCCTCGCGAACGGATTCGACGCTCGGGAGGCTGCGCCACGCGTCTTTTTCCGCGTGGGACTCTGGCTTCCCTGTCGATCCGTTGCCGCTCACGGAAAACTCCACCACGTGATGGCCGCCGAGGCGGTTGATCAAATCGGCGGGCGAGCCCTCGGCGATGATTTGTCCGTGGTCGACGATGGCCAGACGATCGCACAGACGCTCGGCTTCGTCCATATAGTGGGTCGTCAGGAGCACGGTACCGCCAGCGCGTTGGAA
The DNA here is from genome assembly GCA_963719615.1 of uncultured Acidobacteriaceae bacterium. Taxonomy (GTDB): domain Bacteria; phylum Acidobacteriota; class Terriglobia; order Terriglobales; family Acidobacteriaceae; genus Sulfotelmatobacter. The sequence continues at coordinate 171,470 of CAVRCR010000023.1, read as the reverse complement.
GGTGCGAATGATCTCCCACAACTGGCGGCGGCTTTGCGGATCCAGGCCGGTCGTGGGTTCGTCGAGAAAAAGAATTCTTGGATTGCATACCAGGGCAGTCGCCACCGCCAGCCGCTGACGCTGGCCGCCGGAAAGCTTGCCGACCCAGGCGTCAGCCTTTTCGGTGAGTTCCAGTTCCTCCAGCACTTCCTGAGATGAGCGCGGTTCGCGGTAGAAGCTGGCGAATAGTTCGATAGTCTCGCGCACGGTAAGCTTTTCCGACAGGCGCGTTTCCTGTAGAGAGATGCCAAGCCACTCGCGCATTTCGCGCTCGTTTTCCCGCCAGGTATTGCCAAAGATCGACACCTGGCCCGAAGTGGGCTGCGAGAGGCCTTCGAGGATTTCGATGGTCGTGGTCTTCCCCGCCCCGTTTGGGCCGAGCAAGCCGAAACATTCTCCGACCTGGATTTCCAGGTTCAGCCCGCGCACGGCCTCGACCTTGCCGTCGTAAGTTTTGCGCAATTCGCGGCACTGGATGGCGGGGGTCATGTTTCGCATTCTACCGTGCAGGTATAATCTTCGCACCCTATGACCCTGGCCGCTGGCACGAAGTTGGGCCCGTATGAAGTTGTCTCGCTGATTGGCGCTGGCGGAATGGGCGAAGTGTATCGCGCCCGCGATGCGCGTCTAGGTCGCGATGTCGCCCTGAAGATATTGTCGGAATCGTTCGCGCGCGACCCGGAGCGCCTGCGCCGTTTTGAACACGAAGCCCGCGCGGTCGCGGCGCTGAACCATCCCAACATTCTGGGGCTCTATGACATCGGGTCGCAGAATGGCAGCCCCTACCTGGTTTCTGAACTTCTGGAAGGGCAAAGCCTTCGCGATTTGCTAAAAGGCGGGCCGGTGCCCTCGCGCAAAGCGGGCGATTATGCGGTTCAGATTGCATTGGGTCTTGCAGCCGCGCACGAAAAAGGGATTGTCCACCGCGATCTCAAGCCGGAAAACCTTTTCATCACGAAAGATGGCCGGGCGAAGATTCTCGACTTCGGGCTGGCGAAACTGACTGTCGCTCCTCCGCCCGGGCCGGCTGATTCCGACGGACTGACGGTCACCAGTTCTCCCACGCTCGCTGGAGTAGTGATGGGCACCGCCGGTTACATGTCCCCGGAACAGGTGCGAGGCGAACCGGTCGATCATCGCACCGATATCTTCGCGTTCGGAGCTGTGCTGTACGAAATGATCTCGGGCCAGCGGGCGTTCCACCGCGACACGGCGGCCGAGACCATGACAGCGATCCTGAGAGAAGATCCGCAGGATTTCAGCAACGATGCAAAGGTGATTTTCCCTGCGTTGGACCGCATCGTTCGCCGTTGCCTCGAAAAACGGCCAGAACAGCGCTTTCAATCTGCTCAGGACCTGGCCTTTGCGCTGGGGGCACTTTCGGGTACGGACGCCAGCGGCGCCACCCGGGCAACGCAGGCTCGAGCACCGAGTACCAGCCGACGCTGGCTATGGGCGATGGCGGCATTACTTCTTTTGGGCGTTTCCGACGTCGTCTGGCTTGCCTCCCGCAGTACCCAACCTGCCCGCCGCATGCAATTCGCGCTGCCGGTTCCGGGTGAAGTCAGCCAGGTTGCGCTCTCCGCAGACGGACAGATGCTTGCGCTCGTGTCACCCGACGACAAGACCGGCGTACCCACGGTCTGGGTGCAGAGAGTCGGCTCAGCCACCGCAGTGGAGTTGGCCGGAACAGGAGACGCGAACTATCCCTTCTGGTCGCCGGATGATGCCTACGTCGGCTTCTTTGCCAAGGGTAAACTGATGAAGGTGGCTGCTGCTGGCGGTTCACCCCAAACCCTGGCCATCGCCAGCGTGGCCCGCGGTGGTACGTGGGGCGCCAAGAATGTCATCGTGTACACTCCCGAACCCCAGGGCGGCCTGTGGCGGGTGAATGCAGACGGGACTGGCGCGGCGCCCTTGACCTCCCTCGGCAAGGATGAGCAGTCTCACCGTTGGCCTGTTTTTCTGCCCGATGGGGATCATTTCTTGGTCTGGGCGGGAAACTTCGTGAACAACCGCGACGACCGCGTCAGCGGTATCTACGAAAGTTCCCTCTCGGGCAAAGAGAAGAAACTTGTAGTTCTGGCGCACTCCAATGTTGGGGTAGGCCACGGCCAGATTTATTACGCGAATGACAACCGGCAACTGGTCTCTTCCGCATTCGACATGGCGAAGGCAACTCTCTCCGGAGAGCCCCAGATCGTCGCGGAATCGATAGGATTTCAGCCTTCGGTGATCTGGGGTGCGTTTTCGACCGCCGCCAACGGGAACCTGATCTATTCCACCAGTACCCAGACAACCGTGTCGGCATTGACTTGGGTGGACCGGAGCGGCAAGGAAGTCGGTCGGGTCGGAGAGCCGGGAACACTGTCGAATCCCACCCTCTCTCCTGACGGCAAACGGGTCGCGGTCGACATTGCTGACTTAAGGGAAAACAACGTCGATGTCTGGCTCGAAAGCCTGCTAGGCGGCTCCAATACCAGATTCACATTCGGCGCCAGCGAGGAAGTCGTGGGCGTATGGTCGCGCGATGGAAAGACCATTGCTTATCGCGACGTGGGGGAACGCGTCAAGCTGCTATCGAAGGCGGTCTCGGGCTTGGAGCCGGAAAAGACGCTGTACTCGGGAGAAATCGCCGGCGACATTTTGCCCAATTCCTGGACCCGGGATGATGCGAAGATCCTGTGCACGATGTTCTTCCCGACGCGGGTGGGAGACCGCGTCACCGGTCTCGTATTAATGCCCGCCGCGGGCGGGCAGCCGACCCCGTTCCTGGAAACCAAAGGCTCGGAACAGAATGGCCAGATTTCGCCCGACGGAAAATGGGCAGCCTATGCCTCCAACGAATCGGGCGATTGGGAAGTCTACATCACCACGTTCCCGGGAGCGGCAGGAAAGTGGCAAATCTCGCGGGGCGGCGGCGCCGAGCCTCGGTGGCGCCGCGATGGCAAAGAACTTTTCTACATCGGGCAGTCGGGAATGCTGATGGCGGCACCGGTGGAGACCGAAGGAAATTTCGCCAGCGGTACGCCCGTCCTGCTGTTCCAGGTTCGGGGCCGCGCACACGTTTCGTCGACCGACGAATTTACCTACGATGTCAGCCGGGATGGAAAGCAATTCCTGGTTAATCGCTACTTCAAGGCCGATCATCCGAACCCTCTCACGATTGTGCTCAACGAGACCGCGGAAGGACAGAGGTAGCCGGTTCGCGAGGAACCCAAAACGAACTCTGCTAAAATACCGCATCGCCGGAATCGGCTCTGGCATCTTCGTCCTATGCGCATTCCGCTGCGCGGCTTCACTTGATCGTGCTCTCGCTAAAACGCCCGTGTGTCGTTTCAAATCCTGGTTTCTAAGCTCCGGTTCTGAGTTCCCAGAACCTCAATAAGGATACGGTTTATGCTGCGGAAGACTTGCGTATTAGTGCCGCTGTTGGTCCTCTCCCTGGCCGCCGTCGCCCAGGATTCCCGCCACTTTACATTTCACTATGCCTTCACGGTGAAGAATCTCCCGACGGGCAAAAAAGTCCGCGTCTGGATTCCCGCCGCGCACTCGGATGCTTATCAGGAGGTGAAAATCGTCTATGCAAAGGGAGATTTGCCTTTGAAGACGACGAGCGAGTCGAAGTATGGCAACGAGATCTATTTCGCCGAGGCTCGCAGTGCTGCCCAGTCAGAGCTGCACTTCGATGTGGAATACGACGTCGTGCGCCACGAACGGGTAGCGCTCCACCCTGCTGCGCGCGTGGTCGCCGCCTCCTTGACCAGCAAAGAGCGGCAGGAGGATCTGCAACCGGACGCGCTGGTCCCGATCACGGGCCTGCCCGCCGAACTGGCGGTCAAGGTTACCGAAGGCAAGACGCAGCCCCTGGACAAGGCGCGCGCCATCTACGACTACGTCTTCACCACCATGAAATACGACAAGACCGGCACGGGCTGGGGACATGGCGACGTGCTCTACGCCTGCGATGCCAAGAAGGGCAACTGCACCGACTTCCATTCCCTTTTTATTGCCATGGCGCGATCTCAGGGCGTTCCAGCGCGGTTTGAGATCGGGTTCCCGTTGCCACCCGACAAGCATTCGGCCGAAATCGCCGGCTACCACTGTTGGTCCGATTTCTACATTGATGGCAAGGGCTGGATTCCCGTGGACATCTCCGAAGCGTGGAAGCATCCGGACAAACGCGACTACTTTTTCGGATCACATGACGTGGATCGGGTGCAGTTCAGCATGGGCCGCGATCTACGCCTGAATCCTGCGCAGGACGGCAAGCCGCTGAATTACTTTGTGTATCCCTACGTGGAAGTGGACGGTCAGGAATACCCGAACGTATCCCTGGCGTTCTCGTTTGCAGATGTAGGGTCGGCGGTGGCGAGTAAGTGAGTACCAACACTCCGGCCTCTCGAGCGCTGTCGGAGGAAGGGCGTCACCTGCTGTCGGCGACGATCCCCGGTCCATTTCCCGGGCCTTGAGGCGGAGTGGGAGGAGGCATTAGCGGCGGCGGGGTTTTTCCGTCGGAGGGCTTGGGAGCGTCTTCCGGATCTTCCCCGGGGCGACGCAGAGTGGGAGCGTTGGCAGGCCGCTCTTCCTCTTGTTTCTTGGCCTCAGCCTCTTTGTCGGGACGCTCCAGAATGACTTCCTTTTCGGTGCGCAGGATCTTCTGGCCGCCAACTTTCATGGTCTCCACGCGCACGACTTCATCACCGATGATGCGCACGAAGTCCACGTCTTGCGGCGGCTCGCCGTAGATCCATTCTTCGTAGCCGGAGTCGCCGTCTCTCTCCCGCACTTTTTTCGGCGGTTTGCCCCTGGCGTGCAGCACCATTTCCGTGTTCATCCCGACCAGAACGTAGTGTGCCTGGATGGCCTGCTTGACTTTCGGCGGGACCGTATCCAGATAGGCCTCTTCTTTAGTGTGCGCAGTGAAATCGAGCACGGGATAAAGCACGTCGCGCAATTGCTGCGCCGTCATCTCCGGGACGTATTTGTCGAAGAAAACCTCCAGGTAGGTTCCATGCGGATTCTGCTGCGACTCGGTCGGCGAGAGGGGAGCCGAGCCACCGTTGGCCCCGGAAATCTGAATGTGCTCATACCACTTCTTGCGATGGACGGGGCCGCCGTTGATATCGAAGTGAATGTGGTCGTCCTTAACCTGAACGTAGGAGATGTGCGCGGGATCGCCGGGCCGCACCGCGGGTCCCCATAAGGCCAGCGCCTGCTGCAGTTGCTGGCCGTTGGGAGTGGTGACTCCATCTTTCAGTTGCAGCCCCTTGGCTCCCATCGGAAAAGCGGCGCGGGCGTAAAAGATCTGGGTCTCAAAAAGGCGAATGATTTCCAGCCGCGTCTGCCGCGACATGCGTGGAGCGTTGCTAGCAATAGGAGGAGCCGCATGGCCCGGCACGGGCTGAGCCGCAGCGTCGGTCGCCGGGGTTGCGGGCTGACCCGGAAGGGACGAGCCGCCAGCGACTGGGGTTTGAGTCGATTGCCCCTGAGACGTCGGACCCTGAGATGACGGCACTTGTGGCACGCTCGGCTCGGTATTCTGCGCACGGAGGATTGCGAGGGAGATCAAGAGAAGAAACAGAAGGGATGGGCCGCGAAGACGCTCCATAAGAACCCCGGGACAACTCTGACGGCAATTATAGCTCCGCCCGACGCGTCAAGGAATACGAAATCGCGATGGACACCGAGCAAACCCCTGGGAATACTGCCCTTCCAGCGTAAGGGCTGAACTTTTTTCCATTGACAGCTATATTTTTTTACGACAAACTCAGACACAATCGCGCCATTGTAAAGTTCCTCGCGTCCTCTTCGTCCCTGGCCATTTTGATGGGGTTCAGGACGTGCCATGGGTGATGCCGTGTCAACCAGCTTGCCGGGTCCCGAAGTACAGAGTGAAGACCAACCGCTGAGCGCTATCCCATCGGAAGCAACGGAGCCGCCGGGCTCGGTTGATCTCCTTGTCGTGCTGCGTCAAAGCTTGGCGGAAGGCTCGAAAACACCTGCCTCGATCATGGATGCCACGACCGAGGTCGCACGAGTCATGACCGGAGCGGATGGGGTCGCTCTGGCGCTGCGAACTAAGGGTCTGATCGTCTGTAGGGCGCGGAGCGGTGAGCCGACGCCGGCGCTGGGCGCCCCGCTCAACACAGACTCGGGAATTTCTGGCGAGTGCATCCGCGCAGCGTCGATCATGCTGTGTCGCGATACGGCCAACGATCCTCGCGTAGATCCGGAAGTCTGCCAGGCGATGGGGATCGGCTCCATCGTAGTTGTGCCGCTGCGGGGGCCGTCGGGGGTGGCGGGAATTCTGGAGGCGTTCTCCACCCGCGCTCACGCCTTCGGTGACGAGCAGATCAACTCGCTTCGCGCATTGGCCGAAATCGTAGAGGCGGCGTATGACCGCGAGTACCGCACACAACAGGACGCGGCTTTCGCCTCTTTAAGGTCGGCACGCAGCCGGGTGTCCGCGCCGGCGGCGTCCGCCTCTGGTAAGATCACGGAACAGCAGGTTCTCGACGAGACGTCTCCGGCACGACGGTATTGGGTTATAGGGATCGCCGCCGTCGCGTTGTTGCTGTTCGCCGGGGTCTGGCTGAGCGGGCGGGAATCCACCCCGGAAACGGCCGCAGCCAAGTCGCCGGCACAGGTTCATGGGGCGCAGACGGAGTCGCAAGCCATTACTCCGGAGCTGGTGCTACCCCCGAAACCCAAGGCCGGAATCGCACGCTCGCAGGGCGGCGCGGCCGGAGTGCTGAAAAATGCGGCCGAGATCGAAGATACCTCGCCCTCGCCTACGGAGGTAGCGGCCAACCTCACGCCTGCTCCGTCGGTGCCAACGAAAGCGTCATCTGCAATCGCCGATCCCGGCCCTGAGCCACCTCCGGTCTTGATCGCATCCGCCACACCGGGATCTTCGGAAAGCGCTCCAATCGCGGGATTGGCTACTGGAGCGGGCAGTTTGCCGACCCTGGACGCCAAAGTCTCTCAAGGCGTCACCGAAGGCAAACTAATTCGCAGGGTGGAACCGAACTATCCGATGCAAGCGCGGGCCCAGCGCATCGCGGGAACTGTGGCCCTCGAGATTACCATCGCCGAGGATGGAACCATCCGCAACATCAAGGAGATTAGCGGATCACCGGTCCTGGCCGCCGCAGCCCGCAGTGCGTTACAAGGCTGGCGCTACAGCCCTTTCTTGCTTAACGGCAAGCCCGTCGCAATTCAGAAGCAGATCACTTTTCTCTTTAAGCTTCCGTGAGGAATGCCAACGGTTAAGCAAAACACAAGCTAAAGAAGCGCATGGCGTCTAGCTAAGGTTGAGAGCCTTCTTGATGGTGCCGCGTTCCTTCTGAATTTTTTCCTGCAACAAAGTGATGGCGTAGATCAGTTGCTCAGGACGCGGCGGGCAGCCGGGAACGTAGATGTCGACAGGAATTACCTGGTTGACGCTCTGCACCAGGGCATAGTTCTGAAAGACGCCTCCTGAAGTCGCGCACGCTCCCATCGACAGCACCCACTTGGGCTCCGGCATCTGCTCCCACAACTGGCGGATCACGGGCGCCATCTTGTTCGACACCCGGCCGGCGATGATCATGAGGTCACTTTGTCGGGGCGAGGGACGAAAGACTTCGGCGCCGAAGCGGGCAATGTCGAACCGCGAAGCACCCATCGACATCATCTCGATGGCGCAGCAGGCCAAGCCAAACGTCATGGGCCAGATCGAGCTTTTTCGCATCCAGTTCACGGCCGAGTCAAGCGTGGTCAGCACCACTCCCTCCGGCGTGGGATTGCCGAAGGTCAGGTCTTTGACGACCCTTTTGCCGTTTTCAACGTCGACGTACGGGCCAAAGTTCAGTTCGCGGGACATAGAGATATTTTAAACCACAGACGCGAGACCCTGTGTAGCGGCTACGGATTCACCACAATCTTTCCGAACATATGGCTGTTCTCCAGCAGTTCATGCGCTGCCCTCAGACCTTTCAGCGGAAATACCCGGTCGACCACAGGCTTCAGGCGCCCGGCGAAGACATGGCCCAGAACTTCGTGCAACTCGCCCATGGTTCCCATGTAGGATCCCAGCAGCGACAACTGTCGCGCGAACAGGTGGCGCAAATCGATTCCCACGTTGGGGCCGGTGGTCGCCCCACAGGTCACCAGGGTGCCTCCACTCTTGACGGACTTCACACTCTCGTCCCAGGTCGCGGCGCCGACGTGCTCGATTACGATATCCACTCCTTCTTTGCTCGTGATCTTGCGCACCTCTTCAGAAATCTTCTGCTTGTAATGGTTGATTCCGAAGTCTGCGCCCAGAGTGCGTCCTTTCTCCAGCTTGGCCTCGTCGCCGGCGGTCGTGATCACGCGGCAGTGAAACAGTTTCGCGATCTGAATCGCGGCAATGCCGACGCCTGAGCTTGCTCCCAACACCAGTACGGTTTGTCCCGCGCGGACGCCCGCGCGGCCCACCAGCATGTGCCAAGCCGTCACAAACACGAGGGGCACGCTTGCGGCCTGGTTGAAATCGAGCGAGTCGGGAATTGGAACCACGTTGGCCACAGGGACGGCGATCAATTCGCAATTGCCGCCGTCGACTCCATTGCCCACGACGGTAAACTCGCGGCACTGGTTCTGCACACCCGCGACGCATTTCGCACAGTGTCCGCAGAAATGCATGGGGGCAACCAACACCCGCTGGCCGGCCTTGAATCCGCTGACATATTCACCAACCTCAGCTACCTCACCGGCAATGTCACTTCCGAGAATGTGGGGCAGCTTCACTCCCGGCAGTCCTTTGCGTACCCATACGTCCAGATGATTGAGGGAGCACGCCTTGACCCGGACGAGTACCTGATCTTTGCGCAGCTGCGGATCGGGCACGTCCTCGTACGTTAGGACTTCGGGCCCACCGAATTGATGAATGCGGACGGCTTTCATAAGGGAAATCCCCTTCTCGTAGCGACCAGATTCAAGACTCCCAACCTACCACACTGCGCCGGACGTTCTCGCGTCGTTAAGGCTGGGGGCGAAGGTCCAGTGTAGAATCGCGATCGTGTGAGGATTGTTATGCTTCGTGGCCTCGTGTTTGGTTCGCGCGTGGAGTTTTCCCGCCTGTCCTGGTCCGTACGATTCCTTGGGACACTCGCCTCGGTCATACTGTTCGCCCTGGTCACGCTCCCCGGATGGTCGGATGAATCGGACCATACTCGCCCGACGCTTGCGATCGGGGCGGCCGCCCCCGATTTCTGCCTCCCCGGCGTGGATGGCGGAACGTACTGCCTGAAAGACTACACTGCCGCCAAAGTTTTGCTGATCGCATTCATCTGTAATCACTGCCCCACCTCTCAGCTCTACGAAACTCGCATTAAGCAGATCGCGGAAGACTACAAAGACCGTAGCGTAGCCGTCGTGGCGATCGAACCGAACAATCCGAACGCGGTACGTCTCGACGAGATGGGCTACACCGATGTCGGCGATTCGTTGGAAGAAATGCAGATTCGCGCCAAATACCGCCGCTTTAACTTTCCCTATCTCTACGACGGTGAAACGCAGAAGATCTCGAGTCTTTATGGCCCGACCGCGACCCCGCACGTTTTCATTTTCGACCGAGACCGCCGTCTGCGATATGAAGGCCGGGTGGACAACAATCCGCGCGAATCGCTGGTGACCCGGCAGGATGCTCGCCTGGCACTCGACGCTTTGCTGGCCGGCAAAACAATTTCCCCGGCCAAGACTCCTTCGGTCGGCTGCTCTACCAAGTGGATCTACAAAGAGGAAGGCCGCCGCGAGGAGTTGGCGGAGATCGAAAAGCTGCCAGTCCGCTTGAGGCCAGTTTCGGCTGACGAACTTCGGGCGCTCCGCAAGAATTCCACGGGCAAGCTGCTTCTCGTCGACTTCTGGGCTACTTGGTGCGGGCCTTGCCGCAAAGAGTTGCCTGCTTTTGAAACCATGTTCCGGATGTACGGGCACCGCGCCTTTGACCTGGTGACGGTGAGCATTAACTATCCTGACGAGAAACCGGGGGTCGAGAAGGTGCTGCAGGCGGAACACGCCACGAGCACGAATCTTATTCTCGGTTCGACCGACCTCTACGCACAACTCGCGGCTTTTGATCCCGACTGGAGCGCAGCCGTCCCCTACACGCTGCTCATTCGTCCCGATGGCACGATCGCTTACAAAGTCCAGAGTGCCAACGTCGATCCCCTGCAGTTAAAGCGGCTCATCATCGCGAATTTGGCTGACGACGACTACATCGGCCATCAGGCGTATTGGAAGACGGCGGTAGAGACCAGCAAGTAAATGCAGTCAGGCGAATGGTCCGCGGTTGTTCCCCAGTGTAAAATCAGCGCGCCCGCACCGATCCGTAGCTTCGGAGCAGGCCAAGGAGACTTCATGGCACGCATCACGGAAATGCCGCGTGGCATTCTGCCGATGTGGATTCACGATGTGACCCATCCCGTCAGTTGGAAATGGTTTTGCTACCGGGACGATGTGCTACTGCTCCAGTACGCCCTGAACAAGTTCATGGCGAAGGAAAAGCTATCGGACTTGAAAGGCAAGCCGACGATCGGACCGATGGGACGGGAGTGGCCGCCGCTGGCTCCGCTCAAGGTGGATGGCATCTTCGGCAACAAAACTCATGGCGCGCTCACGGCGTTTCAAAGGAACAGGTGCGTAGCGGTCGATGGCGATGTCGATCCTGTCCACAAATACATTGCCGGGCTTGGGGGCGATCCGGTTTCGCCACGAAACCTGCAGATCATGACCAGCGTGTACGGTTTCACCATGTTCAAGCTGAACTCTGAAATCCTGAGGCTCTATGGCAAGTTGATGGACGACACGGAGTTGCCGGCCGACGTGCAGACGGCGCTGCGAAACCAGCACCGTTGAAGCCGAAGACGTCCGCTTTGCGCTTGAGCAAAACTTGTCGCGGATTGATAATCTGGTAAGGGCAGGACAGTCCATTCATGGACATCTACGAGCAAATCGTGCAACTTCGCCGAGAAGGCCGCCGTGGGGCGGTCGCCACCATCGTCAACGTGCGCGGATCGATTCCGTCGTTCCGCACCGCGAAGATGCTGGTCCGCGACGATGGGTCGATCACCGGCACGATCGGCGGCGGCTGCGTCGAGGCCGACGTGTGGCAAGCGGCCCGCGAAGTTATGGAGTCGGAAAAGCCCCGGACATTGACCTTCGATCTGAATCAGGACCCGAAATACGACACGGGGCTGGTCTGCGGTGGGACGCTTGAAGTGTTCATCGAGCCTGTTTTGCCTCCAGCGCTACTTTATGTTTTCGGCGCAGGTCACGTTTCGTTAAGCCTTTGCCAGACTGCGGCAAATGCCGGGTTTGATGTCGTGGTGACCGACGATCGGTCCTCTTACGCCACCAAAGAACGATTTCCGGCCGCCAGCCAGGTTCACGTGCTTGATTTCGAGGAGGCTACGAAAAAGCTCGATCCGAACGAATCTTCCTACATCGTGATTGTCACGCGCGGCCATCGCGACGATATGCGCATCCTGCGTTGGGCGGTGCGGACGCGCACCCGCTATGTTGGCATGATCGGCTCGAAACGAAAAGTGATCCAGATCTTCAAGGCACTGCGGGAGGAAGGTATACCGGAGCATCTTTTCGACCGCGTGCACGCACCGATTGGCTTGGATATTGGCGCCATCACGCCGGAGGAGATCGCTATCGCCATCACTGCCGAGTTGATTGCGGTCCGCCGGCAGGCGACCGGCGCCCTACCGCATCTGAGCTGGTTCAAGGGAGTCCGTTCGGAGGCTAGCTCGGACTCGACCGCGGAGACGCTGGAAAAGGGCGATCCCGCTCACTGACTTTCTCTCCGCTTTCTGCTATCTTCCGCTCATGTCCCGGTCATTGAGTTTCGCCGGAGTGATTCTGGCCGCGGGCGCGTCCTCGCGCATGGGCACGGACAAGGCGCTTCTTCCCTGGCCGCCGCAGGCTGCCGGGCTGCCGGCGTCGAAGGATAGTTTTCTCTCGGCCGCGATCCGCTCGTTCGCTCTTTCGACGGACTTCGTAGTCATTGTGACGGGCAGGAATGCGGATGCACTCGCGCCAGTCGCGTACGCCAACGGAGCATCGATCGTGACCAACCCCGAGCCGGATCGCGGCCAGTTCAGTTCCCTGCAGTTAGGCCTGCACGAAGTGCTCAATCGCGGCCGGGATGCCGCCGTGATTACTCTGGTCGACCGGCCGCCGGTCGCTTCTGCCACGATTGAATCCCTGCTCGCGGCCTTCGAAGCGGCACCGGCGAATATCTGGGCGGCGGTGCCTGAGTTCTCGGGTCAGCACGGCCATCCGTTTATTGCCGGCCGGGAATTGATCGAGGCTTTCTTACGGGCTCCCGCCACCGACAACGCACGCGATATTGAGCGCCGGCATCAGGAGCACATCCAGTACGTCACGGTCGACGATCCTTGTGTAGCGTTGAACATCAATACTCCCGAAGATTACGCCGTGCTAATGGCGAAGCCTTGAACCACGAAGGACACGAAGCTTCACGAAACCCCGAAACGTAAAGGTTTTCCTTTGTGTACCTTCGTGTCCTTCGTGGTTAAGGTGTTACGAAATCCTCGTAGCTTTTTCTCCTACCAAAATTGCGCAATTCGGCTTCGGCACGCTATCGTCAAAGAGATGGAAATTTCGAACCCGCCCTCAAGGCACCTTACCAGCCACGACTTTCTAGACTCCGTTCTGCGGCTCGCGCCGCGGGTAGCGGCCTTCGATTGCGATGGCACGCTCTGGTCGAGCGATGCTGGCGAAACATTCTTTGACTGGGAAGTCAAGAACGCTGTCGTCCCCTCCGAAGTAGGCCGGGCCATGCGCGCCCGCTACGCCGAATATAAGGCGGGAAAGGTCAGCGAAAACGAAATGTGCGGCGAGATGGTTACCATGCACACAGGAATGCCGGAGGACGTCGTGATGCAAGCCGCGTCCGAATTCATGGCCCACGCGTTTGCGGGAAAGATATTTCCCGAGATTCGTACTCTAATCCATCGACTCCATGAGGCCGGTAGCGAGGTCTGGGCGATCTCGTCGTCGAACGAATGGGTTATCCGCGCCGGCATGAAGGCCTTCGCCATTTCCGAAGATCGCATCGTGGCCACGAAGCCCGTGCTGGAGAACGGAATTGTGACCGACCGTCTGGTCCGCATTCCTACGGGTCCGGGCAAAGTTCAGGCTTTGCGCGAAATCGTCGATAAAGAGGTTGACGCGGCGTTCGGGAATTCCCGCTGGGATACCGAAATGCTGGCGTTTGCCAAGCACGCCTTCGCAATCAACCCCAATCCCGATCTGGAAGCGATGTCGCGGAAGCGCGGATGGACGGTCTATTTTCCCGACGGGACCCGGCGCGGCTAAGCGCCACGCCCAACCCTGCGCTTTACAATTGAGCTATGTACTCCGCGCAATTGCTCGACCATTTTCAGAACCCGCGTCATGCCGGCGACATTCCCGGGGCGGACGCCATCGCTGAAATTGAAAACCCCGTGTGTGGAGACATGCTCCGCCTTTGCATCAAAATCAGCGCCGGTCGCATTGCGGAAATCGGATTCAAGGCCAAGGGATGCGTTCCGTCGATGGCGTGCGCGTCCGCGCTGACAGAATTGGTTCAGGGCAAGACCTTCGAGGAAGCCGGTGCCATCAACCGCGCCAGCTTGATCGCGGCCGTCGGCGGTCTGCCGCAGGCCTCCACCCACGCCGCCCAACTCGCTCTCGACACTCTTGCCACAGCCCTGAACCAGCTCGCTCAGAAGCAATAGCGATCAAGGCAACTGATTCAGATAACAGGAACCGATGGTCGTCTGAACCGGCGGTGTCGGAGGCATCATCCAGGGTGGAAAATTAAAGTTGAAGAACTGAGTCATGTTGGTCTGAGCTGCATCCCGTTTGGCGAGCACGGGCACGTTGAAGCGCGCTTCGATTTGGACGCACTGACCTTCGCGCTGCATCCCCAGGTCTTCGCTAGCACGAAAGGAATCCGGCGAATTACCGACGTGCCGGCTTCCACAGTGTCGAATTCGAGAGTGTGAGTTAAGATTTCACCTATGCCTGTAGCCGACAGAGTTGGAGAGGTTCGCAAAGACCTCAGCGAATTGGCGGAGGCGGTTCCTACCGCCCACGACCTCATGCGGAAGATGGTGAAGCTGCTGCACGATCGAATGTTGAAGTACAACTGGGTGGGCTTCTACATGCTCGAACCGGGAGCGCAGCCGCCCATGCTCGTTCTCGGCGCTTTTGAGGGAGCCATGACACCCCATACCCGCATTCCGCTCAACCAGGGAATTTGCGGCGCGGCAGCCTCGAGCGGGCAGACCGTGGTGGTCGACGACGTAGGCAAAGATCCGCGCTACCTCGCTTGTTCGCTGGAGACCAAGTCCGAGATCGTCGTGCCTGTTTTTGTCCACGGCAAGGTGGTCGGAGAACTGGACATAGACAGCCACTTCCCGGCTGCTTTCACGCCGGAAAACCAGGAACTGGTTCAGTACTGCGCCATGCTGGTGGGCAAAAAACTGGAAACCTCCGGCCGATGAAGCGCGTGGTCGCAGCACTTATCGCCAAAGATGGCAAGCTGCTGGTGTGCCAGCGCACGCGCCACCAGACAATGCCGCTCAAGTGGGAATTTCCCGGCGGCAAAATCGAGGAACGCGAGCAGCCGCGCGATGCCCTGCATCGCGAACTGGAAGAAGAGCTAGGCATTCTGGCCGCAATTGGGGACGAGGTTGCTCGCATTCGCCATGAATATCCCAACGGCGGCATGGTGGAGCTTCGCTTTTTCGTGGTGCGCGAGTACGAGGGCGAAATCGAGAACCGAATCTTCAAGGACATCCAGTGGGCCCAGCCTAAGGATCTCCCCAAGTACGACTTTCTGGAAGCCGACCTGACGCTGGTTCGAGACTTGGCCGCCGGTAAACTGCTTTGATCCTTGGCGTGAGTCCCAAGCCGTTTCATGCTTTCGCTCCTGACGCCGCGTGATGCCCATCCTGTATTGACCGGCCGGGGAACCGGTGACATAATCCGCCGCACAGTTATCCGGGAAAACAGTCGATCCTTACCCGGTAAGCTCGAAATCTACTCCACGAAGGGGATTGTGCACATGAACAGGAAATGGCTCGTTTTTCCGACAATCTTGTTGTTTGGGGTGGTATGTTTCGGTCAGGCTGCCGACTCTTCCGCTGCAGGCCGTCAAGATTTGTCGTCCCTTGCCGGGCAGCACGAACCTCCGATGCTCGGAATCCATTGGGCTCGCGGCTTCAATCCGTTTGCTCGCAGTCGCGCACCCAAAGGGAACAGTCCCGATATGACTTATCACGGGGGCGTAATTATGCCGTCCACTGTGAGCGAGGCTATTTTCTGGGGACCGAGTTGGAGCAACTCCACCTTCGTAGGCGACAAGATCAGCGGGCTAGACAGTTGGTATTCTGGGTTCAGCGGCTCCAACTACGCCAAGACCGCAGACGAATACACCGGCTTGAATGGTCAGGTCGGGCCGTCGGTGACTCATGACGGTCATCTCGTTGACCTCTCGACGGCGGCCAATGGAAGTTCGACGTCCGCCATTGTGGCCGAAGTTTGCAAAGAAATCTCGAGCCCCGTCTCCAACGGCTTCTACCCCGTCTACGTCGACGTGAAGCGAGGCAACGCCGGATACTGCGCTTACCACACGTTTGGATCGTGCGGCGGCGTGACGGTTCAGGTTGCCTTCTTTTTCGATCTAGACGGTGACCCTGGTTGCGATCCACAGGACACGTCCGGGATGCATTCGCAAGGCCTTGCCGCTTTGGCCAATGTGAGCGGGCACGAACTCTCCGAGGCCCGCACCGACCCCGATTCTCCCGGTGCATGGTACGACAAACGCGGTCAGGAGAATGGCGATAAATGCGCTTGGACTTTCAACGTTCCGTTAGTGACCTTCACCAACAAGACCCAATGGAAGATCCAGGGTGAGTGGTCCAACAACGCATACAACACAGGAACCGGCTACCCAAACAGCTCCGGTCAGAAGGGGTGCCTCGACGGTCACTGAGTTTCTTGCATCACTTGTGAGCTGGATTGCCGAATCATCCTGTGTCGCAACCCCGACACGGATGATTCGGCCGATCTTTTTGTAGTCTCATCACTTCGACCAGAACTTATCCTCCGCACTGGCTTTAACCTGAACGTAGCGTCCAGAACCAGGCCAACGTAAGGCCGATCATCACGACTGTGGTGACCCACGCGACGACATTGAAGAGGCGCGTGTTGACGTACTCGCCCATAAGCTCTTTCTTGTTGATCAGCAGCAGCATAAAGATCAGAACAAACGGCAGCACCACGCCGTTCACCACCTGGGACAAGACAGCGATCTTCACCAGGGGCAGGCCCGGGATGAGCACGAACGCACCGCCAGCGGCAATCAGCAGTGTGTAGAGCCAATAAAACACCGGCGCCTCGCCAAATTTCATTCCCACGCCCGACTCAAATCCCAAGCCTTCGCACACGGTGTAGGCGGTCGAAAGCGGCAGAATCGAAGCGGCGAACAGAGACGCGTTGAACAGGCCCACGGCAAAGAGAATATAAGCGTAGTCTCCCGCCAGCGGCCGTAAGGCCTGCGCTGCGTCCGCGGCGTATTTGATGTCACGATAACCGTGAACGTACAGCGTGGCGGCGCAGGCTACGATAATGAACCAGGCCACAATGTCGGTAAAAACGCAGCCGGTCACAACGTCGAGTCGCGAGGCTTTGAACCCGCGCTTGGTGACGCCCTTTTCCACGATCGACGCCTGCAGATAAAACTGCATCCACGGCGCAATCGTGGTACCTACAACACCGATCACCATATACAGGTAAGCCTGGTCGCGGAAGGCATGCAGTGCAGGCGGCTTGATGGTTGCGATCGAGGCCTCGATCCACGCCGGTTTAGCCAGCACGCCTGCAAAGATGTAGGTCACGTAGAAAAACGATGCGGCCAGGAAAACCTTCTCGACGCTCTTGTATTGTCCTTTCACAACGATGAGCCACACGATCACGCAGCACACGGGCACCGTGACGAACCTCGACAGCCCAAACAATTCCAGGCTAGTGGCAATGCCGATAAACTCCGTCACTACGTTGCCAAAGTTGGTGATCAGAATGCCGATCATCATGAAGAACGTAATGCGGAGGCCGAATTCCTCGCGGATCAGGTCACTCAATCCTTTGCCGGTGACCGCGCCCATGCGGGCGCACATTTCCTGCACCACGATTAGGGCGAGCGTAACCGGGATCATGGTCCACAGCAGAAGATGTCCGAATTGCGCCCCGGCGGACGAGTAGGTCAGGATGCCGCCGGCATCATTGTCGACGTTCGCGGTAATGAACCCCGGCCCAACTACGGCAAAGAACAGCAGGATCCGGGTCTTCCAAGGCCTTAGGAACTTCATGCGCACATTTCGCAGACATAGGGGTAAAACAGACGGCAGCTACAAACGACCGAACAGAATAAACGCAGGGGAGGAATCTGGCCAAAGGAAAAGTGGCAGGACTCGATGAATTGCCGTTAATCTTGGAGGATCAGGCGCGCGAGCGCCCTTCCGACGCAGAAACCGTAACCGGTTTGTAGACCAACTGGCGAGTGAAACGTAAATTCTACAGTTTCGCCCGAAGCATGCTGATCACATCGTCCGACGTAATGATGCCGGTCAGCTTGTTCTGCTCGTTCACGACAGGAAGGGTCAGCAGGTTGTATTTGTCGAACAATTCGGCCACTTCATTGTCGTCGACGCCTTCGTGGCTGAGGATCAAGGGCTCCTGGGTTAGGGAGAGCATCGGCGTCGAAGGCGGAACCAGGACAATTCTTGCCAGCGGCACGGCTCCCACGAGCGTTCCGTGAGAGCCGACCAGGTAGATGGTGCTCACGGCTTCGACTCCGCCCTCGAATTCGCGCATGGAATCGATGGCGTTCTGCACCGTGGCCGCGACAGGCAGGGCGAGGAACTCCGTGGTCATGCGGCCAGCGGCGGTCTCTTCTTTGTGCTCGAGCAGTTCGACCATGTCCTGCTGCGCCTCTGGCTCCATTTGGACCAGGATCTGCTCGGTGCGGTCTTCCGGCAGATCGGCCAGCAGGTCGGCGGCCGCGTCAGGGTTCATCTCCTCGACGATGTCAGCCGCACGCTCGGAATCGAGCGATTCGACGATCGCTTTCTGAACCTTCGGTTCGACCTCTTCCAGGGCCTCGGCCGCCACTCCTTCATCCAGCGTCTGGAAGACCGCCTGGCGCTCATCGGGCGCCAGATCTTCGACGATGTCGGCGATGTCGGCGGGATGCAGTTTGGCCAAGCCCTCATGCGAAATCTTCAGCTTCACCCGGCGGGCCGGATCGGTCTCGATGACGTCGACGAAGTTCCACGGAATCGTGCGCGGAGGAATCTTGACCAGCAGCGCCTGGAGGGCCGCCTTAGGGGCGATGCCGCGCAAAAGGCGCCGGACCGCGCCGCGCGCCCCGACATCGACTGAAAATACGCGCAAAACAGGGCGTTCGGGGATCATGCCCTTTTGAGGGTCTACATGCAGTTCGACGTCGTTGACCCGGACCACTTTTCGGCCGTTGATGTCGATTACCTGCTGATCCAGCAGATCGCGTTCCAGCAGAAACAGTCCTTCCGCGCCGTTGGCGGCCGGCCATTCCGCCGCCGCAGTATTGGCCCGGACGCCTCCGTTGATCGCTGACACGGCAGTAAACGACAGCACCCGGTTGCCCGATTTGGTCCTGACGATCAGGGATGTGATACGCGAGCGGTCTTCCTGCGGCGTCATGGTGACTTCGCGCACACGTCCGCTCGCCGCGCCGGACGGGTCATACACGGTCGCGCCCAACAAGTTCGCTGAGGGCAAGTGTCGTCATCCCGCTAGAGAATAACCAATAGTTGAGCCTGATGCGGAATCAGGTAAATCTGCGCCAGTTTCAGGAGTCAGTAGTCACGAGCCAGCACAATCCCAACCCGTATAATTCATAAAGAGTGCGCCAAGTCTTCGACATCTTCGGGCAGACCCTCCGTACCCTCTGGGCGCACAAACTGCGGTCCTTCTTGACGATGTTTGGCATTGCCTGGGGCGTTGGTTCCCTGCTTTTGCTGGTCGGCCTGGGAGAAGGATTTCGCTCCGGCAACCGCAAGCAGTTCGACTCGCTGGGCGAAAACGTGATGTTTATCTGGTCCGGCCGGGCCCCGGTGATGCAAGGCAGCTTTACCGCGCTGCGGCAATATTACCTTACCTACCGCGACTACGAAGACGTCGCGCGCGAGTGCCCCAGCGTCGGCGCGGCTGCCCCGGCCATTTCGCGGGGCGACATTCGCGCCGTCAGCGATTTCTTTCAGGCGAGCGGGCAAATCGTGGGTGTTCCCGCCATGTTCAACCAGATTCGCTACCTTCCATTGAACGAAGGCCGCTGGATCAACGATCCGGACGACACTCAACGGCGGCCGGTGATCGTGATTGGTGACGAGGTTCGTCGCACGCTGTTTCCGGGGCGCCCCGCCGTCGGCGCAACGATTTTGCTCAACGGCGTTCGCTTCACCGTAATCGGGACCCTGCAAAAAGTCGGCCACGGCGACAATATGAACCTGAATCTGCGTAGCTTTGTCCCGTTTCACGCCATGCAGGACTATTTCCGCCCGCTGAACGCCGGCATTGCGACCGACGTCATATCCTTCATCAACTATCAGCCGAAATCGCGGGCTCTGCACCAGGCCGCGCAGCAGGAAGTGCACAAGATCATCGCCCGGAATCACGGCTTTGATCCCAATAATCCCGACTCCTTCGACGAATGGGACACGGTGAAGACCGTCGACCAGATCGGCAAGATTTTCGACGCCATGAATATGTTCCTGGGGAGTGTGGGGCTGGTCACGTTGGCCCTGGGCGCGATCGGCATTATCAACATTATGCTGGTAGCGGTGGCCGACCGCACGCGCGAGATCGGCCTGCGCAAGGCGGTTGGCGCCACCAATGCCAGCATCATGTTTCAGTTTTTCGTGGAAGGGGCCTTCCTGACCCTGCTCAGCGGCGGAATCGGCATCGCCGGGGCTGCAGGGCTGATGGCACCGTTTTCCGGAGTCGAACTGGGGCCGGGATTCGACGCCCCGAAGCTGGTCCCTGCGACGGCGGCTCTCGCCGTTCTGTCGCTGGCCATTGCTGGCATCGCGGCCGGGCTGTATCCGGCGCGACGGGCGGCGGCGCTTGAACCCGTTGAGGCGCTGCGCAAGGAATAATCCGCAAGGACGGACATGGACCAATTGCCAAACCAGATCCTGGACGCAGAAGCGCTCGCTGGTATTCCAGACACCCACGCCGGTGAAAAACCGCACCCCCACAAAGCACTCGGTGCGCCGGTTCTGGTCGCTTACCGCGACCTTCTGCGCCAGGCCGTCTCCGCCATGCGCCACAACCTGCGCCGCACTTTGCTCACCATGGCGGGTATGGCCTGGGGCATTGCCACGGTCGTTCTGTTGCTCTCCTATGGCGACGGTTTCGGGCGGGCCATCCAGAATATTTTTGAAAGCTTTGGAGCCACTGCCGTAGGCGTCTTCCCCGGCCGCACTTCGCAGCAGGCCGGAGGCAACAAGGCCGGCGTGCTGGTGCGCTTCACCAACGACGACGTCGAATTGCTGCGCAACAACGTCCCGCTCTGCCGCCACATCGCGCGCATGCTGCAAAAGGATTCGAGCGTGCAGAACGAGAACCGGTCCTTCACTTTTCCCGTGATGGGCCTCGATCCCGCCATGCTCGACATCTGGAATCTCGAACTCGACGAGGGCCGTTTCCTCGACGACGCAGATAACATGCAACACGGGCTCTTCGCCGTCCTTGCCTCCGAAGCGCGCGACAAACTGTTCTCCGGCATGCCCGCCGTCGGCCAGACCATCCGCATCGACGGCGTCACCTTTGAAATCATCGGCGTAGGAAAACCGCGCATGCAGGAAGGCGACAACGACAACAACCGGGTCGTCTATATTCCCTACAACTCGATGGATGTGATCAAGGACAATCACTACCTCGACGGAATCTGGCTCGACTCGGCCGGCCTCAACCATGACAAGATGGAAAAGACGATCCGCGACACCATCGCCACGGCCCACAATTTCAAGCCCGACGATCACCGCGCCTTGTTTGTCTTTGACGCGCAGAAACAGCTCTCGCAGTTCGGCATTATCAGCATGGCGCTGAAGGTTCTGCTGGCCTTCATCGGCACGATCACCTTGGGGATCGGCGGAGTTGGCCTGATGAATATCATGCTGGTTTCGGTGACCCAGCGCACGCGCGAGATCGGCGTGGAAAAAGCTTTGGGCGCCCGGCGGCGTGACATTCTAGTCCAGTTTCTAGCCGAAGCCATGGTCATCACGGCATTTGGTGGCGTGCTGGGAATACTGCTTTCTTACATCGTGTCTCTGTCCGTGGGGCGGCTGACCTTGTATAGCGCGATGGCCAAGCACGCCGAAGCGGGAGACATCCGCCTCATTGTCTCCCCTATGATTCTAGTTGTGGCCACGTCTATCCTGGCTGTGGTCGGCGTGATCAGCGGCATGGTCCCGGCCATGCGCGCCGCGAACCTGGACCCGATTGAAGCGCTGCGCTACGAATAGCAGCCTGCTAGGACGAGTTTCTAATGCTTTCCCGTAAGGTCACGGATAAGATCCGCTTCCGCCTGACGGTAGGGCGTTCCGTCGGGATGAAGCACCTCGTGAAACCAAACCGGCGGCGGTTCCTTCACGTAAGGATGCCGCCATGACTCCCATGGCATGTTGGTCTGAGTCTTGCCCACCACGAATCCCCAGTTGATCGCTCCAACGTGCTCTTGCTTCGCAATGGGCAGGATCGCATCGAACGTGCTGCCGACTGAGCGTGCCATGAATTCAGTGCAGATCAACGGCCGGTTGTACTTTTTTAACCACTCGACTTCGCGCCGAAAGTTTTCCGGCCAGCTGTAGTTGTGAAACGTGATGACATCTGACTCGCGCAACTGAATGCGCTGCAGTTCGTCCAGGGCAGACTCGTCTTTCCTCGTATCGACGTCCCATACGCCGCTGGTAAGGGGCTGCGAAGGCTTGGCTTCCCGGGCCCACTCGAACGCCTGCGGCAAGAGCGCCGCAACCCTGGCATGCTTATCTTTTTTGTTCAGCTCTGTCTTGGGATAATTTCCTGTGTTGTCAGAACCAGGCTCGTTCCAGACGTCCCAGGCCAGAACGCGATCGTCGTTCGCAAATGCTCCCACGACTCCCTGCACATACGCCTTCAGGCGCGGATACTGGGCGGGATCGGCCAGTCCCTTCGCGCCGGGACTTTGTACCCATCCCGAATTGTGCACGCCCGGAACCGGGGCATGCTGCACACCCAACTGAGGAGTCGGATCCCAGCACGAGTCAAAGATGACCAGGATTGGCCGGATGTGGTGCTTCGCCGCGATGGTCAGGAACTGGTCGATCCGTTTGCGGAAGCCTGCCGCATCCTGCTGCCAAAGCAAGTCATGGAGAAACACGCGCATCGTATTCATCCCGAGCGCCTCGGCCCATCCCAGTTCCGTGTCGATCTGGGCGGGATCAAAGGTCGCCTCCTGCCACATCTCCAATTCGTTGATGGCAGACTTTGGGATGTAGTTACTGCCCACCAGCCAGGGCTGCTGTGCGGACCAGTCGTTGGCCTTCTGCTCGGTCCACCGCGAGGTTTGCGCCCACGCAGCGCTGTGGAAAAGAGCGAGAATGCACAAGACTGCTGTCAGAACAGAGCACCTGAGATTTTTCACGGTCAATCCTCCGCGTGCATTTATACACCTTTTTCCCGCGTGTGGGTCCGGATCTCAGACACGGACAGGCCGAGCGGAGTTCGGCTGCGCTGTCATTTCTGTTGCCCGTTAAGTTTCTACACATGCCATCTAGTCGACGCCCAGACTCGCCAGAGCCTCTTCAAGTAGTGCTGCGTCGATCGTCAGTCGACGCCCGTCGCCCTTGACGTCTTCCAGTTCATCGAAAGCGCGCAACAACCGCAGCTTGACGGCGGCATACCGCTCGGCCTCGTTCAGGGACCGGCCATGCTCTTTACTCCAAACCGCCAGAGCACTGTCCGGAAGAAACACACTCACAGAGTACCTCAGCTTGCGGTCGGGACTCACATCGAAGACAAATTCGGTTGCCGGCACCAGGGGGTCGTCGGCCAATGCTGCGCGTTTCCCGACGAAGTAATACTGGTAGACGTATCCCTGGCCACCGGTGTAGGTCTTCACACGCCGAACGGTCATGGGGACATTATGGAACGCCGACCGGCCGCGTGTCGTGTCCCATGCGGCACCCACCAAATTTTGATCGTATGCTATTTCCATGACCAATCAGCTTTTCGCCGTGACCGCGGTATTGTTGGCGAGCGCGTTCGCTGCTGCTCAAAACACAACTCCCACCGCACGTCCCCGCGCCTCAGACCTGGGACTAAAGGTGGGCATCCTGCCAACCGGGTCGCTCGATGCGATCACCGATGTCGCGGGCGTCGAAGTCGGGCATACGACCATTGTTCGTGGCGACAACATCCGCACCGGCGTCACCGCCGTCCTGCCGCATTCCGGCAATCTCTATCGTGAGAAAGTGCCAGGCGCGATTTTCGTGGGCAATGGTTTCGGGAAGCTGGCGGGCTCCACGCAGGTCGAGGAAATGGGAGACATCGAAACGCCCATCCTGCTGACGTCCACCACCAGCGTGCCGCGCGTGGCGGACGCGCTGATCGGCTACATGTTGGGGCTGCCGGGCAACGAGGATGTGCTATCGATCAACCCTGTGGTCGGAGAAACCAATGACGGATACCTGAGCGACATTCGCGGCCGCCACATCACGCCCGAAGACGTGGTCGCCGCCGTCAAGAACGCAAAGGGTGGTCCGGTCGAGGAAGGCGCTGTCGGCGCGGGCACCGGGACGGTAGCCTTCGGCTGGAAAGGTGGCATTGGGACCTCGTCGCGCCAACTGCCTGCCAGTCTCGGTGGGTACACAGTTGGGATTCTCGTGCAGACGAATTTCGGCGGCGTCCTTACAATTGCCGGCGCTCCCGTGGGCCAGGAACTGGGCCAATACTACCTGCGTAAGGAGTCGCAGCAGGCCGGCAGCGGGCCCGGCGACGAAAAAGACAAGGCCGACGGATCATGCATGATCGTCGTCGCCACTGACGCGCCGCTGGACGCGCGCAATCTGAAGCGGCTGGCCGCGAGGGCGTTGCTGGGCCTTGCGCGTACAGGAAGTTCGGCCTCAAACGGCAGCGGAGACTATGCGATCGCATTCTCGACGGCGGCGCAGGTGCGCATCCATGCCAACGACAAAGCACCGACGAGGAACGTGGAAGTGGTGACCAACGACAAAATGTCGCCGTTGTTTCTGGCCGCGATTGAAGCCACCGAGGAAGCAGTGTACAACTCGATGTTTAAGGCGACGTCGATGACCAGCAACGGACATACGATCGAAGCTCTCCCGATTGAAAAGACGGTGGAGATACTGAAAGAACACCGAATAATTAAGTAAGGCCGCACCCGCGTTGATTCCAGCCAGCCAACCCAGGATCAGCCCGCAGAGCAAGTCGAAAGGAATCTCGGTAGTGCCTCAGTTTGAAATTTAAGGACTGAAAATCACCCTCAGCAGGAAAGACCAGAAGCCGTAACGCGAGATGCAGTACACGCTCCCGAGGACGGTGAGGACCAATAAGATGAACTTTACCCACGTCGGGAGTTTATCTATGACTTTATCTATAGCCTTGTAAAACATGATAGCCATACTTTCAGAAAACAAACCGCCCGACTACTTGTTTTTGTAGGGACCGCGCTTGCCGGGTTTCGGCACGTAACTATCGGCCATCATCACGATTTCTTCGAGACTCCAAACGTGATCGGCCAAGCCAGCAGCCATGCTCGGAGTGATTCGCAGCGTCCTGTGGATTCTGGCGAAGTTGTAGTGTACGGTGTAGATCGCAACCATAGCCGCGTGATTCTGAATTTTCTTGCTGAAAGCATTCGTCAAACGAGTAAAGCGCCTCAGGCACTACCGGAATCTCGTTCGACGCTTGTTGGGGATCTGCTCCAGACTGACTCCGTTCGAGGTTCGATGACTACTTGAACCCGAGCGGCACCTTACGTTGCAGCTCGTCGATGAAATTTTCTAGAAAAATCACGTGGCCCGCGTCCTGTTGAGACGAGCCACCAGCGTAGGTGGCCACGGCGATGCGCTTTCCGTCGGGGGCAAGGTCGTACTGGGCTCCGACCGCGCCACTCATTGTCAGAGCCACACTCTGGCTCGACCAGACACGCGGCTTTTCCGCTACGAACGAGTCGCCTTTTGCCGAGTAGCTGGCCACCATAATCCGATCGGCGGGGACATCAAAGAAAAACAGCTCCCTGCCGTTTCGAGAGAAGATCGGCGATGTTCCGCCGTCACTCGAGATTTGCCAGTGACCGCCTGTGTCCGGAAAGGCGCGCACAAAAACCTGGGAAACTCCCGACTCATTGGAGCTGTATGCCAGCCAGCTTCCGTCGGGAGAGAAGCTCGCAGCCCGGTTCCCAAAATTCGTGCGCTGGAATAACTCCGGTTTCCCCGCCTTCAAGCGCTCTCCCTCGCGTTCCACCGGTACCGTCCAGAGTTCGAACCCTTGCGGCCCGCTCTGATAAAAGGCCAGGTGTTTGCCATCGGGCGCGAAAGCGGAGGGATATTGAAATTCTTTGCTCTCAGTCAGAGGCTCGGGCCTGCTTCCGCCGTCGGCGCGCGCGAACGAGATCCCACCAGCCTGATAAACAATGTATTGGCCGTCGGGTGTCCACACCGGATGAGTTCCATTCCGTTCGCCGGTCAACGGCGACAAGGTGTCGCGCCGAATGTCGTAGATCCAAATCCCGGAGTGCACATCGTCGTTTGCCACCGCCAGGCGCGCGCCGTCGGGAGAGAAGTGGGGATTCACGAAGAGGCCCGGCTTGTCGAGCAGCGGCTGCGACTTGCCATCGGCAGTCAACCATTGGATGACTACTCGCGAGGTGTTGATGTCGCGACTCCGGTACACCAGCGTCCCCGTACGCGAAAAACTCAGCTTGGCCGAGCCAAACATCGAGGAATACGACACTTGCTGCAATACGGGCTTGGGCGTACCAGAGGTCTCCAGCTTCTCCTGGTCGAAAGGAACTGCGAACAGCGTTCCCTGGTTCACATAGACGAGGTAGCCCTTGCCACCTGACGCAGCCAGATAACGCCCGAAAGTTCCTCCCCGCTGCAAGGTCTTCCTGCGGTGGTCCGTCAGGGTTAAGACTTCAATTCTGGCGTCGTCAAAGCCGACCGTAGAATTTTCGACGGTGAAGAGGATCGCTTTGCCGCCGGGCAGCATCTGCGGCCACCGATGCGTTCGTTCTTCTCCCACAAGTTCCGTGACCAGGGTTGGGGTGCCGCCAGTGGAGGGAACCCGTGACAGTCCGCCAGAGATCCGCAGACTGGCAATAATGTTGCCGTCTTCTCCCCAATCGGCGCCAGTGTAAGAAGAGGAGGCGTCACACAGGACGACCTCGGCGCCGCCATCCACCGAAATTTTTCTCAGTTTTCCGCTGGCGACAAAACCAATCCACTGACCATCAGGGGAAAAGAACGGGCTGGTCGCGCCCGGGGTGATCGGTAGCTCGGTGGCGCCCGCTTGGTCGAGTTTGCGCGTGAAAAGGCGGTTGCGTGAAAGGTAGGCAATACGCGTGCCGTCGGACGAAAGAATGATGTCGGACCCGCCCAACGCGTTCAAATAAACGTCCCGACCCAGATCTACTTCCAGCCGCACCTGCGGTTTCAATTCCTCCGAGCGTGTGGAGTGGTAGGCGATCCATGAAGTTGCCGCCGCGACGAGGGCGAGCACTCCCGCCGCAACCGAGGGCAGCCATATGGAACGTGCTGCTGGAGCATCTGCGGTGCCTCCGTCGCTTGGTGCTTGTGCAATCCACTCCAGCTCGGCTTTGAGGTCGCGTGCGCTTTGCCAGCGGTTTTCGGGATCCTTCTCCAAACACCGCTTGAGGACCCGGTCCAACGCTGGCGGCGCCACGTCGCCAATGGACGGCGCCGGACGTTCCATGATGGCAGCGATTACGGTGGCAGGAGAAGCGCCATCAAAAGCGCGCTTTCCCGTCACCATTTCGTAGAGCACCAAGCCAAAAGAAAAGATGTCGCTGCGAGCGTCAACCTCCTGCCCCGTGCCCTGTGCCTGCAACTGCTCCGGTGACATGTAATAGAGCGTGCCCACAATTTCGTTCTTGCCGGTGAGCGCCATCGTGAGGGTGGCGTCGACGGGGCGATCGCCGGATTGTCCGCTCTTTGTCGCACTGGACTTTGCCAGGACGATCTTGGCCAGGCCGAAGTCCAGCAGCTTGACGCCGCTCTTCGTGACAAGAATGTTCGCCGGCTTAAGGTCGCGATGGACGATTCCCTTTTTGTGGGCGGCGTCGAGTGCGTCGCAAATCTGCACTGCGTACTCAAGAGCTTGAGCGACCGGCAAGGGACCTCGGAGGACGGAGCCCTCGACGTACTCCATGACCAGGTAGTTCGGCCCGATATCATGCAACGTGCAAACGTGGGAGTGATTCAGCGAGGCTACAGCATGCGCTTCGCGTTCGAAGCGCTCGGAGAACTGTTCGTTCGAGACCTTGACCGCGACAATCCGATCCAGCCGTGTGTCGCGAGCTTTGTAGACTTCGCCCATTCCCCCAGCGCCAAGGAGCGCGAGGATCTCATACGGGCCCAGGCGGGTTGAGGGTGCCAGCGGCATTGGAATCCAGCAATTGTACCGTCTTGCCGACCAAACCGCCTCGAGACCCGAGAATCGTCATTCCACGGCAGAAAGGGCCGTGTTAATGTGCCTCGGGCAGATTTTCTTGCCGGAGAGACACCGATGCAAAGACGAACCTTCATGAACCTGACCGCGGGCGGCGCGACCGCGCTGGCCTTCAAACCCTGGGCACGGGCGGAGGAGAAATCACAGAAAAATCTGGTGGTTTATCCCGATCCGGCGGTTGAAGTCGTTGATCCGCGCTTCGCGAAATACAAGGTCATCAATGCCGCGGTCGAGCGCCTTTATACAGGCACGCGATGGGCGGAGGGGCCGGTATGGGTTGCCGATGGCCGCTATCTGCTTTTCAGTGACATCCCCAACAACCGAATGCTCCGGTGGCTCGAGGATACGGGAGAAGTCAGCGTTTTCCGCAGCCCTTCGAACTACAGCAACGGCAACTTCCGCGACCGCCAGGGCCGGCTGCTCACCTGCGAGCACGACACGCGCCGGGTTACGCGAACCGAATCGGACGGCACCATCACGGTGCTCATGGATCATTTTCAAGGCAAGTTGCTCAACGCGCCGAATGATCTGGTGGTGCACTCTGACGGGGCGATCTGGTTCAGCGATCCGGGCTATGGCATCATGACGAATTACGAAGGCCACAAGGCTACCGTTCGAACTGCCCGCCAACGTTTACCGGCTCGATCCGAAAACGGGCCAGGCGACCGTCGTGGCCGACAACATGGATAAACCCAACGGCTTGTGTTTCTCTCCCGACGAGAAAAAGCTCTACATCGTGGATACGGGAATTCCAAAGCATCCCGGCGACCCGCGTCCGATTCGCGTCTATGACGTCGTGGATGGTGAGCGACTGAAGAATGGCCGGCTTTTTGTGAATATGGCGCCGGGCTCATCCGATGGAATCCGGTGCGACGTGGACGGCAACGTCTGGTCCGCCGCCGGATGGGCCGGAGAAGGCTACAACGGAGTACATGTTTTCGCGCCCGACGGCACGCTCATCGGCAAGATTCATCTTCCGGAAACCTGCGCCAACCTCTGCTTCGGCGGCGCCAAGAAAAACAGGCTGTTCATGGCCGCGAGCCAGTCTCTGTACGCAGTCTACGTCGAGACCCAGGGCGCTCAGGTGCCTTGACCGGATAGGTGCTGGGGAATTTGTTGAAGAGGCAAATCCCTTTAACACCTTCACCATAATATTCCTACACCCCACCCTAAACTACAACATTCCCCAATTCATTCACCCTACACACCTTTCCGCAACGAGAATCGATGAGCTACGTCGCCGGTTCGCGCCACTTACAATCCTGCGCCGAGGGACGGCTCGAAGAATAAGATCGTGTTAGATGAATGGCATGAACACGGCAGATGCGGCTCTGCAAACGCTCCGCGGCGAGGTGATCGATATCGTCCTGGGAACCCTTTTCTCGACCATTGGAGCGACCGCCTGCGCGATCGCGGCGATCCGCTGGCGTAAGGGCGGTCCCATCCTCGTCTGGTTGGGAATCTGGAGCGGGATGCATGGGCTGCAAAAACTGGTCCAGACGCCCGTGGTGGTGGCAGTTCTGCCGCACGCCCTCAAGTCTGCCACTCCCTACGTGAGTACGGCGGTAATGTACCTGCTCTTGGTCTCCGCCTTGTGCGCCTGGCGAGAACTGAGCCTCGGCAAGCTCAGGCTCCTCATGCACCTGGAAATTCTCGCGGGAGTGACGATCGCTTTGGTAGGTATTGGCACGTTCGTCCTCGGTGGCCGAGCCGACAAATGGATGTTCTACAACAACCTGCTCGCAGTCCTTGCCATGCTTGTCTTATTAGCCGTCGTGTTGGTCCCAAAGTTTTCCAAGTTCCTCGTTGTACCGAATCACCACGTTCTCGCAGCCGCTACGCTCATTTTTGCCTTGGAAGTGCTGTACACCAACTTGTCGACCGTGTTGCGCTATCGCACGCTGCCTTTGGTTGACTCGTTGGGCTTTGCTGCGCTCCTGATTTCGCTAGGGTACGTGGCTCTGGAAATATTGTTTGCGAACGAGCGCCGTCTGCTTTCAATCGAGACAGAACTGGAGATGGCCCGGCAGATACAGTTTTCAATTCTTCCAGCGAGTGTTCCCGAACTTGAGAACCTTCGAATTGCTGCTTCTTATCATCCGATGACCGCCGTTGCGGGCGATTTCTACCAGTTCGTCCAGTCAGACAACAACCATCTCGGCATCCTCCTGGCAGACGTCTCTGGACATGGCATGCCAGCCGCGCTCATCTCTTCGATGATCAAAGTGGCAATCCAATCCGTCGCCGTCCATGCCAATGATCCAGCGCAGGTTCTTGGCGGCTTAAATCGGATCCTGTCGAGTGAGGCGCACGGCCAGTTTGCCTCGGCGGCTTATGTTTGGATTGACACAGAGAACCGCAGCGCTCTCTACTCGGCTGCTGGACATCCGCCGCTACTTTGCTGGCGGAATACGAAGGGCGAAATGCAGCGCATCGAAAGTAACGGGCTGTTATTCGGAGTCGCACCTGACTCTCAGTACCCGGTGTGCAGTGTACCGCTTGAACCATCGGATCGGTTCCTGCTCTACACCGACGGCGTGACTGAAACTGAGAACGCCGCGGGGGAGGCGTTTGGCGACCGGGAACTGGAACGGGTCGTACGCAATTATCGAATGCAGCCCGCGTCCGAGGTGTCGCGTCAAGTGCTCTGTGAACTCCAGACGTGGCGCCCTGCTGCGATGAAACAGCAGGATGACATTACCCTTATCGTAGTCGATGTCCTTTAGCTGGCCCGGCACCTACCGAAGAGACACCAAACAGCTTTGGCAACTTGATGGACAGGCAATCCTTTGCTTTAGAGGAAACGGCCTATTCGTAGCGCAATGCCTCAATAGGATCGAGACGTGCGGCGCGTATTGCTGGAATCATGCCGCTGACCAATCCCACCAGCGCCAGGATTGCGGTAGAGACCAATACGCTGACTGGTGAAATGATGAGACGAATATCGCCCGCCTCCCCGTGCTGGGCGAGCGCACTGTAAAAGGTGAGATTCCCCACAGAGAGGGAAATGATGTAGGCGAGCACAATACCTAAAAGGCCACCCAAAAAGGTAATCGCGAGCGCTTCGGACAAGAACTGCATCAGGATATCGAAGCGGCGAGCACCCAACGCCTTCTCCACACCGATCTCACGCGTTCTCTGGGTTACGCTCACCAGCATGATGTTCATGAGTCCCACGCCGCCAATACCAAGGGTCAGAGTCCCAATAAAGGCAAGCAGCACCTGCAGCGCCATAGTAATGATGCGAAATTGCGAAAGCTGCTCCATCATGCTGAAAACGAATAGAGCCCGCTTATCGTCGGCACGAAAATTGTGTTGTGCTGCCAGCGTATTGCGAACCGACTTCTCGACTCCTCCATAGTTGTAGCCGAGAAAATCTAACCAGATCATGTCGATGTAGCGCGTATTGCGGAAGTCGCTCATGCTGGGGAATGGGATGTAAACGACGCGGTTGATACTGTTCTCGGTGCCTTCCTGGGGTCTGGGCTTAAGCACACCGATTACTTCGTAAGGAATGCCGCTGATACGAATCTTTTCGTCCAAGGGAAAACGGCCGGAAAATAGCTTTTCCCTGGATTCCGAGCCCAGCACACAGACACGCGCGCGCAGTTGCAAATCTCCAGCACTGTAGAAACGACCGAGATCCAGTTGCAGGTTCTGAATTTCCTGGAGCGCTGGATCGCCTCCATGAACGCTCCAAATATACGAACGCCCCTCGTAGCTGACGGGCGCATCGTAAAGCGATTCGGGAGTTATGCGGGTCACTTCCGGCACGTTGACCACGACACGATCAATGTCATCCCTGGTCAACCGGATACTGGTACCGGCCTTGTTTCCTCCGGCCTGCATCGAGGTGCGCCCGCCCGCGATGCCCATCGCCGCCATGCTGGCATAGCTCCTGAATATGTTGACGATGGCCGTTGAGAAACCCGTGCCATAGGCCAGCAACAGCACTACGGTGGCGATCCCCCAGGCCATACCGAGCATGGTTAGCGCACTTCGGTGGCGGTTCTGCCTGAGCGATGTATATGCTTCCGAGAACACATCTTTCGCGTGGATCATTCGTTACTCCTGACGAAGGGCTTCCACGGGCTGGAGTATGGCCGCCCGCCGCGCGGGATAAAGTCCGGCGATAATGCCAGCCAAGGCAAGGCTAGCCATGGCGAGCACAGCAGTCGCTGGGTAAATGTGAGGCAATTCGAATCCATCGATCGGCGGCACAAGTCCGAATAGCTGGGTGGCCACGTAGGCTGCGCCCACGCCAATGGCACCGCTGATTGCAGTAAGCATCAGCCCTTCCAAAAAGAACTGGAACAAGATGTTCCGTTTGGTAGCGCCCAAAGCCTTGCGCAGGCCGATCTCCCGGGTGCGCTCCGTCACCGACACCAGCATGATGTTGATCACTCCGATTGCGCCCAGACCGAGTGTCACCAGACCGACCGCGCCCAGAAACGTATCCATGGCATCGGAGATTTTGCCCACCATCTCGGCCGCGGCGATCGAGTCCCAGTCGTCAAAGGCGTCCGGCGTCTCGGGATCAAAGTTGTGGTTTCTCGCAACGATACTCCGAACGGCTTTCTTGGCTTGTTCGTGCTGCTGCCTCGTAATCGGCTGGTAGGCAACGTACTTGATCGCTTTTGCGTTACCTGCCCCCTGCATCGGGAAATAAATAGCCATGGTGGTATAAGGCATGATCAGGCGCATGTTCTGGCCGTTGTTGTTTCCGTGGCCAACCTTCTGCATCGTCCCAACCACCTCGAACGGCACGCCATTGATAAGGAGTCGGCTACCTACGGCTGGCCGACCGGGGAACAATATGCGGACAAATTCGCTTCCAATCACGCAGACGTTATGTCGCTCGCTTTCGTCGTTCCAATTCAACCAGCGCCCTTGCTCTATCGGCTGGTAGCGAATCTCTGAGAACTGCGGCTCGGAGCCATCCACATAGCCGTTGCTGCTGCCATACTCGCTTACCAGGCGAAGGTCGCCGCGGTAGATGATCGGCGTGGCATTACGCACAAACTGCGAGTTCCGAATATCCAAATAGTCCTGGTAGTTCAGGTAGTACTGGCGAGACGAAAGTTGGCTGCTGCCAACCGCCGGAACCCGTCCGTTGTAAATCTGCATGAAGTCTTCGCCGAAGCTCGCCAGATTCTTGGCGGTTCCCGCGCGAAAACCCTCGCCTAATCCAACTAGAAGCAGCAGCGACCCCACTCCCCAGGCAATGCCAAACATTGTGAGGAAGGAGCGAAGTTTGTGCGTCCACATGGCACGCAAAACCTCGTCGAAGCTGCCGAGAAATCGCCTCATATCGAAGCTACGAACATTAGACCAACAAAGTTCCTCTTAACTCCGATGTTCATGCGTTGTCCGTACCGTTTCTGCAGGCTCTGATGGCTGATCACAGCTTTGCCGACACCTCGCCTCGCATTCGGTACAAGACGGCGGACACGTACTACGCTTCCACCGCCCGTTCCATAATGCAAGTATGGAGGAGGCTCGTAGGGGATGCAGTGACTGGTATCACTTCCAATTGTGACGCTCTTTGGCAAGGGGTTTTTGGGTTACACATGGGCCTGGGGTCATGAAAATGGTCAACTTGGGCATGTACGCTCATGGAGCGTGGACGGCGAAGGTCTGTTTACACTCTGGATGACGTGAAGGCCGTTAGGGAATGCGCGTTTTGAACCAATCTGTGTCGCGCGCCACTCCCGTCGCTGCGTGGAGGGTGGGGCACCCGGCGAAACTGGATTTCCGGATACCCCACACCTAAATGAGGAGGCGGATCAATACTTGAGAGTTACCTGCTTCGGCAGTGTTCCGCCGTAGCTGCATTGTGGAGTCAATCCCGAGGACAGGTTGGTTACGGACCAGGCCGGGTTGGCGATCTTGACAAAGCTGTCGTTGTAGAGCCCCAGGTTATAGAAAGAGATTGAGCCATTGGAGGGGTAATCGCCGCATTGCACGATGTTGTAGACCTCCAGGGCGCCGGCAAAGGCCCAATTGAAGGTCTGCCCCTGACTCGAGGTATTGAGCAGTTCAGAGTACTTTCCCGAGGTCAGATCCCAGGTAACAATGTCCCACGTGGGGCAGGACAGTGTTCCCGCAGCACATGTGTCGAACATATAGCCGAGGATCACATCTCCGGAATTGACTCTTGTCGGCGGGGCCTCAAAGACAGTACCGCTCGCGCAGCAATTCCAACTGGCGATGCCCCACGCTGAGGCGTAATCGGAGTTCCACCCCAAGACCGGCTGAACGATTGTCACCACGTCCTGGTAGTCCTCCAGGCCAGGGAACAGGTATACGGTCTGGCCGTGGTTAGTGCTCGGCGCCGGGGGAACGTTCCAGTAGGCAGACAGTTCGCCATAGGAAGAAGTCGTGGTTGTGCTGGCATATTCGACCCAGGCATGGCCGATCGTGGGCTGCTTCACGGCCCGCTCATCCCCGATGACCTTTTCTCCGTCGGCCTTGAAATGGGGATAGGGGCACACATGGATGTTCTCGGAGGTTCCATTCGCGTGCCGGATGGCGTTTTCATCGTGCCGCACTTCATCACCCTTAGCCAAGTGCGCGACGCAGCTGGGATGGAAGTAACCGAATGGCGTAATGACATAACCTGCTGGAACTGTCGCTGGGCGCTTTGGTCCAGCTGGGCTTTGAGCTTGGGCCGCGGTCAGGCCAGCAACAAGCATGGTGAGGGCGATCGACTTGAGAAGTCGGGAGTGCGCTGAGATACAGAACATCGTTTTACTCTCCTGTGGGAGACAGGGCTTTGGCACGCGGTGCGTTGCCGTGAGGGAGTTCATCAAACGAATTCGCCCGCCCCGTCCACTTTCCCGATCTAATAGTGGGGCTCCACGGGAATTCGTATCACGCATCGAGGAAAACAACCGGCTTACTCGGCGACCGTGCGACCGCCGACCAATTTATTAGATTCCCCGAACAGAGATCCCCTCATAATCCTCGTCAGAGACTACTGACGACAGATTCGAATCTAGCCACGAGGGGGCGCTACGATGGAAGGCGGGCCTTCTGGGTGGTCGCGCAAATACTGCTGGAATGGTTCGTTACGTAGCATAAAGCGGAAGCCTCTCCGCGTGTTTGCGTCAACCGTTGCTTGCAGATCCAGCGTGTCGAAAACAATCACGTATTCCGCTGGCTTTGCACCATTCTCTTCAATCATCGTGAAATGAAGCTGGCCGTCGACGACCCAGTAATCGGTCACGCTGAGAATCGTGCCATCTTTCAAGAAGAGCTGCGGTAGGTCGGGTCTCTGTTCACCGTAGACGTACACCGGAGTCTCGTTCACCTGCGAGATATAGTTTGTCGGACCAGGGGAGGAGATATTCGTGAACCCGAGCGTCCAAGACCAGAAGAGGTCACAGGTCGCCAACCCACAGGAGTTCGCTGCCAAGAACCGTTCGCCAAGAAGAAAGGGAGATTCGTAAACGACGAACACTGGCGGAAATCGGCGAATCGGACGCCGGGGAAAGAGAAAAACAGCCGTGCCGGGTGCGTCCGCAGATGGGGCTATCGAACTCCGAGGAGTGGAAATCGGTGCGTAGATAATCGGTGCGTGGACAATCGGCGCTGAAGAAATTGGAACGCGGGGAATAGGTGGGGACGGTATATGAACTACTCCTCCGGTCCGAGCAGCGGGGTGCTGTGCCAAAGTCAGCGTAGTGGAGCCACAAACGGCGAGACTGCACGAAACGACGATGAGGAGTTTCTTGAGGATCGTGCGGCGAACTAAGGGCGACATATTCTCACCCTCCTAATAGTCGGCGCGGATGGCGCGGACTCATTACTGACAAGTGTAATCCCTTAGCCGCCCGGTTGCTATTTTAGGGCTGGGGAGAGATCGACATTTCAACAGTTACACTCCTCTCCCTGTCCGGCTATAGTCAAGAAATGAATTCTGCGACTCCGGTGGGTGCAAAGTTGACACCGGCAATGAAGGCGGTCGGGGCATTCTTGGTCTTCGGAGCTTGCATGTCTGGTCTTGGCGGAATGACGCTAGTTTGGCGGGGAACAACGCTCGACAGAATGTGGGCCCTGAACCCGACGGCCTATAGAAAACTCGCGCCACTTGGCCGGACTGTCGGTCCCCTGTTCCTCCTACTGAGTGCGACGATGGTTATCGCCTCTCTGGGTTGGTTCAAACGTCGCTTTTGGGGATGGGGTTTGGCTGTCGGCATCATTTCTACGCAGGTCGCCGGAGACTCTATCAATCTGGTAAGAGGTGACTTCGTGTGCGGAGGTACGGGCCTTGCGATTGCTGGCGCTTTGCTGTTTTACCTACTGCGCCGCCAGGTCCGAACTACGTTTCACTCTCGCTCGGTCCGTTCTATAAAACAATAGCGCCCATTTCAACCGCGCCAAGCACTGCCCGAAAGATTGCGACGCTCCCCGGCCAGCTAATATCCGGTAGCCGCACTGAAGCAAAGGATTGCGCTTGTCCATCCACTCGCCCAAGCGGCAGGCTTGTTCAGCATCTTCAGAAATTTCATCGGATTACCCTACCGAAGAAAATGGCAGTGCCGCATGCTATCCCTCATGTCTTTTCTTTACCCCGCAGATTGACAACTGTTGAGAACAGATAGCTGGCGTTCGTGAGGTTAGAGCGAAAGCCGCAGCCCACACCACGAAAAATCAATTCGCACGAGCGGCCACTGTTGCAAACTCGCGTGATCATCGATCAACCGCAGGTCAAAACAGTCTTTCCCGCGCTCACTTGTGATGAGGCTTGGTTACGCGATCGAACCCCCGGTGGCATCCCCAGACATGTTGAAGTCGAGTCGCATCTCATTGGTGGGCCTGAATCCAAGTCGTTCATATAAAGGACGTCCGTCATCGCTCGCGTGCAGCGCAACACTTGAGAACTCGTTCTCTCGACACCAGGCAATCATTCTCTTCATCAGTTCATGCGCCACGCCGCGCCGTCGATGCTCGCGCTCCACATATAGGTTGAGAATCGTCGCCCTCTTTGGGTGAAGCTGCCCAAGGACGCCGGGCCAGGGACTGATGACGATCCCCCCGCCACCGATCACGTTCCCGCTCGCATCGACTGCAAGAAAGCCACGATAGGAACCTTGCGGCAACGCTTGTGAGAAATATTCGTTGGCTGCCCTTTCCATCAGGTCGAGCACGACCTCGTCGCGTCGCCCCATATCCCGCCACATCTGGCGCCGGTGCCGCAGCAATACAGGTATATCTGAACTCGTTGTCTCACGGATCAACACCTGATCCATTTACTCGGTCTCCCATTTCGTCTGCTTAGAGATTATGAA
This sequence comes from uncultured Acidobacteriaceae bacterium, assembly GCA_963719615.1. Lineage (GTDB taxonomy): Bacteria > Acidobacteriota > Terriglobia > Terriglobales > Acidobacteriaceae > Sulfotelmatobacter. The sequence goes on along the minus strand of CAVRCR010000023.1, from coordinate 134,298 downwards.
CAATCGCCCCATCCCTCACGGACCGCTCCAGATCTGTGGCCACTCCGTCCATTCGTGGAGTAGACGGGAGGCAATGAGTCAACCGCCTGGTTACGTCAGCGTGACAGCTGCTTAGCCTCCTCATGTTGCGGCTTCTTGACAAAGACGTGGTAGGTAACGGCGTCCCAGGCATTGTGAATGCCTGTGAAGAGCAACAACAGCGCCGCCGCTGCGATGCCAAACATCGGCTCGTAAAAATGGGCGCGAGCCGCGTATGCCGATACCGCCAGCATAACGTACGCCGCGAAGGGCAGCAGAGCATGAAACAACCAGTCTTCGAAGACGGGCTGATATGCGGTTTGCACTCGCAGACGCAGAGCCACGATGATGGCATACGCAAGTCCACCAACGCCTAGCAGGAAACAAATTACCGAGGCCCCGACAATGCCGTGCCAGGGAGCGCTCAGGACGGCCGAGAGTAGCAGCACGGATCCGAAATGAACGATGGTAGGCGTCGCGTATGCGCCTCCGGCTTGCTCCTGGCCTGGTGTGTGGGGCATGGTGGCGACCAGAGTGATGACCACGAACTGCAAGCCGATCAGGGCTCCGGCCGAGGATCCCACGATCACGAAGAAGTTCGCCCAGCGCGGGAGTTCGGTCATTTCATCACCAATTCAGTTCGAGTGCCTCGCGGGTAAAGATACTGCAATCGACGAATTGGGTCACGCCCACAGTCGAGTCTCTTGACGCAATCTGGCGATGTCTCTGGTTGGCGGACTTCCGAAAAAGCGGCTGTATTCGCGGCTGAACTGCGAAGAGCTTAGATAGCCCACGCGCTGACTGGCAGCGCCCGCGTCCATCATGGTCGACAACATCAGACGCCTCGCCTCCTGCAGGCGCAGCACCTTCTGATAGTGCAGTGGGCTCATCGAAGTGACGGACTTAAAATGCTCGTGGAAAGAGGACACACTCATGTGCACCAGCCCGGCCAACGCTTCCACCTTCACGGGTTGAGAGTAGTTCTCGCGCAGCCAGGAAATCGCCATCGCAATTCGCTGCACGCTGGACTCGGCAAGACCCATTTGAGCCACGCGGACACCGATGGGGCTGCGCAGGAGCCGGATCAGAATCTCATCCATCACCAGCGGAGCGAGGAGTTCCGCATCGCCGGGCTCTACCAGGCATTCCATCAACCTCGTAGCGGCATTGACAATGCTGTCATCGACCCGAGTGACATAGACCCCGCTTCTCTCCTGAGCAGCAGGCAAGCCGTGAGGAAAGACCCGCAAGACCAGCCCGGCAATCTTGTGCGGGTCGAGGTCCAGCTTGAAAGCGAGGTACGGTTCGGAATGGCTGGCCTGCGTGACCTGGGCCGCGACTGGCACAGCCACGGAAAAGACGATCATGCGCGAGCCGTCGTACTCGTAGACATCCTGCCCCACGATAACGGTCTTCGCTCCTTGTGCCGCGATGCACAACGAGGGCAAGCCGAGGGCATGCACACACTCACTGTTGACTCGGGAATAGCAGCTGGCGTGCAAGCCGGGGATGTGCAGCTCAAAACTGCCGTCATGAGGGGCATAAGCGGCGATTAGACGGGCCAACTTGGCTAAGCCTGGTTGGCTCGGTCCGTCAACTTTGGCGGGCTTGGGGAAAGACGCGATTCTCCCGTTGGTCTTCACGCCTTCGAGAATACTTGGTTTTGTAATCATAATGTTGGTTCCAGGGTAGACCTCAAACGCTTACGTCTTCAAAAGCGCTTGGACGTAAGCGGGCTTCATCGGAAGCCGCCGAATGACCTTTCCGGTTGCGTCGTGGAGCGCCGCTGCGATGGCGGGCGCGGCGAGCGCATTCGCTGCTTCTGAACCTCCGCCGTATGCTCCGACTTTCGGATTGTTGAGCAGCACGACCTTGATCTCAGGTATGTCCGCCATGGTTGGGATGGGATAAGAAGTCCAGTCATCCGTGGTGATTCCACTTTCATCAAACGTGACCTCTTCGAAGAGGGCATGGCCGATTCCCATCACCGCACCACCCTCGATGTTGCGCTTTAATTGCATCGGGTTCACGACGATGCCGGGATCGACCGCGATCGTATACTTCTCAACGACGATCGCGCCTGTACTCGGATTGACGGCGATCTGGCAAACGCACGCCCAGTAGGTTCCACTGCGCAACATCAGAGAGACTCCACGACCTCGCACCGGCGTTGATCCAGTGGACACAGCATCAGGGCGCGGGGAGGGGCGTGTGTCCCATCCGGAAGCGTCACGGACTGCCTTCAACACGCCGATAGCCCGCTCTTCGCTTGCGTGGTCGATGCGGAACTGGACGGCGTCCCCGTCTGCAAGCGCTGCTGCCTCGCTCATCGCCAGCTCGCGCGGATAGTTCTGCTGGAACTGCCCCGGCGTCCGCATGCTGTGATCGCGAAGACCGACCGCGAGAGGCGAGGCTTTCTGTCCCACCTGGAATGTGCCATGGCCGCGCTCCATCACATTCGGTACTGGCGCATAAACCCACGGATCTTCAAGGCCGTTGACGGTGGAAGTTACGCCATCAGAATGCACCTGAGGGGCAGCCATCGTGGGCAGCCCCGCGAGGACAGCGCCGATCGGCCGATCGTCCTGCATGGCAGGCATGTAGTGGTCGATTTGATATGCGGCCATCTTGCCTTTTTCGTCGATGGCAACCTGAACGTCGGAGAACGAAACCGCCGATTGCGTCGACCACTGCATATCGTCAGCGCGCATCCACTGCACGCGCACCGGTTTGCCGACGGCTTGTGACAGGAGAACCGCCTCGTCTTCAGCGCCTGCGTTTCCTCCGTTCGACCTGCCGTAATGGCCGGGTCCGGGATAGGAATGCACGATGACATGATCAAGCATGGTGCCGAGCATCAGCGCAATTTCGCCACGAAGCGCCTGTGGATTCTGGTTGTGCGTGTAGATGTGCACCGTGCCGTCAGGCTTGACATCACCAACGGCCATGGTCGGGCCAATCGGCGCGTGCTTCATGTAGGACAACTGATAGGTGGCGGAAAGCTTCTTGTGAGCCGCCCCGAGCGCTGGCTCTACGCCGCCTTTGGAAGTCTTACTCTTCTCGATAGGTGCGGAGGTCCAATCTGCCTCCTCCCGAAGGTGCTGGTAGAGTTTCGCATTGCCGGGCAGGCCCTTCCACTCAGTCCATTTCGTGCTGCCGGCTACCTGGTCGGCTGCCTGGATCGCTTCCCACTCTGTGGGGGCAACCACTCCGACGAGATTGCCTTTCACGATGACTCGCGAATTCGGGAACTTGGTTTTGTCTAGTTGACCGGCGGACACGAGTGTCGAGCCCAGCGTCTTGGGATGCACCACCCGCGCGTGCAACATGCCCGGCAGGCGCACATCGGTCGCCCAGGTCTCTTTCGCGGCGACTTTCGAACTAATGATGGAATTCTTGAAGGACTTGCCGATGACCGTGTACTCGCCGACGGGCTTCATCGGCGGATTGCCCTCGATGGTCAACCCAAAGATGCTGGTGAGGTCGCCTTTCACGGGGATTGTGAGCTTCAGTTGCTGGTTCTTTACGAGGTCGCCGTAGGAAATGCTCTTGCCGCCTCCTGAAACGATGCCGTCCTTGGCGGAAAGCTTGTCCTTCGGCACGCCGAGTCGCTCGGACGCGAGGTCGAGCAGAGCCTGGTAGGTATAGGCGGCTGCTTTGCGGATGTTCGGCGTTCCACGGCCGAGGAAATCGAAGGCGCCACTGCCATCCGGCGTGCGATCGGTATCTCCCGCTACGACCGTAGTGATCGCTTCGAAGGGCACGCTCAACTCTTCGGCCACAATTTGCCGGTATGCTGTAAAAGTTGAGCCCTGACCGAAGTCGCTCTTTCCGGTGCGAATCAGGACCGTGTTGTCCGGGTGAATCTCGATCCAAGAGCTGGGGATAGTGGGATCGAGCGAGTTCTTGAACGCGGCGGGCTTCGCGGTATCGCCCTTTAAAAGCTCCGGGCCGACGAAACTGAACCCCACGACCAGGACGCCACCCGCTTTTATGAACTGACGGCGCGATAGCGTCGGTCCGAAAACGTTCGCTGGTTTTTCGCTCATGGTTGCCATCGCTTACCTCCCATTCGCCATGATTTCGGCGGCATGCTGTACGGCGTCAATGATGGCCACGTAGGTTCCGCAGCGGCACAGATTGGGCGACGGTCCCGATGTGGTGAAGGCCTCTTTGATCTGGGACAGCGTCGGATGTGGATTGCTTTCGAGCAATTCAGTGGCCTTGATCATCATCCCGTTCTGGCAAAATCCGCACTGAGGAGTTTGCTCTTCGATCCAGGCTTGTTGGACGGGGTGAAGCGTCTTTTTCGCTTCCTCCGCCGAAAGGCCTTTTTGCTTTGCCCATCTGGCGGGCAGACCTTCGAGCGTTGTGATTTCCTGTTTAGCGACGCTCGCGACCGGCGTAACGCAGGACCGCACTTCCTTGCCTTCGATCAGAACCGAACAAGCTCCGCACTGTGCGAGTCCGCAGCCGAACTGCGGACCGATCAGTTGGAGATCGTTGCGCAATACATAGAGTAGCGGCGTGTCGTCAGGCGCCTGAACCTCGCGCCGGACGCCATTCACAGTAAGCGTGATCATATGCAACTCCCTTCAGAGTCACTTTTCCAATGCGGATGACTCTCTTGATGAAAACCTTAACTTGCCTATACGCTCGCTCTGCAATCGATTGCAAGCGACGGTTGCGAATCATTCTCAAAAGCCCACGATCAGCGTATAGGGGCGACAACGGCAACGTCGAACTTGGAATAGTATTTCTTCACGTCGCCGGCCCCGTACTTGTCGCGGAATTTCTCGACCACGGACGACACTTGTTTGGCCTCAGTGACAGGAACAACCTTGACCTCGGACTCTGCGCCCCGCGCATCGACCCGCATGATCGGGTTCTTGAGTACGTTTTTGTACCACTGTGTATCCGAACCCCGTACCGGCAGCAGGTAGAGGTTGTCGTCATCCAAAACGAACCAGACAGGGTTTGAAATACTTCGTCCGGACTTTCTGCCCGTCACACTGATGTTGAGTTCGCGATATCGGGAAAGGCGGTCTTTTAGAGCATCGTTCCGCTTTGCCATGTGGACTCCTGTATCTAACGTTATCTTGATAGCTCCCGCCTTTCAGGCCTTCGAGAAAACCTCTTTCGCGACCATGATGGCGCTCATCGCATTCGGCCAGCCTGAATAAAAGGCCAGATGGGTGATGACCTCAACCAATTCTTCTTCGTTCTTCATTCCGTTCTGCGCGGCATAACTCAGGTGAAACCGCAACTGATCCGGACGGTTCATCGCAACCAGTGCGGCCACCGTTGCGAGATTACGATCCCGCTTGGAAAGCTCAGGACGCTCCCAAACGCTCGCCGAAAAGGACAGGATCGGTTAGATCGACGAGTTTGGGAGCAAAGTCGCCGATCATCTTCTGGGTTGCTGAAGGTTCTTTGCTCATGCCTTACTCCTTCCGGTGTACCGTTCGTCGGTGACTTTCTCCCTCCCGTCTGTACTCTTCCCATCGAGCTTTTCTACGATAGCGCTGTGGGTCATGGCGGTGGTGGGCGCCCCCTGTGCCAGTACTTCTCGCCGGGAGAGAACCAGACCACATCCCCCGGCCGGATCTCCTCGATCGGACCGCTCAAACGTTGCGCGCGGCCCGACCCAGACGTCACGATCAGGGTCTGCCCCAACGGGTGAGTATGCCACGCGGTGTGCGCGCCGGGCTCGAAGGTAACGCTGGCTCCAAGAACACGCGCTGGATCAGGGGCATCGAACAGTGGATCCACGCGCACCGTGCCGGTGAAATACTCGGCCGGTCTTTTGCCGGAAGGTTGTGAGCCAGCCCTTTTGATGTCCATCGTCCTCGTCTCTCGTGCCTCCCTTCGATGTCAGTTCCCTGGCTTCTCAGAGGTCACTCCGATTTGAGAGAAGCCATATCGATGGAGAAGCGGTACTTCACATCGGACTTGAGCAGCCTCTCGTAGGCCTCGTTGACCTTCTGGATCGGGATCACTTCGACATCCGAGGTGAGGTTGTGCTGCCCGCAAAAGTCGAGCATCTCCTGGGTTTCGGCGATACCGCCGATGGGCGAGCCGGAGAGGCTGCGGCGGCGCATGATCAGGCCGAACGCGGAAACAGCAAGAGGCTTCTCCGGCGCGCCGACGAGCGTGATGTTGCCGTCGCGCCGCAGCAGATTGATGTAAGCGCTAATGTCGTGATCCGCGGAGACAGCGTCGAGGATGAAGTCGAAGCTCTCGACGTGCTTCTGCATCTCGTCCGCTTTGCGCGAAATGACGACCTCGTCCGCGCCGAGTCGCCGCGCATCTTCTTTCTTGTTCGGCGAAGTCGTGAAGACCACAACGTGGGCTCCGAGCGCATGTGCGATCTTCACGCCCATGTGGCCCAATCCACCGAGCCCGACCACGCCGACTTTCTTGCCCTTAGTGACGCCCCAGTGGCGCATGGGCGAGTAAGTTGTGATTCCGGCGCAAAGCAAAGGAGCGGCGCCGGCCAGGTTCAGATTAGAAGGGACGTGCAGAACAAACTTTTCGTCAACAACGATACTGTCGGAGTAGCCACCATAGGTGACGCCTCCCAGATGCTTATCGGGGAGGTTGTAAGTTAGAGTCACATTCGGACAGAACTGCTCGAGACCCGCCCGGCACTCGGGGCAGGTGCCGTCCGAGTCCACCATGCAACCCACCGCGGCGAGATCGCCCGGCTTCAACTTGGTGACCGAGGAGCCGACCTTGGTGACCCGGCCAACGATTTCGTGGCCGGGAACGCAGGGGTAGACGGTCGGCATCACGCCGCTCCACTCGTTGCGCACTTGGTGGAGATCGGAGTGACAGATGCCGCAATACAGAATGTCGATCTGGACATCGTGTTCGGTCGGATCGCGCCGCGTGATCGTGGTGGAGGCCAGCCGCGATGTCGCACTGGCAGCAGAATAGGCCTTTGCCTTGTACATGAAATTGCCTTTCATAACCCGGTCATTTTCTCGATGGCTTCGGGGTATCGCGCCCCTTCCACCGGAATTTTGGAGGCAGCGCTTTCTATCTCACGCAGGTCGCCGGACGTCAGTTCCACTGCCACCGCACCAATGTTTTCTTCGAGGCGGTTCAGCTTCGTCGTGCCCGGAATCGGCACAATCCACGGTTTCTGAGCGAGCAGCCAGGCCAATGCGATTTGAGCAGGAGTCGCTTTCTTATGCTTCCCGATGCTACCGAGCAGGTCAATCAGCGCCTGGTTGGCCTTGAGAGCGTCCGGCGTGAAGCGAGGAAGTTTGCTGCGGAAATCGGTGCTGTCGAATTTCGCGTCTTCTTTGATCGCTCCCGTCAGGAATCCCTTGCCCAGGGGACTATAGGGCACAAAACCAATCCCGAGTTCCTCGAGCATCGGTATCACTTCCTGCTCTGGCTTTCTCCACCACAGCGAGTATTCGCTCTGCACCGCAGTAACCGGCTGGACGGCGTGTGCGCGGCGAATCGTCTTTGCCGCTGCCTCCGACATGCCGAAGTGCTTGACCTTGCCGGCTTGAATCAATTCCCTCACCGTGCCGGCAACATCTTCGATGGGCACATTCGGGTCGACCCGATGCTGGTACAGCAAGTCGATGCTCTCCACTCTGAGTCGCTTGAGCGAACCCTCGACTGCCCGCCTGATCTGCTCGGGTCGGCTACTCACAGGCGGTGCTCCCGGCCGATTATCGCTGCCACTCAGATCGAACCCGAACTTAGTAGCAATCACCACTTCTTTACGGAACGGAGCCAGGGCTTCGCCCACAAGCTCTTCGTTCAAGTACGGGCCGTAGACTTCGGCCGTATCAAAGAATGTGATGCCGCGTTCTACGGCGGCACGGAGAAGTGAGGTCATCTCCTGCTTGTCCTTAGGCGGCCCGTAGGAAAAGCTCATTCCCATGCAGCCCAGGCCGAGAACCGAAACTTCCAGGTTGCTTTTTCCAAGTTTGCGCTTCTGCATTGTTTCTCCTTCGCTGCGAACCCCCCAACTGCCTCAAGGCACCACAAGCCTAAGCATAGTTTCCGGGGCCTTGGGGCGCTTGCCTATTTCGATGAAGTTCTTGCCAGATTCTCCGAAGTCCCCCAGGCAGGTCATCCCGTGCAGAATGCAGCACGGCCTGAGAGAGCCCATGTCGGAAGTAGATTGTTGAAATAAACGTTGCTCGGAATGGCGACTTGCGAATCATTTGCGATGCGGGCCCACTCAGTTCGTCTCGTCGAGCTAACAAAAGTCTCGGCGAAGCGATAAGATGCACCTTGACCATTCCGGAGGGACCATGAGCAACGAAATTTCTCGCAGACAGTTTCTTGAGAATATCGGATTGGGAACTGCGGCCAGTACAAGCCTCTTGCTACTGAAGAATGTTGCCAGCGCAAGCCCGGGTACCGATCTTATTCCCTCGCGGACGCTGGGACGAACCGGCGCCAAGGTGTCGATTCTTGCCTTCGGCTGCGGCAGCCGCTTCCTTATGTACAAGGACGAAGACAGCGCCACGGCGATCCTCAATCACGCGATTGATCTGGGCATCACTTATCTGGACACGGCTTACGCTTACGGAGACGGCGAAAGCGAAACTCGCGTCGGTAGAGTGATGGCTTCGCGCCGCAAAGACGTTTGGCTGGCAACGAAGATTCCCGATCGCTCTCGCGACGAATTCCTGCGCCGCCTCGAGGCCAGCCTGAAACGCCTCAAGACCGACCACGTGGATCTGGTGCACATCCACAGCCTGGGCCAAGCCGACGATTTGGCAAAAATCGAGGCCCCGGACGGGGCTCTTAAGGGTTTGATGGAAGCGCGCGACCAGAAGATGGCGCGCTTTGTCGGCATGACGAGCCACACCAACGGAGAGGTAATGGCCAGGGCTATCGAGCGACACGACCTTGACTGCGTGCAGATGGCTCTCAACGCCTCTCGTAATGGCCGCTTTGAGGAACTCGCCCTACCCGCTGCCAACGCCAAGAACCTTGGCGTGATCGCCATGAAGGTGACCGGTCAAGAGTTTCTTGTGGGCGAAGGTCCCGGAAAGGCAGAGATGAGCTCACTGCTCCGGTATTCCATGAGTCTGCCGGTCACAACTGCGGTCGTGGGAATGCCCCGCCCCGAAATGCTGGCCCACAACGTCGAGATGGCGCGGAGTTTCTCACCGCTTAGCGATCCGGAGAAAGAGCGCCTGAGGCAGCAACTCAAGCCCTCCCGAGAGGGACTGGAAAAGCGACTGGTCGGGCATCTGGACGGACCGACAGCGAACCCTGAAATGTTCATGGCGTAGGAACAGTTTTTTGAGGCGTGCATTTCCCGTCTTCTACGATTTGAGATCGGTTATGGTGAGCTCCCGTTGCGCAACTCGCAGCGGGCACGAGCTCATTTCGCTCGCGGATGGGTCTGATCGTAAACCTGAAGGACGTGCTTCATGGAAAGCTGTGTGTAGCGCTGCGTCGTCGCCAGACGTTCGTGGCCCAGCAACTCTTGGATCGCACGCAGGTCCGCACCTTCCTCCAGCATGTGGGTGCCGAAGGCATGCCGCAGCGTGTGTGGATGCACATCCGGGGACAGCCCTTTTGCCACCGCAATCCTCTTAATGATCCGACCTACGCTCCGGGTGGTCAGCCGACCTCCGCGCCGGTTAATAAGCAGGGCCGACGAGTTCTTGTGCAGCTCCGCGAGAGCAGCCTGCCGTGCGGGAAGGTACGCGACCAGCACACCTTTCGCCGAACCGCCAAACGGAACGTAGCGTTCCTTCTTCCCTTTTCCGCGAATCAGGATTGCCTCCGCGCTCAGCCGGATATCGTCGAGGTTGATTCCGGTCAATTCGGAGTTGCGGATACCGCAGCCATAAAGCAGCTCCAGCATCAGCAGGTCTCGCTCCGGGAATGCGGCCACCTCCGGCATTTGCCCATCGAGAACCGAGTTCATTTCTTCGATGGTCGGCACCCGCGGCAGCCTCTTTGGCAGCTTGGGAGTGGCCACCAGCTTCGCGGGATTCTGCTCCACCACGCCTTCCTGCGCCAGCCAGCGATAAAGCGATCGCACCGCCGCCAGCGCCCGCGCCACCGAAGTCTTACCGAGGCCTTTCTCATAAAGTTGCGAGAGAAATCCACGGATCGCAATGTGATCGATGTCGCCCCATCCTCGCGATCCGGCGTAAGCGGAAAATTCATCGAGATCCCCGCTATAAGCCTTGATCGTGTGCGGCGAAGCATTCCGCTCGCGCAGATGGCGAAGAAAATCCGCCACGGCCTTCTCGATGATCGTGCGTGCTGTCGGCATGCGTGGTTTCAGATTGTAGATTTCAGATTGCAGAATCGGTCGACTTTAATCTGAAATCTAAGATCCGCAATGTCGAATCGCCTTACCTTGCCTTCGCCCTCGGATGATGCTTCTGATAAACAGTCCGCAACCTGTCCAGCGCCAAATGGGTATACACCTGCGTCGTCGAGATGTCGGCATGGCCGAGGATCGTCTGCACCGTCCGCAAGTCCGCGCCATTCTCCACCATGTGCGTGGCGCAGGAGTGCCGCAACATGTGCGGCGAAGCGTGTCGTCCCGAGGCTACCGATGCCGCCCCGACTATCTGCCAAACCCGCTGTCGCGTCAGTCTTCGTGCCCCGCGCGCAATAAACAGCAAAGGTGAATTCCCGGGCGCCCCATTTCTCACTCGTTCTTTGCGCGAGAAGGCCCGCCCTGAGGCTGTCGGAACGTCGTGATTTTCACCAGAGCTAGTCGAAATGTGCGGGTTTTTCGTCGCCCTCAGCCCAGCCAGAATCGGCCGCGCCTCGGCCAGATATTGCGACAATGCATCCTGGGCCGACTTTCCCAACGGCACCACTCGCTCCTTATCACCCTTCCCGCGAACCAGCATGTACCCCGACTCAAGCTTCAAATCCTCAAGCTTGGCGTTGATCACCTCCGAGACGCGCAGTGCCCCGGCATAAAAGACCTCCAGCATCGCCCGATCCCGAACCGCCAGCGCCGCCGACTGTGGAGTCTGTCGATGCACGCCAGCGCCCCGCGCCAGAGGAGCCGCCAGCGTAGTTTCCATCTCCTCTCGCGCCAATGCCTTGGGCAAAACCTTCCACTGCCGTGGCGACTCAATATTCAGCGTCGGATCGTGCTCGATCCTCTTGTCCAGCAGCAAATATCGATAAAGATGTCGCAACGCCGAAAGCTTCCGCCCGACGCTTCGCCCGTCCACCTGATGGGAAAACAATTCCTGCAGAAACTCGCGCACATCGCTTCGCCTCGCAGTCAGCAGCAGCCGCTTCCGTTTTTCCAGAAACTCGGCGAACTGGCAGATGTCGGTCGCATAGGCGCCAATCGAAAGCGCCGCCAGCCCCTTCTCGATCCGCAGGTAGTCGAGAAACCCCGAAAGCAGGCGCGCATTGGCCTCAGAAGCCATAACCAGAGGAATTGAGTATGCGCGTTATCGGACCCAAAGAAAAGTGCTGCCGTGGGTGCGTCCTAAGACATTCCTTACAGCTGCAACCGCCAGGCGAGGCGAAGTTTCCGATCCGCGCCAGGCACCGGAAATCTATTAATTTACTACTATGAAATTATGTTTTATTATTGAGAAACCATGGCGGGCCTCACGGACACGATTTCAGAAGGCTTGGGACGGTATTCGATCGGCGAAAAGCTGCGCACACTCCGGTTGCGCAAGAGCATGGGGTTGGTCGAACTGGGCAAGCATACGGGACTCTCCCCGGCCTTGCTTTCGAAACTGGAGCGCGGAAAGCTGTTTCCGACCCTTCCCACTCTGCTGCGCATTGCGATGGTATTCGGGGTGGGTCTGGATTACTTTTTCGCCGACGATCGCCAGCGGCGTGTGGTGGGAGTGGTGCGACGGCAGGAACGAGTACGCTTCCCGGAGCGCCCGGGGGCGCAGGACGTGCCTTATTACTTCGAATGTCTGGATTATCGGGCTACCGAACGCAAGCTCAGCGCCTATCTGGCCGACTTTCAAGAAGTGCCCGCCGCCAGGCAAAAACCACATCAGCACGCCGGAGTGGAGTTTCTTTATCTTCTCAAGGGATCGCTGGCACTGAAGATTGCCAGCGACGAATTTGTGCTGGAGGCTGACGACGCGATTTACTTCGACTCGGGAGTTCTGCACAGCTATAGCCGACGCGGCGCCAAGTCGTGCGTCGGCGTGATTGTCACCGTGCCCTAAGGCTTGTTGCGCCGAGCGCGGAAATCCCTTTAGTCGCAGAGTGCGCGAAGAAAACAGTGCAATTACACGAAGGGAACCAGAACAGTGGTGGCTCCGTTTGCCTTGGTGAGCGGGAGGTCCTTCCGCTCCGCCTGAAAAGCGGCTGCGCTCAGGATGACGCCCAAGTAGAAATGGCAAACAACAGGGAATGCGTCGATTCACACGGCTCACTATTGGATTCACTAGGAAGTTTGAGAATCATACGGCAATGGTTGCCATCCACGCGGTCTACTACAATTTCGCTAGAATCCACAAGACACTGAGGATCACTCCGGCTATGGCTTACGGCTCGAGCGATCACGCGTGGATTTGGAAGAGATCGTGATAATGGCTGACAGCTATCGCACCAGCACCCAAACCGTGTGGACCCTACAATAAAGAACTATGAGCGCCAAAATTCTGCTCCTCATTGCATTGGTTTGGTTCGGGGCGGTAGTTCTATCGTCGCTCGTCGGAGGTTTCTTCATCGGCATCGGACATGGGAAAATAGCCAAGGCAGCAGTCCGAAGCCTCCTCGACGTGATGCAGATTTTTACATTTGGGTGGATTGTGCCGCTCGCCCGCGGCAGGCACCGCCTGATCAAAGGTCACTAGAATTTTAAACTGAGGCACTACCGAACAACGCCCGGGGCTCGGAATCGCATCTGGGATGGTAAAATGGACGATCCCTTGCGAATGGAATGGAAGAAACCGCGCCCCGAAGTCGATCGGGTTCAATCTTGAAAGACAAAGGGCTGAAGATGCCAAGGCCGAGATTTCCGGTCAATCCCTCATTCTGCGCAAAGGCGAGGCGGGCAGCCTTTATGTCGGCTCCTGAATCGAAGCTACTTGAACCGAAAACCTGCTCATGTTGAGATTCAAGTCATTGTCATCCATCTTGAGATTGCGTAACCCCCACGGCGGCGTCCTGGTTTCATTGGTATTAGTCCTTTTCCTGGGAATACCGTCAGCGTCAGGGCAGGCGGGATTCACCCTGCAGATGACTACGTTTTCTGGCAAAGGTACGGTCGACCCGGGTGGCGAGGCTACGTCGAGCCTCACGCTGGGAACGACGAATGGGTTCAGTGGAACAGTCGATCTCTCGTGCCAAGCAACATCGAACGAGACTATAACCGTTTTTCCGACGTGCGTGGTGAGTCCGGCCTCCGTGGCGCCGCCAGCTAGCGCGACGGCCATCGTCAATACGGTCACGAATGCCGGCACGGCCACTCCGGGCCTCTACTTGATCACAGTCACGGGCACATCCTCCGCAGGCACTTGCGCCAACGCTTCCGGATCCGGTGGCGTTTGCACGGTGCAAGCTTACCTGACGGTGGTTTCGGTGGCTCCCGGGTTCACGATTACTGTGCAGACCACGGTGGCGCCGAGCAGCGTGCATGCCGGCAGTGGAGGCCAAGGCGTGATCAACATAAATCCGCTGAACGGCTATTTCACTCCAACTGGCGGCGGCGTAACCCTGTCATGCGCCTCCATCACACCTTTGGTGACGATCCCTCCAATATGCTCGTTTAACCCCAATCCGGTAAAGGTGAACGGAGTGGTTGCGACTTCAACCATCTCCATCAGCACGTTCGGCCCTATAATCACCGGGTCGCTGGCCCGCCCAAACGCGAGAGGCTTCTCCGCTCTGTGGCTGCCCCTGCCTCTGCTGGCGCTCGCGGGCGTGGGTGCGGCGGTGGGCGGAAAGCGATCGCGAAAAGCCTGGTGCGTGCTCGCTCTATTTGTGCTGGGAGGGACGCTACTCCTGTTGCCAAGTTGCGGAAGCAACACCAGCACCCCCACGACGACGCCGAACGGCGTGACGCCGAAGAACACCTACACTTTCACTATTGTCGGCGTCGACACGCTGGGAAATGTCTCGAGCAACACGGGCACAGGCACTACAACCTCCGCTCCTACCGTCAGCCTGACGGTGGACTAACCTAGAAGATAATCATGTGTCAGCCCAAGTGTCGCGTGCGTCAGCGGCGTATGTTGGCCTCTGCTGCCATGCTTGCGGCGCTCGTCCTGGCAGCGGCTTCCCTGCTCTTCTCGGCGCCATTGCGAGCCGAACCCGGGAAAGATAAGCCTAAGATTCCCGCCGTGCGCTGGGATGAGGAGCATCCGGGCTGTACATTCTCGTTCGGCGACGATGGCAGATTTCGCTACGGATTATGGTCGGACGATGTGGGCGTGACGCTGTCGGTCGATTCCCAGGAACTGGAAAAAGTTCACCACCGGCACGAACCGTTCTTCGCCGTATTGCTGGACGTGCACTATCGCGGCCAGGCGGCGCTGGAACTCGCTACGGATGCGATCTCACTCGAGTTTGCGAATCATTTCCGAGTTGTGCAAACGCCACTGGATCCAGAAGAGTTTGCGCAAAAAGTACAGGACGACGCCGACGCGGTGGATCATGAGGCCGCACGCGAAGGCCAAAAACATCCGGAGCGGAAAGAAGAGAAAGAGGCCTACGTACGGGCCTTTCAGAAGGATTCGGCGGAGTTGCTGGAGTTTGTCACCAAGAACAGCCTGCGGCCCACACGGCTGGGACCGGGGCATCCGGAGACTAGCGGGTGGGTTCTATTCAGCACCAAAAGCAAATGGATCGGTGGATGGAAGAAGCAAGAGGAATTCATCCTGCGGCTTCCGGTAGAAGGAAAAATCTTCGAATTCCCTTTCAAATTGCCCCCCAAGCCGGGGGAAGTCCTGCTGCGGAAACGGGAGTGACGAGCATGCACAATTTTTCCAGCAGGGTGGAAGAAGCCCCCTTCTCAAAATATGAAGCGTAGTGGGAGTTTTTCCACGCCGCTACGAGGCGGCGCGTCGCATCTGGCGTTCGATTTCGGCCGCCTGCCGCATCAAGATGTCGCGCAACGAAACCAGTCCCTTCAATTCTTTCCCGTCGACGATGGGGAGGTGGCGAAATCCAAACTCCCGCATGATGAAGAGGCACTCCTCGATGCTTTCGTCAGCCGCGACCGCGCGCGGGTTCGCGGTCATGACTTCAGACACGGCGGTAGTTCCGGGCGTGCGACCGACCGCCACGACGCGGTTCATGATGTCGCGCTCTGACAGAATGCCCGCCAGTTCTCCGTTGCGAAGGACCGGTAAGGCGCCGATATTGTGCTCCATCATGAAGCGGGCAGCCTCGAGCACGCTGCGAGTGGATTCGACGGAGTAGACTCTGCGGTCTTTCACGAGGTCGCGGAGGGTGGTCATGGATCGCTCCTTGTGCGCCGGTTAAACCGGCGAGGTGTAGTGAATGAAAGAGTCACACGAATGTGAAGTAGCGACCCACATCGGCCCTGAGTCATGCGGAGCCGCTCGCGAGGGCGGCGTCGAAGCGTTGACAAGGGAACGTGCGGGCCGGGTATTCAGCCGCGTAAGACCATCACTCCGGGACGCCGACGCTGTAAGGAGACGCGGAAGGCCCCATCCGGTGCACCGATATCGCGAGGTGCAACGGAGTCCCGCGCGGTCACAGACCCCGTGCACGTACGGAAGCACCTCGAACGGGAACCGGGAGATCCCAGGCTCGCCCAGGGAAGCAGTAGCCCTGGGACGCATCGGGAAGTCTAAGGACGCACGCCGATGACGAACGGACCTGGGAAGTCGGACAGACCTACTGTACCGGAGAAGTCCCCGAACAACGCCGGACAACCGGCAGCGGAGGGGATGGAGGGAAGAGGCCTGGCCAAAGGGAACCTGCCCCAACAAAACGCGTCCCGGACACCGAGCCGGGAAGACGCGCTCAGCGCGCTGGAGCGGGTACGTCAAGCAGCAAGCAAGGATAAGAAGTTGCGGTTCACCGCGCTCCTGCACCACATCTACAATCCGGAAACGCTGCGCAGGGCCTACTTCAGTTTGAAGAAGGACGCTGCGTCTGGCGTGGATGGAGAGACGTGGCGGCACTACGGCGAGACTCTCGAGGACAACCTCCAGGATCTCTCCCATAGGCTGAAGCGAGGAGCGTACCGAGCCAAGCCGGTGCGTAGGGTGTATATCGACAAGAACGACGGGCGGAAAAGACCGCTCGGAGTTCCGGTGCTGGAAGACAAAATCGCCCAGCGCGCAACCGTCGAAGTGTTGAACGCCATCTACGAAACGGATTTCCTCGACTTTTCGTACGGATTCCGACCGGGACGCAGCCAGCATAACGCGCTGGATGCGCTCTACACCGGACTGCTGACGAAGAAGGTGAACTGGGTGCTGGATTTGGACATTCGCGGCTTTTTCGATGCGCTTTCGCACGAATGGCTGGTGAAGTTCGTCGAGCACCGGATTGCAGATCGGCGCGTCGTGCGACTGATCCAGAAATGGCTCAACGCGGGCGTGCTGGAGGATGGGAAACGAACCCGTACGGAAGAAGGAACGCCCCAGGGCGGCAGTGCATCGCCGCTGTTGGCTAACGTTTATCTCCATTACGTGTTCGACCTGTGGGTCCAAGCGTGGCGTCAGAAGCGGGCGCACGGCGACGTTGTCGTGGTGCGTTTTGCGGACGACATCGTGGTTGGATTTAACAGCCAAGCGGATGCCGATCAGTTTCGGGCGGAACTCACGGAACGCATGAAGAAGTTCCACCTGGAGCTGCATCCCGAGAAAACGCGACTGCTGGAGTTCGGTCCGTATGCGATCGACCAACGGCTGTGGCGTGGAGAAGGGAAGCCGGAAACGTTCAATTTTCTCGGCTTTACGCATATCTGCGTGAAGAAGAAGAGCAATGGACGGTTCACGGTGCTGCGGCAGACGATTCGGAAAAGGTTGCAGACGAAGCTGAATGAGGTCAAAACCGAGCTCAAGCGACGCATGCACGAACCCATCCCCGAGCAAGGCAAGTGGCTGCGGGCGGTTGTGGGTGGACACTTTCGCTACTACGGAGTGCCCATGAACCAACCGGCGCTGGCGATGTTTCGATTCCGAGTCGGCTGGTATTGGCATCGCTCGCTGTCGCGGCGGAGCCAGAACGGCCGCGTCCTGTGGGATCGCATGCGGCGTCTCATCACTCGCTGGCTGCCTTTGCCTTCCGTCTGTCATCCCTATCCTTTACGCCGCATGGGCGTCGTCACCTAAGGCAAGAGCCGGATGCGGGAAACCCGCTCGTCCGGATCCGTGGAGGGGGTCATGAGTAATCGTGATCCCTACTCCGACTAGCGGTGGAAAATCTGGGCGGACGCGGCTAGCCCCCACGGCCAGCCTCTTGGTGGGCAATACTCTATCACAGGCAAGGCTTGCACGCGGCGACAGAGGTTCAACCGTGCGGAACGAGATCGCCTTCTTCCACCTGAGCATTGTGCTCTAGAACATTCGGCCAAGGTTCCGGAGTATTCGAAGGAAGCATTGCCGCTTCGGCGTTGGCCGCAGCTTCTCGAGATAGGACACGCGTGGTGTACTGCAACAGCGGGAGGAATGGGATCATCAGCAGGAACACCATGCCCATCACCCAAAAGGCTTCGACAAAAGCGAGCATGGCGGCGTGCTGCTGCACCATCCCGTAGAGGGCACCGAGAGCCTTGCGCGCGGCGGTGACGCTGTCGGCGCCTTGCGCGTTGAGGTGAGTACGCAGACCTTGCAGGTATCTCAGCGTTTGCGAATTGCCGGCCCGAACGTTGGCCACAAGATGGTTCTGGTGAAGTTGGGTGCGGCGGGCCAGGAACGTGGTCATGATGGCGATGCCCACGCTGCCGCCGATATTGCGCATCAGGTTGAAGATGCTGGTCGCGTTCCCCATTTTCTCAGGCGGGATGCGGGCCATGGCCAGGGTCATCAACGGAATGAATAGGAAACTGAGGGCAACCCCCTGCAGGACCTGAGCCCAGAGAATGTCCCAGAAACCGGCATAAAGATTGAGTCCGGACAGGTCGAACATGGTGATGGAACCTAGAACCAGACCAACGACCAGCAGCCGCCGCGGATCGATCTTGGTAGTCAGGTGGCCGGCTAGCGGGGTGAATAGCAGCGCGCCAATGCCACGCGGAGACAGCGCCAGGCCTGAGTTGTAGGCGGGATATCGCATGAGCGTTTGCAGATACAAGGGCAGCAGGACCAGGCTGGCATAGAGAATAAAGCCGAGCACACCGATGAGAAATACTCCCGCACTGAAAGAGCGGTTCCTGAGGACGCGCAGATCGACGACGGGATGATCGGTCTTCAACTCGCGGATGACTAGAGCGACCAAACCAATCACACAGAGCACGGTGAAGGTGCGAATGTAGCTGGAGGAAAACCAATCTTTGCGCTGGCCGGTATCGAGAAGGACCTGCAGAGAGCCGATCCCGAGGGCCAGAAGCCCGATCCCCCAGAGATCCACCCTGCCTGTTCCTCGCTTGACGTAATGGGGATCGACCACGAACCGGCTCATCAGCCCCAACGATAGAATGCCGACGGGGAGATTGAGATAAAAAATCCAGCGCCAGCTGTAATTGTCGGTGATCCATCCGCCGAGCGTGGGACCGAGAATGGGAGCCAGCAGAATACCGATGCCAAAGGCCGCCATGGCATGGCCATGGCGTTCTTTGGGAAAAGTTTCCAGCAGAATCGCCTGGGCCAGCGGCTGCAGGCCGCCGCCCGTCAGGCCCTGCAGAATGCGGAAAATAATCAACTGCGGCGAGTGACGTTGCAAAGCCGCACAACAGTGACGTGAGGGTAAATCCGGCGACGCAGGTCAGCAAAAGCCGCTTGCGGCCCATGTAGTTCGCCAGCCATCCCGAAATCGGTAGTACGACGGCGTTTGAAACCAGATAGGACGTGACCACCCACGTGCCTTCTTCGTTGGTGGAGGCCAGATTGCCGGCGATGTGCGGTATCGAGACGTTGACGACGGTAGTGTCAAGAACTTCCATGAAGGTCGCCAGCATCACAGAGAAAGTGACGACCCACGGGTTCACCACGCGTTGTGGACGGCTGTCCACTGAACTGATTTCTGGCCGACGATTTTCGCCTTGCAAACTCTTCACTATCGAGGAGACGCAAAACTCCCGCCGTGACAGGGGTCACACGAGAACATGACGAAGTTGTTGGAACGGGCAGTAGGCGGCGAGAAAAAGAAGTGCTGAAAAGACTGGCGGCCTGTGAAAGGCCGCCAGTGAGTATCGGGTTTTCGCAAGATTAGAAACGGAACTGCGGCCCGAAGGTCGCGCGCAGGTTATTGTGCGCTCCGCCGATGAAGTAAATGTCGTCACCTACTTCGGCACGAATACCGATCGGGCCAGCGAAGGCTTCAAATCCACCGCCAGGATAGACGGCGAAGGCGGTCTTGCCTGTGGTAAGACCGACGGTGTTCACGAAGCCCGTGGTTGCACCCTGGTTGTCAATGCTGAAGTTATCGAATCCGACCTTGCCGGTGACGAACACGCGAAAGGGGCCGGAGCCTGTCTGGAATTTCGGCCCGAAAAATCCATGCAGCGTGCGGAATGAAGTCTTGACCACCTCGGTCGTTACACCGTTGCTGAAAGTGTTGGTGAAGTTCCGCTTGAAGTCGTAGGCCATCTCGGCTTCGATCTGAACGCTAGGTCGAACGTTAAATGCCGCCCGTCCTCCGACGCCGACGAAGTTCCTGACGGGTGTGGCGTTGCTGTAACGGAAATAATCGAAGAACGCGCCGACTTCAGCGTGATTGCTGTCCTGCTGCGCCATCAGTATAGGTGCTGCCGCGAAGAATAGCGAAGCTGCGATGAGTAATAAGGAACGTTTCATGGTTGTTGACTCCGTTGATGGTTTGGTTTCGCACACACGTCTCCCCGCTTAGCTTAAGAAGAGAGGCAGAGCGGAGGGCAGAGTGACGTTCATTTGCTTTCGATGCTTGCTCGTATGGTGGGGTTGGAAGACATCACGCTCAAGCGGGGGCTGCAGAAATTGCTCTAGTAAGTCTCGGCAAACAATTCAAAATGGCGCGGTTACTGAACCCGCGCCGTTTGTTTTGTGTTGTCTCCTACATGGTTTACTGCAGGTGATTAAGCCGTGATGGCGCGGCATCCGCCGTGCTGCCGTCGGAACGCGGAGTCATCGAGACGACGAGATATTCCCGCTCCTTGTCGTCGAGATCTTCCACGCGCAGATGCATTTTGTCCTTCTCCAGGCGGAACTGCGCGTACTCACCAATGGGTAATAGCGCCGGGTGTTTCTCGTCGTGCGGACGAATGCGGTAGATTACCATCTCGGCCTGCAGAACGTATTCCGGGCACAGAACCTCCTGCGTTTTCTTGCTGCCCGAGTCGGTGCCGAGCATCTCGCCGGCAAAACTCTTTCCGTCCTTTTCCGCCGTACCGCAAGGAACCGAATCCATCTGCAACAACTTGCCCGACTGATAGTGCTTAGGCTCTTTGGCGTAAGCCGCTGCGGCAAAGCCCAGAACAACACACAGCATCAACTTGAAACGCATATTTGTATCCCCCAGAAAGTTAAGAGAGAACCCCATTTGAAGACGGGGGAAATGAGGCGGTCCCCGACTCGTCGAATATTCTTCTACGCGTTAGGGCAAGCTGGACAGGTCACTCTGGTAATAGTCCGGAGGTTACTTCGTCGATGGTGCATTTGGGTCCTGTTCCTCGCGAGCACTGAAGGCTACGCCTGTCTTACAGTTGCTGCATCCCAGACCGATCTGTCATCCCGAGCGCAGCGAGGGATCTAGTCAATATGGAGTGAACCGGTCCCGATGCGCGATGCGTGGGTTACATTGTGAGTCGAGTAACTACAACGCAGAGCCACAAGCGGAAAGGAACCGGTTCCATGAAAGAGGTACGATTTTTAGGGTTGGATGTCCATGCCGAGACGATTGCGGTAGCGGTAGCCGAGCCTGACGGAGAGGTACGCTCGTTGGGGATCATCCCCAATCGAGAAAAGTCGGTGCGCAAACTGGTAAAGAAACTGGGGCGGGCAGAGCAACTGCAGGTCTGCTATGAGGCAGGACCGACGGGATACATTTTGTACTGGCAGTTGACGGCGCTAGGGGTGAAGTGCGAAGTGGTAGCACCGACCCTGGTGCCAGTCAAAGCCGGAGACCGGGTGAAGACGGATCGGCGTGACGCTACGAAATTAGCGCGCAGTTATCGGTCGGGAGACCTGACGGCAGTTTGGGTACCGAACCAGGAACATGAGGCGCTGCGGGATCTGGTGCGAGCCCGCGAGGCCGCCAAGCAGGATCAGTTACGGGCGCGTCACCGGCTCAGCAAATTTCTATTGCGTCACGGCCGGCGCGCCCCCGAAGGGATCAAGATGTGGAGGCAGAGGCATTGGCAATGGATCCAGGAGCAAGTGCACTTTGAGCAGCCGGCGCAGGAATATACGCTGCTGGACTACCAGCACGAGGTGGAGCACGTGGCCGACCGCATCCAGCGACTGGAACAGGCCATGGCAGAGGCCATCAAGCGGGCCCCGCCGGCGATGCAGGAAGTGGTCAAGCCCTGCAAGCGCGGCGCGGAATCGCCCAGATCTCGGCGGTTACGATGGTGGCGGAACTAGGGAAGATTGCGCGCTTCGAGGGGGCCCGGCAACGGATGGGTTACAGCGGTGCCGTTTCCAGTGAGCACACCAGCGGAACGCGGATCCGACGGGGATCGATTACCAAGACCGGTAATGCTCATCTGCGTCGGATTGCGATGGAGGCGGCGTGGGGCCTACCGACACCGGCCGGCCATCGGACCAGCCTTGCGCAAACGACAGGAGGGGCTAAGCCAAGACGTCAAAGAAATCGCCTGGAAGGCGCAACCCCGGCTAAATAAGCGCTACCGAACCTTAACTGCAGCCGGCAAGGAAAAGCAGAAAGTCATAACCGCCGTGGGACGAGAGCTCCTGGGCTTCATCTGGGCGATCGGAGTTCAGGTTGAACGAAACCATCCACCAAACCCATAAACCAGAAACACCAAAAGCAAAACCTTCTTATGAAGGAAAACGAAACCCTATGGCAGGTAGAGCGGGTAGCGGTCGAGCAGCACACGGCACGGAGAACCCTCCGGAACACCTATGCGACAGGCTTCGCGGCCAGACTCGCGCTTCTAGTGTGAGGCAGCTCCCGACGGATCACGATTATGCGGCTCGACCCGCGAATATCAGACTGATCAACCGTCGAAAAAGCGACCTCGATCGCTACCCGCTCTGCCTTAAAAATGAGAACAACCCATGAAACCCAACATCAACACCTGTCCAGGATAAATAAAGGGATTGACAGTTCACTCCATATCAGGTGTTTCCTGGCAGCGGCATCACTTGTCGTCCGGGCACGGACCTGGGATCCCTCGCTTTGCTCGGGATGACACAGTAGTCTAGTGCACGCTATGTATGACAATGGGCTAACGTTCGACGACTTCGTCCAGTGTTTGGAAGAAGGTTGGGTAGGAGATTGCAGCCGATTCAGCACCACGAATGAGCGTTTCACCCCGGGCGCGCAAAGCTGCCACGGCGAAAGCCATGGCGATGCGATGATCGCCAACTGAATCGAGTTCCGCGCCACTGAGCGTCTGGCTCCCAGGAATCTTCAGACCGTCCTCCCGCTCTTCCACATGCGCGCCCATCAAGCGGAGGTTCGCCGCTACGGCCGCAATCCGATCGGATTCTTTCACGCGCAGTTCTTTGGCGTCGCGCACTTCGATGCCCTGCTCGGTGTAAGGTGAGATGGCCGCCAGTACAGGAATCTCATCGATGAGCGCAGCGGAGTCCCCACCCGCGAGGGTGAGGCCTTTCAAGTTGCCGCCTTCGACCTGGAGCGATCCGACCAGCTCGCCGTGAATCTCTTCGAGTTGTGTGACGGTGATTCGGAGTCCCATCTGGGCAAGGAGGTCGAGCAGGCGGGCACGAGTGGGGTTCATGAGGAGATTGGGGATGGTCAATTGCGAACCGGGAAAGAGCGCTGCGGCACACAGAAAAAATGCAGCGCTGGAAAGATCGCCTGGGATCCGGGCTTCGATGCCGCGCAAGCGTTGACCACCGCGGATCCGGACTTCGTTTCCGTTCACGCCGCTGCCTTTGCGGCCGAGCTGTGCGGCAAAAGCGCGCAGCGCCACTTCTCCGTGGTCGCGAGTGCGCAAGGGTTCTACGATTCGGGTCTCGCCGTCCGCAAACAAACCTGCGAACAACAGACAGGACTTCACCTGCGCGCTGGCAACCGGCATTTCATAGTCGATGGCTTTCAGGAACGCCCCAGAAATGCGCAAAGGAGGCTTCCCTTCCCGCGACTCGATTCGTGCACCCATGGCGGAGAGCGGCTTGATCACTCGCTCCATAGGGCGACGCGAGAGCGATTCGTCGCCGATCATTTCGCTGGTGAACTTCTGGCCCGCCACGATGCCGCTGAGCATCCGCATCGTTGAACCGGAGTTACCGCAGTCCAGCGCCCCATCAGGAGCGGCTAGGGACAGGCCGTGTCCCTGCACCTCGATGACATTGCCGGAGTCCGCCTTGCGCTCCCACCTGACTCCTAGCGAACGCATACAGCCGAGAGTGCTGGCGCAGTCCGCACCAGTCGAGTAATTGCCGAGGCGCGAAGGACCTTCCGCGATTCCCGCCAGCATGGCGTAACGATGGGAAATGGATTTGTCGCCGGGCAGTTGAACGCTGCCGCGGACGTTGCGCGCCGGGCGCACGATGACTTGGGACTCGGATTTCATGCTGAAATTAATATAGCGGACGGGAGGGGCAACAATTCCTAAGCCAATGCCTTCGCCTCGGCGCGGGCTTCGTTCAGAATGTTGGCCGGGATCCATTTCATGCTGACGCCGAATTCGAACATAGGCGTCTCCGTACCGCGGCCCCACCGTGCGACCTCCCAATGGGCGCGCACGAATTTCACCTGCGGATGCGTGGTTAGATCGAGCACCAGTTGAGTCTCGCCGGGGTAAAACTTTTGCGGAAACGCCGCGATCGATTTTGGCTCCCATGCCGCACCATCGGCCGAGCCGTAGATGCTGACGTCGAGCGACTCCTGCTCGATGATCTTCGTAATGGCGAGGGTCACGAGAAACGCGCGAGTGGTGGCGTTGTTGACATCAACGGTGGGACCATCGCCTTTGGCGGTGGCCACGGTGTTCGCGGGAACCAGAACGGCATCTGTCATTGTCATTGCGAAAGGATTCTAACAAATCTGGTCCACCCAGATTTCTCAGGCGCGCAGTACCTGTCTTTTGTACGACGGCGACAACTGCCGCAACCGGGCAACGATCTCAGGCACCAGGGCGAGCGCGAAATCGATGTCCGACGCGGTCGTCTGTTTGCCGAGGCTAAAACGGATGCTCGCGTGCGCCCGATCCGGTCGCAACCCCATGCTCACCAGGACGTGGGACGGCTCAACCGCGCCCGACGAGCAGGCAGATCCGGCGGAAACTGCGAGGCCCTTCAGGTCCAGCGAGATCACGAGCGCTTCGCCTTCGATGTGGTCGAAATAAATGTTGGTCGTGTTCGGCACCCGCGGCGCAAGTTCGCCGTTCACTCCCGCTTCCTGAATCTGAGTAAGGATGCCCTTTTGCAAGCGGTCTCGCAATGCGGCGATTTTCTGGTCATCGCCGCGATCCATGCCCTCCTTCGCCAGTTGGGTAGCCTTGCCGAGAGCAACGATTCCCGGAACATTCTCGGTGCCGGCCCGGCGTGAGCGCTCATGGCGCCCGCCATAAAATAGCGGCTGGATTTCGGTGCCTTTCCGCACGTAGAGGGCTCCCACTCCCTGAGGCGCGTGGATCTTGTGACCGGAGATCGAGAGCAGGTGGCACCCAATTTGCCCTACGTCAATGGCGACTTTACCCGCGGCCTGCACCGCATCGGAATGGAAATAGACACAGGCCTCCGCCGCGACTTTGCCAATCTCCTCGACCGGCTGCAGGACCCCAGTCTCGTTGTTCGCCATCATGATCGAGATCAGTTTCGTGTTGGGCCGTAGAGCGCGGCGCACATCGTCGGGATCGACGAGGCCGTGAGCGTCCACCGGCAGAGGGGATACTTCGCACCCCACCTCTTCGGCGTGCTTGCTGGCATGGAGCACAGCGTCATGCTCGATGCTCGATGTAATAAGGTGATCTCCCGGTGCCACTACACCGAAAATCGCCAGGTTGTCGGCTTCGGTGCCGCCACTGGTGAAAACAATCTCCGATGCGTGACAGCCTAGCAGCGTCGCCACCGACTCGCGCGCATTTTCGACCGCTGCACGGGCGTCCTGTCCGTGACCGTGGATCGATGAGGCATTGCCGAAGCGTTCCCCGAAATAAGGGCGCATGGCCTCAAACACCTCGGGCAGGATTGGTGTGGTGGCGTTGTTGTCGAGGTAGACTCGGTGCATATTCAATTTATTTTACGCTGTGGACCGCAGCCGTAGAGACGTTGCTTGCAACGTCTCTCTCACCATCATCCGGCATGCCGCCAGCAAAGCAACGTCCCTACGATCACGAGCGCTGATCGATCGGCACGTAGGGGGCGGGATATTCCGGACCCAGGTAATCCGCCCGAGGACGGATCAGGCGGTTGTCGTCGAGTTGCTCGATCACGTGAGCGGCCCACCCGCTGATACGGGAGACGGCGAAGATGGGGGTGAATAGATCCACGTCGATGCCGAGAGTGTGATAGGTGGACGCCGAGTAGAAGTCGACGTTGGCGTTCAGTTTCTTGTCGGCCTTCACAAACTCTTCGATTTTGTGGGAAATCTCAAACCACTTAGCCTGTCCGCTCGACTTGCCCAACTCGCGGGACATGGCACGCAGGTGCGTCGCCCGCGGGTCTTCAGTATGGTAAACGCGATGGCCAAAGCCGGGCACTTTTTTCTTCTGCGCCAACATGCCTTTGACATACTCGATGGGATCGGCGCCGGAGGAGTCGATCGCTTCGAGAATGCGAAAGACCGCTTCGTTCGCGCCTCCGTGCAAGGGTCCCTTGAGGGCGCCGATTGCGGAAGTGATGGCGGAGTGCATGTCGGACAAGGTCGCGGCCGTCACCCGGGCGGCGAAAGTTGAGGCATTAAGCTCGTGGTCGGCGTGAAGGATCAGCGCGATGTCGAGGGCTCTTTCGGCCGTCGCACTCGGATTCTTACCGTTAAGCAGGAGCAGAAAGTTCGCAGCATGGGACAACGTACGGTCGGGCTCGACCACAGGTTGGCCTTTGCGGATGCGGTCATAGGCCGCGACGATCATGGCGATCTGCGAGGTCAGGCGAATCGCCTTGTCGACATTGGCCGTGCGATCGTTATTCTTCTCTTGCGGATCGTAGAAAGACAGCGCCGAAACCGCGGTGCGCAGCACATCCATGGGGAGCGCGTGACGCGGGGCTGCACGCAGCAAAGAAATTATGGAGGCATCCAGCTTGCGCTCTTCCGCCAGGCGATCATGTAACTCGCGCAACTCGCGGCTCGTGGGCAGCTTGCCGAACCAGAGCAGGTAGCAGGTCTCTTCGAAATTTGACTGGTGCGCGAGTTCGTGGATGTCGATGCCACGGTATGCAAGGACACCGCGATCTCCGTCGATGTAGCAAATCCGGGATGTGGTGGCAACGACGCCCTCAAGTCCCTTGGGAGCAAGATTTGTGGTGACGCTCGACATTCGTTTTTCGCCTAGGGGCTGGATTCTCGTTACCGGACGGCCCGACCCGCAGCGTCCGGGTGTAATCCTCTTTTATACCTGAAATCCGCACGACTCTCCAAGCGCCCAACGGTCGCCGGACTCGGAACACCCACTGGACGCCGAGGTAGATGTAACGAGCGGCCGAACTCAGGCTGGCCAGATCCCTAGCGCAGTTTTGCTGAGAATCTGTCGCTGGACGTTCTCAGGCAAAGCAAGCGCGCGGAATTCATCGAGATTTTTCTTGATGTCGGGCACCCCGGGACCCGGCCAATCTGTACCGAACAGCGTCTTGTGAGCGATTTCTTCCAGACGAGGGAAATACTTGAGCAGGGTCTTGGGCGGAATGCCACTGATATCGAGATAAACGTTAGGGTGCCGGCGCACGAGAAAGAACGCCGTCTGCATCCAAAGCGGGCGGCCGCCGTGGGCCAGCAAGATCTTCAGCTTAGGGAAATCGACTGCGACATCGTCCACATAGATCGGATCGCCATACTTATTACGGGCACCCGGAAAAATGGAGGTTCCGGTGTGGAACATCACGGGCACACCATTGGCCTCCGCGGCGCGGTAGGTGATCTCGAGCTCTTTGGCGCCGCTGAGATAATCGTTGGGAAACAGCAATTGGTGGGGCGGATGAATCTTGATCATCTTCAGTCCCAGCCGCAAGATCTGCTCCACATCGGCCAGGACGTTGGTGGTGTGCCGCGGGTGCAGGCTGCCACACGAGAGCAGCCTGGTTGGATCTTCCTTTACATAGTCGGCGACGAACTGATTTACCCCGTTGGTGAAGCCGATTACTTCCGGCGCCACGTAGTTGATCAGCATCGCTCGGTCGATGCCGCTCGCGTCCAGAAACTTGAGGAATGCCTTGGGTGAGCGGCAGAACTCAACGATCTGGTCGAAGTTCGGCCGCTTCCGTTTCATGAGCTCCAGCGCGTCGGCCTTGAACATCTCCATGGGCTGGATATGGATGTGGCAGTCGGTGATCACAAGTGGTTCGGGTTCGGTCTCTCAGGCCGGAATTCTATCAGTCTGCCATCGTATTCGCCGCAACTTGCCAACCCACGGGCTATGCCGCTGGACAAGGCTGAAAGGACACCCAGTCGATGGCCTGCTGAAAGTGCTCGTCCGGTTGAAAAGTCGTTTTGAAGGTAAAAGCGAACTCCGTTGGCCCGTGCTTTTCCAGGTGGGCAAGACGCTTCCTCGCCTCGTCGATCCCGGGACGATGACCAGCGGGCACCCACCACAAAGCAGTGTAAGTGCCCGTGAACTTTTCAAACCATTCGTGCCGCTGCCGAAGTAGCTCCGCATGGACGGTCTGGTAGACGTAGTGCCGGAGTGCGTCAATCGTCTCCCAGACTGACATGTTCATCAGGATTCGGTCGTCATCATAAGGCCGAAAGTACGTCGCGTTTCCTTCTGAAGTTTGCAAACGCCAGACAAATCCCGGACTGCGATCAGCCAGCGCGTTGATCTCGTCCAACCGCGCGACAAATCCGGCCATCAACGGGTCCCCGATCCGGGCTCTCACTCGCCCTATGTTGACCTGAGCGACATGGTATCGAGTCATGCTTCTCCCCTTCACGAAAACTAATTTCGATCAGTTCCGACCGGCTACTTGGGCGCACGCCATCACTGCCCTCTTCGTAAATACGCGAATCATCTCGCGGCGGTACTCGGGCGTCAGGGCAGAAGTAGTGAGCGGCTTGGCGGTCTTCGCCGCCAAGTCTCCAACGGCTTCGGCTAGCATTTCGTCGACGACCTTGCCTTCGAGTAGATCGCCTGCTCCCTTCACCAGCACAGGCGCGGGATTGACCGCAGTAATGCCGATGCGCGCATCGGCTACATGGCCATTCGAGCGCTTCATGACCACGGCAACTCCGGCCAGCGGGTAGTCGATCGATCCGCGCACCCGTAGCTTACGGTACACACCGCAGTAGTCGGCAGAGGACGCAGGCAGAAGCGCGCGGGTGACAATCTCGTCAGGCTGCAGCCTGCGATAGTTGTCGCCCAGGCCGGTGTAGAACTCGTGCAGCGGCACGCGGCGCAGCCCAGAGGCGCTGGCGATTTCGATCTCGGCATTCAGGCAGAGCAGCGCAGCAGGCGTGTCGCCGGAGAATGCGGCCCAGCACTTGGTTCCACCCGGTGCAACATGGCAGAGATCGCCGTCTTTCTTGATGCAGAAACCGCATCCCTTGCGCCAGGTAAGCGACTGGTTGTACCAGAGACAACGCGTGTCGAGACAGATGTTACCGCCAATCGTCCCCATATTGCGCAACACGGGCGAGGCAACAGTGGCCGCGGCTTCCGTCAGAACAGCATAGTGCTGGCGCAGGAAGGCTGAGCGTTCGATGGCCCGCAGCGTGGTCAAAGCCCCGATTTCGACGCGACCATCGGGGAGCGGAAAAATTCCGCGTAACGCGGCGATTCCGGACAGATCGAGAACGTACGCTGGCTCAAACAGCTTCTGCCGCATCGAAGGGATCAGGTCAGTGCCGCCGGCCAGCACGCGAGTGTTTCCCACGTACGTTCCGAGATAGCCGATGGCCTCCTCCACCGACGGCGGGCGCAATAGCTTGAACGAGGGCAAGCTCAATCCGCGCCTCCGATGGATGCCGCACGCCGCGAAGGGTCGAGCGCGTGTCGCTGTGGTCCTTTGCCGTCGAAGCAGAGCGATCCCCCATGTTCCCGAAAACGGGTTGGCGCAGTCGGGTCAACCCCTTCGGTCAGGTCTAACGCCTTGGCATTCTTTTTTGCGCGCAGGGCCGCCAGCACCCGTTCCGGAGTGAACGGCGACTCATGCAAACGCACTCCAACTGCATCGTAAATGGCATTTGCGATGGCAGGAATGGTTGCCGCCAGCGATCCCTCGCTGCACTCCTTCGCGCCGAAAGGACCCTCGGGATCGATGCTCTCGACGATGATCGGTTCGACCGCCGGGGATTCCACCGACGAAGGGCTGCGATATTCGAGCAGCCCAGGATTCATGAGCATGCCGTCCTTCCAGACCATTTCTTCAGTGAGTGCCTGCCCCATGCCCATCCAGACGGAGCCAATAATCTGGCCTTCGACGGAAACGGGATTTAAAGCCCGGCCGCAGTCGTGCGCGGCCCAGACTTTGTGTACCGTGACTTCTCCAGTTTCTTTGTCGACACTGACCTCGGCCACCTGGGCTGAGTAAGAGTAAGCGGGCGAGGGCCCCACGCCCCCGCCCTTGTGTTTGCCGCCCCGAGCTTCTGGCGGCGGAGAATACGATCCGGTTCCCGTGAGGGCTCCATGAAAATCAATCGCCGCAACGACTGCCTCTTCGAAAGTCATCCAGTCTTTGGGCCCTTCTTCCTTGCGTTTCTGTTGCAGCGATCCGCGCAGAATCTGGCCCTCGACACGACCACTAACCGAGGCTTCGCGCTGTGTGGGGCGGACACTCATGTCCGCTAATTCCATCCCGGCAGATGCGGCCGCCTGTTTGTTGATAATCCGGTCGTCGCAAAATGTCAGTTCGTCGACGTGACAGCCCATCTTCGTCGCCGCCGCTGCCGCAATCAGCTTCTTCACCTCCCCAGCCGCGCGTAACGTCGCGTTCCCCGCCATGAAGGTCACTCGGCTCGAGTAAGAACCGATGTCGATGGGCGTCAGATCAGTATCGGCGGCGATGACGCGCACGCGAGAAAGCGAACACCCCAAAGCTTCGGCCGCGATCTGCGCTGTCATAGTGTCCGAGCCCTGCCCGATTTCCGAGGCGCCGGTGTACACCACAACCCCACCGTCGCGGTCGATCTTAATGTTGACCGTGGAGTGCGGCATATCGGAGCGAATAATGGAATTCGCGGCGCCGCTGACGTAATGACTGCACGCGATGCCAAGGCCGCGTCCTGCGGGGAGTTTGCCGTGGCGCTGCTTCCAGCCCGAGCGCTCGACCGTTTTCTCAATGCACTCGGGCAACCCGTAGCTCTGCACGCGCAGGCCGTTGACGGTGATGCAGGGCGGCTGCAATAGATTGCGCTGGCGAATCTCGGCGGGGTCCATGCCAATCGTGGCTGCGAGTTCGTCAAGCTGCGATTCGAACGCGAAGCGCACGTTCACCGTGCCGTGGCCGCGCATCGCGCCACAGGCGGGTTTGTTGGTCAACACGCGGTATCCGTCGTATTGAATGTTCGGAATATCGTAGAGCGCGCCGAGCAGCGCACCGGAATAGAGAATCGTTACCACACCATAGGAGCAGTAGGCGCCGCCGTCCTGCACCACACGCGCCTTCACGGCGGTGATGCGGCCGTCTTTTTTCACGCCGGTTTTAAGATCGATGATGGTACGCGGACGTCCCCTATGTGCCCAGAAAACTTCCTCGCGAGTGTAAGTGATCTTGACCGGAGCCTTAGCTTTCCGCGCAGCCACGGCGGCGATGATTTCGAGCGGGATTACTTCGCTCTTACCGCCGAAGCCACCGCCGACCAGCGGCTTGATCACGCGAATCTGCGCCATTGGCATCTCGAGTACGAGAGAAAGTTTGTGCTGAAGGTAGTAAGGGACTTGCGTCGACGACCAGACGGTGAGGCGTCCGGGCTTTCCAGTGTGCGGATCGATTTCAAACGAGGCCAGGGTGGAATGCGGCTCCATAGCCGCGTGCGTGACCTCATTCGCGATGAAGCGGGCCTCGGCCACGTGATGGGCGTCCGCGAAACCGCGATCGGGATCGCCGAAGACGTGGTGATAGTCCTTCTCGATGTTGCCGGGCTTGTTGTCGTGGATGAGGTCCGTCGTCGCCTTCATCGCCTGTTCTGGATCAAAGTAGGCCGGAAGGACCTCATAGTCGACGTCGATGAGTTCCAGAGCTTTTTCGGCGACAGTTTCGGAAACAGCAACGACGCAGGCAACGTTGTCACCGACATAGCGAACCTTGTCGAGCGCAAGAGCATGCTCGTCGTGGCCGACGGGAAGAATGCCGTACGGGTTAGGCGCGTCTTTGCCGACGACAACGGCAATTACGCCTTCGAGTTTCTCGGCACGGCTGGCGTCGATGCCTCTCAGCCGGGCATGAGGATACGGCGAATGCAGAATTTTACCGATTAGCATGCCGGACAGGCTCAGGTCATCACTGTACTTGCCAGCGCCGGTCGTCTTTTCCGCGGCGTCGATCATGGCCGTGGGCTTGCCGATGATGGAGAAGGGATGTCTCATTTCACGTATGTCATTCCGACCCCTGAGCGAAGCGAAGGGGAGAAATCTGCTTTTGGCTTGCTGGTCGACACTACTTCGCCCCGACCAATTCCTTTCGCTCCGCTGCAATCGCTGCGCGGATTGCCTCGTACATCTGGTTGTAGCCGGTGCAGCGGCACAAATTGCTGCTGAGTGCGGTACGAACCTCGTCTTCGGATGGGTCGGGGTTTTCCGCCAGCAACGACTTGACTGTCATGATGAAACCCGGCGTGCAGTATCCGCATTGCGCGCCACCCCAATCTCCGTATGCCTTTTGAATCGCCGCCAGGCTGCCGTTCTCACTGACTCCTTCGACGGTTGTGACCTCCCGCCCTGCGCAACTTGCTGCCAGCAGAGTGCAGGACATCATGGCAACGCCATCGACCAGCACCGTACAAGCGCCGCACGACGAATCATCACAGCCGCGTTTCGAGCCCGTCAGTTGTAACTCCTGGCGCAACACATCGAGCAGCAGTGCACTCGACTCGATGGCGAGTTCATGGGTCCGGCCGTTGATTTTAAGTTCGACGAGTTCTTTTCTCACTATGCGGCTCTCAGCTCTTAGCTGTTCCTCGGCCAAAGTAAGGGCGCTCTTAGTACATCGGAACTTTCCCGTCTACGCGACGCGACCATGCGTCGATGCCGCCCCGCATGGACTGCGCATTTTCGAAACCCTGCTGGCGGAGCCAGACCGTTACGTTCATGGAACGGACACCATGATGGCAGAGCACCACGATCGGTCCCTCGGGATCGAGTTCCTGATGCGCCCTCGAAGGCACATCCCCCATAGGAATCAACTTCGCACCGTCGATACGGGCGGTTTCGAATTCCCACGGTTCTCGAACATCGAGCAGGACAAACTCCTCTCCAGCCTCGAGCTTAGATTTCACTTCCTCGGGAGTAATTTCGTAATCCATAGGTTGTGCTGCGTTATTTCCCAGTCCAACTGGGAGCGCGCTTCTCCATAAACGCGCGGACACCTTCACCCGAATCTGCGGTCTTCATTAGCTCTTCGAAATAGATTTTCTCAGCACGAGCGAGCCCTTTGTCGAAGTGCATGGAGTCCCAGGCATAAGAGGCCTTCTTGGCGATTGCTAGGGCCGCGGGGCTTAGGCTGAGCAGAAGCCCCACACACTGCTCGAGGGCGCCGGTCAATTCGTTCTCGGGCACGGCACGAGTCGCCAACCCGATGTCTGCGCACTCCTTGCCGCCGATCGTGCGTCCGGTAAGAATCAGCTCTGCCGCCCGCTTCTGGCCGACGAGCGCCGCGAGCGCCGTGCACGCCACCGGAGGATAGCAACCGAGCTTGATTTCTGGGAATCCCCACTGGGCCGACTCGGTTGTGAACGCCATGTCAGAAACCATCGCCAATTCTGCTCCGCCGCCCAGGCAGGACCCATGAACCTTAGCGACCGTTACCTTCTTCGTTGCCAGCAGAGCCCGGACCACGGCGTGGAACTTCGTCAGCATCTCCTCAACCTTGTCAGGAGTATGCGCGGCCACGTCCACGCCCGCTGAAAATGCTTTTCCCTCGCCGCTCAGAACGATCACGGAAACGTCTGGCCGAGCGTCAAGCTCCCCGAGAAAGTGTGCCAATTCCTCCATCATCGGAATGTCGATGACATTCAGCGGAGGATTGCGCAGGGTGATCCGAGCCACGGAAGCAGCCACGTTGACTGCAAGACGGGACACGGCGGTGGGCGTCAACGACATGTTTATAATCAGAGTGCCTTGCACAGCCTCAAGCCGTGCTCTTCCCAAACATTCCATGCAACCTGCTACAGGTTGATCGCAGACTTCCGCACTTCTCCAATCGTGGACAACGGGTCGCGAGCCCCGGTCTTTTCGGCAATCCATTTCTTCTCAGCATCGATGATATCGAGCAGCAACTTTTTATCTTCGGCGGACGGCATGGATTCTTTGAAATGCTGCTCGTAGTCGCGATCGTCGAGCGGTTCGCCAGTCTCGGCGTCGAATCTCTGCCCTGCCCAACGGCCAATCGCACGGTTGAATTTGATATGCGGCGCGTAAAGTTTCGGCTACTCCCGGATCGAGCGCGGAGTTGAAACGTTCGATCAGTCCGGAGACTTCATCCCGATAAAGGTTGCGATTGTAGTCATTCAGGTCGTCGAGATCCGGAGCCTGGTCATTCTTGGGTTCGTCATAGCGGCCTTTCACGCCCCAAACGTAGGCCCAGTGCGCCGAAGAAGAATGGTCGGTGCCGAACAGATCGTAGGAACACGAAATCCATTTGTTGAGATACTTCTGAATCAACCAGGGCGGGATCACGCCCGCCTCCACGATGCGGCGGAGCCCATCGTTGCCGGCGCCCATGTGGAAGGCCTCTTCCCGCAACATGTACGACATGGAGCGGCCAAGCGGGGCAAAGGCCGAGTACTTCAGCATCTGCAACTGGAACTTACCGTCGCGGTCGACGAAATCAGTGTAGGTAAAAAAGTCCATCCAGTTGTCTACGTCCACATTGAACGCGCCGAGCAGCCGCTGATTGTCAAAAGCGCGTCGTTCCAGCATCTTCTGCGCTTCCACCTTGCCGGAGTACCCGAAGTGATCAACCAGCAGGGCGCACATCTGCCAGCCGTGGCGCATCTCCTCGATCATCACGCGGGTGATGGCGCGGCGATCCCAGTCGGTCGGGGCATTCTGCAACAGGTTGCGCTGCTGTTCGACGCTGGCAAATTCGGTGTCGCCCTGGTAGACGATCATGTTCATCAGCGCATCGCGCATCTGCTGTGTAGGAATCTGGCGCAGGTTCTCCCACTTGCGCCGGCCTTTATAGGAACCAAACTCGATTTCTTCGGTGTCGATCGCGCCGTACAGCGTGTCGAAGTGGAAGGCTTCGATATCATCGGTGTTGACCCCGATTTCCTTGCGCCAATCATTGAACAGACCCATCCATTCACTAAACGTTCCGATTTTTGCGACTTTGCCCGGCATAGTAAGAAACCTCTCTAACCACAAAAAGACAACAGCCTTGATCTGTCCGCCCCTCTGCTAACTCTGTGATTCATGCATTTACGCCAAGTTCAACCAAACTGTTTTCAGTTCGGTGTAATGTTCCATCGCGTGCGCGCCCAATTCGCGACCGAAGCCGGAGCTCTTGTATCCGCCGAACGGGAGCGACGCGTCCATAAGGCCGTAGGTGTTGATCCATACGGTGCCTGCCTTTAGCCGGCGCGAGACGGTGTGCGCTTTTTTCACGTCGCGTGTCCAGACCGCCGCGGCGAGGCCGTAAGGGTTACTATTCGCCTGCTCCACGACTTCGTCCAAGTCGTCGAAGGTGAGCACGGAAAGTACGGGACCGAAGATTTCTTCGCGGGCAATTTTCATGTGGTTCTTCACATCGCCGAAAATTGTTGGCTCGATGAAGAATCCTTTATTACCGTCGACCGCGACGCGGCTACCGCCTGCGACTAACTTGGCCCCGTCCTGCTTGCCGGCCTGGATATATCCCAGCACGGTCTGCATCTGCTCCTGGCTGACGATGGCCCCCAGCCGCGTCTTCGGATCGAGCGGATCAGCCGGGCGCATCTTCGAAGCGCGCGCAACAAGCTTCTCGGTAAATTCATCTTTCAGCTTGCTCTCAAGGAACAGCCGCGAACCAGCGTTACAGACCTCGCCCTTCCCGTAGAAAATGCCGTTAATTGCGCCCTTCACCGCGCTATCGATGTCGGAGTCTGCGAACACGATATTGGGTGACTTGCCTCCGAGTTCCAAAGTCACGCGCTTCAGCGTATCGGCCGCACCCCGCATGATCTCTTTGCCAACTGCGGTTGAGCCGGTGAAAGCGATCTTGTCGATACCGGGATGCGCGACGATCGATTTGCCCGTCTCCGGTCCGCCGGTCAGGATGTTAACCACGCCTGGCGCAAAACCGGCCTCGACGATAAGTTCTCCAAATCTCAGCGTCGTGAGCGGCGTCTGTTCGGCAGGCTTGAGAACAATCGTATTGCCGCACGCCAGAGCCGGTCCGACCTTCCACGATGCAAGCAAAAGCGGGAAATTCCACGGAACAATCAAACCCACTACACCGACCGGCTCGCGGAGGGTGTACGTAAACGCGGTCTCGAAGGGTGTTGACGGTCTCACCGTGAATTTTCGTCGCCAGGCCTGCGTAATAGCGCAGAACATCGATCACCATCGGCATATCGACGTAGCGCGATTCGAAAATCGGCTTGCCGTTGTCGAGCGTTTCCAATTTGGCCAACTCTTCGATGTTTTTCTCGACCAGATCGGCAAGCTTCCAGATCAGGCGTCCGCGCTCGCTGGCCGAGAGTTTGCGCCAGGGGCCGTTCGCGGTCTTCAAAGGCGCGGCGCGCGGCATCGACGGCACGGTCCAGTCATCGGCGGCGTGGCCTCCGCGATTTGCGTGAGCACTTCGCCCGTGGCAGGATTGATGGTGTCAAAGTTCTTCTCTCCCTCGACCCACGCCCGTCGATCAGTAGCCGCCCGGGTTCAGATTTCACTTTGGTCGCCGCAAGCATCGTTCATCCTCATCAGAGAGCCGGCGTCGCCTAGCGGAAGGGCAGGAGCTGCCCGTCCCCACGCGAGCAGCCTATTTCGCCTTGAAGTTCGCGGGCCGCTTCTCAACGTAAGCCGCCAGTCCTTCCTTCGCGTCCTCGCTCTGGAACAGCAGTTGCTGGTTCTCGCGTTCGACCGCTAGCGCCGATTCCATCGGAATCTCCCAGCCGGTCTGTACCGCGCGCTTGATCCGTCCCACCGCTTTCGAGGCTTTGTTGGGCGGACAGAACTGCTTGGCGTACTCCATGATGTTCTCCATGAAGCCGTCGCGCTCGAAGATATCGTTGACGATGCCGAGTTCCTGCGCCTCTTCGAACGAAAACGTGTTGCCGGTCACCATCAGCTCGATCGCCTTGCTCTTCCCCACCATCCGCGAGAGCCGCTGCGTGCCGCCGGTGCCGGGAAGTACGCCGAGGTTCACTTCCGGCAGGCCGATCTTACCGGCATCTTTGCGCGCGATGCGAATGTCCGCCGCCATCGCGATCTCCAGCCCGCCGCCCACGCAGTGGCCGTTGAGCGCCGCAATCACTAGCTTGGGCGTGTGCTCCAGACGCAGCAGCATCTCGTTGGCATGCAGGCAGAAGTAATACTTGAACGTCGGATCGACGCTGGAAAGCATCTTGATGTTCGCGCCGGCGGAGAAAAACTTGTCGCCCGCGCCCGTCAGCACAATCACGTAGACGTCGTTGTCCATGCGCGCCTTGAGGATCGCGTCATCGAGCTGCCGATTCATTTCATAGGTGTAGGTGTTCGCGGGCGGATCGCACATCTCGATCACGCCGATGCCGCCATCGGTGCGGTAGTTGATCAGTTGCTTCGTGGTTTCGCCGGTCGCCGGCTGCATTGTGGTCGCCATGTCAAAGACTCCTTGATCGGAATGTCAGAAATCGAATTGATGCCCGGTTCGCCTCACCGCTCTTTGTCCTTGTCCTTGCGCGCCTTCGCTGGCGTCACCACCCCGCGCAGAAAAATGTCGGCCATCTCTCGGGCCATCGCGGCCGCGTCGGCGTCCACGCGAGGGTTATGCCAGGTGTAGATCCAGTTCATCATGCCGAACAAGCTCAGCACGGCGATCCGGGTCGAAAACTGCAACTCCCGCTCGCGCTTCAAATCGTCGAGCAAGCCCACGCAAATGCGATAGTACTCGCGCTTGATAGCGGCCACTTCCGCCGCAAATCCGTTCTTCAGTACCTCGGCCTCGTGTGAGAGCACCTTCATGGCCGCCTGGTTGGCCAGGAAATATTCCAGGTGATTGAGGATGAAAATCCGGATGCGCTCCTCCGCATCGCTCACGCCTTCCAGCCGCGTCTTGAGTCTCTGCTACGATGGTCGTAAACGTGTGCTTTCTGGATCACGAACAACAACCGTTCTTTGGATTCGAAGTAATAGTAAAGGCCGGCAAGCGACATGCCACTGGCGCGGGAAAGATCGCGCATCGAAGCGCCCTCGTATCCCTTCTTGCAAAAGACCTCGGTGGCGTGAGTCAGGATCTCCGCCAGGCGCCGGTCGTAGCGTGTGGCGGGAGGAAGCGCCGCCGGGTGACGACGCACGGAAATTCGTCTAGCCGTCGAAAGCGTGGCCATAACCAATTCAATTCGAACGTTCGTTCGAATGCAGTATACTCCTGATGTGATTCTGATCACAAGCCACCGGCAACTACTTTGATTTCTTAGTCTTGCCCGCCGCTTGGTAAGCTTGGGAGAGCCACGCGAGGCCCTCGTGCAGGTCCGCGTCGGAGGAGAGTTCAAACGTGAACCACCGCGCCTTCTGCATCCGGGTAGAACCGACGCGGGAATCCTTGTCCAATCGGTCGAGCAGACTCGTAGGCGCAGTCTCGAATTTGAACCCGAATGAGTTTGCCGTCCCCATACCTCGGCTGCGGGGCAACACGGCGAAGATCTCGTCTTTGCGATAAAAGGCTGTGAGTCCGAAGAAGGCTCGCGACGCGACCTGCGGCCAGTCGCTGATTTCGCTCGCTAAAGCGGCGGACCAGGCTTTCATCTGCTCAGACACAGGAGGCAGATTCGGGCGCGAGGACTCTTCTTGCGTCACCGGGCGTAGAGCCTCAGTTTCTTATGTCGGCCAGGGCGCGCTCAATTTCGGCTTTCAGGTCGGCGGTCAGCGGAAGAAATGGTAGGCGCGACAGGCCGCCGAAATATCCGTTGAAATCCATCCCGTGCTTCACGCCCGGTATGCCGATGTCGCTGGCCACACGCACGGCTGCCTTGGCGATGCGCTCCTGCTTGAGACGCGCCAGTTCTGCATCGCCTTCCTTCCACGCGGCGTAGATCTCGTAGCAGGCCGTCGGCGCCGGGCAGGCGAAAGCGAGGATCGCTCCCACCGCGCCGGCATCGAGTGAAGCATGAAGCTTCTGCGCGGCGCCGACCAGCACTTGGAACCCGACTTCCTTCTGGCGCGTTTTCAACTTGCCTACCACCGTAACCGACGACGACGGCTTGGTGGCGGACACTCCTGATAGTGCGCCGACTGGCACCAGTTCCCCGCCCTCACCGGCTCCCGGACTCCCGGCCGTCAGCATGCGTGGCGTGACCGCGTCAAACGTCTCGGTGACGGTCGCGCTACGCTTGATGTGTCGCGTGCCTTCGACCGTCTTGCGGACCTTTTCCACCTCTCCACTCGATTCCTTGATGCCGATCAGGTTGGGATGCTCGGCCAACTCGATCACGACTTCCGCCGGCATGTCGTATCCGGTGGCTTGCGGGAAGTTGTAGATGATGATCGGCAGCGGCGAGCGGTCGGCCACGGTGCGGTAGAACGCTAGAAGGTTCGGCGCCTGCATCTGCTTCTTGTAGTAATGCGGCGTCCGGACCATGGCCACGTCGTAGCCGAGTTCGGCGGCGTATTCGGTGAGTCGCAGCGTCTCGATCGCCGACTCGATGCCCGTACCCGCGACCAAAACTTTGTTCGGTGCAGCCGCCTCGCGCGCGGCCTTCAGCACGTCGCGCCTCTCCTGGTCGGAGAGCAGGATGGCCTCGCCAGTCGAACCGAGCACAACGATCCCGCTAACTGGCGTGCGCGAATAGCGTTCCACGTTCGATTCGAGCTTTTTGAAGTAAACGTTGCCGCCAGGATAGAACGGAGTCGTGATGGGAGGGAGAATGCCGTGCAGGAGCATGCCCAATTTTAACTCCGCAATGCGCAGAGTGTGAAATCCCCTAACCGAATTTCGCTAGCGAAACTGCGCCGGCTGAACCGTTACAGTCACCCTCAAGGACGTGTGCCCCTATCGGCGTGCAGCAATTGCGGATCTCATTCGCCTTACGTGAAAGATCATCTCAGTAACGCCCAGAGGCACGACCCAGCAGACCCAGCTAATGACGATGCTCCGGTCGTTTTCCGGCTGCAGGCCCGAAGTCGGACCGTAGTCGCTCAAAATGCGGAAGAATACGAATGCAAATGTCACCACGTAGGCGCGCATCATCCACTCTTTGTGAAGAGGCACGAGTCCTTTGCGGATCGAGTAGTAGGCCGTGGCGGTGGTGACCAGCCAGGCCGATGCCAGTCCCATGAGGCCAACTTCAAAAGCCCAACCGCCGACGGCCGTGACCGCAAGACCAACTGACCCGACCACGCCCATGGCAACGCCGAAGAGGAACAACCGGCCGGTCCACCGGTGAAACTGGAGATTGCGCTGGCGCAGCCCCGTCCAGAACTGCCACGGACCGGTCAGCAGCGCCAGAGTCCCGCCGTTGATGTGGAGAAATAGCCAAACCCGGCGCGGCCAGTAGGATTCAAGGAAGCTGCATCATAGTGGCGGTAGTAAAAAAGAACGTACTTGATCACAAATCCGACAGCCAGGGCTACAATTCCGGTCCAAGCCAAAACGGTAGCGGTCTTTCTCGTTCGTGTTCCGCTGCTTCCCGGCCGAGCCCCCATCGGAGCGGAAATCGTTGCGTGCGCCATCCTGTGCCTCCCCCAGGCAAGGTCGTTACAGGCCCATTTTTGTTGGTGGGAATGCTAGCACGGATGAGGCGTCGACGGAATCGACTTCGACTCGACCCATCTTCGGCTCTTCTAGCGCCGGACACCTGCGACGCGCTCGGCGTGCAAATGTTGCAGGGCCTTTACGTTAACCTCACCGCGCTGGAGCGCAGCGATGCCCTCAGCGGCGGCCCGGGCCGCGGCCAGGGTTGTAATGGTAGGGATGCGCGCCGTCACTGCCGCCCGGCGGATCGCTTTCTCGTCGAACCAAGGCTCCAGCCCTGTGGGCGTGTTGATGATCAGCTGAATGCGCTGGCCCTTGATGAAGTCGACCACGTTGGGGCGTCCTTCTTTCACTTTATAGACGCGTTCCACGTTCATGCCCGCGGCCTCGATCACGTCGGCAGTGCCCGCGGTGGCAACGAGCTTGAAACCCATGTTCACGAACTTGCGCGCGACTGGCGCGACGTGCGGCTTGTCGTGGTCGGTCACGCTGATGAAGACGGCGCCCGTAGTGGGAAGCTTCTGTCCCGCCGCCAGCTGCGCTTTGGCAAAGGCTTCGCCAAAATTGTCGGCCACGCCCATGACTTCTCCTGTGGATTTCATCTCCGGGCCTAGCACAGTATCGACGCCCGGGAATTTATTCCACGGAAACACCGGGCTCTTCACGTAGTAGCAACTCCCCGTATCGAGGTCGGCGCGGCGCTCGATATTCTCCGGCAGAAATTCGCGCAGCTTGCGGCCGGTCATCAGGCGGGCCGCGATCTTCGCCATGGGAATGCCCGTCGCCTTCGAGACGTACGGCACAGTTCGCGAAGCGCGCGGGTTGACCTCGAGAACGTACACTTTGCCACCTTCGGCGCCGTTGCCGGTCGAGTTGCCGTCGCCGCGCGGGATGGCGAACTGAATGTTCATCAGCCCGACCACTTTCAACGCGCGCGCCAGCTTGAAGGTGTAATCGCGCATTCGCTCGAGCAACGGCTGTGGAATGTCGACTGCGGGCAGCACGCACGAAGAATCGCCGGAATGAATGCCGGCCTCTTCGATGTGCTGCATGATGCCGCCGATAACCACGTCCTCTCCGTCAGAGAGCGCGTCGACATCCACTTCGATCGCATTTTCCAGGAAGTGGTCGATCAGCACGGGGCGATCGTGCGAATATTCGACCGCCTCCTTCATGTAGCGAGTGATCATCTCTTCGTCATACGCGATCACCATGGCTCGCCCGCCCAGCACGTACGAGGGTCGCACCAGCACGGGATATCCAATCCGCTTTGCGCCTTCGACCGCTTCTTCAATCGAGGTGGCCATGGCGCCGGGCGCCTGAGGAATCTCCAACTCTTCGAGCAGCTTGTTGAACTGCTTGCGGTCTTCGGCAAGATCGATCGACTCGGGCGACGTGCCGATAATGCTGACTCCTGCGGCCTTGAGGGGCAGCGCCAGGTTCAGCGGCGTCTGCCCGCCGAACTGAACAATCACGCCGACGGGCGCGCCCTTGGAGGTTTCATGCTGGTAGATCGCCCAGACGTCTTCGAAGGTGAGCGGCTCGAAGTAGAGGCGGTCACTGGTGTCGTAGTCGGTCGAGACGGTTTCAGGATTGCAGTTGATCATGATCGTCTCGTAGCCGTCTTCGTGCAGCGCGAAGGAAGCGTGGCAGCAGCAGTAGTCGAATTCAATTCCCTGCCCGATGCGGTTGGGGCCGCTGCCCAGAATAATGACTTTCTTCTTCCCGGTAGGCGCAGCCTCGTCCTCTTCTTCGTAGGTCGAGTACAGATAGGGCGTGAAGCTCTCGAACTCGGCCGCGCACGTGTCGACGCGCTTGTAGACCGGCAGGACGCCATGTTTCTTGCGCAAGTGCCGGACCTTCTCCTGCCCTTCCAACCGCCAGGCCGCGGCCAGCCGCCCGTCCGAAAAGCCCATGCGTTTCGATTCGCGCAGCACCTCGGTGGGGATCGACTCCATCGGATGCTTTTCCAGTTCGAGTTGCTGGTCGTTGATTTCCTTAAGCTGATAAAGGAACCACGGGTCCATCGAGGTCATGGTCGCGACCTGCTTCACCGTGTGTCCCTGCCGCAGCGCGTACTGCACGTAGGCGAGGCGATCGGGATGCGGAGTCACCAATCTCTGTGTCAGAATCTTCGGCTCGATCTTGACCGAGCCGACGCGTTTACCCGTATCCAGCGAGCGGATGCCCTTCATCAGGGCTTCCTTGAAAGTGCGCCCGATGGCCATCACCTCGCCAACGGACTTCATCTGCGGGCCGAGGGTGTCGTCGGCGCCGGGAAATTTCTCGAATTGCCACTTGGGAATCTTC
The DNA here is from genome assembly GCA_963719615.1 of uncultured Acidobacteriaceae bacterium. Taxonomy (GTDB): domain Bacteria; phylum Acidobacteriota; class Terriglobia; order Terriglobales; family Acidobacteriaceae; genus Sulfotelmatobacter. The sequence continues at coordinate 91,573 of CAVRCR010000023.1, read as the reverse complement.
ACCACGACGTAGTCGAGCGTCGGCTCGAAACATGCCGGAGTCTTCCGCGTGATGTCATTGGGGATTTCATCGAGCGTATAGCCGACCGCCAGTTTCGCGGCAATCTTCGCGATCGGGAATCCGGTGGCCTTCGAGGCCAGCGCCGACGAGCGCGAGACGCGCGGGTTCATCTCAATCACGACCATTCGTCCGGTGGCCGGATTGACTCCGAATTGAATATTCGATCCGCCGGTGTCGACGCCGATTTCGCGGATCACGGCGATCGAAGCGTCGCGCATGGCTTGGTATTCGCGGTCGGTAAGCGTCTGCGCCGGGGCCACGGTGATCGAGTCGCCGGTGTGCACGCCCATGGGGTCGAAGTTTTCGATCGAGCAGATGATGATGACGTTATCTTTGGTGTCGCGCATCACCTCGAGTTCGAATTCCTTCCAACCCAGCACCGACTCTTCAATCAGGGCCTCGCGAACGGGCGAGAAGTCGAGGCCGCGGCCGAGGACGTCGATCATTTCTTCCCGGTTATAGGCGATGCCACCACCGGAACCGCCCAGGGTAAAAGATGGCCGCACGATCACCGGGAACCCGATTTTGCCCGCGAACTCGATGCCATCTTTCACGTTGTTGACCAGCGCCGACTTGGGCACGTCGAGTCCGATGCGCTGCATCGCGTCCTTGAAGAAAAGACGGTCTTCCGCTTTCTTGATGGCGGCGACGTTGGCGCCGATCAGGATCGCGTTGTATTTCTCCAGCACGCCGCCGTCGGAGAGTTCAATCGCCAGATTGAGCGCGGTCTGGCCACCGACAGTGGGAAGCACGGCAAATCCCGCGGCCGGCACCATTTCCCGCTCGATGCGAATGATCTCTTCCAGATACTCGAGTGTTAGCGGCTCGATGTAGGTTCGGTCGGCGAACTCCGGGTCGGTCATGATGGTGGCCGGATTCGAGTTCGCCAGCACCACTTCGTAGCCCTCAGACTTGAGCGCCTTGCAGGCCTGCGTGCCGGAGTAGTCAAACTCCGCCGACTGCCCGATGATGATGGGTCCGGAGCCGAGGATCAGGATTTTCTGGATGTCAGTGCGTTTGGGCATCTAGCTTTATTCTCGCTCCGAGTGCGCTGTCAGACTTGCGTTTTCGACCACGACCTCGAAACAACCCTCAGCGTCATAGTCAATCCATAATCGTTTGCCGGCCGCCGCTCCCTTGGGTACCGCGACCTGGACCGCCACTGAATCACTCAGTGAATGTCCAGCGACAATCCAGTACGGTCCTGGTTTGACTTCGCCAAAACTCAGCATCCCGAGTGAATCCGTCACCGCAGACCCTAGGCTCTTCTTGTCGTACCCGCCTATTGTCAGTGCCTCATTCCGGTCAAATGTATTCGCTTTGTGCTGATCAAATTTCCAATCTTTTTTTGCCTTACCGTTATCTGTCACACGTAGATTCAATGATCGTGCTACCAGCACCGCTGGCGGCCGTTCTGTTTGCCAACATGCAAAAGCTGCCGTCGCGAAGCAAATCGGAATCAGAAAGCAAACGACCTTTTTACTCACTCCTTCCACTCCTCCATCATCTTCGTGAACTCCTTGAACAGATAGTGCGAATCATGCGGGCCCGGCGCGGCTTCGGGGTGATACTGAACGCTGAACAGCGGCAAATTCCGGTGGCGCAGGCCTTCGAGCGTCTGATCGTTCAGGTCGACGTGGGTGAGCTCGACTTCACTGTCAGGCAACGAATCGGGATCGACAGCGAAGTTATGGTTGTGCGCCGTGATCTCAATCTTCCCGGTCTTCAATTGCTTTACCGGATGATTTCCGCCGTGATGCCCAAACTTCAGCTTGAAGGTTTTGCCGCCCAGGGCAATTCCGGTCAGCTGATGCCCTAGGCAAATTCCAAAGATCGGCTGCCGCCCCATCAACCGCCGGATCGCGTCGACCGCGTAGGTACAGGGCTCCGGGTCGCCCGGACCATTCGACAGGAAAACTCCGTCGGGCTTTAGAGCCAGCACATCCTCCGGCGGCGTCTGGGCCGGCACCACGGTCACCTTGCAGCCTTCGCCGCGTAGCTTGCGCAAAATGTTCTGCTTGATCCCGAAATCGTAGGCAACGACGTGGAACCGTGCCGGTTCGTCTTTCACTCCCACCACGGCCACCGGCTCATGCGAACGCTCTCCAACTTCCCACACATACGGCCGCTTGGTGCAGACGACCTTGGCCAGGTCCATGCCATCCATCTTCGGAATGGCTCGCGCCTTCGCAATCAGTTTGTCTGCATCGCTCTCGAGCGTAGAAACCACGCCCCGCATCACGCCGTGATCGCGCAGATGCCGCACCAGAGCCCGCGTGTCGATATCCGACAGCACCGGCACCTTGAACTGCTCCAGATATTCTTCGGCCACTTGCTGCGAACGCCAGTTCGAGCTGACGCGCGAGAACTCGCGCACGATCAAGCCCTCGATCCACGGGCGCGTAGCTTCGTTGTCTTCCTGGTTGGTGCCGTAATTTCCGATTTCCGGGTTGGTCAGAACGACGATCTGCCCGGAATAAGAAGGATCGGTGAAGATTTCCTGGTAACCAGTGATGGAAGTATTAAAAACGACTTCGCCGTAGCATTCGCCTTTGGCGCCGTAGCCTTTGCCTCGGAAGACGCGGCCGTCTTCGAGTGCAAGGATAGCTTGCATTCTCGCTCCAGGGAGTGGATTTTCAGGATTTTATCAGGGAATGCAGCAGCGGCCAAGAAAAGAAGCCTCTTCTGCAGAGAAATTTTTGCTGAACAAAATTCGCAACGCTGCTGGCAGCGTTTAGGGCCCGACTGCGGGCAGAATGTAATCAGTCAGCAGCTTCTCCGTTTGCTCGTGCATCCCGCGGGTGTTGTAATTCGTGCTGGTGATCACGACATCCAGATCAAGTTCGGGGAATACGGCGACCTTGTTCCCGCCGTTGCCGCTCATGAAATACGCGGGATATCCTTTTCCGCCGGATTTGAACGTCTTCAGCCACCACAGGTAGCCATACTCGGTCTGGTCATCGATTTGAGCTTGCGGCTTGGTCGACGCTCTCACCCAGGCTTCCTCGACGATGCGCCTTCCGTTCCACATTCCGCCCGTTCGGTACAACTCCGCGATCTTCAATAGATCACGGCTGGTCAGGCGCAATCCCCCACCAGTCTGCGGGATGTTGAGCGGCGAGAAGAACCACTGCGCATCGGTGATTCCGAGCGGCCCGAAGAGTTTTTCCTGCGCATAATGATCGGTGCGCTGGCCCGTCGCCTTCTGCAATACCTCACTCAGGACGAACACTCCACCGGTGCAGTAGCTGAAATAGCGGCCGTATTTCGGCGGTTCCTCCTTCTCGCCGAGATGCATGTGTCCGCGCACCGGCAAGTCAAGAATGAACTGCGCCCAGTCCTCGATCACGTACATACGTTCTTCGTTGCCGCGAGAGGCGTCATTCCAGTCGTCGCACTCCAGCGGTGACGACATAGTCAGGAAGTCTTCGACCGTGATCTTGTCCTTGCGCGCATCGGGGTTCTGCATCTTCCGCGCGTGCTCGGGCAGCAAAGCCAGCACGCGGGCGTCTACGCCACTCAGTTTCTTTTCCTGGATCGCGATCCCCACCAGCACGTCGGTGATGCTCTTGGTCGCCGAGCGGGTATCGCGCAATGTCGCCGCATCGCCGTCAAAATACCCTTCGTACACCAACTTCCCGTGCCGGGCCACGACCACGCTGCCGATCTTCTTGAAGTCCCCAGCGTGAATCGAGGCTTCCATATCCCGCAACGGCTTGGTCGTGACGCCAGCAGACTCTGGAGCAGCTGTCACCCAACCATCTTTTCTGTCGTCTGGAGCTGCGGAGCCAGCCTGGGCTCGTCCCAACCAAGATCCGCCAACAATCACAAGGATTCCCAGGCTAATCGCGAAGATTTTTGTCATGAGGTCCCCCGCCATTCAGACGGACGAGTAGAGAAAAGGTCGGGAGGATTACCGAACGCGCCCCAGCTTATCCATGGGCCAGTAGCCGAATACGGCTTTGCCATAGATATAGCTCTGGTTGACCGGGCCAAAGTCGCGGCTGTCGTTCGACATCGAGCGATGGTCGCCAAGCACGAAGTAACAATGCGGAGGCACCTCTGTGTCAGGATAGGACCGGGCGTCCGTATAAGCAGGAGGCACGTAATCTTCGTCGAGCGCCTCGTCATTCACATACACTTGACCGCCGTCGATGCGTATGCGGTCTCCCTCCATTCCGATCACACGCTTGATGTAACTCTTGGAGGGATCGCGTGGGTAACGGAAGACCACAACATCCCCGCGCTCAATCGGTTCCAGACGATATACAAACTTGTTCACGAAGATCCGTTCCTGGTCTTCGAGCGAGGGCATCATGCTGGTGCCCTCCACTTTCACGGGCTGGTAAAGGAAGATAATGATGAAGGCAGAAATGCCCAGGGAGATCATGAGGTCACGCACCCAGACTGCAAAGCCGGTTCTGAGTCGCATGCGGGCCCCTGCCTCCGGCACAGCGTCGGCAGGCGCCATGCTTACGGATGTCGGATTCTGAACGGGACTACCCTCTGGCATGTTTTCCTATTGTATACAGAACCCGCCGGAGTGGCGCGGGGTTGTACGTCCAAAAGGTCACCGGGCTTCACGGGCGGACCTTCCGGCTCCCCACACCTGCAGGTTACAATAACCAGACCGAGGAAACCTATGACTGTTCGCCTGCAAGAGCACAAAAGCGTGTACCGCAGCCTTACCTTGGCCTTCCTCTTCCTGGTTACCCTGAGCATGTCGGCTCAGTGGGCCGCGCCGCAAAAAGAAGAAGGCGTCCCTGCATTTAATTCCGCTCCTCCGCCGAAGGGGACCAAGCTGCCAGCGATCCTGACGAAGGCCGATTTGTGGGGCGCCGACGCACAGTACCCCCATCAGACCCATGCCTACGAACTAGCGGCGAAGATCCCCAACGTTCTGCACCAGCAGCCCTGCTACTGCTATTGCGACCGCATGGGCCATAACAGCCTGCACAGCTGCTTCGAAAACACGCACGGCGCGCAGTGCGACACCTGCCTGAAGGAGCTTTACTACTCCTATCAGCAGCACAAGAAGGGCAAGACCGCAACCCAGATTCGCGCCGGTATCGTCAAAGGTGAGTGGAAGCAAATCGATCTGCAGTCGGCCGCGGAGATCAATTAGAAACAGTTACCAGTTGCAAGTCATGACAAAAGCGTTTTTGGGATGCTGGGTGCCGACGTTGCCCTCCACCCTCCCTTTGAGTGATACTTTACTGCTCGGACACTGGACGAGACCGCAAGGAGTCCCTTATTACCAAGAGCACAGGAAGAATTTTGCACATGGCTCAGAAACCCACAGCGAAGAAGTCCATGACAGAGGACCCGCGCTACACCCAGGCGCTCCAAAGTTATGAGGCCGGCCTGCGCGCGATGCAAGAGCACAAGTTCGACAAGGCGAAGCCGCATTTTCAGAAGGTCGTAGGAGGGCCCAGCAAAGAATTGGCCGACCGCGCCGGCGTTCATCTCAATACTTGCAACCAGCATCTGGAACGCTCCACAGCGGCGCAGTTCAAGACAGTCGAAGAACATTTCGACTATGCGGTTTCCCTGATGAACCTGGGCGATTACGTCACCGCCCGCGAGCATCTGGACAAGCTGCACAAGCAGAGTCCCAAAGCGGACTACGTGATCTATGGGATCGCCGCTCTGGACTGTCTCACCGGACACGTTGAGGATTCCCTGAAGCGGCTCGATGAGGCCCTGCATCTGAATCCCCAGCTCCGCTTCCAGGCGCGCAACGATTCGGACTTCCAGAATCTGGCAGAAGATCCGCGCTTCACGGAACTGCTGTATCCAGATCCCGGCGCCGACCTCGGTTCCTCCGACGAAGATCTTCACGAAACCGAGCCTGTGTAGGCCGCCTGCCGAGGACCTCGTGATGGAGCCCAAGACCGCCGAACTTCTGCCCCAGGAAAAAACCGCGCGCGAGCGCGGTCTGCGGGTTGTTGCCATTGGCGGCGGACGGGCCTGTCCACATTGCTGACAGGACTGAAGCGTTTCGTCCTTTTGCCCGCGGAGATCCGCGCGGCACAGGCAGACTTGCCGGTCATCCGCGAGCTTTGCGCAGTGGTCACGGTAAGTGACGACGGCGGATCAAGCGGGCGTCTGCGCAAGGAGTTCAACATGCTCCCCCCCGGCGACATCCGCAACTGCATCGTCGCCCTCAGCGAAGACGAAGCCCTGCTCTCCAAACTGTTTCGTCACCGCTTCGAGAAAGGGTCGGGGCTCGAAGGCCACAGCTTCGGCAATCTGTTTCTGGCCGCGCTTACCTCCCTGACCTCGGACTTTTCCGAAGCCGTGCGCCTCTCGTCGGAGATTCTGCTCACCCGCGGCCACATCTATCCGGCGACCACATCGAACATCGAACTCGAAGCCCTGTTTGAGGACGGCACACGCGTTCGCGGCGAGACCAAAATCACTGCCAGTAAAGGACGCATTCGGGAACTCTTTCTCGTGCCGCCTGACGTCGGTCCCATGCCGCAGACCTTGGAAGCAATCGCCGGCGCTGATGTCATTACCATCGGCCCGGGATCGCTGTTCACCAGCCTGATCCCAAACCTGCTGGTGCGAGGAATTTCGGAGGCAATTGTGTCCTCGGCGGCCACGAAGATCTACATCTGCAACCTGATGACGCAGGCGAATGAGAGCCTGGGGCTAACGGCCGCAGACCATATCCGCGCCCTCGGCCGCCATGCGCAGAAACAACTCTTCGACTACGCGCTCATCAACCGTACTCCTGCCTCTGACGAACTGAAGGCCAAGTATGCGACCGAAGGTGCCTGCCAGATCGTCAACGATCTCGATGAGATCGAAGCCCTCGGCGTGGTCCCGGTGCTCGGCGATTACCTGGAAGAAGCCGGCGTAGCCCGCCACAACACCGCCCGCGTCGCTCGCGACATGCTGGAACTCGTCGCGCACCAACCGGCGCACGCGAGGGTATGAGCGAGAAGCGCCTGGTCAAGGTTTTGTCATTCCGACCCTGAGCGAAGCGAAAGGGAGGAATCTGCTTTCTGCCGGCATTTTCCCAATCGCCGTTTGTCGTCGTTCAACTGCATCCTGTATTGTGATTCTTCCGCCTCGAGGATTTGCCGTCCTCGAAGCGAATCAGACCATGCGCTCTTCCCTGTTCCTTCTTTGCATTCTCCTAATTGCTTCAGCCGTTTGCCCCGCTCAGGCAGCCCCCGAAGAAAGTGGCCATGAATTCCAGATTTGGGCAGGCGGCGGCCACTCCGTCCCCGGCGGCACGAAGAACACGGGCGCATTCAACGCCGGCCTTCGCTACGGCTGGATCCTGACCGGCCCGCATCTACCAGGCTTTCTCAACGGACGCTTCGAATATGCGGTTGACGCCGTCCCCGTCTTCTTCGTCTTCCAGCCCGCGAATACCGCGTTCGGCGTTGGTTTCGACCCGCTCGGCCTGAAGTGGAATTTCCAGCGCCACGGCCGCCTCTCTCCGTACCTCGAACTCTGTGGTGGCACCCTGTTCACCAACCACAACGTTCCGACGGGTACGAACAGGGTGAACTTCACAGACCAAGCCGCGTTCGGCCTACACATCCTCGGCGCTAAACACAATGTGAGTCTGGAACTGCGCTACATGCATATTTCAAACGCAGGACTGGCCACGCCGAATCCCGGAATCAACACTGTGCAGGTGCGCCTGGGCGTGGGAGAGTTTTTCAACCGCGCGAAGCACTAACTGGCGAAGTCATCCGCTCTGCGAACATCCGCTCTGCGAACCTTGCGCCACGCTCTGGCCCCCGGTATGCTCTTCCGTTATGTCCACGCTCGTCGAATGCGTCCCGAATTTTTCCGAAGGCCGCGACAAAACCAAAGTTGACGCCATCATTGACGCGATGAAGATGCCCGGCGTCTATCTTCTCGACCGCGAAAGCGACTTCGACCACAACCGCTCGGTCATCACGCTGGTCGGCGAGCGCGATGCGATTCAGGAAGCGGCCATCCGAGGCGTGGGCAAGGCTGCGGAGTTGATTGACCTCAACGTCCACTCCGGCGCGCATCCGCGCATGGGTGCGGCCGATGTCGTACCGTTCATTCCGATCGATGGCGTCACGATCGAAGACTGCGTCGCCATGGCCGGCCACGTCGGTGAGGAAATCTGGAAGCGCTATCAGGTTCCGGTGTATCTCTACGAGGCTGCCGCCAGACTTCCCGAGCGCCAGGGTCTGGAAAACATCCGCCGCGGCCAGTTCGAGGGCATCCGCGAGGAAATTGCGACTAACCCCGCCCGCCAGCCTGATTTCGGCGAGCCGCGCGTGCATCCTACGGCGGGGGCCACCGTTGTGGGCGCGCGCAAATTTCTCATTGCCTACAATGTTTTTCTCAACACCCCAGAGGTTGACATCGCCAAGAAGATCGCCAAGGCGGTACGTTTCTCCAACGGCGGAATGCGCTTCGTGAAAGGCGCGGGATTTCTGGTGCGCGGCCTGGCCCAGGTCTCCATGAACCTCACCGACTTCGAACAGACCCCGGTCCACCGCGTCTTCGAACTAGTCAAACGGGAAGCCGCGCGCTATGGCGTGATGCCGGTGTCCAGCGAAATTGTCGGACTGATCCCCAAGAAGGCCTTAGAACAAGCCGCGGAATGGTTCCTGCAGGTAGAAAACTTCGACTCGTCGCTGATTCTGGAAAACCGCCTCGCCGCCGTGATGGGCGGAAAGGTGGCCGTTGGCGGTTTGCGCGCTGGAGTCGAGCCCTTCGTTGAACAACTAGCCGCACCAACAGCCACACCCGGAGGGGGCAGCGCCTCGGCCGCCGCCGCCGCTATGGCCGCCGGGCTCGCTGCCATGGTCGCCTCCATGTCCCGCGGCAAGAAGGCGTACCTGCAATATGAGTCGCAACTCAGCGCCGCCATCGCCCGCCTGACTCCGCTGCGAGAAGAATTGAAGGCTGCAATCGACTCCGACGCCGAGTCTTACAACGCGGTGATGAAGGCCTACAAGCAGGCCAAGATCTCGGCCGACGAACAACACGCCGAGGCGCTGATCGAGGCGGCCTTGAAGGAAGCGACCTCCGTTCCCCTCTCTGTCGCCGAGAAAGCTCACTCGATCGCGCAAATCGCAGAGTCGCTCGAATCCATAACCAACCCCAACATGAAATCCGACTTGACCACAGCGGTCGCGCTGGCCCGCGCCGCCATCACCGGCGCCCTGGCCAACGTGGAAATCAATCTGACCTCGTTGAAAGATCAGGCCTTCGCCGCTCACGTGCGTCAGCGTACGGCGGTTTTGTCGTAACCAAGGCGGCCAATCGGGTCCTAACGAGCTCGTGGCAACCACGGGCACGTCCAGCGTTGTCCCCGAAAGATCCCGCGAGTGGAATTCCTTGGGTTGGGGTTGAGGCATCTAACGTTCGATTTTGCGGTCAATTGGGAGATTGTTCATGGGTCGAGCCGCATTCCTGTCCCTCTCGTTCTTGCTGCTGTCGGCAAGTGCCCTGCTGCTGAGTTTGAACGGCTGCGGCGCGAGCAAAACCCACAGCACCATTGTTCCGGGAAAACTGCAGCATATCGTCGTCATTTTCCAGGAAAACCGCACCCCCGATAACTTGTTCCACGATCCGGTGCTTATGGCCAAGGGCGCTGACATCGCCAACAACGGAATCAATTCTGCAGGCCAGACGATTCCCCTCATGCCCACCTCGCTGGGTATCGACTACGATCTCGACCACAGTCACAAGGCATTCCTGGCGATGTATGACGGAGGCAAGATGGACGGCGCCGACAAGGTCAGTATCTCTTGCGAAAAAGGAGCGCCGAACTGCCCGCCACCGAACGCTCAGTTCCAGTATGTGCAGGCTTCCGACGCGGGCCCATATTTCCAGTTGGCCGAACAATACACGTTCGGCGATCGCATGTTTCAAACCAACCAGGGACCCAGTTTCCCTGCGCACCAGTTCATTATCTCCGGGACATCCGCACCGACGGCCACTAGTAATCTGTTTATAGCCGAGAACGCCGGAGGTGTCGCAAACGCCGGGGGAAACACAGGCTGCACTTCTCCTCCGACCGAATACGTCTACGTGATTGATCCCAGCGGCAACGAGTCGTCCACGATGTACCCCTGCACTGACCATCCCGCTCTCACCGACGAACTCAACGCAAAAAGCATCAGTTGGCGGTATTACACGCCTTCGGCCGGGTCACTGTGGACCGGACCCAACGCCATTCAGCACATCTGTGGGCCGAATAACCCGCCTCCCAATGCCACCGTCTGCACCGGACCGGACTGGGTCAACAATGTCGTGCTCGACGACACCCAGGTTCTGACCGACATCACTAGCGGAAACCTAGCCCAAGTAACTTGGGTCATCCCCCGTGGCGCAAATTCCGATCACGCCGGTTCGACGGCTACAACGGGTGGTCCCTCCTGGGTCGCTTCCGTCGTAAATGCCATCGGGAACAGTTCCGATTGGGCCAATACCGCCATCGTCATCACCTGGGATGACTGGGGAGGATGGTACGATCACGTTCCGCCGATGAAGCTCAACAACGGCACCAATTGGGGCTCGGGTTACGTCTATGGGTTTCGTGTCCCTTTAATTGTGGTATCGCCGTACGCCCGGGCGGGCTACATCTCGCACACAAATCACGATTTCGGCAGCATCCTGAACCTGATCGAGAAATCCTTCAGCTTGCCGTCGCTCGGATATGCCGATGCCTACGCCGACGATCTCTCCGACTGCTTCAATTTCAGTCAGACGCCGTTGTCCTTCAAAACCATCAACGCACCCCTGAACGCGGCCCACTTTCTGAACGACACGAGTCCGAAGACGGATCCCGACGACGACTAGAAACAGGCTGTTTTCAGCGGAATCGGTGGTCTGACTCCGCCCGACTCCGGCCGGTCAATGGGGATTGTACTTTTGTTCCGGACTCCAGGGCTGCAAGTAAAATAGAATAAAGCGTTCCACCGACAGCACCGGATCGTGCATCAAACTAGGGTGCATGCCATCCTTTGATTCTGTGACTTTCGAGGGGTTATGAAACTCTTTAAAATTTTCCTGGCTTCGGCCTTGCTCGTAAGCATGGCTTACGCCATGCCGCTGAATTCCTCCGCCCGCACTTGCATTCCCGCCGATCTGCTGCAGTTGATCTCGGTCGACTACCGCACGCTCAAGGACTCGCCCACGGCGATGGCCCTGAAGCAGCAGTTGATGCCCGACAACATCAAGCAGTTCGAGGCCGCCCTGAAGAATATCGGCATCGATCCCGACAAGGATGTCGACACTCTCGCTTTTGCCTCTTTCCACAGCGGGAAACAGGGCGTAAAGGGCATCGGCGTCGCCAGCGGCCCCTTCAACATGAAAGCCGTTCTTAAGAAGATGAAGCTCGAGAAGTTCACGCCGAAAAAATACGGCACAGCCAACGTTTATCCCATGGATGGCGGCTTCATCATGACCTTCCTCGACGACAGCACGCTACTGTTCGGCGATTCGACCGCGCTGCATGCCGCCCTCGATACCCGGGACGGCAAGATCTTGAGCCTCGACACCAACGGCGATATGGCCGACATGATGACCAACGTCGACTCCGCTCCTGTCTGGAGCATCCTCGACCAGCAAGGCACGCAGAACATGATGCGCTCGGCACTGGGCGATGCCTCCAGGATCGCTGACTATGAGACCCTCAAAAAGCGCCTGCTAGGATCGCGCTACACCATGAGTTTCACCAGTGGCGTGAACTTCGATCTCTCGGTCCTCACCTCGGACTCGGTGACCGCGGCAACCCTGTCGTCACTGGTCAAGGCCGGTATCCTCTACAAGAAGATGAGCGCCACGCCGGCCGAGAAGGTCGCGGTCGATAACACCACGGTCGACTCCGACAGTTCCAACCTGCAACTGCATTTCAAGGCCAGCGATCAGCAGTTCCAGTCCTTGATGCATTCGGACTTATTCGCGGCAGTCTCGCACTAGACGTCTGGAGTCGTGGCGCCGTTTCTTATGTTCGAGAAAACCCCCGGTTTCTAACAGGGGCGTCATTCTGACCGTAGCCGTTCTTCAGGCGGAGGGAAGAATCTCCCGGCCGGCAACGTGTCCGGGGAGATCCCTCCACCCGGCTGAACTGCGCCGGGTTCGGGATGACACATCCAACAGTAGCGACCTGGATCCAGACTGTTACTTGGATTTGCGCGCCGCCCGTTTTTCCCGCGCCCAGCCTTCTTTCACGATCTGCCGTGCGCGGCCGACGGCCAGCGCATCCTCCGGAACGTCATCGGTGATGCAGGATGCAGCACCAACATAAGCACCTTTGCCTACGCGGACCGGCGCCACCAATGTGCTGTCACTACCGATGAACACTCCATCGTCGATTACGGTCATGTGTTTGTGGACGCCATCGTAGTTGCACGTGATCGTCCCCGCGCCGATGTTGACGCCCGCGCCAATCTCGGCGTCGCCAAGATATGTCAGGTGATTCGCCTTCGATCCCTTGCCCAGTTTGATCTTCTTGGTCTCGACAAAATTTCCCACGTGTGCGCCTTCGCCGATTTCGCTTCCCGGTCGCAAGTGCGAATAAGGTCCCACGATGGCGCCAGCACTCACGCTCGCTCCTTCCATCACGCATCCCGGGCGCACGATGACCCCGTCCCCGATTTCCGAATCGCGAATGACACAGTACGAACGCACGCGGCTGGCCGTGCCGATCCGCGTCTTCCCCAGAAGTTGCACATATGGCTCGATCACCGTATCGGGCCCGACCTCCACGTCGCCATCAATGACGCAGGTTGCGGGATAGAACACCGTGACCCCGTCTGCCATCAATTGCCGGCACTTCGCCATCCGCAAAAAATGATCGATGTCGGCCAGTTCGGCGCGGGTATTCCCTCCCAGAACCTCGGCCGCGTTCGCCGTCTTCCATGTCACGACGCGTTGCCGCGCCTTGCGTAGCACTTCCGCCATATCGGTAAGGTAGTACTCGGTGTGCGCATTATCCGTCGAAAGTTTCCCTATGTGTGCAAAGAGTTCCTTGACCGCAAAAACGTAGAAACCGGAATTGATCTCGCGGATCTTTTTCTGCGCCCCATTCGCCGCCTTCTCCTCGACGATCGCCAGCACTTCGCTGCTGCGTGCTCCCTTCCTCACGACGCGGCCGTATCCGGTCGGGTTCTCCAAGTCGGCGCTCAACAGTGTCATCGCCGCCTGCTCCTCCAGGTGGAAGTTCCGTAGGTGACCAATAGTCTCGGGAGTAATGAGAGGGGCGTCGCCTGAAAGCACAATGACGTGGTCGTATCCCGCCAGCGCCTCGCCTGCCACCATGAGCGCATGACCGGTGCCCCGCTGCTCGGGTTGGAGAACAAACTTCACACCCGTGTGCTGCGTTGCGGCCTGTACACGCTCGGCTTCGTGCCCGATGATTGCGTAAACATCCTTCGCGGGCAGGATACTCACCGCGGCCTCAATGACATGCTCCAGCAGCGGCTTGCCGCCCACTTCATGTAACACTTTAGGAAGTTGCGATTTGAGCCGGGTACCTTTACCCGCAGCCATGATGGCGATGGCGACGCGAGGCCCCGCGGAAGTGGTCTTGGGCGCCGCCTGCGACCCCAAAGGCGCGGCTCGAAACGGAACGACCTTCGATTTCTTCATCCGCCCCAATATACCGCGCTCCTTCCACGATGGCTATTTTCCGCGCGCTTGTCCTAGAATCTTTCCTCGCCGCGTGGGCCCTGCACCTTAAACGTGGCTCACAGGAGGACCAATGCCGAAATACGTGATCGAGCGTGACATCCCCAATGTCGGCGATGTCACGCCAGAGCAAGTCATCGCGATTTCCCAGAAGTCATGCAGCGTACTCAATAAATTAGGGCCGCAAATCCAGTGGCTGCATAGCTACGTCACGCAGGACAAGATCTACTGCGTCTATATCGCCCCCAACGAAGAGATGGTCCGGGAACATGCCCGGCAGGGTGGCTTTCCAGCCAATCGTGTCTCCGAGGTCAGGCAAGTGATCGATCCGACCTCGGCTGAGGCGTAACCATGCCGCTACAGTCCCAGCCCTCCGTCCACCGCGAGAATCTGTCCGGTAATGAACTGCGGCGCGGTGGCGAAGAACAAGACAGCTTGGGCAATCTCTTCTCCCCGCCCGTTGCGCCGCATTGGCGTCTGTTTCGCCATCCGGCGCATGAATGCGGCCGCGGCCTTCTCCCCCAGGTCAATCATTCCCGGGGCCACGGCATTTACCGCAATTTCCGGCGCCAGCGCCTTGGCCATCACTTTCGTCAGCATGTGCAGGGCAGCCTTCGACGAGCAGTAATGGGCGTGGGTCGCCCATGGCCTCAACCCGCCCAGCGATCCCATGTTGATGATCTTCGCCTCGATGGGACCCTTGCCGCGTTTGCGGCGCATCCACTTCAGCGCCTCCCGCGAAACCAGAAACGGACCGCGCGTGTTCGACGCGAAAATCGCGTCCCATTGTCGCGTCGTCAGCTTCTCAAACTCAGCCGTTTCGTAATTTGCGGCATTGTTGACCAGGATATCGATCCGCCCCAGTTCGCGCCCCGCTTCTTTCATCATGGTGCGCACGCTGGCCTCATCAGTAACATCACATCGCAGGGCGAACGACCGCACGCCGTGCGCCGACAAATCCACCACGGTCTCGCGAGCCTCGCGCGCGGAGTCGCGAAAGGTGATCGCAACATCCGCGCCCGCGCGAGCCAGGGCCAGCGCCGAGGCCCTTCCTAAACGGCGGGCTGCGCCTGTGACCAGTGCGGTTTTCCCCTGAAGAGATTTTGCTTGCGGATCTGGCATGAAGACGATTCTACCGCCTGCGACTCATAGCGGGCGCTTGAGTCGTGAATCCGCAGGCGGTGACTCATCAAAGGCCCTAAGTCTTCACCAGGGTTAGTAGCGCCCCATGGAGAGTTTGGGGCTCCTCTGACTTCAAAACCACCGCGTCGGCCTGTGCCGTTGCACCTGGAGCCAACGTGCTCACGTCCCCGACCAGCATAAGGATGGGCACAGCCGGGCGCAGTCGCTTCATCTCAGCCGCGATCAGCGCGGACTCCGACCCATCATGGTCCAGATCAAGGACAACCACATCAACCGTTTCCTGACCGAACCGAGTGATTCCGTCGTGCCCAGTGCCCGAACTCAGCACACTCCAACCGTGCTCGCGGAGAAGCGCACAGCGCAGATTTAGGTTTACCAAGTCGTTCCCGATACAGAGAACGGCCTTACCGCGTATCTTTCTCACCGGCATCCCCCCTCTCTCAGAGCCAGGCGTACGCTCCTGAGTGCCGGCCGCAAGACACTTCGTTCGTAGACGTATCGCATTGTATAAGTGGCGCGCCGTGATCGCCGTCACCCGCCTTTCGGAGGTCCAGTGAGGCCTTTTTCCACCGGTTCCAGAGAATCCTGCATCGGCTTCGCACTGTCCGTTCTTCTTGCTGGAAAATCACCAACTTGCCGAGCTAGAATCTACCCGCATGTCAGATCCCCGAACCGTCGTGGTCTACTCTCGCAAGGGATGCCACTTGTGTGAAGTCGTCAAAGAAAGCCTCCACAAGCTCTCGCGCCGCGGCGGCTTCACCTGGCAGGAGATCGACGTCGACACCGACGCCACTCTCCGCCGCGAGTTCAACGACCAAGTCCCGGTCGTCTTTATTGATGGGCGAAAAGCCTTCAAGTACCACATGGACGAGCAGGAATTTCTCCGTAAACTCGCCAGCTGAACTTCTTTCGCAGAAACCGCACCTGCTTCCGCTACAATCTCTCCCGGCATGTTGCGCACGCGACTCTACTCCGATCCACACAACCTCTTCCTCCATGACTTGGTGCTCGACTCCTGCCGCCGTCAACCCAGGAAAACCGCTCTGGTGGATGCTTCTTGCGGTCGCCGCATTACCTACGCCGAATACGGAGAGGCGGTTGAATCCGTCACCCGCGGATTAATTTCCGCCGGCGTAAAGCCAGGCGACGTCGTCGCCATCTTCCTGGCCAATTCCTGGGAATTCTGTGTCGCTTTTCACGCGACCCAGCTCGCGGGAGCCATCCCTACCCTGCTCAATCCCACCTACCGCGAGCGCGAGGTCCGCTATCAGCTCGAAAATTCCGGAGCCGTCCTGCTCATTACGGACGGCGCGATCCTCGAAAGCATTCGCCTCGACGGGTTGCCCAATCTGCGTCGCGTCTACACCACGCGCCAGCCAGCTTCGGGCACCGAGAGTTTCACCAGCCTGCTCAAACCGGGGCTGGCAGTCTATCCCGAACCCGATCACTCGTCCGAACAAACTCTTGCGGCGCTTCCCTATTCGAGCGGGACCACCGGCCTACCTAAGGGAGTCATGCTGACGCACTACAACCTGGTCGCGAACGTTTACCAGCTGATTGGTCCGAACGCAACCTCGCTTAACGGCAACGACAATATTCTCTGTTGCCTTCCGCTCTATCACATCTACGGTCTGAACGTGATTCTCAATCCCGCCCTCATGCTGGGTGCGACGCTCATCCTGGCTCCGCGGTTTAATGTCGAACAGATCACCCGGCTGTTGATCGAAGAAAACGTCACCATGATGCCCCTCGTACCGCCCGCGATAAACGCTCTCTGCCAGGCGGCGGAGGCAGGACATTTCCCGCGCGACCACCAGGTCCGCTGGGTCAAGTCCGGAGCGGCGCCGTTGGCTCCCGAACTGCCCCGGCGCTTCACCGCCCTCACCAACATCCTTGTCTGCCAAGGCTACGGAATGACCGAAGCCTCCCCGGTCACTCACGTCGGATTTCTCGAGCCTGCCCTCTACCATCCAGATTCCATCGGCCATCCACTGGCAGAAACCGACTGCCGTGTGCTTTCCCAGCCGGACGTCGATCCCTCCGAGACCGTTGACGACCTGACCGAAGCTCCCACGGATCAGCCGGGCGAACTGGTCATGCGCGGACCGCAAATTATGCTCGGCTACTGGAAGGAACCAAAAGCCACCGCCGCAGTCTTGCGCGACGGCTGGTATTGGTCGGGCGACATTGTCACCCGCGACCGCGAAGGTTTCTACCGCGTCGTTGACCGCCGCAAGGAGATGATCAAATACAAAGGCTTCCCCGTCGCTCCCGCCGAAGTTGAAGCCGTGTTGCTAGAGCACCCCGCAGTAAAGGAATGTGGAGTAGTGGGCCGTGCCGATACGGCTGCGGGGGAAATCCCGGTGGCTTTCGTCGCCCTGCGCGACGGATTCGTTGACAGCACCAAGCTCGGCGAAGAACTCTGCGCCTTTGTAGCCGACCGCCTCACCCACTACAAACAGCCGCGCGAAGTTCGCTTCGTCGACGCAGTCCCCAAGACCGCCTCGGGAAAGATCCTCCGCCGCGAACTCCGGAAGTCGATCTAAAGCTGGATCCTCAGTCCGCGCCGTCGCCGGATTGCAAGTCTCTTATTATTCTTGAGATGTGACACCGTTTTGACAATTTTCTGACAATTCCCAGACTTCCTCGCCGCACACTGCCTTCGGTAAGCGTGATGGTCACGCAACCGGGAGTGCCCTCAGATGCCCCGTCCTTTCTGCCGTTGGCGGGCCCGGAGCACCAGATCTGGTAATTGCCAACACCCCACAGGAGGATTGTCATGACCTCGTCGCAGATGAAAACCTTGGCCGCCTCGGTCTTACTCGTTGTGGCCAGCTCCCTCGCAGCGCACGCCCAGGGAAATCACTTCAACACCCGCGGCAACATCCTGATTTCTGACCAGTACAACAACCGTTTGCTAGAAGTAAACCCGGAGAATCACAGGGTCGTGTGGCGCTTCGGAAACGGATCAAGCGTTGCTGGACCGCATTCAGTGGTCGGGGTCAATGACGCGCAGCGCGTCGGTCCATTCACGCTGGTCGCAGGGACCGGCGTACCGGCCGGCGCCGAACCCACTTGCCCCAATGGTTGCGCCGACAACCGCGTGATGTTAGTTGATCCGGCCGCCCAGATCCTCTGGCAGTACGGGAAGGCTGGCGTGACCGGATCCGGTCCCAATCAACTGAACACCCCGGTCCAGACCACGTGGCTGCCCAACTTCCACATCCTTGTCACCGATCAAGGTAACCAGCGCATCATTGAAATTACGCTCGACAAGAAAATTGTCTGGCAGTATGGCCAAACCGGCGTCAGCGGCGACGGCCCCAACCAACTCAACAGCCCCAACAGCGCCGAACTCCTCCGCAACGGACACATCCTCATCGCCGACGAGGCGAACAATCGCGTCATTGAGGTCACCCGTAAGCACAAAATCGTCTGGAGTTACGGGTGCGCCACCTGCACGCAACTGAACGGGGCCGCCTTCGCCAGCCGGCTTCGTAACGGCGATACTCTCATCACCGATTCCAACAACAATCGCATCCTCCAAGTCAGTCCGATGGGCGACGTGGTCTGGTCGTATGTCACGAACATGCGCCCCGGAAGCATGTCGGATCCACTGCCCACCCGTGCGGTGAGACTGCGAAACGGCAACACTCTGATCAGCGATCAGAACAACATGCAGGTGATTGAGGTCAACCCGAAGGGGAATATCGTCTTCACGCAAGGCAAGATCGCCGTCGCCGGGACCGGTTTCGACATGCTCAACGGACCCTACGACGCCAAGGTGATCGGCGACTACACCGGCCTCACCCCGCCCTTTTTCGATGGGGACGACAACTAGGCCGAAGCTAGGCTGAGTGGTGAAAGCCCTCCGCGAGGCGCGGAGGGCTTTCTATTTGGGTAACGGAACGGAAGAATTCTGTTTCTTTTCTTCGCTGGCTCCGGGCAACCTTCGGGTCACCAGGAAATTCCAGATGACTTCGTTGGCATTCAAATCCTGACTGGTTTTGCCCACGGTATTCTCGGCTTCGTATTGTTCGCCCCCCGGCCACGTATTGCCCGCGCCTTTGACGCTGTAAAGCATGACCTGCGCGCTCTGTTGGCAGCCGCCGTAGGTATCGGTTTTCGTTTCCATGCCGCCCTTGGAGTGATCAGGCACCTTGGCACGAACCGGCTTTTCTTCACAGCGATCGATCTTGGCCCAGGCCTTGGCACTGTCTTCAACCGATATCGTTGCCAGATTCAAGTTGTGCTCGGTGCCGCCACCGTAAGGCACCACCGGATCCGAGGTACCGTTGATCATGACCAACGGCACCGGACGAGAAGGCAGGCAGATCATCGTCTTCGGCATGGCCGCGCCCACGGTAGCCACCGCCGCGATGCGATCGCTCAGCGCACATCCGAGTCGTAGACTCATGAATCCACCCTCAGACAGTCCGACCGCGTAGATTCGAGACGTGTCCGCCGAAAACTTGGACCCAATCTGGTCGAGCATCTGGTTGAAAAAAGCGATGTCGTCCGCCGCAGCGGGTCTGTCCTCCTCGGGTTCGCGATTGCGAGGCTGCTGCCCCCCGCCCCCACGTGGATAACCACCCCCACCCCCCGGATAACCGCCGCCACCGCCTGGATAGCCCCCGCCCGGGTAGCCTCCTCCACCGCGGTGCCCACCTCTGCCCGGCCCCATCGTCATTGGGCGGCGCTCCTGCGCCCGCACTCCCACGTTCCACCGCCCATGCAGCGCGACGGGATAGACCGTGATGATGCCGTCCTTATCGGCCAGTTCGCTGAAGCGGGTCAGCCGCTCCATGTCAAAGGCATCCTGATTCATGCCGTGGAGAAGAATCATGACGGGATAGTGCTGCTCCGCGTTGTACCTCTGCGGCAACCGCACCACGAAGCTTCGGTCCACGTCGTCGACTGTGACCTTCTCCTTGGTTTCCTGTGCCCGGAGCGACTGGGTCATGAGTAGCAGGGATGCCATCGCGATCCGGGCGGACCTTGCGGCGCAACATTTCACGATTTTCATTAGGTTTCCAGAACGACGACCCGAAAGGCACCCAAGCGGCGGCTCCCTTCCTTAGAAGCGTTACCGCCGACCGGAGTTGGCCGGAACGGAACTTTCAGTCGGTCGCCTACGTACCCTTCAGTGAGACCGAATAAAGCTCGGCTAGACAGGTCGAGCGGCTTAGGGAAGGAGAACTACCATGGATGGAATCGCCGGCCTCGCAGCAATCGTGATGATTTTCGGAATGCCCACGGCAGCGATAGCCATGTACACTTTTTACCGCGTGCGCAAACTGCGCACGGAGGAACGCCTGGCGGCCATGCAGCGTGGGGTAACCGTCCCCATGGAAGCGGAGCTTTCTGAGGGCGCACGCTCCCGTCGCCACGGCATTTTGTGCATCGCGGGCGCGGTCGGCTACATGCTGACCTTTAGCATCATTGCCCGGGTGGAGCCCGACGCCCTGATCGCCGCGGCATTCGGCGCCATCCCCTTCACACTGGGATTAGGCTTCTTGCTCGATTCAGTTCTCATTCGCCGCGACGCCCGCGCAGCGTGAGAGGTAACCTTCCTCCAGAAGCAGTGGGTGCCCCATTTCTCGCGCGTCCTTTGCGCGAGAAGTGGGGCTTTTCGGGGGAGCGAAGTCGAACCATGGGGCTCTCGATCTTATGCCCCGGTCAAAAACTTGAATTGCGCCTCGTTCAACGGCACCACGCTCAGCCTTCCCTGGCGCACCAGGGGCGACTCCGAAAACAAATTGTCTCCCTTGGCCTCGGCCAGCGTCACCGGCTTCGCATTCGCCTTGCCCACTTTGATCTTCACCTGCGGATTCCTCGAGTCCGACGCATCGACCGCCACCACGGTCGCCGTCCCTACTGCTCTCTTCTCATCCCCGGTGTGATAAATCACCAGCCGCTCGCCCGGCTTCATCGCTCGCAGATTCTTCAACGCCACCGGATTCGACACCCCATCCCAAATCGTCGATCCCTCGCGCTGCAAGTCCGCGAAGGAATAGGTCGAGGGCTCCGTCTTCAGCAAATAGTCCATAATGCCTGCCTGTTTCTAAATTGATCCCCACTCTTAGTTCGGCTTCTTGTCCTTCGGATCCGGCGGAGAAGCATCCGACTTCGGCGCGTTCGGGTCTTTCGCGCGATCCTGATAGATTGAGTATTGCCCCTGCGGCCGCTTGAGCTTGATGGTGAAGTCCATCTTCGGCTTCTCAACGTCGAAGTCTTCACCGTAAGTCTGATACCCCTGCGCCAGCACCTGCACCCGCAGCATCCCGTACGGGATTCCGTCGAAATTCGCCTTCCCGTCCGGATCGGTCTTCAGTTCCATGCCGCCTCGTCCCTGCTTGCCCTTGGGATTCACCGCATGCATGATCACCGCCGCACTACGCACCGGTTTGCCGTTGTCATCCTTGATGACCAGAAAATTCACCACCGACGTAGGCTCGTCGTCTTTGTCCTTTTGCGCCAGCGCCGGACTCGCTATCGCCACCACCGCCAGCACCGCCCCGGCAATAAGGATCTTTTTCATGAGAGCCATTTTATGCAGTCGGCAGGCCCGATGTCATCTCCTCTCGTCTGCGCCTGTTTACAATGCAGTAGTGAAGACCTGGGACGTAGTCATCGTCGGCGGAGGCATCATCGGCCTCTCCCTCGCGATCGTTTTGCGCAAGCGTGGCGCCACCGTTCTCATAGTCGAACGTGGCGAACCCGGCCGCGAAGCCTCGCATGCCGCCGGCGGAATGCTGGTCGACTGTCCGTTGGAAACGCCCGCCGCCTTGCAGCCGCTGGCTACAGCCAGCGCACGCATGTACCCCGAGTTCGCCCATGAGTTACACGTGGAGTCCGGCGTCAATGTCGATCTGCGGGATCAGGGGACCATCGTGTTTCCTCCGCCTGAACACGTCCACGAACGGCCCGGATTCACGCTCTCTACCTTGTTACCTGCACCTGTCGCCGAATTGGAACCAGCCCTGGCCGGCTCCAGTCGCCCGGCCTTCTACTTGAGGGAACGGAGCGTCGACCCCCGCGCGCTAACGGCAGCGGCGCTCCAGACCGCTAAGAGCCGCGGCGTCGATTTTTCCTCGGGTGATCCCGTCACCGCGGTGAACCAGTCCGAAGGCCGCGCAACCGGCGTAACCACAACGAAGACTTCCTTCCCGGCGCTGAGAGTGGTGAATTGCGCGGGCGCCTGGTCGGGCCAGATCCCACCGCGCGCGTTCCCCACTCGGCCAGTGAAGGGACAGATGCTTTGCCTGGTGATGCCCTCCCGCACTTTGCTGAAGCACGTCATCCGCTCGCCGGAGGCCTATCTCATCCCACGCAGCGATGGCCGACTCCTGGTCGGTGCCAGCGTCGAAGAAGCCGGCTTCGACAAGCGCACCGATCCAGCAACGATTCAGGGTCTTTATCGAGCCGCTCTGAGTCTGGTCCCGCAGTTGAGCAACGCTAAAATCCTGGAAGACTGGGCCGGCCTCCGCCCCGGCACTCCTGATGCGCTCCCGATCCTTGGCGAAACAGCAACGGCCGGTTGTTACGTCGCCACCGGCCACTTCCGCGACGGCATCCTGCTGGCGCCAATCACAGCACAAGTAATGGCCGACATAGTCACAGATACAAAGCCCAATTACGACCTAGCCCCGTTCTCACCTTCCCGCTTTGGGTCGTAGAGACGTAGCTTGCTTGCTACGTCTTGCTGGGAGCATTCGGAATGCTGGCGAGAGAGACGTTGCAAGCAACGTCTGTACGGCAAAATCGGGTGCCCCATTTCTCGCATCCTTTGCGAGAAGTGGCTTTCTATCCGGAACTTTTGTCGAGTGTGATACGTTCCTCCACTACGCTGGCTCACTAGCGCTCATCCCAGCGGAGGACTCTTGCAACTTGCCATCGAAAATGTCAGCAAGCGCTATGGCGCCGCCAACTGGGCGCTGCGCAACTTCACCCTGCAGTTAGGACCGGGCGTGCTCGGACTACTCGGCCCCAACGGCGCCGGCAAAACCACACTCATGAGCATTCTGGCCACGATCACGCGCGCCACCGACGGCCGCGTCACGTGGAACGGCGCCGACCTGGCCCGGCAGCCCGACGCATTGCGTTCCAACCTCGGATACCTGCCGCAAGACTTCGGCGTCTATCCCAACCTGAATGCGGTCGAGTTCCTGGAATATCTGGCGGCGGTCAAGGGCCTCGACGCTGCGTCCGCGAAAAAGCGCATCGACGAACTGCTGAACCTGGTCAATCTGACCGACGTCCGTAAGCGCCCGCTGGGCGGCTATTCCGGAGGCATGAAGCAGCGCATCGGCATCGCCCAGGCCCTGCTCAACGATCCCCAGTTGCTCATTGTTGACGAACCCACCGCGGGCCTCGATCCCGAAGAGCGCGTGCGCTTCCGCAACCTGCTCTCGGAACTCTCCGGCGAACGGATTGTCATTCTCTCCACCCACATCGTCTCCGACGTCGAAGCGACCGCGACCGACATCGCCCTGATCTCTCAAGGCACGCTCGTGGCCCACGCCTCTCCGGAACTCCTGCTGCAAAGAGTGGAGGGCTGTGTTTGGGAATGGGTATTGCCCAGTGCAGACCTGAACACCGCGCGCCAACGCTACCTGATCAGCAATACGGCCCGCCGGAGCGACGGCGTCCACGCCCGCGTGATCGCTCCAACGCCGCCTGACGGTGCGCAAGCCGTTACGCCCAGCCTCGAAGATGCCTACCTCTACTGCCTCTTGCGGCATCGCGCCGGGGTTTCTCAAGGGAGCCCCGCCGCATGAATTCCGCCCACGTGCTCTATCACATGGTGCGCGCAGATTTCCTGGAGCGGGTGCGCCGCTACAGCTTTCTGGTCACGCTGGCGGCCGCGTTGTACCTCGCCTATGGCGTCGCCGCCGAAAAAGTCTGGATTGTCGTCGGCAACGGCTACCGCGGCGTCTACAACTCCGCGTGGATCGGCATGCTCATGACCATCTGCTGTTCCACGTTCCTGTCGCTGGCCGGTTTCTACATCGTGAAAAATTCGGTGCAGCGCGACACCGACACCCGCGTAGGTCAGATCCTCGCCGCCACACCCATGCGCAAGGAGTTCTACACGGTCGCGAAAACTCTCAGCAACTTCGCCGTGCTTGCCTGCATGGTGATGATCCTGATGCTGGCCGCTTTGGCCATGCAACTCACGCGCGCCGAGCCCCACTCGTTCTCTCTTTGGAAGCTCTGGTCTCCCTTCGTCATGCTCGCTCTTCCCGCGATGCTATTGACCGCCAGCGTGGCCGTGTTGTTCGAAACCTTGCCCGTCCTGCGCGGCGGCGTGGGCAACGTCATATATTTCTTTTCGTGGACGGCGGCGATCAGCCTCGCCGTCACGGGCCTGGACGATCCAACCGGGATGCAACTTCTCTATCGCAGCACGCGCGGCGTCCTACAGCACCGTCGATCCGAGCGGCTCTGAGAACTTTCATTTCAGCCTTACCATCGGAGGCGAACGTGCCGCCCGAACCTTCCCGTGGGATGGCATCGACTGGACCATGAACGTACTGCTCATGCGCCTGCTTTGGATCGGCGTCGCCGCCGGCTTTGCGCTTCTGGCTTCCGTCTTCTTTCACCGCTTCGATCCCGCGCGCTCCTGGCGCAAGCTGCGTCCGCAACCCAACGTATCGCCGGTGTGGTCAGGGGAAGTATTCGCGATGCCCGTTCCGGCCATCCCAATCGCCGCCGCGCATCTCACTCCGTTGCCCCGGAACTCAACCATTCCCGCTTCGCCCAGCTAGTCATCTCCGAACTCCGCCTGATGCTCAAAGGCCAGCGCTGGTGGTGGTATGCTGTCGCCGCCGGATTGCTCATCGGCCAACTCGTCTCCCCCGAAGCCGGCGTTCGCGCCGGATTCCTCGTCGCAGCCTGGATCTGGCCCATTCTCCTCTGGTCGCAGATGGGATGCCGCGAGTCCCGTCATGCCACCGTAGCCTTGCTGTTCTCCTCCGCGCATAGCCTGACCCGCCAGCTTGCCCGCTCTATGGACAGCGGGCGTGCTCGTCGCATTGCTGACCGGGGCAGGAGTCGGCATTCGACTCGTTCTCAGCGCCGACTGGCATACGTTTGCAGGCTGGCTAACCGGAGCGATCTTCATCCCAACCTTCGCCCTCGCCCTCGGCATCATGGACCGGCAGCAGCAAAGCATTCGAGGCCATCTACACCGTGTGGTGGTACATCGGCCCCGCGCACCAAATGCCCGGCCTCGACTTCATGGGCACGACCCCGGCCTCCAGTTCCCCCGCGCCGTACGCGATAGCGGCGGTCGCGCTCCTGGCAGCTTCCTATTGGGGACGTCGCGCTCGCCTCGGCTACGCCTGAGCTTCTACCTTCCGTACGTTTGTGGCCAAGAGGTATCAACCGTCGATATCATCTCCAAGGCAATCAATGAGAGTCGTCCTGGTTTCCGATACACACGGGCACCACAACTCAATCCGAGTTCCAGAAGGAGACATCCTCATTCATGCCGGAGATCTGACCCCATCCGGAGGAATCAGCGAGGTCGCCGCGGCGGCGAAGTGGCTTAGCTCGCTTCCACACCGTTACAAGATCGCAATCGCCGGTAACCACGACGTCCTCTTTGAGCGCTCTCCCACCGAAGCCTCCTCACTGCTGCGGAGCGCTGGCGTTATCTACTTACAAGACAAGGGCATCAGCATCGATGGCCTTTCGATCTATGGCAGCCCTTGGCAGCCTGAGTTCATGCATTGGGCGTTCAACGTACCGCGTGGCGAGCTTGCCAAATACTGGGACCAGATTCCTAACCTTCTGGATGTCCTCATCACCCACGGCCCTCCTTACGGGATTTTGGACCAGCGCGTTCCAGCCGGGATGCGAAGGCTCGCACCCTGGGAAGACGAAGAACCGTTTGCCGGCTCAGATCCTATCGGGTGTGAGGAGTTGCTCGCCGCCGTCCAGCGGACCAAGCCGCGAGTTCATGTATTCGGCCATATTCATCGCGGCTATGGCACAACTCAAAACGAGCATACGACGTTCTACAATGCGTCGATATGCAACGAGAACTATGAGCCGGTTAATAAACCCTGGATGATTGATCTGGTCCCGCGCAGTTAGCCTCAGACGCTGCGTCTCGGAAAGTTCGGCTCCGTTCGCGCTATACTGTTGCGTTTCCACGAAATCCCGACCCGCTATCTTGCAATGTCTGTCGAGATCCAGATTGTCGAATCAAGAAAGGACTCACCATGGCTTCTCCGGCAGTGGATTTTGCCCGCAGTAATCAGCAGCGTTTTCTGAACGAACTAAAAGATCTCCTCCGCATTCCCAGCGTCAGCACTCTCGAAGAACACAAGCCCGACATCCAGAAAGCCGCCGACTACGTCGCCAGCGAACTCCGCCGCATCGGCATGGACAACGTCGAGATCGTCCCCACCAAGGGGCACCCGCTCATCTACGCCGACTGGCTACACGCCTTCGGCAAGCCCACGGTGCTCTGCTACGCCCACTACGACGTCCAGCCTGCCGAGCCGCTCGACGAGTGGAAGTCTCCACCGTTCGAGCCCACCGAGCGCAACAACAACATCTACGCCCGCGGCGCTGTCGACGACAAAGGCCAGCTCTGGATGGAAGTCAAAGCCCTCGAAGCCCTCATGCAGACCGGCGGCGGCAAACTGCCTCTCAACGTGAAGATCATTTTCGAAGGCGAAGAGGAAGTCGGCGGCGAGTCGATCGCCGAATACATCCGCAAGCAGAAAGCCAAGCTGAAAGCCGATTTCGCGCTGGTTTGCGACACCGAATTGTTCGCCCCTAATCTCCCCACGCTCTGCGTTGG
The DNA here is from genome assembly GCA_963719615.1 of uncultured Acidobacteriaceae bacterium. Lineage (GTDB taxonomy): Bacteria > Acidobacteriota > Terriglobia > Terriglobales > Acidobacteriaceae > Sulfotelmatobacter. Next base: position 64,905 of record CAVRCR010000023.1, on the reverse strand, counting down.
CCTGCGCGGCCTGGTCTACACCGAAATCGAAGCCTACGGCGCCAAGACCGATCTGCACTCCGGCATGTACGGAGGCGCCGCCCCGAATCCGTTCTTCGCCCTGATCGAAATGATCAGCAAGATGAAAGATTCCAAGGGCAAAGTCCTGATCCCCGGCTTCTACAAAGGCGTGAAGGCTCCGACCGCCGCTGAACTCAAAGCCTGGAAGCGCCTGCCCTTCAACGAAGAACACTACCGCAAAACCGAAGTCGGCTCGAAAGTCCTGACCGGAGAACCCGGCTACTCCGTGCTCTACCGCACCTGGGCGCGTCCCACGCTCGAAGTGCACGGCATGCCCGGAGGCTTCGTCGCCGATGGCGCCAAGACCGTCATTCCGGCCAAAGCGAAGGCGAAGGTCTCCATGCGCCTCGTGCCCAATCAGGATCCAGACGACGTCCTGAAGAAGTACCTGGCGTTCGTGAAAAAGCTCACGCCGAAGGGCATCGAGACCAAAGTAAAACTCTGGAGCAAAGGCCCGGCCTGCGTCGTGAGCACCGACAACAAGTACATCGAAGCCGCCACCGAAGCGCTCCACGACACGTTCAAAAAAGATACGGTCTTCATCCGCAGCGGCGGCTCGATTCCCATCGTCACCGACTTCCAGGACGTGCTGAAGATTCCCAGCGTGATGATGGGCTTCGGCCTCCCCGACGACAATCTCCACGCCCCCAACGAAAAGTTCCACATCCCAAACTTCCACCGCGGGATCGAAACCATCTGCCGCTTCTTCGAGAAGTTGGGAAGGTAGTGATTCGTAGGGTTAGGGAAGGTGAGAGGAGCAGAACTCACCGGCGACCCGGACATTTGGGTCGGAACGGCTTTGATCGGTAATGGAACGGTCGTATGAAAAAGCTGCTCGCCAACTTGTTGCTTTACGGCCTGGCGGCTCTGCTCCTCTTTCCAAATCTCGGCGCGCGGATTGGCAGGCTGAGCCTACCGGAACTCATTCCGTTTATTCCGCTTTGCCTTTACAGCGCGCTAGGTCTATTTAGTTGGGAACTGTTCGTGACTGTACCTCGGGATGCGGTTCAGACCCTGGCCGTAACATATCAGGCCATGAGCTTAACGTTGAGCGGATTCTGCTTTACGTCGATCGGTTTTCTTCTTGCCTTTTTCAAAGATGAGATCAAGAAACCGAGTGAACTGAACCCGGAGGCAATTCTCTACTACTTCGCCATTGCTTTAGGGTGTTTCCTGACGTCCTATATGGCTCTCCGCTTTCGTCACAGGCAAATATTTATCGTTCTCTTCAATGCACTCATAGATAACGGGCTCTGGTGTATCGTCGTCGGCTTTCTGAGTCTGACCACGATGACACCGAAGCTTCATAGGCTGACGGTTGTTTTTTGGATATTGGCTTCGGTCTTCCTGATCTACGTTGGAACCCACATTGTGTATTCGCTAAAGTTTTCCAATGCTCAGCGTGCCGGACAGTGAGGACAGGGCGGCGGACATTCGTAAACGTGGTGAGAGGCGCACTCACACCATCCCCAGCCGCAACTGACGCAACGGATGTGCCTTAGGTCGGATTCCCGGCTACCGTCAAAACCGATTCTTATCTCCTCCGAGAACTGTGTCGCGCAGTTTTCGCATGTCACAAGCCAACGGTCCCCTCCATCTTTCACCATATTAATGCTCCTGTCACATTCTTTGTCGCTAGACCGTTTTGGGTGTTGCATCGCATTCTAGCTGTTCAAACGCGGAGTTGTGTCGGTCTTCCTTCTGCGCTACAGTTGTTCTGCTCTCGCGGTTCTCCCACCTCTTTCCGTCTCCACCGTAAAACCATTCACCTGCTGCAATGTGTGTGCAACCCAACGCGGTCCCTCATAAGGCCATACCATATATGGTGTTATATTGCTTGACCCCGGCCCAATTTCACCGTTACAGTAGCTTAACTTTGTGTCCGCCCTGTCCAGCCTGGGGTGAGAATTGGTCGCGCATTGGCCGGAGCATGCATCGAATCGACGAGAGGAATCCCGTTAGTAAACACCTGTGCGTAGGCAGTCGGCCCAGCCCCGCGAGGCCCACCGACTGGCAAGCGGCCACTGACAACTGGCTACAACTCCCAAGGAGTTCACGTTGCTCAAACTGAAGAAGCTTCAGATTCTGGGATTCAAGTCGTTCTGTGACCGCACCGAACTCAAGTTTCATGGGGACGGCGTGGCGGCCATCATCGGCCCCAACGGCTGCGGCAAATCCAATATCGCCGACGCCATCTCCTGGGTGCTGGGTGAGCAGTCGGCCAAGACTCTGCGCGGCTCGCGCATGGAAGACGTCATCTTCGCCGGCACCCGCGACCGCAAGCCCACCGGCATGGCCGAAGTTTCGCTGACTCTGCTTGACCCCGAGATCTATGCCGGTTCCGACGCGAACGCGCCCACGGAAATCGACATTCAAGACGACATGCCGCCAGCGGCGGAAGCCCACATCGTGGACGACTGGGACGAAGCCTCCATCCGCTCCCGCGCCGCCGCGGACACCGAGCGCGCCGTGGAAGACGCCCAACCGGGTAAGACAGAAGAAGTGGAAGTCTCCCGCTCCGAAGTTACGAAAGCAACGATCAATACCATCGCTGTAGCCTTCCCCGATGACGAACCGATTTTCGCCCTCCCCGTCCACACTGTGACGGCCCCCGCAACCGCCGCCTCGGTTGGAACCCCGGCCCCGCACGTCGTGCTCAAGATTCGCCGCCGCAAGTTCAACCAGCAACAATTCCGCCACGGAGAAATCGTGGTTACGCGTCGCCTGTTCCGCTCCGGCGACAGCGAATATTTGCTGAACGGCAAGCTCTGCCGCCTGCGCGACATTCAGGAATTGTTCATGGGCACCGGCCTTGGCCCGGAATCTTACGCCCTCATCGAGCAGGGACGCATCGGGCAGATCCTCAGCAGCCGTCCCACGGATCGCCGCGCGATTTTGGAAGAGGCTGCGGGGATTACGAAATTCAAAACCAAGAAGCGATTGGCCGAAGCGCGCCTCGAGGACGCCAAGCTTAACCTGGCTCGCGTTAACGACATCTTCGACGAAGTCACGCGGCAGATGAATTCCCTGAAGCGGCAGGCCTCCAAAGCCGAGCGTTATGCCCGCCTGCGCGAGGAAATGCGAGCCAAGCTGCGCCTGGTCCTGGCCAGCAAATTCGCCGCCATCGGGCAGGAGAGCGCCGAACTCGACTCCCAACTCAACGCTCTCGCCGAAGAACTCAAGCAGCGCACCGAGGTGGTACAGCAACTCGAATCCGAACACGCCGAGCGAACTCAGCGCGGCTATGCCATTGAGACCGAGTTGCGCGAGAACCGCGAGCGCATCAGCCAGATCGCGCTTGAGATTGACCGCGCTAACGCCCGCCGTCGTCACAACGAAGAACGCTGCGCTGAGCTGCTGGTTCGCTCGGCATCGCAGGAAGCAGAACTAGGGCAGGCCCGCCATCGTCTCACCGCGCTCGAAGCAGAACGCGAGTCGAACCGCCAGACGCTTGAGTCCGCCGCCGCTGAGGTGGCAGCCGCCCAAACTGCGCTTGCGTTGTGCCAGCAAGAAGCTGCCACCGCAGCCGCCAACCTGGCCGGCATCGAACGCCAGCAGGAAGAATCCCGCGTTGCGATCTTCGACACAGTTTCGTCGGCATCCCGGCTTCGTAACCAGCTGGCGCAGGCCGAAGAACGGCTCGCCGGCGCCGATCGGGAAGCCCGCCGCCTCGAAGCCGAGATCACGAATGCCAACGTCCAGATCGAAGCCTTCGGCGGACAGCGCGGCCAACTCGCTCTCGAATTCGAAACCGTCACCCAGCGCCTCACTGGCGTCACTGAGGAAATCAGCAAGATTCGCAGTCTGATCGAATCCAAGAAACTGGAAGAAACCCGATCCAAGACGAACCTCGATGTTCTCCGCGCCGAATACGCAACCGCCCTGGGCAAAAAAGGATCTCTCGAAGCCGTCATTGCCGAGCACGGATACTCCACCGAATCGGTCCGCCGCCTCTTTCAATCCGGTGTGATGCAAAGCGGTCTTGCGCCCGTGGGCGTGCTTGCCGACTTCCTCGAAGTCGAGCCGCGCTACGAGCGAGTCGTCGAAGATTTCCTGCGCGATGAACTGAACTACGTCGTAGTGAAGTCCTGGGACGCCGCCGACGAAGGCCTGCGCATGTTACGCACCGACGTTGAAGGCCGCGCTACGTTCCTGGTCCATCCCGAAGACGCGCAGGCAAAGTTCTCGTTCATTCTCGATGAAGCGGCACACTGCGCTCCACCCGCCGCACAGATCACTCCTCTCAAGAACACGATCCGCGTATTGAACGGCTTCGGCAAATCGCTTGAGGTCATTCTGCCCAAGCTTCGCGACGGCTACATCGTTCCCGAAGCCAACGTCGCGCGCGGCCTCGCACTCGAAAACCCGGATGCGTTCTTCCTGTCGCAAGCCGGCGAATGTTTCCACAACGTGACTGTCACCGGTGGCAAACAGCGCGCCGAAGGCCCGCTTTCGATGAAACGGGAGCTGCGCGAAGTTTTTCGTCAACTCGAAGATCTGGAGCGCGCTCTACGCGATGAAGAAATGCGCGCCCTTACCTTAGGACGCGAAATCAAAGACCTCTCTTCCCTGCTGGAGCGTCTCGAAGATGAAAAACGCGAGGCCGAGCATCAGGCCATGACCTCAGGCCACATGCTGCAACAACTCGATTCCGAAATGACCCGGGTCCGCGAACGTCTCAGCGTCTCGCAACTCGAACTCCAGCGCCTGGCTGCGGATCGCGCCGAACAGGAAAGCATCGTCAGCGCGCGCCGCTCCGAGATCGCCACTCTCGAGGACCAGCGCATCCAACTCGAACTGCAGCTCGCCCTGGCGCAGGAGTCGCTGACCGCCCTCCGCCAGCGTCGCGAAGAAGCCGTCCAGACGACCTCCCAACATGCGGCCCGCGTGGCCACTTTGGAAGAACGCCACCGCTCGGCGGCAGCCGTCCTGCAGCGGATCGAGTCTCTGTTCGGCGAAATGGGCGAGCGCGTCCACACCCTGGCCTCGCAAATCGAAGCTGCAGCGGCTGAAAAACTGCAGCGCGAATCCGAAAACGAACAACTCGCACAACACGCCTCCGATCTCGAGGCCGAGCGCAACGCCGCGCAGACTCGTGAAGGCCTGCTGCAGTTCGAAACCGAGCAGCTTCGCGCCCGGCTCAACGAGATCGATCAACTTCTCCACAACAGCCGCCTCCTTCTCGATCAGGCTCGCGACCGTCGCGGCGAATTGTCGGCCGCAGCCGCCAAGCTGCAGTCCGACGCGCAGTACATGTCGGAAACCTGTCTCAACGAGCTAGGGATCGAGCGCGCCGCGTTAATGGCAGACACCACCCTCGCCCCGGTCACCGGCGAACAACTTGCCACGGAAGACCAGCTCTACCGCGACATGCGGGCCAAGCTTGAAGCCATGGGCCCGGTTAACATGATGGCCCTAGAAGAGTACAAAGAAACCGCCGAGCGTCACGCCTTCCTCGAAACCCAGCGCAAAGATTTGCTCTGGTCGATCGAGAACACCACGGCCACGATCCGCGAGATCGACCAGATTTCGCGGCAAAAATTCGAAGAAGCCTTCACCAAGATCAACCAGAACTTCCAGGCCACGTTCAAGAAGCTCTTCGGCGGAGGTCACGCTTTCATGAAGCTGACCGACGAAGAAAACAGCGCCGAAAGCGGGATCGACGTCGTGGCCTCGCCTCCAGGCAAGCGCCTACAAAGTGTGCTGCTGCTCTCGGGCGGCGAAAAGGCCTTAACCGCCCTATCCCTGCTGGTCGGCATATTCCTGTACGCTCCCAGCCCCTTCTGCATTCTCGACGAAGTCGACGCACCTCTGGACGAAGCCAACATCGGCCGCTTCACCGAGCTGGTCAAAGAAATGAGCGTACAGACCCAGTTCGTGCTCATCACGCACAGCAAGAAAACCATGAGCATCGCTCCAGTCTTGTACGGCGTGACCATGCAGGAGCCGGGTGTCTCGAAGCTCGTTTCAGTGCGCTTCGGCGCGCAGTAAAGATTTCAGGACGTGGATTGTTCGCTAATCGCCCAAGATATCCACGCCCTTCCTCAGCTTTTCCACAATCGCCCGGCGTCGTACCGCTTGTCTATTCCCGCTTCTCGGGCATTCCCTTTATTGTCAATCTTTTCTGCCTGAACAATTCTTCTGTGGTCACCCGGAATCGTGCGCAGAATCGTTGACAAAATTTTCTGACCAGCTAGAATACGCCTCGCTCCTTACCTGTAAAATTTTTCCATGAGCCCTGAACTTCTCGATCCCGTCCTCTTACAAACTGACTTCCCCGATCTTCAACTTCACGCCAGCGGCAAGGTGCGAGACGTTTATAGCATCGGCGACCAGCAGCTGCTTTTTATCGCCACCGATCGCATTTCGGCCTTCGACTACATTCTGGCTACCGGCATCCCGCATAAGGGACGCGTCCTCAGCCAGATTTCCCTGTTCTGGTTCGATTTCCTTGCCGATGTCGTTCCCAATCACCTGATTACCGCCGACGTCGACCAGTACCCGCAGCCGGCCCGCAAATACGCCGACCAGTTGCGCGGACGCTCCATGCTGGTGCAGCGCGCACAAATGCTCCCTGTCGAATGCGTGGTGCGCGGCTACATCTCCGGCTCGGCCTGGAAGGAATACAAGGCCACCGGCAAGGTCTCCGGCATTACCCTTCCCGCTGGCCTCAAGGAGTCCGACGCCTTCCCCGAGCCCATTTTCACCCCGTCGACCAAGGCCACCACTGGGCACGACGAAAACATTTCTTTCGATCAGATGTGCAGCTTGGTCGGCGCTGAAACCGCCAGCCATCTGCGCGACCTGACTTTGCGCGTCTACAAGAAAGCGGCGGCCTACGCTCGTCAGCGCGGCATCATCATCGCCGACACCAAGTTTGAGTTTGGCCGCACCGCTAAAGGCATTACTCTGGCGGACGAGGTCCTTACTCCTGATTCTTCCCGCTTCTGGCCCGCCGACAAGTACGCTCCGGGACGGTCGCAGGAATCGTACGACAAGCAGTACGTTCGCGATTATCTCGAGCAAATTCACTGGAGCAAGCAACCTCCCGCGCCGGCCCTCCCCGACGACGTGGCTCGTCACACCAGCGAAAAATACCTCGAGGCTTACTTCCAGCTTACGGGACACAGGCTGGATGGGTAACCGGGCAACGGGCAGCTGCTTGCCCAGCGGGAGCGGTCAATGACGCCGGCGGATTGGCTGATTTGTGCAGTCGTGCTCCTCAATGTTGTCACCGCGGCCATGCAGGGGTTTTTTTCCGAAGCTCTTACCATGGCCGGACTGATCGTCGGCTATATCGTCGCGGCGTGGCAGTACCGCACCGCCGCAGCGTGGATGGAGTTGTATTTAAGGAACCCGTGGTTGGCTGAGATCCTGGGTTTTCTCGTCATCTTCTTCACGATCCTGATTCTGTTTGGCCTCGCGGCCCGGATCGCACGCTGGGTGATGAAAGAAGCCGGCCTCAGCGGTTTTGACCGCTTCCTGGGCGCAGTCCTGGGAGTACTGAAGGGCGGGCTGATGGTGGCAGTGATCCTGATGGGTATGACGGCATTTCAACCGGCATCGAAGTTTCTGGCCAACTCGCAACTTGCGCCGTATTTTCTCGTCGTCGGCCGGGCTGCAATCTGGCTGGCGCCGCCGGACTTGCGCGCCCGCTTCTTCCAGGGTCTCGATCTGCTGCATCAAGCTCCCCAGAAGTTAAGCGGCGCTCCAGCCGCCCGCCCGAAGTAGAAGCGGTGCGCTGAAAAATTTCATAGTAAAGAGAGAGACCTCGTGAAAGACCAATTGGAAGCACTCGTGCTGCAAATGTACAAAAGCAACATTCTTTATTCCGAAGGCGTACGCGAGTTCAAGAAACGTTTCATCCTCACCGTGCTTCAGGAAAACAAAGGCAACCAGTGCCGCGCCGCCCGCGAACTGGGCATGCACCGCAACACTCTGAGCCGCACCATCACCGAACTGAAGATCGACGTCCGCCAGCTCCGTGACGGCGTCAAGCGCCCGCCCCGCAGCGCCCGCCCCGTCAGCCTGGAAAAGAAAATCGTCCGCTGAAGCACATACCCCCTTTTTAACCCTGTCATCCCGAGCGAAGCGAGGAATCTAGCTAGGTCTTTGCATGCACCACCAGTGTTGCCGCTGCCAGCAAACACCAAGATCCGTCACTTCGCCCGGGACGACCGATCTCTCTGGGATACAGCACTTGTGAAAACGGCTTAGCGCCCAATCGGCATAGGGGGACGGGTCGCCCCGCCTCCCCTGCCACACCACCGGACATGCGGGTCCGCATCCGGCGGTTCGGCGGATTAAGCTGACCGCACGATCATGGGCGGAAGTCCGAGCTGGGCAAAGTAAGCATTCGGCAAAGCGATGGTCAGAGCGGGCGAGTTGGCGATGCGCCACGGGCCGTGGGGACTCGCAGCGGTTTGCGCCGCCAGATCTTTGCCCACTCCCCGTTTGCGAAGTTCGCGAAATCGCGTTCGCCCCTGCTTCCATTGCTTCCACACCACCGACCGGAGTCGGCGGCGTAGCCACGTTTCAAGGCGTTGCAATACCGAGGGCGTTTCACAGTCGCCGAAGTATCCCAGCCATCCCCGCAGGTAGGTCGTGATCTGTTTGACCATCTGCGTGAGGCTAATGCCCCGGGTTCTCCGCGATTGTTCTCGAATCCGTTCCTTAAAGCGAGCGATTGCCTTGGGGGCGATCCGCCTCCTCGGTGCTCGTTCCGAGGTAAAGCTGAATCCGAGAAACTTTCTCTGCCCTGGTCGGGCAACAGCGCTCTTCGCCTGATTCACCTTGAGCTTGAGTCGGTGCGTAATGAAGCGTGTAACGCTCTCCATCACTCGGTGCCCCGCTCGTTCGCTGCCGACGTAGATATTACAGTCGTCGGCGTACCGCACGAATCGGTGGCCTCGCCGTTCCAACTCCCGGTCCAGTTCGTCCAGCACCAGGTTACTGAGCAAAGGTGAAAGCGGACCGCCCTGAGGCGTCCCTTCATCCACCGGACTCACCAACCCGTCCTCCATCACACCGGCTTCCAGAAATGCTCGGACCAACTTGAGCACTCGCTTGTCGGCCACGCGCGCCGCTACCGCCGCCATCAGGCGGTCGTGGTTGACTCGATCGAAAAATTTTTCCAAGTCGAGGTCAATCACCCAACCGTATCCTTCGGCAATATATTGCTGTGCCTCGTGTACGGCTTGCTGCGCACTGCGCCCCGGTCGAAAACCGTGGCTGTGTTCGGAGAACGTCGGGTCCCAGCGCTTCTGCAGAACCTGCAACACCGCCTGCTGGACAAAGCGGTCCAGCACACAAGGAATGCCCAACTTCCGCACTCCCTGACCGTCCGGCTTGGGGATTTCCACTCGCCGTACTGGTTGCGGCTGATAGGTCCCGTTCCGCAGCTGTTCCCCGATCTCTAGCCCATGCTGCTTCAGGTATTCCGGTAATTCGTCGACGGTCATCCCGTCCACTCCCGGACTTCCCTTGTTCGCCTTGACTCGTTGGAGCGCCTGCTTGCAGTTCCCCTGCTCACAGACTTCTTCCATCAGTCGTTCGGTTCCAGCCAGGCTTTCGGACTGGCGCTTCGCCATGTGCGTTTCGGTCCCTTGCTCGGTGGCCTTCGGAGCATCACTCCTACCTTCCACCGGAAAGGCCAGCACCTCTTGTTCGGGTCGGTTTTTCTGCCGCTGTCCGCTCATGAGTCGCGCCGCTTACTTGCCCTTTCCTTTATTCCCCTTGCGGGGTACCGTTTGGGCCTTCGATCACCGTTACCGGCTTGGCCTAGCTTGTTGCTCCGCCTTTCGGCATTGGAGTGCCTCAATATCCTCGCCGACTGCATGACCTACTTTGCCCTCTGCTGACTTCTGCGACACGGTCAGGGTGAATCGCTTCATCCTCAGTCACGTTGTGTGACATGCCGCAGATCTCCCGAGGTAAGTTCGACCACCTTCGACGCGCAACCGCCGGATTTACCACCAGTGAGCTTGATGGATATGGGCTTCGCAGTCATCTGCCCGCTCGCCCGCCACCGTAGGCCTCGTATCCGGTTCTTGTTCATCAGCTCGCGTCTTTGCTCCACGCTTCTTTCAGGCCTCGCCTCGCGGCGAGTATGGTTTCACCTTTGCGTTTCGCTATGACTTCACCTCCATCAGGCTGTCAAAGGGACTTTCACCCTCTAGTTGTCGAACATGCTCGGCACACAAACGAAAGGCAGCCCTCGCGGGCTGCCCTTGCACTTGCTTATTCCTGGTCGGCTACTGCGACGCCGCCTTGCGATGCACCGGCGCCTTCTTTACCGGCGTCGCTGCCGGCTTCGTATTGAGCAACCGCCCCTTTTCCATCACCATCATGAACGGATTCGGCGTGTACGATGCAGGCTCGCCCTGGAAGTCAAAGCTGGCCCCGTCTTTCGGGATCATCTTCACCGGAACCTTGTCTTCAAACTTCAGGGTGATATCCGCCTTCTTCGCGTCGATGTCATCTTGACTGCCGGCGATCATGAACTCGGTCGGCGTGGTGCCGATGATCGTGCCGTTCATCTGCACCGGCTTGCCCTTGATTGCGTTCCAGACTGTATCCTGGTCCGCCTGCACACCGTTGGTCAGAACGAACTCCCACTGCGCGAAATCCATCTTGTCCGGAGCGGTCTCCTGCACCATCTTGTGCGCTTGGTCAGCCGGTGTCGGGGCGGGCGGAACGGGAACCTGGGCACCATTTGCTTTAGCCGCAGCCAGGAACTCTGACCAGCCATCGTCTCCGGCATGGAACTTCACGTATTGTGAGCGCGCGTATTTTTCAATCTGTGGCTGCGCTGCCGCAGGCGCCACCGACGCCGCTCGCGCCGCGAACCAGATTCCGTTCTGAAAATCCGGAGGCGTCTGCCCCAGATATGCCAGCGCCAGCGGGTAGACGACGCTGAAATCAGTCGGATTCCCGTCCACCGCTTTTCGCAGGGCCGGAACCGCCCCGGCATAATCTTTGTCCTGCAGGTCCGAGATTCCGATGGCCGCGTTGAAGATGCCGGTCATCTGATCCTTCATCTTCGCAATCTCGGGATCCGTTATCTTCGGAAGACAATCCAGCCCCTGCTGGCCGTATTTCTTTCCGTCGGTCAGCATTTGCTTCGCGTTCGGGTCTCCGCCCTGTGCCATCACGCGGTCGAAATACGCCAGCAACGCCAGTGCGCGCAGATTGCACGTGTCGGCCGTCACCAACTTCGTCGCCGTATCCATCGTCTTCTTCGGGTTGTTGGCCTGCTGGTAGGTACCCATCAGGATTTCGAGCGCCTGGTTCTTCATGACGCTGTTGGGATATTGAGTAAGGAACGCTTCCAATCCGCTGATCTTCGCGTTGGCGTCCTTCTGCTGCACCGCGCCTACATAGGCGTTGTACTCCGCTGGATCCTTGATCACCGGCGCCTGCGGCGCGGCCGGTTGTCCCTGTGCTGGCTGCGCGGCATCCTGTGCCCCTGCCACAACAGCAACCCCAAGCACAACCGTAAGCAGAATCTTTTTCATCAGTATGGCTCCTTGGACCTTTGGGAAATAGCTTCTTCGGGAAACGTATTCTCTAACTTTTGAAGCAGCGACTGCATTCCGCTGGACTGCTCTGCGTCCCAATCCTGCTTGGGAATGCTGGGCTTCCTGGCAGGGCCCCGGCACAAAAGGTGGCCTGCTGAAACAACGAGGCAGCGGACCCTTTTTCCGGTTGGCCGGATTATAAGTACCTCTTCTGCCGAAGGCAAGCAACTTCCCAATCCACCCTCCACTTTATTGTTAAGATGCAGTTGCTAAGATGCGTCGAGCAGACCGGGCGGATGTTCTCTCCCGCCTCTGTCCGTCATTCAAAACCACTAGTCGGAGACTTCTAATCTATGGACACCGGGCAACCTTTGGCCGGGCAAGTCGCGGTAGTCACGGGAGCCGGACGAGGCATCGGCGCCGCCATCGCCAGCCGCCTCGCGGCACTCGGCTCCACCGCCGTCCTCTGCGGACGCACGCAGTCTACCCTCGACGCGACCGCGCGTTCCATCCTTGATGCCGGAGGAAAAGTCGAGGTCATTCCCTGCGACGTGACCGTCTTGCACCAACTCGAATACACCGCCGCCAGGGTCGACACCACCTACGGACGCCTCGACATCCTGGTCAACAACGCCGGCGTCGCGCGCTTCACCGAGCCCCTCCACAATCTTCTGCCCGAAGACTGGGACCGCATCCTCAACACCAACCTGCGCGGCGTCTACTTCGCCATTCGCGCCTTCGCGCCGCTAATGATTCGCGCCTACGGCGGACACATCATCAACATCTCTTCCCTCGCCGGGAAAAACCCCCTCCGCGACGGCGCCGCCTACGCCGCATCCAAGTGGGGACTCAACGGCCTGACCTACTCGGTCGCGGAGGAACTACGCGGCCACAATATCCGGGTGTCTGTTGTCTGTCCCGGCTCAGTAGAAACCGAACTCGGCCCGCACACCGGCAAGGACCCGGGCAAAATGCTCCAGCCCGACGACGTAGCGCACGCCGTCGCCGCTCTGGTAACCCAAGCCCCACGCTCATTTATGAGTGAGATCCTGCTGAGGCCAACGCAAAAACCTTAGAAGCCTCCGCAACCAGCGACTTGTCATTCTGAGCGGAGCGAGGAACCCCTTGCGTGCCGGCACGACCTGCGGCCTCAAGAGGAATTTTCAGAAGCTGCTCTAAGCAGTGCTTCCCTACTTCTTAAACAAATTATCAAAGGCCGCCCGTGCATCGCTGGGCCGCAAAGTCGCCGGTGTGGAAGTTTCCTTCTCCCGCGTCACGCGCATCTCATACGACAGACACTCATTCCGCGCGTCCTTCTTCGGCACTCGTTCCTTGACCGGCTGCATGCACTCAAACCTGCTCCCCGGATCAAAATACATGCACTGTTTGCAGGAATGCAGTTCAAACCCGCACTTCGGACACTTCCCGTCGCTGGTCATCCCCTGCAGTACCGTGCCGCACTGCGCACACCGGGAAACCGCCCGCGTCCCCGGCATATTGACCGGCCGTGGCCCAAACGTATTGTCGCGCTTGGGTGGTGGCGCGCCCGACTTCTCTCCCGACCCCTTGCGCGGCTCGCGGTCGCTGTCCTGATAACCATGCTGTCGGTACTTTGCAGCCACATATCCTCCCCGGCACGGCCCGTATTGTCTCCCCAATGCCCCCCGTGCGGCAAGTCCCACGATCAAAGTAGCAAGCGAGATTGTCCACCGCGACGACCGTGGGGGCAACTGACAATAGCCCGCCAGTTCACTGGCGGGTAGGGCGCAGAGAGTTGAAGCCGCGTCCTGTAGAGCCTGCCCTGAGCTTGTCGAAGGGGACGCCCGAAACCGCGCGCGACATTAACGGACGCGGGGTGCCCCCATTTCTCGCGTCCTTTGCGAGAAGTGGGGACTGTCGCCCGCGAGCTACCCCTCTCGCTACAATAATCGCATGATCCACGAAATCCTCGCTGTCGGCCCGCTGCAGTGCAATTGCTCCATCATCGGCGACGAGGCCACTCACGAAGCCATCGTCATCGACCCCGGCGACGGCATCGAAGACGTCCAGGCTGTCATCCGCAAGCACAATCTGCAGGTCAAGCAGATCGTCATCACCCACGCCCACATCGACCACGTCGGCGGAGCCATGAAACTCCGCGCCGCCACCGGCGCCCCCATCCTGCTCAACCAGAATGACTACGCCCTGCTCAAAATGCTCGACGTGCAGGCCGCGTGGATCGGGATGCCCGCGCCCGGCAGAGTGGACATTGACCACAGCGTCACCACCGGAGAAACGGTCGCCGCAGGAACACACACCGCCACCATCCTGCACACCCCCGGCCACACCGAAGGCAGCATCTGCCTCTACTTCCCGGCAGAGCAGAAGCTAATTGCCGGCGACACCCTGTTCGCCGGCTCCATCGGCCGCACCGATCTCCCCGGAGGCTCCATGCAGAAAATCCTGCACTCCCTGCACGACACGGTCCTGGCGTTGCCAGATGAAACCGTAGTAGTCCCCGGCCACGGTCCGCTGACCACGATTGGCGAAGAGCGTGAGAGCAACCCGTTCCTGGTCAAACGCTAGAGCGTCCCCACACACTCATCCCGCTGTACAACGAGATTTCGATAGCCCTGGTCGGGAAATGAATAGGCCCGCAAGAATTGTCCGACCCCAAGAAAGAAGCGGGGGACGAATCCCCCGCCGCTGATCTCAATTTCTACCGCTGGTGCTCGTGCTCCTCGTGCTCTTCATGTTCGTGCCGCCACTTCCAGTAGGCACGCTGCTGTTTGCGCTCCAGCCGCTCGTAGTCGACGTAGGCCTCATGCCGCTCTTCTAGCCAGTGCCTGTACATGTCATCCTCGCGCTGGTCCCAGTTGTGATAGTCGCGATGTTCGCTGTCATAGACCCTTCGTTGTTCTCGCCGTTCCCGTTCCTCCTGCTCATGCCGTTCGTGATCGTCCTGCGGTGCGGCCGCGGCCCTGACGCCTATCGGCGCCATCAGCGCAGCCGACAGAAAGAGTGCGCCCACATATTTATTTCCACGATGCATATTGGTCCTCCTGCAACGGCAAGGTAGGATGCCCTGAGGACCCGCGCGGTTGGCGCCTGAATCACTCCAGATACCGCAACGTTCGACTCATCCCTTCCGCGAAATCTGCTTCCGGCGTAATCAAACTCAGCACTAAATACCCATCGCTGGGAAAATCATAAAAGTGTCCCGGATGCACCAGCACTGACTTTTCCCTCACCAACTCAATCGCCAGTTCCTCGTCCGACCGCGTCACCGGAATTCGTAAAACCGCATACCATCCGCCGTCCGCGCTCAACCGCGCACAAGCCTTCTGCCCTGCGAGCTGCCGATCCAGTTCCGCCAGATTCGCGCGGACCCGCTCCAGCAGCCGCCGCTGAATACTCTTTCTCTGCTCCAATAGCGTGGGCACGGCCCACTGAATCGGTGCATTCATCGAAAGATAGGTATCGGCAATCACCTCCAGCCGCGCCATGGCAGCGGCCGCTTCTTCGGCAGGCCCGCCCGTCACCACCCACGCAACTTTCATCTGCGGCAAGGCAGAAATCTTCGACAACCCGCTGAGCGTGAATGTCAGTACATCCCGATTTCCCGCGAAGCTGGCATGAACCTCGTCCCCGATCCGGTAATCCAGGAACACTTCATCCACAATCACCGCCAACCCATGAGCACGACAAAACGAATTGAGCAAATCGACTTCCCCCGCCTGCACATACGACCCAGTCGGATTATTCGGATGCACCACCACCACGCCGCGCGTGCGCGCCGACACCGCCTTCTCCATTGAAGGAAAATCCATCTGCCACCCGTGGTCATAAATCAGCGGATATGCAACCAGCTTCACATCCTGCAAATCCCCCAAAAATTCAAACAGCGGATAGCTCGGCTTCGGCACCAGCAACTCGTCCCCGGCATTGCACAGCAACCGGAACACGTACGAATACCCCTCGCTAGTGCTGGTAGTCAGAATGATCCGCTCTGCGTCCACATCCGTAGAGACGTCGCTTGCAACGTCTCTCTCGCCATGACCACTCCTGTCTCGGTAATAACCAGCCACCGCCTCCCGCGCGTGCACCAGTCCCTTCGCCTGCGCATCGTAGTCGAGCGCCCGCTCCGAACCCAGCGCAGCAAGAATCGTCCGCGAGTCGTACTCCAATCCCACCCGCGTCGGATTCGATGCCGTCAGATCCAGAATCTTCGCTCCGCCCGCACGTGCCCCTTCCAACGCCTCCGTAAACCGGTTCCGCACCAGCTTCCAGTTCGTGCGCTCAGAAAACATGCAAGGATTCTATGCGATGAGTAAGAAAAGCACCGGAGGTGCGCTCTGAAGATAGCCCGGCGTTTTCAACGCCGGGTACGATGGGTAAGGATGAACTCGCGTCCCGAAGGGGACGCTTGAAACTATCAAAACATCGCCCTTACGTTTTCGGCGACCGAAATTGCTTCGCCATCTCTGGGACGCTTCCGCGGCTAAGGCCGTCCGGCACGACCCGCTTTTCCAGGTTGGGCCAGTCGCGGATTGCAATCGCCGGACACAACAGGTCTTTGCCCTCCGTCCGCAACAACTGCCGCAGCGTCTGCACCCCGGAAAACAGCCCCTGCCCGGTGTTGGCCGCCACAATCAGATGCGACTTATCGGAGAACAACAGGTACCCTTGCTCGCCCACGAACTCGTCGGCTCTCAGCCCCTGATCCGCCAGAAACCTTCGTACCCGGGAATCCTGCAACCGCGCCAGTACGATCGCGCCGCCTTCCGCCTTGCCCGCGGCCTTCATACCCAGGATGTCGAGCTTCAACCCCGACTGGTCCGCAACCTCTTCGGCCAGCGTCTCCGCGGCGATGCGGTCCTCCGACTGATGCCCCAGTTGCACGAAAATCTTGGTCTTCGGCCCCAAACGGAACTCGCCCTCGCGCAATTGCACTTCCTTCGGCGCGGGCACCAGCGCCAACGTTGAGCGACCGGCGGAATCGAGCGCACACAGCGCCGAAGCACATAACATCAACACCGCCGACACCCAGACCTGTCGCTTGTTCATTCGGACCCTCAAATTCCCCAGGCTACGCCAGAACGCCTAGCCCATATTGTAACCGTTAGCCCGCCCCACCGGATGAGAATCGCGTCTCGCGGGCTCGTTACTTCCCGAACGCTTCCTTGTTCACCACGTAGGGCATCTTGGTCACGTCCCCCCCGTAATTGCCCTCTAACACGTCGATCAGCCCCTGCGCGCAGCGCCCCGCCATCCCTTTGTCAGGATCAACCGAGAGCCGTGTAATCCGCGCCGCGCTGGCAAAGTGCGGCATCAGCCGGCAGCGGTCCTCAATCATCGGATCGCGTAGCGGAGAATCTGCCGGCAGCGGTTCGTTCTCATAAACATCGAGAGCAGCGCCCGCAATCCAGTTCTCCCGCAATGCCCACGCCAGCGCCACCTCATCGACCACGGGCCCGCGCGAAGTATTCACCAGGTACGCCGTCGACTTCATCTGCCGCAACGTCTTCTCATTGAACAAGTGATACGTCGGCGTCGCACTCTCGCCCTCGCGCAGCAGCGGCACATGCACGCTGACAAAATCCGCGTGCCGCAGCGCTTCTTCAAACGGAACATACTTGATCCACGCCTGATCCTTCACCAGCCCCCGCGCAAACCGTAGGTCATGGATCTCCTGGATCGCCTTCACGAACGCGTGATTCTCGTACGCCGGGTCGTAACACATCACATTCATATCGAACCCGACGCACTTCTTGATAAACGCCAGCCCGATGCGCCCCGTCCCAATCACCGCCACGGTCTTGCCCGTGACTTCATCCCCCAAAAACGGCAAATACGGATGCCAGTATCCCCACCTGTTCTCCCGCGTCAGGTGCTCAGCCGTCCACATCTTCCTCGCTAGCGCTCCCAGCAAGAAAAATGCAAACTCCGCCGTGGCCTCAGTCAACACGGCGGCGGTATGCGTGAATGGAATCTTGTACCGGTTGGCGTCGGCCCGATTGATGTTGTCGAAACCCACCGCAATCTGCGCCACCACCTTCAACTCGCCCTTGCCCGCCTCAAACACTTCAGCATCAATCGCATCCCGCAAGGTGGTGATCAGCCCGTCAACCCCCGACCTCACCTTGTCGAGAATCAGGCTCTTCGGTGGCGCCTCCGGCTGCGGATAGACCTCAACTTCGTATCCCCGCCGCCGCAGCAGGTCGATGGCTTCTCCAATGTCACAAGTCGCAAATACGCGAAATTTCTTGTCCATGATTGTCCGGCAAAAATCTGTACGGACCATCGAAATTATCATATGCGGCAAACCGACGCGACACCGGTCACCGGATGCATCAGCCACGAGGCGGAGTTGTCCAATTTGCACCTTCGGACTCTCCACAGCCTTTCATTTAATCTTCAGAATGCGCGCGTGTAATCGGTTCGTTGTGGCATGAGGAAGGGCGGCCTGCCCCGAAATAAGGTCGCCCGTCCTCGAAATGACAAACCATGAATATGTCCAAAATTCCAATCGTGATCGCTATCTCCCTTTCCACCACGCTCTTCGCTCAGGAAAAGAAAATCCGCCGTGCCGACCTTCCCTCAGCTGTCGAGAAAACAGTCGCCGCTCAGAGTCAGGGTGCGACCCTCAAAGGCTTCTCCACGGAAAACGAAAACGGCCAGACCTACTACGAGGCAGAAATGGCCGTCCGCGGCACACCAAAGACGTTCTGATCGACCCGCCGGCACTGGTCGGCTACGAAGCAAAGGTACGGAGCGAGGGCAAGAAATCGGAAATTCAGGTCGGGCTGCGACGGCAAGCCACTCGACCACGAGGAGTAATCAGGCCCAGCTGCGCTCCGGTGCTACAATTTCAGCGACATCCATTTCAACCAGAAGGAGGTTCCTGTGTCCAGATTTGCACTGGTGCTTCCCGCATTTCTACTCTTCGTACCCGCCCTGCCGGCGCAGCAACAACCCTCAACCCCAACCACCCAGAAGCCGCCTACTTACGAGGCGATGCCGGTCGAAGCTGCCAAGCAGCCCAATCCGGTCAAATCCACACCTGAATCGCTGACCCGCGCCAAGAAGTGGTGGACTCTGGATTGCGTCATGTGCCACGGCAAAGAGGGCGACGGCAAAGGCGAGACCGCGCGCGACATGAAACTCACCATCGTCGATTTCACCAATCCCGCAACCCTCAAGGATCGCACCGACGGCGAACTTTACTACATCATCAAGAACGGCCATCAGGACATGCCGCCCGAAGGCCCACGCATCAAGACCGAAGAGGGCTGGGATTTAGTGAACTACGTCCGCTCCCTCTCCAAGAAAAAGGCGGACACGGACCAGAAGCCTCAGTAGAGAGTGTTAAGGAAGCGATTCAGCGCCTGGACCAAAGTCTTCGCCGTCTTGGTCCTCCTTCCAATACCCTACCTGCTATTTGCCGGTTTAGCGTGTTCCTTCTGGCATAACGCGCTTGCCAATCGGTGCCAAGGCGGGAGACTGGTTTGATTGGTGTACGCCCGATGGGATGCTGTTCAGTTTTGTTTTTACGGCCCTATTGTTTGCCGCGTGCCTTTTCTCGATCCCGCTGCTTATTTCTCTGGTCCTGGATTGGCGTTCCTACCGCGCCTCAAAGGTCCTGGAAGTCCCCTTTGAATCGGACCATGACGTCACGTGAAGGGCGTGACGATTACACGGCCAGCCGCGAAGCGGCTAAAGAATAAAGCCCACGGCGCAAGCCGTGGGTTGCGTTTCGAAATTGAAAGAAAGCCCTGAAAGGGCGAAAGAAAACTACGAACAACTACTACGCGGACCACGCCTCGCTCGGCCCGAGCCCTAGCTCATCTTCAGCCCGTCCGGAACCAGCGGCAGCGCCCGCAACCGCACCCCGGTCGCGTCAAAGATGGCATTGGCAATCGCCGGCGCGAGCCCCACCATCGGGCACTCCCCGGCTCCAACCGACGGCAGATCCTTGCGATCAAGCAGCTCTGTCTCGAGCACCGGAACGTCGCTGAATCGCGGCACCCGATACTCCGACATCCGCCCATTGAGAATATTGCCGTTTTCGAACGAGATGGCTTCGAACAGCGCCCCACCCAGTCCCTGCACGTTCGATCCCTCGATTTGATTGCGCAAGTTGTCCGGATTCACAATCGCGCCACAATCAAACGCGGTCACCACGCGCACCACTTTCACATCCCCCGACTTGCGGTCCACGTGAACCTCGGCGAACGTTGCGATGTATCCCAACTTCTCGTAGCCCCCGCCCATTCCAAAGCCCTGCCCGGGAGCCTTACTTTTGCCCCAGCCGAATCTCTTCGCCGCCGCCTCGAACACCGCTCGCAGCCGGTCATCTTTCAGATTCTTCAACCGGAATTCGAGCGGATCCATCTTGATGGCGTGCGCCACTTCGTCCATGTGCGACTCGCGCGCGAAGTGGTTCGCGGTGGCGGCCAGCGCCCGATACGACCCCTGCCGCAACGGCGATTTCGTTGGATGAAACACGATCCGCTGATTGGGAATCTCGTAGTACGTTCGAATCCCCGCCGAACCGGAGTTGTAGTTGTGAAACTCCCAGGCGGTAATGCGCCCGTCGCCGCCCACCCCGCTGGTCGCTTCCATGACACCAGCTGGACGAAAATACGCCCAGCTGAACTCTTCCTCCCGCGTCCACACCACTTTCACCGGATGCTTCGCCGCTCGCGCCAGCCGCGCCGCCTCAATGGCTGTTTCCCCAGTATGCTTGCCGCCGTATCCGGACCCGGTGTCGGGCATCAACACCCGAACCCGATCCTCCAGCATTCGAAACGCTTCCGCCAGTTGCCCGCGCACTCCGAACGGACGCTGCGTCCCGGTCCACACCGTCAAGTTGTCGCCATCCCATTTCGCCAGCGCCGCCCGAGGCTCAAGCGGAACATGCGCGATATACGACACTGTGTAGGTCTTCTGCAGCTTGTAAGCGGCTGACGCCAGCGCCGGATCCACTTTGCCCGCCTCATACCGATCGCCGTCCCCGGTCGGATCCCTGCCCTCGGCCGGATCCTTCTTCAGATACTCAAACAGTTCCTTACTCGAAGGCTGAGGCTCCGACTTCCACTCCGCCTTGATCGCCGCCACCGCAGCCTCCGCAAGCCCGCTGCTCGTAGCCGCCACCCCCACAAAGTTGCCATCGCGGAGGACGGTCGCCCCCATCTGCTCGGCTTTCTGCGAGTCCACCGAAACTAGCGTCGCCCCGAACGACTCTGGCCGCAGCACCTTGCCATACCACATGTCAGGCAGTTTCTGATCCGACGGGTAGCGATGTTTACCCGTCACAAACTCGCGCCCATTCACCTTGGCCGCCGACTGCCCCGCCACCTTCCAGTTCGTAGCAGGAATGAGCGGATCCTCGGCGGGCAGGGTCTCGGTAAGCTGCTGCCCCTTCGTGAGCGCCGCATACTCCAAAGAACGATTCGTCTGCGGATCTTTCACCTTCCCATCGTCCGCCACCAGATGCTGAACATCGGTCTTCCATTGCGCCGCCGCCAGCCCCATCAGCGTATCTCGCGCCGCCGCCGCCACCTTGCGCAGTTGCAGATTCATGGTCGGAGTCGTTCGGCTCCCAAACGTCCCCATATCAAACGGCGTGAGCTGCGTGTCACCCATCACGAGCTCAATCCTCTCCATCGGGACACGCAGCTCCTCCGCGACTGCCTGTGTCAACGACGTCCGAATGTTCTGCCCCATCTCGACTTTCCCCGTGTAGACGGTAACTTTGCCGCTCTCCCCAATATGCAGCCAGGCATCAATCTCCTTGGGCAAAGAGTCGTCCCGCCGCCCTCTCGCGCCTCCAGACTCCTGCGCCCCCGCAGCCGTTTTCAGCACCGAAAACACCACAACGCCCGCACCCACAAACTTAAAAAACTCCCGCCGATCCAGATCAAACCGATAAGGCGCCCCCGCCGCGAGTTCATATCGCTCCGGCTCGATCGCGGATTCCGGCACTGCACATGTGGGGACGGGCGCCATCACCCGTCCGGTCGAGCGAAGCTCGACTGCCTGTCCACGAGCGACAATGTCGCTACTGCCAAAATTTCTCCCCCTCATCGCCCTGCTCCTTTTCCCGCGCCCGCCCCCTTCATCCCCGTGCCCGCCTTCTGAATTGCGCTCACGATCCGCGCATAAGTCCCGCACCGGCAAACATTGCCATCCATGAAGTCGATAATCTCGCTCTCCTTCGGCGACGGATTCCGCTGCAGCAGCGCCACCGCCGACATGATCATCCCCGAAGTGCAGTACCCGCACTGCATCGCCCCCGCCTCCAGAAACGCCTCCTGCACCGGATGCAGTTGCTCGCCCCTCGCCAGCCCCTCAATGGTTGTGATCTGCTTCTGCCCAACCGCGCCCACTTTGGTGATGCACGACCGCTGAGCCTTTCCATCGATGAGCACAGTGCAGGCGCCGCATTGCCCCTCGCCGCATCCATACTTGCTGCCAGTCAGATCGAGAGACTCGCGCAAGACGGTCAGCAGGCTGGTCTGAGGATCCGCATCCACCGTGAAAGATTGTCCATTTATAGCAAGGCGTAGACTAGCCATTCCGAGCTCCCATCGAGGACTGCAAGCAGTGGCAGAATCTTCTTCCGAAATGATATACCTGCACGCCGAGTCGCAGATCAGGAACTTTTCAGGAGAGCGGTTGAAAAGGCTCCGAGCGCAAAACCCCGTCTCGAGGCCTGCCCGTTACGTTTGACCATCAGGAATGCAAAAGGGCACAATCTCTGTTTCGCCGCCCAAGCGCGGCCTGAGGACGCCCATGAAACTCCGCCTTTTCCTTGCCGTCATCGCGCTGGTGTCATCACTCGCTGCGCAGGAAGCCACTCAGCCCGCCAGCTCGCAGAAACGCCTCCTCACCGAAAAGGATCTCTTCGATTTCGTCTGGGTCGCCAATCCCCAACTCTCGCCCGATGGCCACCACGTCGCCATTACACGCGTCAATGTCGACGAGAAGCGCACCGGCTACGAGACATCGATCTGGATCGTTGCCACTGACGGCAAGCAAGCTCCCGTCCGCTTGACCAACGGCAAACACGACGCACAGCCCCGCTGGTCCCCCGACGGCAAGCAAGTCGTCTTCGTTCGTGCCGGTGAAAAAGACGATGCGGGCAAGCCCAAGCCCGGCCAACTCGCGATGCTGTCGCTGGCCGGAGGCGAAGCCCGCATCATCACCGACCTGCCGAAAGGCGCCGCCAGCCCAGTTTGGTCGCCCGACGGCACTCGCATTGCACTCTCGAGCACCACCACGCCAGAGGACATCGAAAAAGCCCAACACAAAAAAGCCGCCGACAACGCGAAAGCCCCCGAGAGCGAACACGAATCCGATGTACACATCATCAGCCGCGCCATCTATCGCGACAACGACGAGGGCTACCTTGATCCCAAGCGGCACGACCATATCTGGATACTTCCCGTCCCAACTACCTCCGATGACCTCGCTAAGCCCGTGCAACTCACCAGCGGCAACTACGACGAGGGCGAGGTCGTATGGAGCCAGGACAGCTCACGCATCTACTTCCTCACCGAACGCGTGGACGAGCCTTACTACGAACTGCCGACCACCGACATTTACTCGGTCCCTTCCACCGGCGGAACCCCGGCAAAGCTCGCCACCGTTCCGATGGGTATCGGTGGTCTCGTCCTCAGCCCGGATGGACGCAAGTTCGCCTTCCACGGCAGCGTCGCGCAGCCGATTCGTTCCTACTCGCAACCCGACCTCTGGATCATGGATGCCTCGCCCGAAGCGAAGCCACAAAACCTGACCGCTGCCTACGACTTCGACATGGGCAGTTCCGTCTTCGGCGACAATGCCCCACCGCGCGGCGGGCGCGGCCATAGTCTCCACTGGTCGCCCGATGGCCGCTCCCTGTTCGATGTTGTAGAAAAGCAAGGACGCACCCCCATCGTCCGCGTCGATGCCCAAACCGGCGCCGTCACTGAGATCACGCATGGCGACCAGGCCGTGCTCGATTATTCGGTGAACCCGGATGCCAGCACCATCGTCGCCCTGATTTCCACCCCGATCATGATCGGCGACCTTTTCACAGTTGCCAGCGACGGAACCCAAACCCGCATCACGGACTTCAACCAAAAGCTCTGGTCACAACTCAACCTGACCGCACCCGAAGAGATCAACTACTCCAGCTTCGATGGCAAGCCCATCCAGGGCTGGATTCAGAAGCCCCCTGACTTCGATCCCAAAAAGAAGTACCCGCTCATCCTCGACATTCACGGAGGCCCCCACGCTGCCTACGGCTGGGTGTTCGATCACGAATTTCAATGGATGGCCGCCAAAGGCTACGTCGTCTTCTACCCCAATCCCCGCGGCTCGACCAGCTACGGCCAGGATTTCGGCAACATTATTCAGTATCACTACCCCGGCGACGACTACCGCGACCTGATGGTTGGCGTCGACGAAATAATCAAACGCGGCAACATCGACCCCAAGAGGCTCGCCGTCACCGGCGGCAGCGGAGGCGGCGTCCTGACCGACTGGACCATCACCCACACCGACCGCTTTGCTGCGGCCGTCTCGCAGCGCGACATTTCCAACTGGGCTTCGTGGTGGTACACCGCCGACTTCACCCTGTTCCAGCCCAATTGGTTCAAGGCTCCCCCCTTCGAAGATCCCCAGGACTACAACAACCGCTCTGCCATCACCTTCGTCAAGAACATCCACACCCCGGTCTTATTTGTGCTCGGCGAATCCGACTACCGCACTCCCCAGGACTCCGGCGGTGAGCAACTATTCCGTGCCCTCAAATACATGAAACGCCCCACCGCCATGGTCGTCTTTCCACGGGAGACGCACGAGCTTTCCCGCTCGGGCGAGCCCTGGCATCGCATCGAACGCCTCGAGCACATCGTTGGCTGGTTCGACAAATGGATGATGGGCGTCCCCCATCCGGAATACGACACCACTCCCGCGCAGTCGGTTTTGAAATCCTCTCCCTAACCCCGAAGGCGCGACCGACACGCCATACGCTGCTCGGAGGCCGAGATCTTTCACACCTCTGCCCCAGTGATTCCTTAAGGTAGGGCTGGGTTAACGCCAGACCGTTTGTTGGGAGAGGTTTCCACTCCGGTTTCAGTTTGACGGCATTCTTGCAAATCTTCGCAGGTACTTGACTTGACGTAGATCTGACACTATTTTGAGTGTCATATATGAAACCACCCCATGAACCCGACCTGGAACTGCGCCGCCAACTCATGCGCAGCCTCGGGACTCTCCGCGAGATGCTGCCCGGCTCATTTGTCGAACGCAACCGCGCCTGTGGCCGACCCAACTGTCATTGCGCCGACGGCAAACGCCTGCATTCGCAATTTCAGATCTCAGTGCTGATCGACGGCAAGCCCAAAGCTCTCAACATTCCGGCGGAACTGGTGGAGAAGGTGCGCCAAAAGATCGAGATGCGCCGCCGCTTCGATGCCGCCGCCGCGACCGTCTGCAAGCTCAACCTGAAGCGGTTTCTGCAAGAAAAGAAAGACCACCCACTTTGATCCGGCACCGGTTCGAGGCTTATCTCGACAAGGTGTTTGGCTTCTCCGCTTTGGTGAGCGCCCTGCCCGAAGGACGGCAGTTTCCCCAGCACGCTTGGAAGAAGGTGTTTGATGCCGTCTTCTTGGGGGCAGCGATGCAGATGCCCAGCCTGCTTCAGATCGAGGCCGAGTGTCACCGTGGGGTGCTGGCCAAACGCATTGGACCGGTCAGCGATGATACCCTGGCCTACTCGCTGGAAAGACAATCTCCCGAACCCGTGTTTGCGCTCAGTTGTGAAATTGCTCGCCGCCTGAAACGCAACGGAGTGCTCCGCTCCGACTGGTCCCGAGGGTTGGTGGTGGGGGCGGTCGATGGCATAGAAATCTACAGTTCGTTTGCCCGCTGTTGCGCTGCCTGTATGGAGCGAGAGGTGCAGCACAAGGTGAACGGCGAGATGCAAACCGATATTCAGTATTATCACCGCATCGTCGTCGTGGTCTTGGTGAGCACAGAGTCCCCCATTCCCTTGGGTGTCCGCTTTCAGAAGAACGGCGAAGCCGAGGTGTCCTGCGCCCTGGCTTTGCTACAAGATCTGGTTCGGCAGTTGGGCCGCCGCTTCCTGGATGGGTTGGTGGGGGATGCTCTGTATCTGCAAGCCCCCTTCGTTCAAGAAGTGGAACGTCTGGGTCTGGTTTGGGCCTTCACCTTGAAAGAGAACCAGCCCGAGTTATTGCGCGAGGCGGAGCGTCTTACCCAGGAATCTCCCATCGGCATTTACGAGGAGCCGGACCGGGAGATTCGATACTGGCACTTGCCGGAGGTCGATTGGCCGGTCGCCGATCGCCAGATACGGGTGGTCAAAACGGTTCGCATCGAACAACAGCGTCGGGTCACGGTCAGCGCAAAAGACGCTGCTCGAATTAAAGGCAAGATGGCGATGTCGCAACCGAGCACCAACTTCTACGCCACCAATTTCGAACTGGGCTCGATCTCGCCCCTGTTCCTTCATCAGTTGAGTCGCAGTCGTTGGCGAATCGATACCGAAGTCTTTCAGACCATCACCACCGACTGTCACCTCAAACACCCCGCGGTCCACCAAACCACCGCCCTGGTGGTGCTGACCATGATCCGGTTTCTCGCCTATACCCTCTCCCTGGTCTTCTACCACCGCCAAGTCCGCAGCCATGCCCGCCGAAAATGCGATACCTTTCATGAGCTGGCCAAGAGCTTCGCCTACTGGTTCCTCGCTGTTTCGCCCAACACCAGTTGATCGAGCCGCCGTGCCTGGCCTTGGTCGTTTCCGGCAATCTTTCGGGGTGTCCGTCCTGACGCCCTGACGCTGTATTCCTTCCGACTCTAAAAATCAAGCTCATTCTCCATCCCGCGAGCATTCCAACTCGCCCCAGCTTCCTTGCCTGCCACAACCGGAGTCAAATCAGCGCCGTACTCGATGGGAAGATGACACTTTACGGAATCGCTGACCTCTGCCCGGGCCCCCTTGACAACTCCCCACTCACCCCTCTACAATTAGCACTCGATAGGCGATACTGCTAACAGTGAGCCTAACCCATCCGAATCATAGGGTTACAGAGATCAGTCAGAGCAGATCAACCATCTAACTACAATTGAAAGGAGTTTCAACCATGGCTAAATTCACCCCGCTCCATGACCGCATTCTGGTGCGGCGCATTGAAGAAGGCGAAACCACCCGCGGTGGCATTATCATCCCCGACTCGGCCAAAGAAAAGCCGCAAGAGGGAGAAGTCGTGTCCGCTGGCAAAGGCAAAGTCAACGAAGAAGGCAAGGTTCGTCCCCTCGACGTAAAGGAAGGCGACCGCATCCTGTTCGGCAAGTATTCCGGCACCGAAATCAAGCTCGATGGTGAAGACTTCATCATCATGCGCGAAGAGGAAGTGCTCGGCGTCCTGACCGGCTCCACCAAGAAGGAACTAGCCGGCTCGAAGCGTTAACGCCCCTTCCCTACTCAAGGGCGTCATCCTGAGCGCAGCCGTTCTTCAGGCGGAGCGAAGGATCTCCCGAGCAGGTAACACGCGGTTCAGCTAAGAGCCAAAAGCCAATAGCCAAGAGCCGCCGAGAAAATCCCGCAGGCCAGTCCTGCAATTGAACATTAGGAGACAACAAATGGCAAAACACATCGTTCACGGAGAAGAATCCCGCCAGGCGATCCTCCGCGGCGTCAACCTTCTGGCCGACGCCGTGAAGGTCACACTCGGCCCCAAGGGCCGCAACGTAGTCATCGAGAAGAAATTCGGTTCGCCGACCATCACTAAAGACGGCGTCACCGTAGCGAAAGAAATCGAACTCAAAGACGGCCTCGAGAACATGGGCGCGCAAATGGTTCGCGAAGTTGCCAGCAAGACGTCCGACGTCGCCGGCGACGGCACCACCACCGCCACCGTCCTGGCCCAAGCGATCTACCGCGAAGGCGTCAAGACCGTCGCTGCCGGTGCCAATCCCATGGCCCTGAAGCGCGGCATCGAGAAGGCCGTCACCATCATCGCCGGCAAGCTCGACAAGGAAGGCAACCGCGTCAACGGCGAACTCGACAAGCTGTCCAAGCCCGTCACCGGCGAAATGATCGCTCAGGTCGGCACCATCTCAGCCAACAATGACGAGACCATCGGCAAGATCATCGCCGAGGCCATGAAGAAAGTCGGCAAAGACGGCGTCATAACCGTAGAGGAGTCGAAGACTCTGGAGACGCAGCTTGAAGTGGTCGAAGGCATGCAGTTCGACCGCGGCTACCTTTCCCCGTACTTCGTCACCGATCCCGAGCGCATGGAAGTCGCCATCGAGAACGCCTACATCCTGATCAACGAAAAGAAGATCAGCTCGATGAAAGACCTGCTCCCGCTGCTCGAACAGATTGCCAAGTCCGGCAAGCCGCTACTCATCATCGCCGAAGACGTCGAAGGTGAAGCGCTCGCCACCCTGGTCGTCAACAAGCTGCGTGGCACGCTGCAAGTCGCGGCCGTCAAGGCCCCTGGCTTCGGCGATCGCCGCAAAGCCATGCTGCAGGATATCGCTATCCTGACCGGCGGCAAGGCCATCACTGAAGACTTGGGCATCAAGCTCGAGAACGTTCAGATCAGCGACCTAGGCCAAGCCAAGAAGATCACCGTCGACAAGGACAACACCACCCTGGTCGAGGGCAAAGGCAAGCACAACGAGATCGAAGGCCGCGTAAAAGAAATTCGCAGCCAGATCGACAAGACCACCAGCGACTACGACCGCGAGAAGCTGCAAGAGCGGTTGGCGAAGCTGGTCGGTGGCGTAGCCGTAATCAAAGTCGGCGCCGCAACCGAAACCGAAATGAAGGAAAAGAAAGCCCGTGTCGAAGACGCGATGCACGCCACCCGCGCAGCCGTGGAAGAAGGCATTGTCCCCGGCGGCGGAGTAGCTCTGGCCCGTTGCGCCGCAGCGCTCGACAAGGTGAAGGCCGAAGGCGATGAGCAGATCGGCATCAACATCGTGAAGCGCGCCATCACCGAACCCCTGCGCCAGATCGTCGAGAACGCCGGCGAAGAAGGTGCAGTAATCCTGGGCAAGGTGCTCGAATCCAAGGAAGCGAACTACGGATTCAACGCCTTCTCCAACGAGTACGAAGACCTGGTCAAAGCAGGCGTGCTCGACCCCACAAAGGTCGTGCGCACCGCATTGCAAAATGCCGGCTCAATCGCCAGCCTGATGCTGACGACGGAAGCCCTGGTCGCGGAGATTCCCGAAAAGAAGGAAGCTCCAATGCCGGGCGGCGGCCACGGCGGCGGCATGGGCGACATGTACTAAAGACAGCTTCTGGCTAGATCATGTGGGTCGGACACTCCTGTCCGACAAAGCCCCGCCGCAAGGCGGGGCTTTTTTTCTGTGTGCCGAGCATGTTCGACAACTAGAGGGTGAAAGTCCCTTTGACAGCCTGATGGAGGTGAAGTCATAGCGAAACGCAAAGGTGAAACCATACTCGCCGCGAGGCGAGGCCTGAAAGAAGCGTGGAGCAAAGACGCGAGCCGATGAACAAGAACCGGATACGAGGCCTACGGTGGCGGGCGAGCGGGCAGATGACTGCGAAGCCCATATCCATCAAGCTCACTGGTGGTAAATCCGGCGGTTGCGCGTCGAAGGTGGTCGAACTTACCTCGGGAGATCTGCGGCATGTCACACAACGTGACTGAGGATGAAGCGATTCACCCTGACCGTGTCGCAGAAGTCAGCAGAGGGCAAAGTAGGTCATGCAGTCGGCGAGGATATTGAGGCACTCCAATGCCGAAAGGCGGAGCAACAAGCTAGGCCAAGCCGGTAACGGTGATCGAAGGCCCAAACGGTACCCCGCAAGGGGAATAAAGGAAAGGGCAAGTAAGCGGCGCGACTCATGAGCGGACAGCGGCAGAAAAACCGACCCGAACAAGAGGTGCTGGCCTTTCCGGTGGAAGGTAGGAGTGATGCTCCGAAGGCCACCGAGCAAGGGACCGAAACGCACATGGCGAAGCGCCAGTCCGAAAGCCTGGCTGGAACCGAACGACTGATGGAAGAAGTCTGTGAGCAGGGGAACTGCAAGCAGGCGCTCCAACGAGTCAAGGCGAACAAGGGAAGTCCGGGAGTGGACGGGATGACCGTCGACGAATTACCGGAATACCTGAAGCAGCATGGGCTACAGATCGGGGAACAGCTGCGGAACGGGACCTATCAGCCGCAACCAGTACGGCGAGTGGAAATCCCCAAGCCGGACGGTCAGGGAGTGCGGAAGTTGGGCATTCCTTGTGTGCTGGACCGCTTTGTCCAGCAGGCGGTGTTGCAGGTTCTGCAGAAGCGCTGGGACCCGACGTTCTCCGAACACAGCCACGGTTTTCGACCGGGGCGCAGTGCGCAGCAAGCCGTACACGAGGCACAGCAATATATTGCCGAAGGATACGGTTGGGTGATTGACCTCGACTTGGAAAAATTTTTCGATCGAGTCAACCACGACCGCCTGATGGCGGCGGTAGCGGCGCGCGTGGCCGACAAGCGAGTGCTCAAGTTGGTCCGAGCATTTCTGGAAGCCGGTGTGATGGAGGACGGGTTGGTGAGTCCGGTGGATGAAGGGACGCCTCAGGGCGGTCCGCTTTCACCTTTGCTCAGTAACCTGGTGCTGGACGAACTGGACCGGGAGTTGGAACGGCGAGGCCACCGATTCGTGCGGTACGCCGACGACTGTAATATCTACGTCGGCAGCGAACGAGCGGGGCACCGAGTGATGGAGAGCGTTACACGCTTCATTACGCACCGACTCAAGCTCAAGGTGAATCAGGCGAAGAGCGCTGTTGCCCGACCAGGGCAGAGAAAGTTTCTCGGATTCAGCTTTACCTCGGAACGAGCACCGAGGAGGCGGATCGCCCCCAAGGCAATCGCTCGCTTTAAGGAACGGATTCGAGAACAATCGCGGAGAACCCGGGGCATTAGCCTCACGCAGATGGTCAAACAGATCACGACCTACCTGCGGGGATGGCTGGGATACTTCGGCGACTGTGAAACGCCCTCGGTATTGCAACGCCTTGAAACGTGGCTACGCCGCCGACTCCGGTCGGTGGTGTGGAAGCAATGGAAGCAGGGGCGAACGCGATTTCGCGAACTTCGCAAACGGGGAGTGGGCAAAGATCTGGCGGCGCAAACCGCTGCGAGTCCCCACGGCCCGTGGCGCATCGCCAACTCGCCCGCTCTGACCATCGCTTTGCCGAATGCTTACTTTGCCCAGCTCGGACTTCCGCCCATGATCGTGCGGTCAGCTTAATCCGCCGAACCGCCGGATGCGGACCCGCATGTCCGGTGGTGTGGCAGGGGAGGCGGGGCGACCCGTCCCCCTATGCCGATTCCTGCTCGGATTAGTTGCCACCCCGAGAGATTTGTGTCAGGGAACGGACGTAACCTGCTCCACGTAAAGCGGCGATCCGACGATGATCGAATTGATCCTTCCTTGATACCCGCTGCGCTTAATCTGCCAGGGGACAGGAGCAAATCTCGCGGCAAAGATTGCGACGCCCCGCCCCAGTGGAAGATCTTGCAGGCTGCCAGACTGCATGGAGTCTTGCACGACCTTGGCCCAGGTGAACGAGACGCGGTCCTCCTGGCCAAGCTCCGCGCGATTCTCAAGAAGAGCGTCCATGCTTGCGATTGGATTGATGCTGGGACTCAGGGGAGGCTTCTCCGGAACCGTTCCGCCGATGCAGTGCACCGCGGATCCCCCCAACAGGACTCCCGTATTGCCATCCACCGTGGCGGCCCAGAACTGTCCTTCGCGGATCAAACGTGCAGCGGGCCCGCCGAATTCGAAAAACAGCGGAACTCCCCCGGTAGACGCGTCTTTCGCAGTTCTCACCAGATTTGCTGCTTTGAGCTTATTCTCCACTCTCTCGAGAAGTTTGATCAGACTGGGCTCGGGGTTATTGGACTTCAGTTCGACACCGATCGAACCCACCGGTACTTTGACCTCGGCCTTCACCAAGGCGGAGAGCGTAGCTCGAAGACGCTCCAGCACAGTCTCCTGCTGGGAGGCGAGACTCTCGACCTTCGCTTTTGAAATGTACCAGAAATATCGCATGCGTCGAAGCCTCCGGGCAGACAGCGGACGGCAGAACTATACGACAACTCGCCAGCCAATACTTCTGCGTAATAGACGACTAGGAATTCTTATCGGCCCGTTGTAACGTTCATTCCCTGGTTCCTACTATTAGGTTGAGGCCTCTTGGGCCATCAGGGACGATCATTCTACTGCCATTTCAGGATCGCGAGGGTCCGTCATGAGCACACTGTACAAGATCGGCGATTGCATCAAGGATATCTTCCGCGTTGAAACGATTATGGAAGGCGGCATGGGAGTCGTCTACATTTGTCGCGGATTGGAAGGCGGGCAATTGCGCGATCAGGTCAGACTCAAGCCCCGCAAGCCGGAGTCGGAGCCCTCCACACCAAATCCGCCGCATTACGCCGCCTTCAAAACATTTCATCGAGAACTGCTATGGCACCCTAGCGTGGAGGACGGCTTTCGACGTGAGTGCCTGACCTGGATCACGCTCCTGCCTCACCCCAACATCGTGAAAGCCAGGACCATCGATCTCATCGGAGCCTATCTTCATCTGTGGCTCGAGTATGTCGACGGCGGCAGCCTTCGCGACCGGC
Organism: uncultured Acidobacteriaceae bacterium; assembly: GCA_963719615.1. Classification (GTDB taxonomy): domain Bacteria; phylum Acidobacteriota; class Terriglobia; order Terriglobales; family Acidobacteriaceae; genus Sulfotelmatobacter. The sequence continues at coordinate 32,662 of CAVRCR010000023.1, read as the reverse complement.
TGTCGGCAGGTCCTTTGGCGCTGGATCAAACGCTCGCGATTGCTCTGCAATCCTGCCTGGGCATGGAATTCCTGTTTCAATCCGGCCCCATCGTTCATCTGGACATCAAGCCAGAGAACATTCTGCTAGCGAAATCGGGAACGGTGAAGGTCACCGACTTCGGATTGGCCAAGGCGCTGGTACGGGCGGACAAATCGGAGGTAGCTCCCGAGGCGAAAGCAGACGCGGAAGAAAAAGACGGCCACGGGGTCATCGCTGGAACGGTTCCCTACATGTCTCCCGAGCAGTTCAATGCCGGTGAGGTGGATGTTCGCTCCGACGTTTACGCCTTTGGGGTGGTTTTCTACGAGATGCTGACCGGGCGGAGGCCATTTCGGGCCTCGACCTTTGAGGACTACAAACATCTGCATGAATCGACGGCACCCACGCCTCCAAAAGAATTCGTTGGCATGCCTGCCGAGATCAACGATGCCGTCCTGAAATGCCTCGAGAAAAAGCCGGAAGCTAGGTGGCAGACTTTCGCCGACCTGCGTCTGAACCTGGAAACATTTTGCCGTGGAAATGGACTGGAGCGCTTGATCCTTCCCGCTCCATCCCTGTCCAGCCTGGAACAGGGCTTGACCGCGAACGATTGGAATATGAGGGGATATGCGCTTGCGAAGTTGGATAAGTACGAGCAGTCCTACGATTGCTATCGCAGGTCGCTGGAACTCGATCCTGAGGCCGTCGGTGCTAACGTGAACATGGGAACCGGGCTCAAGCGTCTGGGACGTGTACAGGAAGCCACGCCGTATTACGAGCGCGAAGTGCAACTCCATCCCGATGTCGCCATCGTGCATGAGGCTCTCGCCACACATTACATGGAGATAGGGCGCAGTGAGGAGGCACTCGCGACCATGCGAAAGTCGGCGGAACTCGACCCCGAGGGCATCGCCCGTTGGCGAACCCTCGGCTTCATCTGTCTCAAGCTGCATCGCGAGGAGGAGAGCCGCAAGGTTTGGGAACACATCAAATCGTTGCTGTTGACCGTACCCCGCTTCCAGAATCCCATGACCGTAGTTAACGAAGTCATCATCTGTATGAACGCCGGCGCCAATGATGCCGCGCTCGAGATGCACGAGTTCGGTATCGAACACTATCCCGACTCCGCCCTGATTTGGTACAACTTCGGCGTCACTCTGCAAAAGCTCGACCGGCAGGTGGATGCCGTCAATTGCTACACTCGCGCCCTCGAACTGGACAACGGCCTAACCTTTGCCGCCCTGAACCGCTCCCTCTTGCTCTCGAAAATGGGGTACTTTGAACCCGCACTCCAAGACCTGGAGGCAGCAGCCGCTTCCGACCCCGAAAGCTCTGCCGGACAATTGGCCGCCACAATGTTGGATATGGCTAAACAGTTCGGTGCGGATACCCTTACCTACCTTGGAGACCTGCAAGCCAGCCTGAAGTACATCATGTGAGAGGGGGCTGGCCCATTCAAACTTCGGCTCCCCAAGCTTCGCGGTGTTCGAAGTGTGGGCACAATGCTGTAGAAATTAGAGATTTTGACGTTCCATGGCGGGTGGCCCGGACTATCACAATCACATCGGTCCTTGAGGGTGCCCCGTCCAAGCTTCGCTTAGGCGGGGATTTTCTTTCGTGGATCGAAAGTAAAAATCCCCCCACTAACGTCGCACAAATCGCGACGTTAGTATGGGGCACCCGGCCCCAGAGGTTTCTACTTCACGCCTTTCTCCGCGTTCCACGAGCCCTGCAGTTTGCGGACATAGACAATCTGCCCGACATGGTACCCATTGTGGGTGCAGATGTTCGCCACGGTGGTGGCCATCGACGACAGCTTCTGCTCGTCGGCCGATTCGACAAGTTTTTCCAGATCGGTCATCACCTGGTCGAGCTGCTTGACCGTGTCGTTCCATTGTTTTTCGTCAAACTTTGTGAAGGTTTCCTCGTTGTCGCCGGTGAACTTTTTCGGATTCTCCCCTTTGAGCCTTTGCAGGTTGATGCGATTCCAAAACAGCAGATGATAGGTGAGCTGCCCGGCAGAGTGGCCTCCGGCCGGAGGTTGCCAATTCGCTTGCTGGGCGCTGAGTCCGTCGACCGCCACGCTGATGGGCACAAACCAATCAGCCTGATTGTGAGTAGTATGCAACTCGTGAAGCAGAGTGCTGCGCAACGTCGCCGGCGCCTGCTGGCTCTGTGCCTCACAGAAGGAAGAGAACATCACAACCAGAACTGAAGACATGACCGCGATTGCACGCTTCATCAGAGCTGCTCCTTTAATGTTGTGTGAGACGCCTGTTTAAAGATAGACGCATTCTCCGTCAGATACGTTAGCAGGGAGCGAGCGGGCTGGCCCATCCAAACTTCGGCTGCCCCACGCTTCGCGGTGTTCGAAGCGTGGGCACGATGCTGTAGAAATCTAGAGATCTTGATGTTTAATGCCACGGCGGGGGGCCCGGCCTAACAATCACTCCGATCCCTGAGGGTGCCCCGTCCAAGCTTCGCTTGGGCGGGGATTTTCTTTGGAGATCGAAAGTCAAGATCCCCACGCTAACGTCGCATAAATCGCGACGTTAGTATGGGGCACACGGTGTTCCTAAACACAATGGGAGCGGACGCATTCGTCCTCCCCCCGCCCCTGCTGTCGTCCTGAGCGAAGCCTTTTTCAGGCGGAGCGAAGGATCTCAGTCTTATTAGCTTTCAGTCGTTTGCCGACGGATGGCCCGGCGCCCACGCTTCGAACAGCGCGAAGGGCGGCGCAACCAGTTCTGCTCCGCCGTCACTCGCTAAACAACCTGGATGCGAAACACGCAGCGGGTACTGCCGCGCAAGATCGACTCTTCCAGTTCCGCTGTGACCGGCTTGCCCAGGATGGCCGAGTAGGTTTGTTTCTGCCAGCCCAGAGTACACTCGCACTGGTCGGCTGGGGTCAGACCTTTTTCGACTCGCGGGCACGTGCAGGTCTTCGATCGGTCGAAGATCCGGATGGTTCCCGTCTTCTCGTTGTATTCGGCCTTTTCTACCCATCCGCTGGGCCCTTGAATCGCGGCCAGAAAACCGCGAATGTCATTCTTGTACTTGTCATAGGTGATGGCGCGGAACTGGTCGGCACAGGCGCGCCCCAGTCGCTCAAAAATACGCTTTCGGGTGGCTTGGTCTACCTCTTCGCCGAGTATGCCAAGCAATTTCGCATACCGGATCCGGATCGCTTCCCGCTGTGCCTTCAGTGCGTCGACCTCTGAGTTGCCAGACTGGGCCGCCGCTGTCTCGGTCGCCGACAGCGCCACCAAAGAACATGAACACGCGCCCATGGCACAGCACTTCACAAACTCACTTCGTGTCATCTCAGCCATGATTGCCCTCACACGAACAACATCTCACAGGTTAAACCGTTACGTGGAAGCATGAACCTCACGGAAATCGCTTCATTTTCTCCTTTAGCACAATCCGCCGAAGAAAGATGTGATCTCAGCAGGTCTGTTTCTCCGTCGGCCTTGAGCGCGCTGAGGGTGAGGATGAGGGTGAGGGTGCCCCGTCCAAGCTTGCTTGGGCGGGGTTTTTCTCTCTCAACTCCAAGCCCCAGACGCCCCTCAGTTTCCACGACCTTCCACAACTCAAAGCTGTGACATCTGAGCTTGCCTTCCACCGGCAGATCATCCGATCATAGTTAGAGCCGAGAAGGTGGAGGCATTTAGAAGTGGCATCGGTCTAAGTACTTAATCGGCAATACTTTAGATGTAAGTCATTGCCGCTCAAGATTTTGCCGGCACCCAACCCTATCCCTCTCTTGCAACTCCGCAGAAACAAAGATTTTGCTGGAAAGGAAGAAAAATAGTGCGATCTGGTATCCGCCTAACTCCCATGTTCTCAAGGTTTTCCCCGCAATTATTGAGCCCCTAAGAATATTTCGCGATTTTCCCCTAACTCGGTGACTCCAATAGACCGAGGGGGGAGGGGTACGTCTCCGGCAAGTTTCCCAAATTGGTTGTGCGACCAGCCGACCAATCCAGCATCTCTCTGCACTGAACGACGCAGGGCTCGCACAAACCACCATGCCATCTCATCGCTACCGTGTAGTCGACGTCTTCACCAAGAACCCGCTGGAGGGAAATCCGCTGGCCGTATTCCCCGACGGCTCCAACATCGACGGCGCAACCATGCAGCAAATCGCCAAGGAGCTGAATCTTTCCGAGACGGTGTTCCTCTTGCCGCCAACGCGCCGCGACGCGGCCGCGAAGCTCAGGATATTTACGCCCACTTACGAAATGGATTTCGCCGGTCATCCCACGATCGGCGCAAGCTTCGTCATCCTGGACGAAGCAATTGTCCCGAGAGGCACGCAGAAGTTCGCGCTCGAGGAAAACGTCGGACTGGTTCGGATCCGCGTCGAAGCCACCCAAGAAGACGCTCGTCCGCGCATCTGGCTGACCACTCCTCCCATCGAGTATCAGCAAACCGTCGATCGCGCTCTTTGCGCCAAGGTGCTCGGACTGCAACTCGACGATCTTCTCGCTCCGACACCTCAGGTTCTGACCGCGGGCAACCCTACGATTTTCATTCCACTGAAGAACAAGGAAGCGGTCGATCGTGCCTGGCTCGATCGCTCCGGCGCCATCGAACTCAGAGGCGGAGATAAACGCCCCCTGTGCGTATTCGTCTTCACACCAACTGCCGAGGGCGCTTATTCGAGGATGTTCGCTCCAGAACACGGAGTCGTAGAAGATCCCGCAACCGGCAGTTCGACCGGACCGCTCGCCGCCTACATGATGCGAACAGGTCTCGTTTCCTCGCCAAGATTCGTAAGCGAGCAAGGCACGAAGATGGGCCGCCGAAGCCTGCTGCACGTCGAGACCCGCGGCAATAAAGGTGAGAACGGCATCGACGTCGGTGGATACATCACTCCCTTAGTCGAAGCCACCATGACGCTGTGAGCCGAACCTCGCCGTTGTGCAGCCCCTCTCCGCGTGGAACGTCTCCCTGTTTCCTTCCGTACTCTTACTTGCACCCACCGTCACGAAAGAGAGATCCTCATGAATCGAAGGTTAGCTCTGTCCCCGATCCTGCTCGTCCTGACAATCCCTTTCATAAGTCTCTGCAATGCCAGCGCCCAAAACGTGCCTTCGCTCGATAAGATTCAGAACCAGGCAGAACTCGACCGCGCCATCACGGCCCTCGACGCTGCCCTGTTCGATGCCTACAACCACTGCGACCTTGACAAGTTCGCATCGTTCTTCGTGGATGACGTGGAGTTCTATCACGATCAAGCCGGAGTCACGCTCGGCAGAGCGGCCTTAACCGACCCCGTCAAGAAGAACATCTGCGGCAAGGTCACGCGTGAACTCCTCCCCAGCACTCTGAAGATCTACCCTATGAAGGGATACGGCGCGATCGAGATGGGCGTTCACCGTTTCCACCATCCTGGCCACGAAGACACCGAGGGAGTCGGCGAGGGCCAGTTCATACACCTATGGCAGTACAAAGACGGCGCCTGGAAGATCACCCGCGTGATGAGCTACGACCACCACGCCGCGCCGAAATAGGGGTGTCAAATCGCGGCGAAATAATCGGGCGATCCTGCAAATAGAGCGTATGATCAAGGAGATGCCTTATATCTCGGAACATCTCACCAGCCTACGCCAAGAAATCACCGATTTGCGCGACCTGAATGCGCGCTGCGCCGAGAAGGGCGCCCACACCGCGCTCGACCAGACAGCTCTCGAGCTGCGCACCAACCGCCTGCGCGAGATCAAGCAGGAACTGTCGAAGATGCTCAATCGTCCCGACGATCCAAAGGTGTGGTGGGAACGATCCCGCAACCGCCCATCCGCTTAGCTTTAGAAGCCATCCAGCACACTTTCCGCTATTCCCAAAATGGCGTCAGGGGACTTTCGCCGCTTCGGCTGCAAGCTTTTGGGCAATGCCAGTGAGAGTGGCATCGAGCCCCTCCCCGTTGGGGATGCCGCCTTGCGCCATGTCTTTGCTCCCACCGCCGCGCCCGCCCAGTGTTGCAATAGTCTCTTTCATCAGCGCGCCCATGTCGAAGGGCTGGCCTGCGGACTGGGCAAAGACCAGCGAAGGTTGAGGCGACGTCATCCCTAGTATGGCGACCACGTTGGCGGAAAGCCGAACCAGTTTCTGCGCCAGCATCTTGACGAAGTTCAACTCGCAGTCCGCGAAGACACGGACGACGAATTTGCGACCGTTGGTTTCGGAAGTCTCGGCCAGCAGCGTCGCCGCCTGAGCTACGGCGAGTTCTTCCTGGGATTGCTCGCACTGCCTGCGCAACGACCTGATTTCGTCGAGCGACTTTCGAACTTGTTGCGGCACATCGTAAATGTGCGCGGAAAACAGGGCTGCCGCTTCCGTCAGCGTAGTGAAGTCGCGGCGCGCGGTGGCTACGGCACGCTGTCCGGCAACGAATTCCACGCGCCATCCCTGCCGCACTTTTTCGGTCTTGCGCAAGAAAGTGCATCCGATCTGTCCAGTTTCACCGACGTGCGTGCCACCGCAGGCGGTGAGGTCGAAGTCGCGGATGTCGATGAGGCGTAGTTCGTCGCGCTCGGCAGGCGGGAGTTTGCGCAGGCCGAGGTTCGCGGCTTCGTCGCGCGTGACGAAGCGAACCTGGACTGTGCGGTTCTCCGAGATGATTTCGTTCGCCAGGCGCTCGGCAGATTCGACTTGCTCCTTGGTCAGCGTGGGAGTGTCGAGGTCGATCGAGCAGTAGTCGTCAGCCATGTGAAACGAAACCGTAGGCATATTGAACAGGCGCACGAAGGCGGCGGACAGCACATGCTGCCCGGAATGCTGCTGCATGTGATCGCGGCGGCGCGCCGCATCAATCTGGCCGCGGACGCGGGTTCCGGGCTGTACATTCTTCACCGGTGCTTCGAGGTAGTGGACGACCTTGCCGTCTTCGGCGTCAGCGACTTCGGTGACCCGCATCTTGGTAGGGTCGTCTGGATCGCCAGCAAGGATCCATCCCGTGTCGAACACTTGTCCTCCGCTGGTGGGATAAAAGGCGGTGCGGTCGAGAACCAGTGCCGGGCGCGGACTCTCCGTCGCCTCGCGAACTTCCGCGTCGAAGTTGTAGAGGAAAGAATCGTGGTAGTAAAGGCGGTCGGTCATGCGTGCTTTTATTTAACCACACAGGAACACAGAGGGAGGATTGTAGAAGCTATCCCAGAAGTGACTCAGCAGGATACACGCCAAGAATAGGTGACGTAGGGGGTCTGTTTGCGACAGTTACCCGTTTTCCGCCCTCGGAGCTGGTGCGAACATGGCGCCGATGAACAAACGCTTGATAGGGGTGTTCTCAACAGTTATTTCCGGTTTGTCCGCGTCACACTGACCTAAGCTTGCGTACAAGTAATGTGATGACAGAAGCCGAAGCAAATCGTCCATATTATTATTTGAGGCGCACGACGCATCGGAATGAAGGAAAGGGGCGATATTGGTTACGCGCCGTGAATTCGTCTTTACTTTCGCGATCGCCTCCGCCGGGGCATTAGCGCGCACCGCCCCAAAATCGATCCCGGCAAGTCATGACTTTGAGGCTGTTCGCCAGCACATCCTCCAAGCAATCGCAAAAGGAGACGCAACCGGGGTAGCAGTCGCGGTCACACGTGGCGGGAGCATCATTTGGGAAGAAGGCTTTGGCTGGGCAGATCGCGAGAGTGGACTGAGAGCCACCGCTAACACTCCGTTCAGCCTGGCATCAATCACAAAACCTTTCACGACTACAACCCTGATGACCCTCGTTGCGGAGGGAAAACTCCATTTGGATGACCCAGCGAATAAATATCTTCGGCAGGGCAAGATCCAAGGCCCGAACGGTAACCCAAACGAGGCTACGATTCGAAGACTCGGCGCACACGTTGGTGGATTGCCATCCATGTTCGAATGGTGCTTTCCGAATAAGGCCCAGTACTCGCCGACTGCCGGGAGTCTTTTACGGGATTATGGAATGCTCGCGTATCCACCGGGCAGCTGTTACGAATACGGCAATATTGGTTATGCAGCTTTGGGCGCCGTCGGAGAGGACGTCACACGCATAGACTTCGGGTCTTTGATGACACGTAGAGTGCTCGAACCACTTGGGCTGCGGGACAGTTTTTTCGGCACCCGCACCGAACGGCTCAAGCCCGGTGGTGCTCGTTATAACGAGTCAGGGAATCCGATTCCGTACTACACGACCTCTACGCCACCCTCCGGCGAACTTTACGCCAGTGCCCACGATCTTGCACTTTTTGCAATGTTTAATCTAAGAAACGAATTGGGGCCGCGATCACGGATTTTAGATGGTCGATGGATCGATGAACTCCATAAACCCGTGTTTGTGGGGCCTTCGGGCACGGCAACGACATTTGGATGGTTCTCGGGACAGACAAAGACCGGGACACAAGTCGTATTCAAGAGCGGTGGGCAGCCGGGTGTCGCGACCATACTGTACATGGTGCCATCAGAGAATTTCGCATGCCTGGCCTTGACGAATCGCTCTAACGGAAGCGATATAGCGTTTGGCGTCTGCGACCAAATAATGGCGACAATGCTTCCGCAATGGAGCCAACCAGATGAGAGTGTGGGACCGCCGTCCTCTCCCTTAAGCTCGGCCTCGCCGTTCCTTGGAGAATGGGCGGGCACGCTCAGCAACGGCGGTGCAGACATGCGCGTGAGACTAGAAGTTAAACCCGATGGTTCGGCGACATGGGTACTCGGCCACGAGCCAGAAGAGAAGCTTGGTGACCTCTGGGCGGAAGGAACAGCGTTTACAGCGAAAACGGTCGGAGTCATCGACTCCCCCGACGCCATTCGAGGCGAGGCGACAAATCTTTCACTAAAATTGATGGCTCAGAACGGCAAGCTCATCGGTAGAATTCTGGCGAAGTCGAAAGCTGGCGGCACAACAGTCCCGTACGTCCTGAGGCTAAACAGGTTAGCGACTCGGCGGAACGCAGCTGGCTCTTAGGTTTGCTCGGTCAGCGTCCCGTTTGGGTTGCACTACTTCCCAGAAGCGATTCGGGCAGGTTAAGGCCGCTCCCAGTGGCGGCTCGAGCCCCTATAGGTTCCATTTCCCGAGTCGTCGCTAGCCTTGATCGGAAACGCCTCGGGGCAGACTGCAGGGGCGTAGCGGGATCTAGATCCGAAGCGTTTTCGATAAGGGGATTACGTACTACAGTAGTTTCCCGATTGACCTCATCGCCGGTTCGCGGCTACGGTGTCGCGGAACGCTGTCCTCCGAAGCTCCAGTTTACCGAGACCAAATCTGGGCCCACATAGTGAGGTGAGGTGCGACAGCCTCTGTCCGGGAGGAAAAAATGAAACGACTGAAATCGCGCTCCTCTTCCATAGCTTGCATTGCTGCAGTCGTCCCGATTTTCTCCATCTTGTTCATGCCGCCATGGGTCCTGGCGGATGATGCCGATAACGGACACAACGCAGTTCTCTACAGCATCGCTGCGGACACCTGGAAGTTCTACGCCGCTGACGTCGATCCCAACACCAACCTGCCCATGGATAACCTTACCTGGGCGGGCGGAGGTCCGGTGAGCGGCAAAGGTCAGTACACATCTGCGTCGAACATTGGGGTATACCTTTGGGCAGTTGTCGCGGCCAACGACCTTCACCTGATCTCTCGGTCGACGGCCGATTCGCTCGTCAGTGCGACCTTGAACGAGGTCGCCACGCTAGATCGCTATCAGGGCCTACTTTATCAGTGGTACGACACAACCAACGGGCACAAAATCCGCAACCCCAACGACATTGACTGCGCAGCCGACCCGCCGCCGCACACAGACAACTGTGATTTTCTTTCTGCTGTGGATAATGGCTGGTACGCTTCTGGCCTCATCGTGGTTCGGCAGGCCTTACCGGAGTTGCGGCGGCAAGTAGATACCCTTCTGCGTCCGATGAATTTCGGCCTCTTTTACGACAGCGGGTATCAGCATCCCGGGTGCAATGTGAACGCGCCGACTGACCCCAACCCGAATCAACCAACCGGCCAGATGTTTGGTGGCTATTTCGCCAACCAAGGTCCTGCTGGTTATCACAACGGTGCTTTGTACAGCGACCCGCGCATCGCCATCTATATCGGGATGGGCCGTCACCAGATGCCTGGTGATGTGTGGTGGCGGTCATGGCGCGTATTACCTCCGAAGCAGTGCGAAACGGATCCCGATTTCTCGTGGATAGGTCAGTGGCCTGCGCAAGGCTATTGGCATACTTACACGGACTTTCAGTCCCGCAAGACGTTTAACGTTTGGGAGGGCCACTACGAATACCCAAGGACATCCTCGAACTTCGTTCCCACTTGGGCTGGCGGGATGTTCGAAGGTTTGATGGCAAACTTGGTGATGCCTGAAACGATCTTTGGGCCCCAGAGTTTCGGTCTAAACGATCTTCGTTGGGCGCAAGTGCAGGTTAAGTATACAACCCAAGCCTTACATTATCCCGTCTGGGGCATGTCACCTTCAAGCACAGCAGACGACACCGGCAACTATGGTGGCTTCGGTGTCGAGGGTTTGCTCTTTCCCTACTTCGGGGGTGGAGCGGACTCAAGCCACCCGAACCTGGGGTTGTCACAATGTTGGGCATGCGCCACCGAGGATACGGTATCACCGCATGCGTCGTTCCTTGCGCTCTCTGTTTTGCCGCAGGAGGCCTATGCGAACATCGTCAACCTGCGGACCCTATACCCCGATGTCTACAGCTCCGACGGAGGCTTTTATGACGCCGTCAATCCCACGACTGGCTCGATAGGTCATCGCCGGCTGGTGCTCGACCAATCCATGATCATGGCCGCGCTCGACAACGCGATCACTCACGGGGCGATGCAGCGCCATTTCTTCAGCGACCCCGTCGCTCGGATTGGATTGCTCTATCTCGCTTATGAAAAGATGTCGATTCATTAGCGAAACTCAGTGGAGTATCGACTCAGTCCCGTCGTCGTCAACTAGATATTCGGCCAACAAGGCTGCCGCGCGGTGGGCGCAGAGCGATTGAAGGCAGAAGGCGTTTAGCCACAGCGGCGGAGGTGTCCTGAAAGCACGTGTTTTTCTCCCAATAAGGTTTTCGCTCTCAACGAATCGCCGCGGGATGTGGGTCTATGAGCAACTTGTCCCGTTAGCGGAGCTACCAGACAAGTTGAATTACTTCCGGATTGTCGCAAGTCGGAAGTTATCCGAGGCAGGCCACTCGTGGGCGATCGTCTCAATTGGCCTTAAATCGTCAATGCGCTCATTGACAACGCGTGGGTGAATCCTAGTATGGGCCGATGATGCCGCCGACGTGGCGGGCGGCTGGCTTTGGATGCGCGGGCTTAGCGGACAGAGCCTGCCCTGAGCTTGTCGAAGGGAGTGTCCGCTCCACACGACTTGCATCCAGCACATCGAGATATTTCAGGCCACTGCCGGTGTTGAACAGGACTACGGTGTCTTCGGGCTTGAAGAATCCGCTGGCAAGAAGTTCGCGATAGGCGACCAGGGACGCGGCGCCTTCCGGGGCCGCAAAGATTCCCTCGGCTTTCGCCCAGTGACGCGTGGCGTCGAGGATCTCTTCGTCTGTGGCAGCGACGGCCGTACCTTTGCTTTTCCTGAGGATGTCGAGGATCAGGTAGTCTCCGTACGGTTTGGGCACGCGGAGGCCGGAAGCCAGAGTTGCGGCGTTCGCCCACGGCTCAGACGCGGACTTGCCCTCTTCCCATGCTTTAACAATCGGAGCACAACCTGAGGACTGCACGGTGACCATCTTTGGGCGTTCGGAACCGATCCAACCCAGCGCTTCCATCTCCTCAAAGGCTTTCCACATCCCCAGGAGACCGACTCCGCCGCCGGTTGGGTAAATTATTCCCTGAGGCACCTTCCAGCCAAGCTGCTCGGCAACTTCGTAGCCCATGGTCTTTTTGCCTTCGACGCGATAGGGCTCTTTGGTGGTGGAGACATCGAACCAGCCGTCTTTTTCCCAGAACGCTTCCTGCTTCAGTTCGGCCACTTTGCGAGAGCAGTCGCTGATCAGGCCGTCCACCAGAGTCACATGTGCCCCGTAGTAGTCGCACTCGATGCGGTTAGCGGCCGGAACGTCCACCGGCATGAAGATGTGGGCTTCAAGGCCTGCAGCCGCAGCGTAGGCAGCGAGCGCTCCGGCAGCGTTTCCGGCCGAGGGAATCGCCAGCTTCTTCAGGCCGAAGCGGCGAGCCATGGTCACACATGCCGAGAGTCCGCGCGCTTTGAACGATCCGGTGGGATTGAGGCCTTCGTCTTTGATGAAGACGTTGGGATATTCGCGGCTGGCCAACATGGGAGTAAAGCCTTCGCCGAGCGAGACGGGATCGGCTTCGGGCAACACGGCGTCGTAACGCCACATGGTGGGTGCGCGGCCGGCGAGGCGTCCAGCTGAAGAGGATCGCTTGATGGCGGCGAGATCGTAGCGGGCGTAGAGAACGCCCGCGTCTTTGGGACAGACCGATTGCGGACGATCAGCGGGATAGTGTTCGCCGCAGCGGGTGCATTCGAGATGCGTCAGCATGTCGATGCGAGTTTAACATTGGGAAGGCGACAGCTCTCAGCTCTCAGCTCTCAGCTCTCAGTCACTCTACTCTCGGCGTCGGATCGGACTTTGCGCTTGCGGGCTTTACTTCGTCCTTGGCTGCCATTGCCGTTTTGAAGCCGCGGATGCTTTCGCCCAGGCCTTTGCCTAGTTCTGGGAGTTTCTTCGGGCCGAAAACCAGCAGGGCTATTCCGGCGATGATCATCAGATGCATGGGTTGAAACAGGCCTTCGAACATGGTTCCTCTTCTCGTGGGTTTGATGTGTTGTCGGAGAGGCGCGGGCGTGACAATGTGCCAGCGCCCTCCCATCTTTTGACCCAGCAATGGGTCTAAGGCTTCGATCGCAAATACGACGGGCTCAGTGTGCTACTGTCACCGACCGCCTCTTCGCGCCTCATCCGCATCTTCGGCCAAGTCGCGCAGGAATTGCATGAATTGGTTTGACTGGCCAATGAAGAGACCGTCGTTCGTGAGGGCGTTTACCGCTCCCATGGCCGCACCCTTGGTCTCGGTGGGTCGAATGATCGAAACGGGCGGGAAATGGCGGCTAAGGAATACGGTGGGCTCGGGCATGATGAGGTTGGTCTGGAAGTTCTCACCGCCGAAGGGTGAAGAATTCAGATCCGGGAAGGTAACTGAAACGCCGGTGACCGGATCAATCACATTTTGCGCCGGAGTCAGGTTCCCTGCTTTGTCGTGCCAGGTCTGGAAGTGGCAGATTTCTGTGCCGCCAATGCTCAGCAGGATGCGCAAGACCTCCACGTTGGTGGCGCGCTGTGCCAACTGAGGATAGAGGCTTGAGCCGCCCTGCTCGATCCACGGGAAGTGAAAGCCCGCAGTATTGGCCACCGCCTGGAGAAATGCTGAATTGCTGACATCGGAATCGGTTCTGGGAATCGCCGTGTGCTGTCCCACTGCGAGAGTAGGAATGGCGTTGCGGAACTTGTCGCCCAAATCCGGGTTCCCGGTGCGGCTGCGATAGCGAATCCACCAATCGGTGCGGACGGTGAGCTGGGTCAGGTTGGTGAGACGACCGAAAGTTTTGTTCGATCCAGTGGCCTGGCTGGAAGGCAGCGTGCGGAAGGCATCGAGGTTAACGGTGTCGGCACCCTTGGACGCGAGATAGGCATTCAAGAAGGCTTCGTGGCTGAGTTCGTCTTCGGTGTTGTCGGAAATGTATTGGTCCATGTCTCCGTCAAGCTGCTTAACGTCGCTGGTGTAGTCGGTGTTTCCTCCGGTCGCCTGGGAGGGATAACCGGGAATCAGCTTACTGGCTAATTTCGAGACTTCCCCGTCCTGCACGCCCGCGAGTTCGTTGTACTGCAGCCATATATCGCTTTCGATAATTTCGGCAGCGGCGACGAAGCGGAGGATGGCCGCATCACCCTTGGACAACGAGCCACTGCGTTCTTCGGCCTCCGCGGCAATGTGCAACAACGGCGCCGCCGAAAGTGCAGCGCCAGCGATGCCGAGGCCTTTCATGAAAGAACGGCGCTCGATTGCGCGCGGGGCTTGAGAGTTCGGCTCGTTGTTGGGTGAGTCAGAGAATGGTAGTTCTTCGTGCTTCATGGTTCTGCGCTCCTAATTGTCTTAAGAATGCGTTGAAGTTCGAAGCTGGGACTGCGAAGTCAACGTAAGGGCAGAATAGGATTGCGGCTCCATGATGGTGTCATCAGAAGGTTTGAGAGTTGTAAAAGAATGGTCTCGTAATGAAAGCCGCACACTTCGACATCGCTCCGTCGAAAATCCCCACCCGTCGGCTTTCGTAGGGCACGCTCTAACGTCGCAAAAAACGCGACGTTAGGATGGGGCACCCGCACCCGGGAAACGCGCTTACGCCGCCATCTCGTAGAGGAACTCGACGTAGGAGCGCACCGCGCCGTCCATTCCGAGGACCTTGGGATTAGCAGATTCGATCAGGTAGTACTCGTCGGGCGCGTGGGCGCCGTCGCCGTGACCGAGGCCGAAGCCGCCTGCCGGCAGGCGGAGAGGATCGCCGGTGAAGACGTAGCCCGGCCACGATCCGGGACTGCGCGGCAACACGATCGGGTCAATGCCTTTCGCGCGGTAGACCTTCAACTCGGTTTGAATGATTCTGGCGTCGACCGAAGTGCTATTGGGGTCGTAGCCGCCCGTCATGTTGACCTCGATGTCGCTGAATCCCTGCTTCGCCAAATGTGCCTTCAGCGCCGCCAGAGCGTCTGACGCGGTCATGTCTGGGACGAGACGGAGATCGAGCTTGGCGACGGCGCGATGCGGCAGGATCGTCTTTCCGCCCGGGCCGGTATAGCCTCCCACCAAACCTTCGATGTTCACGGTGGGCCGAGAGAGCAGCAATTCGATCGATTCCTGCCAGCCAACATCATTGATCCAGTGTGTGACACCGTGCGCTTTTTTGGCCAGATTTTCGTCCATCCGGTTGGCGGCGATGGCGATCATCTGCTTTTCTGCGGCGGAGAGAGGACGAGCTTTATCAGCGAAGCCGGCGATGGCCGGCGTGTTGCCGTCGGCCGAGACCAGCGTATTCAGAGCATGAATCAAGCGCCAGGCAGGGCTGTCGACGCAGGCCTTCAAACTGGAGTGAACGTCGTGGGTCGGACCGCGTCCCCAGTGTTCGCCACTCGAGACCAGTTCCAGTTCGATCACGCCCTTGGCCCCAAGTTCCACGGTGACGCTGCCATCAAGCTCCTGCGCAGCGTCGGGCAGAAAGATTCCATCCGACTTTTTTAGTGCCGCTACGACCTCGGGGCGATGCACGATCTGGGCGAAGTGGGGCGAGCCGATCTCTTCCTCGCCTTCGCCGACGAACGCGAAGTTCACTGGCAGCCTGCGACCCGCGCCGCGGATGGCGTGCAAGGCGGCAAGGAACGTGGCTTCTGGTCCCTTCTGATTAACGGCGCCGCGTCCGATTAGGATTCTGCCGAGGCCGGGCTTGTCAACCAGGGCGGCGTCCCATGGCGGCGAGGACCACTCCGAGGGCGTGACCTGCTTGACGTCGTACATGAAGTAAATGCCGATGGTGCGGGGAGCGCCGGCGTCGAGGGTCGCGAAGATGCCGGGCTGTCCGTCGGTTGGAATCTTGGAGACAGACTGAAAGCCGGCGTCGCGGAGCATCTGCATGGTCAGTTCGCAGCCCTCGTTGACGCCGCGGTTTTCAGCGGCGATGGAGGGTTGGTGAATCCAGGTTTGCAGGCGCTTTACCGATTCGTCATGACGTTTTTCGATTTCAGCCCAGACCGGTTCCAGGTCGGCCTTTTCGGCGTGCGAGAGACGCGGAAGACCGAGGGCAGCGGCAGCAGCGGCGGATCCAACTACAAAGTCACGTCGATTCATGCACGAGAGGGTACCGCGAGCGCGAAACGAAGTCTAGAGGGCTGGCGCGACGAGGCCCCGTTGTTCGCAGAACGCGTTTTTTAATAGATTCGTTTGCAGGAGCAGGCAAAAGAGGTAGCATGTCCGCAACAGTCATTACAAAAAAGACTCGGGTCGCGCCTCCGAGCTATTTGTGTGGGTTTAGAGAGAGCAAGGGGCCTGAAAGATGGGACGAACACGATACGCCTGGCGCGAAGTTTATGTGTCAGCTCTGCGAGAATGTGATCCGAAGATAAGAGTCGCTCTCATCAAAAAAGCAACGATCGCGCTCGAAAGACGCTATGCGGAATGGGGCGACACCCCAGGGACGCCGGCTGAACTAAAAGCTATTCGAGAAGCGATCTCTGACCTTCAGACTCTGCTGAGAGAGAAACAGGCCTCACGCCGCGCTTCAAGCCGCGGGTGAAGAGCAGCCTGGCACAACCCGCATGCAATCATGCGTCGGGACCTAGCTATCGCTCCGTGTCGGCCGAGTGAGTCGGCCGCTGAGGCCGCCGATGAGAGCTCCGACCACTAGCGTGTCCACGAGGTCTAGCTGGCCTCGATCGGAACGGGTCGTGGGGCAGAACCAACCTCGAGGGCCCGGTCCACCACCAGAACCGCGGACCGGTAGGATCACTTGCCCCAATCTCTTTTCAACTTAGCTGCCTCCGACATTTTCGGAGCTTTTCGATTAGTATTTGTGGTCACCTCACTTCACGGAGATAGGGAATGAAAACGTTTCTTTTTGGGCTGATCCTGGGATTGGTAGCGGTTCCCGCGGTGGTCTACTTCTATTTTTCCTCGGGCAGCGCTCCGGTAGCAACGGCGGCGCCGCCAATGCCGTTTGAAAAGATGATGGCGCGAATGGCGCTGCATGCGCGACTGGATAAGGAAATGCCGAAGACGGTGCCCGTGACCGCCGACGAGGGTGCGTACGCGGCCGGGGCGCAGGTCTACAAGGAGCACTGCGCGGTGTGTCACGGACTGCCGGCACAAGCGCAGACGGCCATCGCCAAGGGGATGTTTCCCAAACCCCCGGTCCTGCTCGAGGGAAAGGGCGTGACGGACGATTCTCCGGGAGAGACCTACTGGAAGGTGGCGGGAGGAATTCGGATGACGGGAATGCCGGGATTCGACAAGTCGTTGTCGACGACGCAGATGTGGCAGGTCAGCCTGCTGTTGGCGAACGCAGATAAGCTGCCCAAGTCGGTCAAGGATAGTCTGGCTCCGGTACCGGCGACGGTGACGAACGTAAGCCAGCAAATAATGAAGTAGTCAGTGCGAAAATCCCACTTCTCGCGCAAAGAACGCGCGAGAAATGGGGCACCCGAAGGCGCGCTACCAGCGCTCGCTTTTTCTTCAAGTTCTCTCTAACCCGTTTCGGAAGGCGCTCGTCCTGCATGCTATAGTGCGGTTCCCATGGGATCGTTTCTTTTCTTTGCCTTTTCGTGGTGGGGCATTCTGCTGAGGGTTGTGGCGATCGTCCATTTCATTCGGCGGCGCCCGGATTTTTTCTGGATCTGGGTGATTCTGATTCACCCGATCGGCGCGCTGGTTTATATCGCGGTCGAGGTCATCCCCGATGCCGGGCTGCTGCGGGGTTCGTTTCAAGTGTTCCCGCGGCGTCGGCGGATCCACGAACTGGAACGAACCATCCTCGACAATCCGTCCGCGGGAAACTACGAAGAACTGGGACTGCTGTATCTGGACGACGGCAACTTCGCCCAGGCGCGCGCGTGTTATGACAAGGCGATTGCCTCCCGTGCAGACGATGTTGACGCGTTCTACCGGCGGGGCGTGGCGGAAGTCGAACTGGGGGACTTTGCCGCAGCTGTGCCAGACCTGGAACACGCGGTGAGTTCCGATCCAGACTATGACTTTCACCGCGCCAAGGGATTGCTGGCCTGGGCATACGCGCAGACTGGGCAGGCTGAGAAGGCGAAGGTAATGTTTCGGGAGGCGACGCGGATCTCCACGATTTCCGAGACCTATTACCATTACGCGCTGTTTCTTCACGCGCAGGGGCGGGTAGCTGAGGCTCGCGTGTGGGCTCAGAAGATTCTCGACAAGAAACCGACCATGCCGGGATATTTGCGACGGCGGGAGCGGCCGTGGTTTCGGAGGGCTAGCGCGCTGCTGGCGAGGCTGTCGGCACAGGCATAGTCCCGTGCGGCTCAAGCCGAGCTTCGACTGGTTCAAGGCGATGTATGACAATCCGGCGATCAATCGGCCATGACCTTCATTGGAAGTTTTCTGACCGGGCTGGCCGTGACGCTGGCCTCGGCCGGGATTCTCCGGAAGAGGGTGAGCGAGCCTGGTAATTTGCGTAGCGGAGCTTCACGGCACTAGGGACAGGTGAGTTGGCCGCTGCCAGAGACTACGAGAGTGCTGCCATTGTTGGCGGATGCGGTCGCGGTGACGTTAACGCTCCCCGACGCACTGGGGGCACATTGTACGGTTACAGTGCCCTTGCCGCTCGAGACTACGGTTGCGATTGTCGAGTTGGTGGGATTGTTGACGACGAACTGTCCGCTGTAGGGAGCCACAAAAGTCAGCGGACCGGTGTAGGGCGGGAGGCTGAATGTGCCGGTCGCCGTGAAGACGACCTGGCCTTCGGGAGAGCTTTGCGCGTCCGCTGTCTGCGGCGTGACGGCGATTGAGGTCAGCACCCGACCGATGCTCTGGTTGCTCGAGCCGCACGAAATCAGGCCCGCGGCGAGAAGTAGGAGCACACAGGAGGCGAGTAGCGAATGGCGGAGAAGCATGAACGATTCGATCAGTCTTTCCTTCTGCGAGGGTGCGGTTGGGCCGTGTTGTAGGCTTCCTTCCGCCCCTTCAGGGCTTGTTTATTTCCCACGTTTAACCCACGCCTTGCGCCGCTTCGCGGCTGGAAACGCATCGCTATTTGTTCTCTCGTCTGCACGCTCAAGCTACGACACAGAGTCTGTTTTTGGTATTAACTATTCTGCCTAATAGGAAGGCGATGTCAAGCCATAGTCCTAGCTCCGCTCGGGGACTGGTGAGTGGCTGATGGTAAAATAGGTGGTGGTGACGAGTTCCAAGCCCCCCATCCGGCTGCTGGCGACCGATATCGACGGCACGTTGCTCAATCCACAATTTCAGATTTCTGCTGGCGACCTGGCCGCGCTGCGACGGGCGCATGCGGCCGGAATCGAAATTGTGCTGGTCACCGGCCGGCGGCATACGTTTGCGTTACCGATCGCAAAGCAGCTTGGATTTGATTTGTGGCTGATCAGTTCCAATGGCGCGGTAACGCGGTCGCTGGCCGGGGAGAGGTTCCATCGCGACCTGATGCCGGCTGAGACTTGCCGGCGGCTGTGCGGGGCAATGCAAGGATTCAGGGGCAACACCGTTCTGACTTTTGACACCGAAGGTAAGGGTGCGATTGTGCTGGAGCGGCTCGATGAACTGGGCGAGAGCATCCGACGATGGCTTGAGAAGAATATGGAGTACATCGAGTTCGTGGTGCCCATTGAGAGGGCGCTGACGGCTGATCCAGTGCAGGCGATGTTTTGTGGGACGATGGCGCGGATGAGTAATGCTTTGAAGGCCTTGGAACAAGCCGGGATGAATGGGCTGGTGACGGTGTTGCGAACGGAGTATCCCGCGCGAGATTTGTCGATGATCGACGTGCTGAATGCGGGCTGCTCGAAGGGGCATGCCTTGGAGCGCTGGGCGGCCTATCGCGGCTACGGGCGCGAACAGGTCATGGCCGTCGGTGACAATCATAATGACGTCGAGATGCTTGAGTTTGCGGGGTATCCGGTTATCATGGGGAATGCCTGCGCGGAGCTGCGCGGCCGGGGTTGGACGGTCACCCGGGGTAATGATGACTGCGGGGTAGCAGCAGCAGTCGAGGTTGCGCTGGGGGAATCGTCGTTGGTAGCGGGTCGGTAGTCGTTGTCGTTTGTCGTTGGATGAGGCGGGTGGCTGGCAACGGATGAAAAGTTTCTGTTCATTTTTCGTGGCTGCTGTGGTCGCCGCCATACTGGCGGTAGCGGCACTCCCCTGCTATGCCGCCGAGGTCGCCGTGTTGAAGAACGGGTTCACGATCCAGCATGAGCGGCGCGAAGTCGTCGGGGACGTCACGCGTCTTTATATGAGCTCCGACGGCGCGAGCTTTGTGGATATACCGACAGCCGACATTGATCACTACGAGGAGGCGCCGAATCCTCCGGTTTCTGATTCGGTCTCAGGTGGCGACTCGGCTGCGGTGCGAGCAGGCTCATTTGTGAAGAACACGAGAAATGGCACGCAAGGATTTCCGGTTCAGTCCTATACCGACCTGAATGCAGTGGTGAATGAGGCGAGCGGCCGTTACCGGCTGGATCCTGATTTGGTGAACAGCGTGATCAAGGCGGAGAGCGGATTCAAGGTGAGGGCGGTGTCGCCGAAAGGGGCGCAAGGGCTGATGCAGCTGATGCCGGGAACCGCGTCGCAGCTCGGTGTGCCGAATGCGTTTGATCCGCAGGCCAACGTGGAAGGCGGGACGAGATATCTGCGGGAGTTGCTAGAGCGCTATAACTTTGACCTGGTAAAGGCGCTGGCCGCTTATAACGCGGGGCCACAACGCGTGGAACAGTTCGGCGGGGTGCCTCCGTTTCATGAGACGCGGGCTTATGTGGCTCGCATCGTGAAGGACTTCAATAAGAAAAAAACGGCGCAACAAAGAGCGGCTGCTTCTTCGCAGAAGAATACTCCTGCGGAGAACAACACCGCCGCCAGGAAAACGAACCCGAAGACGCCAGGCTCCACAGCGAGGGCGCAACATCCTAAGCCCGTCACGCAGGCGGAAGCGAGTCCTTCCCCGACTGAGTGAAGGTGATTGCCGCGTGGGCGGGCATTCTCACAACAATTAGAGTCAAAAAACAAAGTCAAAAGCAGCGGGCATAGCTTGCCCTGAGGTTGTCGAAGGGAGTACCCGCTCCACACACCTGGCTGCTCGACACGGGCTCTTGGGTTTGACCCGTTCGGAAGGGTCATATACCTTTGGAACTGCCGTTTCCCGCGTCGCCTTGCTTGGGTCGCGGTGCGGAGTTTTTCCCCTTCATGGATAAGAAGCGAATCCTGGCCAGTGTGGTGGTGTTCCTCATCCTGGCCGTTCTGGTTTACCTGCAATACCGGCATTGGCGGACCTTCGATTGGGGAACGTTCTGGAGCCAGACCCACCGGATCAACAAATGGCACGTCCTGCACGGGATCGCACTGATCTACATTGCGTACGGGATGCGGGCGTGGCGCTGGAAAATTTTCCTGAAGCCGGTGCGGCCGAAAACCAGGACGATTGATATGGTCTCGCCCACGCTGGTCGGGTTCACCGGGCTGGCGTTGCTGGGGCGGGCGGGAGAATTCATTCGTCCGTACCTGATTGCGCGGCGGACCGACCTTCCCTTTTCTTCACAACTGGCGGTGTGGGGCGTGGAGCGCATTTTTGACATGGGCGCATTCACGATTCTGATGCTGCTCGCGATCTTCCTTCCCAGCGCACTGCCTTCGATTCCGCATCCCGAGTACTACGTTCGCTTCCGCGAACTGGGGTTTATCCTCACCGCACTGGTGGTTGGAACGGCAGTCCTGGCAGTGATCATCGGGCGCAACGGCGAGAAGGCGGCGCTTTGGGTGGAGCAGCGCTTCGCCCATCTGGCGTCGAATTTCGGACACAAGCTGGGTCAGAAGGTGCGCGAGTTCGGCATGGGCCTGAATACGATTCACGGGCCGGTCTCGCTCCTGTCGCTCACCCTGGTATCGGTGGGAATGTGGTACGTCATCGCGCTGGCGTATCAGGAGGTAACCCACTCCTACGGCGTGGATGCGCTGGCGATCCCGGTATCGCAGCTGTTGATTCTGATGTTTTCGAGCATGCTGGGCTCGATGTTGCAGTTGCCGGCCGTGGGCGGCGGGTCGCAGATGGCGACGATCGCTACCCTGTCGAGCGTGTTTGACGTGCCGCCGGAGATGGCGGCGAGTTGCGGAATTCTGTTGTGGCTGGTGACCTTTGCGGCCGTGGTGCCAGTGGGGCTGCTGCTGGCCCATCATGAGAGATTGTCGCTGCGGAAGTTGTCAGTCGAGAGCCATCAGAGGCCGCCAGAACCGTGACAAGGCTGGTATCTGGGATCACCGCGTACACCCCGGTCCGAGGCCTAGAATGTTGGCAGCTGAAACACCTGGAGGTGCCAGTGACCGGGACTACTGTTTCGCTGACCCTGAGTGAAGAGGAAAGAGAACTGATCCAGAAGATTCTGGAGGAGCAGCATCGCACGCTGCTGGTGGAGATTTCCCAGACCGACCATCATCATTTCAAAACCGTCCTGCGGAAGGAGGCGGAGGTTCTGGAGTCGGTGCTAAACCGGTTCCTGGTGAGCGCTTAGAATCGGGAATCTTTCGGCAGCAGGGTCGGCAGCCGGGCGTTTCCCGGCGTGTCTGGTTTCCTCGACTTCGCTCGGGAATAGGGCACCGACCCGGACCCACAAGCACTACAACTATTCTGTGACCACCGCCTTTACCAGGTTTCGCGGATGGTCTACGTCGTATCCCTTGTTTACTGCGACATGGTAGGCGAAGAGCTGCAGAGGGATCACCTCGACTATGGGCAGAAGCAATTCTGGGGCTGGAGGTACATAGAATACGTGCTCGGCGACCGTGGCCACTTCATGATCGCCCTCGGTTGCAACCGCTACAAGAGGACCGCGGCGGGATTTCACTTCCTTCATGACATCGAGGGTTCGCCGGTAACGCAGGACGGAATCTGGATCGGCATGGTCGCAAGTGGCCAGGACCACGACCGGTAGCTTCTCATCCACCAGCGCGTTTGGTCCGTGCTTGAGTTCACCCGCAGGATATCCTTCGGCATGGGCGTAAGAAATCTCTTTGAGCTTGAGCGCGCCCTCGCGCGCGATCGCATAGTGCACTCCGCGGCCCAGGTACAGAAACTTTTCTGCTTTGAAGTGTGCCGTGCCGAATTCTTCGGCTAGATTGTCCCAGGTGGGGAGTCCCTGTTCGATCGCGTCGGGCAGGCGCATGAGGCGTTGCAAGTACGACCTCGTCACTTCCGACGTCATGCGTCCGCGCTTGCGGGCGAGGAACAGCGCCATCAGGTAGAGAATCGTGACCTGCGTGGTGAAGCTTTTGGTGGCGGGGATCGCTAACTCGGGGCCTGCGCCTGTGATCAGCGCGGCGCCGGCCTCGCGCACGATGGTGGCCGGGGACACGTTGGAAATAGCGATGGTCTTGACGCCGCGGGTGAGGGCTTCGCGCTGCGCGGCGATGGTGTCGGCGGTCTCGCCTGATTGCGTAATGACCATCACGATCGGATCGACGGCAGCATGGGTGGAGCGGTAGCAATACTCGCTGGCGTATTCCACGTCGACCGCAACGCCGGAAAGATCTTCGATCATGATTTCGCCGGCCAGGCCCGCGTGGCGGCTCGACCCACTGGCCGCGATGATGAGCTTTTCGAACGTGCGGAGCGCGCTTTCGATCGCATCGAGTTCGCCCGGGAAAATCAGATCGTTCTTCAAATGTTTCTGGACGGTTTTGGCAATGGCCTCGGGCTGCTCGTAAATCTCGTGCCGCATGGCGTGGGAGTGCTTCTGGTCGGTGGCGTTCGTCGGATTCTTAGGAGTCATAGGGACTGGGGCTGAGGGTAAATCATTCGTGGTGTGGCGGGCAAACCCCGGCGGAGCTTCGCTCCGCGGACAACCTTTGGACTGCGCTCAGGGCACGCTTGGCGGCTGTCCCCACACAAACAACGCGTTAAGATGCCGCGCTTGCGCCTTCAAAATGCGCCTCGATCTCTTCGAGCGTCTTTCCTTTCGTTTCCGGTAAGAACCAGGTAGCGGTGACGAAGTAGATCACGGTGCAGGCGGCAAAGCCGAAGAACATCGTCGAATAGCCGTACTTCCCGACGGTGGGCAAGAAGATTGCTGCGATTGTTGTAGAAACCGCCTGATTCAAGACCAGGGCGATGCTCATTCCGTTCGAACGAATGCGGGTGGGCATCAGTTCCGAGAGTGCGAGCCACACGCACACACCTGGTCCAACGGCGTAGAACGCCATGAACACGAACAGGGTGATGGCTACCATCCAGCCATTTCCGCGGCTCGGCACCGGACTGATGAGCGCGTTCTCGATGCGTAGCGGCGCTTTGCGCGACGCGTCGAGATTGCCGAACGGGTTGGAGAAAAATGCGACTACCTTGTTGGCGGGGACGCAGCTATCACGCGTGATCATGATCGGTTTGGCAGCCCGATCGTCGGAACGCACGACCTGGCTTGCAGCCCGGAAGTCTCCATAGGAATAAATGACGACAAGTGATGTCGGCTGACTCGCTTGGGGCTGGTTCAAAAGCTGGTTGGCCAGCATCTGGTCGTAGGACAGCGCGAGTGTCTCGTCGACTGTCACCATCGTTTGAACCGCGGTCTTCACATCCAGGCGCGCGCGTTCGGCGCCGTGAAACAAGACCCCGGTGCAGACGAGCGAGGCGATAATGCCTGCGGTTCCGAGAGAGAGCAAAAACTTGCGTCCCTTGCGGTCGACCAAAACTACACCGCCGAAGGTGACCGCAAAGTTGATTATGGTGAAGACGACGTATCCCCAATGAGCGGCGACATCGGAGAGTCCGCTCTGCAAGAGGATATTCGTGTTGTAGGCGATGATGGAGTTGATTCCCGTGGCCTGATTACAGGCGAGGATGATGCAGGCCAGCACGAACGGAATTACATACTTGCGCCGCAGCAGCGATTCCCGGACACCCCCGGCCGTTGACGCTTTGCCTTTTTCGGACGCGTTGGCGTCCTCCATTTCCTTAAGTTCCAGATCAGCCTGGGCGGTGGTGCGTGAGCGAAGCAGGGCGGCGTAGGCGGCGTTTTTTTTGCCGTGGCGCAGGAGCCACCGGGGCGATTCGGAAATCATCAGGCTCCCGATGACAAACAGAATACCGGGAGGCAACGAGACCCAAAAAATGCCGCGCCACGCCGTGTCTTTGAAGGCGAGCAAGTTGGCGGCGTCCCCAAGCTTCGCCACCTGGTCCACACGGAAGCTGAAATACACACCCACCAGTGCCGCGATTACGATTCCTGCTGTGAGGAGCCACTGGAAAATGCCCGTGCCCTTGCCGCGGTTTGAGGCAGTAAGACACTCGGCAAGATAGAGCGGAACGACCACGCCAATCAGACCGGCACTGACGCCCTGCAGGAGGCGGCCCAAGACTAAGGGGCCGTAACCGTGCGCGAGTGCAATCGTCGGAATGCTGATGACGAACATGACACCGCTGAGAGCCATCAGGGACTTGCGGCCCATCCAGTCGGCCAGCACGCCGGCGAACAGCGTTGAGATCACGCTTCCGAGCAGCACGGCGGCGACCACAATTGAGAGTTGGCCGGCATTCAAGCCCGAAGTCGCTTCCAGATACGGCAAGGCGCCGGCGATGATGCCGACGTCCACCCCGTAGAGCAGGCCGCCCAGTCCGGCCACCACGAGAAGAAACCGATTGTAGGAAATCTTTTTGCTATCAAGCGCGGTCGCACCGGTTGCGGTCTCAGCCATAGATTCGCATCACCCAGATGGGAAACAGACTGCTTGTGATTTTGGAGCGCAAATGATTGTAGCCTAGCAGTTTGCTGAAAGCTTGCCCTGACACGTGTGGAGCGAGCACTCCCTTCGACAAGTTCAGGCAGGCTTTGCCCGCTAGCTTCATCGATGTAGCCGGCAAGCGGGCATGAGTGCCTGCTCCACACAACCGGCAGTAGCCTTTACTATTGTTGCTCGCGCGGGCCAAGGGCGGGGCGAGAGTTCTTGTCGAGCGGCAGAGTGAACGAGAAGACCGAGCCGCTTCCCAATTGGCTGACCACCCCGATCGTCCCACCGTGAGCTTCGACAATGACCTTGGCGATGGCCAGGCCCATGCCCGTCCCGGGCGAGGCATAGCGCTGATGCTGGCCGCGATAGAACTTCTCGAAGATCAACGACTGCTCGAACGAATCGATGCCGGGGCCACGGTCTGAAATGCTGGTCACGAGCCGATCGTTCTTCATTTCGCTGGTCACCTTGATCGGCTGTCCCGCATCGGAATACTTTCCTGCATTTTCCAATAAATGCATGATCACTTCGCGAATGCGCTGCACGTCCATGGGGACTTTTGGTAAGTCGCCTGGAACTACAACGTCCACCGGATGATTCTCCAGCGACGCTTTGGTGTCCAGTAGAGCAGGTTGTAGTGCGTCCTGGATGGAGTGTGGCTGGAGATCGAGTTTGAACAGGCCGGCATCGAGTTGCGCCATTTCCGAGGCTTCCCCGACCAGGCGGTTCAAGCGGTCGGTCTCTTCGTCAATTACGGTAAGCAGTTCCCTTCTTCCCTGTTCATCGAGCATCGCGCCCGACAGCAACGTGGTCACGCTGGCCTTTATCGAAGTGAGCGGAGTGCGGAATTCGTGGGTGACGGAATCGAGCAAAGCCGATCGCAGGCGTTCATGCTCCTGCTCGGCGCGATGCTTGCTGAGCGCTTCGAGGGCGCGTGCGCGCTCAATCCCAAGACCAGCCAAGCTTCCGAGGGCATCGAGAGTTTCGCGCGATAGCTCATCTCCGGTTACGGCCAGGGCGCCGACGGTGCGCATGCCGAGCCGCAGCGGCACGTACGAGATGCCGGCCTGTGTGATCGGCTCGCCGCGCAGCAGAGTCGAGCGCAGAACGGTTTCGTCGAACTTGGCATCGAGGGAGGAGCGATAGACGGACGGGTGATCCGCGGCCATGACGGCGACACTCCCCACCGAGAATGACTCCTGCACATAGGCCGGCAAGGCGTTGAGAAGTTCCAGAACATTTTCGGACGCCAGCAGGCGCTGACTGAGACCGTAGAGGCGATCAACCTCGCGCCGGCGCTGCTTGGCTCCTTCAGCCTCACTGCGCGCCTTTTCCGCCAAGTTGCTGGCCACCAGCGCGGTTACGAGGAACGCGAACAGAGCGACCCAGTTCTGCGGATCGGCGATGGTGAAGGTTCCCACCGGAGGCAGAAAAAAGAAGTTGAAGGCCGCGGTGGCTCCCACGGCCAGCACCAGCGCGTAGCGCAGGCCCCAATATGCGGAGACCAGGAGTACGGCGACAAGAAACATCAGCGCGACGGTTGTGTGATTGACGTGCAGGCGGAAGTCGATCGCGGTGATGGTTGCGATGACCGCGATTACGACCACGTAGCGCATTGCCTGGGTCTGAGCTCCGGCTTTCACATCCGCATTGTACGATGGGGGTGACAAATCCCAGGCTGCGAAAGACAATAGCTGCGATGGCCAAGACGCCCGAGGAGTGGCTGCAGGAAGTTTCCCCGGAGAAAGACCGTGGCATTTTCAAACTTTTTCTCGGCTACGCTCCGGGCGTGGGCAAGACTTATAGCATGCTGAGTGAGGCCATCCGGCGCGCCAGCCGCGGCGAAGACGTTGCCGTCGGCGTGGTGGAGAGTCATGGGCGCAAGGCCACGGCGGAACTGGCCGCCAAGCTTGACCGCATTCCTCCGCGAAAAATCGAGTACAAGGGCACAGTGTTTGACGAGATGGACGTGGACACCATCCTCGCGCGCAAACCTGCGGTCGTACTGATCGACGAACTGGCGCACACTAACATTGAGGGCAGTAAGCACGCCAAGCGGTATGAAGACGTCATGGAACTGCTCGACGCCAAGATTGATGTGCTTTCCACCATGAATGTGCAACACGTCGAGAGCCTTGGCCCCACGGTGCAGCAGATCACCGGCGTGCAGGTCCGCGAGACGGTGCCGGATTGGGTGATGCAGCGAGTGGACGAGATTGTGCTTGCCGATCTGACCCCGCAGGCGCTGCAGAAGCGAATGCAGCGCGGCGACATTTATCCGGTCGACCGCGCCCAGCGGGCGCTCTCGCATTTCTTCCGGCCCGGCAACCTGATCGCCCTGCGCGAACTGGCGCTGCGCCAGGTAACCGGCGTGGTGGATCGCAGCCTGGACGCCTATCTGGATAAGGACACGACGCAGCAAGCGCACACGCGTGCGCGAGCGCATTGCGGTCTGCGTCAGTTCGAATCCCGCAGCACAGTATCTGATCGCCCGCGGCTCGCGGATGGCCCAGGCGATGGGCGGCGAACTTTACGTTTTTTATGTGGACGTGGGGCGCGATACCCGGCCAGAGGATCAGAAAACGCTGGCAGAGAATATTCGCTTCGCCGAGAATCTCGGCGCCAAGGTTCGGCGCGCCATCGGCAGAAGTGTCGCGGACGGCGTGGCCCAATTTGTGCGCGAGCATCACATTACACAGGTGATCTTTGGCCGGTCGGCGCGCACCGGGTGGCAGCGGTACCTATACTTGTCGGCGATCCAGCGCTTTTTGCGCGACTCGCCCTCCGTGGATGTTCACATCGTGACGCAGGAGGCACACTGATGGCCGACCCGCCTCATATTCTTGTCGTCGATGACGAACCACAGATCACCCGCGTGCTGCGCACGAGTCTTTCCGCGCAGGGATACGACATTCGCGTCGCGAACAGCGGCGAAATGGCGTTGGAGATCATGAAGGATTGGTCTCCCAGCATGATCATCACTGACCTGTCGATGCCGGCGATGGACGGGGTCGAGCTTTGCCGCAAGGTTCGCGCCGTTTCGCAGGTTCCGATCCTGGTTCTCTCCGTTCGCGACAAGGAGCGGCAAAAAGTGGAAGCGCTCGATGCCGGCGCCGACGACTATGTCACCAAGCCGTTCGGCATGAACGAACTACTGGCCCGCGTGCGAGCAAATCTTCGGCGGATTCCAACCGAGGGTCAGGCTGACGCCGTGATCGAGATTGGCGACTTTCGCATCGACACGGAGGCCCACAAAGTGACCGTGCTCAGCCGTGAAGTGCGCCTCACGCCGAAGGAGTTTGATCTGCTCGTGTATTTGGCTCGGCGCCCCGGGAAAGTCGTCAACCACCGAACCCTGTTGGGCGCCATCTGGGGTGGACAAAGCACCGAGCAGGTGGAGTATCTTCGCGTGTTCGTGGGGCAATTGCGAAAGAAATTGGAGCCTGACGCGGCCTCGCCGCGCTACATCGTCACGGAGCCTTGGGTGGGATATCGGTTTGAACCGCGAGAGTAGTGCGCGTTCGGCCTGGAATTTGGGGTTGCGACCTTAACCCCGTACGACGATCCAAACCGTTCCGCGGCCATCGCAGTACCCGCAACGGGTGTTCGCCACATATCCGCTTGCATAACATTCATTGCAGGAAACAACGATCTGCAGTTGGGGCGGCGGAGCTTTAGGCATTTTCTGCGGATTCTTGATCACTTCGGCATGATGATCACGGAGTAGCCAAATCTTCAGCGCCCGCTCGATGTTCTCTCTCTCCTGGACGCTAAGTTGGTTGCACTGGGTGGTGCCACCATTCAAGAACGCAGCTGTAACAGACCGGCGTGGCGGGATCGAAGAGCGTAACTGAATCGGAGCTGCGAAAATATTTATTGCACCAGGAACAAGACTTGATTCCTAAGAGACGGACGCCGGTGGTCAGGCGTTCGAGATCGCGCTCCAGGCGTGTCACACGATCGTATAACTCCTGGTTTGTCTGTTCGGGCATTTTAAGCGCCCTGATAAATCTTACTCCGCACGCAGGTCAGAAAACAGGCACTCTGTAGAGCGCTAGTCTGCTTATTACGAAGATTCTACGAACTTTTTATTCAATCTTTACGCCCGCCATTATCAAATCCATTGAAGGCGGCAGGAGTTGCAAGCCGATTCCTGGCCGCGGATAGAAACATGATCTTGCTCCTGTTGGCATATTTGATCCGAGCACGCGCGATCGACGGCAGCCGGCGCCAATCAGATCAACCCTCCGCAGGCGGAGATCAATCAGTGAAATCCAAGAAAGGCTGAGAGCATATGTGGTCGATTCGGGATGTTTCTGCTGAAGAACTGGCGAAGCTGTTTCATCACTATCGCGCCGCTCTGGCGCACGACTTCGATTGTCCCAGCGGAGAAGGTGCAACTTTTTCGTGGGATCGTACGCCGCAGCAGGAACGCAAGTTAATGGTAGCTGCGGCTCGTTTGGCGCTGCTGGAACTGGCAACGGCGCCTGCTCAGAGTGACACGAGCCGCCCGTATTTTGCCAAGGCGGGCGAGGCAGAGTGGGGCTGCTGAGCCCCGACTTCTCGCGCAAAGAACGCGCGAGAAATGGGGTACCCACGCGCTTCACCTTTACGGATTCCTTATGAACTCTTGACCCGGGCTTTATGCACGGCGTGCTCCAATCATTGTGAAGAACAAGTTTCGGAAATGTTATGCGAATGGCTCTGGTAGTACTGTGCTTCGGTGCCGTGACATTTCTGCTGCGGGTTCTTACTGCCCTTATAACAGAAGCAATCAGTAAACGGCCTCGCAATATGCAAGTTGATTTGGCGAAGTTCAGACCAACCATCCGACGACAGGAACTGATGTTAGTGAATCCTGGCGCTCAAAAGCGCACGTCTCCGCCCGGGACCGGCAAGCGGATCGCCTAGGCAGCTGCGGCAGGGATGAAGAGGCTACGCGGTAATACTGGCCATCGCATTTATTTGTGGAGAACTGTTATGCAAGACGCTCTTTGGGTAGCCGTCACTATCGTATTTTTCGGATTGTCGGTCGCGTACGTGCGTTTTTGCGACCGAATGAAGTAGGGGGACGTATGGATACTCAATCTCTCATCATGCTCATCATCAGCGCAGCAACTACCGTGTACTTGTTCTACGCGCTGCTTCGTCCGGAGAAATTCTGAAATGACGGTGAACGGCTGGCTGCAGATTTTTGTGTTTCTGGGTTTGATCCTCCTGGTCACCAAGCCGCTCGGCGTGTTCATGACGCGGGTATTTGCGGGCGAGCACACGTTCCTTGATCCGGTGCTTCGGCCGATTGAGCGGCTGCTCTATCGTGTTACGGGCGTCGATGAAAAGCACGAGATGGGCTGGGTTGAGTATGCAACGTCCATGCTGCTGTTCAGTGGCGTGTCGATGCTGTTGCTCTATGTGATCCAGCGAATTCAGGGCATGCTGCCCTTCAATCCGCAACACCTCGGGGCGGTGACGCCGGAGCATCTGGCATTCAACACGGCGGCGTCGTTCACGACCAACACCAACTGGCAAGCCTATTCGGGTGAAACAACCATGAGCTACTTCACCCAGATGGCCGGATTGGCTTTTCACAACTTCGCTTCAGCCGCGACCGGCATCGTTCTGGCGATTGCCTTCATCCGCGGCATCGCCCGCCGGCAGACCAATACTCTCGGAAACTTCTGGGTAGACTTCGTTCGCTGCTGTCTATGGGTGTTGCTGCCGTTCTGCTTGGTGGGATCGCTGGTGCTGGTGTCGCAGGGAGTGGTGCAGAATCTGAAGCCTTATGACACGGTGAAGTTGGTCGAGCCGCAACAGGTACAGCGAGTGGGCGCGGACGGCAAACCGGTCATGGATGCGGCAGGCAAGCCGGTCATGGACACGGTGACCACGCAGACGATCGCGCAAGGTCCAGTCGCTTCGCAGGAGATCATCAAGGAATGGGGCACGAACGGCGGCGGCTTCTTTAATGCGAACAGCGCTCATCCGTTTGAGAATCCCACGCCACTCACCAATCTGATCGAGCTGTTTTGCATTTTTGCCATCGGCTCCGGCCTAACTTACACCCTGGGGCGCATGACCGGGTCGGCGGCTCATGGATGGGCGGTGTGGGCTGCAATGGCCATTTTGTTTCTTTGCGGCGTGACGGTGGCGTACTGGGCTGAGGCGCAGGGCAATCCGCTTTACCCTGCCGCGGTCGCTCAACGACGCAACCGGTTCGCAGCCGGGCGGAAATATGGAGGGCAAGGAAACACGGTTCGGCATGGCCAACTCAGCCCTGTTTGCGACGGTGACTACCGACGCCAGTTGCGGCGCGATCAACAGCTGGCATGACTCGTTTACTCCGCTCGGGCGGCATGGTTCCGCTGGTCAATATCATGCTGAGCGAAGTTATTTTTGGCGGCGTCGGCTCCGGTATGTACGGCATTCTGGTCTACATCGTTCTGGCCGTGTTCATCGCGGGCCTGATGGTGGGTCGTACGCCGGAATACTTAGGCAAGAAAATCGAGGCCTATGACGTCAAGATGGCGATGCTGGTGTCGCTGGTCTTCCCGCTCATTATTCTAACGCTTGACCGGAATTTCGGTGATCAAGGGCTTTGGCACGGCGGGCATCACGAATCCTGGCCCCCACGGCCTGAGTCAAATTCTTTACGCATTCACGTCGTCTGCCGGAAACAATGGTTCGGCCTTCGGCGGCCTCACGGCCAACACACCCTGGTACGACACGGCCGACCGGGATCACCACTCTGGTCGGTCGTTTCTTCATGATCATCCCCATGCTGGCCATCGCCGGCAATCTGGCCCAGAAGAAATATGTTCCGCCGTCGCTGGGCACGTTTCCGGTGACGACGCCGCTGTTCTCGCTGCTGCTGATCAGCGTCATTTTGATCCTGGGCGCGTTGACATTCTTTCCGGCACTGAGCCTCGGGCCGATTCTTGAACACTTACTTTTGCACGTGGGAAAGACTTTCTAGGGAGACTCTCCAGCAACTTATGGCAAGCCATCGCAAATCGGTTTGGGACCTGGACCTGGTTCGGGACGCATCCTGGAGTTCGTTGCTGAAGCTGAATCCGCGCAACATGATGGGGAATCCTGTTATGTTCGTGGTCGAAATCGGCAGCGTAATCACGACGATTCTTTTGCTGCTGCATCCGCATGAGGCGTTTCGCT
>CAVRCR010000022.1:0-41151 GCA_963719615.1 uncultured Acidobacteriaceae bacterium | reverse complement strand
TGCCGATCACCTTCCTGACGGCGGTAGACGCGATACACGAAGCGCACAGCTGGCGGAGACGCCGGCAGTGGAGTGCTCGTCCAGTCCAAGACGACTCCCTGAGCCGTGATGTGCGCATTTAAGTCTTTCGGGAGCGGAAGGGTGCGGGCCAGTGACACTCGCACTTGATTGGAAAGCCCGGCACTGCGCCCGTCTGCATTGAGCACCTCGACTGCATAACTAAGAAAGCTCGAAGGATCGTCGACCTCGACGGCGCTGGGCAGCACATCCGTGTATGAGGTGGAGATTTTCTGCTCGGGGGATTTCTGCATAGCTTTCCCGGGCGCGGCTTCTCCTACGGTCGTACACTGGGTCAACTCGGCCTGCAGTCCGCGACAAATGCGTGTTGCTCCAAAGCTATGCGCCGCTTGCCGATCTGTGGTTAGAGTCGGAACCGTCCACGTGAGCGTGACATTGTCGCCCTTCCGCTGGGCGCGCAGGTCCGATGGCGGTTTCGGCAAGTCCAGCGACGGAGGCTCCGGCGGCCCGACGTTCGCGCAGGCAGTGAACACCAGCGGTGTACCCATCGCCAGCAGCAGCCATCGCGGGAGAAGACTCATGCGGGAAACAACAGACTAACAGAACCAGCACGGGGGTCGGGTACACGGCCGGGGCACGTTCGTTGCCGGAAAGGCTGTCTATCCCACTAACTCCTTTACCGCGGAGCGAAAGACTTTTGTGTGCAGGTCCACATCCTCGGCCTCGGTCTGCGGTGACATCAGGGCCATATTGTGAAACGGAGTCAGCAAGACTCCCCGGTTCATCGCATGAAGATGCATGAACCGTTCGAGTTCGAAGTCCATCGCGTCATGCGCCTGCGTCCCATTCTGCGGTTCGGGGCCAAAAAGATATTCCGCGCGGCAACCTAGCCGCGTGACGTGCCAGGGTAGTCCCGCTTCGGCGATGGCCTTGGCCACGCCGGCCGTCCATCGCTCGGCCAGCGGAATCATACGGTCGAAGGCTTCTTTTGTGAGCACTTTCGTC
Source organism: uncultured Acidobacteriaceae bacterium (assembly GCA_963719615.1). Lineage (GTDB taxonomy): Bacteria > Acidobacteriota > Terriglobia > Terriglobales > Acidobacteriaceae > Sulfotelmatobacter. The sequence goes on along the minus strand of CAVRCR010000022.1, from coordinate 40,128 downwards.
AACGTTGCCCGCATGGCGGCGAGGGAAAGCGCATTCCCCGCGAGCGTGCCCCCGATGCCGCCCACATCGCAGTTCTCGAGTTCCAGTTTAGCCACAATGCGGTCCGCAACTTCCTGCGAAAAGCCGTAGGCCGCCCCGGGAATGCCGGCGCCAATGGCTTTGCCAAACACAATCACGTCCGGATCAAGATTCTCCGCCCGCGTGTATCCGCCTGGCCCGGCGCAGATCGTGTGAGTCTCATCGATAATCAACAGCGTCCCATGCTTGCGTGTGAGCTCGCGCAACGCCAGGTGGTATCCCGGCTGCGGATGCACGATGCCCACATTGGTCATCGCCGGCTCGGCCAGCACACAGGCCACGTCTTGGGAAGCCAGCGCAGACTCCAGCGCCGCAAGGTCGTTGAACTCGATGACCTTTGTAGTGATTGCCGGGTCCACCGGCGGCCCAATGTTTCCGGGCCGAGGCCCTGCTGTGCCATCTGCGGCAAGCGTGATGAGCGTCTCATCCACCGTGCCGTGATAGCACCAGTTGAAGACCAGAATCTTCGGCCGCCCCGTGATCTGCCGGGCGAGGCGGATCGAAAACCGATTTGCATCCGTCGCCGTGAGCGCGAACTGCCAGTACGGCAGGTTGAATCGCTTCTGCAACTCCTCTGCCACAGCGATGGAGTCTTCTGCGGGCAGCATCAGCGTGATTCCGCGCCGCATCTGCTCTTCCGCGGCCTTGACCGTGGCAAACGGGGAGTGCCCGGTCATCGCGCCAGTATCGCCGAGGCAGAAGTCGATATAGCGATGCCCGTCCACGTCGAAAAAGTGTGCACCCTGTGCCTCGCGCACGAACGGCGGAAACGCTCCTGCCCACTTGACCATCCAGTTCATGGGCACGCCAGCCAGCAGCGACTTGCGCGCGCGCTCAAACAGCGCCTTCGACTTGGGGCGATCGTCGACAAACTTCTTCTGTTCGCGTTCCATCAGGGACTGCAAGCGGGTGCGGTCGATGGATTTCATGATTGTGATTCGAGGCGGGATATCAGACCGAACTCCCACGAGGACATGTGCATACCAAAGTTAGAGGGACCTACAGAATGTAGCGCGACAGATCCTGATCTTTCACGATGTCGGTCAGCATTTTGCGCACGTAGTCCGCGTCGACGGTGACCTGCTGCCCCTTCTTCTCGGGCGCCTCGAAGCTCAATTCGTCCAGGACCCGCTCCATGATCGTATGCAGGCGGCGCGCGCCAATGTTTTCCGTGCTCTCATTTACGCGGAAGGCGAAGTGCGCGATTTCGTCCAGCGCCTCGGGGGTGAAGTCCAGCTTCACGCCTTCGGTCTCGAGCAGCGCGGTGTATTGCTTTACCAGAGACGACTTCGGCTCCGTGAGAATTCGCACGAAATCTTCCATGGTCAGCGATTGCAGTTCCACACGAATCGGAAACCTGCCCTGCAATTCCGGGATCAAGTCGCTGGGTTTCGATACGTGAAATGCCCCTGCCGCGATAAACAGGATATGGTCGGTCCGCACCATGCCATAGCGCGTGTTGACCGTGGTGCCCTCGACAATCGGCAGAATATCGCGCTGGACCCCTTCTCGCGAAACATCCGGCCCGTGGCCGCCTTCGCGCCCCGCGATCTTGTCGATCTCGTCGAGAAACACGATGCCCGAATTCTCCACGCGGTCGATCGCAATTCGTGTCACCTGGTCCATGTCGATCAGCCGATGTTCCTCTTCCTGAATCAGGTACTCGAAGGCCTCGTTCACCTTCATTTTGCGTTTCTTGGTCCGCTGCCCGAAGATGTTGGGCAACATATCCTTGATGTTGACGTCCATCTCCTCGACGCCCTGGTTGGAAATGATTTCAAACGACGGGAAGTTGCGTTCGCGCACGTCGATTTCTACCGTGCGGTCGTCCAGTTTCCCTTCCCGCAGTTGCTGCCTGAGTTTCTCCCGCGTCCGGCCGGAGGATTCCGCCAGAGCCATGGTGCCATCGATCACGACGCCGCCCGCGGTCGAAACCGGCTCAGTTCGCGGCGGAGGCGACGGTGGCAACAAAATATCCAGCAGTCGCTCTTCCGCGTTCAATTCCGCCTTGTCGGCGACGTCCTCCAACTTCTCCTCGCGCACGTTGTCGATCGCGATCTCAACGAGGTCCCGCACCATCGACTCTACATCGCGGCCTACGTAGCCCACTTCCGTAAACTTCGACGCTTCCACTTTCAAAAATGGGGAATTCGCCAGTTTGGCCAGCCGCCGGGCAATCTCTGTCTTTCCCACGCCGGTCGGCCCGATCATGATGATGTTCTTGGGAATGATCTCTTCTGCAAGGTCCGGCGCCAGCTTCTGCCGCCGCGTGCGATTACGAAGCGCGATGGCCACGGCGCGCTTGGCGTCCTTCTGGCCAATGACGTGCTTGTCGAGCTCAGCGACGATCTCACGGGGCGTGAGTTCGTCCAGCGCGAGTTGCTCTTCTTCGGCGGTGGAGGGGAGATAGATGGCCATAAATCAGTCGTTGGTCGTTAGTCGTTCGCCGTTGGCGCAGACCCGATCCTCGACGGATAAAGCCAGCGACAAACGACGAACGACCAACGACTGTTCAGAGTTCTTCAATCGTCACCTTGTCATTGGTATAGATGCACATCTTGCCCGCAATCTTCATCGCTTCTTCCGCAACCTGACGAGCGGAGAGTTCCGTGTGGTCCGAGAGCGCCTGCGCCGCTGCCTGGGCATAAGGCCCGCCGCTGCCAATCGCCGCGATACCGCTGTCTGGCTCAATGACGTCACCTTGACCACTAAGCAGAAAGGTCTGCTCCTTGTCGCAGACCAGGAGCAGCGCCTCCAGATGGCGTAGGAACTTATCGGTGCGCCAGTCCTTGGCCAGTTCGACAGCCGCACGCCCCAGATTTCCGTGATATTGCTCCAGCTTGGCCTCAAAGCGACTGAAAAGCGTAAACGCGTCAGCCGTCGACCCGGCGAAGCCAGAGAGGATTTTGTCGTTATACAGGCGCCGGATCTTCTTGGCAGTGTGCTTGATCACCGACTCACCCAGTGTGACCTGCCCGTCGCCGGCCAGAACCACACTGCCGCCACGGCGTACTGACAAAACCGTCGTCGAACGAATCAGTCTCTTCCCAGTCATGAGCGCAATCTTTAATTATAACAGCGGGGTGTCTACGCTACCGCCACCTCAGAAGCGTCCACTACCAGCTTCCTTCGGTAACCGAATCGCCGATTACCGCTGTGACCTTACAGACTTGGTATTAACCCCGTAGTTTGTAGCTCATGCGCCAGTCTGCTGCTGTGCTTTGCCGCGACAACTCGTCTGTTCAAACGCTGCGACCTGCTCTACAAGATCTCGGAATCGAGCCAGTATTCTGCTCTTCTAACCAGGAAGCTCTGGAACTGGTCCTAGCTGGGCGTTGCTTCACCCTGATCGTGGACTTCGACCTCCGTGGCGCCGATGAAGTCGTACGCATGGCGGCCCTGTTGCCGCCAGCCCAAAAACCAGCCCTGCTCGCCGTGGCCAGCCGGGCGTGGCCGGGGACCGGTCAAGCGTTCCAGTCGGGTGTCAGCCGGATCCTCTACCGTCCTTTAGATCGGGGGATGGTCAAAGACGCGGTCAAGGCCGGCAGAAAAGACGTCAAAGGCCGACGGCGCAAATCCGCGCGCTACGAAATGAAGACTCTCGTCTATCTGGAGGTTGAAAGCACCACGCTTGCAGCCGTCACCATCGACATCAGCGAGCACGGCCTGGCTCTGCAGGCAACTGAGCCCGTGCCTATCAGCTCGCACCTTCCTTTTCGCTGCGTGCTGCCAGGCACCGATTTCACTCTGCACGGTCAAGCCGATGTGATCTGGGCGAGCGACCAGGGGCGCGCGGGACTGTTCTTCTCCAAGCTCGCACCCGCTGCACGCAAACATCTCAAGCACTGGTTGCAAAAGCGCAGCCACGCCCGCCACGAGGCTAAGGGTCATGATGACCAAAAGGACGGAGGCTCGGTGCGCTCTCTCCTTCCGCCGGAGGACGCGCACGTCTCATTTCCCGTTATCGAATAGAAGAATCCTGAACATTGTGACGTCTTCAGGAATTCCGGGAAGGAGCGGTCTAGTCGAATGTGCCCAGGGCTGGATTTTTTAACTCTCCATTACTTTTAATCTCGGACTGACGATCAGTCGCGCCTGGGTCGCCCGCTGTATATCCTCGGGCGTAAGGCCGGGGGCCACTTCCTCCAGAACCAGCCCTTCTTTTGTCACTCGGATATACGCCATCTCTGTCGCAATCGTATCTACGACGTTTACTCCGGTCAGGGGCAGAGTGCATTGTTTCAAAATCTTCGGAGCGCCTTCTCGGGTTGTATGCTCCATCGCCACGACCACGCGCCGGGCCCCAGCCACCAGGTCCATCGCGCCGCCCATCCCTTTCACCATTTTTCCTGGGATCATCCAGTTCGCCAAGCTGCCCGTTTCATCCACTTCCATCGCGCCCAGGACACTCAAGTCAATATGGCCACCGCGAATCATGGCAAATGATTCGGCGCTCGAGAAATACGAAGTCCCGGGCATCTCGCTGACCGTCTCTTTGCCGGCGTTGATGAGGTCGGCATCCTCCTGCCCCTCGAAGGGATACGGCCCAATGCCGAGCATCCCGTTCTCCGATTGCAGCGTGACCTCCATCCCTGAGGGCACGTGATTCGCAATCAGTGTGGGCATCCCGATACCCAGGTTCACATAGAAACCATCGCGCAATTCGCGCGCGATGCGCTTCACAATGCGCTCGCGCTTGTCGACATCCTTGCCAGGCTTGTTCATATTTGTCGTTCGCCGTTGGTTGTTGCGGTTTATCCTGAACACCTGTCATCCCTGAGCGAAGGGTTTGCTTCGCGAACGCGAAGCAAACCCGCAGTCGAAGAATCCCTAAACCCTCAGGTCGCACTCCGCCGCATCGGGGAGTTCTTCCCCTGCTCCCTCGGCACTAGGCGCTCGCCTTCCGCACTGTTCTCCGTTCGATCCTGCGCTCGTACAGCTCTCCCTGAAAAATGCGCTTCACGTAGATCGAAGGCGTTTGAATCGCGTCCCCGTCCAACTCGCCGACTTCCACCAAGTTTTCCACCTCGGCGATCGTGATCTTTGCCGCCGTCGCCATCAGCGGATTGAAATTCCGCGCCGTCTTCCGATAGATCAAATTGCCCTGCCGGTCGCCTTTCCACGCCTTCACCAATGCGAAGTCAGCCGTCAACCCGCGCTCCATCACATACAGGCGGCCATCGAATTCGCGCGTCTCCTTGCCCTCGGCGACAATTGTTCCCACTCCGGTCGGTGTATAGAATGCCGGAATCCCCGCGCCCCCGGCGCGAATGCGCTCCGAGAAGGTTCCCTGCGGAACGAGGTCGAGTCGGATCGTCCCCTGCAACACCATTTCTTCCAGCAGCCTGTTCTCGCCCACATAGGTTCCAATGTGATGAACGATCTGGCCCGCAGCCAGGAGCAAACCGTTGCCCACTCCGTCGACACCCACGTTGTTGCTGATCGTCCGCAGATTCCTGGTCCCCTTGCGAACCAGCGCCCGTATCAGATTCTCCGGCATTCCGCACAACCCGAAGCCTCCGATCATGATGGTCGCCCCATCGAACACGTCGCGGATGGCATCATCCGCATTGGCTACAACTTTGTTCATAGCGTCCGCATTTTATCTGAAAATCCGCCGCGCGAATCGCGGCGGCATGAAAAGCCGGAAGAGAAGACCGCGAATGGCGGTGCGATTATCGCCCGCCGCAAAGAGTTCAATCAGACCGCAACTCGATTACCCAATCACACCAATTGCCTATCTCTTTTTCGGCGGAGCCTTCCTGAGCTGATGCGCGTGCTCAAACTCTTCCGCCAGTTGCCGAGTTGCCAGGTTCTCCCGGATGTGCGCCAACCGCTGCTCCACCTTCCACAGCGCGTCTTCCAGATTCTTCTTGTTGCTAATCGCGACATCGCGCCACATCGAATAGGGACTCGCCGAAATCCGCGTCATCTCCTGCAAGGCGCGCCCGCCAGCGGACAGCAGCGGAGCCTCTGCTCCGAACTCCGCCACCAGGGCCGACGCCAACGCCGTCGAAATCATCTGGGGTACATGGCTGATCCATGCGCACAGGCGGTCATGCTCCTCCGCCGGAAGCATCACAATCCGCGCTCCGATGGCGTCAATCCATCCCGCATACTCTGCGAATAACCCTTCGTTCAGGCTCTGCCCCGGCAGCGGTGTCAGAAACCACACCGCATTCTGGAATAAATCCGCATCTGCGTAGTCGACACCACTCATTTCCTTTCCGGCCATCGGATGCCCCGCCAAAAACCGCTTCCCCGCGTTCTTGGCAAAGACTTTCAGTGCGCGATCCACCACTGCCGCCTTCGTGCTCCCCACATCGGTAAGCAACGCCTTCGCCGGAAGTACCGGGCCCAAGCGGTCAATCAGATCGACGATCGCCAGCACCGGAGTCGCGAGCACGATGATCTGACTGCCGCGAACCGCGTCCCCAGGATTCACTGTTCCATCGTCGATGGCCCCCCGAAGTCGCGCCCGCTCGAGGGTAGCCTCGCGGTCGCATCCCACAATCCGCCCGGCGAACTTCTTCCTTCGGAGGGCAAGACCCACGGACCCGCCAATCAGCCCGGTCCCGATGATCGTGATCTGTCGTATGGCCATGGTGAATCAACCGCCGAGCACGCCGAGATCGCAGAGACAGGAATTGTAATCTAGGGACATGCGAAGCGCCGGAGCAGAGGTTCTAATGAGAAATGAAGATGTGATCTCGGCGCTCTCTGCGTGCTCGGCGTTGAATGTTGTTTAGATCTTTCTTCCCACCGCCGGCGCAATCATCCGTAACTCGTCCATCAGTTTCGCGAACTGCTCGGGGAACAACGACTGCGCCCCATCCGACAGCGCCTGGTCCGGATTGCAATGCACTTCGATCAGGAGCGCGTCGGCGCCCGCGGCCACTGACGCGCGCGCCATGGGTGCCACTTTGTCGCGACGCCCTGTGCCGTGCGACGGATCGGCGGTCATCGGTAAGTGCGACAACTTGTGAATGATCGGGATCGCCGAAATATCCATCGTGTTTCGAGTGTAGGTCTCAAACGTTCGAATCCCGCGCTCGCACAGGATCACCTCGTAGTTTCCGCCGGCCATGATGTATTCCGCTGACAGCAGCAACTCTTCGAGTGTCGCAGCGATCCCGCGCTTCAGCAGCACCGGCTTGCGCACCTTGCCCAGTTCCCGCAGCAGATTGAAGTTCTGCATGTTACGTGCGCCTACCTGCAAAATGTCGACGTAGGGCAGCATCAGCGGAATTTGCGAAATCTCCATCACTTCGCTGATCACGAGCAGGCTGAACTTCTCTCCCGCCTCGCGCAGCAGCTTCAGTGCTTCTTCGCCATGCCCCTGAAACGAATACGGCGAGCTGCGAGGCTTGAACGCGCCCCCGCGCAGAACTTTCGCGCCCGCCTTCACGACCGCTTCCGCGGTGGAAAAAAGCTGCTCGCGCGATTCCACCGAGCAAGGCCCGGCCATCACGACGACTTCATTTCCCCCGATGCCAATCCCATTCGCCAACCGGACGACGGTCCCTTCCGGACGAAAACTCCGCCCCGCCAACTTGTACGGTGAACTAATGCGATGCACTTCCTGCACCCCCGGCAGAAGTTCCAGGATGCGGATATCGAAATCGATCCCCGACCCGACGGCACCGAGCACGGTCATTCGCGCCCCCGTCGAGCGGTGCACTTCAAATCCCATCTTCACCAGGTGCTCAATCACCTGCTGGATCAGTTGCTCGTCCGCGCCTTCCTGCATCGCCACAATCATAGGAATCTCTCGTGTTAGGCTTCAGCTCTTGGCTTTTAGCCCGTGTAACGTTCTGTCATTCCGAACGGATTGAGGAATCTGCTTCTCCCCCATGCCCTTAGTCGCTTACGTCCGAATCCATCTCGGTGCTTCCCTTCGTCGGCTCCTCCGTCACAATCTCTTCCTTCTGAATATTCCGCATTACATCGATAATGCGCTCGTAAATCCGCACCAAATCACGTCCCGGCAATGGCCCACGATTCGCTTCCTGAACGTTCGTGAAAACGATCCGCTCCCGATCCGGTTCGTAGACGGGTAAATTTGTATTGCGCTTGAGACGTCCTATCTCCACGGCAGCCCGTGCCCGCTCGCTCAGCAGCGCCACAAGCTTCCGATCCAAATCATCAATTTTCTTTCGCCAATCCTCAATATCCATGAGAACCCTGGGCTACTTCGGAGTCGAGTGCCGCATCCTAACCGCGTTCCTGCGGCTAGGGTTGGAGATTTTGTCCCGCCATCCCGTTTTTGACGATCGTTACCGCAACGCAACCGAGGGCAAAGAGGCGACAGCTGTCAGCCTTCTGACAAATTCCCCGACCGCCGCGGCCTCTCGCCCCCGATTCAGCTCGATCGTCTCCACAATCGCGCTGCCGACAACCACCGCATCGGCGAACTCGGCCACCTCGGCAAACTGTTCCGCCGTAGAAATCCCAAATCCCAGCGCAATGGGCAACTTCGTCACACGCCGCAACCGCCGCACCAACTTCCGCGCATCTTCGGCTAACTGCTGCCGCGCCCCGGTCACTCCCGTCCGCGACACTGCATACACGAAGCCCCGCGAAGCCTGCGCAATCCGCTTTAGACGCTCATCCGGACTCGTCGGCGCCGCCAGGAACACCGGAGCCAGATCATGTTCCCGCATCGCATGCAAATACTCGCCCGCCTCTTCCACCGGCAAGTCCGTTACCAGCGCCCCATCCACACCCGCCGCCCGCGTCACCTTGCAGAACTTCTCTATCCCCATCTGCAGGATCGGATTCAAATACGAAAACACAATCAGCCCTGTCGACTGAGCGTGCTGCCGGACCTCGGCTGCCAGCGTCAGTACCTGTGCGAGCGATGTCCCATGCCTCAATGCCCGTTCACTCGCCCGCTGGATCACAGGCCCATCCGCCACCGGATCGCTGAACGGTACTCCCAGTTCAATCACGTCGGCCCCGGCCTCGATCGCCGCGAGCACAATCTCCCGCGTCGTTGCGAGATCCGGATCCCCGCATGTTACATACGCCACCAACGCCGGCTTTTTGTAAAAAGTTAGAGGCATCAGAAGAATGCAGATTGAAGATTTCGGATTGAAAATCGAGCTGTCATTAGTGCAATCTGAAATCGGAGTCATCAATCCAGCTTCAGGTTCTCCCGCATAATCCCAATATCCTTATCCCCGCGCCCCGAAACGTTCACAATCACGACCTCTGCCTTCTTCATCTTCGGCGCGCGTTTCACCACCTCCGCTACGGCGTGCGCCGACTCCAGTGCCGGAATAATCCCCTCGGTCCTCGCCAGCAGCGTCGTTGCTTCGAGTGCTTCCGCGTCCGATGCGGGAACATACTCCGCTCGCCCCGCATCCCGCAAGGCCGCATGCTCTGGCCCGATAGACGGATAGTCCAGACCCGCCGACACCGAATGCGTCAGGGCAATCTGCCCTGACGAATCCTGCAACACGTACGAATACGTGCCCTGCAGCACTCCCGGTGATCCACCACGAAACCTCGCCGCATGCTCGCCCAGAGCCTCACCGCGTCCGCCAGCCTCGACTCCGATCAGCCGGACCTTCTTATCGTTTAGAAAGTCGTAGAAAATCCCGATGGAATTCGACCCTCCGCCCACGCATGCAATAATCGCAGCTGGCAACTTTCCCTCAGCCTTCAGAATCTGTGCGCGCGCCTCGCGCCCAATCACGCGATGAAAATCCCGCACCATCGTCGGATACGGATGCGCCCCCAGCACGCTCCCCAACAAATAATGGGTCGTCCGGACATTTGTGACCCAGTCGCGCATCGCTTCGTTGATTGCATCTTTCAACGTGCGCGATCCCGAATCCACGCCGCGCACATCCGCCCCCAGCATCCGCATCCGGAACACGTTCAGTTCCTGACGCCGCATGTCCTGGGTGCCCATGTAGACGACGCACTCAAAGCCCAGCAGCGCGCACACCGTCGCGGTCGCCACGCCGTGCTGCCCCGCGCCCGTCTCGGCAATCACGCGATGTTTCCCCATGCGCTCGACGAGCAACCCCTGCCCCAGGCAGTTGTTGATCTTGTGTGCCCCGGTGTGCAGCAGATCTTCGCGCTTCAGGTAAATCTTAGCCCCGCCCAGTTTCTGCGAAAGCCGCCGCGCAAAAAACAACGGCGTCGGACGCCCGGCATATGTCCGGAGCAACTCCTCCAGTCGCGCCTGGAACTTCCGGTCACGCTTCGCCTTCTCATACTCGCGCTCCAGTTCCTCGAGCGCCGCCATCAATGTCTCCGGCACATACCGCCCGCCATAAACGCCAAACCGCCCGGGCTCTTGAGAAGAGCGGGAGGTAGGAAGAGCGTGGGTGCCCCACCCTTGTCGCGCTTTTTGCGACAGAGCCTGCCCTGAGCTTGTCGAAGGGGTGGGGGATTTTGACCTTCGCAGTCCGTGGAACCGTAGCCATCCTTAACTCACCTTCTGATCCATCTCTCGCACCGCCCGCACAAACGCCCGCACCTTCTCCGGATCCTTCTTCCCCGGCCGCGCCTCGACCCCGGAGGCAACGTCGACACCAAACGGATGAAGCGTCCTCATCGCACTATCAACATTCAATGGAGTTAGGCCACCCGCCACAATGACCGGGACACAGGAACTCATTGCCCTAACCAAATCGCGCGCGGCTTCCCAGTCAAACGCGATTCCTGTACCGCCTGGTAGATCGCTCGATCGCGAATCCAGCAGCACTGCAAATGTCTTCCCGCGGGCGTCGTTTCCCATGAAGAACCCACCATCCTTTAGCGAGTCCCCATGGACCACCACGATCACTTTCAAGGCAGCCACACCCTCCGATACTGTCTGAGGATCGCCCACAACGCTGTTCATCGACCGCTTTCCGTGCAATTGCACAGCGGTCAAACCCGCCTTCAAGACAACACCGCGAATTTGCTCCGCGTCAGCGTCAACAAACACCCCGACCTTCTCCACCTCTGGCGGCAACTTCTCGACAATCTCCCGAACTCTATCCGAGCTCACACACCGCGGACTCTTCTCATAAAACACGAACCCCACCGCATCGGCGCCAGCCTCGACCGCAACGAGCGCGTCCTCTAGATTCGTCATCCCGCAAATCTTCACCCAAGTCATAGAGCCAGTTGTCTGCACTCGGTAAAATCCTATCGTTGACTTGTCACAGGGTGCCGAGTACTGGGCAAAAGCAACTCCCGCAACGCGTCCCCAGGCCGCTCGACACGCATCAACGACTCGCCCACCAGAAAGGCGTCATACCCAGCCGCCCGCAAACGCGCCACATCCTCCGCGGAATGAATGCCGCTCTCTGCCACCCGCACGACGCCAGCAGGAAACTTCTCCGCCAAAGCAAACGCCGTATCCAGGTCGACTTTAAACGTCCGCAAATCACGCGTATTTACGCCGATTAAGTCGCACCCCGCGTCCAGCGCCCGCTGCAACTCCTCCCCGTCATGCACTTCGCACAAAACATCCAGGCCGCGCCTCCGCGCCCCTGCCGCAAGCGCACCCAACTCCTGCACCGACAACGCCGCCACGATCAGAAGTACCGCATCGGCGGAATTCGCCCGGGCCTCGACTAACTGAAACTCATCCACGATGAAGTCCTTCCGCAGGCAGGGAACCTTCACCGCTGTCGACGCATCCCGCAAATTTCCGAGCGACCCCTGAAAGAATTCCTCATCGGTTAGCACCGACAGTGCCGCTGCTCCCGCCGCCTCGAGTTCCCGAGCCAACTCCGCAGGACGGAACTCCGCCCGAATCAGTCCCTTCGAGGGCGACGCTTTCTTCAACTCCGCAATCACCGCCACCCCTTCACCGCTCTTCGCTGCCAGTGCCCGTCGAAATCCCCGTGGCACGTGCTTTTCCGCGCTCCGCTCCAACTCGCGCAAATCCGCGCCGCGCTTGGCGTCCGCCACTCGCGCCCGCGTGGCCGTAAGAATCCTATCCAGAAGGGCAGGCATACAGAATCTTTGATTATAAGGGACTCCGAGAGTTACCCGTACCCGTAAGGGGCCCCACTTGCCGCCTTTCTTTGCGCCAAGAGCGTGATGGGCTTTGAGGGTGACTCCAGGAGTTCCCGCTTCTACTCCATCCCCAGCGAGGCACTCACCGACTTCCGATACTCGCGTGCTTTCTCCAATACGCGCGGCTCGTCAACGGTGAGCAATTTCCGCTCCCGCATCACCACGCGTCCGCCAATGACCACCGTCTCGACATCGCTCGCCTTCAGCGAATACGCAATCTGCGCGTAGATGTCATACATCGGCACCGCATTCGGCTCGTTCAAGCTGATCATCATAAGATCTGCCTTTTTCCCGGCCTCCAGCGAGCCGATCTCTTTCTCCATATGTAACGCCCGCGCGCCGTCGATGGTGGCCATTTCTACAACGGCCTTGGCGTTCAGCGCCAGCGGATCCATCTTCGTAATCTTGGCCAGCTTCGCTGCCAAGTCGATCTCCTCCATCAAGTCGAGATCGTTGTTGCTCCCCGCCGGACCATCCGTTCCCAGCCCCACCGCAATGCCAGCCGCCCGCATTTCCGGGACCGGAGACACGCCGCTCGCAATCATCATGTTGCTCGACGGATTGTGCACGCACCCCACTTGTCGCTCGGCCAGGAGCTTCCGGTCCGCCTCATCCACAAAAATGCAGTGCGCCGCCACCAGGTCCCGGCCTAGCACTCCAATCTTCTCCAGGTACTGTACCGGAGAAGCGCCGTTCTGCTTCTCGCTGTCCGCCCACTCCTTCTTCATCTCCGACACATGCATCAGGAGAGGGGCATGATATTTCTTGGCCAGCGCCGCAGCGTCCTGAATCGTTTTCTTTGAACATGTATAAATCGAGTGCGGAGCCGGGGCCGCGTGAATCAACGCATCCCCCTGCCACCGCTTGAGAAACTTCTCGGTATAAGCGAGCATCTCGGCTTCGCTCTTGTTGTCCGGTGCCGGAAAATCAATGAACGTTTCACCCAGCACTCCGCGCATCCCGGCCGCCTTCGTTTCCTCCGCAACCGCATCCTCGAAGTAATACATGTCGGCGAATGTGGTTACGCCGGACCGGATCTGCTCCGCCGCCGCGAGCCTCGTACCCCACCGGACAAACTCCTCGTTCACGTTCTTCGCTTCGGCTGGGAAAATGTACTTATACAGCCAGTCATTCAGTGTCACGTCGTCATGCAGTCCGCGAAACAGAGTCATCGGGACGTGCGTGTGTCCATTGATAAACCCCGGCAGAACCAGCCTTCCGCGAGCATCGAGTGTTTGCGCGCTCTGATATCGAGCCTCGATCTCCGCCCGCGGACCGATGCCGACAATCCCATCTCCCTTGATGGCGACGCTCCCATCCTGATAAATCGTCCTCGACCCGTCCATCGAAACCACGATCCCGCCGCTGACGAGCAGATCGACCTCCTGCCTCGTCTGCCCAAACATCGGCCCACTCAGCGTGAGAGCCGCAACCATCAACCACATCGCCGCACGAACCAGCCCTAGCCCCATCATTTCCCCCACCTTCGCGCCGCCACGGTTTTCAAATAAAACTTGAAGAAATCCTCCGCATTCGAATCCAGACAAACCTGAGCATTCGGCGTCCCCGGCTCCTCGCGCGTGAATCCCTTCTCGTCCACGCGAATGTGCATCGCCTGCACTGGACATAACTCTGGCTGCAGGGTGAATGCCACCGCCATGGGATCGAACAACGTTGGCGTCTCCTGCCCCCACAGGTGATACAGGACCGCAAGGGCATCGGTCACGGATGTCCCCTGGCTGAACAGGAACATGCGCTTCACTTCGTCCAATTTCAGTTGCGTCGAATCCAAAGGCATCACATTCAGCGGAACCCCCGCCGCGAACAACTTCTGCGCCGACGGCACATCATTCACGATGTTCCACTCCGCCATTGGAGGGACTGGCGGCGTGTATCCCAAATCTCCATAGCCGCGCCGGATGGATCCGCCCATCAGCACCACTCGCTTCAACTTGCGGAAGGTGGCAGCGTCTCGATCGATTGCCGCCCCCACATTCATCAGCGGACCGATCGCAATCAGAGTAATGTCACCGGGGTATTTTCGAATCTGCTGCAGCAGGAACTCCACGGCGTCCCCGTGCGATGCCTTCGCGAAATGGCCGCCCTCGGCGTATCGACGCTGTGACATTGGATTCTTCGTCGCCGTGGGCTTGCCGGCTGACACGGGAATCTCCGGATGCCCCACTTCGCCCAGGAACCTGTCCGCAAGCTTCGCTCGCGTCTCGGTATCGCCGAAGGAGGTTGTCACGCCCAGAATCTCCAGTTCTGGACTCTTCACGGCGAGCGCCAGGGCAAATGCGTCGTCGACATCATCGCCGATGTCGGTGTCGATGATGACTTTCTGAGGGCTCGGCGCCATTTGTGCGACGTTTGCTGTCGGCCACGTACACACTGCCAAGCAGACCACCCATCGCAACGCCGCCCGAACGCCGCCAGTCATCACGCCCTCCCGCTTCCGTCAATAAGGAAACGCGGCCCTAAGGCCGCGTCCTTGTTTTCCAAATTCCTTGCTCAAGCGGCGGCCGCTTACTGAATCAGCGTGCCGCCGTTGCCATTGGGTTCTGCTTCTGGCGCGATCACGACTGCGGCGGCGACGCGGTCGCCCGGCTCCATGTGCAGGAGGCGGACACCCTGCGCGTTGCGGCCGGATTCGCGGATGGTGGTCGAGTCCATGCGGATGATTTTGCCGTAATGGCTGATCAGCATGACTTCGGAAGTCTCATCGACCTGCGCGATACCGACCACTTTGCCGACCCGCTCGGTGGTCTTGACGTTGATCACGCCCTTGCCACCCCGGTTGGTGAGACGGTATTCGTCGGCCGGGGTTCGCTTGCCGTAGCCGTTCTCAGTGACCGAGAGGATGAGCGTGCCCTTGACGGCGACGTCGATCGGCTCAGGCTCGCCTTCCGCTTTCACCTGGGCAGGCGTTCCCGCGACTGGGGAAGCCGTTGCGTCGGGCTTTGTGGTCGTTGCCATGCCAACCACGTAGTCCTTGTCATCGAGGTCAATGCCCCAAACCCCGTACGCGGCGCGGCCCATGGGGCGAACGTGGCTTTCATCGAAACGAACCGCCATGCCCTCGTGGGAGGCGAGGAAGATGATCTGGTTGCCGTCTGTGACGCGGGCGGCGACCAGTTCGTCGCCTTGCTCGATGTTGATCGCGTTGATGCCATTGGAGCGCACGTGCATGAACTCGCGCAGCTCGGACTTTTTCACGAGGCCGTTGCGTGTCGCGAAGAAAACGTACTTATTTTCTTCTTCGAGGTTGCGCACGGCGACCATGGTCTTCACGGTTTCGCCCGGCTGCAGACCGACCAGATTGCCAATGTGCTTGCCCTTACCGGCGGCGCTGACATCAGGAATCTCGTAGACCTTCAGCCAGTAAACGCGGCCCTTGTTCGTGAAGATGAGGATGTAGGCGTGCGTGGACGCAAGGAACAGATGCTCGACGAAATCTTCGTCGCGCGTCTTCATTCCAGTGCGGCCCGTGCCTCCGCGGCGCTGCATGCGGTAGGTGGAGATGGGTGTGCGCTTCATGTAGCCGGAATGGCTGACTGTGACCGCGACCTGCTCGTCGGCAATCAGATCTTCGAGCACGATTTCTGCGGCTTCGTCTTCGATCCGGGTTCGGCGCTCGTCGCCGTAGAGCTTCTTGACCTCTTCGAGTTCTTTGATGATGACGTTGCGCAGCTTCCTCTCGGAAGCCAGGATCGATTCGTATTCGGCGATGTTGTCGCGGACGCTCTTTAACTCGTTGGCGATTTCGTCGATGGAGAGCTTGGTCAGGCGATGCAACTGCAGTTCGAGGATGGCGTCGGCCTGCTTCGCCGTGAAGGGTTTCTCCGGATCGAGCTTGGGAGTGCGGCCGGTAGTGTTGATGTCGATCTTTTTGCCGCCGAAGTAGAGCACAAGGTTTTCGCGGGCGTCGGCGCGGTTGGCGCTACCGCGAATGATGGCGATGACGTTGTCGAGGTGATCGAGAGCGGTGATGTAGCCCTCGAGAATGTGCTCGCGGTCCCGCGCCTTGGAGAGCAGGTACGCGGTGCGGCGGCGGACGACGTCAACGCGATGTTCGATGAAGTACTTGATGGTCTGGATAATGCCCATTTCGCGGGGCTGTCCATTGACCACCGCGAGCAGGATCATCGAGAAGCTCTCCTGCATCTGGGTGTGCTTGAAGAGCTGGTTGAGAACGATCTGGGGTTCGGCGCCGCGCTTCAGTTCGACGACAATGCGCATGCCGTCGCGGTCGCTCTCGTCGCGAACGTCTGAAATGTCCTCGATGTCCTTGTCGTTTACCAGCTGGGCGATCCGCTTGATCAGTACAGACTTGTTCACCTGGTACGGAATCTCGGTGACGATGATGGCCTGGCGATCTTTGGTGAGATTCTCAATCGCGGCGTTGGCGCGCATCATGAAGCGGCCGCGGCCGGTGCGGTAGGCTTCGAAGATTCCGGCCCGGCCGTGAATGATGCCGGCCGTGGGGAAATCAGGCCCCTGCACAAACTTCAAAATCTCTGCGAGCTGCGCGTTAGGATCGTTGACCAACGTGATGGTCGCGTCGATGATTTCCGTCAGGTTGTGCGGCGGAATCTTCGTCGCCATGCCGACGGCGATGCCGTCGGAACCGTTGACCAGAAGATTCGGAATGCGCGCGGGAAGAACATCGGGCTCGACCTCACTGCCGTCATAGTTGGGATGGAAATCTACCGTTTCCTTATCGAGGTCTTCGAGCAGCGGAGTTGCAACCTGCGCCAGCTTCGCCTCAGTGTAACGGTCTGCGGCGGGCGGGTCTCCGTCGACAGAACCGAAATTGCCTTGACCGAAAATCAGCGGGTAACGCATCGACCAGTCCTGCGCCAAGCGAACCAGGGCGTCGTAGACGGCGAGGTTGCCGTGCGGGTGGTACTTGCCCATTACTTCGCCGACGATGCGGGCGCACTTGCGCGTGGCGCGGTTGGGTTGCAGCCCCATCTGCTGCATGGTGTACAGAATGCGGCGATGAACGGGCTTCAATCCGTCGCGCACGTCGGGCAGCGCGCGGCCGATAATCACCGACATCGAATAGTCGAGATACGACCGCTTCATCTCCTCTTCAATGTTGACCGGTTGAATGTTGAGTGCGCCAGGGCCATCGCCGCCGGGAGGAGGAGGGAGAGGAAGTTCGGGGTTTTGATCGTCAGCCATTCTTAGCTCTCAGCTGTCAGCCTTCAGCCGTCAGCTCAAACCGATAGATCCAGTGTCGAAACGCTTGTAACTAGTTGTATTTACAGGATGTTATGTGTCCCGGAATCTGCGTTTATTATACCATGCCGCCGGGGTTCCGTACGCAGAGAGTATTGACTTGGCGTGAGGCTGGGCCCACCGAGAGAGAGAGACGCTGAAGCAAGATCATACGCAGGTTTTGCTTGCGAATTAGGGGCGGGTCACGACTTCGTTGGGGGCGGTGGGAAGGCGGAAACGCACACCTCGGGAACGGCTGGCTTCGATGGTTTCAGGAAGGTTTAACGAAGAAAGATCGATCCTCTTGTTCCAGGATCCATCGGTGTAGTAGTTGCCTTGGGCGTAGAGGATGCTATCGACGATGGTGTAGGCGGACACTTCTTCACGGTGGCCGTCGCGGAACACAAGTACCACCGGAACAAGATCCTGGCCGGGAATGGCTGTCGTCGGCAATCTGACGGGCTTGAGCGCAGGGCCTGACTCATGGTCGATCATCTCCGCTGCAGCGGGCTCTTCGGACCTCACGCGGATATACTGGCCACCCTGCAGTTCAATCAGAAGAGGCTGTGCCGGGGGCGGGAGGGGCTCGGGCCTTTCTCGAGGTGCCGGCATGACGACGACGGCGGGTTGAGATGCAATCAGAGGGCGGGATTGCGTTTCGTAGTCGAAGGAATCCGCAAAGAAAACGACCGGGTACGGGAACGGGCGGGCATGCGTGCTATGCGGTAATGAGGCAAAATGCGGAGGCGACATTGGCCTCTGCGCGCTAGCATACGGCATCAGGGCAGCGAGCAGCACGACCAAGGCCAGCCGACGCACGGCTAGTTCACCTTAGAGGATATGGGCAGCTGAAAGGTGATGCCGCGATCGTCGTTCTGCCGTCGCGTGGCCTCAAGATCGAGATCCGCAAGCGGGACTTTGCGTGCGTGCCCGGGTGTCATATCGAAGAGGGTCTGGCCGATGATGGCGTAGTTCCCAACTTCGAGCTTGTGACCGTCCTTGAACACGAGCATCGTCGGCTCCAAGGCCTCAGGAGCAGCGGAAGCGGTGGCATCATCTCTGCGATCCGCGGAACGAGGAGCGGGCGTGCTGCGCGCCGGCGGGACATAAGAGTCACGTCCTGATCCGCGGCGATCAAATACGGTAGGGCCACCCTGGTAGTTGGCGTCCGGCTCGGCCGCATCGCTGTCAGCGTTGTCGTCCTGCGCCGCGCCGAGGTCAACCGCGTAAGGTACAGGAACCGCGTAAAACACCGACGGAACGTCAGAAACGTGGTGATGATGCCCGCGCTCGCCATCGCCACGACGACCGTTAAATGGACTCCCGGTAGAGAAGTCTACGCCGGGACCGGGCGCGTATCCGCGTGGTCCGAGAGACGTGACGCTGGCGCGAGGGCCGTTGATCGCGTTGCCGCCGAATCCAGGTGAGGTCACCGAAGCAGGAGCGCCATTGATCTGGGCATAGCTGCTCGATACAAGAAATAGCGATACCGCGAACAGTGTGAACAGCGCGACCGAAGCCGGAATTGAACGCCGCACGGACTGATCATACTCCAATTCGGAAGTCATAGAATCACCATAAAAAATGAAGCTCCACTTGACTTTGATCCTCCGCAAAGAGGGTTGGATGCCCAAAAGACCGCTTTGGCATGTCTTTGAACCGTATATTGCTGAAAATAGGTCGATTAATTCCTAAAAGGAGGGGGCCGGATATAATCTTGAGTCACGCGGCTCCGGCTGTTCGAAAAGCATGAAATCTGCGATCCGATTTGCGCTGATGGGGCTGATCCTCGTGATCGTCGCCATGGTGTCGGCGCTGACGGCCATGCGCTTTGCGATTCATGGGCAGGAGGTCGCCGTCCCTCCACTCGTCGGCGTTGCCCCTTCAGAAGCGGAGCGGGCGGTCGCCGGACTCGGATTGCAAATCTCCATCGAGCGACAGTATTACAGTCCACAAATTCCAGAAGGACGGATCATGTCGCAGTTGCCGTTGCCCGGGACGAAGGTGCGGCGCGGGTGGCAGGTCCGCGTGGCGCAAAGTCTGGGGCCAACGCGGGTGGCGATTCCAGATGTTACGGGACAGAGCGAACACGCGGCCGAGTTGAACATCCGCAGGCGCGGGCTGGATGTGGCTTCGATGGCGGTAGTCGAGTCTCCAGGCATTCCGGCGGATCAGGTGCTAGCGCAGAGTCCGTCGGCAAATGCCACCCAGGTTCTCGCGCCGAAGATCAGTTTGCTGGTCACGGTGACCGCCGCCCCGCCGGCCTTCGTAATGCCGAGTTTTGTCGGACAGCCGCTCGGAACGGTGAGCCGCACTCTGCAGGATGAGGGGTTCAGGCTTGGCAATGTGAGCGTGGCACCGCCCCTCATAGTGCCGGAAGACACGACCGCCCCAGTGACAACGCCACCGACCACCTCGCCCGCACCTCCGGCGCAACCTACGCCGGCCAGCATCATCGTCTTGCAAGCTCCGGCTGCAGGACAGAAAGTGCTCGCCGGGACAGCGGTGAGTTTCGAAGTACGGTGACGAAATCCATAGGCCGTGGATTTCGCGGATGTGCACGGATAAGACCCAAAGTAATTTCCTAAGATCTTTCGAGGATTGCGGCGAAGAAGCCGTCGCAGGGGTGAATACCTGGAATCGTGCGCAGGTAAGGGCCGCGCGTGAGTGATGCGGCGTCAGGCCATGTTAGCTCCCCCGCCCCTCTCAAACGATCGAGTTCCGTGCGGCAATTCAGAAGGTGAATCGATTTGTCGTCGGCCAGCACCTGCTCGACTACGTTTTCGTTTTCCTCTTTCTCCAGCGAACAAGTGGAATAGATGACGCGGCCGCCGGGAGCAACTTGGGCGAGGGCGGAGCGAAGAATCGCGCTCTGGCGCGCCTGCAACTCAGACAAGTCGTCGGACTTGAGACGCCACTTGATCTCCGGATGGCGCCCGAGTGTGCCCGTCCCGGAGCACGGGACGTCGGCGAGAATGCGATCGAACTTGACCGATAGCGGCAAATGCCGGGCATCAGCGATCACGATTTGGATTCGTGCGGAAGAGAGGGGCGTTTGCAGACGCCTTTGCACCAGGCGAGCTCGGTGCGAGTGAATCTCAACGGCAGTGATTTTGGCGTGCGAGTTGTGATCTGCAATCGCGAGTGTTTTGCCGCCGGGAGCGGCACAGCAATCCAGAAATCTAGTTCCGTTTTCTAGTCCGTGACCGACGAGCGCGGCGACTAGTTGTGAAGCTTCGTCCTGAATGACCATTCGGCCGGTGTGGAATGCATGAGCTTTCGAGATGTCTCCGGCTGCGACTCGACGCGCAGAGGCCAGCAGGGCGCCGGGAGTGAGCATCACGCCGTCATGAATGAGTTCAGAAAGTTCCGCCTCGGCGATTGGCGCGCGCTCGCGGATCGCTGTGGTCGGGATCGATTGATCATGTTCGCAGATTCGGCGGGCAGCGGCGATTCCGTATTCACTGGCCCAACGTTCGACGAGCCACAACGGATGCGCCAAAGCACGGGACAGACGCTCCGGCGTGCTTTCGCTTTCAGATTCCGTGCGATCTTGCTGCGCAGCGGCGATCTTACGCAGCACGGCGTTTACAAATGGCGCGGCGGAGCGCTTGCGGGCCCGCTTGACCAGTTCGACACTCTCATGAAGGGCCGCACGCTGCGGAATACGATCGAGCCAGCGGAATTGATAAAGGGCCAGACGCAGGGCGGCGAGGATTTCAAGGTCAAGCTTCGCGAGCGGTTGGGCAGCGGCCGTGGCGATCTCGTGATCCAGTCGCGAGCGCCAGCGCAGAACTCCCATAACCAATTCCGTGGCGAGCGCATGGTCGGGCGTCGAGAGGCGCTGGTAAGTCGCGGCATGCAGTAACTCGGAGGCGAAGGACGACTCGCGGTCGACGCGGAGCAGGATATCGAAGGCGGCGGCGCGGGCAGGCGAAACGGGCATCGGCCCGATTGTAGGCGTTCGGGCCTTGGTGCCAAAGGGCTAACCACAGAGGGCGCCCAGCCCTTATCAAACACCTAGCTTCTCGCCGGGGTTGGGGCGATAGCCATGGATGAAATCGCGAGCGGAGGTGAGTTTTTTTCCTTCGACCTGAAGCTCCAGTAACTCAAGAGAAGTGTCCAGGGCGCAGCCTACGAAGAGTCGATCGGCCACGACGCGCGTCTCTGCAGGAGGCTGCGCACCGGCACCAACGCAAGCCTTCAGTATTTGAAGATTCTTTCCCCGAAATCTCGTATAGGCCCCGGGCCACGGTTGAAAACCGCGCATCCGGTTGAGGTTTTCAGAGGCGGATCGAGAGAAATCCACGAGCCCGTCTTCTTTCTTGAGGATCGGAGCGAGGCTCGCCCGCGGGTGGTCTTGCGGCCGGGGTTGAATCGTGCCAGCCTGCAAGCAGCGCAAGGTTTCGACGACGAGATCGGAACCGATCGCGGCGAGGCGGGGCGAGAGAGTCTCGGACGTGTCGTCGGGCGTGATCGCGAGTTCTTTCTGGAGCAAGATGTCGCCTGTGTCGAGTCCGGCATCGAGACGCATCGTGGTGACGCCCGTGATACTTTCGCCTTTTGCGATGGCCCACTGAATCGGCGCCGCACCGCGATATTTCGGCAGGAGCGAAGCGTGGAGATTGATGTTGCCGAGCCGAGGGAGATCAAGCATCCACTGCGGGATGAGGCGGCCGTAACCAACCACAATGATGGCCTCGGGCTGGAGAGCGGTGATTTGGGCGCAGAATTCTTCGTTGGTCTTGATGCGCTCGGGCTGGGTGGTGGGGATATTGAGTTTCACTGCTGACTCTTTGACCGGAGACGCCACGAGTTCAAGGCCGCGTCCTTTAGGGCGATCTGGCTGGGTCACGACGAGACGCACACGGAATCCAGCGGCAACCAGCTTTTCCAGCGTCGGTACGGCGAAGCGCGGCGTGCCGCAAAAGACGAGGTCCATGGGCTGAGTCATTGGATCATTGAATCATTGAATCTATCTCTTCAATGACTCAATTCCTACCATTCGCCCGCTTTCATCAGCTTGCGAATCTTGCGCTTTATCAGGTCGCGCTTAAGCGCGCTGAGATGGCTGATGTAGAGCTTGCCGTTCAGGTGATCGGTTTCGTGGAGAAGGGCGCGGGCAAGCAATTCCTCTCCGGTCTTTTCGAAAAATTCGCCGTGCACGTCCTGCGCGCGCACCGTGACCACATTGGGGCGAGTGACGTTTTCGCGGAAGTCGGGAACGCTGAGGCATCCTTCGCTCTGAGTGTGGCGCCCTTCAGTACCAATGATTTCAGGATTAATCAGGACGAGCTTGGCTTTTGGATCCTCTTTAAAAGTCACGTCGATAACGGCAATTCGGCGGCCAATGCCGATCTGCGGCGCCGCCAGACCTACGCCATGCGCGGCGTACATCGACTCGAACATGTCGTCGATGAGCTTCTGCAATTCGTCGTCGAAGACAGTGACGGTTTCACTGCTCTTCTCGAGGACCGGATTGCCAAACTTTACGATGGGGTAGATCATCAGTAGGTTTTCAGTTGCTGGCAATAGCCTTGGAAATTTCGAAGAGTCTCGGTCATGGAGTCGCCGCCGAATTTGTCCAGAGCCGTGCGCGCGAGGGTCAGAGCCACCATGGCCTCGGCGGCAACACCGGCTGCAGGAACCACGCAAACATCCGAACGCTCATACGCGGCCTTAACTGGCTCACGCGTGGAAAAATCGACCGACTGAAGCGGGCGGCGCAGAGTCGAGATCGGCTTCAGGTAGCCACGAACCCGAATTTCTTCTCCGTTCGAGACCCCGCCCTCAATTCCACCAGCATTGTTGTGGGGACGAGAAAAGGCGGTGAATCCAGAAGTGGCAGCGTAACCGATTTCGTCGTGCACTGCAGAGCCGGGAGCAAATGCCGCAGCGACCCCAGCTCCAATCTCCACGGCCTTGACCGCTTGCAGCGACATAACCGCCGCGGCGAGCATGGCATCCAGACGCTCATCCCACTGCGCGTAGGTGCCGAGGCCGGGAGGAACCTCATGGGCCACGACCTCGAAAACTCCGCCCAGCGAGTCACCAGTCTTAAGCACCTTGTCGACCTCTTCTTTCATGCGCTGCTCGACTTCGGAATCGGCGCAGTTGAGCAGGACATCTTCGCGCTCGTGAAGGGCGCGAATCTTTTCCCAAGGAACCTGCTCGGGCAGGCTGACGTTTCCAGTCGTCACGACGTGGCTCAGGACCTCGATGCCCAATTCTCTTAGAAATAGTTTTGCGATCGCGCCGATGGCCACTCTGGCGGCCGACTCGCGGGCCGAGGCACGCTCGAGAACGTAGCGGGCTTCAGGAAAGTTGTATTTGAGCGCTCCGGCGAGATCAGCGTGGCCGGGGCGCGGAGACGCGACCCGCTTGTGTTTGGCGGGATCGCCGTCTCCCACGGGCAAGGATTCCTGCCAATTTTTCCAGTCTCTGTTTTCGAGCAGCACGGAGATCGGCGAGCCAATGGTCGTGCCGTGGCGAACGCCGGAGAGAATGTGAGCGGAGTCGCGTTCAATTTTCATGCGGCCGCCGCGGCCGTATCCCTGTTGCCGGCGCCAGAGCTCGCGGTCGAGAAATACCTGATCGATCTTCAGCCCGGCGGGCACGCCGGAAAGAAAGGCGACCAGAGCCTCGCCGTGGGACTCCCCGGCTGTGAAGTAGCGCAGCATAAATTTTTGATTGTACCTGAAGGCTGAGTGCATCCGGCGTGGTTGGAGCAACCTTGGTTGCATAAAACTTCACCTCCGTTTGCTGGGCGGAGCATTTGCAAGCCTGGAGGCAACAAGAGTTACAATGACCCAGCGACTCCGGGGCCTCACTCTTACGTTCTGCTCGGGTTGTTTGCCGTAGATTTGCTTGTTATCGTCTGGGAGGAAACTGTGCAGCCGCTCGCTTCAGGCGCGCGAGAAAGAACGTTCGGCGAAGAAACAATTCGCTGCGTCCTGGTGCACGACCATATCCTGTTGCGGCAGGGCCTGCAGCGCCTGCTTGCAGACGAGCCTGACGTGGAAGTGGTGGCAGAGGCGGGCAATGCTACCGCAGCGCTCCGAAGAGTGTTCGAGCACCGTCCTGACGTGGTGATTGTCGGTGCGAGCATTTTCGGCGGCGCGATAGACGAGGTTGAGCGATTGATTCGGCACGAGTCGCCACCCAGTCGAGTGCTGCTCCTGACCATGGATGAAGAGTGCCTTGGACCTCGCGACGATGGAGCCGAGGGGACGAGTTGCGCGGTGCGGGAGACATCTGCGCAAGAATTGGTCGAGGCCATCAGAAAAATCCATTCCCCTCGAAACGCTGTGCGGGAAATGCCGCGAAAAGCCCGCGTGCCGTGGCCCGCGGACGCGCATACATCGCGGAATCGCACTTTGACATCGCGAGAGAGCGAGGTGCTCAAACTGCTGGCTGAGGGCCGGACAGTGCGCTCTGTTGCCGTCCTTCTTGGACTTAGCGTCAAAACAGTGGATGCCCACAAATTTAACTTGATGCGGAAGCTGGGAATTCACAACAAGGCAGAGTTGGTGATGTGGGCGATCCGAAAGAAAGTTGTACAGGTGCCGGCGAATTTCTAGGGGAATTGCAATGGCCTTGAGACTTCGTTCGCTCTAATACTGAACCGCCGCCGCAAGTTCCGCTAGGCTCGAGACTTCAAGATCGGGCTTACCTTCCGCCGCTTTGACGGCCCCCACGCCAGGCCTGGCCGACGGACGGTTTACCCACACGGTAGCGAGTCCGAGAGCCTGGGCGGGGATTACGTCGTGGTAGAGGCTCTGTCCCACATGCAGTATCCGATGCGCCGGGGAGTTGATCCGACTTAGCGCCAATTCAAAGATTTTGAGCGAAGGCTTGTAGGCCTGCGCCTGCTGCGCGGTAATAACCTCAGCAAAATCCACTCCCAGCTTTGGGCGTGTGGTCGCAAACAGATCGTCGTCCACATTGGAAAGAATGGCTAGGCGATAGCGGGTGCTAAGCAGGCGAAGCGCAGTGACGCTATCGGGCCACGGCTCCCAAGTCGGCAAAGAGTCTGAAAGCGAAGCGGCTTCGGCGGCAGTTGGCGAGAAGCCAAGCTGAGCGCCAAACCGGCGAACTACAGACTCCAGGACCTTGCGATATGGATGGAATTCCCCCTGTTCCGAGAGTTGCTCGAAATCTCCGTAAAGCTTGAGGAGAGCCGCGTCGTCGATCTTTTTCCCGTGGGCTGAAAGAACGCGATGAAGTGCAGACAGAATGCCGGCTTCCCAGTTGATGAGCGTGCCATAGCAGTCAAAGGTGAGAATTTCAAAGCGGGAGAAATCGAGCATAGTGCGGCCGGTCCTGTGCTGATACAGAGTATCGGTTGCGATCCCCCCGGAACGGGGGCTGGAGGGATCGCAGGATTGACGATTGGCCGCTACATCCGTTCCAGCTTGACCGGTTGCGTGAGCTCGAAGCTGACGTCGGATTCGGCTGGCAAGACGATATCTTTATTCCCCGTGAACGCCGCGCCTCCGGTGCCGGCGCCTGCGCCTGCCGCCGCCCCGATGGCAGCGCCTTTACCTCCGCCAGCCAGGGCCCCGATGATTCCACCGAGTGCAGCGCCCCCGCCGGCCAGGACGGCTGTGCGCTTTCCCTTGCCCTTCGCCGTGAAGCTTTTCGCAGCGGTTTGAACGGGCAGGTCATAGCCGTTGAGCTTGATGGAGTCAAGGCGCACCTGCAGCGACGCGCCTCCAGCAAATCTTCCTAGAGGCTTAGCATCGGTGACCGTTCCGGCTACGGTCGACCCCTTGGGAATCACGACTTCGTTCCCAACCATCACATCCTGGGCCACGGTGCCGTCGAAGGTCTGGCCCGATTGGCTGAGCTTTGAACCGAGCGCCGAACCCAGGTTCACGGTCACCTCGGTTCCCGCGGGTACGACGACGGGCTCCTTCTTTTTCTCCTCCCGGGCTTCCTTGTGCTCTCGATGCTCGCGAGGTTCCTTGCCGCTTTTGGCAGTCGTATCGCTAGCTTCGCCCGTATTGCCTGTGTCGGTGGCGTTGTCAGTCGCAGGCTTGCTGGTGCATCCAAGCACGGTCAGCGCCAGGTAGAGACTGAGAATGAATAAAATCAAGCGTGATCGCATACAGACCTCCACTTCTTTGGCTGTTGTTTTTGGCTGTAGCCACTGTACTGGAATCCTACGGGCACGGGCAACGGGCAGCGATACCCGAGCAGAATCGAAAGTGTATGGGTGGTCGTCACCGGTGAAGTCTTGTCGTCAGGCTGCGGTGGAATCGAAGGTCCAGCGGGTTGCGTTGTTTGGAAAGTCCTTCTCGGTCCACGCCAATACAACCCGAGGATGCACGGAATAGACCACGCTCTCGGGCACTACCATTAGAGGCATCTTGTACTTGGAACGTGACGCCGTGTCCAGCTTCTTAAAGGTGAGTTTGTCGCTGAGGTCTACTTTGACGGCGGCGCCTTCCAGAATGACAACGTCATCGCCCGACTCAAGATGTACGGAGACGGCAGGATTGTTTTCCAAATTGTGGGCCTTGCGCGAGGAGCGTGCGGTGCCGAAGTACACAGCACCGTCGATCCAGAAGCCCCAGACTGGAATCGAGTGAGGACGACCGTCGGGGCGTGTGGTGCAGATCCAATAGTTGCGAGACCTGGCTAGCCTTTTTTCGGCGTGGCTGAAGGGTAGATATTGTTTTCGCGGCTTCAATCCGTACAGGGGAGGAATACTAGGCAAACCCGCATGGCATCCATCGGGATCGGCTGGCGGAGCGGAGACTCTTCTCTGCGCCTTCGCTCTGGGCATAGTGCATGACCTCGGCTCAAGCTTGAAATGTGAATGCTAATCTATCGCCTGGGCTCGAGCGCAGGCAAGGTTGGAGTTTCTTCGGGAGATTCAGTGGACTCAGGTTCTGGAACGGCCGGTTCCTCCGGCGAAGACTCTTTTTTCGGAGAAAGAAATTTTCCCGTGTTCAGAAGCGGCCGGCCGAGGGAAGCGTTGTAGCTGGTCCAGGGACCATCGAGGGTGGCTTCACGCTCGAAGTGGGCGCGCATGGCTTCCATCTTGGAGTCGAGGTCATCTAAGTAATGCAGCATTAGGGCCTCGGGAAACATAGGAAGCTTCGCCGAGCCGAATTCGTATTGGCCATGATGGCTGATGATCAGGTGCTCCACCATCGTTTTCAGTGGGTCCGGAAAGTCCGGTAAGAGCGCCAACTTCGCCTGCAGCATTTCGAGTTCGATGATCATATGGCCGAGTAGCTGGCCTTTGGTCGTGTAGGTGAACGACCGGTTGTACGTGAGTTCGTGAATTTTTCCGATGTCGTGCAGGAACGCACCGGTGAGCAATAGATCGCGATTGATCTGGGAATAGTTCTTGCACATCAGGTCGCAGGAGCGGAACAGAGAGACGACATGGTCGAGCAGCCCGCCTATGTAGGCATGGTGCAGAGTCTTAGCGGCGGGCGCATTTCGATAGGCGGCAGAAATCTCAGGATCAGCCATGAAGGACTGGACCAACGACCGCAGATGGTGGTTCTCGAACGTCGTAACGAAGTCGGTCAGCGTTCGCCAAAGTTCATCAGTGTCCTTCGTGGTCTTCGGGAGGTAGTCGGCAAATTCGATTTCGGATCCGCCCAGCTTGCGCAGCTTGTGTATGGTCAACTGGAAACGCTGCTTGTATTTGTTGATCAGGCCTTTGACCTTGAGGAAGTCATCCTGTTCGAAGGCGTCGAGTACTTCTTCGACGTTGTCCCACATTTTGGCTTCGAGTTGGCCGCTGCGATCCCCCAGAGTAAGCGCGAGATAAGGCTCCCCGGTCTTTTTAGGCTTGATCTGCTTGGCGACGACGACGAAGCTGGAAGTGATTACCTTGTTTTCGTGGCGCGCGCAGTCGCAGATGTAGAAATCCTTCATTGAGCTGTGTCTGAGTATAACTGCGCCGCGATCAGAGAATGCCGAGTTTCTTCTTTCTCTTCTTGCTGAGCTTTTTAGCGTCGGATTCCTTGGCAGAAGCGGTTTCAACGGGCTGGGTCTGGTTCGGACTTTGGCCGGTGTCGAGATAGCCAGGGATGATCTTGATGTAGGCGTCTTCCCGCAACTTGGTAAGGTAGGCGCGCAGAGCGGGCTGCAGTTTCTCGTAATAGAGCGCGTCCTGAATTTTTGGGAGTACGTCCTTCATGGGAGGAACCCCAGCCATTTGGTGCTCGATCACTTTGAGGATGACAAAGCCTTGCTTGGTTTGGATTACCTTGGTGACGTCTCCGGGCTTCAGGGCAAAAGTCTCATCCTCAATTTGCTTCGCCAGTTTGCCGCGCTCGAACGTGCCCAGCGTACCGCCATCGGCGGCGGAAGGACCGTCGGAATATTTCTTGGCAATATCCTCGAAGCTGGCACCGTCGCGAAGCTGCTTCAGTATATCGTTGGCCTTGGCCTCAGCGGCGTTTAGCGCTGCGGTCTCGGCTGCCTTGCGGGCGGCCTCATCCTCCACCGGCTGGGCCGCCGGAGTCGGGGAAGGCGGCGCATTTGGATTTGCCGCGGCCGGAGGGGCTGGAGCGGTAGGTGCCACAGCCTTTGGAGCAACTAGAATCTCGCTCAGGCGAATGTACTCCGGTTGTTCCATCTTGTCCTTGTGCTCGTCGTAAAATTTCTGCTCCTCTTCTTTGGTGATGTTGAGGTGTTGCCCCACTTCTTCGCCGATCACCTTCTGGGTGATGATCTGGTTCTTCATGTTCTGCTTAAAGTCTTCCCAGGAGATGCCCTGCTTGGTGGCTTCCTTCTCCAGATCCTCGAGGGACTCGAGTTTCATGTCCTTGCGCATCTGGTCGAGGCGCTTGATGAGATCGGTATCGCCGCTGATGCTGAGGTCCTTACCCTTGTCGAGTAGCAGTTGCTGGTCGATAAGATCGCGAAGAATGTCTTTCTCGCGGTCGGCATAGAGCTTGTCGGCGTTGTTTGGATCCTGCTGTTTAACCTCTTCTTTGAGCTGATCCTTGCTGCGCTGAAACTCCGAGCGGGTGACAATTTGATTGTTGACGCGGGCGATGATCTCTTCGATCACCTGACCGGACGCGAAGGCTGGCAGACAGGCAGAAGCAATAAGAACCAGGCAAAATTTCTTCATAAAATGATTGGGCCGCCACGCTTCCTGGGCTTGCCGGCAAAAGGCGGGCTTGGCCGATGGACAGTATTTTACTCCTTCGGGAACGATACCTGCGTACCTCGCCATTATTTGACGGCCGAAACAGTTGAAATGTTGTCCGTGGTGAGTCACGCGGTTCGAATGAGGGCAAGGGCGGTGCGATCGTCACAGAGAGGACCTGCCGCACCGAACTTGCCGGTAGTATCCAGGATGAAGGCGCACAGTCCCTGAGAGTCGCCGGGATGGGATTCGACCAGAAGTTGCTTGACCCGCTCCAGGCCGAATTCTTCCGCTGATTGGTCGAGGTCTGTACCGCATTCTATAACTCCGCGCGAGACCAGCAGGAGAGCGGCGCCCTTCTCCAAGCCTACGGTAGGAGCATCGCACGTCGCGTGGGAAAATAGTCCGAGCGGCAAGCCGGTTGAACGGAGTTCTGCGACTCCGCTGCTGTCGCGAAGCAGCGCCGGCGTATGTCCGGCGTTGGTGTAACAGAGTGTGCCGAACCCCTCGTGATAACAGCCGATGAACCCAGGGCAGGAATGCACTGCTTGGGCAACGTCGATGAGGCCGCGATTGAGGTGAAGGCAGAGCGCAGTCATGGCGTCTGATTCGTTGACGTCGGAGCCCGAAAATAGTTCGGCGCTCAGGCTTCGGAAAATCTCCTGCGCGGCCGTCAGGATGCTGCGGTTATCCTCCCGGCGCCCGGCAACGTCAAGAAGGCCGAATAAGACGCGCTCGGGGCTGACGCGAACTGAGTCGTAGAAGTCCCCGGCGACGCGTTTGCCGACAAAAACTGCGGCGATGTCTGCGCCCTCAATCTTGGGGAAGATCGTTGGGACCGGTTCGGCCTTGGCTGGAGGCTCGGTGGTGCGGGCATGGAACAGGGAACGCATGCGCGGCTGGCTCAACGCGAAAGTAGCACAGCGATAGCCAGTGGGCAAACGAACGTCGAGCACTCTGGGACGTAGGCGGGGTGGCCGCAGATCGCGGGGCTACTCGCCGTATTTGTCGGCGAGATATTTGGCCAGGTCCGCTTCAAATTGGCCGTAGTCGGAATGAAGGGTGGCTCGCAAAGCGGCTTCTGTCGAACTGCCCTGGCTAAGCTGTTGCAGAATGCGCTGAATGTCGCCCATGCCGTAGGAATCGTTGATGTATGAGACAGCGGCGAGAGATTCGGCGTAAGCGACGTAGGCCTGCACACCGGAGAAATTGGAGAAGCTTCCTTCCAGCGCGTTCAGCGGAATGTTCTGCTGCGCTTTGAAGAGCAAGGAGAGTTGATGCCCGTCCCCTCCAAGGCTCTTGGGTTCGAGGAGTTGCGCAATGCCTTCATGCAGCCAGGGCGGACAGCGGGCGCCAGAGAGTTTCGTGATAAACGAATGGGCCAATTCGTGTTTCAGGACGCGTGCCAGTTCGGGCGTCACCGAACTCAATCCGCTCACGGGAATGTGCACCTTGCCGTCGTTGATGGCTCCCGACCAACTGGGGGCATGGGTGACATCGAAGAAAGCTTGCTCCGTGTAGAGCGTGACCAAAATACTGTCGTGCGGTGGGTTGCCCAGATCGCGCGCCAAGTCGTCGTAGTCGGATTCGAGCGCAGCCAGGATTTGTGACCGGAGGGCTTCGGAAGTCTGCTTGCCCTCATAGTGCAGGACGAAATGGCTGCTTTCGCCCTGAGAAAATTCGGATGCTACACTTTCTTCACGCTGGGCCTTGGCTAGAAGTTGCCGCACCGCCGGATCCGGTCGCAACTCGAGCGAGCGCTTCCACGAGGCAACGGCGTCCTTTGTGCGATCGCAGGCGAACTGGGTGTAGCCGAGAATGGTGTGGGCGTCGGGCGATTCAGGAGCCGAACGAACGGCGCGCTGCGCATAGGGCAGTGCCTGCGCGGCACTGCCGGTACGGACAAGCAGTGCCGCGTAGTAGATCAGAATCGTAGAGTTGTCCGGCTGGAAACGAAGGGCATTCTCGAAATAACTCCGGGCCTTGGCGATGTTGCCATGCTCGAATTCAAATTTTCCAGCGATGAAGTCGGCCGTCGCGCTTAGCTCGGCGTTCCCCTTGCCTTCCACACTGGCAAGAACGTCCGTGTCGACCTTGCCTTCCTTAATGATCTGGGTGAAGACGTCGCTTTCGTGGGCAAGACTATCGGCGGGCTGGAAACTGGGAAGATCGGCGACCTTTCCTGCAGCCGAAGTGTTATGTATCGGCATGCCTCCGGCATCCACGTGATCGACCGAAGACTTAGGGATCTTGTAGGAATCGTCCCCAATTTCGTATTCGTAATGATTGCCATTTTCTTTGACGTGGTCGGCTACGATGGTGCGTCCGTTCTTTAGATGGATCGTATCGGCTGCGGCTCCGTTCAGGGCGAAAGCCCCGGCCATAAAGAGGATGGTGACACGTAGCCGCATTCAGGCGCATTCTAGCAACAGAGGATGACCCTTCCACGTGACGAAGGTACTACCTAAGCGGCGCGGCTTGCGGATTACCGTGGTGACCTGCCTTGCGATTTGCACGCTGCATACGGTCAATGCCTTCGGTGGTGTTCTGCCCGACAAGCCGGCCGAAGTGCTGTATTTACAACTCGGGCAAGTCAAGTTGGATCCGGCACGTGTTTATCAAGTTCGAGGTGCGTCTCTGGATCGATCCGCGATTCACATCAGTCTGGAAGACGGCATGATCGGCTTCACCCAGGACGTGATGGGCCGGATCACCGGGGCGTTCTTCGAGGGCGATGGCGAGGTATTACTCGTGCCTCCAAATGACGTTGAACGGAGATCGATGAGCCTGTTCACGGGAATGGCAATCTTGGAAGAGCATTTCGCAACCGCCTATTTTCGCTTCAACGACGACGCTGCCGCCGAGATGCAACCAGACCTGCGGGCCACGGAACAAAAACAGGAGTTTGTCGAGCGCTGGGGCAATACCGCGCAGAACCTGGCCCAGGGCGATGCCATGAGGCTGCTCGAGACTTTTAGCCTGATGCTTCCCGTCAAAGACGCCGCACTGCCCTCGGAACTCGTAAAGGCTCAAGCCAACCCGCGGGACCGGTTCCTTCACGCGCGGTTGCAGGGGACCAAGCTTGGCGTCTTCGATCTTTATTTCGATTCTCTGGCCGGAGAGCAGGTTCATGTGGGGCAGACTCGCCCGACGGAAAACGGCGTGACTTACTACAACGTCTGGACATCGTTCTCCCCCGGCGGAGCCGAAAATGCAGAAGCCAACGCCAAAAGCGCACCGAGGGACGTTACTGACAAACCTCAGGAAGACTGGATCGGCATTCGGCATTTTTCGATTGCCAGCGAGGTACAGCCGCCTAAGCAGATTCACGCCCGCGCGCGTTTGCAGCTTGAAGTAAGGGCGGGCGGCTCGCGGGTGATTTTCTTTGAACTGTCGCGGTTTCTTCAGGTGGAGAGCGTTGTGCTCGCGGGTCAGCCGGTGGAGTTCATTCACAATCCGGCAGTGGAGGGAACAGACCTTGCTCGCAGTGGCAACGACCGCGTGGCCGTTATTCTGCCGGAACCAGCACAGGCTGGACAGAAAATCGAGTTGGAATTCGTCTATGGCGGGGAAGTTTTGGCAGAGGCTGGCGCCGGATTGCTCTACGTGGGAGCGCGAGGGAACTGGTATCCCAACCGCGGGATGGTGATGGCCGACTTCGATTTGCAGTTCAACTACCCACCGGGTTGGACCCTCGTCGCAACTGGAAAGCCATCATCGATTTTGCCGGAAGGCGCTCCTCGGAATGCCACCTCACTACAGACATCGCGATGGATTTCGGAGCGGCCGATTCCGTTTGCAGGCTTCAACCTGGGCAAGTACAAAGTATTCAAGACGCAAGTCGGGGACGTTTCGGTTGAGACGTATGCCACGCAAAGCGTCGAGCGCAGTTTCCCCAACGCCCTGGCTGAGCAACCTGAGCCCAAGCATTCCGGTATTTCCCCGCAAGCGCTTGAGGTGCTCGTCCCGCACCGGCCTTCGCCGGCGCAAAACGAAGGCGCCGTTGGGGAGGCGGCGGCGCGAGCGATCCAATACTACTCCGAGAGATTTGGGCCGTACCCCTACAGCCGTCTGGCTTTGACGCAGTTGCCAGGCCATACCAGTCAAGGATGGCCGGGGCTAGTGTTTCTGTCGTCTTATGCGTTTCTGAGTCATCAGGAACGCGAACAATTGCATTACGACCCGGCTGGGATCTTGCTCCAGGAGTCGGTCCCCGCACACGAAGCAGCCCACCAGTGGTGGGGAGACCTTGTCAGCTGGAATACTTACCGGGACCAGTGGTTTTCCGAAGGTCTGGCAAATTACTGCGCCTTGATGATGCTGCAGGATAAGAATCCGGCGGGGTTTCGCCAACTCATGGAGAAGTACCGGCGAGATCTGGTGCAAAAAAACAAAGATGGCGTTGCTCCAATGGATGCGGGACCGGTGACGCTGGGTCTACGGTTGCTATCTTCCCAGTTTCCAGAAGGGTATGAAGCGATCAGTTATGGACGGGCCACCTGGCTGTTTCATATGTTACGAACTATGTTGAGAGATTCAACGCAAGGAAGCAAGAGCGGGCCGGATGAGCCCTTCGTGCGCGCGTTGCACCGACTCCGTCAACGCTACGAAGGCCAGCCCATCAGTACAAGTCAACTGATGGAGGTGTTTGCTGAGGACCTTCCTCTTTCGCTCCGGTACGAAGGCAAAGATTCGCTGGACTGGTTCCTGGACGGCTGGGTGAACGGTACGTCGCTGCCGGTTCTCGAATTGAAGTCCGTGAAGTTTACGCCAAAAGCGACCGGGACGTCCGTCAGCGGAACGATTGTGCAGAAGGAAGCTCCGGAAGGGCTGGTGACGTCGGTCCCCGTGTATGCGGTAAACGCGGGGAAGCAGATGGTTTTGCTGGGGCGTGTGTTTGCCGACGGCGAAGAATCGTCGTTCCATGTTTCGGCACCCGCCGGGACGCACAAGATTGTGCTCGATCCCTACGAGACGATCTTGACCCATCCTAAGTAGCGGCTCGGCTCAGGGTTCCGGATCGGCCGCTGGTTCCGAAAAAGATTCCCGAAAACGAACTGAATGAGAGTCTTCGAAGGAAGCCCGGCGAAGCTCTCTACACTTAAGTGCTGCCCGGCCATTGACTTCTGTTTTGACAACGGTTGCGTCTCGATGTGGCAGCCAAGCTGCTAGTTGCCACAGTGCCAACGAGGAGTGAGCCGTGAACTACAGTCCAAGCGGTCAGCCAGAGATTCCCGAGGACATGACCAACTTCACGCAGAGCCCGGATGTCATGAAAGAAGTCGTCGGATGGAACTGCGTTCTCGATCAAGAACCGTCTGGCGGCGCTAAGACAATTCTGATCGCGGAAGATGAAGCCTTCGTGAGAAATGTGACCGCTGAAGTCTTGCGCTCCGCTGGCTATAGAGTCCTGACCGCGAGAAATGCAGAGGGGGCTCTGGTCGCATACCGCGAATATGCCGCTGCGGTGGACTTACTTTTAACGGATGTGATCCTTCCCGGAGAGACAGGTTTGACCCTCGCCGGAAGATTCCGTCGTGAGGATTCAGAATTCAAGGTCCTGTTCGTCACCGGATATGCGGATCAGCTAGGATGTTGCAGAAGTGAGCACGCCGAATGTTTGGCGAAGCCCTTCAGTACGGGAGCGCTGCTACAGAAAATCAAGCAGATGCTCTACACCCGGCAAGCAGCGGCCGGGGAATACCCTCGAATCAAGCGCGCCTGCGGTAATGCGTAGCGTGCAAGATCTGGGCGGGGACTTGGGAGAGTGGCACCACGCGGCTGAGAACCCCCAATTCAAAGCAGGCGCGCGGCATGCCGTAAACGGCGCAGCTGGCTTGGTCTTGTCCGATGGTGAGACCGCCTTCACGGTAAATAGCCCTCATCCCCTCGGCGCCATCTGATCCCATCCCCGTAAGGATGCCACCCATGGCCAGATTTCTGAAGTGCATGGCGACGGATTTCATCATAATGAAAACCGTCCTTGATCCAAAATCCAACAGCTCAGTCTAGTTAGAAAACGCTCAACTGCAGCCAAAACTGCGCCTAGACCAAGGTCTGTAGTTCCGGGAATGGGGCTGAGTTTCAGAAGGGAATTTCGGCGCCGACAAACCGGCCGTCGTCGTCGAACCTCGGGGGCCAATTCCTAAGGACCTGTTGCAGCGGAGATAATCTCCAGGGGAGTTCTCCGGCCGGAGCAAATATCTTGCGGATGTGGAGCGCGGCGACAGTGAAGTCTCTAACGGTGCCCGGCGGAATTCTGTTGCTGGGCGTCGCCGTCCTTGTGCGCTCCGGCTGGTTAAACTTGGCCCTGCCTGCCCTGAGCTTCCTCTACTACTGCGCGGTCATCGGTGGGATGCTGCTCGCATGGCGTTTTCATTCCACCCGCATCTTTTTCGCGCTGATCGTGCTCTTCCTCGGCCAGCAGGCCATCGCTCTCTCCGGCGGCGCGCACGCTGCGCCGGGGTCGACGGTGTTTATCGCTGCTGCGGTCTTGGTGCCGCTGAACTTCGTCTTAATTGCCCTGACGCACGAGCGGGGCTTCACCATTTCCGGAGTTGCCCCTCTCGGTTTGTTCCTCTTTGTGCAAGCCGTGATCGTGGCCGTACTTGGCCGCGCCGAAGAAGGCGCATCCCTGCCTGCCCGAGCGCATCACGCCGCCTTGGCCGTCTCTTGGCCAGACTATGCCCTGCTCGCCTTTGCCGCTGCCGGGATTCTCCTGCTTGTCCGGTTGCTGCTCACTCGCAAGCCCGCCGATAGCGCCCTGCTTTGGTCGCTAGGTTCGTTTTTTCTCAGCCTTCAATTCACCGGCACGGCACGGATTTCGGCCGCGTATTCTGCTACGGCGGCGTGCATCCTCGCCACCTCGATCATCGAGACCTCGTACCTCCTCGCCTATCACGACGAACTCACAGCGTTGCCGTCCCGCCGGGCTTTTAACGATGCCCTGCTGCGTCTACAACACCCCTATTCCATTGCAGCGGTCGATATTGATCACTTCAAGCGATTCAATGACACTTATGGTCATGACGCGGGAGACCAGGTCTTGCGCCTGGTCGCAGCCAAACTGGCGCAGGTAACTGGCGGAGGGGAGGCTTACCGCTGCGGCGGAGAGGAGTTCGTCATCCTGTTTCCGGGCAAAACCACCCGAGACGTCGTGGATCATCTGGAGCAGTTGCGGGTGGCGATCGAGGCGGCAGAGTTCCGGATGCGCGGAAGCGACCGGCGCCAGCTTCCACGCGGCCCGGACCGTCGCAATGTTCGAACCACGGGCCGTGCACGAAAAGGAGATTCCATTCGGCGCCTTGCCCAAGAAAAGACTCCGGCGCCCTTGTCCGTGACGGTGAGCGTCGGCATCGCCCATTCTTCGGCGGGCCGGTCAAGTCCCGATCTGGTCCTCAAAGCCGCCGACAAGGCGCTGTACCGCGCCAAGGCGAACGGCCGGAACCGCGTGGAAACCGCTGCATCGCTTCGGCGGCGGAACTCCACGAAAGCTGCTGGGATTGCGTGAAATACACGAGGCCGAGAGTGGAACCAAAGTAGGCGCACCCAGCTAGCCGTGGGGAGCCGGGTCGCCGATTGCAGGACGGGAAGTGACGACCCGGCTTCGCACGTTTCGCAAGCACCACGGGCCGTGCGGTCAGCCTGTGGCGGTGGGAGAACTCGGGCGCTTCCGGCCGGTGCCCCCGCAGGCAGGACACTTCACCCGGATAAAGGCAACACCCTCTGACTTACCGTTCAAGTCTACGGGCTTCGCAATGTATCCAGTACCGCCGCAGTTCGGGCAGTCGTCCGGACTCACCTCATCTCCCCCCTCAGTGTTGAAGGCATTCTGCCCGACTGACGCACAACATGTTCAGCAATCGAGTTTGCGTTACGAATCACGAACAGAAACTCAAGGGATAAAGCGGCCATAAAGGCCATTACGCAGGCTGCAACGGACTAGACCAGCACGCCGACTTCTGGATCCATCGCAAGACCAGTGCAAAATCTTGATGCAACTAGACTTACGATATTGCCTGGATGTCGGAGTGTCGCTCTTCAACGCAGCGCTGCGGATGGGCACCAGCACGTTCGCTCGGGACGCGGCGATGCAGCGGCGGCGAAACTCGTAAGGTACGGCCACGAGTGGGGAGCTGTCCGCAATTCGTCGGAGCCGTCTGAATTCAGCCGCAAAACGAGCGATTGTCTGCAGGATGTCAGGAGGCGATTTCGTGCAAACGTGGGATTTCCGATTTCGGAGCGGGACGATCCGATGCCACTCGGGTTGCGAGGTAGGCATTGACACCCTCAGCCGCCTTGCGACCTTCGGAGATGGCCCACACTACCAGCGATTGGCCGCGGCGCATGTCTCCGGCGGCAAACACACCCGGCACCGACGACATGTAATTCTGATCCGTCGCGACGTTGCCCCGGCTGTCGAGTTGAACTCCAAGCTGCTCGATCATCCCGTTACGCACCGGGCCGAGAAAGCCCATCGCGATCAGGACCAAATCGGCGTCTATTGTGAACTCGCTTCCGCCAATGGATTCAAACTTCG
Source organism: uncultured Acidobacteriaceae bacterium (assembly GCA_963719615.1). Lineage (GTDB taxonomy): Bacteria > Acidobacteriota > Terriglobia > Terriglobales > Acidobacteriaceae > Sulfotelmatobacter. The sequence goes on along the minus strand of CAVRCR010000022.1, from coordinate 2,137 downwards.
GGGGAGGGCCCACGCGTACAGCGTGAAGCTGCTTGACGTTTCCGTTTTCGTCGCCAGTGAATTTTGTGGTTGCCAGGCTCCAGTCGCGCACGCCGCCTTCTTCGTGGGCGGCCTCGATGCGCAGTTGCAACGGCCAGAGCGGCCACGGTGTCTGTTCGGAGCGCTCCTCGGGCGGCTTCGGCATGATCTCGAACTGGTGAACGGAAATCGGCTTTTGCCGGTGGCACGTACCCAAACAATCGGCACCGGTGTCGCCGCCTCCGATGATGACGACACGCTTGCCGGTCGCGAGAATCTCCACCGCGGGATCGATCGTGTCACCGAGGCAGCGCTTGTTCTGCTGCGGAAGGAATTCCATCGCAAAATGGATGCCCTTCAGTTCGCGACCTGGAACCTTCAGATCGCGGGGGTGTTCCGAGCCGCCTGCCAGAACAATGGCGTCAAACTCGCGCCGCAGAGCTTCCACCGCGACGTTTTTTCCGACCTCGGCATTGGTCACAAACTTCACGCCTTCCGCCGCCATCTGATCAATGCGGCGATCGATGATCTGCTTTTCGAGTTTGAATTGCGGGATGCCGTAGCGCAGCAATCCGCCGATGCGGTCGGCTTTTTCGTAGACCGTGACCGAATGTCCCGCACGGCACAATTGCTGCGCCGCGGCCAGTCCGGCCGGGCCCGAACCTACAACAGCTACTTTCTTTCCGGTGCGAACCTTCGCGGGCTCCGGACGAATCCACCCCTCCAGAAATCCGCGCTCCACAATGTTCTTTTCGTTCTGCTTGATCGTGACCGCCGGCTGAGTGATGCCCAGCACGCAGGAGGCCTCACATGGGGCAGGGCAAATACGCCCGGTGAATTCCGGGAAATTATTGGTCGCGTGCAGTTGCCGGACGGCGTCCTTCCATCGTCCGCGATACACCAGATCGTTCCAATCGGGGATCAGATTGTTGACGGGACATCCGGTCTGGCAGAAGGGTACGCCGCAATCCATGCAGCGAGCGCCCTGCTTGCGCAGGCTTTCCTCCGGGAAGTCCTGGTAGATCTCGAACCAATCATTAACCCGCTCGACCACCGGACGACGCGGAGCCAGTTCCCGCGAGTAATCCATGAAGCCCGTGGTCTTACCCATGCTGCACCTGCTCCACCGGCTCGAGAACCGCGACCGGCAGGCCCGGAGTGTACGCCTGTTGGCTACGCACGACTCCCATCACGCGTTTGAACTCATGCGGAAATACCTTGATAAACCGTGGCATGGTCTCGTGCCAGTTTTCGAGGATCCACTTGGCGCGGCGGCTGCCAGTCAGCTCCGTGTGTCGTGCGACGAGGTCGCGGACGACTTGCACGTCCCGCTCATCGAGCAACGGCTCAAGATCGACCGACTGAAGATTGCAGCGCTTATCGGTGAACTCTCCGTGCTCGTCGAAGACGTAAGCCACTCCACCACTCATGCCGGCGGCAAAATTCCTACCGCAGGAGCCAAGCACTGCGACCAGTCCATTCGTCATGTACTCGCACCCGTGGTCGCCGACTCCTTCGACAACGGCAGTCGCCCCGGAATTGCGCACAGCGAAGCGTTCTCCGGCAACTCCATTGAAGAACGCTTCGCCGCTTGTGGCGCCGTAAAGTGCGACATTTCCAATGATGATGTTTTCTTCCGCAGCGAATCCGGAACCGCGCGGCGGATATACCACCAACCGTCCGCCCGAAAGCCCCTTTCCGACGTAGTCGTTGGCCTCGCCTTCCAGCGTGAGAGTGACCCCCTTGGCCAGAAACGCGCCCAAACTCTGCCCCGCCGAACCCGAAAGATGAACTCGAATCGTATCGTCGGGAAGGCCCTCAGAGCCGTAACGGCGCGCGATCTCACCGCTGAGCATGCTGCCGACCGTACGATGCACGTTGCGCACCGGCAGCTTGACCTCAACGGGAGTGAGGGTCTCAAGCGCACTTCGTGCAGCTCCAAGAATCTTGTGATCCAGTGCCTGCTCCAGACCGTGATCCTGGGAGTGAATACAACGCTTCGCCACGCGTGATGGAACCGGCGGATTGTAGAGAATCGCCGAAAAGTCGAGTCCGCGCGCCTTCCAGTGATCGACGGCAGGCTCAACGTCAAGCAAGTCGACGCGCCCGACCATCTCGT